>NZ_AQQS01000001.1 GCF_002088275.1 Aurantimonas sp. 22II-16-19i
CGTGCCGATGTTCACATGCGGCTTGTTACGCTCGAATTTGCTCTTGGCCATCGCCTGCTCCCAGTCCGGAAGTTATTTCGGGTGCGCGCCACATATTCGCTTGCGCGAAAGGACGCAAGTGCGGGGCCCGCATGGGGAACTCGAGGCCGCGGCGAACCAAAGCCGGGGCCGGATCGCGGTTCCGGTGCCGAGGCGGCGGCGACGACCAAGTGCTGCGCGGCACGGCGAAAATCCTGCGGGAACCATGACGTAGCGCCGCGACTTCAAGCTGGAACGCAACCGCAGCCAGGACAAGGAGCCATCACGATGAGCGACTTCGAAGGAAACGATGGCAGCAACAGCGACCGCAAGGGCGCTGCGATCCCGAAGCAGACGACCGACCACGGCAAGATCGAGGAGACCCGCGAGGAGCTGGAAAAGCAGGGCCGCCCGGAGGACCGCGATCTGACGACCGACCATGAGCTCGCCAGCGACGCGGAAGACGAGCGGCCGGCGGTGGACGGTCAGACGAGCGTGCCGGTCAGGACCGATTGACGCTCGACGCATCCAGCCGGACGTTCGGCAGACGTCTCCAACGGTCGTGGCGCTCGAGGTCGTGGCGCTCGAGGTCGTAGGGCGCGAGGTCGTGGCGACGGGAAGATGGAGCGGGTAGCGGGAATCGAACCCGCGTATTCAGCTTGGAAGGCTGCTGCTCTACCATTGAGCTATACCCGCGCACACACGAAGCTAGCCGAAAATGCCTGCCGTGGAAAGCGCTGGTGGAGGGGGCTGGATTCGAACCAGCGTACGCTAAGCGAACGGATTTACAGTCCGTCTCCTTTAACCACTCGGACACCCCTCCGAACCGACGATGGCGCTTTCACCCATCGTCATCCGCATGAACCGGTGGGCAAATCGCCGCCCGGCATGTCCGTGCGGCCTTATGAAAAAACTGCAGGCGTCTGTCAACGCCGCCGCGGCGATTGCCCGTCCGAATATTCCGCGCCCCCTTTCCCTCCCGCCCCTTTCCCTGGCGTCCCCGCTTCGATAAGCCGAGGTCATGAGCGACGACACATCCGGCTCCCCCAAGGACGCCCACTACGCGCGGCTTCGCCGCAACTATCGCGACGCCAAGCGCGGCGAGTCGGGCACAGCCCCGCGCCGCCAGAAAAGCGAGCCGGTGCCGGGGCGTCCGGCGGCGCCCGGCCGGATCTGGCTCTACGGCCTCCACACCGTGGCGGAGGCCCTGAAGAACCCGCGCCGAAAGCTGCACCGGCTGCTGGCGACGCGCAACGCGCTGGCCCGGCTGGAGGTGGACGAGACCGCCCTTCCCTGCCCGCTGCACCTCGTCGAGCCGAAGGCGATCGACACCGAGCTCGGTTCCGAGGCGGTGCATCAGGGCGTCGCGCTGGAGACCGAACCGCTGGCGGCGAAGCGGCTCGGCGATCTCACCGGTGCCAGCCTCGTCCTCGTCCTCGACCAGGTGACCGACCCGCACAATGTCGGCGCCATCCTGCGATCGGCGACGGCGTTTGCCGTCGATGCGGTGGTGACGACCAGCCGGCATTCGCCACAGGAGGGCGGCGTGCTGGCCAAGGCCGCCTCGGGCGCGCTGGAGCACGTCACCCAGATCGAGGTGAAGAATCTCGCCGACGCGCTCGAAGAACTGGCCGGCCAGGGCTTCCTGACCGTCGGCCTCGATTCGGAGGGGCCCGAGCCCTTCGAGGCGAGCCTTGCGGGCAGAAAACTCGCCATCGTGCTCGGCGCCGAGGGCAAGGGCCTGCGCCAGAAGACGCGGGCGACCGTGGCGCGGCTCGCCCGGCTGGACATGCCGGGGGCGATCCACTCGCTGAACGTCTCCAACGCGGCGGCGATCGCGCTCTACGCCGCGCGACGGCATCTTTCCGTCAGCTAGGCGTCACGACGCCTCGCACGGCCGCGACAATACCCTGGCCGCGGTCGCGAAACCGGTGGACGCGCGGGCCGGGACGCCGCCAAATGGGTGCCGCTGCGATGATTCGCGACGGGGCGGGAAGACGATGCTGCAGGATCCGCGATCCCACGGGTTGTGGGAGACCACCGCACCGGCGGCGCCGGAGACGCGGCCGCTCGACGGCGAGCTGCGCGTCGACGTCGCGGTGGTCGGCGCCGGCTATACCGGCCTGTCCGCCGCGCTGCACCTGGCGGAGCGGGGGGCCTCCGTCGCCGTGCTGGAGGCGGCCGGCATCGGCTTCGGCGGCTCGGGGCGCAATGTCGGCCTGGTCAATGCCGGCCTCTGGGTCATGCCGGACGACATCGTGGCGACGCTCGGCGCAGAGCGCGGCGAGCGGCTCCTCGCGCTGCTCGGCGAGGCGCCCGCCGCCGTCTTCGACCTCGTCCAGCGGCATGCCATTGCCTGCGAGGCCGAGCGGGCCGGCACGCTGCATTGCGCCGTCGGCGACAAGGGATTTGCGGAACTTGCCGAACGTGCCCGGCAGTGGCAGGCGCGGGGTGCGCCGGTCGAACTGGTCGACGCCGCGGAGGCTGCGCGCCTCACCGGCACCAGCGCCTATGCCGGCGCCCTCCTCGACCACCGCGCCGGGACGATCCAGCCGCTCGCCTATGCGAGGGGGCTCGCTTGCGCGGCGCTCGCCGCCGGCGCTGCGATCCACACCGACACGCCGGTCACGGCACTGGCCTTCGACGGAGCGGTGCATCGCCTGACGACACCACACGGCCAGGTGACGGCCAGGCAGGTGATCGCCGCGACCAATGCCTACAGCTCGGCGCCCTTTGCAGAGCTTCGCGAGGAAGTCGTCGCCCTGCCCTATTTCAACATCGCGACGCGGCCGCTCTCGTCGAACGTGCTCGGCTCGATCCTGCCGGGGCGCCAGGGTTGCTGGGACACCAATGAGGTGCTGTCCTCCTTCCGGCTCGACCGGTCCGGTCGGCTGATCATCGGCAGTGTGGGTGCCCTGCGGGGAACGGGAGCGGCGATCCACCGGCGCTGGGCGCGCCGCAGCCTTCGCCGGCTGTTTCCGCAACTGGGCGACGTCGCCTTCGATGCCGAATGGTACGGCCGCATCGGCATGACGACGGACAGCCTGCCGCGGTTTCATCGCTCCGAGAGCGGCATCGCCTCGTGCAGCGGCTACAACGGTCGGGGAATCGGCCCCGGCACGGTGTTCGGCCGCCTCCTCGCGCAGTCGGTGCTCGGCGTGGTCGCCGATGCCGATCTGCCGCTGCCGGTCATGGAGATCGAAAGCCCGCGCTGGCGGGTGCTGAAGGAAGGGTTCTACGAAGTCGGAAGCCAGTTCGCCCACGTTTCGTCGCGAATCTGAACCGGCCGTCTGACCGATTCAAATCCGTCCGAAGGGCGGGTCGCATCCCCGCCCGACGATCGATCCCTCGAACGGAGGGCTATCAGGCGCGGCGGGCGGCGACCCGGCGGCCGACGAGGTTCGCCTCGTGGGCGCCGTAGAGATCGCCGCCTGTCTGATCGCTGGCCGCCCGCCGCCGGCGCCAGGACGAGCGCTCGTCCGCGACCTCGTCGGCGAACAGCTCCCGCGAAAACGGCTCGGGCGTCCACAGCGCCTGTCTCAGCCGATCGATCTCGGTGTCCGCCGCGATGAACACCTCCCGCTCCCGCGGGTGCCGGACCCGCGACCGGCTGTCCGCCGGATGCAGTTCCGCATAGATCCGATTGGCCTGAGCCCAATGCTCATGCTCGCGACCGCTCGGGCATCCTTCCTGCTCCCATATCTGGTAAGCAAGAGCCCGAATTTCGGCCGCATCATCGCTCCTCGGCATGAAGATATCCTCCCGCCTGCCCATCGGCAGGATCCCGCGCATCGAACACAAGAAGAGGAACAACCCTGACGGCCATTGGTTGCACTGCAAAAGCGATGCATGGCCGTTATCTGTTTGGCAAACTATGCATTTTCTCCCCGAACGCAGATCGCCGCGCCGGGTGGATGTCGGACCGCGTCAACTGCCCACGGTGTAAGCGCACGCTACGATGATCAGCCAGAGACCGATGGTCGCCAGCAAGATCGCGTCCTCTGCCGTCCTGTAGTCTATCACGTCTGGCCATCCTCTCGCCGGATCTCGGCAAAATTTTGAAGCCGCATCTGAGAAAGAGTTAGACCACTGAAATAAAAAGGCAAAGTCAGTCTTGCAGACAAGCCGCGAGTGGCCGCGTCCGACGTGCGAACAGCTTTCGCGATGCCGCCATTCCCGCACCGTCTGACGCCGTTGCGGCCGGGCATGACGTCGCCTGCTTCGTTCGCCGGCGCCCTCGCTCCGCCCCCGAACGGAGCTGCCGCGGAACTGGCTGCGGCATGCGAACCGTGCTCTACCGCAGGACGGCGAACAGTCCCGGCACGTCGGCGAGGCTCCCGGCATTCGCGTCGGCGGAAAGTTCCTCCGGCGACAGGGTCGTATACCCGCCGATGACGACCACGACGGCGATGCCCGCGGCCTTGGCCGCCCGGACGTCGTTCTCGCTGTCGCCGACGAACAGGACGTCGGCGGGCGACAGGCCGAGATCGTCGCAGGCCTTGAGGAGGAGGCCCGGCTCGGGCTTCTTGGCCGGGCCGGCATCCCCGCCGACGACGACGTCCATCAGATCGAAGAGGCCGAAATGCCTGAGGATCTCGCCGGTCGCATGCCCCGGCTTGTTGGTCACGACACCGATCCTGCGACCCTCGGCCTTCAGACCCCGCGTCACCTCGCTCGCGCCGGCATAGAGGGTGGTGAGCTCGGTGCTGCGCGGCTCGTAGATCTTGAGGAAGCGGTCGACGATCCTGTCGCGCGTCGCCGGATCCAGGTCCTTGTCGAGGGCGGCATAGGCGCGCTCGATCAGCTTCGGCACCCCGGCGCCGATCATCCGCGTCACCGCCTCGAGGGTGAAGGGCGGCTCGCCGTAGCTCTCCAGCGTCTCGTTCAGCGCCGCGTGGAGATCGGGCGCGGAATCGATCAGCGTCCCGTCGAGATCGAAGAGCACCGCCTTCGGCCAGTCCTGCGCGGTCATCAGGCGGCATCCTTCCATTTGATCGAACAGCCGATGGAGGGGATCTGCTCGCGCGGCCCCTCACCCGTCTCGGCGACCTGCCGCATCGCCTCGAAGAGATCGCGCGTCGTGCCTTCCGGGGCCTGCTCCTTGCGGGAGGCGTCGATGCGGCCGCGATATTGCAGCGTCAGATCCCGGTTGAAGCCGAAGAAGTCCGGCGTGCAGACCGCGCCGTAGTCCCGCGCCACGTGCTGTTCCTCGTCGTAGAGATAGGGGAACGGAAAGCCGTGCGCCTCGGCAAAGCGCTTCATGTTGTCGAAGGAGTCCTGCGGATAGGCCTCGACGTCGTTGGAGGAGATCGCCACCGTGCCGATGCCGATGGCGGCGAGATCGCGGGCGTCGCGGACCAGCCGGTCGATCACAGCCTTCACATAGGGGCAGTGATTGCAGATGAAGGCGACGAGCAGCCCGTTCTCGCCGCGGCACTCGAGGATCCGGTGCGCCTTGCCGTCGACGCCGGGAAGTTCGGCGTCGCGCGCCGGCCAGCCGAAGTCGCAGACGGGTGGTTGTGCTGCCATGTCAGAGCTCCCAATCTCGTCTGGTGCCGTCTCTCATTATGGCGCATCGGCGCCGCCGGGAAAGCTCCCGGGGCGCCGGATGCGCCGGAGGCCGGCGTCCTGCCGGGGCCGGGCCCGCGGTTGCGGCCTCAGGCCGGGTCGAGGCGCTGCTCCGGCCATTCGCAGCGCCACTTCGTCACCTTCCATTTCGGATGCTCGCCCGCCCATTGTGCGACATAGGGCGAGGAGATCATCATGCATTGCGCGCTGGTCGAGCGGGCCTGATAGGTCAGGCGTTCTTCCTTGCAGCTCGCAGGATTGGCGACGAGACAGACGGTCATGACGAGATCGATCATCGGATCGTGTCCTCCCAGAAGACGACGGTGCCCACCGGCCTTGCGGACATTCGCGCAGCGTCGAGGAGGATAGGGCGGCGGATGCGGGCCGGCAGGAGGTGCGACCCCGCGACAAATCCGCCCTCGGCCCCGGCCCGTTCCGCCTCGGCCGCGTTCCGCCCTGGCACGTCAGCACGGCAGGAAGATCTCGCCGAGCCCCAGCACCGCCGTGTCGCCGCCGAGCCGGCGCATGGCCATGCCCTCGAAGGCCACCGGCCCGACTTCGCCTGCCGCAAAATCCCGCGCCATGACAGTGAGGATCAGGAGATCCGCCGGCCCGTTGTCGAGGAAGGTCGGCGCCAGGGTCTCGGCGCCGTTGCACAGGAGCAGCGTGCCGCGCTTCATCAGCCGGCCGGGCGTGCCGGCCGCGGTGCCTGACACGATGATGGTTCCGGCGATCATCCGGCTGCCGACGTCCGTGCCGGCATTGCCATCGATCGAGATGACGCCGCGCCGCATCCGGTCGCCCGCCCGCGGGCCCGCGCTGCCGGAGACGACGATGGTGCCGCCCTTCATGCCGGTCATCTCGCCCGCCAGCGGACCGCCGAGACGCTCGCCGGCGTCGCCGCCGATGCGGATGACGCCGCCGGACATTCCCGATCCGGCATGGCCGCCGACGGAGCCCTCGACGCTGATCCGCCCGCCGGACATCGCCCGGCCGAGCCGGGCGCCGGCATCGCCTTCGACGACGATTCCGCCGGCCTGCATCGCCTCGCCGATGCGGTCGAAGCGCGTCGAGCCGCCCGCAAAGCGGATCGAGGAGGGATCGTCTCCGACGACCTCGAAGACGTCGCCGACGGTCAGGCCGAAGCGGCTGGTTCCGACGGGGATCGCCGCGATCTGAAGCTCCGAGAGGCCGGCCAGACGCGCCGGCACCAGCGGCGAGAGATCGAGCCGCTCCTCCGGCTCCGCCCGCTTGCGAAAGGTCAGCCCGGTCATGGCAGGAGATCCTTCAGATGGAAGTGATGGGGGCCGAGATTGCCGCCATAGTTGCCGGCGCCGATCCGCACCGCCCCCTCCTGCGGCCCGAGATCGGTCACCGCCTTGATCCCCACCCGCATGGCATCGGCCACCGCCGCGGAGGTGAGCCCGTCGATGACGATCTCGAGCACCGACCCGATCTCCGGCGTCAGCTCCGATTTCGTCACGCCCTTCAGCGTCGGGCAGTAGGCGTCGTTGGTGGAGGCCATCATGCCCTTGTACTTGCCGCCGACCTTCGAGCCCGAGCGCACGATGCCGCCGGGAAACGGCATGATCACGTCCGGCACCTTGCGCATCGCGGCGACCGCCGCCTCCGAGGCCGCCAGGGCCTGGGGCGTGCTGCGCGCCATCAGGAGAAGGTTGCCGCCGCCGACGCCGTCCGTCGTCACGCCGGTGCGGGCCTCGCAGAGGAACTCGCCCTCCATCACCGGCATGCGCCAGAAATGCCGGCCCTCGAACTTCTTGGAGATCTGCCAGCCATCGGCGAAGTAGCGGATCGCCGAGCCGAGATCGATCTCCTTTTCGCCCGCAAGGTCGGCATAGCAGGCCGAGGTGGGGCTGGTCAGGATGCACTGGCCGAGGCGCGTGGTGACCTGCTTCTCCAGCCCGCCGGCGTCGAAGGAGAAGAACAGGACGCGCACGCCCGGCCGCCCGTCGCGGGTCTCCTGCGGCGACAGCACCCTGTCGATGCCGCCCTCGCAGCCGCAGGCGATCACCGAGGTGGCGAAACCGGTCATCGAGCGCGCGGCCTCGAGCGCCCACTTCTCGTTGATCGCGGTGATCTGGATCGCCGTGCCGGCCATCGGGAAGGCCTCGGCGAAGCCGTCGTCGATCGCAACGCCGTTGACGACCATGGCTTCCTCTACGCCCGACATGGCACCACCTTGAACGGATCCTCACGTCCGAGCGCGCCGTCCGGCACCTCGAACCAGCGGGACGACAGCCCGTATCTGTCGTCGAAGTAACGGTCGAGGCGGGTCTTCATCGCCTTGTCCGGTTCCGGGCGAAGCGTCAGGGCGCGGCCGAAGCGGTGCCTGACCACTGTCCCGTCCCTGACCACCAGATCGCCGTCCTTCAGCACATAGGCGGCCTTGCCGAACATCGCGGCCTTGTCCTCGCCGGGCCGGTAGACGGCGATATCGGCGACCGCGCCGGCGCCGAGATGGCCGCGATCCGGCGTGCCGAGCAGCCTTGCCGGCGCCGCGCGGGTCATGGTGGCGATTTCCGTGAGGGTGTATTCGCGCTCGATCTCCGGCAGCGACGTCATCTTCACCACCGATTTCGGCAGCGCATCGAGCCACTTCGCCCTGACGCCGCGGTCCATCAGCAGGGCGAAGATGTCCGGATAGGTGGTGAAGGGCGCGCCGTTCGGGTGGTCGGTGGTGAAGAAGACCCGGGACGGGTCCTCGATCAGCAGGAACAGCTCCAGCCCGATCGCCCATTGCAGGGCGTTGTAGAAGCTCTTGCGCCTGTAATCCATCGGGACCACGCCGCCGCCATTGGCCTCGTGGTCGAAGATGATGCTCTTCTTCGGACTCGCCTGCTTCGAGCCGGCGAACTGGCGCAGCTCGTCGGAGGAGATCGTCACCGTCTGGCCGAACATCACCTGGCCGATGTCGACGGTGATCTCGCTCGTCGCGTTGACGAGTTCGGCGAGTTCCCGGCCGCGGGAGGAGAACCGCCGCTTGCCCTCGGTGCCGTAGCCGTAGAACTGGATGTGGGCGAGGTGGAGCGGATCGCCCTCGGCCGCCTTGATCGTCGCCGCGATGGAGTCCGACGAGGCGCCGGGAACGCCGAGATTGTTGCAATGGACGTGCAGCGGATGCGGGATGCCGAGATCGCGCACCGCCGTCTGCAGCGTCTTGACGATCTGGCGCGAGGAGACGCCGTAATCCGGCACGACGTCGTCGAAGTCGAACTGGCGGACGTTCTCCTTGAAGGCCGCCGAGCCGCCGGCATTGATGCACTTGACGCCCAGCGCACGGCTGGAAGAGACCGTCCAGGCGACGTAGTCGGCAATCGCGTCGGCGCTTTCGCCCTCGCGGATCATCGACATCAGAAGATCGTCATTGCCGAGGACGACGAGGGTCGCCTTGTCGATGATCGGCGTGTCGGCGAGTTCCAGATGGGCATGCAGCGCCGAGGACGGCGCCATGGCCGGCTCGACGACCGTGGTAAACCCCATCTCGGCATAGCGCAGGCCGGTCTCCTCGGTGGTCCAGCCGACCTTGGAGAGCGCCGTCTCGCCGGGACGGGACGAGAACGCCCAGTGCCATTCCGGCAGCAGCAGCCGCGCGGTGTTCACATGGCCGCCGGCGATGTGGGAATGGATGTCGATCGCGCCGGCCATCACCACGAGGCCGGTGCAGTCGATCGTCTCGTCGGCTTCGCGCCCCGCCTGCGGGGCATCGACGACGACGCCATCCTCGACGAAGACGTCGCCCGCCGCGTCCCGGCCATTCGCCGGATCGACGACATGGCCGCCCTTCAGCCGTGTCAGCATGTCGGATTTCCTCCCGGCTGCGATCGGTCAGGCCGCTTCCGCGCCGCGCCCGGCCCGTTGATCGGCCAGCGCGTCGAGGATGGCGGCCGCCGTCGGCAGCTCGCTTGTCGTTTCGGCGGGTTTGGCGACGAAGCTGCCGAACCGCGCATCGTAGAGAACGCCGTCGTGGTCGCGGCCGGCTGCGGCCACCTTGAAGACCACCCGCGCCGCATTCGGAGCCGCCGGATCGGCGGAAATCAGGATCGCCGGCATGGCGAAGGCCGGCACCTGCGACGCCGCGCCGGCGAGCGCGTCGACGAAGACGACGACGTCGGCCTCGCCGTCGCCCGACAGCTGGCGGTCGCTGGCATGAAGGGTGGCATCGTGCTCGGCGGGGCCGCGGCCGTAGGAGACACGAAGCGGGAAGCCGCTGGTCCAGGTGGCGAGCAGCGCCGCCCCCATCGCGTCGGCATGGCCGAGCACCGGCAGGGTGCTCGCCCGCGTCGTCTCGTTGAGATCGCGCACCAGTCCGAAGATCTGCTCGGTGCCGAGTTCGCCGAATTCGGCCGGTGCGAAGACGACAGCGGCAAAGCCGGCCTCTGAGAGGAAGGTCGCGATGGTGGAGACCGCGGCGTCGCCGAGCGCGCCCTCACCCGCCCGGCGACCGGCGAGCTTCGCCCGGACCATGCCGACGACGTCGGTAATGGCGTCGCTGGCGCAGTCGAGATGGGTGACCTCGGCACTGCCCGGCAGCGAGATCGCCCGGCGCCCGAGGGTCATCAGGCGGCGGCCGGCACCCCTGGTGCGCACGCCGAGATCGGGCGCGGTGGCAGCCAGCATCTTCAGGAGGGCGACGTCGCACTCGCCCACGGCATCGCCGACGATCAGCACCCGGTCCGCCCGCCGCCGCATCTCGGCGGGCGAGGCCAGAAACGCGCCGCCGTCCCGCGCGGCGGCGATGAAGGGATAGAGGCTGGCGGATTCGCTATGGTCGATCACGGCACCGACCTGCCGTGCCAGCGAGAACGCGGCCCGCAGTCCCGCGACGTCGGTCCGCAGCCCGGTGACCAGCGGCAGGCGCCCGGCATCCAGCAGCTCGCCCGCCGCGCGCAGGGCATCCTCAGGCGACGCCGGCTTTCCGTCGATCCACGCAGTCTCCAAGACGTCTCGCTTTCTGTGCCCGGCGGGAAGGTACATCCTTCGCCGCGAAGGTCAATCGACCGCGTGGGTCGCCGCGTCGAGGGATCTCACTTGTCGTATTTGATGTAGGTGAAACGCGGATCGTCCGGCGTCCCCTGCAGCGGGCCCTCGTCCCGGCCCGGCTGCCACATGACCACCTCCTCGATCTTCTTCGCCAAAGCGAAGTCCGAATCGGTGATGCCCTTGGCGGCATGGTTCATCAGCCGGACCTCGACCCACGCATAGGAGGCGGTCAGGTCCGGATGGTGGAACGCGGCCTCGGCCAGATGGCCGACGGTGTTGATCACCATCAGCGTGCCTTTCCAGCCGCTGGTCTTGTAGGTCCGGCGGATCCAGCCGTCCTCGAGGCGCCAGGTCGGCAGCTCCGTCTTCAGCCTTTCCTCGACCTCGGCATCCGAATAGGTCTTGGCTGCCATCGCATTTCTCCCTTGCCCCGGTATCCACGGCCACAATAATAGGACACGGGCACCTGGTGTAGGGGATTTGGCGTTCGTTTTATTTTCGGTGGCAGGCGCAGAGCCGGAATCCCGACCGCGGGACCATGACAAGTCACTGACTTGTCGATGGATCTGGCGAGGGGGAAACGCTTCTGCCGTCAGTTCCGAATGTCGACGAGCGCCAGAATCGGGACACTGGAAGGCAGGATAGTTTCTTGAGCGAAGACGTCGTCACCGTCTCGGCGCCCGCCCGGCTGCATCTGGGGTTCCTCGACCCCGGCGGCTCGCTCGGCCGGCGATTCGGCGGGATCGGGCTCGCCCTCGAGGCGCCGTGCACGACCGTGGAGATCAGTCGCGGCGAGCGCGACATGCCCGAAGTCGAGGGTGCGGCAAGGGGTGGCGGACGTGCGGGCGCGTATCTCGCAAGGCTGCGCGATGCGCTCCGCCTCGATGCCGCCTACCGGCTCGCCGTCACCACCGAAATGCCCGCCCATTCCGGCCTCGGCTCGGGGACCCAGCTGGCGCTGGCGGTCGCCTGCGGCCTGCGGCGCCTGGAGGGCCTCGATCTCGACCCGGAGGCCGATGCCGCCCTTCTCGGCCGCGGCAACCGCTCCGGCCTCGGCGTCGCCTTCGTCACCGGCGGCGGTGTCGCCGTCGATGGCGGCAAGGGCGAGACGGAGCTGCCGCCGCCGCTGATCGCGCGGCTGCCGTTCCCCGAAGGGTGGCGGGTGATCCTCGTGATGGATCCGCGCGTCGAAGGGTTCCACGGCGAGGCCGAACTCGAGGCCTTCGCCGACCTGCCGCCCTTTGCCGAGAGCGACGCGGCGCGGATCTGCCAGCTCGTCCTGATGCGCGCCCTTCCCGGTCTCATGGAACGCGACCTCGCGGCCTTCGGCGGAGCGATCAGCGAGATCCAGGAAAAGGTCGGGGCGCACTTCGCCGCCGCCCAGGGCGGCGTCTTCACCAGCGCGAAGGTCTCCGCCGCCTGCCGATGGCTGGAGCGACACGGCGCCCACGGAATCGGCCAGAGTTCCTGGGGACCGACGGGCTTCGCCTTCGCGCCGGATCAGGACAGCGCCGAGCGGCTGCTCGCCGGGCTGAACGCCGCAGGTCTCTGCGAGGGACTCGACATCCGCATCGTCAAGGGCCGCAACCGCGGCATCGAAATCAACCGCAGGAGCGAGGCCGGCACGGGAGCCGTGACCCGGCGCCTCGGCACCGGCTGATTTCCTTCCCCTTCCCGCCCCGGTCGCCAGTCCAGCCCTGGCGCCTTCGCCCAAGCGGACGTCCCAGCGAACGTCAACGACCAGAGATCGACGGAGTAACCCCGATGGCAGCCAAGAACATTCTCCACATGCTGACGCCGCACAAGCATGTCAGCCCCTTCGACGTGAACATGGCCCTCGACGCCGGCTACGATTCGGTGACGCCCTACGAGGCGGTGACGATGGAGGAGGTCGCCGACCTCGTCCAGGACGTGATCTTCTCGCGTCCGCCGGATCGCGGCGTGAACTCGGCGGTGTTCTTCGGCGGCGACGACGCGGTCCTCGCCCTCGACATGATCGAGGCCGCGAAGAACGCGCTGGTGCCGCCCTTCGGCTGCAACATCATGGCCGATCCGGCCGGCTCCTTCACCACCGCCGCCGCGATGGTCGCCTGCGTCGAGCGGACGTTGAAGAACGAGAAGGGCAAGGCGCTGTCGGACGTCACCATCGCCGTGTTCGGGGCGACCGGCGTCGTCGGCTACTGCTCCGCGGTGATCGCCGCCCTCGAAGGCGCCAGGGTGAAGGTCGTCGGCTATAACGGCATCGAGCGGGTGCGCCAGCGCGCCGACGAGATGAAGGAGCGCTTCGGCGTCGAGGTCGAGCCGGTGGACGGCTCGAGCGACGACAAGAACACCGCCATCGTCAGGGAGGTCGAGGTGATCTTCGCCGCCGCGAAAGCCGGCGTGCAGGTCCTGAGCCTGAAGCAGCTGCAGGCGGCGGAGAAGCTGCTCGTCGCCGCGGACGTCAACGCCGTGCCGCCGCTCGGCCTCGAAGGCGTCGACGTGATGGCCGACGGCGAGCCGATCGAGGGCACCTCGGCCTTCGGGATCGGCGCCCTCGCCGTCGGGCCGATCAAGTCGAACACCGAGCAGGGCCTCCTGAAGCGCATGATCGAGGCCGAGGAGCCGCAGTTCCTCGACTTCCGCGACGCCTTCCAGCTCGCGCGCACGCTGGTGTCATGAGCGTCACCAAGCCCCGGGCCATCCTTGCGGCGGCCTTTTCGGCGAGGCAGATCGCCGCGAGCGCGAGGCTTGCGGGCATCGCTTGCCTCGCCGTCGACTTCTTCGGCGATGAGGATCTGCGCGACCACGCAGCGCGGTGCGAGGTGTTGCGCGGGCACTATCCCGACGGCTTTTCCGGCGACAAGCTGATCGCCGCCCTGACGAGACTTGCGGCAGGCGACCAGCCCCTCGGCTTCGTCTATGGGGCGGGCTTCGAGGACCGGCCGGAGCTTCTGGAGGCGATCGCCGAGCGCTGGCCTATCCTCGGCACGGATCCGGCGACGGCCCGCCGGCTGAAGGACCCTGAGCGTTTTGAAGAGATCTGCCGCGAGGCAGGCGTCGCCCATCCCGAGATCCGCCGGGGCGCGCCTGCCGATCCGGCGGGCTGGGTGTCGAAGAAGGTCGGCGGCTGCGGCGGCAGCCATGTGCTCCTCGGGGACGCGGCGCCGGCCGCGGACCGCTACTACCAGCGCTTCGTTTCCGGAGACCGGGTCTCGATGGCCTTCGTCGCATCGGCCGGGCGCACGGCCTTCCTCGGCTATTCCAGCCAGTGGGCCGATCCGAGCCCGCAGGAGCCGTTCCGCTACGGCGGCGCCGTCGGGCCCATCGCGGTCGATGCGGATCTCGACGCGGCCATGCGGCGGGCGGTGGCGGGGATTGCCGCGCGGCTGCCGCTCGCCGGCCTCTGCAGCGCCGACTTCGTGCTTGGGACAGCCGGGGCGGTTCTCCTCGAGATCAACGCCCGGGCCGGCGCGACGATGGACGTCTTCGACGACCCGGCGCGGCCGCTGATCGAACTCCATCTCGCCGCGCTTCGGGGAGAGCTGCCGGAGACCGAGCGCCAAGCACCCGCCGAAATCCGCGCGAGCGGCCTTGCCTGGGCGGAGCGTCCGCTGCGGGTTCCCGCCGGCTTTACCTGGCCGGACTGGACCCGCGACCGGACCGCGCCGCCGGCAGAATTTGCAGCGGGAGAGCCGATCTGCACCGTCGTTGCCGCGGCGCCGGGCGCGGCGGCGGCGCAGGCTCTCTTCCATACCAGAACGCGGCGGATCAACGAAATACTTGGGAGTATGGCCGCATGAGCCAGACGAGGATCTTATCGGTGAATGCCGGCGCCCTGCCGCTCGTCGCCGAATTGCGGGCGCGGGCGCAGGAGCTGAAGGTGGCGGTCTCGACCGGCGCGGCCGGCGAGACGCTGATCGATGCCGGGGCGAGCGTCACCGGCAGCCTCGAGGCGGGCCGCCTCGTCACGGAGATCTGCCTCGGCGGCTATGGCACGGTCGCCATCCACCCGTCCGAGCGGCTGCCGCGCTGGCCCTTCGCGCTGACCGTGCGGACGTCCAACCCGGTCATCGCCTGCATGGGCAGCCAGTATGCCGGGTGGCAGCTGACCAGCGCCGAGGACGAGGAGAGCTACTTCGCCATGGGCTCCGGCCCGGCCCGTGCGCTCGCCGGCAAGGAGGGGCTGTTCAAGGACATCGCCTATGCCGACCAGAGCGAGACGGCGACGCTGGTCCTCGAAGCCGCGAGCCCGCCGCCCGAGGCCCTGGTGCGCCGCATCGCCCATGACTGCGACATCGCGCCGGAACAGCTGACCATCGTCTTCACGCCGACCCAGTCGCTGGCCGGCAGCGTCCAGATCGTCGGGCGGGTGGTCGAGGTGGCGCTCCACAAGGCGCATGAGCTGCATTTCGACATGAGCGCCATCGTCGAGGGCATCGGCACGGCGCCCCTCGCCCCGCCGCATCCGGACTTCCTCACCGCCATGGGCCGCACCAACGACGCGGTGATCTATGGCGGCCGGGTGCTGCTCGCCGTCACCGGACCGGCAGAGGCGGCTCGAGCGCTGGCCGAGAAGCTGCCGAGCAGCACCTCGGCGGATTACGGCAAGCCCTTCAAGGAGATCTTCAGCCGCTACGACGGCGACTTCTACAAGATCGACGGCACGCTGTTCTCGCCGGCCGAGGTGCAGGTGGTGGCGCTGGAGACCGGCGAGACGTTCTCGGCCGGCAAGGTCGATGCGGAGCTGATCGATGCCTCCTTCGGCTGAGCCCGGCAAGGCCGGCGCGCCGCGCATCCTGCTCGTCACGGCGAGCCTCGACCGGCACGCCAGGGAGCTGCGCGCCGCCTTCGAGGGCTTGGGGGCGAGGGTCGTCGTCAGCGGTCTCGCCGATGTCGGCTTCGACACCGGCGCAAGTGACGGCCTTGCCTTCCCGACGCTCGGGGAAACGCTTCCCGACGCGGTCTGCGTTCGCACGATGGACGGCGGCAGCTTCGAGGCGGTGACCCGGCGGCTGTCGATCCTCCACGCGCTGGGGCGGCTCGGCATTCTCGTCTCGAACGACGCGCGGGCGATCGAGGCCTGCGTCGACAAGGCGATGACCAGCTTCCTCGTCGCGCAGGCGGGCCTGCCGACGCCGCGCGGCTGGGCGGTGGAATCGCGCAAGGAGGCCGAGCGGATCGTTGCGGGTGAGAACCGCGCCCTCGTCCTGAAGCCGCTGTTCGGGGCGCAGGGCAAGGGCCTGAAGCTCATCGGCAGCGTCGACGACCTGCCGCCCGCGGGCGAGATCGCCGGCGGGGTCTACTACCTCCAGCGCTTCATCGGCCATTCCACTGCCGGCCGCTGGTCGGACTACCGGGTGCTGGTCTCGCGCGGCCGGGTCGTCGCGGCCATGCGCCGGGAGGCGGCATGCTGGATCACCAACATCAAGCAGGGCGCGGCGGCCCATCCGGTCGAGCCGGACGCCGAGCTGGAAGAACTCGCCATCAACGCCACGGCAGCGGTCGGCGGCGACTTCTGCGGCGTCGACATCCTCAAGGACGCCAGCGGCCGGGCGCATGTGCTCGAGGTCAATTCGATGCCGGCCTGGACCGGGCTGAAGAAGGCGAGCGGGCTCGACATTGCGGCGATCCGGGCGGGCGACCTTCTGGCCGCCCTCGCCGAGCGCCGTCGGGAGGGCGATGCGCGATCCTCACCCGCGCCGGCGCTTGTCCCGGCCCTCGCCCCGGCAGCGTCATGATCGCCCGCCCATGAGCCTCGATGCGGCGGCGATCGAAGCGGCGTTCCTGGCCGCCTGCCATGCCGAGATCGATACGCTGAAGCCCGGCAACGTCCATCGCTTCGCGCCCGGCCACGGCATGACGGCCGAGACGTTCCGGGTGGCCGCGGCGGCCGCGGCGCCCGCCATCGCACGGCCCGGCACTGCCGTGGGCACGCGGATCCTGGAGGCGACCAAAGCCAGCTTTTCCGAGGTCGGCGTGAACGCCAATCTCGGGATCCTCCTCCTCTGCGGGCCCCTCGCGGCGGCGGCCGAAGGGATCGATCCGGCGGCTCGCAAGTCAGATCCGGTCCCAGCGCTTCGCCAAGCCGTCGGGCAGGTCCTGGCAGGTCTCGACGACGCCGATGCGCGCCAGGCCTTCGCGGCCATCGCGCTCGCCAGCCCCGGCGGCCTCGGCACCCGGCCCGACAACGACGTCCGCACCGCCCCGACCATCGGGCTCGTCGCAGCGATGGCGCTGGCGCCCGAGGCCGATCTCGTCGCCCGGCAGTATGCCGACGGTTTTCGCGAGGTCTTCGAAGTCGGTCTTGTCGCTTACGATTCGCCGGCCTGGCCGCCGCGGGACGACCTCGGCACCGGCCCGGCGCTCTGCGTATACCTTGCCTTCGCCGGCGGATTTCCCGACGGCCACATCGCCCGCAAATTCGGCGCGGGGGCAGCCGAGGACTGTCGCCGGCGCTTTGCAAATTTCAGTAACGCTCTGAAGCACTTGAGCAATCCGCAGGAACGTGTTGCAGCTGCCGCGGTGTTCGATGCCGAACTGAAGGCCGAGGGGCTCAATCCCGGCACCTCGGCCGACCTGACCGTCGCGACGCTCTTTGCCAAGAAACTTGCGGAAGCGCTCGCGGGGTGATTGACTGTTCGTCGCAGGGGGCCATCTGGCCCCAAGCTATCTGGCAAACCGGTCCCGAGCGGACGCCGCGAACAAGGATAGTCTTGTAGCCGGGTCCTGCCCGGCGAACAGGAGGAGGACCGTCCGACGCAGCGCCATTGGCCTGTGCCCGGATAGCAAGTCCTTCCTTCGGATCGGAACTTCTTCACGCGGCCGGGACCCCGGGCGCATCTACTGACACCAGTTTGGAGGAACTGCTCATGGCGACAATCAACAAGGTGATGGTCGGCGAATCGCTCGTCGGCGAAGGCAACGAGGTCGCCCACATCGATCTCATCATCGGACCCCGCGGCTCGGCCGCCGAGGCCGCGTTCTGCAACTCGCTGACCAACAACAAGGACGGCTTCACCACCCTCCTCGCGGTCGTCGCGCCGAACCTGCCGACCAAGCCGAACACGGTGATGTTCAACAAGGTCACCATCAAGGGCGCCAAGCAGGCCGTCCAGATGTTCGGCCCGGCCCAGACCGCCGTCGCGCGCGCTGTCGCCGACTCGGTCGAGAAGGGCATCATCCCGGCTGCCGAGGCCGACGACCTGTTCATCTGCGTCGGCGTCTTCATCCACTGGGAAGCCGAGGACGACGCGAAGATCCGCGAATACAACTACCAGGCCACGATGGAATCCATCGAGCGCGCCATCAAGGGCACGCCGACGGCTGCCGAAGTCGTGTCGAAGAAGGGTTCCGCCGCGCATCCGTTCGCCGGCGCCTAGACAAGAAACCATCCCGGGGAAGAGGAAAAGCCGGCGATGCCCGCCGGCCTTCTCCGGCGATTGGCCGCCAAGCTCGGTTTCCAGTAGGAAGCGCTTTCTCGAGACACTCGACCGGAAGGGGCCGCAAGGCCCCTTCTCCACGTCCGGGACACGACCGACCGCCACGAGCAGCCGCATCGCGTGATCCCGTCGAGCCATCCCGTCGCGACGGGTATTCCGCCACCCCCGGCGCATCGTCGCGGCGCCGCCCGCGAGCCGTGTCAGCCACCGGCAGTGCCGCGCTTCGCCGCCTTCGCCCGTTTCGATCGTCGCCTCGATGCTGTAGGCAGGGCGCGACCTCACGTCCATGGGATGATCCAGGCCGCCCCCGATGCCCCGACAGTTTCACTCCATCGCCTTCGTCGCCAGCGACACCGAGCCCGCCCAGGAGGCGGCGCGCCGGCTTTCGGCGCTCTATGGCAACGCCGCGAGCGAGACCGCCGACGTGGTCGTGGCGCTCGGCGGCGACGGCTTCATGCTGCAGACGCTGCACCGCTTCATGGACACCGCCCAGCCGATCTACGGCATGAACAAGGGCACCGTCGGCTTCCTGATGAACCACTACCGCGAGCACGGGCTGCGCGAACGGCTGGCGGCGGCGGTCGAGAATGCCGTGCGGCCGCTGGAAATGACCGCCGTCGATTCCGACGGGATCGAGCACAAGGCGCTGGCGATCAACGAGGTCTCGATCTTCCGCCAGTCCTTCCAGGCGGCCCGGCTGCAGATCTCGATCGACGGCAAGGTGCGGCTCGACGAACTGGTCTGCGACGGCGTGATGGTGGCGACGCCCACCGGCTCGACCGCCTACAACCTGTCGGCCCAGGGCCCGATCCTGCCGATCGACGCGCCGCTCCTGGCGCTGACGCCGGTCAGCCCGTTCCGGCCCAGGCGCTGGCGGGGAGCGCTGCTGCGCAACCATCAGGAAGTGACGATCACCGCGCTCGAGGCGGCGAAGCGGCCGGTCAACGCCGTTGCCGACGCGACGGAGGTGAAGTCGGTGGCAAGGGTGACGATCCGCGAATCCGGCGCCGACGTCTGCACCATCCTGTTCGACCAGGACCATTCCTGGGACGAGCGCATCCTGACCGAACAGTTCCGCTACTGACAAGCCGGCACCGGCTGAAGGAGATCGCTCAGGCCGCCGCCCGCGCCGCCTCGCGGGCCGCGTCGCGCTGCGCCTCGCCGGCGAGCTGGCGCAGCAGCGTCAGCGCCTCGGGCATCACCTGGCCGCCATGACCGCCATGACTGGCGCCGGCGCTGGCCCGCGCGAGAAGCAGGGCCGGCACGGCGGCAGGTCGGATCGTCGTATCGCCACGGGCGATCTGGCGCCAGAGCGACACGGCCTCGCCGAACAGCGTGGCCAGACCCTCCGGCAGGCCGCAGCCGAGGACCAGCGCCCGCAGCGCCGAGGACGGCCCTCCGGAGACGATGGCGGCCACACGCCGTTCGGTACGGCCCGACAGGCTGGCGAGGAGCGTCGTGAAGAGTTCGATGTTGCCGGCCACCACGACCCGCAGCATCAGCGACGGGGTGACGGCTCCGGAGCTGCGCAGATACTCGCCGAAATCGGGCGTCTGGCCGCTGGGAAGCGTCTCGGCAAGAACGTTCGTGCCTCGCTCGGCGGCAGCGAATGCCATCGCGCCGGCGCGCTTCTGGCCGAACAGGCTGGTGACGAGCGCCGAACCGGCGAGGACGTCCCGCACCTTGAGCATCAGCTTGTGGCGCACCTCCGGCGGCAGGTCGCCGCGCTGCAGCAGCGCCTCGCGGATCGCCGCGTCGTCGCCGAAGCGCCCCGCCAGATCGTGGAAGCTGCGCCCGGCGATCGCCGCGCCGTCATTGCGGCAGAGCGCGAGGGCCGCATCGGCCTCGCCCACCTCGGCGATCACCGCCGAGACGGGCAGCGGCACGACGGGGCGCTCGGCGATGGCCCGGCGCGCCGCGGGCGAGCCGATGGCGGCGACATCGACCAGATCGGCGCAGGAGAGATGCAGCGAGCGACCGGCGATCTCGGTGGCGACCCGGTCGACGTCGGCGGCAAGGGCGAAGAGCAGCGTGCGCGGCACGTGACGGCCGCCGGACAGCGCCTTCGCCATGGCGAGGCGCACCGCCACCGCCGGATCCTCCAGAAGCAGCGTAAGGGAGGCGAGGATCGTCTCGCGGTCGGAGCCTTCGGCTCCACCATGCACGAGCGCCTCGGCAAGCATCGTCGCCGCTTCGGCACGCTCCCGCGTCGTCGCCTCTCCGGCCCATTTGGCAAATCGCTGCACGATCATGAACGCTTCCCCCAGCCCTCGGCTCGCTTGGTCGGCCGATCATCGCGCGAAAAGGTTTAGCTTTCGTTCACCATGTTCGTTGACGCAGCGATAACCAGCGGCCTGCCGCCCCCTCAGGCGGCGCGCCGGCCGTGCGGGGCGCCGGCAGTGGGCCGAGCAGGCGCGATCGGCAGGCGCCGCTCAGACGTCGGAGCCGTCGGCGGCCCGCGGCCGGCGCATCTGGAAGACCTCGTCGCTGACGGAGTAGTCGAGATAGCCGAGGCGGGCGAGCGGCGCGGCGAGCGCCATGTCGATCATGCCGTCCGTCAGGATCGCCTCGTCGATGTGGATCGCGACGACCTGGCCGATCACCACGGTGTTCTCCGACACGGTGCCGTTCAGCCCTTCCGGCTGGAACCACTGGGTGACCTTGCACTCGAGGGCGGCGGGGCTCTCGGCGACGCGCGGCGCGGCGACGATCCGGCAAGGCGCCTCGGTCAGCCCCGAAAAGGCGAATTCGCTGACGCCGCGGGGCGCCGGGGCGGAACTCCGGTTGAGCTCGGCAGCGAGCGTGCGGGTCGCGAGATTGGCGACGAACTCGCCGCTCTCGATGGCGAAGCTCGCCGTATCCTTCATGCCGGCGGAGGAGAACATGAGCAGCTTGGGACGGTCGCTGATCGCATTGAAGAAGCTGTAGGGCGCGAGATTGACCGCACCGTCCTTGGAACGGGTCGAGATCCAGCCGATCGGGCGCGGCGAGACGATCGCCTTGAACGGATCGTGGGGCAGGCCGTGGTCGTTGGTGTCGGTCGTATAGAAGAGCATCAACCTGCCTCCGGTGCCCGGGCTTCCGTGACGATCGTCGCAAGCTCCGGCCGGGGCCGCTCGGAGGGCGGTTCGGTGGGGGTGCCGACATGGACGAAGCCCGCCACCCGCTCCTGTGGCGCGATGCCGAGAATGGCCTTCGCCTCGTCGTCATAGGCGACCCACTCGGTTACCCAGTTCGCCGCATAGCCATGGGCGTGGACGGCGTTGACGAGGTTCATCGTCGCCGCCCCGGCGGAGAGCTGCTGCTCCCAGACCGGGATCTTGACGTGTTCGCTTGCCGTCGAGACGACGCCGATGACGAGCGGCGCGCGGGTGAAGCGTTCGGCCTCGACCTTGTGGCGGGTCTCGGTCATCCGCTCGCCCTCGCGGTCGGCGACGAGCCTGGCGAGCGCCGCGCCGATCGCCCGCGCCGCATCGCCGCGATAAAGGATGAAGCGCCAGGGGGCCAGCTTGCCGTGATCGGGCACGCGCGATGCGATCGCAAGGATCCGGTCGAGTTCCTCGCCTGCGGGAGCCGGCGCTGCCAGCATCGGGATCGGGATCGAACGACGGGTGGAGAGAAGGGTCGCAGCTTCGGTCAAGGCTTGGTCTCCGAGGGCTCGTGCGGCAGAGCTAGGCGGGAAGGACGACCTTGGCAATCGCGTCGGCGCTGAACGGGGCGTTTTCCCCGCCCATGCCCCGGCTCGTTCCCCCCGGCCTGTCATCGCGGCTGGCGGCTGCCTTGAATTCGTCGATGATTTGCGGTCAAGGATATCCCATGGGGGAAGCATTCCAGACCGCCGCGCGCCAGCGCGCGGGCGTTCCAGTCATCGATGTGCAGAAGTCGCGCGCGGACGACGACCGTCCGGCCGACGCGACGTGCTGCGCGCCCGCCGCGGAGCTGTCGCGATGACGGGGCCGAGGTGCCGGCCCCTGGGGCGGCGGATCACGGCGGGGCTAACCGCTCTCGCTCTGTTCGCCGCCGCATCCACACCAACCGCTTTCGCGCAGGATGGCGGCGGCGGTAGCGGCGGCTTCCTCGGCGATCTCGGCGGGATCTTCGGCGGCGAGCCGGACCGGCCGGGGCCTTACGTCTCGCCGTCGGCGAACGACCTCCTGCCGAAGGGCGACGAGGTCGGGGCGCCGCAGGCGATGCCGCTGCGCCGATTCGATCCGATCGCCCTGCCGAACCTGCCCGGCAAGCCGCAGGCGCCGGCGATCGATCTTCCCGGGCTTCCAGCCTATGCGCCGCAGACCGGGCCGAACATCAACTTCTTGCGCCGGCGCGAGACGCTGTCCCTGCGAGCCGTGCTCTCGGAGGGTGGCGCGCCGATCCCCAACGGGCTGGTCTGGCGGCTGTTCTCGGCGGTTCCCTCCTTCGACGGCAGCCCCTCGCTGGTGGCCTCGTCGGAGAGCGCGACGCCCGATTTCGAGGTGGCGCCCGGCACCTACATCCTGCATGTCGCCTTCGGCCGGGCCGGGATCGTCAAGCGCGTCGACTTTGCCGGCATCAAGATCCAGGAGACCGTCATCCTCAATGCCGGCGGCCTGAAGCTCAACGCCGTCGTCGGCGACGAGGGCAAGCCCGCGGCCTCGCGGCTCAGCTTCGACATCTACGCCAAGGAGGACGACGAGGAAGAGAACCACAAGCTCGTCGCCAGCGACGTGCCGCCGGAACGGGTGGTGCGGCTGAATGCCGGCGCCTACCAGATCGTTTCCCATTACGGCTCGGCCAATGCGGTGGTGCGTGCCGACATCCGCGTCGAGGCCGGCAAACTGACCGAGGCGACGCTGACCCAGCGCGCCGCCCTCCTGACCATGAAGCTCGTGCGCGAGCATGGCGGCGAGGCGATCGCCGACACCGCCTGGACGATCACGACGGCCTCGGGCGACCTCGTGCGCCAGAGCGTCGGCGCCTTCCCGACCATGGTGCTGGCGGAAGGCGACTACGTCATCGTCGCCAAGAACAACGACCGCGTCTATCAGCGGCCCTTCACCGTCGCGGCGGGCGAGAACACCGACGTCGAGGTGCTGACCTCGGAGATCGCCCAGCCGGAGGATCCCGCCGAGGATCCCTTGGACACGGCGGCGGGCTCGGGCGACTGACACGAAAAAGCCGCACGCCCGGCGGACGTGCGGCTTTTCCTGGTTCGATCAGCCGGTGTGAGCGAAAGTCAGGCGGCGGGCGCCTGTGTGGCCCTTGCGGCCCGGTCGCGCTTCAGGTCCGGCGGCACGGCCTCTTCGGACAGGGCGGCGAGCGCCGCGTCGAGGGACAGCGAGGTCTGGTCCTTCGAGCCGAGCCGGCGGATGTTGACCGTCCGCTCTTCGGCTTCCCGCTTGCCGCAGACCAGCATCACCGGAACCTTGGCGAGCGAGTGCTCGCGGACCTTGTAGTTGATCTTCTCGTTGCGCAGGTCGACGCTCGCCCTGAGGCCCGCCGCCTTCAGCGCCGCGACGACCTCCATGGCGTAGTCGTCGGCCTCCGAGGTGATGGTCGCGACGACCACCTGCTCGGGCGCGAACCACAGCGGCATGTGGCCGGCGAAGTTCTCGATCAGGATGCCGAGGAAGCGCTCCATCGAGCCGCAGATCGCCCGGTGGATCATCACCGGCTGCTTCTTTTCGGAGTTCTGGTCGATGTAGAAGGCGCCGAAGCGCTCCGGCAGGTTGAAGTCGACCTGGGTGGTGCCGCACTGCCATTCCCGGCCGATGGCATCGCGCAGGGTGTATTCGAACTTCGGCCCGTAGAACGCGCCCTCGCCCGGCAGGATGCCGGTCTTGATCCTGCCGCCGGATCTGGCGGCGATCTCTTCGAGGACCTTCGTCATGATCGTCTCGGCGCGGTCCCAGCTCTCGTCGGAGCCGACGCGCTTTTCCGGCCGGGTCGAGAGCTTCACGACGACTTCCTCGAAGCCGAAGTCCTCGTAGACCGAGAGGATCAGGTCGTTGATCCGCAGGCACTCCGCCGCCATCTGCTCCTCGGTGCAGAAGACATGGGCGTCGTCCTGGGTGAAGCCGCGCACACGCAACAGGCCATGCAGCGCGCCGGACGGCTCGTAGCGGTGGACGTTACCGAATTCCGCAAGCCTGATAGGCAGTTCGCGGTAGGACTTCAGACCGTGCTTGAAGATCTGCACGTGGCCGGGACAGTTCATCGGCTTGATCGCGAAGACCCGGTGGTCGGCCTCCTCGTCGTCCGGATGGGTGAAGGCGTGGGCCGACTTCACCGCGAACATGTTCTCCTGGTACCAGCCCCAGTGGCCGGAGGTCTCCCATAGCGACTTGTCGAGGATCTGCGGCGCGTTGACCTCGTCATAGACGCCGTCGAGCCGGCGGCGCATGTAGGAGACGAGGGTCTGGAACATCTTCCAGCCCTTGCCGTGCCAGAACACGACGCCCGGCCCCTCTTCCTGGAAGTGGAACAGATCCATCTCGCGGCCGAGCCGGCGATGATCGCGCTTTTCCGCCTCCTCGAGCATGTGGAGGTAGTTCGCCAGCTGCTCCTTGGTGGCCCAGGCGGTGCCGTAGATGCGGCTGAGCATCGCGTTGTTCGAATCGCCGCGCCAATAGGCGCCGGCAACCTTCATCAATTTGAAGTTCTCGCCGATGTGGCCGGTCGAGACCATGTGCGGCCCGCGGCAGAGATCGAACCACTCGCCTTGGCTGTAGATCTTGAGATCCTGCCCCTCGGGGATCGCGTCGACCAGCTCGACCTTGTAGTTCTCGCCCTTGTCGCGGAAGACCTGCTTAGCCTTCTCGCGCGACCAGACTTCCTTCGAGAAGGGCGCATTGCGGCGGATGATCTCGGCCATCTTCTTCTCGATGACCGGCAGGTCCTCGGGCGTGAAGGGCTCGTTCTTGGCAAAATCGTAATAGAAGCCGTTCTCGATCACCGGGCCGATGGTCACCTGGGTGCCGGGCCACAGCTCCTGCACGGCCTCGGCCATCACATGGGCCGCGTCGTGGCGGATCAGTTCCAGCGCGCGCGGATCGTCGCGGGTGAGGATTTCGAGGCCGCCCGAACGGCCGACCGGGTCGGCGAGATCGCGCACCTCGCCGTCGAGGGCGTAGGCGACGGCCTTCTTGGCCAGCGACTTGGAAATGCCGGCGGCGATCTCCGCGCCGCTGATCGCGGCGTCGAAGGAGCGTTCGGAACCATCGGGAAATGTGAGGGAAACGGCTTGCGTCATGGTCATGTCTCCTGGGGTCCAGTCCCGCCTACGAGCGCGGGTGGGGTGTGATTTGTCGGCGCGGCGAGCCCTCGCCGCCCTTGCCCTGATGCTGCCCATGCCGCGAGGTTGGATGCGGCGTCGTTTCGGGTGCGGCAGCGCCGTTCCTATAAGCGGCGCAAACTGTCCACTCAAGTGGGAACCGGACGATGCCATCGCCAGTCGGCTGCCCGGCCGGCCGATCGGACCCGCCGAAGCCGAGCCGGCGGGCCACCGTCGGTCCCAGCGTCGAGACTGGTCGAATCGCGTCAATCAAGGTGCGCGGCGGGCGCGGCGACCTTGCGTGGCACAGACCGCCGCGTTGCGGTCGCGGAGCAGGCCGTGGAGGCTACTCCACCTCCTCGGTCGGAGCCTCCGGCACAAACTTCTTGATCGATTCGATGGCCCGGTGAGCGCCCGATTTCGAGGCGTAGCCCTCGGTCGAGAAGATGATTTCGCTGTTGTACTTGAAGCGGACGCGGTACTCGCCCGCCTTGTCCTTGTAGACCTCGAACCTGTGGGCCATGGTCACCCCCCTCTCCGAACGGAAGACGACGGTCCGACACAGCCTTGCGGAAGTCAATCGCCGCGGCGTTGCGGCAAATCGCGCCGTCAGGCATCCGGGACGTTGTCGATGCCGGAGGTCCCGAACGGTCCGCATTTGGCGACGCGCCGCGCCGCGAGCCAGCCGCCGCGCATCAGCCCGTGGCGGGCGACCGCCTCATAGGCATATTCGGAACAGGTGGGAATGTGGCGGCAATGGCTGCCGACCAGCGGCGAGAACGTCAGCTGGTACAGCCGCACGAAACCGACCCCGAGCAGGCGGCCGGGGGTCTTTCGCCAGGGGCCGGTATAGTTACGAGAGAGGTTCGCCGACATCGATGAGAATCGGTTCGAGTTGTCGCCGCAGCTTCGGAACGGAAGTTGTCGCAGTCAGCCAGAGCCGCCTGGGGTCGAGGGTGTCGTAACTGTGCACGAGGCGATGGCGCATCGTTGCAGCCTCCACGAAAGGAATGTCGGGATGCGCGGCAACGAAGTCCGGGAAGCCGCCGCGAAGCTGGTAGGCCATCTCGCCGACAAGTTCGATCGCTTTTGCAAGCGCCAATTCATGAACCTCGTCGTCGCGCACGCTCTCCCACGACATCCTGCCACTGAGGCGGGCGACCCTGGCGCAAGCCTCATGCAGAGCAGACAGGACTTCGCGCAGCTCCTTATTCATAGCGATCGAAATTCTCGCTGGATCCGCCGAAGAACGCGCGGCGAGAACTCTCCCTCAAGGCGAATGTCGATCCGGGCTCCGGTTCTTGCGGCGAGATCGAGTTCCAGCCTGGCAAGTTGAAAATAGTCGAGCGGGTCGTGCCCCTCCACGATGATGTCGAGATCGCTCGCCTCCGTATCCTCGCCTCGTGCCACCGAGCCGAAGATGCGGGGATTGCTGACCGGGTAGCGTGACAGGATTTCGCGGATCGTCTCGCGATGCTTTTCGAGCGCTTCGGAAGGCTTCATCGCTGCTTCTCCGTCCTAACCCAAGCTCTTCGCCGCAGCGCCGACTCGCATTGCGGGCCAGTTTATCGCAGGCTTCGCAGATCCGCGTCATTGTGGCCGGCTCGGTCGCACATGCCGCCTCCGGCCGCCGCCTCAGGCCGCCTCGCCGCGCCGTTCCGCCTCGATCTTGTCCAGCGCCTCGACGACGGCGTCGAAGGTCAGCATGGTCGAGGCATGGCGCGCCTTGTGATCGCGGACCGGCTCCAGATATTTCAGGTCCTCGAAGCGGCCCTCCGGCGGCGCGGCATTCTCCTTCAGCATCGCCCGCATCGCCTCGCGCACCCGGCGAAGCTCGTCCGGTGTCGAGCCGACGATGTGGCGGGCCATCACCGAGGACGAGGCCTGGCCGAGGGCGCAGGCCTTCACCTCGTGGGCGAAGTCCGACACGAGGCCGTCCTCCACCTTGAGGTCGATCGTCACGGTGGACCCACACAGTCGTGAATGCGCCGTGGCGCTGGCATCGGCATCGGCAAGCCTGCCGATGCGCGGAATATTGCCCGCGAATTCGAGAATGCGGGCATTATAGACGTCGTCGATCACAGTATTTTTCCCAGGTCGAGGTTTTTCCCTGCGGCCCTGTCAAAGGGCTATCTGCCCAATTATATAGGGGCCCGGTCGCCGCTTCGATAGGTTGCCAGAACAGCGGCCGCTTCGGGCCTCCATCGGTCGCTTCCAACGGCCGTCACTCCGCGAGGAACAAGACGCCTTGAAGAAGCCCGTCAATGCCGCCAGCGAAGGCCGTTCCGGCGGCGCCCCCGACGTCCATTCCCTGTGGGTGGCAGCACGGATTCCGACCTTTCCGGAGCATGAGAACATGGAAGCAGTGGTCAAGAAATTCCCGGAAAAGCCGGAAGACGACGATCTCCAGCGGCCGAGCCGTGCCGAAGCCGAAGCTGCGGTGGCGACGCTCCTGCGCTGGATCGGCGAGAACCCGAAGCGCGAAGGGCTGAAGGAAACGCCGAAGCGGGTCGTCAAGGCCTATGAGGAGCTGTTCGGCGGCTACGGGCACGAGCCGAGCGAGGTTCTCGGTCGCGTCTTCGAGGAAGTTGCCGGCTACAACGACATCGTGCTCGTCAAGGATATCTCCTTCCACACGCACTGCGAGCACCACATGGTGCCCGTCCTCGGCAAGGCGCACGTCGCCTATCTGCCCGACGGAAAGGTACTGGGACTGTCGAAGATCGCACGGCTGGTCGACATGTTCGGACGGCGGCTGCAGACGCAGGAAGCGATGACGGCCCAGATCGCCGATGCCCTCGACCGGACCCTGAAGCCGCGGGGCGTGGCGGTGATCCTGGAAGCCGAGCACCTGTGCATGTCCATGCGCGGCATCCGCAGCCACGGCTCCTCCACCTATACCGGCACCTATCGCGGCGTCTTCGCCGACGATCAGGTGCAGCAGGACCGGATCCTGCGCCTCATCGGCCTTAGCGCCTGAGGCGCAGCGAGACGCCATGACGCAATCCGCCTTCTCTGCCCCTTCCACTGACAAGAGCGAACAGGAAGAGGGAGCGTCGCTTCGCCCGCGCTTCGACGCGAACGGCCTGATCACGGCCGTCACGACCGATCACGCGAGCGGCGATCTCCTGATGGTCGCTCACATGAACGCCGAGGCGTTCGACCGGACGCTCGCCACCGGCTACGCCCACTACTGGTCGCGCTCGCGCGGCACGCTCTGGAAGAAGGGCGAGAGTTCCGGGGCGCTGCAGGTCGTCAGGGAGATCCGCGTCGACTGCGACCAGGACGCCGTCTGGCTGAAGGTCGAGTGCGAACGGCGCGAGGACACCTGTCACACGGGCAGGACGTCCTGCTTCTACAGGGTGGTGCGAACCGAGGATCGCCGTCTCGAAACGGTGATCGATCCGCAACCGCCGAGATGACACTCCATGCCCCGCTCGCGCTCCCTGGGCCTTCGATCCTTAACACGATGGTCAAGAGTTCGGCCTAGGCTGGTCTATCTCGAGGACCGAGACCGGAGGGCAGCCATGCTCGAGCGTGTATTCGGTTGGCGCGACGAACCCATCGGCCAGCCACAGCCTGCGTCGCGCCCCGTGCCGACGCCACCCAAGCCATCCGCGGGCATCGCGCTCGCCCTTGGCGGCGGCGCGGCACGCGGCTGGGCCCATATCGGGGTTCTGAAGGCTCTCGACGAATATCAGGTGCCGATCTCGATGATCGCCGGCACGTCGATCGGCGCGCTGGTGGGCGGCTGCTACCTCGCCGGAAAGCTGCCTGAGCTGGAAGACTTCGCCCGGTCGCTGACCCGGCGCGGCCTCATCCGCTATCTGGACTTCCGCATCGGCGGCGCCGGCCTGATCGGCGGCCTGAGGCTGTCGCGCCGGCTCGCCGAGGCGCTGCACGACACCCGGATCGAGGATCTCGACCGACCGCTGATCTGCGTTGCGACGGACGCCCAGACAGGCCACGAGGTCTGGCTCGATTCCGGCCTCTTGGTTCTCGCCATGCGTGCGTCCTATGCCCTGCCCGGCGTCTTCGAGCCGGTCATGTGCGGCGGGCGGCGGCTGATGGACGGGGCGCTCGTCAATCCCGTTCCCGCCAATGTCTGCCGGGTCTTCGAGCAGCAGAACGTCATGGCGGTCAACCTGCACTACGACCTGTTCGGCCGCGCCGCCGTCCTGAGGATGCGGGCGAGCGACGATGCGCCGGTCGGCGAAGACGCCTTCCGGGCGGTCGCGCCGCAGGACGACGACGAACGCGACGCGGCGACCCAGCGGCGCAAGAAGCTCGGCCTCACCCGGACCATGGTCGACGCCTTCAACATCATCCAGGACCGCATCTCGCGCGCCCGCCTCGCCGGCGACCCGCCGGACCTGTCGCTGCAGCCGCGGGTTCGCGACATCGGGCTGTGGGAATTCTTCCGAGCCGCCGAAGCCATCGAGATCGGCTACAGCGCGACCAAGAGCCGCATGTCGGAGATCCAGCGCCTCGCCGAAAGCTATCCCCCCGAGCCGCTACGGCTCTGAGCCTTGCGGCGGCACCACGTGCGGCGAATGGCGAGATATCGCTGCAGGCGAGCGGACGCCAGCCGGCTTGCCTCGGCCCGCCGGGGGGCGACCGCGAACCTCATCGACGGGCGGCGTCGACACTGGTCCCCCGCCGGGCCAGCATCGGCGCCTATGGCGAAGGTCAGCCGGCGGCGATGTATTCGCGCATCTGCTCGGCTTCCCGCTCCGCCTCCTCGATCTTCGTCTTGACCACGTCGCCGATCGACACGATCCCGGACAGACGCCCGCCGTCGATCACCGGAAGGTGGCGGAAGCGCCCCTTCGTCATGATCGCCAGCACCTCCTCGATGGCCGTCTCGCTGCTGCAGGTCTTCACCTTGACGGTCATCGCCTCGCCGATGGGCTTTTCGAGGACGCCGGCGCCGAACTTCGCCAGCACCCGCACCACGTCGCGTTCGGAGACGATGCCCGCGACGCGGCCCGCCTCGTCGACCAGCACGATCGCGCCGATCCGCCGTTCGGCGAGCACCTGCACCACCTCCGCCAGAGAAACCTCCGGCCGAAGGGTGAAGACGTCGGCTCCCTTCGCCTTCAGTATGTGACCGACATTCATCGTGGCCTCCCTTTGTCGTAGTCTCCAAAGGTGAGACAGCCGCGGCCCGAGGGCAAGCCCCCTGATGAAGGGCATCGATCACCGGGGGGCGGCGGGGCCCGAAGGTGCCAGCCGCTTACGCGCCTCGCCCGCCCCGCCGGTCGAACAGCGGCAGGCAGAAGAAGCCGAAGGCGAAGCCGCCGAGATGCGCCTCCCAGGCCACCTCGCCGCCGCCCGTGAAGGCGCCGCCGACGCCGCTGCCGACGAAGAAGTTGGTGGCGAAGAAGGCGATGATGAACACCAGCACCGTGCGGTCGGACAGCGCCGCGGCGACCGAGATCGCCGGCGGCTGGCGGCCGGGCAGCATGCGGTACGGTCCCGAGCGGACGAAGGCGAAGCGGCAGGCGCCGCCCATCAGCGCCGAGACGATTCCCGACGCGCCGATCACCGGTACCTCGAGCCCGACATTGGCCAGGTAGAACGCGGCGGCTCCGGCGATCGATCCGGCGGCGCAGAACGCCAGGAAGCGGGCGAGCCCGAGCCGTCGCGCCACCGGCGTTCCGAAGGCGAGGAACCAGATGGTGTTCATGCCGAGATGGGCCCAGCTGCCATGCAGGAAGGCGTAGGTGATGGGCGACCAGAGGTCGGCACCGGCCGGTCGCAGCTGGCAGAGCGAGTCCGCGGCGCCATAGCAGCTCGGAATGAAGGAGAAGTCCAGGATGATCCGGGCGTCGGCGATCTGGCCGATCGCCAGCGTCCGATAGGCGTGAACGAGGGCCATAAAGGCCAGGAGGACGAGGATGACGCCCGGGACGTTGAAGGCCGGCGGCGGCCGCCGCGCCGGACCGCGAGGATCGACGGCGCTCGAAACTTCAGGCTCGGACACGACTTCTCCATCAGCGTTCTGCGATCCGGGCGGACCGGGCGGCCAGGACGAGCGAGGCGCAAGCGCCTGAAGACCGCCGACCGCAACCGCATTCGCATATCCGTCGCCGCGTGGAAACGGCATGCGCGTCGATCACACCCCAGCCGGCGCACGAGCCGCGCCGCCATCGTTGCAGAGGGCCGCCGTCCAGCGACGCCGCAGGGCCGCATTTCCGGGCCGAGGGAGAGCAGTCGTCGCCCTGCCAGTCGAGAAACGTCCCGGCCTCCGACGCGCGGCTGCGGCACGCAAAAAAAACCGCCAAGTCCAAAGGGACCCGGCGGCTCGAAAAAAGTCGGCCACGGCGATTGTGGCGAATCTGCGCTACGGAGCCCGAAGGTGTCCGCAGGCTTCAGGTATCTCCCGAGCCGGCTGGCGGCAAACGAATCTTGCCAAATTCGTTAACGTTTCGAACTTTCCGGAATCTGCGACACTCCGCCGCAGATGCCGCGAAAATGCCATGGACCCGGTACCCTTCCTTAACCGTTTTCCCGGTATCTTCGGCGCCGTGGCGTGACGAAGAATCCGACCGAGGGGGCGGAGCGAGATGAACATGATGGCTCATGCCGTGAGACACGAAGCGCCGGATCGTCGCCGGTTCAGCCGCGTCGATCTCGACCTTCTCGGCCGCTTCATGCGCGAGGACTTCCAGGAATTCCCCTGCCGGGTGGAGAACATGTCGCCGGGCGGCATCGCCGTGGCGACGACGGTCGAACCGCGCACGGGCGAACGGATCATCTTCTACATCGACCATATCGGCCGCCTCGAGGGCAGCGTCGCGCGTCTCTATCCGGGCGGCTTTGCCGTCGATCTCGTCAATTCCGAGCGCAAGCGGGAAAAACTCGCCGCTCAGCTGACCTGGTTCGCCAATCGCAGCGAACTGGACCTGCCGGAAGATCGCCGGCATCAGCGCCTCCAGCCGAAGGACCCGCGCGTCGAGATCGGCCTCGACGACGGCCGCCGCTACACCGTCAAGATCATCGACCTGTCGCTGTCCGGCGCGGCGGTGCAGTCCTCGGTCCGCCCGGCGCTCAACTCGCGGGTCACGCTCGGCCTGATGCAGGGCCGCGTCGTTCGTCACCTGGAAGAGGGCTTCGCGATCGAATTCGCCTCCATCCAGACGGAACAGGCGCTGACGAGCATGTTCGGCTGATCGCTGACTTCACCGGAATGAATTGGCCAATCGCCGCGTGATGGCGCTAGAACCCACCAGCTTCGGTGGAGACCTGCAGCATGATCACGATCTACGGCATGCCGGATTCGGGCAATTGCTACAAGCCGCGCCTGATCTGCGCGCTCACCGGTCGCCGTTTCCGGCATGTCGAGGTCTCGACCCATGACGGCGGGACGAAGCGGGCCGACTATCTCGCGAGGAACGCCAACGGCAAGGTGCCGCTGCTCGAGACGGAGGACGGGCGTTACCTGCCCGAATCGAACGCCATGCTCTGGTATCTCGGCGAAGGCACGCCGTTCATCCCGGCGGATCCGTTCGAGCGGGCGGAGATGCTGTCCTGGATGTTCTTCGAGCAGTACAGCCACGAACCGACCATCGCCGTCCGCCGCTCGCTGACGATCTACCCGCAACTGGCGCAAGTCGCGACCAGGGAGCGTCTCGCAGAAACGATGGAGGGCGGCCTGAAGGCCCTTCGCGTGATGGAGAAGCGCCTCGCCGGCAGCGATTGGCTTGCCGGCCAGACCGCCAGCCTCGCCGACATCGCGCTCTATGCCTATACGCATGTCGCCGAGGAAGGCGGCTTCGAACTTCCGGCATTTACGGCCATCGAAGCGTGGTTGCGACGCGTCGAGGCTCTGCCGGGATATCGACCGATGGGCTGGCTGCCCTGAGGGACCTGCGCCGTCGGCCGAGCGCTGCTCAGACGCCACGGGCTGTCAGTTAGAGGCCTCCGGCGGCAGCGTGTGCCGCCGGGGGCCTGGGTGTTTCGGGCGTTCCTGCGGATGAGGCGGCAGGGCGCGACGTCCCTGCCCGGCCATCACGCCGCCGGCAACGTCACTTCGCCGGGAAGATGACGCCGCAGGCGATCCGGCTGCCGGCATCGCCCGCCGGCTGCGAGGCGTAGTCGTCCGCGCCGGAATGGATCATCAGCGCCGAGCCGTCCTCGTCGTCGAGCGGAGCGTCGCCGCCGGTCATCGAAACATTCGGATTGAAGACGGAGACCTTCACCGCGCCGTCGGTCGCCACGACGTTCGGCATGTCGCCGGCATGGGGTCCGGTCTCACCCATGTAGCCGTGGTCGACATCGCCCGGGTTGTAATGGCCGCCGGCGGAGCTGAAGTCGCCCTCGCAGACGCCCGTCTCGTGGATGTGGAAGCCATGGGTCCCGCCCGGCAGATTCTGCAGGTCCGCCTCGATCAGCACGCCATGCGGCGTCGGCACGAAGGAGGCCGTTCCCATCGAGGCGCCGTCGGAGCCCTTCAATTCGACGTTCCTGGCGTCCTGCATGTCGGTCTTGTCCTGGGCAACGGCGGCGGTCGACGCCAGCAGCACCGGGATCAGGGCGGCGAAAGCAAGTCTCGTCATCGGCGATCTCCTCTTGAATGGTCGAGCGGCCGAGGGGCCGCTTGGTCCGATGGGGACATAGCCTAGGCATCGGCGATACCAACCGGGGCCCCGGCCTCACAAAGCAGTGACCCGGCCCACGTCCGACGGACGTCTCGATGCACCCGAGCGAGCGGCCATGGCAGGCCGGCGCCCCTCGTCCGCCCTTCGCCCAGCCGGTCGTTGCCGCGGCTCGCAATGGCAGACGGCTCGCGCCGAAGCATGGTTCATGCGCAATTCTGAAGATCAGCCGCGCGGCTTCAGGCTGGCGACGAGGTCGGCGAAGCGCTCGCCCTGGACCATGATGTGGACCTTCAGCTCGGCCTCGGCACGCTCGCCGTCCCCGGCGTTTATCGCGGCGACGATCCGGCGGTGCTCGGCCAGCGACTGATGCATGCGCTGGGGCACCCGCAGCTGCAGCCGGCGAAAGGCCTTCAGCCGCTGGTGCAGGCGCCGCGCCTCGCCGGCGAGGAAGCCGTTGCCGCAGGCGCCGTAGATCGCATCGTGGAACCGCTCGTTCTCGTAATAGTAGTCGTCGGGCGCGTTGCGGGCCGCGGCGGCTTCGCAGGCGGCGAGCGCTCCCTCAAGCCGCGCCCGGCCGGCCGCATCGATGCGCCGCGCGGCCAGCCGCCCGGCCATCGCCTCGAGTTCCGCCATCACCTCGAACATCTCGACGAGATCGGCGAGCCCGGTCTCGCGCACGAAGGCGCCGCGATTGGGGATCTGCTCGACGAGCCCGGCCGATGCCAGCTGGTTGATCGCCTCGCGGACCGGGGTGCGCGAGACGCCGAAGCGCTTCGCCACCGCCTGCTCGTCGAGGCGCTCGCCGGCGCCCCGCTCGCCGGTGACGATCTCCTGCTCGAGAATGTCGCGGATGTCGCCGGACCTCGCCCGCCTCTCGGCCTGCCGGCGCGCGCCGGCCACGGATTGCCTCTCGGCCGTTTCGGTCATCTCGCCGCCTGTCCCGGCGCCTGCCGACCATCTGACGGTCGGGCTGTGGCTTTTGCGGTTTCCATCGGGTTATCGTATACAATCTCCTTGACACGGTGTGCAAGCCGATGTTGGCTCCGATCAAGGCTTGGAGGAGCCTGGGGCTGTCTTGCGACACGTCTCCAACGAAAACGGGAGGAATGACAGATGAAGAGATTGCTGCTTTCGACGATCTGCGGGCTCGCGCTCTGCGGCACCGCCCTCGCCCAGGACGTCACCCTACGCGCGTCGCACCAGTGGCCCGGCGGCAAGGGCGACGTGCGCGACGAGATGGTCCAGCTGATCGGCAAGGAACTCGAAAAGGCCAATGTCGGGGTCAAGCTGCAGGTGTTTCCGGGCGAGTCGCTGTTCAAGGCCAAGGACCAGTGGGGTGCCGTCACCAAGGGCCAGATCGACATGACGGCCTTCCCGCTGGATTACGCCTCCGGCCGCCATCCGGCCTTCTCGGCGACGCTGATGCCGGGCCTCGTCGGCAGCCACGAGCGCGCCCAGCGCCTGAACGATTCCGATTTCATGAAGGCGATCAAGGCCGAGGTCGAAGAGGCTGGGGCGATCGTCCTGTCCGACGCCTGGCTCGCCGGCGGCTTCGTCTCGTCGACGGAATGCATCACCTCGCCGGAGACCGCCAAGGGGCAGGTGCTGCGCGCCGCGGGTCCGGCCTTCGAAGAGATGCTGGTCGGTGCCGGATCGTCGATCTCGTCGATGCCGTCCTCGGAAATCTACACCGGCATGCAGCAGAACGTTCTGACCGGGGCCAACACCTCGTCGGGCTCGCTCATCTCCTATCGCATCTACGAGCTGGCCAAGTGCCTGACCGCGCCGGGCGAGAACGCGCTGTGGTTCATGTACGAGCCGATCCTGATGTCGAAGCGCTCCTTCGACCGGCTGAACGAAGAGCAGCAGAAGGCCGTCATGGCCGCCGGCCAGGCCGCCGAGGACTATTTCGCCGGGGAGGCCGAGAAGCTCGATAGCGAACTCGTCGACGTCTACAAGGAGAACGGCGTCGAGGTGACGACGATGTCGAAGGAGAACTACGACGCCTGGCTGAAGATCGCCAAGGAGACCTCCTACAAGAACTTCGCCGAGAAGGTGCCGAACGGCCAGAAGCTGATCGACGACGCCCTCGCCGTCGAGTGAACGGCATGATCCTGCCGGGGTCGCGCATTGCGCGCGATCCCGGCGACATCGGTTCGAGGGCCTCTTGCCCCTCCCGTGCGGCGACGCCGCATCCTTTCGGTCAGAATCCCTCATGCGACTTTACATCTCGGTGATCTCGGCGATTTCGCGCGGCCTCGGCGTCCTCGCCGCCGCGCTGCTGTTTTCGGCCGTCCTCTCGGTCAGCCACATGGTGTTCGTGCGCTACGCGCTCGGCTGGTCGACGGTCTGGCAGACCGAATACACCGCCTACGCCATCGTCGCCGCCACCTTCCTCGGCGCCCCGTGGGTGCTGATCGTGCGCGGCCACGTCAATGTCGACATCCTGCAGCTCGCCGCCTCGGGGCCGGTGCGCCTCGTCATGCAGGTGCTCGCCGCGCTGTTTTCGCTGCTCTTCGTCGTGCTCCTCGCCTATGCTGGCTGGATCCATTTCGAGGAGGCCTGGAGCGGCGGCTGGACCAGCGAGACCGTCTGGGCGGTGCCGCTGTGGATGCCGCTTCTGCCGATGCCGGTCGGCACGGTGATGCTGGCGCTCCAGTATGTCGCCGAAATCATGCGGCTGGTCATCGACGGCGCCGATCCGGTCGACCACGAGCCGGTTCTCTTTTCCGACACCACCGACGAGGCCCGCCCGTGACGCCGCTTTTCTCTGGCCTGGTGATGCTGGCCGCGCTGCTCGGCCTGCTCGCCATCGGCACGCCCATCGCCTTCTCCCTCGGCCTCGTCGCCATGGGAGCGCTCTACACCGTCTATGGCGGGTTCTTCCTGGAGACGATCGGCGAGCAGTTCTTCGGCTATCTCTCGCCCTTCAGCCTCGTCGCCGTGCCGATGTTCATCCTGATGGGCGCCGCCGTCGCCTCCTCGCCCGCCGGCAAGGACCTCTACGAGGCGCTCGACCGCTGGCTCAACCGGGTGCCGGGCGGCCTCGTCCTGTCCAATCTCGGCGCCTGCTCGATCTTCGCGGCTTTGTCCGGCTCCTCGCCCGCCACCTGCGCGGCGATCGGCAAGATGGGCATCCCGGAGATGCGCCAGCGCGGCTATCCGGCGGAGATCGCCGCCGGCTCCATCGCCGCGGGCGGCACCCTCGGCATCCTGATCCCGCCCTCGGTGACGATGATCGTCTACGGCATCGCGACCGAAACCTCGATCGGCCGCCTGTTCCTCGCGGGGCTGCTGCCGGGCCTGATGCTGACGATCTTCTTCATGGCCTGGACGATCATCGCCTGCAAACGGCGCGGCCTCGGCCTGTCGGAGCTCACCCAGAGCTTCACGATGCGCGAGCGCTTCTCGGCGCTGCCCCGGGTCCTTCCCTTCCTCGCCATCATCGTCGGCGTCCTCTGGGTGCTCTATGGCGGCGTCGCGACGCCGTCGGAGGCCGCCGGCGTCGGCGCGCTGTTCTGTCTGGTCCTCGTCGCGGTGGTCTACGGCGTGTTCTCGCGGGCCTGGAAGTTCTCCTCGATGAACGTGATCTTCCGCGACACGCTCAAGGAGAGCGTGATGATCATGCTGATCATCGGCGCGGCGGATCTCTTCGCCTTCGCCCTCTCCTCGATGTTCATCACCCAGTCCATCGCCGAGGCCATCGCCTCGATGGACGTGAACCGCTGGGTGCTGATGGCGGTGATCAACCTGTTCCTGCTGGTCGCCGGCTTCTTCCTGCCGCCGGTGGGCGTCATCCTGATGACCGCGCCGATCCTCCTGCCGATCATCACCAATGCCGGCTTCGACCCCTACTGGTTCGCGGTGATCCTGACGATCAACATGGAGATCGGCCTGATCACCCCGCCGGTCGGCCTCAACCTCTACGTCATCAACGGCATCGCGCCGGACATCTCGCTCGCCCAAATTCTGCGCGGATCGCTGCCTTATGTCCTGTGCATGATGCTGGGCATCGTCGTGCTCTGCCTGTTTCCGCAGATCGCGCTGTTCCTGCCGGACTATGTGATGGGAGCTGCCAGATGAGCCGTGTATCCCTGTTATCCGACCTGTTGAGTTCCATCGGCGCCAGGTCCTGGTTCGCCGGCGACGAGGCGCCGCGCAGCGTCGAGGTGCCGGAGATCGCCGCCTCGTGCCATCGGCTCGTGTCCTCGCGGGGCGAGGCGACCGGCGTCAGGATGGCGGCCGACATCATCAACGGCGTGCGGGCCCTCGACGACAAGGGCATCAAGCGCTTCTTCCACATGCTGGCCGAGGAGTTCTCGCCCGATCCCGCCGACCTCGCCGCCGCCGCCACGGCCTATGCCGCCGATCCGACGCCGCAGGCCCTCGCCCGGCTGCAGCACGTCGCCGAGCCGCCGCGCCAGGAGCTGTTCCGGCGGCTCAATCTCGCCCCCGGCGGCACTGCCGAGCTGGTCAAGCTGCGCGAGCGGCTGCTGCCGCTCTGCCGCAAGGATCCGGCCCGCCTCGGCCCGGTCGACACCGACCTGAAGCATCTGTTCCAGTCGTGGTTCAACCGCGGCTTCCTGATGCTGCGGCCGATCGACTGGAACACGCCGGCCTCGATCCTCGAGAGGATCATCCACTACGAGGCCGTCCACGCCATCGGCAACTGGGACGAGCTGCGCCAGCGCCTCGCCCCCGCCGACCGGCGCTGCTTCGCCTTCTTCCATCCCTCGATCCCGGACGACCCGCTGATCTTCGTCGAGGTGGCGCTGACCGGCGAGATCCCGGCCTCGATCGCCACCGTGCTCGATCCCGACCGGCCGCAGATCGCCGCCGAAGACGCGGACACGGCGGTGTTCTATTCGATCTCCAACTGCCACAAGGGCCTCGCCAGCGTCTCCTTCGGCTCGTTCCTGATCAAGCAGGTGGCCGAGGATCTGAAGGAGCACTTCCCGAACCTGAAGACCTTCGTGACCCTGTCGCCCGCTCCCGGCTTCGCCGCCTGGGTCGAGGCGCTGCCGGCGGAGCTGCGCGACCGCCTGGAGCCGGCGGAGAAGCGCGCGATCGAGGTGATCGCAACGCCCGACTGGCAGGCCGATCCCACGGCCGTCGAGGAGATCCGGGCCGGCATGCTGTCGCTTGCCGCGCGCTACTTCCTGCGGGCCAAGCGCGGCGACGGCCAGCCGCAGGATCCGGTCGCCCGCTTCCATCTCGGCAACGGCGCGATCCTCAACCGGATCATGCATCTCGGGGATCCGTCGCGGCGCGGCCTCTCCCAGGCGCATGGGCTGATGGTGAACTATCTCTACGACCTGCCGAGGGTCGAGCAGCGCCACGAGGCCTATGCGGCCGAGGGCGAGATCGCCGCCAGCCGGGCGGTGACGAACCTCCTGCCCGGCCGCAGCGGACATACATTGAAGGACGTCGCATGACCAACACGCTTTTCGACGGGCTGCTGGCGGCCGGACGCAGCGACCCGGACCGCCGCTTCGCGCTCCTGCCGGACGGCCGCCACTACACCTATGGCGACGTCGAGGCCGTCTCGGCGCGCTTCGCCAACGTCCTTGCCGGGCTCGATCTGAAGCCGGGCGACCGGGTCGCCGTCCAGGTCGAGAAGTCCATCGAGGCGCTGATGCTGTATCTCGCCACGGTGCGCGCCGGCGGCGTGTTCCTGCCGCTGAACACCGCCTACACGCCCGCCGAGATCGAGTATTTCCTCACCGACGCCAGACCCGCCGTCTTCGTCTGCGATCCGAGGAAACGCGAGCAGCTGGAGCCGATCGCCGCCGCCGCCGGGGCGGCCATCGAGACGCTCGGCGTCTGGCGCTCGCCGGACGAGAGCGCCGGCTCGCTCAGCGACAAGGCCCTGTCCGCCAGCGAACGGTTCGCCACGGTGGAACGCGGTCCGGACGATCTCGCCGCGATCCTCTACACCTCGGGCACGACGGGGCGCTCCAAGGGCGCCATGCTGACCCATGCGAACCTCCTCTCCAACGCCGAGGTGCTGCGCGACACCTGGCGCTTCACCTCCGACGACGTGCTGCTGCACGTCCTGCCGATCTTCCACACCCACGGTCTGTTCGTCGCCTCCAACACGGCGATGATCGCCGGCGCCGGTCTGATCTTCCTCGGCAAGTTCGATCCGGACATCGTGTTCGAATATCTGCCCCAGTCAACGTCGATGATGGGCGTGCCGACCTTCTACACCCGGCTTCTCGCCGACGAGCGGCTGAACCGGGAGGCGACCGCCCACATGCGGCTGTTCACCTCGGGCTCGGCGCCGCTCCTCGCCGAGACGCACCGCGCTTTCGAGGCGGCGACCGGCCAGCGCATCCTCGAGCGCTACGGCATGACCGAGACCAACATGAACACGTCCAACCCCTATGACGGCGACCGGCGCGCCGGGACGGTGGGCTTCCCGCTCGAGGGCACGGAGCTGCGCATTGCCGATCCGGACACGGGCAGGATCCTGGCCGAGGGCGAGATCGGCGTCATCGAGGTGAAGGGGCCGAACGTCTTTGCCGGCTACTGGCAGATGCCGGAGAAGACCGCCTCGGAGTTCCGCGCCGACGGCTTCTTCATCACCGGCGACCTCGGCTTCGTCGACAGGGACGGCTACGTCACCATCGTCGGCCGGGGCAAGGACCTCGTCATCACCGGCGGCTACAACGTCTATCCGAAGGAAGTCGAGCTGGTCATCGACGAGCTTCCGGGCGTCGTCGAGAGCGCCGTGATCGGCGTGCCGCACAAGGATTTCGGCGAGGGCGTGGTCGCCTGCGTGGTGGCCAAGGAGCGGCTTGAGGAAGAGGCGGTGATCGGCGCGCTGCAGGACAGGCTGGCGCGGTTCAAGCAGCCCAAGCGCATCGTCTTCCTCGACGAACTGCCGCGCAACACCATGGGCAAGGTGCAGAAGAACGTCCTGCGCGAGGCATACAAGGACCTCCTCGGCGGGGCCTGACGCGCTCCCGCGTGGCGGGAGCGGCGACGGGCGTCGTCACCCCTGCAGCGCCTTCAGCGCCTCCGGCTTGACGAACCACAGGACGAGGGCGCCGAGGGCGGCGAGGATGCCGGTCATCACCGCCGCCGCGCCCATCGTCGCCAGCCGCTCGAAGGCGAGCGTGTCGAGGTCGGTCGCGAGGTTGAGGAAGGCGAGGACGGTGATCGTCAGGCAGGTGATGAAGCCGGCGTAGCTCTGGGGCAGGATGCGGAAGCCGATCGGCAGCGCGACGACGCCGAGCGGCGCGATCCACCAGGGATCCGGGGCGACGAGCCCCATCAGGAACACCACCAGGGTTCCGACGACGGTGCCGACGCCGCGCTGAAAGGTGCGCGAGAACAGCTGGCCGTGGGGCGGCAGGCAGAGCGCCACGAAGGTCAGCGGGAACCAGAAGCCGTGGGCGCCGAAATAGCGGCTGCCGACATAGACCGAGATGGCGAGGCCGGTGGCGAAGACCACCCCGAAGACCGTCGAATACTGGCCGGACTCGGCTTCTTCCGCTCCCATCGTCGCCGACAGGCCGGCGAGCCGGGTCACCCCGAGGCTCCACGCCATCGACAGGCAGTAGACGACGAAGAGCGCCTCGGGCCGGTCCGCCGGCATGAGGGCGCTGGTAAAGATCGTCCAGAAGATCAGGCCCCGGATCACCGGTCTCGCAAAGCCGTAATGGCCGGCGGCCGCGGCGGCGAGCCCGACCGTCGGCGCGACGAGGAGCGCCATGTCGGGGTTGCCGAGGCAGACGAAGCCGGCAAGGCCGGTGGAGAAGACGATGAGCCCGGCGCTGCCGGTCCGCACGTCCTTGGCGGCGAGATAGGCCGACATCGCAGCGATCAGCGCGGCGATGGCGAGCTTGCCGAACAGGATGCCGGCGACCACCGGCGGCAGCGCCGCCGCGAGCAGCGTCGCGCCGACGGCCTTCCACGGCATCGGGTCGCCGGAGAGGCTGACGAGATCCAGGACATGGCGCTTGGCTCGGGTCGCCAGTGACAGCTGACGTCCTCCTTCTCATGGCGGGCGCTTCCCCAACGCATTGCAGGCAAGGGAGTTGCCGGGAGCCGATTGACGAGCCTCCCCGGGTTCACGACGAAGAGCGGGTGCGCGCCGCACGACGCGCGCCGGGGCCGTCCGTCACCTCACCATGCGGCTGCGCGGCCGGAGCGCCAAGTACACAGCGCCGCCCGTGGGGGGCGCTCAGCCGGGATAGATCCACTGTTCCGGGACACGGGCCTCGAAGCGCTCGCCGGCCGCGATCGTTCCGGGTTTCTCGACCCAGGCGACGAGGCCGCGCCGCTTCCTCGCCGCCTGGACGAAGCCGAGCTCGACATCCATGCCGCCGCCGGCCCGTTCGGCGACGGCCCGGCCGGCAATGCGGCACGGGCCGTTGTCGCCGTCGATCTTCAGCGTCACGCCGTTCTCGAAGAACAGAAGCGTGCGCGGCGGCAGCCAGGTCAGCTGGGGAATGCCTTCGACGAGGATATTGCCGCCGATCCATTCGGGCTCGAGCCGCGCGATGCCGAGGGTTGCGGCGATGGCGGCCAGTTCGTCGGGAGCCAGGATCGAAAGCTGGCGCTCGTTGCGCATCTCGGTGCCGCGTTCATACCAGGGCTCGCGCCCGCCGCTCCTGCGCGTCAGCCCGCCGTGGCGGTCCCCTGCGATGCCCTCGTAGCCGAGTTCGAGCTGCGTCACCGCGCTGGTCTCGAAGCCTTCGCCGGGGGTCCGGTAGAGGCCGGCGACCCGGCCGTCCAGCCGGCGCGCCTTGGTGATGTCCGGCAGATGGAAGACGGGCAGCGTCGCCTGGCTCATGATCGGGTTCCCTCGAATGCGGATCGAAGGTTTGTCGCCCATCGGCCCGTTCGGGACAAGTCCGGCGTCACGCTGCGAGAGGACCAATCGGCGCCCCGGCTCAGTGGTTTTCCCGTTCCCCGGCCGCGTCCTTGCCGCCGCCCCGACCGGGATCGAAGGTGACGACCCGGTAGATGTAGAAGAGGACGATGGCGACGATGACGGCATTCGATACCGGGCCGACATAGCCCTCGACCATTTCGTATTGCTGGCCGAGCAGGAAGCCGAGCATGGCGAGGAAGGCGGTCCACAGGGCGCCGCCGATCGTCGAATAGATCAGGAAGGTCGGCATCGGCATGTGGGCGATACCCGCAGGCACGGAGATCAGCGTGCGCACCGTCGGCACCAGGCGGCCGAAGAGCACGGCCCGCGCGCCCTTGCGGCGGAACCAGTGGTTCGCCTTGTCGACGTCCTCGGGCGACAGCGTCAGCCAGCGCCCGTGGCGGGCGGCGAGGCGCTTCATCCGCCGTTCGCCGAGATAGTGGCCGGCATAGTACCAGGGGATGACGCCGAGCAGCGAGCCGATCGTGCCGGAGACGATGACCGCGACGATCGACATGTTGCCCTGGGTCGCCTGGTAGCCGGCGAGCGGCATGATCAGCTCGGACGGGATCGGCGGGAAGATGTTCTCGAGGAACATCAGGAAGCCGATGCCGAAGACGCCGTACGTGTCCATGATGTGGCGGACGAAGTCGTCCATGAGGTCGGTTCCTGCTTTCGTGGGCTATGGTTCGGGGTGTGTCGGCTCGCCGGGCCAAGGCCGGCAGTGCCGATTTCGTTCCGTTGGAGCGAACCCGGGACCGGCGCTTTCCGCTCCGGCCGGCGGCTCGCCGTCGTCGAGCGTGACCTGGTCCGTTTCAGACTGCGGCGAGGCGTCCTCCTGCGGCTTCGAGCGCCTCGGGTGTGTCTACGTCGACGCTCGCCGCGGCACCGATCTCGACTTCCGTCAGCGCATCCGGATGGGCGGCGATGATCCGCGCCGCGCCGACGTCGCCGGAGAGGACCTCGATCGCCGCGGCAAAATCCCGCGACAGGATCACCGGATTGCGCCGCTCGCCCCGGTCGCTGGCGGCGACGATCGCGCCCTTGCCCCGGCCGGTGAAGGCGGCGATCAGTCGGTCGAGATCGGGCGCGGTCAGATGCGGCTGGTCGGCCAGCATCACGAGGACGCCGTCGGCCTCGCGCGCCGCCGCGAAGCCCGCCTTCAGCGACGTAGAGAGGCCATCGGCGAAGGCCGGGTTGTGGACGATCTCGACGCCGAGCCCCGCCAGCGCCGCGGCGATCTCGTCACGCATGTGACCGGTGACGACGCGGACGCTCTCGGCGTTACGCGCCGAAAGGGCGGTCTCGACGCTGCGGCGGATCAGCGGGACGCCGTCGAATTTTGCCAGAAGCTTGTTCGGCCCGCCCATGCGGCTGGATCGACCCGCCGCGAGGACGACGATGTCGACCCGGGGATCGTCGGGCTCCGCCCCGTCGCGGTCGTCGCGCTCGCCCTCGCGTGGCCGGGGCCGCGAGGCGATCTCCATCAGCAAGCCGCCGACGCCCATCGCCCGAATGGCTTCGCCCGACACCGGAAGATCCGCCAGCAAGCGATTGAGAATCCAGTCGAAACCATTCTCCTTCGGACTTCTCGCGCAGCCGGGCGCGCCGAGCACCGGATGCCCCCCGAGGCTGCCCAGCAGCAGGAGATTGCCCGGGTCGACGGGCATGCCGAGATGCTCGACGGTGCCGCCGGCGAGCCGGATCGCCGCCGGGATGACGTCGCCCTCATCGATCACCGCCGAGGCGCCGAAGACGAGAACCAGATCGGCCTCGCCGACCTGCCGCAGGCTCTCGGCGAGGGCGGCGGCATCATGGGGGCAGCGGACCTCGCTGGCGACCACCGAGCCGGACGGCGCCAGACGCGCCTCGGTGACCCGGCGGGTCTTGTCCAGCATCTTCGCCCTCGTGCCGGCGAGTTCGGTCTGGATCAGCGCGACCTTCTGCGAGCGGTAGGGCGCGAGGCGGAAGGCGGGCGTCGCGGCGAGAATCGCCAGCACCCGCTCCACCGATGCACCTGACACGGCGAGCGGGATGATCTTCACCGTGGCGACCATCCGGCCGCCGGCGACCGGCTCGTATTCGCCAAGCGTCGCAAGCGTGATGGCCGGATCGACCGCATTGACCCGGTCGACCGTCGCACGATCCGGCACGAACAGGCCGGCGGCACCGGCATGGACGTTGACGCGGCCGGTCGCGGCGTCTGCGACGGACAGATGCGAGCCGCCGAGGGCGGCGCCGATCCGCGCGGCCGCCTCGTCCTCTGTGAGGTCGCCCTCGCCCAGCCTGGCGACGATCAGGCTGTCGACGCCGGCCTCGGCGAGCGCCGCGACGTCATCGCGCGACAGCCGCGTGCCCTTGGCGATCTTGCCGCTGGCGAGGCTGCGGGAATGGGCGAGCAGCGCCCCTTCCGCCTCATGCACGGGAACCGGCCCGAACCTCATGCTGCCGCGGTCTCGCCGCGCCGCTCGGCGAACATCTTGCGCTTGCGGAAGGCGGCGATCACCGACGACAGGATCGCGACGGCGATCTCGCCGGGATTGGCCGCGCCGATGTCGGCGCCGATGGGCGCCTCGATGCGGTCGATGGAGGATTGCGGGATGCCGGCGGCGAGCAGCCGCTCGGTCCGGCGGGCGTGGGTCTTCCGGCTGCCGAGCGCGCCGATGTAGAAGCAGCCGGTGTTCAGGGCCGACATCAGCGGAAAATCGTCGATCTTCGGGTCGTGGGTGATGACGCAGACCGCCGTATAGGGATCGAAGGGCCGGGTCTTCAGGACATCCTCGGGCCATTCGGCATGGAGCGTCGCGCCGGGAAATCGGTCCTCGCTGGCAAAGGCCGTGCGCGGGTCGATGATCTCCATGTCGAAGCCGGCGATCCTCGCCATCGGCGCCAAAGCCTGGCTGATGTGGACGGCGCCGATCGCGACGATGCGGGCCGGCGGCAGATGGGCGTTGAGGAAGACCTCGCCCTCCGGCGTCTGGACGATCCCCGACTTGCCCGAGCGGATCACCGCCTCGATCTGGTCCGCCAGGGGATCTGCGGCGACGTCCGCCTCGCGGACCAGCCGCTGGCGGCCGCCGGCAAACTCCGTGACGACGACCGCGGCGCGGCGGGCGGCGCGCTCCTGGTTGAGGGCGGCGAGAAGCGCTGTGTCCATCAGTTCACCTTCTCGACATAGACCCGGATGCGGCCGCCGCAGGAGAGGCCCACGCGCCAGGCGGTCTCGTCGGCGACACCGAATTCGAGCATGCGCGGCTCGCCGGCCTCGATGACGTCGATCGCCTCGGAGACGACGGCGCCCTCGACGCAGCCGCCCGAGACCGAGCCCTCGAAATTGCCCTCGGCATCGATGACGAGATGACTGCCGGTCGGCCGCGGCGCCGAACCCCAGGTCTCGATGACGGTCGCGAGGGCCAGCGCTCGGCCCTCGCCGGCCCAGCGCTCGGCGGTCTTCAGGACGTCGAGTTCGGCGATGGGTTCTGACATTTCAAACCTCGCTGTCGGGTCGCGGCGTGTTTCACGGCGGGGTGGCGCCCACGTTGCCCCCCTCTGCCCTGCCGGGCATCTCCCCCACAAGGGGGGAGATCGACCCTGCGCGAACGCGCTATCCCACCGGAGAGGATCCACCCCTGCACGATCGGTAGAGACAAGGATCGGATCACCGCCGCTGCCGATCTCCCCCCCTTGTGGGGGAGATGTCCGGCAGGACAGAGGGGGGTCGACGCGTCACCTGGCATTGCAAGGCATATGTCGATCCTCCCCCGCGTCTCGGCAAGGGTCAGGCGGCCGCGACGATGCGTTCGTCCTTCAGCCACAGCCGGGGGTCGGTCTCGGCGGCCGGGCGGGCGCTCGACAGTGCCTCGCAGAGCGCCCGCATGGCATCCAGCGAATGGACGGAGCGGAACTCGTCGACATGCGGCAGCATCGCCCGCACGCCGCGCGCCTTGGCGGCGAAGCCGTCGTAGCGCAGCAGCGGGTTGAGCCAGACCAGCCGGCGGCAGGACTTGTGCAGCCGCTCCATCTGCCGCTCGAGTTCCTCGACGCTGTCACGCTCGAGCCCGTCGGTGATGAGGATGCAGATCGCCCCCTGGCCGAGCACCCGGCGCGACCAGTCCCGGTTGAAGGCGCCGATCGCCTCGGCGATGCGGGTGCCGCCCGACCAGTCCTTCACGGCTCCGGCGCATTCCTCCAGCGCCTCGTCGGGGTCCTTGCGGCGCATCTGGCGGGTGACGTTGGTCAGCCGGGTGCCGAACAGAAACGTGTGGACCCGCCGCCGCTCGTCGGTCAGCGCGTGCAGGAACTGCAGGAAGACCCGCGTGTACTGGCTCATCGAGCCCGAGATGTCGGCGATCACCACCACCGGCGGATGCCGGGTGCGGCGCGAGGCGAATTTCGGCAGCACGAGGTCGCCGCCGGTCTTCATCGAGGCCCGCAGCGTCGCCCGGGCGTCGATCTTCCGTCCGCGCGCGTCCAGCCGGAAGCGGCGCGTCCTCACCTCGTCGTCGGGCAGCCGCAGGGCCGCGATGGCCCGCCTCGCCTCGTTCAGCTCGGCCACCGACATCTGGGCGAAGTCCTTCTTGCGCAGGACCTCGTCGCCGGAGACGGTCAGGCTCGCGTCGATCTCGACGATCGGCCGATCCTGTTTGGTGACGCGCTTCTCGGCGCCCTCGAACAGCCCCTCGGCCGCCCGGTCCTCGCCGGCGCGCTTCTTCTCGGGTTCCCGCTCGCGCGGCGGCGCGGTCGGCGAGAACATCGCGATCATCTTCTCGATCAATTCGCGCGAGCGCCAGAACAGCCGGAACGCCTCGGCGAACACCGCCTCGTCCTCGCGCCGCGAGACCAGCGTCGCGTGGAGCGTCCAGTAGAAGTCGTCGCGGGACTGGATGCCCGCGGCCCTCACCGCCGCGATCGCGTCGAGGGTCGCGGCCGGGCCGAGCTTCAGCCCGGCGCGGCGCAGCGCCCTCGCAAAATAGGCGATGTTGTCGGCCAGCCGCCCGTCCGGATCGGCCTTCGCCGCCGTCAAGGCCATGCCGCCGACCGGTTCAGGATCCTGCCTGGAGTTCACGCCGGACCTCGTCGAGGATCTTCTTGCTCTCGCCGCTCTCCAGCCGCTGGATGTCGTCCTGATACTTCAAGAGGACGCCGAGCGTGTCCGAGATGTGGGCCGGGTCGAGGGCGACGGCATTGAGTTCGGTCAGGGCGTTGGCCCAGTCGATGGTCTCGGCGACGCCGGGCGCCTTGAACAGGTCGATCGCCCGCAGCTTCTGGACGAAGGCGACGAGCTGGGCGGCGAGGTCGGCGTTGGCGCGCGGTGCCTTGCGGCGGACGATCTCCAGCTCCCGCTCGGCCTTCGGATAGTCCACCCAGTGGTAGAGGCAGCGGCGCTTCAGCGCATCGTGGATCTCGCGGGTGCGGTTGGTGGTGATGATGACGATCGGCGGCTCCTCGGCCCGGATCGTGCCGAGCTCGGGGATGGTCACCTGGTTGTCGGAGAGGATTTCGAGGAGGAAGGCCTCGAAGGCCTCGTCGGTGCGGTCGAGCTCGTCGATCAGCAGCACCGGCGCGCGGCCGGGCACCGCCTCGAGGGCCTGGAGGATCGGCCGGCGGATCAGGAAGCGCTCGGAGAAGATCTCCGATCGCATCGCGTCGCGGCCGATGTCGCCGCTCGCCTCGGCGAGGCGGATCTCGATCATCTGCGCGGCGTAGTTCCACTCGTAGAGAGCCGAGGAGACGTCGAGCCCCTCGTAGCACTGCAGCCGGATCAGCGGCCGGTCGAGGGCGCTGGCCAGAACCTTGGCGATCTCGGTCTTGCCGACCCCCGCCTCGCCTTCGAGGAACAGCGGCCGGCCCATCTTCAGGGCGAGGAACAGGACCGTCGCCAGCGGTCGGTCGGCCAGGTAATCGGCCTTGTCGAGCAGCGCCGCGGTCTCGTCGATCGAGGCAGGAAGTTTCGTCACGGTCGTCCTTTCCATGCTGGGCCGCGTCGTCCGACCATGCGTCAGCGCCGGATGTCGAGGGCGTGAAAGCCCCGGTCGAGATAGACCAGCGACGGCGCCGGCTCGCCCGTGCGCAGCCCCGCCACCTCGCCGATCAGAACCTTGTGTGTGGCGATCACCTTCGCCTCGATCAGCCGGCAGTCGAAGCTCGCCAGCGCGGTTTCGAGCAGCGGCGCGCCGGTGGAGCCCACCGACCACCGGCCGCGGGCGAAGCGTTCGGGCTGGGTCAGCTTGCCCTCGCCGGCAAACACCCGTGCAACTCCATCGTCCTTCGCCGACAGGACATTGACGGCGAAGACGCCATTGGTCTCGAACCAGTCGTTGTCCGGGCTCGACATGTTCAGGCAGACCAGCAGCGTCGCGGGGTCGTCTGACACCGAACAGGCGGACGAGACGGTGACGCCCCGCCGCCCGGATGCGCCGTCGGTGGTCACGACGTGAACTGCCGCGGCGAACCGGGTCATCGCTTCGCGGAACATCCGCGGGTCGCTCCGCATCGAATTCAGCAACCGTTCGTCCTCGTTCATCGGCTGGGCAGCGGTGAAAACACGTGAGACTACATAGGGTGGGCGCGACGGGAGCGCATCCTTTGCAGCAAGCGACGGATTCGCCACGTCCCGACAGTGGCATGTCGGACCGACGATTTCCAAGCCGGCACGAAACCGCTATGACGATTTCATGCGTGCTCCCGCAACCCTCGCCGCTCTGTTTTTCTTCGCGACGTCCGCCCTGGCGCAGGTCGACGCGCCGATCGTTCTCGGCGTTGCGGCGCCCCTGTCGGACGCCCAGGAGATCCTCGGCCGGCAGCTCACCGACGGGGTCGACGCGGCGGTCGCGGCACGCGGCAGTCCGGCGCGGCTCGTCGTTGCGGACACGTCCTGCTCGGCCAGCGGCGGCGAGAGCGCCGCGAAGAGCTTCGTCGAGCAGAAGGTTGCGATCGTCGTCGGCTTCCTCTGCACCGAGGCGATCGAGGCGGCCCTGCCGATCCTCAAAGAGGCCGGCATTCCCACCATCGATGTCGGCGTTCGGGCCAACCGCCTGACCGACGACAAGGATCGCAGCGGCAATCTCGTCTACCGGATCGCGCCCCGGTCCGACGCGGAGGATGCCGCGATCGCCCGCTACATCGCCGCGCGGTGGGCCGACCAGCCCTTCGGGCTGATCGACGACGGCTCCATCGCCGCCCGCGGCCTCGTCGATTCGGTCCGCCGCCGGCTCGGCGACCAGGGGCTGCAGCCGCAGGCCGTCGACAATTACCGCCCGGCCGAGGAGAAGCAGTTCGGGCTCGCCCGCCGCCTTCAGCGCACCGGCATCACCCGCTTCTTCATCGCCGGCGATCGGCCGGACGTCGCCATCATCGCCCGCGACGCCAAGGAGACCGGCCTCGACCTGACGATCCTCGGCGCCGAGGGTCTGTTCGACGAGGCGAGTGTCGACGCGCCGCTGCCGGCGGGGATCGTCGCGATCGGCCCGAAGACGAGCTTTCCCGACCTGCGGCCGCAGGACGAGGCAGCGGCGGATGCGCCCGGACAGCTGCCGCCGCAGGGCTATTTCGGTCCCGCCTTCGCCGCGACGGAAATCGCTCTCGAGGCCGCCGCCAATCGCGAGCCGGGCCAGACGCTCGAAACGGTGCTCGGCTCGAGGACCTTCACCACCGGTCTCGGACCGATCCGCTTCGACGCCAAAGGCGACGCCGACCTCGATCTCTTCCGGGTCTATGAATGGCGGGGCGATGGCTTCGTCGAAGAGACCGGCGGCTGAGCGATGACGGCCTGGCAACGGGGACCGCGCAACCTGATCACCGACGTCGGCGGGCTGACGGTCGGCAATGCCGGCGACGCGGCACTCAAGAGCGGCACGACGGTGGTGATCTTCGACGCGGCGGCGGCCGCGTCGGTGGAGATCCTCGGCGGCGCGCCGGGTACCCGCGACACCGAGCTGCTGGCGCCGGACAAGCTCGTGTCCGGCATCGACGCGCTGGTGCTCTCGGGAGGTTCGGCCTTCGGGCTGGATGCGGCGGGCGGCGTGCAGTCCGTCCTGCGCCAGAGGGGCCGCGGCTTCAAGGTCGCCGGTTTCGCCGTCCCGCTGGTTCCGGCGGCGATCCTCTTCGACCTCGCCAATGGCGGCGACAAGGACTGGGGGCTTCATGCGCCCTACCGCGACTTCGGCTTGGCCGCGGCCGAGGCCGCCGGAGAAGATTTCGCCATCGGCACCGCCGGCGCCGGCATCGGCTGCACGACGGCGACGGTGAAGGGCGGCCTCGGCTCGGCGTCGATCCGGCTCGACAACGGCGTCACCGTCGGCGCGCTCGTGGCAGTCAACGCCGTCGGCTCGGCGACGATCGGCGCCAGCCGGCATTTCTTCGCCGCGCCCTTCGAGATCGGCGACGAGTTCGGCGGCCTCGGCCTGCCTTCGCCACTCCCCGCCGACGCCGTCCTGCCGCGGACGAAGTTCGATCCCGCACCCGGCACCAACACCACGATCGGCATCGTCGCCACCGACGCGATCCTCGACAAGGCTGCCGCCAAGCGTCTCGCCATCGCCGGCCAGGCCGGCTTCGCCCGGGCGATCTGGCCGTCCCACACGAATTTCGACGGCGATCTCGTCTTTGCCGCCGCCACCGGCCGCTCGGGCGTCCGGATCGATCCGGCAGGTCCGGACGCGATCATGCTCGGCGCCGCGGCGGCGGCCGTCATGGCGCGGGCGATCGCCCGGGGCGTCCATTCGGCCGATCCGGCCTCCGGCGACCGTCTTCCCGCCTGGCGCGGACTTCCCGTCTGAGGCGCCTCTGGCCGCGGCGCGCCGCCCTTGCGGCGCTCCATGGTCCGGGTCGAGCCCTGCAGGGCCGCGTGGAGCCCCACAGAACATTGTCTTTCCCACAGAGCATTGTCTTTCGGATGCGTTGACGGCAAAGCAGGTGACCCGTGTGCGCCTGAAGTGTCGTTGCCATGTCGATCACCACCGCCGTCGCCCTCGTCGCCATCGTCGTCGCGCTCGGCTCGCTGGCGCGACCGGTGGCGCGCTGGCTGCGGCTTCCCGTGTCGATCGTGCTGGCAACGGGCGGCACGGCGCTCGGCGCCCTCTGCCTCTACTCCCTCGCCAATCCCGGCTCGCTGCTGCCGGCGGAATTCTCGGCCCAGGTCCTCGATCTGCCGGTGGGCTCGCACCTGTTCCTCTACGTCTTCCTGCCGACGCTGATCTTCCAGGGCGCGCTCGGCATGGACATGCACCGGATCCGCGAGGACTTCCTGCCGATCATCATCCTCGCTCTCGTCGCCGTCGTGGTCGCCACCTTCGGCGCCGGGCTGGCGCTCTGGCCGCTGGCGGGGCAGTCGCTCGTCGCCTGCCTGCTGGTGGCGGCGCTGATCGCCACGACCGATCCGGTGGCGGTGATCGCGATCTTCCGCGAGGTCGGCGCGCCGGAACGGCTGACCCGCCTCGTCGAGGGCGAGAGCCTCTTCAACGACGCCGCGGCGATCTCGCTCTTCCTGATCTTCACCACCGCCATCACCGCCTCCGGCTCGCTCACGGCGCTGTCGGTCGCCTCCAGCCTGATCGTCCTGCCGCTCGGCGGCGCGGTGCTCGGCTGGGCCGTGGCGCAGGCCTTCCTCGTCCTGTCGCGCTCCCTCGCCGACGACCGCATCGCCTTCGTCTCGCTCAGCCTCGCCGTGCCCTATCTCGCCTACTGGATCGGCGAGGAGGTGCTGGAAGTCTCCGGCATCATCGCCGTCGTCTCGGCGGGCGTGACGCTCGCCACCTTCGCGCCGGGACGCATTGCCGGAGACACCTGGCGCCATCTCTCCGATACCTGGGAACAGCTCGCCTCCTGGTCGGCGATCCTGATCTTCGTCATGACCTCGCTGCTGGTGCCGAGCCTCGTCAGCGACGCGACGCCCTACGATCTCTTCCTCCTCGTCGTCGTCTTCCTGGCGACGCTCGCAGCGCGGGCCGTGGTGATCTTCGGCTGCTTCCCGCTGCTGGCGCGCTTCGGCCTCTATGACGGCGTGTCGCGCTCCTATGCCATCGTGATGATCTGGGGCGGCCTGCGCGGCTCGATGACGCTGGCGCTCGCCCTCGCCGTCACCGAGAACCCGGCGATCCCCCGCCCGGTCGCCGCCTTCGTCGCGACCATCGCCACGGGCTACACGCTGATGACGCTGTTCGTGCAGGGCACGACGCTGCGCTTCCTCATCCAGCGGCTCAGGCTCGACATGCTGTCGCGCATCGACCAGGCGATCCGGGACCTCGCCCTCGCGGCGACGTCGGAAAAGGTGCGGATCCTGGCGCGCTCGATGGTGCGGCGGTTTCGCTCGACCCGCTCCTCCACCGGGACGGAGGACGAGGTCGAGGATGGCGCCGGGGACGAGCTTCCGGACGGGCTCGACGGCGTCGTCGCCCCGGCCGCCTCGACGGCCAGCCTTTCCGCCGAGGAGAAGCTGCGCCTCGCGCTGATCACCCTGTCGGACCGGCAGCGGGAGATCGTGCTGCGGCATTTCAACGAGGGCAAGATCGCCCCCGCCATCGCCCGGGAACTCGCGGCGGAGGCGCGGCGGCGGCTCGACCTGATCCGGATCTCCGGGCGGGCCGGCTATGCCGAGGCCGACGAGGCCGAAGTCGGCTTCGACCGGCTGGACCGCCTCGCCGGCATCCTGCAGCGGCGGCTCGGCTACAGCCAGCTCCTGTCGCAGCGCCTCGCCGACCGGTTCGAGCGGCTGGCGGAGATCTCTCTCGTCATCGACCGGCTGATCCCGTTTGCGGAAACCGAGCTGCGGCCGGTGCTGGGATCCGGGCCGACCGACGCGGCGATCGCCACCCTGACGGAGCGCCAGAGCGTCGTCGAACGCGAGATCGCGGCGATCCGGCTGCAATATCCGGCCTATGTGGCCAAGCTCGAGCGGATGATCGTCGCCCGTTCGGTCCACTCCTTCCAGGCGATCGAGATCGAGCGGCTGCGGCGCTCGGGCGTCATCAACGCCGAGGTCGAGCGCAGCGTGCTCGACGGCATCGCCCGCCGGCGCTCGGCCGAAAGCCGGCGCCCGCCGCTCGATCTTGGGCTCGACACGCTGCGCCTCATCGAGCGCTGCGACCTCTTCGCCGACCTGTCGACCAGCGACAAGTCCGACCTTTCGCGGCACCTGCGGCCGCATTTCGCCGTTCCCGGCATGCCGCTGATCCGCACCGGCGAGATCGGCGACGCCGCCTACTTCATCGCGTCGGGAGCCGTGGAAGTCGCGCGGCCCGACGGCGTCAAGGTCCGCCTCGGCAGCGGCGAGGTGTTCGGCGAAATGGCCGTGATCTTCGACATCCGGCGCTCCGCCGACGTCAGGGCGATCGCCTATTCCTCGCTGCTGCGGCTCTCGGCCCAGGATTTCGCCCGCTTCCTCGTTCGCCATCCCGACGTACGCTCGAAGATCGAGGCGGTGGCCCGGGCGCGGATGGCGGAAAACCTGGCGGAACCACGCTCCGGGGCCCCGGCGGGCGAGGTGCTGGCGTAAGCGCGCGCCGGCCTCAGGACGCCTCTTTCATGAGAGCTCCCGTCGCCTCGCCCCCCATGGCCCTCAGTTTTGCCGCCTCCCGCGCGACGATCGTCGCATGGAGGAAGCCGAGGGCCGGGTGGGCGTCGAACGAGGCTCCGTGCGGGTTTCCACCGGCGATCACCGCATCGACCGCGGCGTCGAAGCGGGCGCGAAGATCCCGTGCCACCGGTTCGCCCGGCAGCACGGTATAGACCGGCGAGATACCGCTGCGGCCCTTGACCGCGATCCGGGCGACGAGAAGCGGCGCCAGCCTCTCCCGCACCCGTTCGGCTGTCGCGGCGCCGATGAGCAGCGGAACCCGGCACTCCTTCGACGCGCCTTCCAGCCTGGAGGCGTAGTTCACCGCGTCGCCCAGCACCGAATAGTCGAACCGCGTCGCCGAGCCCATGTTGCCGACGACGCAGGCGCCGGTGTTGATGCCGACCCCGACGGCGAGCTTCGGGGCGGCCTCGCCCAGATCGGCGCGCAGCTCGACATTGAGACGATCGACCGCCGCCAGCATCGCCAGCCCCGCCTCGACCGCATGGAGGGCATGGTCCGGATCGTCCAGCGGGGCGTTCCAGAAGGCCATGATGCAGTCGCCGATGAACTTGTCGATGGTCCCGCCCCGCTCCAGCACGGCATCCGACAGGGGCGTCAAGAGCCGGTTGACCAGCTGCGTCAGCCGCTCCGGCTCGTCCTTCATCGATTCGGCGAGCGTGGTGAAGTTGCGGATGTCGCTGAACAGGATGGTCAGTTCGCGCTTCTCGCCGCCGAGCTTCAACGCGTTCGGATCGCGTGCCAGCCGCTCGACCATGGCGGGCGCCAGATAGTGGCCGAAGGCGCGCGTGACGCCCCGGCGCAGCGCCCGCTCCTCGGTGATGTCGCGGGCGGCGAGCGGCGCCAGCACCACGGCGACGGCCAGCGACGGGGCGAGCGGCGGCAGGAACAGGCCGGCGAGGAAGAACGCGGCGAGGCTCGCCGTGAACACCGCCGCGACGAGCCCGAGGCCGAGCGCCAGCGTCGAGAGGCCGGCTGGACGCCAGGCCGCGAGGGCGGCGAGGACCACCGCCAGGCCGACGGCGAGGCCGACGAGCGGCAGGCCGGCCGGGCGGATGCTGAGACCGTGGCGCAGGTTGTCGGCGATGGTGGCCTGGATCTCGACGCCCGGCACGAGCATGCCGGTCGCCGAGGTGAAGGCGGTGGCGAAGCTGTCGGCGCCGCCGGTCTCGGCGGGAATCGCCATCTGCAGGCTGCGGCCGACGACGACCAGCTTGTTCTCGAAGGTGTCTGGCGGCAGGAAGTTCGCCGGATCGAGCGCCTGGTAGTACGAGACCGTCGGATAGCTGCGCGCGGGGCCCATCGGGCGGATCAGCCGGCCGGGCGCAGCGTCCGCTCCTGTGCCGGCGGCACGCAGCAACTCGGCCGCAAAGCCGTCCGGTGCTGCCGGCATCCGCCGCAGGACGCCGTCGGGATCGAGCGAGACCGAGGCAAGCCCGACCCGCGCGCCGCCGGCCACGAGGTCCGGAAACGGGTCGGTGCGGATCAACTGGCTCATGTGCGGCGTCTCGATCACGCTCTCGTCGGCCGCGAGCACGACGTCGGGACCGAGTGTCTCGGCAAGGATTCGATCCGCTTCCTCCGACGACGGTTCGGCAAAGACGAGGTCGAGGCCGATCGCCTTCGCCCCGGCCTGCCGCAGGGCGGTGACCAGCCGGGCGTGGAGATCGCGCGGCCAGGGCCATTGCAGCCCGATCTCGGCGAAGGACGGCTCGTCGATGGCGACCACCACGATGCCGCCATCGGCCTCGGCCAGCGGCTGCATCGGCGGCGGCGCCAGGGTCGCGAAGGCGTCGAAGACCCGCGCCTCCGCCATGCGGAAGGGCTGCCAGGTCGCCAGGCCAAGACAGAGAGCGATCGCCGCGAGGGCGCAAAGAACCGTTTCGGCAAGCCGCCGACGCGGTCGCGCCGCCATCAGAACCGCGCCTGCAGCGAGGCGCGGATGGTGCGCCCGGCGGTCGGAACATAGGGCGCCACTTCCACCGCCTCGTCGAAGACGTTGTAGATCCCGGCGTCGAGCGAGAGGTGACGGTCGGCGCTTTCCCAGCTGCCGAAGACGTCGGTGACGAAGGCATCGTCCAGCCGGTAACCGTCCAGCTGGGAGTCGCGGCTGCCGAGCCAGGTCTCACGCGCGGTGACCTTGACCCGGCTCGGATGGACATAGGTGAGTTCGAACTGGCCGGTCCAGTCCGGCACGAAGGGGATGTCGCCTGTCTCGCGGCCGACGGTTCCCTCGGACCAGCTGCGCGCCAGCGTTCCGGACGCTCCGAGGCCGCCGCCGAGCCAGGCGTTGACGGTGACGGCGAGGCGGTCGAGGCGGGCATCCTCGACCGACACGGCGTCGAGATAGCGCGGCACCGAGAAGCTCAGCCCGGCAAAATCCTGATGCTGGTACTCGACCGAGGTGAACAGCCGCCGCGTCCACTCGCTGTCGAGCCTGACGATGGTGGTGTCCACGTGATCGACGTCGCCGACGGTGCTGGAGCGAAGGCCGAGGACGCCGATCGGCGCCAGCGTGTAGGCGTCCTCCTCGGGCCGCTCGCGCAGGAACGCCGCCCGCAGCCACTGGCCCTCGACCGGCATGTAGGCGGCGCCGACCCGCGGCTGCAGGAGATCGTCGCTCACGCCGTCGGTCTCGCTCGTCGAGGCGAAGAGCCCCGCCTCGAATCGGAGATCCTGCGTCGCCTCGAAGGTGGCGTCGATCCAAGCCCGGCCGAACCGGCTGCGGCTTTCCGACGATGCCTCGGCGATCAGCACCGGCACCGGAACCGGTCCGCGGAGATCGAAGGCGTAGAGGGCGCTGTCGGTCTCGGAGCGCAACCCGCCATATTCGCCGCCATATTCGAGCGTGACGGAGTCGAGGCCGATCCGATGGCTGGCGCTCGCCTTGAGAAGATCCTGCCGCGCATCGCCGGTGTAGCTGCCGAGGACGTCCTGGATCAAGAGCTCCAGCGGCGTCGACGTCTCTGTGCCGTCGTTCCGGGCGCCGAACACCGCCACGTCGAGGACGTTGCGATAGCCGAAACTGTGGCTGAGTCCGATCGTCCCGAGGAAGGTGTCGTGGCTGGCCGAATCGCGGGCGGTCAGCGGCACCGCTTCGAGTGCGACGTCGCCGGTGGTCCGTCCGGCCGAGAAGAACCCCGCCATCCGGTCGTTCGGCGTCAGCTGCAGGCCGAACCCGCCGACGACCTGATAGGCGTTGTCCTCCTGCGAAGCATAGTCCGGCGAGATGGTCTCGGCGCTCGCCTGCAGGAACATCGAATAGGGCAGCGGGCCGTAGCCGAGCGACTGGACGCTGGCGCCATAGAGCCCGCCCCACTGGTCGTCCGCATTGACGACGCCGCCGGAGAACGAGAACTCGGTGAAGGGCGAGGTCACGAAGGATGGCCGCAGGCGAGCGCCCGCAAGGCTGAGCGGATCGCCGAGGATGCCCTTGGTCAGGAGCGAGAAGCCCCGCCCGTCCACCGCGGGATCCGGCCCCTTGATCTCCTGGCCGCGGGCGAGCGCGATGGGCGACGGGCTGCCGTAGAGGGCGCGGTCGAAGTAGCCGGCCGCCTCGAACGGGTCGAAGATCAGTTCGCTCCAGTAGGATCCCCACGCGTCGAGCGACAGGACGCCGTAGGCGGCGGAGAGCACCGAGCCGGAATCGCGGGTCGCGCGGATCGACTGGTAGTCGCCGCCCCTGGCGCGGATGCGCCTGACCGATTCCTCGGCATATTCGATTGCGGCATCGGCCTGATACTGGTCGATCGCCAGGGCCGCCAGATATTGCGACGTGGTCGGGCTGTTCGGGTCGAGGCGGTCGGCGTCCTCGAAGGCCTGCCGAGCATGCTCGATGTCGCCGGCGGCCGCATAGGCCTCGCCGAGGGCGAGCAGGCCGTCGGCATAGGCCGGATTGACCGTCGAGGCCTTCAAGAGATTGTCGAGCGCCGCCGTCTCGTCGCCCTCCATCAGCTTCTGCTTGCCGCGCGCGAGGTAGCCGACGGCAAAGGAGGGATCCCTCTCGACGATCGCATCGATCATCGCCCCCGCCTCCTGCAGCCGGTTCTGGGCAAGATAGACGATCGCGAGGTTGGTCCGGGTGACGAGGTCCTCCGGATCGATGGCGATGGCCCGTTCGAGCGCCGCCTCGGCTTCGGCGTGGGCGCCCTTATCGCCGAGCGCCAGGGCGTAGTCGTTGAGGAGAGCGGTTTTGCCGGGAGCGAGCGCCAGACCTTTTTCGAGATCGGCGATGGCCCCGGTGAGATCGGCCTTGGCATTGGCGCGGTAATAGGCCCGCGCCGAGAGCACCTCGGGATCCTCCGGGGCGAGCGCATAGGCCGCCTCGACCGCCCGGCCAGCCGTCTCGTTGTCGCCGGCCAGCATCGCGATCTTGGCAAGGGCGGCCATGTATTGCGGGTCACGGCTGAACCGCGGCTCGCCCTCCTGCATGATCGCAAGGGCATCGCGGGGCGAGCCGAGCATGGCGGCCACGATGGTTTCCCCGACGACGGAGACCCGGTCTCCGCGATCGGCACGCGGCCGCTCCGGCGCCGTCGTCGGATCGGCCAGCGAGCGGGCGAAATAGAGGAGATAACGCGCCGTCGTACGCTTCTCGCCCGCCAGATGCGGGATCGCCCGCTCGTAGAGGGCGGCGGCACGGGCATAGTCCTGGCGCGCCCCCAGGATGTTGGCCTCGAGCAGCATCAGGCGCGCCGCCTGCGCTGCCGTCAACGATCCCGCACGGGCGTCCGCGATGGCCCGCTCCACCGCCTGCCTGCCGTCGCGGTCGGCGGCGATCTCCGCGGCGAGCACGCGGTCTTCGGCGGTCAGCGCGGCGGCCGGGGTTCCGGCGAGCCGGGCGCGCTCGGCAACGATCGCCCGGCTCGGCAGCGTGGTGGCGGGAAACGATTCGAAGGCCGCCCGGAGCGAGAGGTTGACCAGCATCTGCTCGCGCTGGTCACCGGCGACGACGACGAGCTTGGTCGGCGCCTGTCCGAGCGTGGCCGCCGCCGCCTCGCCCCGGCGCACGGTGACCGAGCCCTGTGGGTTGGAGAACTCGACCTCGCCGTCGAGGACGGTGAGCCTGGAGTTGTCGCCGTTCACCGAGAGGGTCCAGTCGGTGCCGCGGATCGCCGCCGTCGCCGCGGCGGTCTCGACGAAGACCCCGGAGCCGCCCCGCGCCGCGCGGCCGAAGATCTGGCCGCTCTCAAGGGCGAGCCGCGTGTCGCCGCCGGGAATCCGCTCCTTGACGACGAGCACGGAATTGCGGCCGACGCGGATCTGGGTCTGGTCGGAAAAGAGAATCGCCAACTGCCCGGTGGCGTTGGTGCGCAGGACGTCGCCGGTCTTCACTTCCTGGAGGACTTCGACGCCGCGCCAGGAGGGCGCCTCGACGAGTTCGATCTCCTCGCCGAGCTTCGTCGCGATGACCGCACCGGCAGCCGGGGCAGATCGCGGGACGGGTGCGGCAAAAGCTTGGGAAGACACGGCAAGAGAGGCGAGGATGGCAGTGAGCCGGCTACGCTTCGGACCCATCGGTGATGAACTCGGACATGACGATACGGCATGAATCGAGGCATGGGATGGCGCTGTCAATCAGGGCACTTGCAGTTGCGACCGAGGACCCGGACAAATGGCCTCGGGCGTGTCGTTGCGGCCACAGACGCGGCGCCGAAGATCCGCCACAGATCTGCAGCCGAACGACTTGTTCAGAATCGCATCTTCCGGAGCGTCCGATGTCCGAGAGGCATCTTGCCCACCTCGTCGAAGCCAACCGCATGTTTGCCGATCAGATTCGGACCGCGGACCAGAAGGCAGCCTATATCTTCACCTTCATCCTGGCCCTGGTCGTCTGGTCGGCGGAAACGCGCCGGTCCTTCTCCTTGGAGCACATCGCCACGACGGGGATCCTCAACGCCGCGGCCGGTCTCGTGCTGATGGGCGCCGTCGGCGTGTCCCTGGTCTCGGCGCTCTGCGTCGTGCTGCCCCGCTCGCGGCCGGGAACCAGCATCCTCTTCTGGGGCGCCTGGCCGGGCGCCGCCACCGCCCTCGACGAAGCCCGCCGGCAGGGCGACACCGAGTTCCTCTACGAGGACTACATGCAGAATACCAAGACCCTCGCGGCCATCTGCCAGGCGAAGTACCGGATGGTGGCGATCGCCTTCCGGGCGATGTTCGTCGTCTTCGCCAGCTACATCGCGCTGCTGATGACCGGCTGACCCGTCAGGACCCAATCCGGCAGGCTGCGAACGAACGCTCGAGGCGGCACATGCGGAGGACGGCGATGAGGCATGATCGGCTCCGCCCTTCCCCGGTCGTCCGGCTCTCACGCGCCGGCGACGAGGGCGAGGATCGCCAGCACGATCACCAGGGCGCCGGCGAGTTCGAGGCGGGTGACGGTCTCGCGGAACCAGAAGATCGACGTCGCAATCGTGAAGACGAGTTCGATCTGGCCGAGCGAGCGGACATAGGCGACCTTCTGCAGCGTCATCGCCGTGAACCAGCCGGCCGAGGCGCTGGCGCCGGCAAGGCCGACGATGAGGCCGGGCCCCCAGGCGGCGGCGACGCGGCGGAGCTCGTCGCGATCGCGGAACGCCATCCAGACCAGCATGATCACCGTCTGGATCGCCAGCGTGACGGCGAGGGTGAGCGCCGCCCGCAGCGCCGCCGAACCGTCGGGCAGCGCCAGGGCGGCTCCCCGGAAGAACACCGCCGACACCCCGAACAGCGCGCCCGAGGCGACGCCGACCACGGCTTCGCGGGAGGCCAGGCCCTTGAGGACGTTGCCGGAGCGGGCGTTGCCGACCGAGATCAGCACGACGCCGACGACCCCGGCCATGACGGCGAGAAGCGCCAGCGACGACACGGTCTCGCCGAGGATGAGGAAACCGAACAGCGCCGCCTGCACCGGCTCGGTCTTCGAATAAGCCGTGCCGACGACGAAGTTGCGAAAGCCGAACAGGTAGACCAGCAGGAAGGTGCCGCCGATCTGGGCGAGGCCCCCGGCAAGGGCGGCGAGGAGAAAGGTCGGCGTCGGTGCCGGCACCGTCTCGCCGGCAAGCGCCGTGACCAAAGCCAGATAGAGCAGCGCGAAGGGCAGGCCGAAGCCGAAGCGCACGAAGGTCGCGCCGGTCGTGCCCATCCGGCCCTTGAGCCGCTTCTGCAGCCCCGATCGCAGGTTCTGGGCGAAGGCAGCGGCGATCGTGATCGGGATCCAGAGGGGCATGACGCGAATCGTCCTGTCTTTGGCAAGCTCCGCCGTCTATCATCGGCGGATGCTTCCAAGACCAACGAATCCGACCAACCGGCCGAAATCATCGATGTCATCCAGCATTCGCAAGACCGAAGAGGTGAAGCCCGACGATTTCGCCGGCATCCGCGACTGGGTGTTCGATCTCGACAACACGCTCTATCCGCGGCACACGAACCTGTTCTCCCAGATCGACCAGCGGATGACCTCCTTCGTGGCGAAGCTCCTGCAGCTGCCGAGCGACGAGGCGCGTGTCGTCCAGAAGGATTTCTATCGCCGCCACGGCACCACGCTGCGTGGCCTGATGCTCGAGCACTCCGTCGATCCCGACGCCTTCCTCGAATATGTCCACGACATCGATTATTCCTGGATCGATCCGGACCCGGCCCTCGGCGATGTCATCGCCGCCCTGCCCGGCCGCAAGTTCATCTTCACCAATGGCGATCGCAAACATGCCGAGCGCGCGGCCCGGCAGCTGGGGATTCTCGACCATTTCGAGGACATCTTCGATCTCGTCGCCGCCGATCTCGTGCCGAAGCCGGCAGCCGAGACCTATGACAAGTTCGTCGGTCTGCACCGCGTCGACACCGCCAACGCGGCGATGTTCGAGGACCTGGCGCGCAATCTCGAAGTGCCGAAGCGGCTGGGCATGCGCACCGTCCTGATCGTGCCCGCCAATTTCGAGGATACCTTCGGCGACGTCTGGGAGCACGAGGGCCACGACGGCGGCCACATCGACTATGTGACGGACGATCTGGGGACGTTCCTGAAGAGCATCTCTTAGGCTGCCGGCGGCCTGCGGATCGCGGAGCCAGCGCAATCGCCATCGTCGGTCAGGCGGAGGCTTGGCCCGTCCAACGGCTTCCCACCGCCACCCTCATGATGCGGCTCCGCGCCTCAGCCGCCGAGGAGCGAGCGGCCGTGCCTGACGAGGCTCTTGCGGGACCCGCCGGCAGTGCCGGTCCCGGCATCCACTGCTGACGGGCGCGCCTGCCGGTTCTGCCGCAGGATCGCCTCCATCTGCTCTTCGTCAGCCGCCTGGCCGGCGATCGCCGCCCGGCGCTCCCGGCCGCTCGCGACGTCGCTGTCCGACGCCTCGTCCTCGCGGCGCCCCTCCTCGACGGGGACCGTCTCGGGCGTGTCGGCGTCCTGCTGCGCACGCATCATGCGCGGGTCGGTGTCTGAGTCTGGCATGGTCAAAGTCCTTGCATTCGCGTTCTGATCAGGGCCCGCCCTCTCGCCTGGTTCGGGGCCACCCGGCCGCCCGCCCGGCTGCCGGGAGTGCTGCCCGCACGTTCGGGTGACGGGCCGGCCCCGGAGATGAAGGGCATCGATCGCTTCTGGAATTCGAACGACACGCGACCTCCTCGGTTCCGAATCGAACGCCGGGGCGGCGATCCACGCGAGATCGCCGGCGACGAAGGCCGGCGCCACGACGATCGCCGTCATCTGGCCATCGGCGCCGGCCGAGCCGTGCCCGCGGCCTGAACGGCGCATCCGCGCAGCCCGCGAAACGCGCGCAAGATCATTGCCTTGCCGCGTCATGTTCGTGTCGCTCAAGAGCGATCGTCCCGACATCGGAGTTTCAATGGCGCGTCATCGAACCGTCGGTGCCCTGAGACACGCCGTCGCTATTGCTGCTTCACGGATTTGATCGGGGGATCACGTGAAGTTCCTGCGCCTCGCCACCATCATGATCATCAGCGCCGCCAGCGTTTTCGTCGGCATCCGCGTCGCGAACCTCGCCTATATCCATGCGACGGGAAACATCCACGCCGTCGAGCCCGGCCGGCTCTACCGCTCTGCGACGCTGTCCGCCGGTCGTCTCGACCGGCTGATCGAGGAGACCGGCATCCGGACGATCGTCAATCTGCGCGGCGACGAGGGCCGGCCCTGGTACGAGGCGGAACGCCAGGTCGCCGCCCGCCGGGGCGTCGACTTCATCTCGTTCCACATCTCGGCCAAGCACATTCCCGACCGGGAGACGCTGGAGGAGATCATCTTCGTCCTGCGGAACGCCCCGCAGCCGATCCTCGTCCACTGCAAGTCGGGCTCCGACCGGGCCGGCCTCGTCTCGGCGCTCTACCAGTATGCGCTGGCCGGCCAGAGCGCGGAACAGGCGGATCGGCAGCTGTCCTTCGATTATGGCCACTTCCCCTGGCTCGGCAGCCGGACGGCAGCGATGGGCGACGCGTTCTCGCAATTCGTCGCCCTCTCCCGCGACGACGAACGGCTGCCCGCCGACGCACCGCTGACGGTGGCATCCGACGAAGGTCGCCGCTTGAACTGACGGGACTGCGTATCGAGGGGCGGCATGGGACGCCTCGCGGCCAAGGTCTCGTCACGGTTGACGTTTCGGTACTGCGGCGGTTCGGGGGCGCTGACGCTCGCGCGGGAACAGGATGCAACGGCGGCGCGGCAAGCTCGCGAAGCCGCTCCCGGTTCAAAGCCGGCTGGATTGCCGAGGGACGAGCGGACGGGATGATCCAGGCGCCATTCCGGCAGCAACAGGCGAGCCGTGAGCGACTTCGTGGTCCGAGAGGTGGCGAGTTACAGGCCGGGGAGCGGGCGGATCAGTCGGTGCAGACCACCGGATAGACCGCGTCCTTCACCCTGGCGGTGGCGTCGGGAACGCTTTCCAGCGGCGCCTTCGGATCGGCCGTGCGGAAGGCGATGTCGTTGGCATGCAGGAAGGCGGCGACGGCATCCGGGCGGATGGCGAAGTTGATCGACTGCGGGATGTCGCCCGTGGCGTCAGCGACGGCGACGGCGTCCAGCTTGGCGGTGACCACGCCGACGACACGCCCGGCGAGATCGACCAGCGGCCCGCCGGAATTGCCGGGCTGGACGGGAGCAGAAATCTGAAGGTAGCGCGGATCGTTCATCAGGCCGAGCAGCGAGGAGACGTTGCCGCGGGTGACGTTGAGCGAATCGGCGAGGATCGAACGCAGCGGGAAGCCGAGGGCAAGGATGTCCTCGCCGAGGCGCGGCTTGGCGGCGGAGATCGCCAGCGGCTCGCCGAGGCTCGATTCGACATGGACGAGCGCCAGATCGTTGTCGTCGTCCATGCGGATGTCGGTGGCCGCCATGTCGCTGCCGACCTCGACCGCCTTGCAGCCGCGCACGACATGGGCGTTGGTCAGCAGCCAGCCCTTGGCGACGACGAAACCGGATCCCGCCATGTCGAAGGCCGGGGTGCCCGGCTGCGGGGCGACGCCCTGGGCGGGTTCGAGTGCGGCGCCGCCGTAGCGACGCTCGCGGGGAAGCTCGAAGAGGTTGGCACCGGCCGTCCCGTCTCCCGGCCCGGCCATGGCATAGCGCGCCTCACCCTCGGATGCGGTGCGACGGCGCGCCAGCATCGAGGAGAACGGATTGGGCTTCGCGTCCGCGACGAGAGGCGAACCCGGGTCGCCGGCGAAGGGCTCGAAAAGCTGCGAGGCCACGGCGACGAAAGGCGCAACCTCCGCTTCCCGGGCGGGGGTGTAGGACATCGAGAAGCCGCGAAGGTCCGAGCCCGAGGCTGCGAACCGCATGAAATAGCGGCGGCCCTGCTCGGTGCCGGAGACGGTGAACCAGTCCTCGGCCTTTTCGGCGTCGCGCACGGAGCGCTGGGCGGTCGGCTCGCTGAGGGTGGCATAGAGGCCAGCCAGCGTCTGGCCGGTATCGGCGATCCGGACGGTCTCGAGTTCGACCGACTGGTCGCCCGAGCGCCACAGATGGCCGACCTCGGTGGGGCCGCGATCGCTGACAAGCTTGAGCGGGACAGGCAGGCGCCCGCCGGTCGCCGCATCGTCGACCATCGCGACGCCCAAGTCCCCCTGCGCCTTGTCGGAGAGTTCGACCAGCGTCTGCAGCATCGCTTCGCTGATCACGCCGTCGGCATTCATCCCGAGGCGCGCCTGGAAGTCCCGGATGGCGCGCAGCGTCCGCGCCTCGATCATGCCGGAGAACGGCCCGGCATAGTCGCCGGTCCAGGCAAGCCGGATCTGCAGGCCGCGGCGGAAGGAAAGGTCGGTCTGGGTGTTGTAAGCCAGTGACAGGTCTGCGGCGGAAGCCGTGATACGACTTGTATCGGAAGAGACGTCATGGGCGAGCGCTGCCGGCGATGCCGCCAGCACACATGCCGCCATGAAGACCCCCAAACCGCGTCGCATGACATCCCCCTACGGTGATCGACGTTCCAGCTTACAATGCGGCCAGAACGTTTTCGATCCGTCCAGCGTAATCTTTTTTTAAGGTTCCGCCGTCGACTTACGCTTGACGAAGGGGAAAGTACAGCTATTCACAAACCGTTGATGCGCCGGTGATGCATGCGATGCTGGCGGCAGGCGGGCTCACTCGCCGGCAAGTGCCTCCGGGCGCAGCCGGGGATCCGCATCCTCGCCGATCTCGATGCCGGTGATCCGGCCGCCCCGCCGCTGCAGCTTCTCGCTCGACAGGGCGATCTGGTCGATGTCCCGCGAGGCGTGGGCGAAATGCCCCTTCAGCGCGGCGACCCGCGCATCCAGCCGCTCCAGATCTTCCGCGAACAGCCGCACCTCGGCCTGGATGCGCCCCGCGGACGCGCGCAGGCGCGCATCTTTCAGAACCGCCTGGACCACCTGGATCGACAGGTTGAGGAGCGACGGCGAGACGATGACGACGCCGGCGCGGTAGGCCTTCTGGACGACGTCGTCGAATTCCTCGTGGAGCACCGCGAAGACCGTCTCGGAGGGCACGAACAGGAAGGCCGTGTCCTGGGTCTCGCCGGGAATGAGATACTTCTCCGACACCGCGCGCACATGGACGTCCATGTCCCGGCGCAGGCGCGAGGCGGCGGCCGCCCTCGCCTCGCCGTCCTCCGCAGCTTCCAGCGCGGTGTAGGCTTCCAGCGGAAACTTGGCGTCGACCACCAGCCCGGGCGCGCCGTTCGGCATGCGGATCAGGCAATCCGGCCGGCGCCCGTTGGAGAGCGTCGCCTGGAAAAGATAGACCGAGGCCGGCAGGGCATCGGCGACGATCGCCTGCATCCGCGCCTCGCCGAAGGCGCCGCGGGTCTGCTTGTTGGCGAGGATGTCCTTCAGCTTGACGACCTCGCCGGTCAGGCTGCGGATCTCGCCCTGGGCCCGGTCGATCACCGCCAGCCGCTCGGCGAGCACCGACAGCGAGGCCTTGGTGTCCCTGGTCGTCGCCAGGATCGACTGGCCAACGCGATTCGTCATCCCGTCGAGCCGCTCGGACAGAGCGCGGGTGAGGTCGGCCTGCCGGGAGCCGATGATCTCGGCCATGGTCTGCATGCGGCCGGACATCTCCGCCTGCGCCTTGAGGACGGCATCGAGCCTTGCGGCATCGGCCGCGGCGCGGTCGAGCTCCGCTTCGGCCCGGCGCGCCCGGGCCGCCGCCCGCAGCCAGAGGACCGCGAGGAGCACGAGCAGGCCCGCGAGAAGCAGCGACAGGCCGGTGACCTCGACGCCCGACGGGACGGCGAGCTGGCGGTTCAGGAAGGTTGCGGCATCGCGAATCATGGCGCGAGACTAGCAGGCAATTCTTAACGATGGGACCAAAGCGGGAACAAATTCACGCTCAGGCGCTCATGTGCCGCTTGCACCCGGCTGAACCGGATTGACCGGTTTCGCGCCAGCGATTACCTCACCGCCCATGACGATCAAGCCCCTCATCATTCTTCCCGACCCGCTGTTGCGGGAAGTCTCCCGGCCCATCGAGACGGTGGACGATACCGTGCGGCGCTTCGCCGACGACATGCTGGAGACGATGTACGACGCGCCGGGGATCGGGCTCGCCGCGATCCAGGTCGGCGAGCCGATCCGCATGCTCGTCCTCGACATCTCCAAGGAAGACGAGGAAAAGGCGCCGCGGGTGTTCCTCAACCCGGAAATCGTCGCCAGCGCCGACGAGCGCAGCGTCTACGAGGAAGGCTGCCTGTCGATCCCGGACTATTATGCCGAGGTGGAGCGCCCGGCCGGGGTCACCGTCCGCTATCTCGGCCTCGACGGCAAGATGCACGAGGAAGCGGCCGAGGGCCTCTACGCCACCTGCCTGCAGCACGAGATCGACCACCTCAACGGCGTCCTCTTCATCGACTACATCTCGAAACTGAAGCGCGACATGGTGATCAAGAAGTTCACCAAGCTGGCGCGGATGAAGTCGGCCTGAGCCGGTGGCGCTCACCGTCACCTTCATGGGCACACCGGCCTTCTCGGTGCCGACGCTCGCAGCCATCGTCGCGGCGGGCCACCGCGTGCCGGCGGTCTACACACAGCCACCGCGCAAGGCCGGGCGGCGCGGCCTGCAGCTGACCCCCTCGCCGGTGCAGATCGAGGCCGAGCGGCTGGGGCTTGAGGTCCGCGTCCCGCTGAATTTCCGCGATCCCTCCGTTGTCGAGGCCTTCGCAGCGCTCGAGGCCGACGTCGCCGTGGTGGTCGCCTATGGCCTCCTCCTGCCGCAGGCACTTCTGGAGGCGCCGCGTTCCGGCTGTCTCAACGGTCACGGCTCGCTTCTGCCGCGCTGGCGCGGCGCGGCGCCCATCCAGCGGGCGATCGAGGCCGGCGACCAGACCACCGGCATGATGGTGATGCAGATGGAGGCGGGCCTCGACACCGGCCCCGTCGCGCTCGCCGCCGAGACGGTGATCGGGGCGAGCGAGACCGCCGGCGAATTGCAGGAGCGGCTGTCGCAGCTGTCGGCGACGCTGATGGTGGAGGCGCTGGCAAGGCTCGAGGCGGGCACCCTCGCCTTCGAGGACCAGGCGGCGATCGCCGCCCGGACCGGCCGCGAGCCCCTGTATGCCAAAAAGATCGACAAGGCCGAGACGGCGATCGACTGGACCGGCGACGCTGCCGGCATCGCCCGCCGGATCAACGCCTTCTCGCCGATGCCGGGCGCCTGGACGACGATGCCGTTCGCCGGCAAGGCTGAGCGGGTGAAGCTGCTGCGGGCCGAGGTGGCAGATGGCGCCGGCGTCGCCGGCACCGTGCTTGCCGAGGATCTCACCGTGGCCTGCGGCTCCGGCGCCGTGCGGCTCCTGGAGCTGCAGCGCGCGGGCGGAAAGCGCGTCGCCGCGGCCGACCTTCTGCGCGGCACGCCCGTTGCGGCGGGGACCATGCTGGGCGCAGGGTAGATGGCGCCGCGACCGGAAACCGATGCGACCTGCCGCGCCAATCTCCTCGCGCGCCTCGCCTGATGCCCCGCTACAAGCTCACCATCGAATATGACGGCACGCCCTATCGCGGCTGGCAGCGGCAGAAGAACGGGCTGTCCGTCCAGGAGGTGATCGAGACCGCCATCGAGGGCTTTGCCGGCGAGGCGGCGACGATCTTCGGCGCGGGGCGCACCGACGCCGGCGTGCACGCCACCGGCCAGGTCGCCCATGTCGACCTTGCCCGCGACTGGGAGGCGGACACGGTGCGTGACGCGCTGAACGCCCACATGCGGGACGAACCGGTGTCGATCGTCGCCGCCGAGCGCGTCGGCGACGACTTCGACGCCCGGTTCTCCGCCCGCAAGCGCTGGTATCGCTACCGCATCTTCAGCCGCCGGGCGCCGCCCGCCATCGAGCGCGGCCGGGTCTGGTGGGTGTCGCGGGACCTCGACGTGGCGGCGATGCACGACGCCGCAAAGGCCCTTGTCGGCACCCACGACTTCAACACCTTCCGCTCGTCCCACTGCCAGGCGAAGAACCCGATCCGCACCCTGGAGGAACTCTCGGTCGCGCGGGGGCCCGGCGACGAGATCCACATCACCGCCATGGCCCAGTCTTTCCTCCACAACCAGATCCGGTCCTTCGCCGGGACGCTGAAGCTCGTCGGCGAAGGCCGCTGGACGACGGCGGACGTGGTCGCCGCGCTCGAAAGCCGCGACCGGACCAGGTGCGGCCCGGTGGCGCCGCCGGACGGGCTGTATCTGACGCAGGTGGAGTACGGGAATGCGCCGAAGCGGACGCTGCCGGTGTATTTCCCGTAAGCGTCCCTCGCGCTCCCCGCACAGCTTAAGTTCACTCTGCGCCTTCGATCGCGATGATCGTGCCGGTGTCAAAATCGACGGAGATCACCATCCCCTCTCGATACCGATAGATCCAGAGGCGTTTCGAGCTCATAGTCGAACTCATCGTGACGTCGGGTTTCCCGAGCCGTCTTGTCGCTTCGGCTTCGTCCCAAACGTTACCGACGGCGAAGTTCGAGAGCATCCGCGCATCATCTTGTCGACCAATCACTGCCGGTGCTTCGAGACCGCCGCCAACGTCGCACGGAAGCACAGCCTGGCGAGATGCATCCGCGAATGCGGGTGAGTAAAGCCCAAACCACACGATGAGCGAAGCCAGAAACCTGCCGACTGGCTGAAGCAGGCGTTCACTCACACCAGCTTCACCCCCGTCACGTCCATCACCGCGCCGTAGCTCATCAGCGAGGCGATAATCATCATGACGGTGATGGCGACGGCCGCGGCGAAATCCTTCCCCAAGGCGAAATAGATCAGCCGCATGGCGGCGGTGACGGTGGCAATACGGACGAGGAGACCGATGAAGGCCATCACCTCGCCGGCGCCGAACAGGATGATCAGCAGCCAGTAGGGAACCACCGCCCAGGCTAGCAGCGCGCCGCCCCAGTTGGTGGCGACGACGAGCGGCACGATCTTGCGGGAATAGCCGATGGGCCTCGCCGCCATCATCAGGACCAGCACCGGCAGGAGCCACGAGAGGACGTCGGCGACGGCGTGGGCGCCATAGGTGACGAAGCTGCTGGTCTCTTCCTGCCCGCCATGGCCGGCGACGAGCTCGATGGCGACCCAGGACAGCGCCAGCGGCGGCAGGGCGACGAGAACCGCGGCGAAGGATTGCCAGAAGCCGTCGGCCGACAGGTCGAGGCGCTTCAGCCCCTCGGTCCGCCCCGCCATCAGGAGGAGCGCGCCGGAGAAGAAGCGGACGACTTCGTCGAAGCTCGGAACGAAGTCAGGCGTGGGCGGCGAACCAGCGGGCGATGAAGGCTTCATAGATTTCCGTCAGTCCCTCGAGATCGGACAGTGCGACCCGCTCATTGGACATGTGCATCGTCTTGCCGACAAGCCCGAATTCGATCACCGGGCAATGATCCTTGATGAAGCGGGCGTCGGACGTGCCGCCGGAGGTCGAGAGCTCCGGCCGGCGCCCCGTCATCTGATGAATTGCCGCGGTCAGCGCGCCGGTCAAGGCGCCGCCACCGCCCGCGGCATCGCCGCCGGTGGAAAATGCCGCCGATGGCCGCTCGCGCCACAGGAGTTCGTAGCCGGCGGCCGGACGGCCCGGCCGCAGATGCCCCGCCGCAGCGCCCGCCGCGATGCGGGCGGCAAGCTCGGCCTTGAGGGTGTCGATCGTCCAGCGGTCGTTGAAGCGGACGTTGAAGAAGATCGAGCAGCGGGCGCCGATGACGTTGACCGAGGCGTTGCCGGTCTCGATGGCGGTGATCTCGAGGTTCGACGGCTGGAAGGTTCCGGTGCCCTCGTCGAGCGGCGTCGCCAGCAGCGACTCGGCGATCTGGACCGCGGCGCGGACGGGATTGTCGGCGAGATGGGGATAGGCGACGTGGCCCTGCGTCCCCGCGACCCGCACCTCGCCGGAGAGCGAGCCGCGCCGGCCGATCTTGACCATCTCGCCGAGGACGCTCGGATTGGTCGGCTCGCCGACGAGGCAGCCGTCGAAGCGCTCGCCCCTCGCCTTCGCCCAATCGAGCAGCTTGACCGTGCCGTTGACGGCAGGTCCTTCCTCGTCGCCGGTGACCAGGAAGGAGAGCCGGCCGGGCGGCGGGCCGTTCCTGCGGGCATGCCGGGCATAGGCGGCAAGAAACGCGGCGATGCCGCCCTTCATGTCGACGGCGCCGCGGCCGACCATCTCGCCGGCGACGATCTCCCCGGCGAACGGATCGGAGGTCCAGTCGCCCAGCGTTCCGGGCGGAACGACGTCGGTATGGCCGGCAAAGACCAGATGCGGGCCGGCCTCGCCGATGCTGGCGAAGAGGTTCTCGACCGGTTCCGTCCCCGCCTCCTCAAAGACCGGGCGGGCGACGTCGAAGCCCTGGCGCGCCAGCAGCGCCTCGATCAGCGCCAGCGCCCCGCCCTCGCGGGGCGTGACGGACGGGCAGCGGATGAGGGCGGCGAGAATCGCGGCGGGATCGGCCGGGTCGAGGCCGGCGGCGATTGCGGCGGCGCGGGCTGCAGCTTCTTCGGGTGTCGGAGCTTCGGTCATGGCCAGCGGTGATAGCCGATCTGGTGCCGGCTCGCCACACCTCTGCCACTCGGTGACCTTTTGTTAAGGTTTGTTCGCCGCCGCCATCCGGCCGCCACGATTGCGCCGCGATCGGCCCCGACACCGGTCGCAGGGGAACGAAATTCGCGCGGGGGAACACGTGCTCTTGGAACGGACGGGGATCGATCTGCGCTGGCCGCGGCGCGCGGCGACATCGCTCGCCCTCGCCGGCCTCTTCGCGGTGACGGGCTGCATCGCCGACGGCCCGGGCGGCTCGCCCCTCGGCGTCGCCTTCGCCGGCAAGGAGGACGCCTCCAGCGATCCATCCGACGCCAAGACGGAGGGCGGCGCGGCGAAGGTCGCGGTCGCGACGGCCGGCGTCGCCAAATCCGACCGGGTGATCGCCCGGCGCGAGGCGGCGCAAATGGCCGAGACCGGCACGGTCTCCGGCAGCGCCGCGATCGACCGGATGATCATCAAGCATGCCAAGGAAAACGGCATCCCGCCGGCGCTTGCCTTCGCCGTCGTGCGGGTCGAGAGCCGCTACAATCCGCAGGCCCGCGGCTCGGGCGTCTACGGCCTGTCGCAGATCAAGCCGGCGACGGCCCGCAGCCTCGGCTTTTCCGGCCCGACGAGCGCCCTCTTCGACGCCGACACCAACCTCACCTACGGCATGCGCTACCTGAAGGGCGCCTGGGAAAAGAGCGGCCACGACGTCTGTGGCACGGCGATGAAGTACAAGGGCGGCCATCGTGCCAGCCGCATGACCGCCTCGGCCCGCAGCTACTGCTCGAAGGTCAAGGCGCATATGGCGGAGCTCGACCTCAGCCGCGGCGCCCCGGGCCGCGCCGTGCCGGCGACGATCGAGACGACCCGGGTGGCGACCCGCGAGGATGCGGCCGGCCTCGCCCGGGCAGCGGCCTTCGCGCCGGAGGTGAGAAAGCCTGACGCCGCAGCGACCGTTGCCGAACGCTCCGCCCCGGTCGAGGCGGTGCCCCGGACGATCAAGGTCTCTCCGGGCCATGCTGCCGAAACCGGCGAGGGTCCCGGACGCGGCGGGCGCGTCGCGGTTGCAGCCAAGCCGGTTGCCGCACCCGACGCGCAGTCGGAGGCCGAAAGGCAGCGTGAGGCGAACCTCGCCGCACGCTTCGGCGACGACGACGCGGCGCCGAGCGAGGCGAAAAGCGTCACCGTCGGATCGGTTCCCGTACCGGCGCTGCGGCCCTCCTTCGCCGACTGATCCGGCCGTCACCGGTATCGACCAGCCCCGGACGAGGCCCGCGCCTCAGCGGTCGGTCACCACCAGCATCGGGCCGAGCCGGTCGCGGCGGTAGTCGATGCCGCCGGCGGGATACCGCAAGCTCGACACCGTGCCGTCGAAGAACAGCGCATCGCGGCAGCCGAGCCTGTCCTTGAAGAAGCTGCCGAAATCCCAGAAATTGACCGGCGCGCGGGAGAGGACGTGGGTCACCACCCTGCCGTCCTCGCTCGCACAGATGCCGTTGCGCACGTGCCGGCTGTCGGAATTCTCGATGAAGCGCGGGTGCAGCTTGCCGTCTACCACGAGCATCGGCCCGGACTGGGTGGCGAGTTCGGGACGGTGCTGGCCGGCGAGATAGCGGGTGGATTCCATCACATGCGCCCGGCCGTCCTCGACGAAGAACACCCCGTTCGGCCGCAGCGAATAGTTGCCCGAGCCGGTGCCGAGCACCGCGCCGTGGACCTCGCGCCCGTCCTGTACGGTGAGGCCGACCGGCCGGCGATCCTCGTGATACATGCCGGCATTCATGATCAGTTCGGCCCTGCGGCCGGCAAGCGACGCCTCGACGGCCTCGAAGGTCTCGTAGGGCTTTCCCGCCGCATCAACCGCCCGGAGCGACAGGCGATGGCGATCCAGCGGGATCTCGCAGACGATGTAGCCGACCCCCGCCGCCGTCTCGGTGCGGCAGAGGCCGTTGTGGTCGGTCGGCAGAGCCGGCACGCCCGAGAGCCAGGAGAAGAGGCCGCCCGCCGCCAATACCGTCGCTGGCCAGCCGCTGAAGAGCCTCGCAAGTCGCCTGCCCGCCATCAGGAAGAGCCGATCGTCCTGCAGCGATCGAAAGCCAAGCCCCTCAGCTCCGCAGCAGTTCGTTGATCGAGGTCTTCGAGCGCGTGCGCTCGTCGACGCGCTTGACGATGACGGCGCAATAGAGGCTCGGGCCGGGCTCGCCATTGCCCATCTCTCGGCCGGGCATGGCGCCGGCGACGACCACGGAATAGGGCGGCACCTCGCCATAGGTGACCGCGCCGGTGGCGCGATCGACGATCTTGGTGGACTGGCCGATATAGACGCCCATGCCGAGGACCGAGCCCTCGCGCACGATGCAGCCTTCGACGACTTCCGAGCGCGCGCCGATGAAGCAGTTGTCCTCGATGATCGTCGGGCCGGCCTGCAGCGGCTCGAGCACACCGCCGATGCCAACGCCGCCGGACAGGTGGACGTTCTTGCCGATCTGGGCGCAGGAGCCGACCGTCGCCCAGCCGTCGACCATCGAGCCGGCGTCGACATAGGCGCCGAGATTGACGAAGGACGGCATCAGGACGACGTCCCGGCCGATGAATGAGCCCTTGCGCACGATCGACCCCGGCACGGCCCGGAAGCCTGCCTCACGGAAGCGATTCTCGCCCCAGCCGGCGAATTTGGAGGGCACCTTGTCCCACCAGGTGGCGCCGCCGGAACCGCCCTCGATCACCTGCATGTCGTTCAGGCGGAAGGACAGGAGAACCGCTTTCTTCAGCCACTGGTGCACCGTCCAGGCGCCGTCCTCGCCCCGCGTCGCGACCCGCGCCTCGCCGCTGTCCAGCATCTCCAGCGCCGCATCGACGGCGTCGCGCACCTCGCCCGTCGTCGCCGGCGAGATGCCGGCGCGCTCCTCGAAGGCGCGCTCGATGGTGACTTCCAGGGCGGCGCGGTCGGGCGCGGACATCGGCATGGCTCCGTTCTAAAGAGAAGAAAGGCCAGGAGCGAGCCCTGACCAAATCGCCGCGGACCCTAGTTGCCAGCCTTCACGAGGTCAATCGAAGCAGTGGGGCCCACCTCTCGCATGTCCGACGCCACACCCCCGGATCGCACGCCGCGCAATCACGACGGCTGGGACCCGTTTCCGAGTTCCGAACGCGATCGGCAGGACGCCGCCGCCCTGTCCGGCGGCACGGCGCAGACCCGCTCGCCGACCTACCGGCTGGCCTTCGACGATCCGGATTTCCTGACCCGCGAGGAGACCCGCAGCGTCCGGCTGCAGCTCGAGCTGATGAAGCCGGAGCTGGCCTTTCTCGATGCCGGCATCCTCTCGACCGTGGTGCTGTTCGGCGGCGCGCGCATTCCGGCGCCCGGCCAGGCGGCCTGGGCGGCGCGCAACGAGACGCAGAAGAAAAACCTCGAGGCCAATGCGAAGTTCTACGAGGAAGCCCGGCGCTTCGCCCAGATCGCCTCGCGCCATTCGGCCACCTCGTCGGGGGGCAAGGAGTTCGTCATCGTCACCGGCGGCGGGCCGGGCGTCATGGAGGCCGGCAATCGCGGCGCGGCCGATGTCGGGGCGCCGTCGATCTCCCTCAACATCACCCTGCCCCACGAGCAGGAGCCGAACCATTTCGCGACGCCGGAGCTGTGCTTCAACTTCCACTATTTCGCCATCCGCAAGATGCATTTCCTCCTGCGGGCCAAAGCGATGGCGATCTTCCCCGGCGGCTTCGGCACCATGGACGAACTGTTCGAGGCGCTGACGCTGATCCAGACGCGGCGCATGCAGAAGATCCCGGTCGTCCTGTTCGGCGAGGCGTTCTGGAAGCGCGTCATCGACTTCGACGCGCTGGCCGAGGAAGGCACGATCTCGCCGGACGACCTGAACCTCTTGACCTTCGCCGAGACCGCCGAGGACGGATGGCAGGCGATCCGCACGTTCTACGGCTTCTGACGCCTCCCGCATCCAGCGGCGTAGCGCCGGCAACCTGGTGCCGTCTCCGAATACCGCCACCTCGATCTGTGCTCACCGGAAGGTCCGCACCGCCAGCCAGATCCGGGCGCAGCAGGTCCAGCCGGTCATGGCCGCAAAGCCATAGGCGATCACCGGGAACCACGCCGGAAACAGGCAGAAGAGGCAGAAGGCGATGATCGTCTCGCTGGCTTCCGCGAGGCCGACCGAGAAGAAGAACGATTTTCTACCTCGCGCCTCGGTGCTGATGCGGCGCTTTTCGGCAAGGATCGCGAAGGCGAGGAAGCTCGCGCCATTGGCGTAGAACGTCAGCAGCAGGACGGCGGCCGGCAGGGCATTGGTCGCCGGATCGAGCACGGCGAAGGCGAGCGGGATGGCGCCGTAGAAGACGAAGTCGAAGACGATGTCGAGATAGCCGCCGAGATCGGTCGGCGCCGTCTGCTTGGCGACCGCGCCGTCGAGACCGTCGCAGAGCCGCGAGAGAAGGATGAGGACGAGACCGGCCAGCGGGCTGCCCGCCGCGATGGCCGCCGCCGCGCCGAGACCGATCACCAGCCCGGCGACGGTCACGGCATTGGCGCCGACGCCCCTGGCCGCAAGCCACCTCGCAAGGCGCTCGACCGGCGGATCGATCCGCTGCCTCAGGATTGCGTCGAGCACCGGTTCTCCTCACTCCGCCCGAATCGTGTCGCGCGACACGGCGCCGGAAGCGAGCGCCCTCCGGACGGTTCGCCGCCGGGGCCCCATCCGCAACGCCGACCCGGCATTTTCGATCGACGCGCCGGCCTTTTGTCCGTCAGGACGGAAACCAAGTTTCGCACAATCCGTTTCGCAACGGTGAATTCAGCCCGAAATCGCGCTATGACCTCCAGCGTCGATGCCCTGTTTTTCGAAAAGGTTGCGAGTGCGATGTATCAGGCGACCACACGGCAGATCGTCGTGACGGTGAAGCCGGCCTATCTGGAAGAGCAGTCCGACCCGGCCGAAGGCCGCTGGGTCTTCGCCTATCAGGTCGAGATCGAGAATGCCGGCGAAGAGGCCGTGCAGCTCGAATCCCGCTACTGGCAGATCACCGATGCGAGCGGTCACATCGAGGAAGTGCGCGGCCCCGGCGTCGTCGGCGAACAGCCGGTGATCCTGCCGGGCGACAGCTTCACCTATACGTCGGGCTGCCCGCTGCCGACGCCCTCCGGAATCATGCGCGGCAGCTACTGGATGCGCACCGATGCCGGCGAGGCGTTCGAGGTCGAGATCCCGGCGTTTTCCCTCGATCTGCCGAGCGAGAGGCGGACCCTCAACTGACCGGTGGCCGCCGGATGGCGGCCTCAACGGCGATTTTCGGCAGTCCGCCACTGCCTTTGCCAAGCGCGATGCGAGGGTCTAGAAGACCCGCGCAACGACAAGGAGGGGGCGATGGACGAGCCGCAAAAGGCCGATCCCTCGAGGCTGGTGGAACTCAGGGCGAAGATCGACGCCATCGACGAGTCGGTGCATCGCCTGCTGATGCAGCGCGCCGTGGTGATCGACGAGCTGATCGCGGTGAAGGGCACCGCCAGGAACGGCGCCGCCTTCCGGCCGGGCCGCGAGGCCGACATGATGCGCCGCCTCGCCGCCCGCCATTCCGGCCATCTGCCGCTGACCGCCATCGAACATCTGTGGCGCGAGATCATCTCGACCTTCACGGCCCTGCAGGCGCCCTTCGAAGTATTCGCCTGCGGCGAGGCCACCTCGGCCATGGACACCGCCCGGTTCTATTTCGGCTTCACCGTGCCGGTGACGCTGCTGGCTTCCCCTGCAGCAGTGGTCGAAACCATCCAGAGCGGCGGCGACGACCGATTGGGCATCGTTGCCCTCGGTGACGGCGACGCTGTCTGGTGGGACGATCTTGCCAGCGCCCAGATCGTCGCGCGGCTGCCCTTCTTCGCCATGGAGGGCCGGCCGGCGGCGACGCCGAGCCTCGTCATCGCCCCGCCCCTCGCCGATCCCGTGCCGCCGGAGATCGGCTGCTATGCCCTCGCCGGATCCGCAGCGATGCCGGACCTGGAGCGTACCCTCGGCGAAGCAGGAGATGTCCTCGCCGCGGCGACCACCGCCCGCGGCTTCGGCGCCCTCGTCGCGACGCGCCTTGCGCCGGACGAACTCGCCGCCCGGCTCGGCGGACACCTCGACATCCGGCCGATTGGCGGCTATGCGGCTCCTCTGGCGGTCCCGGCCGGCTGAGGCCGGATACGAAGCTCCTTTTCAGGGTTTGCGACGATGAAACCTGTTCCCAAGACCGGTGTGCTGGACATCGAGATCTACGTTCCCGGCAAGAGCCGGGCGCCGGAAGGGATCAAGCTTCACAAGCTGTCCTCCAACGAGACGCCGCTCGGCCCGCCGCCCGCCGCCCTCGCGGCAGCCACCGCGGCAATGCAGGATCTGGCGCACTATCCCGACGGCCAGGCGAGCGAGCTGAAGGCGGCGATCGCCGAGACGCACGGCCTCAACACGGCCAACATCCTCTGCGGCAACGGCTCGGACGAGCTGCTCGGCCTTCTCTGCCAGTGCTATCTCGCCCCCGGCGACGAGGCGATCCACACCGAGCACGGCTTCCTCGTCTACGCGATCCAGATCCGCGCCGCCGGCGCGACGCCGGTCGTCGCCCCGGAAAAGGACCGGACGGCCGACGTCGACGCGATCCTCGAGCGGGTGACGGACAGGACGAAGCTGGTCTTCCTCGCCAATCCGAACAATCCGACCGGCACGTACCTGCCCTTCGACGAGGTGCGGCGACTGCAGGCCGGGCTGCCCGGCCACGTCATCCTCGTCCTCGACGCGGCCTATGCCGAATATGTCCGGCGCAACGACTACGGCGCCGGCATCGAGCTCGTCTCGGCGTCGGAGAACGTCGTGATGACCCGCACCTTCTCGAAGATCTACGGCCTTGCGGGCCTTCGCATCGGCTGGCTCTACGGGCCGGAGGCGATCGTCTCGACCCTCGACCGGGTGCGCGGGCCGTTCAATCTCAACGCCGCCGCCATCGCCGCCGGGGCTGCGGCCATCCGCGACCGTGCCTTCATCGAGGAAGCGGCGAGCTTCAATGCCCACTGGCTGGAGTGGACGACGCGTGAAATCGAGGCGCTGGGCCTTTCGGTGACGCCGAGCGTCGGCAACTTCGTCCTGATCCATTTTCCCGAGGAGGCCGGCAAAAGCGCGGCCGAGGCCGATGCGTTCCTGACCGCGCGCGGCTTCATCCTGCGCCGGGTCGCCGGCTATGGCTTCCCCAACGCGCTGCGCATGTCGATCGGCACCGAGGAGGCCAATCGCGGCGTCGTCGATGCGCTGACGCTGTTCCTGAAGAGCCCGTCGTGACCACAGATCCCCTGTTCGAGCGCGTCGCGCTGATCGGCATCGGACTGATCGGCTCGTCGCTCGCCCTCAACATTCGGGCGAACGGCCTCGCACGCCACATCTCGATCGCCACGCGGCGCAAGGAGACCCTCGACAAGGCCGAGGAACTCGGTCTCGGCGATGCCTATCACCTCGAAGCCGCCGACGCCGTGAAGGACGCCGACATCGTCATCCTGTGCGTGCCCGTCGGCATCTGCGGGGCGATCACCCGCGAGATCGCGCCGCATCTGAAGGACGGCGCGATCGTCTCCGACGTCGGCTCGGTCAAGGGCGCGGTGATCGAGCAGATGCGTCCGCATCTGCCCGCGGGCGTCCACTTCGTGCCGGCCCATCCGCTCGCCGGCACCGAACAGTCCGGTCCCGAATCCGGTTTCCTGGAGCTGTTTCGCGATCGCTGGTCCATCCTGACGCCGCCGGAGGGAACCGATCCCGCAGCGATCGACAAGGTCGAGGCGTTCTGGCGGGGCTGCGGCTCCAATGTCGAGACGATGACCGCCGAGCATCACGACCTGGTGCTCGCCATCGTCTCCCACGTGCCGCATCTCATCGCCTACAACATCGTCGGTACCGCGGCCGACCTCGAGGAAGTGACCCAGTCGGAAGTGGTGAAGTTCTCGGCCTCGGGCTTTCGCGACTTCACCCGCATCGCCGCGTCCGATCCGACCATGTGGCGGGACGTCTTCCTCACCAACCGGGAGGCGGTGCTGGAAATGCTCGCCCGCTTCTCGGAGGATCTGGCGACGCTGCAGCGGGCGATCCGCTGGGGCGACGGCCAGACGCTGTTCGACCTCTTCACCCGCACGAGGGCGATCCGGCGCAACGTCATCGAGGCCGGCCAGGACACGGCCAAGCCGAATTTCGGCCGCGAGCCGGCGGGCGGGCCGAAGGCCGGCGGCTGATCCGGCGCCCCGGCTGAATCATCCGGTGCGGGCTTTGCCGGCCGCAGAATAGCCAGCCGGTGGGCCTTGCCGCCCGCCGCCCATTCAATCGGTCTTCAGGCCGTCGACGAAGACGTCGATCAGCCGGGTCACGGCTGCTTCCCACTGTTCCTCGCGGCGCGCGAGGCACATTCCGACCACCGTCTGGAGAATGTCGTCGGCGGACACGTCGGCGCGCATCCGGCCGCTCGCGACGGCCGGTGCATGCAGCCGCTCCATCGCCGCGGACAGCGTCGCGAAGGAGAAGCAGGCGATCTCCGAGGTGCCGTCGATGGCGATCGCCAGCGCGGCGACCATCCCCTTCTTCGTCGCCACCATCCCGACCATGCCATGCAGGAACCGACGCAGCGCCGCGACGGGATCCGCGGTATCCGCGAGTTCGCGCGACAGCTCGGCCAGCTGCTCGATCTCGCGGCGATAGACCGCCTCGAACAGCGCCTCGCGCGTCGGAAAGTGCCGGTAAAGCGTGCCGATGCCGACGCCGGCCTGGCGCGCCACGGCCTCCAGCGTCCCGGCCCCGCCGGTTTCGCGGAACACCGCCGCAGCCGCCATCAGCAGCTTCTCACGGTTTCGTAAGGAGTCGGCGCGCGGGCGGCGCATTGCCGGGGTCGATCCTCTCTCCATCTCGGAATTTATAACCCTTCCACACTTGAAAACGGAGGGGGCCTCCGTATAATTACGGACGGCAGCAGTTTCCGTCCCTCGCACAGCGTCTCTCCGAAACCGGCCCGAACCGCAAGGCGATGGTCCTGCCCGTCCGAGGAGCGCGCTCTCAAAGCTTTCGCCATGCCGGCGCGACTGCCTGTCCCGACGATCCCATTCCTCGAAAGGTAATTCGATGAACCTTTCCATGACACTCACCATCAACGGCGAGCGACGCGAAATCGTTCTCGACGATCCGCGCGTCACGCTGCTCGACCTGTTGCGCGAGCGGCTGCATCTCACCGGCGCCAAGAAGGGCTGCGACCGCGGCCAGTGCGGCGCCTGCACCATTCTCGTCGACGGGCACAGGATCAATTCCTGCCTGGCGCTGGCGATCAGCCACGATGGCGCGGCCATCACCACGATCGAGGGTCTCGCCGAAAACGGCGTGCTGCATCCGGTGCAGCAGGCCTTCATCGACCACGACGGCTTCCAGTGCGGCTTCTGCACGCCGGGCCAGATCATGAGCGCCGTCGGCCTCATCGCCGAGGCCCAGGCGATGGGCGATCCCGAGCGGATCCGCGAGGCGATGAGCGGCAACCTCTGCCGCTGCGGCGCCTATCAGGGCATCACCGAGGCGGTGCTCGACGCACAGGGCCGGCTGGCCGGCAGCAAGGCGGAGACAGCGGCATGAACCTCTTCGAATATATCCGCCCCGCTTCGCTCGCCGAAGCCGTCGCTGCCGGCGGCGAGCCCGGCTCGGCCTATCTCGGCGCCGGGACCAATCTCCTCGATCTGATGAAGGGCGGCGTCGTGGCTCCCGGCCGCCTCGTCGATCTCACCCATCTGCCGGATCTCAACCGGATCGATCAGCTGCCGGACGGCTCCATGCGGATCGGCGCGCTGGTGAAGAACGCCGCCCTCGCCCATGATCCGGCCTTTGCCAAGACCTACCCGGCCGTCGCCGAGGCGCTGCTTTCGGGCGCTTCGGCGCAGTTGCGCAACGCCGCGACCGTCGGCGGCAACCTGATGCAGCGCACCCGCTGCGCCTACTTCACTGACCCGGCCAGCGCCTGCAACAAGCGTCAGCCGGGTTCGGGCTGCGACGCGATCGGAGGCGAGAACCGCGCCCATGCCGTGCTCGGCTGGAGCGACCGCTGCATCGCCGTTCACCCGTCGGACTTCTGCGTCGCCCTGACCGCGCTCGGCGCCATCGTCGAGATCGAGGGCCCCGCCGGCCGCCGCGAGGTGGCGATGACCGACTTCTACCTCCTGCCCGGCGACGCGCCCGAGAAGGAGACCGCCCTCGAAGCCGGCGAGATGATCGTCGCCGTCCGGCTGCCGGCCGAGGCCGCGGCCTTTGCCGGCAACCAGCGCTATCTCAAGGTCCGCGAGCGCACCTCCTACGCCTTCGCCCTCGCCTCGGCGGCGGCCGCCCTGAAGATCGAGAACGGGACGATCGTCGAGGCGCGGCTGGCGCTCGGCGGAGTCGCGACCAGGCCGTGGCGCACGCAAGCGGCGGAAGCCGCACTCGTCGGCGCTGCGCCTGGAAGGGAAGTCTTCCAGCGGGCCGCCGAGGCCGCCTTTACCGAGGCAAAACCCTCCGGCGAGAACGCCTACAAGATCGAACTCGGCCGGCGGGTCGTCGCCCGCGCGCTGATGATGGCGGCAGCCGGCACGCCGGAGCGCATGCCGGCCCTGCCCGCCTCGCCCTTTGCCTCCGAAACGGGAGCCAACGCCCATGTCTGACACGATCCCGATCCCGACCGGGGCGACGCCTTCCGGCCGCACCCGCTTCGGCTCGAACAGCGGCCAGCCGATGACCCGCCGCGACGGCGTCCTGAAGGTCACCGGCACCGCCACCTTCGCTGCCGACAACCATCCCGAGGGACTGCTCCATGCCGTCTATGCGGCGGCGACGATCTCCCGCGGCCGCGTCACGTCCCTGAACGTCGAGGCCGCCCGGGCGCATCCGGGCGTCGTCGAGGTGCTGACGCCCGCGAACCGGCCGCCGCTCGCCCTCGATCCCGAGACCAAGCCCTATCCCTTCGCCTTCCGCACCGAGGTGCTGCAGGACGACACGGTGCGCTATGCCGGCCAGCCGATCGCGCTGGTCGTCGCCGAGACGCTCGAGGCTGCGACCGAAGCCGCCCGGCTCTTGTCCCCGACCTACGACGCCGCGCCGGCGCGCGTCGGCCTCGACGCCGCCCGGCCGTTCGATCCGGAGGCCGTCGGTGTCGGCTCGCCTCCGACCACCGAGAAAGGCGACATCGAGGCGGGGCTGGCGAAGGCATCGCACCGCGTCGACGCGCGCTACGAGACGCCGGGGCAGTATCACAATGCCATGGAGCCCCATGCGATCGTCGCCAGCTGGGATGGCGACAGGCTGACGCTCGACACGCCGAACCAGGCGATCGTGATGTCGACCGGGTCGTTCGGCGCGTGGTTCGGCATCCCGGCGGAGAACGTCACGATCCGCAGCCCGTTTCTCGGCGGCGGCTTCGGCTCCAAGGCCATCATCGTCGGCCCGCAGATCCTGGCGATCCTCGCGGCGAAGATGCTCGGCAGGCCTGTGAAGCTGGCGCTCCGGCGCGAGCAGATGTACGGGCCGGTCGGCCACCGCGGCGCAACGCGGCAGGACTTCCGGCTCGGCGTCGACGCCGATGGCCGGCTGACCGCGCTCGACCACCTGACCACCGCGGCGACCTCGACCTTCGAGGATTTCATCGAGCCGGCATCCAACGCCTCGCACGATCTCTATGCCACGCCGGCGCTGTCGTCCCGCCACAAGGCGGTGCGGCTCGACATCGGCACACCCGGGCCGATGCGCGCGCCGGGCGAGGCCTCGGGTTCGGCGGCGCTGGAATCGGCGATCGACGAGGCGGCGCTCGCCGCCGGCCTCGACCCGCTCGAGTTCCGCCTGCGAAACTACGCCGAGACCGATCCGGCCTCCGGCAAGCCCTTCTCGGCCAAGGCGCTGCGCGAGTGCTACGCCGAGGGCGCGGAACGCTTCGGCTGGTCTGAGCGGCCGCTCGAGCCGCGGCAGATGCGCGACGAGGCGGGCCGCCTGGTCGGCTGGGGGATGGGCACGGCGCTGTTTCCCGCCCCGATGTTCCAGGCCAAGGCGACGGCGACGCTGCGCGCCGACGGCACGGCGCTGGTCGAGACGGCCGGCGCCGACATGGGCCAGGGTGCATGGACGGTGCTGCACCAGATCGCGGCGGACGGGCTCGGGCTCGACATCGACAGGGTCGAGTTCCACTCCGGCCATTCCGGGCTGCCGGACGGTGGCATCGCCGGCGGCTCCGGCCACACCGCGACGGCCGGCAGCGCGCTGCACGCCGCGGGAACCGACGTGATCGCCAAGCTCGCCGATCTCGCGACCAATGACGAGACCTCGCCGCTCTTCGGCGCCGGCAATGTCGGCGTCGAGGCGCGCGATGGCCGGCTCTACCGCGCCGACGATCCCGAGCGTTCGGAAAGCTATGGCGACATCCTCGCCCGGGCGGGCCTTTCGGAGATCGCGGGGGCCGGCCAGGGCGGCCGGGATCCGGCCAGTGCGCAGGAGCGGGCGATGTTCTCCCACGGCGCGGTGTTCGCCGAGGTGAAGGTCGATCCGGATCTCGGCCAGATCCGGGTCAGCCGGCTCGTCGGCGCCTTCGCCGCCGGGCGCATCATCAATCCGCGCCTCGCCACCAGCCAGCTCTATGGCGGGATGATCTGGGGCATCGGCTTCGCCCTGCACGAAGAGGCGGTGCATGACCGGCGCTCCGGCCGGATCATGAACGCCAATCTCGCCGAGTACCACGTGCCGGTGAATGCGGACGTGCCGACGATGGACGTCATCCTGGTCGACGAGCATGACCCCTACGTCAACGCCCTCGGCATCAAGGGCGTCGGCGAGATCGGCATCACCGGCACGGTCGGCGCGATCGCCAACGCCATCTGGCACGCGACCGGCGTCAGGGTCCGCCGCTTCCCGATCGGTCTCGCCGATCTCATCGCCGGCGGGTCCGCGCACTGAGGAACCTGCAGGGGCGGGCGCGAGCGCCCGCGTCAACTCGAAACCTGCCAATGCACCCGCCGGGAGATCATCCCGGCGGGTGCGGCGTTTTCGCGTCCCGGCGTCGACTCCCGGCGAAGCGCGCGATAAGAGCGCCGAAGGGACCAGGTTGACGTAGCGAAGGGCGGACACCCGCCTATCTGGCGTGACATGATCCGAGGCGGGCGCCGACGAAACGTGAGGAAAAGATCTGATGCTCGATTTGCTTGGCGCGGGACGGCCGGAGGATGCGGCGATCGGGGCACCGGAGCGGTCCGCCCTCACCTATCGGGATCTCGCGGCGCAGGTCGAGGCGACGGTGACGCGCCTCAACGATCTCGGCATCGGGATCGGCGACCGTGTGGCCATCGTCCTGCCGAACGGGCCGGAGATGGCCACCGCCTTCGTGGCGATTTCCGCGGGGGCGACCTCGGCGCCGCTGAACCCGGCCTATCGCGCCGAGGAGCTGGAATTCTACCTGTCCGACCTGAAGGCCAGGGCGATCGTCCTCGACGAGGCCGGACACGCGGCGGCCGAGAGCGTCGCCGCCAAACTCGACATTCCGGTCCTGCGGCTCGTCACCCGGCCGGACGCTCCCGCCGGCGCATTCACCCTCGAAGGCGAGGCGATCGGCGAGACGGCGCGTCCCGGCTTTTCCGGCGAGGACGACGAGGCCCTCGTCCTGCACACGTCCGGCACCACCTCGCGGCCGAAGATCGTGCCGCTCAGCCTCGGCAACCTGAAGGCCTCGGCGCGGCACATCCGCTCCTCGCTCGCCCTCACCCCGGCCGACCGCTGCCTCAACGTGATGCCGCTGTTCCACATCCACGGGCTGATCGCGGCGGTGCTGTCTTCGCTGTCGGCCGGCGCGTCGATCGTCTGCACGCCGGGCTTCAACGCCCTGAAGGTCTTCCACTGGATGGATGACGCCGCCCCCACCTGGTACACCGCGGTCCCGACCATGCATCAGGCGATCCTCGCGCGGGCCCCGCGCAATGCCGCCAGCGTCGAGCGGGCGAAGCTCCGCTTCATCCGCTCGTCCTCCTCGTCGCTGCCGCCGCAGGTGATGGCCGAGCTCGAGGCGACCTTCGACTGCCCGGTGATCGAGGCCTACGGCATGACCGAGGCGTCTCACCAGATGACCTGCAACCTGTTGCCGCCCGGCGCCCGCAAGCCCGGCAGCGTCGGCCCGGCCGCCGGCCCCGAGGTGGCGATCCTGTCGAAGGACGGCGAGGTCCTTGCCAGCGGCGAGATCGGCGAGGTCTGCATCCGCGGGCCGAACGTCACCGGCGGCTACGAGAACAACGAGGCCGCCAATGCCGAAGCCTTCGCCCATGGCTGGTTCCACACCGGCGACCAGGGGCGGCTCGACGAAGACGGCTTCCTGTTCCTCACCGGCCGCCTCAAGGAGATCATCAATCGCGGCGGCGAGAAGATTTCCCCGCGCGAGATCGACGAGGTGCTGATGGATCATCCGGCGGTGGCGCAGGTGGTCTGTTTCGCCATGCCCCACGACAAGCTCGGCGAGGACGTCGCCGCCGCCGTCGTCCTGCGGGAAGGCATGCAGGCCAGCGAGCGCGAGATCCGCGATTTCGCCGCCACACGCCTCGCCGACTTCAAGGTGCCGCGCAAGCTGGTCTTCCTCGACGAGATCCCCAAGGGCGCGACCGGCAAGCTGCAGCGCATCGGCCTTGCCGACAAGCTCGGCCTCGGCAGGGAGGCGGCGAAATGAAGGTCACGATCTTCGGCGCCGGCGCCATCGGCGGCCTGATCGGCGCAAGGCTGGCGGAACGCACAGCGGCCGAGGTCGGCCTCGTTGCCCGCGGGCCGCATCTGAAGGCGATGCAGGAGAACGGCCTCACCGTCCGCTCGGCCGAGGGCGAGACGACCGTCTCGGTCCGCGCCACCGACGACGCGGCTGCGCTCGGCCCGCAGGACTATGTCATCATCGCGCTGAAGGCCCACTCGGTGCCGGGCATCCTGCCGGCCCTGAAGCCGCTGCTCGGGCCTGACACCGCAGTCGTCACGGCCCAGAACGGCCTGCCCTGGTGGTATTTCTACAAGAGTGGCGGCGAGCATGAAGGCCGCCGCATCGAGGCGGTCGATCCGGGCGGCGCGATCTGGGACACGATCGGGCCCGAGCGCGCCATCGGCTGCGTCGTCCATCCGGCGGCCGACATCGAGGCGCCGGGCATCGTGCGCCACACCGAGGGCGAGCGCCTGCCTCTCGGCGAGCCGTCGGGCGAGAAGAGCGAGCGTGCGCTGGCGCTGTCGAAGCTCCTGGTGGAGGCGGGCTTCCGGGCGCCGGTGCGCCCGCAGATCCGCTCGGAGATCTGGGTGAAGCTCTGGGGCAACGTCTCCTTCAACCCGATCTCGGCGCTCACCGGCGCGACCCTTGCGGCGATCTGCGGCAACGCGGACGCGCGGGGCGTGGCAAGGGCGATGATGCTGGAGGCCGAGGCCATCGCCAGCGCCCTCGGGATCAAGTTCCCGATCGACGTCGACAAGCGGATCGCCGGCGCCGCCGAGGTCGGCGAGCACAAGACCTCTATGCTGCAGGATCTCGAACTCGGCCGGCCGATGGAAGTCGACGCGCTCGTCACCTCGGTGCAGGAGATGGGCCGGCTGACCGGCGTTGCGACGCCGACCATCGACACGGTGCTGGGGCTGATCCGGCTGCGGGCGGCGACACCGCTCGGCAGCTGACGCCGGACCGCCGCCACTACCCGGCGAGTTCGGCAAAGACCTGCGGCAGCATGGCGGGCAGATCCTCGGCGATCAGGCCCGGCCCGAAGGCCTCCGCCGCCTTGCCATGCATCCAGACGGCGGCGCAGGCCGCCTCGAAACTCGGCGCCTTCTGGGCGAGTTGGGCGGTGACGATGCCGGCGAGGACGTCGCCCGCACCGGCGGTGGCGAGCCACGGCGTGCCGGTGGCGTTGATCGCCGCGCGGCCGTCGGGCGACGCGATCACCGTGTCGCGGCCTTTCAGGACGAGGACGGCGCCGGCCCGTGCGGCCGCCCGGCGCGCCCGGTCGATCTTCGACAGATCCTCCGCGACGGCAATGTCGGGGAACAGCCGCTTGAACTCGCCCGCATGGGGCGTCAGCACCAGCGCCGGCTCGCCGTCCAAGCGTGCCGCCGCGGCTTCGCGGACGGCACCGAACAACGCCTCCGGCTCGTCCTGGAACGCCGTGATCGCGTCGGCGTCGAGCACCAGCCGCCGTTCGGCCGCAAGCAGCGTCTTCGCATAAGTCCGCGCGAGGTCGGTCGCGCCGAAGCCCGGCCCCAACATGAAGGCGTTCAGCCTCTCGTCTTCCAGATGCGCCCGCAGTTCCGCCTCGTCCTCGCAGCGCTGCAGCATCACGGCCGTCAGATGGGCGGCGTTGACCAGGATCGCGCCCGCCGGCGAGAAGACCGTGGCCAGTCCCGCCCCGCCCCGCAGCGCCGCCGTCGCGGCCATGCGGGCGGCGCCCGTCCGACTGGCCGGGCCGGAGAATACGACGGCGTGGCCGCGGTCGTATTTGTGGCCCGCCTCGCTCGGCAGGGCCAGACGATGGCGCCACAGCGCCGGAGCGTTGGCGAAGGTCGTGGGCGCGATCCCGGCCAGGACGGAGTCGGGGATGCCGATGTCCGCGACGACGAGGTCGCCGCGATGGGAACGGCCCGGTTCGAGGAGATGACCCGGCTTGCCCCGGAAGAACGTCACGGTCACGGCCGCCTCGATCGCGCTGCCGAGAACCGCCCCGTTCGCTCCGGAAATGCCGGACGGCAGGTCGATGGCGATCACCGGCGTCGGCGCTGCGTTCAGGCGGTCCACCAGCGCCGCGACCTCGCCTTCGAGCGGCCGGGCGAGCCCCGCCCCGAACAGCCCGTCGACGATGAGGTCGAACTCCGGCGGCCGAAATCCGGCGAGCGGGGCGGCGGGACCGTCGTAGCCCGCCGCGGCAATGGCGGCGTCGCCGGCGAGCGCGTCTGGCGGGACCAGATGGAACAGCCGCACGTCGCACCCGGCCCGCTTCAAGATGGCGGCGACCGCCCAGGCGTCACCGCCGTTGTTGCCCGGCCCGGCGAGGCAGGCGATTCGCCGGGCATCGGGAAACTTCGCCCGAACCACCTCCGCCACCGCACGGGCGGCGCGTTCCATCAGGACGATGCCGGGGGTTCCGCCCTCGATCGTGCGCCGGTCGGCCTCGCTCATCTCGGCCGGGGTGAGCAGCGCCGCATCCATTGCCCGGTTTTGCATCATTGGTCCCACCTGTTTTATCATCGATTTGCTCTCGAACTGTGCAGAACCTGCCCCGATGGCAGCGATCCCGCCACCTGGCTGGGGGATGGCACTGGCCGCGCATCCGAAATATTGTGGGCGCGAGCGGCCGGGGCAGCGAGGTTCCATTGCCCTTCGGTGAAATCAAGCTATGTCGGTTGTGCCTCTGGCGCCCGGCTATTGGCATGACACCTGCATCGCCGGCATCGACGGGCAAGGTGCCCGGTGCAACGATCGAAATTTTGAAGAAGGTCAGTCGATGAAAAAGGTCGAGGCGATCATCAAGCCGTTCAAGCTCGATGAGGTGAAGGAGGCGCTCCAGGAGGTCGGCCTTCAGGGCATCACCGTGACCGAGGCCAAGGGATTTGGTCGCCAGAAGGGCCACACCGAACTCTATCGCGGCGCCGAATACGTCGTCGACTTCCTGCCCAAGGTGAAGGTCGAGATCGTGCTCGCCGACGAGACGGTGGAAGCGGCGGTCGAGGCCATCCGCAAGGCGGCGCAGACGGGCCGCATCGGCGACGGCAAGATCTTCGTCTCGCCGATCGAGGAAGCGATCCGCATCCGCACCGGCGAATCCGGCACCGACGCGATCTGACGCGACCGGACGATCGCCACCGGCCGGTCCGACGGGTTGGACCTCGGACCTGCCGGTTACCGTCGTAACCACGAAGACCACGATGGCGACGAAGACCGGGATGGATCGCGAGCCCGCCATGGGCTAACGAGCGGGCGGTCCGGTCTCAAACCAGACGAACTCTCCAAAGGGAAGGAAGGCCATGACGAGCGCCAACGAGATTCTGAAGCAGATCAAGGACAACGACATCAAATTCGTCGACCTGCGCTTCACCGATCCGAAGGGCAAGATGCAGCATGTGACGATGGATGCCTCCATCGTCGACGAGGACATGTTCTCCGAAGGCTCGATGTTCGACGGCTCGTCGATCGCCGGCTGGAAAGCGATCAACGAATCCGACATGGTGCTGATGCCGGATCCGGAAACGGCCTATATGGATCCCTTCTTCGCCCAGGCGACGATGGCCGTCACCTGCGACATCCTCGATCCGATTTCCGGCGAGGGCTACAATCGCGATCCGCGCTCGACCGCCCGCAAGGCCGAGGCCTATCTGTCCCAGTCCGGCATCGGCGACACCTGCTATTTCGGCCCTGAGGCCGAGTTCTTCGTGTTCGACGACGTGCGCTACAAGGCCGACCCCTACAACACCGGCTTCAGGCTCGATTCGACCGAACTGCCGTCGAATGACGACACCGAATACGAGACCGGCAATCTCGGCCATCGCCCGCGCATCAAGGGCGGCTACTTCCCGGTTCCGCCGATCGACAGCTGCCAGGACATGCGCTCGGAGATGCTGACGGTCATGGCCGAGATGGGCGTGGCGGTGGAGAAGCACCACCACGAGGTGGCGGCCGCGCAGCACGAGCTCGGCATCAAGTTCGACACGCTGACCCGCAACGCCGACAAGATGCAGATCTACAAATACGTCATCCACCAGGTGGCGAACGCCTACGGCAAGACGGCGACCTTCATGCCGAAGCCGGTCTATGGCGACAACGGCTCGGGCATGCACGTCCACCAGTCGATCTGGAAGGGCGACAAGCCGGCCTTCGCCGGCAACGAATATGCCGGCCTGTCGGAGAGCGCGCTGTTCTACATCGGCGGCATCATCAAGCACGCCAAGTCGATCAACGCCTTCACCAACCCGTCGACCAACTCCTACAAGCGGCTCGTGCCGGGCTTCGAGGCGCCGGTCCTGCTCGCCTATTCGGCCCGCAACCGCTCGGCCTCCTGCCGCATCCCCTTCGGCCACTCGCCGAAGGCCAAGCGCGTCGAGGTCCGCTTCCCCGATCCGACGGCGAACCCCTACCTCGCCTTCGCCGCCATGCTGATGGCCGGCCTCGACGGCATCAAGAACAAGATCCATCCGGGCGCCGCCATGGACAAGGATCTCTACGACCTGCCGCCCGAGGAGCTGAAGGAGATCCCGACCGTCTGCCGGTCGCTCCGCGAGGCGATGGAGAGCCTCGACGCCGACCGCGACTACCTGAAGGCCGGCGGCGTCTTCGACGACGACCAGATCGACGCCTTCATCGACCTGAAGATGGCCGAGGTGCTGCGCTACGAGATGACGCCGCATCCGATCGAGTTCGACATGTACTATTCGATCTGAGGCCGAAGGCTCATCGACCATCGGAGGGGCGTCCGCCAGCGGGCGCCCCTTTTTCGTACGCCGCGCACGGTGACGGTGCGGCCCTGCCGCGCCGCAGCGCCCGCACGGCAGATTTGCGGGGAAAAACGGCGGCTATCGCCACTCAGGGCAGGCGCCGGGCGGCTGCCAGCCTTGAAGAACATTTCGTGAAAGTGTAGGCAGGGTCCATGATCGCGGCGCAGCGTGAGACCCCTACGAGCGAACGAGGATTTTCCCACCGATGAGCGACGACCTGTTTTCGGGCAACGCCGCTCGCAAGCCTGCGGCGCCCAAGCCCGCCGCTCCTGCCCGCAAGCCGGCGGGCGAGTTCGTTCCCGGCGCCGACTACACGGCTGCCGACATCGAGGTCCTGGAGGGGCTGGAGCCGGTTCGCCGCCGTCCCGGCATGTATATCGGCGGCACCGACGAGAAGGCCGTCCACCACCTCTTCGCCGAGGTCATCGACAATTCGATGGACGAGGCGACGGCCGGCCATGCCAATTTCATCGAGGTCTCGCTGGAGGCGGACGGCACGCTGGCGGTGTCCGACAACGGCCGCGGCATCCCGGTCGATCCGCATCCGAAATACAAGGATCGCTCGGCGCTCGAAGTGATCATGACGACGCTGCATGCGGGAGGCAAGTTCGATTCGAAGGTCTACGAGACCTCCGGCGGCCTGCACGGCGTCGGCGTCTCGGTGGTCAACGCTTTGTCCGAGCATCTCGAGGTCGAGGTCGCCCGCAACCGCAAGCTCTATCGCCAGACCTATGCCCGGGGCCTCGCCACCTCGAAGCTGCAGGAGGTCGGCGACATCCAGAACCGCCGCGGCACGCGGGTGCGTTTCCGGCCCGACCCGGAGATCTTCGGGGCCAACTGCCGGTTCCGCCCCGAGCGGCTGATGGCGATGGCGAGGTCCAAGGCCTATCTCTTCGGCGGCGTCGAGATCCGCTGGTCTTGCGATCCATCGCTCATCCCCCCCGAGAGCGGCGTGCCGACCCGCGAGACGTTCCATTTTCCCGGCGGCCTCAAGGACTATCTCGACGTCACCCTCGGGGCCGAACACCGCGTGACCTCGCAGATCTTCGCCGGACGGACCGAGAAGCTGACCGGCCACGGTGCCGTGGAATGGGCGGTTTCCTGGACCGCCGACGACGGCTTCATCCGCTCCTATTGCAACACCATCCCGACGCCGGAGGGTGGAACCCACGAGGCGGGCCTGCGCTCCGTCCTCTTGCGAGGCTTGAAGGCCTTCGCTGAAGTCTCTGGAAACAAACGCGCTTCGAACATCACCGGTGACGACGTGATGCAGACCGCATCGGCGATGCTGTCGGTGTTCATCCGCGAGCCGGAATTCGTCGGCCAGACCAAGGACCGCCTCGCCACGGCCGAGGCGCAGCGCATCGTCGAGCAATCGATGCGCGACGGCTTCGACATCTGGCTCGCCTCCTCGCCCCAGGATGCCGCCAGGCTGATCGACTGGGTGGCCGACCGGGCCGACGAGAGGCTGCGCCGCCGCCAGGAGAAGGAAGTCAGCCGCAAGACGGCGACCCGCAAGCTCCGGCTGCCGGGCAAGCTGGCGGACTGCTCCCAGACTGGGGCTGCCGGCGCCGAGATCTTCATCGTCGAGGGCGATTCGGCCGGTGGCTCGGCCAAGCAGGCCCGCGACCGCAAGGTGCAGGCGATCCTGCCGCTGCGCGGCAAGATCCTCAACGTCGCCAGCGCCGGCCGCGACAAGCTCGGCGCCAACCAGCAGCTCGCCGACCTGACGCTGGCGCTCGGCTGCGGGACGCGCTCGAAATACCGGCAGGAGGATCTGCGCTACGAGCGGGTGATCATCATGACCGACGCCGATGTCGACGGCGCCCACATCGCGTCGCTGCTGATCACCTTCTTCTACCGCGAGATGCCGGAGCTGATCCGCGGCGGCCATCTCTTCCTCGCCGTTCCACCGCTCTACAAGCTCACCAGCGGCGGCAAGACCTTCTATGCGAGGGACGACAAGCATCGCGAGGAGATCGTGGCGCGGGAGTTCAAGGGGCGCAAGGTCGAGGTCGGGCGGTTCAAGGGCCTCGGCGAGATGCTGCCGGCCCAGCTCAAGGAGACGACGATGGACGTGCGCAAGCGAACGCTGCTGCGCGTCGTCGTCGACGAGACGCCCGAGGCCGGCACCTCCGGCGCGGTGGATGCGCTGATGGGCAACCGGCCGGAATCGCGATTCCGCTTCATTCAGGATCGCGCCGCCTTCGTCTCCGATCTCGACATCTGACGCGGCCGACGTATCTCGCCCGTGCAGCGGCGTCGATAGACTTGCGTCCGGTGCCGGAGCCGTGACGCCCACCGGGCATCTGCCGTGTCCGGTCGACGACCGAAGGATGAACCCGTTCCTCAACGACGGCCGAGCCGTGCAAAGGTGATAACGATGCCTCGCCCAGTCATTTCCAAGATCGCCGGCGTTCTCGCTGCCTCGATGCTTTTCGCAGGCCCGGCCTTCGCCCAGGATGCCCCGCCCCCTACCGAGCCCCGGGCCGAGCCCCAGGCCGGCGCTGACGCTCCCGAACCGCAGGCCGGCGGCGCCGCATCGCCGTCTGGCGGCCAGGCGGCCACCTCCTTCTCTGCCGCAGCCGAAGGCCTTTCGCCCCTCGTCCAGGACGTCCAGGTCGTCGGGCCGTGGACCGATGGCGACCAGAGCGGCGTCTGGCGCACGGTGATGGTCCAACCGGCCGGCGACGACGCTAAGCCGCATTTCTTCATCCAGCAGCTCGATGCTTCCGGTCATGACGGCCTGTCGCTCCGCTCGACGGCCGAGATCACGGAAATCGCCACGCTCGACGGCCAGATCGTCGGTTACCGCGCCGACGATCCAGGCGAGGCGCAGTCGAACAGCCTCAGCCTGTTCTTCGAGGTGGTGCCGGCCGATGGCGAGATCAGCGAAACCTACGAGCTGCATTTCACGCCCGGCCAGCCCTACATCTTCGGCCCGGCCTCGAACTGAGTCGCTTTCGGCCCGGCGCCGGGCGATGGGGCGCGCCCGGTCGGTCAGCCGTCGCGGATCACCGCGCCGGCAGCCCGCAGCGCCTCCGTGAGGACCGCCGGCGCTTCCGCCGGCACCATGTGGCCGACGCCCTCCAGCCGCTGCAGCAGAGCCCTTGGGATGGCTGCCGCCATCTCCCCGGATCGTTCCGGCGCAATGATCCGGTCGCCCGTGCCGGCGATGACGGTCGTCGGCACGCCGATCCCGGCAAGCGTTGCGCGCTGGTCGCGGCGTCCGATGATCGCCGACTGCTGCCGGGCGAAGGTCTCGGTGCCGATCTCCACCGCCATGTCGACCGCCAGGCGCTCCAGCGCTGCGCGGTCGCCGACGCTGCCGAAGAGTTTGGCGTTGAGGAGGCGCGCCGCCGCCTCGATGCCCCGCTCCCGCGCCAGGTCGACCAGCCTGCGGCGGGGCTCCGACTGCTCCGGCGCATCCGCCCTCGCCGAGGTGGCGACGAGGACCATCGCCGTCACGCGTTCGGGCGCCTGCCGCATCACCTCCAGCGCAACGTAGCCGCCCATCGAGTGGCCGCAGAGAACGAACCGATCGGGAGCGGTCTCCAGCAGCCGCTCGGCCATCGCCTCGATCGTATCGTCGAGGCGCGTCTCGGCAAAGATGGTTGCACCGGACAGAGCAGCGATCTGCGGCCGATAGATTGCTTCGGTCGACAGCAGGCCCGGCACGAGCACGATTTGCGATATTTTCATGAAATTCACCTTCAAAAACCAGCAAAGCCGGCCCATATGAGTGGTAACGGTTGACTCGGACGACCAGTCGACCTATCGCCCCAAGCACATGGGCTCCCCGTGGCGCAGATGCGCCGAACTCTTGATCCGAAGAGACACGCCAGCTTGACACTTTTTTCCGAACTCGGTCTCAGCCCCAAGGTGCTGGCGGCTGTCGAAGCCTCCGGCTACACCGAACCGACACCGATCCAGGCGGAAGCCATCCCGCACGCCCTGGAGCGCCGGGACATTCTCGGCATCGCGCAGACCGGCACCGGCAAGACGGCGTCCTTCGTTCTGCCGATGCTGACGCTGCTCGAAAAGGGCCGCGCCCGGGCTCGTATGCCGCGCACGCTGATCATCGAGCCGACGCGCGAACTCGCCGCGCAGGTCGAAGAATCCTTCACCCGCTACGGCAAGGATCAGAAGATCAACATCGCGCTTCTGATCGGCGGCATGTCCTTCGGTGATCAGGACAAGAAGATCGACCGGGGCGTCGACGTCCTGATCGCGACGCCTGGCCGTCTTCTCGACCATTTCGAGCGCGGCAAGCTGCTGCTCACCGGCGTCGAGATCCTCGTCATCGACGAGGCCGACCGGATGCTCGACATGGGCTTCATCCCGGACATCGAGCGCATCTGCAAGCAGCTCCCCTTTACGCGCCAGACGCTGTTCTTCTCGGCGACGATGCCGCCGGAGATCACCCGCCTGACCGAGCAGTTCCTGCAGAATCCCGTGCGCGTCGAAGTCGCCAAGCAGGCTTCTGCAGCGCTGACCGTGACCCAGCGCCTCGTCGCCTGCGGCGGCAAGGAATGGGACAAACGCGAGACGCTGCGCCGGGTGTTGCGCGAAGAAGCGGAAGACCTGACCAACGCGATCATCTTCTGCAATCGCAAGCGCGATGTCGCGACGCTGTTCCGCTCGCTCGAAAAGCACGGCTTTTCCGCCGGCGCGCTGCATGGCGACATGGACCAGCGCTCCCGGACGGCAATGCTCCAGGGCTTTCGCGACAATCAGATCACGCTTCTCGTCGCCTCCGACGTCGCGGCGCGCGGCCTCGACATCCCGAAGGTTAGTCACGTCTTCAATTTCGACGTGCCGATCCACGCCGAGGACTATGTCCACCGCATCGGGCGCACCGGCCGCGCGGGACGTTCGGGCAAGGCGTTCACGCTGGTCACGAAGACCGACCGGAAATATCTCGATGCGATCGAAAAGATGATCGGCACGACGGTCGAGTGGCACGGTCCGACCGTCGCCGAACTCCCCGCCGACACCGAGGAGGACGAGCGTCCGAAGCGCCGCAGCTCCCGCAGCAAGGCTGCCGGAGAGCCTCGCAGCAAGCCCGCCGGCGAGAAGCCGGAGCGTCGCAGCCGACGCGCCAAGGCCGAGCCGCAGCCCGAGGCGGAAGCGATCGAGCCGATCGAAGCGGTCGCCGACACGGCTGTGATGGAACGGGCGGAAGCTGGCGAACTCGACGTCCCCGTCAGCGAGATCTCGGACATGCCCGTCGCCACCAACGAGAACATCGCGCGTTCGGCGGCCCCGAGCTATGCCCGCGGCGGCAACGGATCCGGCCGCAGCCGCGGCAAGCGCGGATCCGAGGGATCCGGCGGCAACTCCCGCCAGCGCGGCGACGACGGCCAGCAGCAGGTCGGCTTCGGCGACGACATCCCCGCCTTCATGCTGATCGAGACCGGCACCTGATCCCTGGCGGCCGGTCGTCCACCGACCGGCCGGATCGTCTTAGCGACGGGAGGCAGCGGCTGTCGGGGCAGCTGTCACCCTCGGCCCGTCACCCATGACACTGGCCGGTTCGGCCGCCTCGTCCCCTTTCCTGCCCATCGTCAGAGCGCCGCGCAGCCGAAAGGATGCGCGGCGCCTTGCTTTTGGGCCGATGCCGCATGGCGCGACTCCAGGTCTCTGGTGGCGGATGACGTCGGTGCGGCTCTCTCGGACGTTTCTCCGATGATGCGCGCCGCCTCGCGCCGTCGGGGCCCGGCTCTCTCTGCCATAGAGAGCGCGAGGGCATGGACAGCGCGAGGGCATTGCCGCGGCGAACCTGCATCGTCCGGCACATCCTGCTCGCCAGGGGCGGACACGACGCCCGCCGGCTGCGGTTTCAGCTCCCGCAGGAGGGACGGCAGCGTCTGGAAGGGCTGGACGGCATGAGATCCCGTCCGGATCGCAATCGCTCTCCAGCCGTCCGCTTTCGATCGTGCGGGCCGACCGATACGACGGTTACCGGCTCAAGCCTGGTCCGGGGGCTCCGGCTCCGCCCCGGCTGAGCCGCCGACGACGATGGCGTCGGACGCTGCACCCATCCGGCGAAGCTCGGTGCGGGCCTGCGCGGTCATCTCGATCTTCAGATGCACGACGCCGTCCTCGCCATCCTCGCGTTCGAGAACCGTGGCGTTGTCGTAGAGCCAGGGAAGGAAGCTCATCCCGTCCGGCCGCACCTCGATGCTGACGGCGGTCAGATGCCCGGCGATGCGTTGCTCGATGTCCTCCAGAAGCGCCGCCGTGCCCGCCCCCGTCACCGCCGAGACCAAGTGGGCCGCGCCCGGATGGGCGAGCGAGGCGCGCGCGACTTCGGCGCGATGGAGCGCATCCTCGTCGAGCCGGTCGATCTTGTTCCAGACCTCGACGACATGCTCGGCGTCTTCGGTGTCGACGTCGAGGTCGCGCAGGATCCGCCGCACGTCCTCGGCCTGGGCCAGCGTGTCCGGATCGGCAATGTCGCGGACATGGAGGATCAGATCGGCCTCCATCACCTCTTCCAGCGTCGCCCGGAAGGCGGCGACGAGATGGGTGGGAAGGTCCGAGACGAAGCCCACCGTATCGGAGAAGAGGATCTCGGTCCCGTGCGGCAGGATGGTCTTGCGCAGCGTCGGGTCGAGGGTCGCGAAGAGCAGATCGCGGGCCATCACGTCGGCCCCGGTCAGAAGATTGAACAACGTCGACTTGCCGGCATTGGTGTAGCCGACCAGCGCGACGATCGGATGGGGGCGCTTGCGCCGCTTCTCCCGGTGCAGCTGCCGGGTGCGGCGCACCTGATCGAGCTCGCGCTCCAGCCGCTTGATCTTGTCCTGCAGCTGCCGGCGGTCCGCCTCGATCTGGGTTTCGCCCGGCCCGCCCATGAAGCCGGCGCCGCCGCGCTGGCGTTCGAGATGGGTCCAGGAGCGGACGAGCCGTCCGCGCTGGTAGTTCAGGTGAGCCAGCTCGACCTGCAGCCGGCCCTCCTTGGTGCGGGCCCGGCGGCCGAAGATCTCCAGGATGAGCCCGGTGCGGTCGAGCACCTTGGCCTCCAGCTCCTTCTCGAGGTTGCGCTGCTGGACCGGGGTCAGCGGGTGATCGACGATCACCAGGCCGATCTCCTCGGCGGCGATCAGCCCCTTGAGCTCCTCCACCTTGCCGCTGCCGATCAGCGTCGCCGGCTGCGGCTTCTGGCCGGACACGATCATCGCCGCGACGATGTCGAGATCGATCGCGCCCGCCAGTCCCACGGCTTCGGCGAGCCGCGCCTCGTCGCTGCGACGCACGGCCTCGAGCCCGGGCGTCGCCCGGTTCTCGGCCTCGACGCGCTGCTTGAACACCGGCACGAACACCGCCGCCCGCGTCGCCACACGCTGATGCTCGATCGGACCGCGTGGTCCCTTATCCTGAAACTCCGCCAATCAGGCCTTCCCGCTTTCGTCGACGCCCTCGTACATCTGCACGGGCTGTGACGGCATGATCGTCGAGATCGCGTGCTTGTAGACGAGCTGGGAATGCCCATCGCGACGCAACAGGACGCAGAAATTGTCGAATGACGTGACGACGCCTGTCAGCTTGACGCCGTTGACGAGAAAGATCGTCAAGGAAATCTTCTGCTTGCGGACCGTGTTGAGAAACAGGTCCTGAAGGTGCTGTGTCCGCTCTGGCATGCAGAGATGTCCTTTTTTGCTTTGTGCTGCAGCCTGGTGATAAACGCCGTGCCCCCCAACCGGGTGGGCACTTATCCTTTGATACCGCAGGCTTGGGCGGGTTCGTAGCCCTTGCCTGACGAATCATGACACAAATTTCGCGCCTGCGAACAGCATGGGCACGCGGCGTGCGAAAGTCACGGGGTCAAAAGAATTCGAGCGAGACCCGGAACATCTGCTCGACCTGGCGGACGGCCGACGCGGCAGCGAAGATGACGACCCGGTCCTTGGCGCGGATCTTGGTCTGGCCGGTCGGCTTGACGTAGGCGCCGGCCCGGTAGATCGCCCCGATCCGCAGATTGTCCGGCAGGTCGAGGTCGCGCAGCGGCTCGCCGACCAGCGGCGAGGTTTCCAGCGCCTCGGCCTCGATCACTTCGGCGACGCCGTTCTGGATCGAATGCACCGCCCGGATCCGCCCGCGGCGGACATGCTGCAGCACCCGCGAGATCGTCACCGAGCGCGGATTGATGAAGGCGTCGATGCCCAGCGTCCGGGTGAAGCCCTGGTAGTCGGCATTGTTCAGCAGCGCGAGATTGCCCTTGCAGCCGAGGCGCTTGGCCATGACGCTCGACAGGACGTTGACCTTGTCGTCGTTGGTCAGCGCGACGACGAGGTCGCTGGAGCCGATGTCGGCTTCCTTCAGGATCGACTGGTCGAGGCCGCTGCCATTGAGGACGATGGTGCGCTTCAGCCCGTCGGCGATCGCGACGGCCCGGTCGTGGTTGTCCTCGATCACGCGGATCTTGGCGCCGAAGTTGCGCTTCTCGATCTGCTGGGCGACGAAATAGCCGATGTTGCCGCCGCCGATGATGACGATGCGGCTGGCCTCCGGCTCCTCGTGCCCGAACAGGCCGAGCGCCCGGCGCACATGCCCTTTCTCGGCCACCACATAGGCGACGTCGCCCGGCACCATGTGGTCGTTGGAGCCGGGAATGAACAGCCGGTCGCCGCGCCAGATGCCGACCACCGTGGCGTTGAGGTCGGGGAAGAGGTCGGTCAGCTGGTCGAGCGGCGTGTTGACGACCGGGCAATCCTCGCTGCACTCGATCGCCACCATCGCGATGTGATCGTCGGCAAAGCGCACGGCGTCCATCGCGCCCGGCAGTGCGATCCGCCGCAGCACCATCTCGCCGACCTCGACCTCGGGCGAGATGATGACGTCGATCGGCAGGTTGTCCGTCGAGAACAGGTCCTGCCAGTGCGGCCGCAGATAGCTCTGGGAGCGGATGCGGGCGATCTTGGTCGGCACGTTGAACAGCGAATGGGCGACCTGGCAGGCGACCATGTTGACCTCGTCGTGCAGGGTCACGGCGATGATCATGTCGGCCTGTTCGGCGCCCGCCTCCGCCAGGACGTCCGGCTGCGAGCCGTGGCCGACGAAGCCCCTGGCGTCGAGATTGTCGCGGATCGCCTGGACGAGCGTGCGCGAGGTGTCGATCACCGATACGTCGTTGCGCTCGGAGGCGAGCCGCTCGGCGATGCCGTAGCCCACCTGCCCTGCCCCGCAGATCACGACCTTCATTCACGCTGCTCCATTGCCGTCCGGCTTCCTGGCGCACCCATACCGGAAACCCGGATCAGATGCCGAGGGATTTCAGCTTGCGGTGCAGCGCCGACCGCTCCATCCCGACGAATTCCGCGGTACGCGAGATATTGCCGCCGAAGCGGTTGATCTGGGCGACCAGATATTCCTTCTCGAAAACCTCACGCGCATCGCGCAGCGGCAGCGCCAGGATCTGGCCATTGGCCTGGCTCGGCGTTCGGGGCAGCATGTCGCCGACCTCGTTGGGCAGCATGTCGGCGGTGATCGGGCTGTCGGCGTCGCCGTCCCGGCCGAGGATCATCAGGCGCTCGACGTTGTTGCGCAGCTGGCGGACATTGCCCGGCCAGTCGCTCGACTGCAGCACGGCCATCGCCTCGTCGCTGATCGGTTTGGGCTTGATGCCCGTCTGCTCGCTGATCTGGCCCATGAAGGCCTCGATCAGCAGCGGCACGTCCTGGCGCCGGTCGGCCAGCGGCGGCACCGCGATGGGGACGACGGCGAGGCGGTGGAACAGATCCTCGCGGAACAGTCCCTCGGCGATCAGGGAATCGAGGTTCTGCGAGGTGGAGGAGATGATCCGGACGTCGACCTTCACGCGCTTCGACCCGCCGACGCGCTCGAAGGTCTGCTCGGTCAGGACCCGCAGGATCTTGTTCTGCGTCTCGCGTGGCATGTCTGCCACCTCGTCGAGATAGAGGACGCCGCGATGGGCTTCCTCCAAAGCGCCGATCTTGCGCTCCGTGCCGGGGGGCGTCTCGTTGCCGAACAGCTCCAGCTCCATGCGGTCCGGGGTGATCGCCGCCGCGTTGAGAGCGATGAAGGGGCCCGAAGCACGCGGCGAGGCCGCATGGATCGCGCGGGCCACCATCTCCTTGCCCGAGCCGGAGGGCCCGAGGATCATCACCCGGCTGTTGGTCGGCGACACCCGCTCGATGACGGTGCGCAGATGGTTCATCGCCTGGGACTTGCCGATCAGCTCGGCGAAGTCCGACGAGCGGCGCTTCAGCTCGAGCACTTCGCGCTTCAGCTTCGAGGTCTCCAGCGCGCGCTCGGCGACGAGGATCAGCCGGTCGGCCTTGAAGGGCTTCTCGATGTAGTCGTAGGCGCCGCGACGGATCGCCGAGACGGCGGTCTCGATGTTGCCGTGGCCGGAGATCATCACCACCGGCACCTCCGGATGCTGCGCCTTGATCGCGTCCAGGAGATCCAGCCCGTCCAGCCGGCTGCCCTGCAGCCAGATGTCGAGGAACACCAGCCTCGGCACGCGATCGGTGATCGCCTGCAGGGCCGCGTCGGAATTGCCCGCGGTACGGGTCTCGTGGCCCTCGTCCTCAAGAATGCCCGCGACGAGTTCGCGAATGTCGGCTTCGTCATCGACGATCAGGATGTCCGATGCCATGGCTCACCACTCCTTGTTCTTCAATCTCAATGTCTTCGCGCGTCCGCGTCGCTCGGAGCGGAGCCTGCCGGCATCACGATACGCACCATCGCGCCCTGCGGCTGATCCGGCGCATCCTCGAGCGAGATCGTGCCGCCGTGGTCTTCGATGATCTTGCGGACGATCGCCAGGCCGAGCCCGGTACCCTTCTCGCGGGTCGTCATGTAGGGCTCGAGCAGCCGATCGCGATTGTCCTTCGGAAAACCGCGGCCGTTGTCCATGATGTCGATGCGATGGACGTCGCCGTCGGCTCTCGCCCGGATGACGATGCGGCCCTCGACGCCTTCCGTGGCCTCGAGCGATTCCACCGCGTTCTTGACGAGATTGCCGAAGGCCTGTGACAGGAGCCGGACGTCGTAGGAACCGAGCATCGGCTTGTCGGGGATCTCGGCGTGGAAGGCGATGCCGTGGTCGCCCATCTCGCGCATGAACACCGCCTCGCGCAAAGCGTCGCGCAGGTCGATGCGCTCCATCGTCGGCTTCGGCATGCGGGCGAAGGTGGAGAACTCGTCGACCATCCGGCCGATGTCGGAGACCTGGCGGATGATCGTCTCGATGCAGCGGTCGAAGACCTCGCGGTCGTCCTCGATGCGCTTGCCGTAACGCCGGCGGATCCGCTCGGCGGACAGCTGGATGGGAGTGAGCGGGTTCTTGATCTCGTGGGCGATGCGCCGGGCGACGTCGGCCCAGGCCGAGGTCCGCTGGGCGTCGACGAGGTCGGTGATGTCGTCGATGGTCACCACCAGCGACTGGTCGCCCTCGCTCTCCTCCGAGGAGGTGATGCGGACGGCGAGCGTCCGCTCGCGCTCGCGGATCTTGACCTTGGCCTCTTCCTGGTGCTCGGGACGCCTCGAGGCCGCCGCCGCCTGGCGGATGCGGCCGATCTCCGGAAACACGCCCTCGAGCTTCTTGCCGGTCACCGCCTCGGCGTCGACGTCGAGGATCCGTTCGGCGGATGGGTTGACCATGGAGATCGTCCCGTCGCGCTCGATGCCGATGACGCCGACCGTCACCCCCGACAGGACCGCCTCGATGAAACGGCGGCGTTCGTCGATGACGTCCTTGGCGTTGACGAGTTCGGAGCGCTGGCTCCGCAGCTGCAGGATCATGTTGTTGAAGGTGTTGGAGAGCGATCCGACGTCGCCGTCCGACACCTTGACCGGCACCGAGACCGAGAGATTGCCCTCCGACACCTCGTCGGCCGCGCCGATCAAGAGGCGGATCGGCCGAACCAGCCGGTCGGCGACGCCGATGCCGGTCCAGATCGCCGAGAGGAGCACGATCAGGGTGATGCCGAGATAGAGCAGCCCGAAGGCCAGCTGCAGCCCGAAGCGGTTGTCCGAGAGGCTCGAATATTCCGCCGACCGCTCCTCCATCTCGCGCAGTGCCGTGATCACCTCGGGATCGACGGCGCGCACGGTGTAGAGATAGGCGTCGGAGATCTGCCGGAGCCGGATGATCGAGCCGACGAGATTGGTGATCCCGGGCGGGATGAAGACGAGATTGCCCGCCGCCGCCTGCTGCAGCGCATCCGCCGGCGGCACCGGAAGCGGCTTGGTGTCGTCGACGTCGGCCTTCAGCACCGGCTGGCCGTCGAGCCGCAGGATCTGGGCGCCGAGCAGCGAGCGGCCCCGCGCCTGTTCGGTCATCAGGTCCTGGAAGCCCCCCCGGTCGAGATTGAACAGCTGGCGCTGCTGGTCGAGATCGTAGGCCATGGACAGCGTCGTGCCCTGCAGGTTGCGGGCGTTCTCGTTCACATAGGCCCGCGCCACGCTGATCGAGGATTCGACGATGGCCCGGGTGCGCATGCCGAACCAGCGGTCGAGGCCGAGATCGAGGGTGACGCTGGCGACGATGGCCACGAGCAGCGCCGGCAGCGCCGCGACGATCGAGAACAGGACGACGATCCGCACATGCAGCCGGGAAGCGGCCCTGCCCTGGCGCCGGGCGCGGATCATCCGCAGCACCTCGCGGCCGATCAGGACACAGAGCAGCGCCACGAAGCCGCCATTGACGACGGTCGCGATGGTGACGATCGTGTCGGTCGGTTCGACCGGCGTCAGGCCCATCAGGACGACGAAGGAGATCGCGCCCGTGATCAGTGCCCCGGCGACCGCGAAGAGGCCGGGAAACAGCAGGAACCTGCGCCGTTCCATCAGGAACGGCACGTCGCTTTCGGTATGGATCGGATGCGTCGTCATGCGGCGTTTACAGTTTCGAATCCCGTGGCCACAGAGCAACGGAATGTGTCCAAACTGCAACGAAACGCCGAAAAAAGCCAGTCAGCGGATCGACCGGACGACGGATATATCGAGATCGCGGATCTTCTTGCGAAGCGTGTTGCGGTTCACGCCGAGGAGATCGGCGGCCTTGACCTGATTGCCCCTGGTCGCCGCCAGGGCCGCGGCGATCAGCGGATACTCGACCTCGCGCAGGATCCGCCCGTGCAGGCCCGGCGGCGGCAGGTCGTCGCCGAAGGAAGAGAAGTACTCGGCGAGATAGCGCTCGACGGAGGCACTGAGATCAATGGGCTTGTTGCCGTCGACCTCGCTTCCCGGACCCTTGATCGGCTCGTTGGTCAGCTCGTGCTCGACGATCTCCCCGGAGATCTCGTCCTGCGGATAGAGCGCCGCGAGGCGGCGGATGAGGTTCTCGAGCTCCCGCACGTTGCCCGGCCAGGCATAGCGGCGCATGACGTCGAGGGCGCCCTGGCTCAGCGACTTGCGCGGCAGTCCCTCCTTCTCGGACACTGCGAAGAAATGCCGCGCGAGATCCGGCAGGTCCTCGATGCGCTCGCGAAGGGGCGGCAGACGGAGCGGTACGACGTTGAGGCGGTAGAACAGGTCTTCGCGGAACAGCCCCCGGGCGATCAGCTGGCGCAGGTCCTTGTTGGTGGCGGCGACGATGCGGACGTCGGTGGCGATCGGCGTGCGCCCGCCGACGATGGTGTACTCGCCCTGCTGGAGGACGCGCAGGAGCCGCGTCTGCGCCTCCATCGGCATGTCGCCGATCTCGTCGAGGAACAACGTGCCGCCCTCGGCCTGTTCGAAACGGCCGCTGGTGCGCGCCTGGGCGCCGGTGAAGGCGCCCTTCTCGTGGCCGAAGAGCTCCGACTCGATCAGGTCCCTCGGGATCGCCGCCATGTTGATGGCGACGAACGGGCCCTTCCGCCGACGGCCGTAATCGTGCAGCGCGCGCGCGACCAGCTCCTTGCCCGTGCCGGATTCGCCGGAGATGGTCACCGTCAGGTCGGTCTGCATCATCCGGGCGAGCGCCCGGTAGATGTCCTGCATGGCCGGGGAGCGCCCGACCAGCGGCATCGAATCCTGCATGTCGTCCGGCGCGGCGGCCCGGTTGCCGGGCTTGGGCTCCGACAGCGCCCGCCGCACGATCGAGACCAGTTCGGTCAGGTCGAAGGGCTTCGGGATGTAGTCGTAGGCGCCGCGCTCGGACGCCTTGATCGCCGTCATGAAGGTGTTCTGGGCGCTCATCACGATCACCGGCAGTTCGGGCCGGGAGTTCTTGATCTTCGGCAGCGTGTCGAAGGCGTTGCCGTCGGGCATCAGGACGTCGGTGATGACCAGATCGCCCTCGCCGGCCGAGACCCAGCGCCACAGGGTCGCGATGTTGGAGGTGACGCGCACTTCGAAGCCGGCGCGCATCAGCGCCTGGGAGACGACCGTGCGGATCGCGGCATCGTCGTCGGCTACGATGATCTGCATTGCCATGTGGAAAATCAGCCCTGTTCGTCGATGTCGGCGAGCGCCGCGCCCGGTTCGGAAAGCTCCCGCCATGCGGGCATGAGGATGCGGAAGACGGTGTGGCCCGGCTGCGACTCGCATTCGATGACGCCGCCATGGTCACCGACGATCTTGGCGACGAGCGCCAGGCCGAGGCCCGAGCCGCTGGGCTTGGTGGTGACGAAGGGATCGAAGATGTGCTCGCGGATGTCGTCCGGCACGCCCTCTCCATTGTCCTCGACGGCAAATTCCAGCGGCAGCGTCACCCGGTCCTTGGTGCCGGGGACGGACAGCCGCACGCCGGGCTTGTAGGCCGTGGTCAGGCGGATCTCGCCGTCCTCGCGGCCCTTCACCGCCTCGGCCGCGTTCTTCAGGAGATTGAGGAACACCTGGACCAGTTGGTCGCGATTGGCGAAGACCGGCGGCAGCGACGGATCGTAGAGCTCGATGATCCTGATGTCGCGGGCAAAGCCGTTGCGGCCGAGGGTCTTCACGTGCTCGAGCACGGAATGGATGTTGACCGCCGAGCGCTCGATCGGCCGCTGGTCGGAGAACACCTCCATCCGGTCGACGAGCTTGACGATCCGGTCGCTCTCCTCCTGGATCAGCCGCGTCAGCGTCCGGTCCTCGTCGCTGGCATTGGTGGCCAGAAGCTGCGCGGCACCCTTGATGCCGGAGAGGGGATTGCGGATCTCGTGGGCGAGCATCGCGGCGAGCCCCGTCACGGTGCGTGCGGCGGAGCGATGGGTGAGCTGGCGATCCATCTTCTCGGCGATGGTGCGCAGCTGGATCATCACCACGACGAGTTCCGGAGCCTCGGTCATCACCGAGACGTAGAGATCGACGAGCCGCTCGCCGCCGAGCCGCGGCGAGGAGATGTCGACCCGGTACTCGCTGATCCGGGCCTGCTGCTCGCGGGCCTGCTCGATCAGGAAGAACAGCGGACTGTCCCGGGGCACGAAATCCTGCAGCTTCTTGCGGGCGAGATAGGCCGAGCCGGCCGAGAAGAACTGCTCCGCGTCGGAATTGGCGAAGCGGAAACGCCCCGCCGCGTCGACGACGATGACGGGGTGCGGCAGCGCGTTGAGGATCTGGAAGGCCTCGCCCGACATCGGGATGCCGTCCTGGGATGAACCCGCCATGGTCATGCAGCCTCCAGCCTTGGCGCTGCGGCGGCGCGTTCGATGTCGGCCGCCGTCGTGCCGGCGAAGAGCTGCCGGAGACGCCGCTGGACGACGCGGTGATCGTTTGCGGTCATGATCGCCTTTCGCTCGGACAAAGGGACGGCTGCACCCGTCGCCGCGTGGCGGTCGAGATACCAGCCGAGATGCTTGCGGGCATGACGAATGCCCGTCGCCGGCCCGTAATGGGCGAGCATCGCGTCGTAATGCTCGCCGGCGAGATCGGCGAGATCGATCCGCGCCAGCCCGTCGATGGTGATCGCCCCCGCCATCAGCCCGGGGAGCCACGGCCGGCCATAGGCGCCGCGCCCCACCATCACGGCGTCGGCGCCGCTGAGGCCGAGCATCTCCGGCAGGAGCTCGATCGAGACGAGATCCCCGTTGGCGACCACCGGAATGGCGACCGCCGCCTTGACCGCGCGGATCGCCCGCCAGTCCGCGACACCGTCGTAGAAATCCATGCGGGTGCGGCCATGCACCGTCACCATCCGCACGCCCGCCGCCTCGGCGCGGCTGGCGAGCCAGGCCGCGTTCATCGAGGCCCGATCCCAGCCGAGCCGCATCTTGACGGTGACCGGCACCTCGCCGGCGCCCCCGACCACCGCCGCGACGATCGCCAGCGCCAGCTCCGGCTCGCGCATCAGCGCCGATCCGGACAGGCCGCCGACGACCTTCTTGGCCGGGCAGCCGAAATTGATGTCGATGATGTCGGCGCCACTGCCGGCCAGGCGCGCAGCCGCCTCGCCCATGACGTCGGGATCCCGGCCGGCGAGCTGCACTGCATGGGTGCCATTCCCGTCGCGCAGGGCGCGCAGGCTCGATTCGGGGACGCCCTTCAGATATTCACCGCTGGCGACCATTTCCGAGACCACCAGCCCCGCGCCGAAGCGCCGGGCGAGACGGCGGAACGGCACGTCGCTGACGCCCGACATGGGCGCGAGCAGGACGCGATTGGCAAGCCACCGTCCCCCGACCTCCAAGGGCCCGGAAACGTCCGCCTTCCTTCTCGATACGCCTAAACTCTGAGCGATCATGACAACTGTCGATTCTTGCGGCACCTGAGCTGTACTTAATCGGAGCATGCCCAAATGACAAGCAAGATGCTTGCCTTTGATGAGCGGATCGTGCTCCTCGACGCCGATCGGAAAAACGGGGACTGACGGGCATGACGGAAAGCGTCGCGGCGATCCTGGTGGCGGCGGGCCGCGGCGAGCGGGCCGGCCAGTCCGCCGAGGGACCGAAGCAGTATCGCAGGATCGGCGGGCGAGCCGTCCTTGCCCGTTCGCTGGCAGCCTTTCGCCGTCATCCGAGGATCGGCCCCGTCGTCATCGTCATCCACGCCGATGATCGGGCGCTGTGCGAGGCCGCTCTCGGCGACGATGCGGCAAGGGTGCATCTCGTGACCGGCGGGGCGGAGCGGCAGATCTCGGTCCGCTGCGGGCTGGAGTTCCTCGCCGGCCTTCCGGCAGCGCCGGACCTCGTGCTGATCCACGACGCCGTGCGGCCCTTCGTCGATGCCGCGACCATCGACCGGGTGATCGACGCGGCCATCGCGCATGGCGGCGCGATCCCCGCCTTGCCCGTGTCCGACACCCTCAAGCGGGCCGGGGAGGACGGGCGCATTGCCGAGACGGTCCCGCGCAAGGCCTTGTTCGGCGCGCAGACGCCCCAGGGGTTTCGGTTCGACGGGATCCGGCAGGCCCATGCGGCGGCCGCCCGCTCGGGCCGCTCGGACTTCACCGACGACGCCTCGATCGCCGAATGGGCCGAGATGGAGGTGCGGCTCGTTGCGGGCACCGCGGAGAACGTCAAGCTGACGACGCGCGAGGACATCGCCGCCGCCGACGACAGACTGAAGGAGAGGCTTCCCATGATCGACGTTCGCACCGGCAACGGCTACGATGTGCATCGTCTCGTCCCCGGCGACCACGTGACGCTCTGCGGCGTCCGGATCGCCCACGACCAGCGGCTCGACGGCCATTCCGACGCCGATGTCGGCCTCCACGCCCTCACCGACGCCCTGCTCGCCACCTGCGGCGCCGGCGACATCGGCGATCACTTCCCGCCGAGCGACCCGCAATGGAAGGGCGCGGCCTCGCACATCTTCGTCGAAAAGGCGGTGGAGATCGTCGCGGCCAAGGGTGGGCGGATCATGAATGCGGACATCTCGCTGATCTGCGAGGCCCCGAAGATCGCGCCGCACCGCGAGGCGATGCGCGAGGCCATCGCAAAGATGACCGGGCTGTCGCTCGACCGGGTGTCGGTGAAGGCGACGACCAACGAGACGATCGGCTTCGTCGGCCGCAGAGAGGGCATCGCGGCGATCGCCACGGCCTCGGTGGCCTATGGAGAGACGCAATGAGCGCCGACGCGCCTGATCCCGGCCCCGGCCTCGGCCTCGGCCCCGGTGAGCCAGCCCACGCCGGCCTCGGTGAGGATGGCAAGGCCGACATCGCCGCCCTCGCCCGGCTGGTCGTCGCCCGCTACACGCAAGCCGGCTGGACGCTCGCCACCGCCGAATCCTGCACCGGCGGGCTCGTCGCCGCAGCGATCACCGATATCGCCGGCTCCTCCGCCGTCCTCGACCGCGGCTTCGTCACCTATTCCAACCAGGCGAAGATCGACCTCGTCGGCGTCGATCCGGCGGCGCTCGACGCCCATGGCGCGGTTTCGGAGACGGTCGCCCGGCAGATGGCCGAGGGCGCGCGAAAGCAGGCAGGCGTCACCGTTGCCGTCTCGATCACCGGCATCGCCGGCCCCGGCGGCGGCTCGGCGGAAAAGCCGGTCGGGCTGGTGCATTTCGCCTGTGCGGGGCCGGGCGGGACCGTGCATCGCGAGGAGCGGTTCGGGGATCTCGGGCGGGCGGGCATCCGCACGGCCTCGGTGGTGGTGGCACTGGAGATGCTGGCCGGGGCGGTGGAGCCTCGTGAGGATGGATCCCCGGATTGAGCCCGGAAGGACGGATCGCGATCCGGCGCGAGCTGTCCGGTTCGTTAGATGCGCACGAAAACCGTCCAGGCTCCGAAGGAGCGATCGTGCGAGCCGTCCGTTGCGCTGATCCGAGGATCTCACGCGACAGGAAACGAGATGGCCGTCCAGCTCCCGCTCCCCGAAAGCGCCCGCGCTCCAGAGACGATCGATCCGGCGCATGTCCGCGAGGTGCTGCCGGATCTCGCCTATCTGCGGGCCGGGATCGTCAATGTCGCGTTCATCGGACCCGCTGATGCGCCGGATCGGGGATGGGTGCTGATCGACACCGGCGTCGCCGGCACAAAGCAGGAGATCGTCGCGGCCGTGACGTCGCGCTTCGCCTCGTCCCGTCCATCGGCCATCATCCAGACCCACGGCCATTTCGATCACATCGGCGCCCTCGAGGAGTTGAGCGAGGCATGGGACGTACCGATCTACGCGCACCCGCTCGAGCATCCCTTCCTCACCGGGGACCAGTCCTATCCGGCGCCGGACACCGCGGCGGAAGGCGGGATCATGCCCCGGCTCGCCCCCTTGTTTCCCCGCTCTCCGATCGACGTCTCGCCGCGTCTGCGCGTCCTGTCCGGCGACGGCAGCCTTCCCGACCTTGCCGGCTGGCGCTGGATCCACACGCCCGGCCACACGCCGGGTCATGTGTCGCTCTGGCGGGAGGCCGACAGGACGCTGGTGGCGGGCGATGCGATCATCACGACCGGCCAGGAATCGGCCTATGAGGTGGCCGTTCAGGAGCCGGAGATGCACGGACCGCCGCGATATTTCACGCCGGACTGGATAGCGGCGGCCGAATCCGTCCGGAAACTCGCGGCGCTGGAGCCGCGGCTGATCGTGACGGGTCATGGCCGGGCAATGGCCGGACCGGAAATGCTCTCGGCCCTGCATCGTCTGGCCGAGAATTTCGAGGCGATCGCGCTGCCCCGCTAGCGCATGATCCCGAAAAGTGGGAACCGGTTTTCGGAACAGATCATGCGGCAACAAGCGGATAGAGCGGCATGTGGGTCGAAGCTGATCTCATCGCGCTCAAGCCTCCCCTGCACCGTCCGACAGGTGGACCGCTATCGGCCTGCGATCCGCATCGCTCAGGGGTGTATGCCGGCAACTCGCCATGGACGGAGTTGTACCGCTACACCGACAGCTCTCCGCGAGTCTGGAAGCGCCGTCCGTCTGCGGTCGATTGGCATGAGGCGCGGATCGGCACGGGCCATCGCCGCGCGCATCCTCACCCATAGACCTTGTCGGCCCGCTCCTCGAACGCCACCGCGAACCGCCGGAAGGCGAAGTCGAACATCGTGCCCATCAGCATGCCGAGGGTGCGGCTCTTGAACTCGTATTCGATGTAGAACTTCACGTCGCAGCTGCCCTCGCCGGTCGGCACGAAGTCCCAGCGGTTGTCGAGGAACTTGAACGGCCCGTTGACGTAGGACACCTCGATGCGGCGATCCTCGGGCTTCAGCAACACCTGCGAGGTGAAGGTCTCGCGGATCATCTTGTAGGCCACGGTCATGTCGGCGACGAGCAGGCGCCTGCCTTCCTTCTCGCGCTCCGAGCGGATCGTCAGCGCCTGGCAGAGCGGCAGGAACTCGGGATATTTCTCCACATCCGCGACGAGGGCGAACATCTGGTCGGCGGTGTGGCGGACGGGGCGGGTCGTTTCGAACTTCGGCATGATGGAGCGCTTACGCGGCCGACTGGCGGGCGAGACGGGCGGCCTTCAGGCGCTCGAAATCCTCACCGGCATGGTGGGAGGAGCGCGTCAGCGGGCTCGCCGCGACGACCAGGAAGCCCTTGGTCAGCGCCACCTTCTCGAAGGAGCCGAACTCCTCCGGCGTCACGTAGCGGATCACCGCGTGGTGCTTCTTCGTCGGCTGGAGATACTGGCCGATGGTGAGGAAGTCGACGTCGGCGGTGCGAAGGTCGTCCATCAGCTGCAGCACCTCGTTCCTCTCCTCGCCGAGGCCGACCATGATGCCGGACTTGGTGAAGATCGTCGGGTCGAGTTCCTTCACCCGCTGCAGAAGCCGGATCGAATGGAAGTAGCGGGCGCCCGGGCGCACCGTCAGATATTTCGACGGGACGGTCTCGAGATTGTGGTTGAAGACATCGGGCTTCGCCTCGACGACGCGCTCCAGCGCGCCGGGCTTCCTGAGGAAATCCGGTGTCAGGATCTCGATCGTGGTGCCAGGCGCCGCCGCGCGGATGGCCCGGATGGTGCGGACGAAATGCTCCGCCCCGCCATCGGCGAGGTCGTCACGGTCGACCGAGGTGACGACGACGTGGTTCAGCCCCATCTTTGCGACGGCGCGGCCGACGCTTTCCGGCTCGCTCTGGTCCAGCGCATGGGGCATGCCGGTAGCGACGTTGCAGAAGGAACAGGCCCTCGTGCAGATGCCGCCCATGATCATGAAGGTCGCGTGCTTCTTTTCCCAGCAGCCGCCGATGTTCGGGCAGCCGGCCTCCTCGCAGACGGTGACGAGGCGGTTCTCGCGGGCGATCTCGCGGGTCTCGAAATAGCCCTTCGAGACCGGCGCCTTGACGCGGATCCAGTCCGGCTTCGGCGGGCTGGCGAGGGCGTCCGGACGGTGGGCCTTTTCCGGATGGCGGATCCGGGGCTTCTCGGCGTCTGACGATCGGGTGTCGAGGAGTGTGACCATGGGGCCTACTTAAGCCTCCGGTTTTGGCGATGCAATCGGCTTCGACACCCGCGAGGGCTCCTGCATGACGGGGTTGCCCGTCACGCAGGGATCCCGTGAACCCTCAGCGCCGGACGGCGCGGGCGATCAGGATCAGCAGGCAGGCGCCGACGAAGCCGGTGATGAGATAGGCAAAGGAGAAGGACGCCGAGGCGCCGCCGCCGATACCGGTGAGACGCAGGATGAAGCTGAGGATGATGGCGCCGACGATGCCGAGGATGATGTTCATCATCACGCCCATGTCGCTCTTCATCACCTTCTCGGCCAGCCAGCCGGCGATGCCGCCGACGATGATTGCTGCAAGAAAACTACCGATCATACGAACTGTCCTGGTTTTGTCTGGGTGGGTTGTGGCGTGATAGTTAGCGCCAGCAACCTTCCGGCAAGAGGCAGCGGACTCTTTTCTGCCCCCTGAAGCGGCAAATGCTGCCTCGTCTCTGCCAGACCCCACACCTCGTCACATGTGGATCACGCGCCCATACGCGTCGAGGACGCTTTCGTGCATCATTTCCGACAGGGTCGGATGCGGGAAGCAGGTGTGCATGAGCTCTTCCTCGGTGGTCTCGAGGCCCATGGCGATGACGAAGCCCTGGATCAGCTCGGTCACCTCAGCGCCCACCATGTGAGCGCCGAGGAGCTGGCCGGTCCTGGCGTCGAAGATCGTCTTCACCAGGCCCTCAGGCTCGCCGAGCGCGATGGCCTTGCCGTTGCCGTTGAAGGTGAAGCGCCCGACCTTGACCTCGTGGCCGGCCTCCTTGGCCTTCGCCTCCGTCAGGCCGACCGAGGCCACCTGCGGCTGGCAATAGGTGCAGCCGGGGATCTCGGTCTTCTTCATCGGATGGACGTCGAGGCCCTTGATCTTCTCGACGCAGATCGTGCCCTCGTGCTCGGCCTTGTGGGCGAGCATCGGCGGGCCGGCGACGTCGCCGATGGCATAGACGCCCTCGACATTGGTCTTGCCGTAGCCGTCGATCTTGACGATGCCGCGCTCGATCTCGACGCCGATCTCTTCCAGGCCGAGGCCCTCGGTGTTGCCCATGACGCCGACGGCGGAGATCAGCCGCTCGGCCTTCAGCGTCTGCGACGTCCCATCCTTGGTCTCGACGGTGACGGAAACCCCCCCGCCGCCCTTCTCGACCTTCGCCACCTTGGCGTCGGTGAGGATCTTCATCCCCTGCTTCTCGAACTGCTTGCGGGCGAGCTTGGCGATCTCGGCGTCCTCCACCGGCATGATCTGCGGCAGGAGCTCGACGACCGTCACCTCGGCGCCCATCGTCCGGTAGAAGGACGCGAACTCGATGCCGATGGCGCCGGAGCCCATGACGATCAGGCTCTTGGGCATCGCCTTCGGCTTCATCGCCTCGAAATAGGTCCAGATCCGGTCGCCGTCGGGCTCGATGCCCGGAAGCACCCGCGGCCGGGCGCCCGTCGCGACGATGACGTGCTTGGCCTTGTAGGTCCCCTCGCCCAGCGTTCCCTTCGGCACCGGGTTCTGCGGCTCGACGACGGGCTTCTTCATCTTGCCGACGGTGACCTCGACAGGACCACCCTTGCCGGCCTTGGTGATCTTCGCCTCGCCCCAGATGACGTCGATCTTGTTCTTCTTCATCAGATAGCCGACGCCGCCGGCGAGCTGCCCCGAAACCTGGCGCGAGCGCTTGACCACCGCCTCCATCTCGAAGCTCGGCTTCTCGATCGTCAGGCCGTAGTTCTTCGCGTTCTCCGCATAATGGAAGATTTCGGCCGAGCGCAGGAGCGCCTTGGTCGGGATGCAACCCCAGTTGAGGCAGATGCCGCCGAGATGCTCGCGCTCGACGACGGCGGTCTTGAAGCCCAGCTGCGCGGCGCGGATCGCGGCGACGTAGCCGCCCGGCCCGCCGCCGATGACCAGGATGTCGTAGGTGTCAGCCATGGGTCGTCTCTCCGCGGATCGTCTGTCTGGGCGCTCTCGGGGCGCCGCTCTTATCGGATTGGCGTCGCCCGGCTCAGCCGAGCAGCGCCTTGATCGGCTCGACCAGCGCCTCGCCGAGGGCGCGGCTGTGCTCCGCCGTCAGATGCACGCCGTCGAGGCACGAGGCCTCGCAGACCTCGGCGGCGTCGAACATCGCGCAGCCGTACTCCTCGGCGACCTTGGTCACCGCCGAGCGGAAATGCTGGGACTCCTCCACCGCGTGGCCGAACAGCAGCGAGAAGTCCGGCTCCATCGTCGAGGTGAAGTGCGGCGGCGCGACGAGCAGCAGCTTCGGCGCGTCGTAGCCGCGCTGATAGGGGAAGCACTGGACGATCTCGACCAGCCGCTCCAGCCCCTGCCGGCTCTCGAACACCCGGCCGCCGCCGGTGTGGCGCTTCAGGTCGTTGGTGCCGAGCATGATGACCACGAGATCGAGCGGCTGGTGGCTGTCGAGCAGCGTCGGCAGGGTCTTCACGCCGTTGCGCTCGGCCATCACCATGTGGTCGTCGAAGGCCGTGGTGCGGCCATTCAGCCCCTCGGATATCACCCGGACGCCGTGGCCGAGGGCTTTCGCGACGACGTTCGGCCAGCGGTCGAAGAACTCATGCCGCAGGCCGTTTTCGGGATTGTAGCCCCAGGTCAGCGAGTCGCCGAAGGCGAGGACGGTTTTCATGAGCCCGCCCTCAGACCAGCATCGACATCGGGTTTTCGATGAAGTTCTTGAAGGCGGCGATCAGCTCGGCGCCGAGGACGCCGTCCACCGCCCGGTGGTCGGTCGACAGCGTCACCGTCATCACCGTTGCGACGGTCACGGCGCCGCCCTTCACCACCGCGCGCTGGTCGCCCGAGCCGACGGCGAGGATCGTCGCATGGGGCGGGTTGATGACGGCGGAGAAGTCCTTGATGCCGAACATGCCGAGATTGGACACGGCGCTCGTGCCGCCCTGATACTCGTCGGGCTTCAGCTTGCGGGACCGGGCGCGCTTGGCGAGGTCCTTCATCTCGTTGGAGATGGTCGACAGGGTCTTTTCCTCGGCCCGGCGGATGATCGGCGTGATCAGCCCGCCCTCGATCGCGACCGCGACGCCGACGTCGGCATGCTTGTGGATCAGCATGCCGCCCTCGGTCCAGGAGGCGTTGGCCATCGGCACGGCCTTGAGCGCCAGCGCATGGGCCTTGATGATCATGTCGTTGACGGACAGCTTGTAGGCGGGACGGTCGCCGGCTTCGCCCTTCACCATGGGCGCCGCGTCGTTGAGCTGCTTTCTCAGCGCCAGCAGCGCGTCGATCTCGCAGTCGAGCGTCAGATAGAAATGCGGGACGGTCTGCTTGGCCTCGACGAGGCGCTTGGCGATAGTCTTGCGCATGCCGTCGTGGGGGATCTTTTCGTAGGAGCCCTCGGGGAAGAGCTTCAGGATGGACTCGTCGCTGGCGGCCTTGGCGATCGGCGCTGCGGCAGGCGCCGCCTCGGGCGCCTTCGGCTCGGCGGCCTTGCCCGGCGCAGCCTTTTCCGGTGCGGCCTTCGCGGCGCCGCCATCCTTCTTCGCCGCCTCGATATCCGCCTTCACGACACGGCCGTGCGGACCGCTACCTGAGACCGCGGCAAGGTCGACGCCGGCGTCCTTAGCCAGCCGGCGAGCGAGCGGCGAGGCGAAGACCCGGCCGCCCGTCTCGCCACTCGATGCCGAACCTTGCCTGGACGAGGCCGCGCCGTTTCCAGCTTCCTCGCCGGTCGCGCGGCTGTCGCCGCGCATCTCGGGCTGCTTCGCCGCCTCGGTCGAGCCGGTCGTCGCGGCATCGGCCTTCGGATCCGGCGCCATCGCGCCGCCCTTGTCGTCGCCGGCGGAGGCCTTGCCGCCACCTTCGGCCGCCTCGGAAACATCCTCGCCGTCGGCGGCGAGAATGGCGATCACCGCATTGACCTTGACGCCCTCGGTACCGGCGGGGACCACGATCTTCGCGACCTTGCCCTCGTCGACGGCTTCCACTTCCATGGTCGCCTTGTCGGTCTCGATCTCGGCGATGATGTCGCCGGCCGAGACCTGGTCGCCCTCCTTGACCAGCCATTTGGCGAGATTGCCCTCTTCCATCGTCGGAGACAGGGCGGGCATGGTGACGTTGATCGGCATGTGGGCGTCTCCGAAAGCGTCTTACTGCGCGTTTTGGGTGTCGTCTAGATTGGCGGAAGCCGCATCGAGCGGCCACAGGATGGTCAGCGGAAACGAGATCGCGTCGAAGGGTTCGGCGGATACTTCGGTCTCGTTGTCGAAGGTCGGGCCGACGAGCCAGCGGCCATCGGCGAGAATGAAGGTCTCGAGGAATTCGGCGCGGGGATCGAGGATCCACATGTGGCCGACGCCAGCCCTCGCATAGATGCGCCGCTTGATCCCGCGGTCGTAGCGCTCCGTGGATGGCGAGAGCACTTCACATATCCAGTCGGGCGCCGTGTCGAAGTAAGCAGTCGCGGGCAAGGACGGTAACCTCTCCCTGCGCCACCCGGCAATGTCCGGGACGACGACCTGCCGACCGAGGTGAATCTCAGGTTCGGCGACGATGATCCATCCGCCGGGTCCGGAGCGCCCCCGGCCGAAGGCGTCGAGGATCTCGCCGCCGAGATAGGAAGCCGCCGCCGCGTGCTTCGGAGCCGGGCGCGGGTGGGTCACCAGAGCGCCATCGATGAGTTCGGCGACCATATGGGGGTGCACGGCCTCGAGATCGGCATAGGTCGCCGGCGTCGGACCAGACTGGGCAAGCTGTTCAGCGGTGGTCATGCGCGCCTCTTCTCAATGCCTGACCCCGCCACCCGCGCTCGCTCCGTCATCGAGGTCGAGATCCTCGGCGAAGGCCGCGAGATTGCCCAGATGACGATCCCAGCCGGCCTGATGATCGAGGAGATAGGTTGCGCGGTCGGGTTCCGCCGCCTTTTCCCAGCCCTGATGTTCGATCGTCACCCGCGTGCCGGTGTCGATCGGCGTCAGCGTCACCGAGACGACGGTGTCGAACTCCCAGTCCTCGTCGGCCCAGACCATGACGAAGCCTTCCGGCGGATGAAACGCCGTCACCTCGGCGCGCGTCACACGCTCCCGGCCTGACGGGTCGATCCAGGGTTCGACGAAGCGGCCGCCGAGCTGTGCCTCGAATTCGAGGTTCTCCCGCCACCACAGCTTGAAACAGTCCGGCTGGGTCAGGCAGCGCCAGACATGCTCGCGCGGGCGGCGCACGTCCCTTGTCAGGACGAGCGTGCCTTCCGCGTTCAGATCTGGCGAGCCCTCGGGCGTCATCCTGGTGGCGTTCCTCTCCGGTCAGTTCCGATAGGTGACGGCCTTCACCGCGTCGATCACTTCCTTGACCGACGGCAGCGCCAGCTTCTCGAGATTCGCCGCATAGGGCATCGGCACGTCCTTGCCGGCGATCTTCAGGACGGGGGCGTCGAGATAGTCGAAGGCGTGGACCATGATCTCCGAGGCGATGTGGGCGCCGACGGAGCTCTGCGGATAGCCCTCCTCGACGGTGACGCAACGGTTGGTCTTCTTCACCGAGCGGATGACGGTGTCCATGTCCATCGGCCGGATGGTGCGAAGGTCGATCACCTCGGCCTCGATCCCTTCCTTGGCCAGTTCCTCGGCGGCCTTGACCGCATAGGTCATGCCGATGCCGAAGGAGACGATGGTGACGTCCGTGCCCTTGCGGTGGATGCGGGCCTTGCCGATCGGGACCGTCCAGTCGTCGAGCTCCGGGATCTCGAAGGAGTGGCCGTAGAGGATCTCGTTCTCGAGGAAGATCACCGGGTTCGGATCGCGGATCGCAGACTTGAGCAGGCCCTTGTAGTCGGCCGCCGTGTAGGGCTGGACCACCTTCAGGCCCGGCACGTGGCTGTACCAGGCGGCATAGTCCTGGCTGTGCTGGGCGGCGACGCGGGCAGCGGCGCCGTTCGGCCCGCGGAACACGATCGGGCAGCCCATCTGGCCGCCGGCCATGTAGAGCGTCTTGGCCGCCGAATTGATGATCTGGTCGATCGCCTGCATGGCGAAGTTGAAGGTCATGAACTCGACGATCGGCTTCAGGCCGCCGAAGGCCGCGCCGACGCCGAGGCCGGCAAAGCCGTGCTCGGTGATCGGCGTGTCGACGACGCGGCGTGCGCCGAACTCGTCGAGCAGCCCTTGCGTGATCTTGTAGGCGCCCTGGTACTCGGCGACCTCCTCGCCCATGACGAAGACCTTCTCGTCGCGGCGCATCTCCTCGGCCATGGCGTCGCGCAGCGCTTCGCGGACGGTGATCGAGACCATTTCGGTTCCCTCGGGGATCTCCTGGGCGAGATCGCCCTCGGGATCCTGCGGGTCGGGATGGGTCTTGCCCTCCGCCGGCACGCGGCGGGCCGCCATGTCCGCGACATCGTCGCCGCCCGAGGGTTCCGAGCCCCTCGACGACTGCTTCTCGTCGGTCTCGCGGGTCGCCGACGTGTCCTCGGCGGCCGAGGCCGGCGCACCGCGCGACTGCTTGTCGGCGCCGTTCTCCATCGCGCTCTCGTCCTCGCCCTCGGCGAGGAGGATGGCGATGGGGGTGTTGACCTTGACGCCCTCGGAGCCCTCCTCGACGAGGATCCTGCCGAGCGTGCCCTCGTCGACGGCCTCGACTTCCATCGTGGCCTTGTCGGTCTCGATCTCGGCGATGACGTCGCCCGGGGCGACGGCGTCGCCGACCTTCTTGACCCATTTGGCGAGCGTCCCCTCCTCCATGGTCGGGGACAGCGCCGGCATCAGGATTTCAGTCGGCATGAAGGTGTTTCCTCCTGATAAGCGGGTCTTTTGGGCGGATTGCCCCGGCATCGAAACGGCCGGACCGCCGGAATTGATGGACTGGGCGAACGGAACGGCGCGACCTGCGGCAGCGCCGCCGCCTCGGAACCTGCCGGCAGCCGCACCGCCGGCAATCGAGGCCGCCTACTCCGCCGCCTGCGGGATGACGTCGGCATAGACGTCGGTCCACAGCTCGGACGGATCGGGCTCGGGATCGTTCTGGGCGAAGTCGGCGGCATCGGCGACGATGTCGCGGACCTCCTTGTCGATCGCCTTCACGTCGTCCTCCGACATGCCGTGATCGCCGGTGAGGCGCTTCTTCACCTGCTCGATCGGATCGGATTCCGACCGCATCTTCTGCACTTCGTCGCGGGAGCGGTACTTTGCCGGGTCGGACATCGAGTGGCCGCGATAGCGATAGGTCATCATCTCGAGGATGATCGGACCCTCGCCGGAGCGGCAATGCTCGGCAGCGAGATCGCCCGCCGCCTTCACCGCCCGCACGTCCATGCCGTCGACCTGGAAGCCGGGGATCTTGAAGGACAGGCCGCGATGGGAGAAATCGGTCTCGGCCGAGGCGCGGTTGACCGAGGTGCCCATGGCGTAGCGGTTGTTCTCGACGACGTAGACCACCGGCAGCTTCCACAGCGAGGCCATGTTGAAGCTCTCGTAGACCTGGCCCTGGTTGGCCGCGCCGTCGCCGTAATAGGTGATCGCGATGGCATCGGTGCCATCGTATTTGTTGGAGAAGGCGAGACCGGTTCCGATCGGCACCTGGGCGCCGACGATGCCATGGCCGCCGAAGAACTTCTTCTCCTTGGAGAACATGTGCATCGAGCCGCCCTTGCCGCGCGAATAGCCCGAGCGGCGACCGGTCAGCTCGGCCATCACGCCGCGCGCTTCCATGCCGGTGGCCAGCATGTGGCCATGGTCACGGTAGCCGGTGACGACCTGGTCGCCCTCCTTCATCGCCATCTGCATGCCGACGACGACGGCCTCCTGGCCGATATAGAGGTGGCAGAAGCCGCCGATGAAGCCCATGCCGTAGAGCTGGCCAGCCTTCTCCTCGAAGCGGCGGATCAGCAGCATGTCGCGATAGGCGCGGATCTCGTCGTCCTTGCCGAACTTGGCCGGCGCCGGCGCGTCGAAATGCTCGAGGGTCCGGACGATTTCCTGGGCCGAATTGGCCGCGCCGGAACTCGCCGATTCCGACTTGCCACCCTTGTCGGCGGACGAATTGGAGGCAGACTTGCGCGACCTGGCGACCATGACGACTCCCTTGTCTTGACCCGTGGCTCTGGCGTTCCACGTCTCTTGTTAGAGGCTCAGTATATTGGAGCACCCCTACGCTTCAAGCCGATCGAGATGTTTTAACCGGATTCCGGTAAAACGATCGTCGTAAGCGCGAATTAACCGGAAGTCGGTTAATTCGAGTGTTTGCTTGCGCCTTCCATGGCGTCTGTCGCACCGCCGGTCTCGATCCCGATGCGGTCGACCGGCAGCCCCACCAAGATCGCGCGGCCTTTCTCGGGACAGGTCCCCGGCTACTGCAGCGCCTCGACACGACCCGCCCGCCCGCCGGGAGAGTCTGTCGCCGGTTCGCCGCCGGCTCGCGATGCACCCGGCCCCGGACGAGCCGCGCGCTTCCTGGAAATATCCCATCCTCACCGGCGCCGGCGTGGCCGACAGCGGGAGACGACAAACTCGCTGCCAGCCCGCAAACCAGGGGCGATGCACCGTCAGGCGCCGCTCCACGCCCGAATCCGCCGCGGCAAGGCTGCCGCCAGCGGCGATCCGCCATATGCAGCGGCAAGCCGGGACATGCAGGGGCAGTCAGCGAAGGATGACGATCTCGTCCTCGCGGGCGACATTGAGCGCCCGGCGGGCGTTTTCGTCGATCATGTCCTTCTCGAGGGTTCCGTCCTTCATCGCCCGGACGCGCCGCTCGATCGCCTCGCGCTGGGCGAGGAGTTCGGCATATTCCGCGTTGCGCTCCGCCAGCTGCCGGGCGAAGGCGACCTTCGCCTCGCTACCGTATTGGCCGGTCTTGGCGTGCAGCACGAAATAGGCGAGCACCGCCGACGTCATCGCCGGGACGATCAGCTTGCCGAGAAAGGATTTGCGCTTCTGGATCGTGTGCATGGCGGCCTCCGAAGCGAGATGATCGCACCCGCGTGGTTAAGGACGGGTGAACCCGCCTCGCCGGTCGCCCCGACAAAATGCAAGCCAGTGGGGATTGGACGTATTCTTTCAGCGCCTTGCCACCCTATCCTTCATTCGGAGCCGACGGTTGCTCCCCCGGGCCATTCCGGAACGTCAGGCGTGGAAGGCATCGATGGCGCGCGAGGCGAAAACCGATCGTGAAGATCTGACCGAAGACGAGGACAAGGAGCAGAAGTCCCGCAAGGACCCCGAGGAATCCCTCCACAATGCGCCTTCGGAAGGCTCCACCATCCGCGATTTCTTCTCCTTCGAGGAGATCTTCGCCCGCGTCCTCTCCGCCGCCGACCACGAGCTCGAAGCGTCGAACCGCTACCTCTTCTGGAGCGGCGTCGGCGCGGGCGGCGCCCTCGGGCTGACCTTCCTCGCCCGCGTCGTCTTTGCCGAATCGGCACAGGAAGCGACACCCGGCGTCGTCGGCAACCTTCTCTATCCGGTGGGGTTCCTGATCATCGTCCTCGGCCGCTACCAGCTGTTCACGGAAAACACCCTGACGCCGGTCGTCCTCGTCCTCACCAAGCTCGCCAGCGCCGCCAACCTGATGCGCCTCTGGCTCGTCGTGCTCATCGCTAACATGACCGGCGCCGTCGCGGTGGCAGCGCTGCTGGCCTATTTCGACGTCCTCAATCCGCCCCGCCTGGCAAAGGCCATCGAGATCGGGCGCCACGCCCATGAGGCGGGATGGTTCGACGTCTTCTCCAAAGCGATCATCGCAGGCTGGATCGTCGCCGCCATGGTCTGGCTCGTCCATGCCTGCAAGGACACCGTCTCACGCCTCCTCGTGGTCTGGATCCTGATGTATTTCGTCGGCGTCGGTGGATTTTACCACGTCATCACTTCGTCGGTGGAAGTGTTCTTCCTGGCCTTCCGCGAGAGCGACGTCGACCTCCTGCCGCTGCTGCCGGACTTCGTGCTGCCGGTCCTTCTCGGCAACACGATCGGCGGCGTCACCTTCGTCGCCGTCTTGAACTGGGCGCTGTTCGCCGAACACAAGGACTCACGGCTGTTCGAGCGCTACGGCGACAAGATGAACTGGCGCGAGTGGATGTTCGGCGTGCGCCGCACCGGCCGCGAGAACGCCTGAGGCGATGCCGGCCCCGGGGCGACATCTCCCGGGGCGGCTTCCGAAGAGCGAGGTCCGATCCGCAGCGTCCTTGCGGCGGCGACCTTGCCGGATCCCCTGTGCGACCAGCACCGGACAGCCGCCGTCCGCCCAGGCTCGGCGATGCACGGCGATCACGCGTATTTGACTCGATTTTTCTGGTTTAACCGTGTTGCGAAATAGCGACGAGACTTCGGTACACTTTCTGTCGATTATTCTATTGTCTGCATGACGAATTCATAAGGATGATGTCATGCCGGCAAGACTGTTGCTGTCCTTCCTCAGCGCTGCAAGCAGCTTCGCAATCGCCGTCAGCCCGGCCAGCGCTGGTGGCCGCACGGTCGCCTGCTATCAGCCGGTTTCCGAGCCTGCGGCCTACGCGACCCGGGAGGAGACGGTCATCCTGCGCCCGGCGGAGACGGTCTATGACGTCGTTCCCGCCCGCTACGGCTGGAGCACCCGCGAAGTGCTCGTCGCGCCGGGCGGCGTGTCGGAAACGAGCGTTCCGGCCGAGTATCGCTTCGTCGAAAAGCAGGTGGTGCTGGAGCCGGCGCGCCTGATCCACCGCTCGATACCGCCGGTCACGCGGACCGTCGAGCAGCGGGTCGTGGTCGATCCCGGCGGCGAGCGCTGGGAATGGCGGATCATCGACGGCAAGCGGGTCTATTGCCGCGTCGCCGTTCCGCCGCGCTACGGGGTCGTGCATCGCAAGATGGTGGTCGAGCCCGGCCGCCAATGGACCGAGGTCATCCCGGCGCGTTACGGCGTGACGCGGGAAAAGGTGCTTGTGCGCCCGGCTTCGGTCGAGCGCTACGTCGTCGCGCCGCGCTACGAGACCGTGCGCGAATGGGCGGTGATCGAGCCGGAGCGCCGGATCGCGCGGATCTTGCCCCCGGAATACGGCACAAGGCAGGTGACGGTGAAGGTCCGCGACCAAGCCACGAGTTGGCGGCAGGTGCATCTGCGGGGCTCCTGCTGACGACCCGCCGAGGCCATGTCCCCCGTTGATTTCGCGCCCGCATGGCGCGATGGAACGGCATGAGCAGCAGTACCAGCACCCCCGCTTTGCCCGACAGCTTCCGCCTCGCCGCCGGACGGCTGGAGCTCGACCCGCGTGATCGGCGGTTCTTCGAGAACCCCTATCCCGCCTATGCGGCCCTCAACGAGGCCGGCGGCATCGCCCGCTGGGACCGCGTCGACGGATGGGCGATCGCCCGGCACGACCTCGTGTCTTCCATTCTCAAGGATCGCCGCTTCGGCCGGATCGTCGCCGAGAACCCGCAAGGGCGCCCGGATTTCTCCCGCAAGCCCGGCCATCTTCGCGCCTTCTACGGGCTGGAGGCCCATTCCCTCCTCGAACTCGAGCCGCCGACCCACACCCGGCTGCGCTCGCTCCTGACCAGGGCCTTCGTCGCACGCCGGATCGAACGGCTCGCGCCGAAGATCGGAGCCCTGGCCGACGAACTGATCGACGGCTTCGAGGGCCGGGCGACGGTCGACCTGATCGCCGACTTCGCCGTGCCGCTGCCGGTGCGCGTGATCGCCGACCTGATCGGCGTGCCGATGTCCTCGGCCGGCAACCTCCTCGACTGGTCGCATCGCATGGTGGCGATGTATACGCCCGGCCGGACGCGAGAGAGCGAGGACGCGGCCAATGCCGCCTCCGAAGACTTCGCCGCCTTCCTGCGGGACGTCATCGCGGCGAAGCGCCGGTCCCCTGCCGACGACCTCGTCTGCGCCCTGATCGCGGCCGAAGACGAAGCGGGGCGGCTCGACCGCGACGAGATGGTCTCCCTCCTGGTGCTGCTGCTCAATGCCGGCCACGAGGCGACGGTCCATCAGATCGGCAATGGCGCGAAGACCATTCTCGAATGTGGCGAGGCGCCGGCATCGCTGTTTCGCGACGACCGGACGAGCGAGGCGACGGTGGAAGAGACGCTGCGGTTCGATCCGCCGCTGCATCTCTTCGAACGCTACGCTCTGGAACCGCTCGATCTGCCGGGCGGCGTGACGCTTGCCCGCGGCGACAAGGTGGCGCTGCTCCTCGCCGCCGCCAATCGCGACCCGGCCGCCTATGCCGAGCCGGACCGCTTCATGCCGCGGCGCTTTCTGGACAAGGGCGCGAGGACCGTCACCTCCTTCGGCGGCGGCATCCACTTCTGCATCGGCGCGCCACTCGCAAGGCTCGAACTGAGGATCGCGCTGGAGCGGCTGTTCGCCCGCTGTCCCGGTCTCGCGCTCGCCGGCGCGCCCCGCTATCGGGACTCCTGGCATTTCCATGGGCTGGAAAGGCTGGAGGTGACGCCAGCGGGCGGCGCGATCTGACCTGATGCCGTAACTTCGACGATCACTCGATTGAAAAACTCGCAGCTGTTGTTTTTAGGCATATCGTCATGTAATCATCCCAGCATTCCCTTGCGGTATCTTGGAGTGATCGTCATGAATTTCGTTGGGACGGGCATCCGACTGACAAGCGCGGATTATCAAGACGCCGCCAATTTCCTGAAGACCGGCGTCGCGGAAATCAGGGCTGTCGTTGAAGTTGAAGCCGCGGGAAGAGGATTCTTTCCCGACAATCGGCTGAAGATTCTCTTCGAACCGCATGTTTTTTATAGACAACTCGGACCTGGAATGGAACGTGATGCGGCAGTGCAGGCGGGTGTTGCCTACAAGAAGTGGAAGACCAAACCCTACCCCAAATCGGCAGACGAGCGATATCAGCAACTCGCGACAGCCATGAATATCAATATTACGATGGCGCTGCGATCGGCCTCATGGGGGCTGCCACAGATGATGGGGTTCAACTATGCTGTCTGTGGTTACGCTGGGGTGATCAGCATGGTCGAAGATTTCAAAAAAGGCGAACGCCAACAATTAGTTGCGATGTTGAAATTCATCCAGTCCCGCGGAATCGATGATGATCTGCGCGCACATCGATGGCTGGATTTTGCCAAAATTTACAATGGACCCGGACAAGCCGTCTTCTATGCGAACAAGCTGAAAGCGGCCTATGAAAAGTTCAGCCAGCACGCTCTTGTTGCTGTCATGGCCGTGCCGGAGACCGCCGAAGACGAGGACGAAGTTGCCCTCGCTTGATCCCAAAGATCACACCTTCACCACGTAGTGCTTCTTCGTCGGCTCGACGACGCGCCAGCGGCCCTTGAAGCCGGGGCGGATGACGAAGCTGTCGCCGGCCGTCAGCTTGACCGGCTCGCCGCCCTCCTCGGTCAGCACCGAAACGCCCTCGAGGATGTGGAAGAACTCCCACTCGGTATATTCGACGTCCCATTCGCCGGCGGAAGACTCCCAGATGCCGGCGAAAAGGCCGTTGCCGTCGTCCTCGAAGTTCCAGGTCTTCTGGGTCGGGCGGCCGCTTCTGACCTTCGCCTTGTCCGGCGCGCCGGTCTCGGGCTCCATGGCCGCCTTGTCGAAACGGATGAGACGATCACTCATGCGGGCTCCTTGCTGCCTTCGTCCGCTGCAAGCCGCGGAACGCTTGTTCCGGCGGCCGACGGACGGGCGGAAATGCCCGGCAGTCGCGCTCGTTCCCGCATGGCAGGGTTGTTCAAAGGGCGGGGCCTGCGGCGCCCCACCCGTGGCTCGGGAGAAAGCTGCGGCCGAAGCTCAGGCTTTCGCCAGCGCCTGGTCGAGATCGGCGATGATGTCGGAGACTTCCTCGATGCCGATGGACAGCCGCACCACGTCCGGGCCGGCGCCGGCGGCGACCTTCTGATCGTCGGCCAGCTGGCGATGGGTGGTGGAGGCCGGATGGATGACCAGCGAGCGGGTGTCGCCGATGTTGGCGAGATGCGAGAACAGCTCCAGCGCCTCGACGAACTTCACGCCCGAATCGTAGCCGCCCTTCAGCCCGAAGGTGAAGACGGCGCCGGCGCCCTTCGGGCAGTAGGTCTGCATGCGCTGATGGCCCGGATCGTCGGGCAGGCCCGCATAGGACACCCAGGCGACCTTGTCGTGGCCCTTCAGATGCTCGGCGACCTTCAAGGCGTTGTCGCAGTGGCGCTGCATCCTCAGCGGCAGCGTCTCGATGCCGGTGAGGATCATGAAGGCGTTGAAGGGCGAGATCGCCGGTCCCAGATCGCGCAGGCCGAGCACCCGGCAGGCGATGGCGAAGGCGAAATTTCCGAAGGTCTCGTGCAGGACGATGCCGCTATATTCCGGCCGCGGCTCCGACAGCATCGGGTAGCGATCGTCGGCCGACCAGTCGAAGGTGCCACCGTCGACGATGGCACCGCCCATCGAGTTGCCATGGCCGCCCATGAACTTCGTCAGCGAATGGACGACGATGTCGGCGCCGTGCTCGAAAGGCTTGCACAGATACGGCGTCGCCATGGTGTTGTCGACGATCAGCGGCAGCTTGTGGCGATGCGCCACCTCGGCGATCGCCGCGATGTCGAGGACGACGCCGCCGGGATTGGCGATCGATTCGATGAAGATCGCCTTGGTCTTCTCGGTGATCTGGGCTTCGAAGCTCGACGGGTCGAACGGATCGGCCCACTTCACGGTCCAGTCGAAGGACTTGAAGGCGTGGCCGAACTGGTTGATCGAGCCGCCATAGAGCTTGCGCGAGGCGATGAACTCCTCGCCGGGGCGCATCAATGCCTGGAAGACGATCAGCTGGGCGGCGTGTCCCGAGGCGACGGCGAGCGCTGCCGTGCCGCCTTCCAAGGCGGCGACCCGCTCCTCCAGCACCGCCTGGGTGGGATTCATGATGCGGGTGTAGATGTTGCCGAACTGCTGGAGGCCGAACAGCGAGGCGGCATGGTCGACGTCGTCGAAGACGAAGGAGGTGGTCTGGTAGATCGGGGTCGCGCGCGCCCCCGTCGACGGGTCGGGCTGCGCCCCCGCATGGATCGCCAGCGTCTCGAATTTCGGACCGTTCATCGTCTGCCTCCCTCGCTCGCCGATCCGGGAATTCTTTCCGCCGCCGGCTGTTCGCTTTTCTGCTCCGCCTTATCATGTGAGCCGACCGCCCGGCGAGTGGGCGCCAAACCGTTTTTCGGCCGCGGACGAGCATAATGTCCCTTGCGCCATTTCCCGGAAACAGGAGCACATCCATGCCGAGCCTCGAAGGAAAGATCCGCTATGCCGTCATGCCGAGCCTCGAAGGAAAGATCCGCTATGCCGTCGTCGGTGGCGGCTGGATCTCCCAGGCCGCCTTCATGCCGGGCGTCGGCCAGACCTCCAATTCGCTGATGACCGCCATCGTCACCGGCGACAGGCAGAAGGGCGAGGAACTGGCGAAGCGCTACGGCCTCGATGTCTACGGCTATGACGAATACGAGGCGATGCTGGCGAGCGGCACGGTCGATGCGGTCTATGTCGCGACGCCGAACTTCCGGCACCGGGAATTCGCCGAGCCGGCCCTGAAGGCGGGCATCCACGTCCTCCTCGAAAAGCCGATGGAGGCAAGCGTCGAGGACGCCGAGGCGATTGCCGCGGCGGCGAAGGCCTCCGGGGCGAAGCTGATGATCGCCTACCGCCTGCATTGCGAACCGGGCACGATCGCCATGGTCGAGGCCGTCCGCAAGGGCGAGATCGGCAAGCCGCGCTTGTTCACCTCGACCTTCGCCCAGATGGTCAAGGCGTCGAACCACCGGGCCACCAGCGGCTATTGGGCCGGCCCGGTGCCGGACATGGGCACCTATCCGATCAATGCCGTGCGCAACCTGTTCGAGGCGGAGCCGATCGCGGTCATGGCCTTCGCCTCGCGGACCGACAGAGATCTCGGTTGCGACGATACCGTCAGCGTCATCTTGACCTTCACCGAAGGCCGGCAGGCGAGCTTCACCCTCTCCTATTCCTCCGAGAGCGTCGACCAGTTCTACCTCGTCGGCACGGAAGGGACGATGAACGTCTCGCCCGCCTTCGGCTTCGGCGAGGGCACCGCGATCACCTGCGAACTCACCAGAGGCGACGAAACGACCCGGCGCGAGACGGCGGTGGTCGACCAGTTCGCCGGCGAGACGGAGTATTTCTCCGCCTGCATCCTCGAAGGGCGCGATCCCGAGCCGGACGGCGAGGAAGGCCTTCTCGACATGCTCGTCCTCGCGGCGATCGAGCGGGCGATCGAGACCGGCGAGGTGCAGACGCTCGAGCCGCGCTCGCGGTCACGGCGCATCGGACCGGACCAGAAGCGCGAACTGCCGCTGGCCACGTCGCCGGACCTCGTCGGCATCGAGCTGCCGATGGAGTGAGCCCGGGGGCCGGACCCGGCCGCGACCCGAACGCAAGCGCCGGGCCGGCGACCGCTCTGCATCGTCGAGCGCCTGCGCGCGACCATCGGTGCGCGGCTAGGCGTTTGATCGGGAACCGGATTCATCGCTCTCCGCTTGAAAGGGAAGACGCGCGGGCCCTGCCGGGTCCCGTCTCACCTCAAGGGAGAAACATCCGATGAAAACCCAGTTCCTGACAATCGCGGCGATCGTCGCACTCGGCCTGTCGGCGCCGGCCCATGCCCAGACCCAGGCGGCTCCCGACGGTGGCGCGGCCATGGGCGAGAGCGCCATGGACACCGACAAGACGGCGATGCCCGCCCCGCAGAACGTCAAGACGGCGACGAACTTCGTGCCGATGGCTGCCGTCAGCAACTCGTTCGAGATTGAATCGAGCAATCTGGCCCTGACGAAGTCGCAGAACGAGGATGTCCGGGGCTTTGCGGAGATGATGGCCACCGATCACTCGAACGCGGCCATGAAGATGCAGCAGGCGGTGGAAGAGTCCGGCACCGGCCTTACCGTCCCGACGGGGCTCGACGCCCGGCATCAGACCATGCTCGACGAGTTGTCGGCCGCCGACGACAGCGAATTCGATGCCGCCTACATCGCCATGCAGCAGAAGGCCCATGACGAGGCCGTCACGCTGTTCACCGCCTATTCCCAGAATGGCGAGGACGGGCCGATCAAGACCTTCGCCGCCAATACCCTGCCGACGCTGAAGGAGCACAAGCAGATGGTCGACGCGATGAAGTGACGGCCGTTTGCGTCACGACGACAAGCCGCGCCCGCGCGTCGGCTCCGAGTGGCCGGGTGGGCGGGCCTGTCGGCGGTTCCGGATCGGAGGCGCGACGACACGGTCTCCGCGCCAGATCCGCCGGGCGGGCGCGTCCCGCCCGTCCCATTCGCCCTCCCTGCAGGGAACCTTCCACCCGCGCAGATCGTAAGGGTGACTAACATCTCCTCGACGCATTCGAGAAAGTCCCATGGCATCCGCTAGCACCGAACTGAGGACGACCGCCCTCGGCCGCCCGATCGCGAATTTCCTCGTGCCCTTTCCGGCCGTCTGCTTCACCCTCACCCTTCTCACCGACATCGCCTATTGGCAGACCGCCAATCTGATGTGGCAGAACTTCTCGGCCTGGCTGCTGCTTGCCGGCGAAGTGGTCGGCGGGCTGGCCCTCGTCGTCGGGCTGATCGAGCTTGCGGCGCGCCGGAGCGTGCGCTTGGCGTCTCCCGGCTGGGGCTACATCGCCCTCGGCGCGGTCGTCCTGGTCCTCGCCTTCTTCAACAGCCTCGTCCATGCCGGTGACGGCTGGACTGCCGTCGTTCCCTGGGGGCTGACCCTCTCCGCGATCACCGTCGTCCTCGTTCTCGTCGCGGCGATCTGGGGACGGATCGCGGCCAACCGGCGCCTTGCTGGAGTGTACTATCATGGCTAATCGACCCGCAGTCTCGCATGCGTCGCTGCTGGCGGCGACGGCCATCGCGCTCACCGGAATCCCTGCCGCGGCACAGGACGGCGGGCCCGACTTCGACGTCTCGCGGCAGATCGGCCCGGACCCTTTTCTGCCCGAGCCGGCGCAGTCGCTGCTTCCCAGCCTCAAGGTCGCGGAGGTGATCGGCTGGCAGGACGGCCAGGCGCCGAAGGTTCCGGATGGCCTCATCGTGACGCCCTACGCGACCGGTCTCGCCAATCCCCGCACCGTCCACACCCTGCCGAACGGCGACGTCCTCGTCGTCCAGTCCCGCGGACCTTCCGGCAAGCCGCAGAACCGGCCGAAGGACTTCATCCGCGGCTGGATCATGGCGATGGCCCATGGCGGGGGCGGCGGCGAGCAGAAGCCGAGCAACATCGTGACGCTCTTGCGGGATACCAACCGCGACGGCACGGTCGACGAGCGGCACGACCTCCTCACCGGGCTGAACTCGCCCTTCGGCGTCGCCTTTGCCGACGGCACCCTCTATGTCGCCGCGACGGACGCCATTCTCGCCTATCCCTATGAACTCGGCCAGACCGCAATCGCCGCCCAGCCGCGTGTCCTGACGCCGCTGCCGGGCGGGCCGATCGACCATCACTGGACGAAGGATCTGGCCCTCAGCCCCGACGGCCGTCACCTCTACGCCTCGGTCGGCTCGAACTCGAACATCGCCGAGAACGGTCTCGAAGCCGAGAAGGGCCGGGCGGCGATCTGGCAGGTCGACCGGCAGACCGGTGCGGCCCGCGTCTTCGCCTCGGGCCTGCGCAACCCCAACGGCCTGACCGTCCACCCGGAGACGGGGGAGCTCTACACCGTCGTCAACGAGCGCGACGAGCTCGGGCCGAACCTCGTCCCCGACTACATGACCTCGGTCAAGGAAGGCGCCTTCTACGGCTGGCCGTGGAGCTATTACGGCCAGCATGTGGACCCGCGGGTCCACCCGCCGCGGCCGGACATGGTGGAGAAGGCCCTTCCGCCGGACTACGCCCTGTCGAGCCACGTCGCGGCGCTCGGGCTGACCTTTTCCTACGGTTCGGCGCTTCCCGAGAAATACGCGAACGGCGCCTTCATCGGCGAGCACGGCAGCTGGAACCGCAGCTTCTTCAACGGCTACAAGGTCGTCTATGTGCCCTTCGAGGACGGCAAGCCCGCCGGCAAGGCGCAGGATGTGGTGACCGGGTTCATCGATGGCGACAAGGCCCATGGCCGCCCGGTGGGCGTGACCATCGACGGCACCGGTGCGCTGCTCGTGGCCGACGATGCCGGCAATACGGTCTGGCGGGTCGCTTCGGCGGATGGCAATGTCTCGTCCCAGCCGATCGGCTCGGACGGCCAGCGTCTCGGCGGCTCGGCCAATCGGCCGGCAGGCGTGGTCGGAGAGCAGGCGGGGCAGCCGGCCGGCGGAGCCGGCGACGATGAGGCAGCGGGTCCGGCGGCACCCGCCGCGGCCACACCGGCCGATGGGGCGAATGGCGGCCGAGAGGACGCTCCCGCAGCCTCTGCGGACGAACAGCGGAGCCGCGAGCAGCCGGCAGCTCCCACGAGCGATGAAGCCCCTCGCCCCTCGCAGACGGCGATCGCTCCGGCAACGCTGCCGGAGGGAACCCTCGAGACGGGGACGACGCCCCCGAACGCGCCCCAGTGAGGCGCTCGGCGGGGCCGGCGCGCCCTCGCCTCGCGAGACCAGCCCGATTTTACGGCCGGGGCGGCATCGTCGCTCCGGCCGTGCGCGTTTTCACCCGGGCAGGCGCTCGAAGCCCGCCATCCGGCGCGACGGGCGTCAGGCCACGAGCCGGTGGCGATAGAGCGCCTCGTAGTCCGCCCGGCAGGCCTCGGCGACCGCGCGGTGCTCGGCGGAGAGTTCCGGCATTGTCTTCGGCGGCGGTGCGAAGGTCGTCGAGGCGTTGACGCTGGCATACCAATGGGCGCCCCAGATCCCGTCCTCCGGATGGGGTCCCCGCTCCCAGCTCAGCATGTCTTCGGTGAAGGGAATGGCCAGCGCGGCGCAGAGAGCTGCCAGCGTCCCGGCCGGATCCGCCAGCACGTCGTCGGAATCGACCACGGCCGGAGGGCGCCCGGTCCGCTCGGCCTCCATCTCGAAATAGCGGCGCATCGTCTCGTATCCGAGGACTTCCGGCCGCTCGAGCCGGTTTTTCGCGGCATAGCTCGCCGCCACGCGCTCCGGCGTGCGGATCAGGAAGGCGTGGCGATGATCCGGCATGTCGGCGATCGAGATGGCGCCGACCATGTGGTGGGGCATGTGCTTCTGATACCAGATCGGCAGGTCGGCCTCGCCGCTGACGTGCCCCAGCACCGACCGGAAGTCGCAATCCATCGTCGCGACGATCTCGTCCGCCATCGGCTGGCGCTCGCCCGAGGCCTTGAGATAGGCGCCGAGGAAAGGCTCGTCGCAGACCACCGTGTCGGGCCTCGCGCCGAAGGACCGCATCATCGCGGTCGAGATGTTGCGGGGGCCGGACCACATGGCGATGCGGATTGTCATTGACGTCTGTCTCCGTTGCGACGCATGGACTGCTCTGGCCGCGACAGGGCGATGTGCGCGGGTCGGACGGGCGACTTCACACGGTCATGGCCACCCGCCATCATGCCAGGCGATTCGGGTATCGACACAGCGTAGCGCAAGTCCGGGAGAATGGCCGTCCGGCGCGGAATCTGCCGCGATCGTCCAGGCTCGGCAATCGGGCCGAGGGCGGCGTCGGCTTCCGGCGCCGTTGCGGGAACGGAGGCGGCGCCTGCCGGGAGCGACGGAAGAATGCCCGGCGTCCCGCCCGGGCTGCGGAGCCCGCCGCGTCGACGAGCCTGCGCAAAGCGTCCCATGCGGGCAGCCACCCGGCTGCACCGGGCCGATGATTGTAAGAGCGATTTAACGACAATAGCATAAACAGGCGGCTATAAGATAAACAGGCGGCTACGGTTTGTGCAGCGAGAGGACTGCGAGTGGGCGAAACGATCGGGATCTTTTCTGCGATCACCGGGCTCGTCGTCGCCCTCGCGATGGTCTGCACCCTGATCTATGCGGGCATGCGCAGCCAGTCCGCGCTGCTCTGGCTGTCGGGCGCGCTCGCTGCCGCAGCTCTCGAGATCGTCGTGTTGCAGCCGAGCGTCGAACCCGTGCTCCAGACGACGTCGGTGAGCATCCTTCTGCCTCTGGCCTATTTCTGCGGCAGCCAGGCGATCCGCCTCGCCGCGGGACGCAAGCAGTCGAGCGGCAGTTTCGTCGCGATCATTGCCCTGCTCATCTGCATCTCCCTCGTCGTGGTCGGGAGCGGGGTCGAGAACGTCTATCAGACCCTGCCCTACAAGCTCGCCGCCGCCATGGCGATCGGCGACATCCTCTGGTGCCTCGTCCGGATCCGGAACAAGAGCCTCATCGACTACGGGCTGCTGGTCGCCGTGACGGGGCTGGCGACAATCTTCGCGCTCCGTCTGCCCATCTACCCGACGATGGCGAGCGACGCGCCGTCCCTCTACGGGTTGAACCGTCCCGAGATCGAGCGGCTGCTCCTCGCAATGGTCGCTCTCGTCTCCCCCGCCATCGTGCTTCTGCTGGTCGCCAAGGTGCTGACCGCAGCCATGGCCAGCTACCGCGAGAAGTCGGAGCGCGACGAACTCACCGATCTTCTCAACCGCCGGGCCTTCGAGCGGATGGCAACGGAGATGAAGGATCGCAGCGGCGTCGTCATTCTCTGCGACATCGACCATTTCAAGCGGATCAACGATCGCTACGGCCACCGGGTCGGCGACGACGTGATCCGCGCCTTCGGCCAGCGGCTGCGGGAGATTTGTGCGAAGGCCGCAAGGATCGGCGGTGAGGAATTCGCCATTCTCGTCCCGGACGGCTCGCTCGCCGAGGCCGTGGCGATGACCAGCGTGCTGCGCGCCCGTCTGGAAGACGTCCGCCATCTGGAGATCGATCCGGAGCATCGCCTGACCGCCAGCTTCGGTGTCGCCGCCTTCTCGCCGGACCAACCCTTCCACGACGCGGTGGAAGCCGCGGACAAGGCGCTCTACCTCGCCAAGAACGCCGGCCGCGACAGGGTCGCGACTCATCCCGAAGGCCTCCTCGCACCGCGGGAAGCCTGGCGTGCCGCGTGACGTTCTGCGGGGCCGGTGCGGTGGTGCGGCTCGTGCTCGATGGCGGGACCAGCCGTGCCGATGCGATCGCGGCAGCAGCGAAGCCCGGTCCGGCTATCGGCGCGTGTTGAGCCCGAAGCTCTGATAGCCCTTGCCGAGCTTGGGTTTCCGCGATGACAGCACCCGCGAATTGACGCCGTTCCAGCCGATCTCACCGGACAGGCGGCCATATTCGATCTTCGGGCAGCGATCCATGATGACGGTCAGACCGGCGGCCTCGGCCTTCGCCGCCGCCTCGTCGTTGCGGACGGTGAGCTGCGTCCAGATCACCTTCGGCAACGGATCGAGACCGAGCGCCTCCTCGACGATGCCGGGCACGGCGTCGGAGGCGCGGAAGACGTCGACCATGTCGATCGGAACCGGGATCGACCGCAGATCCGCATAGACCGTTCGGCCGAGGATCTCCTTGCCCGCCAGCCCCGGATTGACGGGGATCACGTCGAAGCCCTTGGCAAGGAGATATTTCAGGACGAAGTAGGACGGCCGGATCTCCTTGGCGCTGGCGCCGACCATGGCGATGGTCTTCGTCTCCGACAGGATCTTGCGGATCAGCGCGTCCGGATAGGCGAGAGGGCCGGCGCCGTTCGCGCCGCCCTGCCCGATGGATGTCTCCGATGTCATTCGTGCGTCCATTCCGGCTGCCGCTTGCCGAGGAAGGCGCCGATGCCCTCCTCCGCATCCCGCGCCAGCATGTTCTCGACCATGACTCCGGCGGCGTAGTCATAGGCCTCCGACAGGCCCATCTCGGCCTGGGCGTAGAAGGCCTCCTTGCCGGTCTTCACCGTCATGGCGGATTTCGAGGCGATGGTGGTGGCGTATTTGCCGACGACGGTGCCAAGATATTCCGGCGGCACGACGCGGTTGACGAGGCCGAACTCGCGGGCGGTACGGGCGTCGATCCGCTCGCCGGTGAGCAGCATCTCCATCGCGTGCTTGCGGGTGAGGTTGCGCGACAGCGCCACCATCGGCGTCGAGCAGAACAGCCCGATATTGACGCCGGGGGTGCAGAACTGCGCCTCCTCGGAGGCAATCGCGAGGTCGCAGGAGGCGACGAGCTGGCAGCCGGCGGCAGTCGCAAGACCGTTCACCTCGGCGATCACCGGGCAGCGATGCCGGACGATCGCCTGCATCAGTTCCGAACAGCGGCGCATGGTCGTCTCGAAGAAGGCGCGGCCCCGGTCTTCGTCCGAGCGATGGGCGGTCAGTTCCTTCAGGTCGTGCCCGGCGGAGAACACCTTGCCATGGGCGGCGAGGACGACGACGCGGCAGTCGCGGTCTTCGGCCGCCGCGGCCAGCGCCGCCATCAGCGCGTCCATCATCGCGATCGACAAAGCGTTGGCCGGCGGGCTCGACAGGGCGATGCGGGTGATGCCCGGCGCCTTCTGCACCTCGATCGGATGGGGCGTGGTGTCGGGGTTCATCGGAAGGATCTCGGCCATCAATTGGAATACCTAAATCAGCTGACGTATCATGGAAGTGCCGATGCCGCGGTTAGTGGCGGCCAGTCGACGCTCGTTCAATGCAACGCCGTCAATGAACGTACTGACGACACGGCCATTTGCTCGCCACCCTTTATCCGGCTTCGTTCAGCATCCGGCTTCGTTCAGCGTCGGCGCCGCCGCAATACACGGTCTGTAGATACCAAACGAGCGCAGTGTCTCAGATCCCCTTCTGGATCTGTGAGACGAGACTTCCCACCGCCATTGATACGAAGAACAAAACGATAACGACAGTCCATCTCCACGGGAACAGATAACGAAGCTGCTTGAGGATGTTGGAGCGGAAATATGTCGAATCAGGGTAGTCCCGCCACCACACTTTCTGGATGATGAGACCGCAAGCTATGCCGAAAGCACTAGCAGTCATCATGCCGAGAAACGTAATATCTTCGTCGAACAATTTCTGGTCTCAGAGGCGCGTTTTCTGCTTCTTTTGGCAAAGCCGGTGACACCATATCGCAGTCGAGAAGCTGGCGCCAACCCTTGGAGGCGCGGGCGAACGGGAAGTGACGATGCAGCCAATCATGACACTCCGGGACCTGCAGGCGTTCCTGACTGACGAATTCCCGCAGGTGATGGGGCCGGAGAGCGGCTTCGCGGTAGAGGGAATCGGCGAGGGCTTTATCACCATGAAGCTGATCGCCGCCGATCGACATCTGCGCCCAGGCGGCACGGTGTCGGGACCGACACTCTTCACCCTCGCCGACGTCTCGGCCTATGTCGCGATCCTCGCCCATATCGGGCCCGTAGCACTGGCGGTCACCACCAACATGTCGATCAATTTCCTGATCAAGCCGCCGCCGGGAACCCTCGTCGCGAAAGCCTCGCTCCTGAAGCTCGGCAAGCGGCTGGCGGTGGTCGAGGTGGCGATCGCCGGGGAACACGACGGGACGACCGTCTGCCACGCGGTCGCGACCTATTCCATCCCGCCGCGATGAGATCCCGCGCGCCCTGCGAGGCAGCCGGATTCCGACCGCGGCAATGCGCTGCAAACAATTGCGGTAATATGATACCATGACGCTCGGAAGCCGCATTTTCAGGCGATTGCGGGCGGGTCGTTCGGCTTTCATGCGTTGACAGCCGGCCCATGTGACCGTATGGAGACGCCCAGGAAGAGCGGCCGATCGGCCGCCCTTTTCATATGGCGGCCCCGACCGGCTTGCCTCGCAACCAGATCAACATCCAGGGGCAACCCATGAAAACCTTCTCGCAGAAGTCCGAGACGGTGGTGAAGAAGTGGATCCTGATCGACGCCGAAGGGCTCGTCGTCGGCCGCCTCGCTTCCATCGTCGCGCTTCGCCTCCGGGGCAAGCACAAGGCCACCTTCACGCCGCATGTCGACGATGGTGACAACATCATCATCGTCAACGCCGACAAGATCGTCCTGACCGGCAAGAAATACTGGGACAAGACCTACTACTGGCACACCGGCTATGCCGGCGGCATCAAGGAGCGCAAGGCGCGCGAGATCCTCGAGGGGCGCTTTCCCGAGCGCGTCGTCGAGAAGGCCGTCGAGCGCATGCTGCCCCGCGGCCCGCTCGGCCGTCGCCAGCTGAAGAACCTGCGCGTCTATGCCGGACCGTCTCACCCGCACGAGGCGCAGACCCCCGAAACGCTCGATATCCGGGCGATGAACTCCAAGAATGTGAGGGCAGCCTGATGTCCCAGCTCTCGTCCCTCGAGGATCTCGGCCAGGCCGCGACAGCCGTCGCTTCGGGCCAGCCGGAAGCCCCCGTCCACGTCCAGAAGCTCGACAAGTTCGGTCGCGCCTATGCCACCGGCAAGCGCAAGAACGCCGTCGCCCGCGTCTGGGTGAAGCCGGGTTCGGGCAAGATCATCGTCAACGACAAGGACTACACCGCCTATTTCGCGCGGCCGGTCCTGCAGATGGTGCTCCGCCAGCCGATCGTCGCCACCGACCGTTCCAGCCAGTTCGACATCGTCGCCACCGTGGCCGGCGGCGGACTGTCGGGCCAGGCCGGTGCCGTTCGCCACGGCATCTCCAAGGCGCTGACCTACTATGAGCCGGGCCTGCGCCCGCTCCTCAAGAAGGGTGGCTTCCTGACCCGCGACTCGCGCGTCGTCGAGCGCAAGAAGTACGGCAAGGCCAAGGCCCGTCGCTCCTTCCAGTTCTCCAAGCGCTAAGCTTCGCCACTTTCCGCGAGGTCCATGCATCGAAGGCCGTCGGGCGATCTGCCCGGCGGCCTTTTTTCGTGCGCAGCCAACAAGGGTCGCCTTGGCGACAGTGCGATCCGAGGGTGCTTTGCCGCCGTTTTCGGGCTCCAACGGCAAGCTGTCCTCACAGCCGCGAGAGATCTGTCTTCAAATCGGAACCGTCATCTTCCCGCCGTCCGAATCTGGCACATATCGGCCTCCATCAACGAGGACGAGGATGATGGATTCTCAAGCCACTTCAGAATGTTTCGAAGAATCCTTCGAGCGGATTCGGCCACGGTCGGGACGGCGGTCCGGCCTGTCGCACGACTGCATGAAAGGCGAGCCGACGCTCGAAGAGCTGCTCGACGAGCCGATCGCCAGACTGCTCATGGCCTATGATCGCGTCGACCCCGATCTTCTCCACGAGCTGGTTCGCCGACGCTTTACCTGACGGATGGAAACCGCACCAGCCGGATCGCTGGCGGCCCGGCGGAACGATCGCTCCCCTGGCCGGTTTTCCGGGAAGACGAGGCGCTTGCCGCCTCGACACCAAGCCAGAGGACAGGAGACGGCGATGAGCAACGCCCCGGACAAGTTCGACAATCAGCAGAACCGGGCCGACGAGCAGGACCGCGATCAGGACATGTCCTATCGCCAGAACGCTCCGAAGGCCCGCCCCAGCGAGGACAACGCCTTCGACCGCCCCGGCAGCGTCGACCGCACGGGCGGCGAGCAGGCCCGCCGACCGGCGGAGAGCGTCGAGGTCGGCGAGGACGTCGAGGACCCGGAGAAGTAGGCACGTCTCCCTCTATCGGATGAAGACGAGGCCGGGCCCACGAAAGCGGGGCCGGCCGTTTCCTTGCGTCTCGCGCCTACTGCGAGCGGCGAGATAAGAGCGTGTGTGTTGGAGCGTCGTCCCGGCTTCCATCACCATGATCCGGCAATTCATCCCCGAACCGGTGGACGACGGTTCCCGATCTGTCGCCGACAATCCACTTCAGCGTCTGACCGAGCGCGTCTTCCATGCGCTCGTTGGCCTCTTGTTGAGTTTCACCCGGTCTCTCGGGAGCCATGTCGCGCATCCAGACAGCCGTTTGACGTCATTGATCCGCTGTGACCGAGGATGCAGATCATCATGCGCGTAGAGGTAGTGCAATCCGTGCAGAGCGTTTAGCAGGGAGAAAGGCTGACTTTCCCTGCATGCTCCGTTACCCTCCTCCCATGTTCCTGACCTTCTTCCTCCAGCTCAAGGCCGTCGGCGTGCCCGTCACGCTGCGCGAGCACCTGCAGCTTCTAGAGGCCATGCAGGCCGATCTCGTCACCTACGACGTCGAGGCCTTCTACTTCCTCGCCCGCGCGACCCTGGTGAAGGACGAGCGCTTCGTCGACCGCTTCGACCGCGTGTTCGCCGAGATCTTCAAGGGCGTCGAAGCCGTGTCCGGCGGGGGCGAGGGTGAGATCGCCGCGCGCGAACTGCCCGAGGAATGGCTCCGCCGGCTGGCGGAGAAGCACCTGACGGACGAGGAGAAAAAACTCGTCGAGAGCCTCGGCGGTTTCGACAAGCTGATGGAGACGCTGAAGCAGCGGCTCGAGGAGCAGAAGGGCCGCCACCAGGGCGGCTCGAAATGGATCGGCACCGGCGGCACCTCGCCCTTCGGCGCCTATGGCTACAATCCCGAAGGCGTGCGCATCGGCCAGGCCGAAAGCCGCCACCGCCGCGCGGTCAAGGTCTGGGACAAGCGCGAGTTCAAGGACTTCGACGACGACGTCGAGCTCGGCACCCGCAACATCCGCGTCGCCATGAAGCGGCTGCGACGCTGGGTGCGCCAGGGCTCGCAGGAGGAGTTCGCCCTCGACGAGACGATCGATGCCACCGCCCGCAAGGGCTATCTCGACGTCAAGACGCGGCCCGAGCGGCACAATGCCGTCAAGCTCCTGCTGTTCCTCGATGTCGGCGGCTCGATGGACGACCACGTCCGGGCGGTCGAGCAGCTGTTCTCGGCGGCCCGGGCCGAGTTCAAGCATCTCGACTTCTACTATTTCCACAACTGCCCCTATGAGCGCCTCTGGAAGGACAATCGCCGCCGCCACGCCGAGACGATCCCGACGGAGGAGGTGATCCGCACCTATGGGCCGGACTACAAGGCTCTGTTCGTCGGCGATGCGTCGATGAGCCCGTATGAGATCGTCATGCCCGGCGGTTCGGTCGAGCACTGGAACGCCGAGCCGGGCCGGGTCTGGCTGGACCGGCTGACGGGCAAGTGGGGCAAGGCGGCGTGGCTGAACCCCTCCAACCCGCGCTACTGGGACTATACCCAGTCGGTGGGGATGATCCGCGAGGCGATGGACGACCGGATGTTCCCGCTGACGCTCGCCGGCATCGAGGCAGCGACGCGCGCCCTCGCCCGCTGAGGGTGGCGGTTTGCGGATGCCCGGCCGAGACCGGCGAGGCACGACATGCGACGGCGGCAACACGGCACGCAGCCATCGGCAAAGCTGCGTAGCACTTCATAACGCTTCTTAACTTGCCAGGCGGCCGTTCCCTGCGGAACATGCCGATGACGCCGCCTCGCAGTCCAGGAAGCCGCCGGCGCTGCGCAGGAGACGGCCGCGTCCCTTTTCGAAGGAGGCATGCCCCATGTCCGCAACCGCTCCCCGCCCGCGAGGCTGGTCGACGCTCAGCGTCGCCCTCCATTGGACGATCGTCGTCCTCATCATCGTCCAGCTTGTCGACCACGAATGGATGGTCGACCTGTGGCGCGCCACCCGCCGCGCGGCACCGATCGACGCCACCACCGAGACCTGGGGCTGGGTTCACATCGTCGCCGGATCGCTGATCCTGGTCGCCACCCTCGCCCGGCTCCTGGACCGCTACGCCCATGGCCGGCCGCCCTATCCTGCCGAGGAACCGACCTGGGCGTCATGGCTCGCCTGGATCACCCATGGGCTGATCTACGCGATCCTGATCCTCATGCCGATCGCCGGCCTCGTCGCCTGGTTCGGCATGATCGGCGAGGCGGGCGAGATCCACGAGTTCCTCTGGACGCCGCTGCTCATCCTGATCGGCCTGCACGTCGCAGGCGCTCTGGCTCATCAGTTCTGGTTCAGGACCGGCGTGATGAAGCGGATCTTCCTCCCCGGCACCGTATAAGGCGCGCCGGGCTCACAGCCCCAGCGCCCGCGCCCCCGCCACCATCGCCGTGCCGATGACGACGACGGCGATCAGCGGCAGCCGGAACGACAGGATGAGGCAGACGACGATCGCCACCCGCTCGGGCCAGCCGCCGGAGACCAGCACCGGCGCGACGATCGCCGTCATCACCGCGGCCGGAACCGCGTCGAGGGCAGCCGAGGCCCGTGGCGGGATCGTGCCGAAGAACGAGATCAGGATGTGCCCGCCGAAGCGCGTCAGATAGGTCAAGAGGCCGCCGGCGAGGATCACCAGCCAGATCGAGGCCATCGACCAGGCCCCGTCGGACAGGAGCGGCGCGGCGTTCACGAGCCTGTCTCCGCGGACGTGTCCCGCGTCGCCTCGGACACGCGCTTTTGCGGGCCGATCACCGCGGCGACGGCGATACCGGCCAGGCCGCCGATGCTGACATGCCAGGGCGGTCCGGCCAGCCAATAGACGACGACGGAGACGACGAGGCTCGTGGCGGCGACGGGATAGAAGGCTCCGCGACTGCGGAAGCCCATGACCAGGCCGAGAAAATAGACCGGCAGCACGAAATCGAGGCCGAAGGCCTTGGGATCCTCGATCAGCCTGCCGAAGCTCGCCCCCGCCAGCGTCGCCAGTAGCCAGCTGCCATACATCAGGACGCCGTAGGTGAGGTAGAAAGTCGGCGTCAGGCGCCGCGACGCCGCCCGAACCTCGGCGGCGCCGAACAGCGGATCGACCAGCAGGAAGAATGCCAGCGCCTTTTGGCGGCCGGAAAAGGCGCCGAGGTGGCGGCTGAGCGAGGCCGAATAGAGCACGTGGCGGAAGTTGAGCGCGAAGATGGTCAGCAAGATCGACCAGACCGGCGCGCCGATCCCCATCAGCTGCAGCGCCGCGAGCTGCGAGGCGCCGGCGAAGATCGCGGCGGAAAAGCCCATGGCCTCGGCGACGGTGAGCCCCTCCTGCACCGCGACGGCCCCATAGACGACGCCGAAGGGAAGCACGGCGAGCAGCACCGGGACCAGCGTGCGGATGGCGGCCCGCCGCTCGCTGGATGCGTCGGCTGGCATGTCGGTCGAGGGGCCGTCTGCACTGTGCAAGGGATGCTGCCGGGGATGATTGCGGGTCGCGGCGGGTCGGTCCGGGGCGCGTCTGCCGATTCGGGCCGATGCAGACGATACAGGAAGTCGGGAGCGCCAGAAGCCCTTCGCGGCGAGGCAGCCGGCACAGGCGCCCGGAATCGCACCGGGTGATCTGCCGGTGATGCCCCTCGCGCGCCTCGAGCGCGCGCTGGCAAGCGTTGCAACGGCGTGGTCCAGCCGCTAAGGACGCGGAGAACGGTCGAAGCCGTGCATCCTCTGACGAGGCGGCGTCCGGACGGATGTCCGGACCAACGTCAGGGGACCGTGGCAGGCGAGCCGGACGATCCAGTCACAGGAGTTTTCCATGCGCATCGACGCGATCAAGCGCGGCATCAATCCCCCCGAGGACATCAACGTCATCATCGAGGTGCCGGTCGGCGGCCATCCGATCAAGTACGAGATGGACAAGGAGGCCGGCTGCCTCGTCGTCGACCGCTTCCTCTATACCCCGATGACCTATCCGGGAAACTATGGCTTCGTGCCGCACACGCTGTCCGACGACGGTGATCCGATCGACGTCCTCGTCTGCAACACCCGGCCGCTGTTTCCGGGCTGCGTGATCAACTGCCGCCCGATCGGCGTCCTCATCATGGAGGACAACAAGGGCCAGGACGAGAAGATCATCGCCGTGCCCTCGCCCGAACTGACCCAGCGCTACGCCAAGGTGTTCGAGCCGTCCGACATGCCCGAGATCACCCTGAAGCAGATCGAGCATTTCTTCGAGCACTACAAGGACCTCGAGCCCGGCAAGTGGGTCAAGATCGGCGACTGGGGCGGCAGCGACATCGCGCGCAAGCTGATCAGCGAGGCCGTCGCCCGCGCCGATGCGCAGAAGGCCAAGGCCTGAGCTGAGGCGGCCCCTCTCGTCCTGCCCGCGACTCCGAGGATCGCGGGCAGGACGACGCCGCGGCCGGCCACGCGAGGGCGGCCGATCCAGCGCGTGGCGCCCTCCGGCTTGATGCCGACGCTCGCCGTGTCGATATGCCGGTGATCAACGAGCGAACCGGAGCGCAAGCCATGCCCGACCTTTCCGACGACCAGCGCATCGCCCTCGAAGCGGCGGCCTTTCGCCGCCTGCGCGATCATCTGCGCGAGCGCACCGACGTGCAGAACATCGATCTGATGAACCTTGCCGGCTTCTGCCGGAACTGCCTGTCGAACTGGTACCGCGAGGCCGCCGAGGCCGACGGGATTCCCCTCGACAAGGAGAAGTCCCGCGAGATCGTCTACGGCATGCCCTACGACCAGTGGCGCGAACGCTACCAGCGCGAGGCCTCGCCCGAAACGCAGGCGGCCTTTTCGGCGAACGCTCCCAAGGATGGGCACTGAGCGCCGGTCATCCTGCGCCATCCTCGCTTTCCACACGCGCAGCCCCTTGCGCGTCCGGTTCGGCGGGCGCATCGGCCATGGTAACGAAAGGCTTAGGAAAGCCCGTTAAACGCTGGCAATCGATTGCAGTACCAATGAACACGGAGTGACCAAATGTCTGACACGAACGGGGTCGCGCAGGATCAGCTTCGCTCCTTCGTCGAGCGGATCGAACGGCTCGAGGAAGAGAAGAAGACGATCTCGGAGGACATCAAGGACGTCTATGCCGAGGCCAAGGGCAATGGCTTCGACACCAAGGTCCTGCGCAAGGTCATCTCGCTGCGCAAGCAGGACGCCGACGAGCGACAGGAGCAGGAAGCGATCCTCGATCTGTACCTGCAGGCCCTGGGCATGGCGCCGAGCCTGCCCGACGAGTGAGCCACGCCGCCGGGCCGGACCGGGACGCAGCGGTTCCGGCCCGACCTTCACGGCTCGAACCGGATGACCGGATGCCGATCCGCCAGGCTGATCCGGCGGTCTCGCCACCCGGCGCGGTCTTCGCATTCTGGCGGCGAACTCGGCCGGACTGATCGGTCGGCCTCGGTGATTCTCAGCCGTCAGCGACAGGTCTTGCCGGCGGGCAGTGTCGAGACGTCGACGGCCCTACGGCTGCGCAAAGCGGCCGTGGTTGCCGGTCCTCAGGCAGCCTTGCTGCCGAAGCTCTTCATCCAGGACGACGGGGCCTCGAGCCCTTCCTCGCGCAACTCGGCGACGATGCGCTCGACATCGGCCTGGAACAGGCCGGCGAACCACTCGGGCATCGGCGCATCGACCGACTCGTTGACGCGCGTTCCCAAGAGCGCGTCGGAATAGTCCCGATGCGCGATGCCGAGGAAGGACTCGATGTCGCGCAGCCAGCCGCGCTGGTCGCGGTGGATGTTCTCGAAGAAATAGACCCGCAGCTCGTCCTTCGGCAGCGCCCCGCGCAGCCGCCGCACGGCCGCGCCATATTCGCCGTTCTTCCAGATGAAGTCGCGCCGCACGAAGGCTTCGACGCTTTCGGGGGTCCAGTCCCAGATCTGTTCGGCCTGGCCGACGAACTGGGCGTGGAACTTCGCATGCGACCACAACCGCTTGATCGGGTCGCGCATGGTGTAGATGACCCGCAGGGTCTCAGCCATGTCGCGGATGCGATCCCATCCCGGCTTCTCCACATGGGCGTAGAGATTGCTGAAATCGGCGCAATAGGCGCCGGAGGGCCGGAAGGTGAAGAGGTTGGCGTACCACAGGTCGTCGACCGGCTCGGCGAGATAGTTGGCGGTCCAGAGCAGCCGCGCGCGCACGCCGGCGGGCGTATTGTGGCGCGGATCGATGCCGATATAGGACGACGCCCGCGTCAGCCGGTTGCGGGTGGCGAGAGGCAGCTCGCCCGGAATGTAGGCCTGGGCGAAATAATGGATCTCTTTTTCCGGCGTGAAATAGATCTCGGGATGCTCGGCGAGGACATGCTGCATCCACGTCGTGCCGGCCTTCATGGCACCGACGCTCAGAAAAAGTCTTTCAAACAACAATGCTCGTCACTCGCTCTGCAGCCAGCTCACCGTCTGGCGGGGTCTGATGGCACCCTACGGCCTTGCATCGTCTGTGCCGAGTTTGCGGCCAAAGTGCAAGTGGGCCAGTGCACCGCTTTGCAGGAGATGCCGTCCGCTGCGCTCCACGCTGACCATGACGCTCGCGCTCGACTCTCGAAACGAGCGATGCGGCGTCGCTCGGCAGCGCCGGAACAGCAACCCGCGGCGTGCCGCCGTCGCGTCATTGGCGACTGCGAAGCGCATCGAGACCGCAACAACAGCCCTCGCCGCCACAGCCGAAGCCGCCAGCGCTTGGCGCTTCGACATCATTACAACGACGCGCGCCGATCGAACACGCTGGTATATCGGAGAATAGAGCAGGGAGGATATTGGTACGCCCAAGGGGAATCGAACCCCTGTTTGCGCCGTGAGAGGGCGCCGTCCTAACCGCTAGACGATGGGCGCGTGCCAATGCGGCCGATATAACCAGCCATTCCCGGCTTGGCAACCCGTTTTCTTTCGGGCCTTGTGGAAAATACGCGGACGAATGCGGAATGGTGGGAAATGCCAGCAAATCCGCCGATGATCTTGCCGCTCCGCCACCTGGGGCGCGATCCAGCGGGCGTGCCGGACGGTCGAATCGCAGAAGGGACAAGAGGAAGCGGCAGGCGCGATTCCCCCGCTCGCTCCGTCCTGCCTCGTCAGTTGCCGGCGGCGCCCTGCCCCACGGCGAGGCGCTTGAGGACCGCGCCATCGGCGAGCGAGACGACATAGAGACGGTCCGCGCCGTCCGCCCGCGTGTGGACGAGCGCACGCTCGCCATCCATCGAAACGGCGAGGATCGCCTCGCCGGCGGGGATCGCGATCGTCGCCGCCGCCTCGCCGAGCCCGCCGTCCCTGGGCAGCGTCTTGTAGACAACGACCCCGAGCACCGCCATAACCCCGACGATCATGATGCCGACCGAGACGACCAGAAGCCTCACCATCTTGCGCCGCAGGCGTTCCGCTGCCGGGTCGAGCGGCATCTCGTCTTCGGGTTCGTCCTGATTGCCACGCGCCATGATGCGTCCTCTCGTGATGGCCATGTCGGGCGCCGCCGCGCTGCCGCCGCCGAGCCCGATCGATTTCAGTCGCTCGTACAAGGCTTTGAACCATGCAGACAAGACGGTTCGTCGTCAGCCAGACCGATAGCGGCGACCGCCTGGACGTGTTTCTCGCCCGCAAGCTCGAGGGCGAGTTGTCGCGCAGCCGCATCAAGGCGCTGATCGAAGCCGGCCACGTCGTGGTCGGGAACGGCCCATCCGGCGGCGCCAAGCGCAAGCTGGCCACAGGCGAGAGCGTCGACCTCGCCCTTCCCGCCCCCGAAGATCCCGAGCCGAAGCCGCAGGCGATCGCCCTCGACATCCGCTACGAGGACGAGGTCCTCCTCGTCCTCGACAAGCCTCCGGGCATGGTCGTCCATCCCGGCGCCGGCAATCCCGACGGAACGCTCGTCAACGCCCTCGTCGCCCATTGCGGGCCGAGCCTCACCGGCATCGGCGGCGTTCGCCGGCCCGGCATCGTCCACCGGCTGGACAAGGACACCAGCGGCCTCCTCGTCGTCGCCAAGACCGAGATCGCCCATCGCAGCCTGTCGGAGCAGTTCGCCGCCCATGGCCGGGACGGCCGGCTGATCCGCGCCTATCTGGCCGTCGCCTGGGGTGAGCCGCAACCGCCCGCGGGCGTGGTCGATGCCGCGCTTGGCCGCTCGGCGACCAACCGGATCAAGCGCGCCGTCGTCCCGGCGGGACGGTCCGACGCCCGGCATGCCGTCACCCATTACGAGACGCTCGTCGTCGGCGAGGCGGCGGCCGAGGCCTCGCTGCTGCGATGCCGGCTGGAGACCGGGCGCACCCATCAGATCCGCGTCCACATGGCCCATATCGGCCATCCGCTGGTGGCCGATCCCGTCTATGGCGCGGGGTTGAAGACCAAGGCGGCAAAGCTCGAGGAGAGCGCCCGCGCGCTCGTCACCGGCTTCGGACGGCAGGCGCTGCACGCCGCCGAGCTCGGCTTCCGCCATCCCGCCAACGGGCGGGCGATGGCGTTCCAGTCGCCGTTGCCGGTCGACATGCAGGCGCTTTGCCGGGCCCTGGCCATCTCGCTTCCCGACATCGTGACCGTCCGCGCCGATGCGGGCGACCACGCGTGAAACATGATGATTTCGTGCAGCTATCTGGAATCCGCGCGCCTGACCCCCGGCGGGCGAGGCACGAGACGGGCCGAGGGGGCTAGCCACGCGCATGAATTCCCGTTCATCTTCGCAACGGAATCGATGCAATCGGCTTTAACCGTCACCATATGACCACATGGGCGATTGCGGGTTGGCGACAGCGGCTCGCATGCTGGCCGGCTTCTGTTCGGAGCGGCCGAATTCTAGCGATGGAGGGCGCGTATGGCCCAGATGAATCTTCCGACCATCTCGTCGGGCGACGGCGGACTGACCCGCTATCTCGAAGAGATCAGGCGGTTCCCGATGCTGGAGCCGCAGCAGGAATACATGCTCGCGAAGCGCTATGCCGAACATGACGACCGTCAGGCGGCGCACCAGCTCGTCACCAGTCATCTAAGACTCGTTGCCAAGATCGCAATGGGTTACCGCGGCTATGGCCTGCCGATCGGGGAGGTCATCTCCGAGGGCAATGTCGGCCTGATGCAGGCGGTCAAGCGGTTCGATCCGGAGCGCGGCTTCCGGCTGGCGACCTATGCGATGTGGTGGATCAAGGCGTCGATCCAGGAATACATCCTGCGCTCCTGGAGCCTGGTGAAGATGGGGACGACCGCCAACCAGAAGCGGCTGTTCTTCAACCTGCGCAAGATGAAGAGCAAGATCCAGGCGCTCGACGAGGGCGACCTGAAGCCCGACCAGGTCGACCAGATCGCCACCAAGCTCGGCGTGTCGGCCGAGGAGGTCATCTCGATGAACCGCCGCCTGTCCGGCGATTCCTCGCTCAATGCGCCGATCCGGGCGACCGAGGGCGAATCGGGCGAGTGGCAGGACTGGCTGGTCGACGATTCGGAGTCGCAGGAAGAGGTGCTCGTCCGCCAGGACGAATACGACCAGCGCCGCGGGATGCTGCGCTCGGCGATGGGCGTCCTCAACGACCGGGAGCGCCGGATCTTCGAGGCCCGGCGCCTCGCGGAGGAACCGCTGACCCTCGAGGCGCTGTCGGGCGAATTCGACATCTCCCGCGAGCGCGTGCGCCAGATCGAGGTCCGCGCCTTCGAGAAGGTCCAGAAGGCGGTCCGCGACAAGGCGGCCGCGGCCAACGAGGCGCTGACGCCCGTCAGCGCCTGACCGGCAGGGCCGGATCGAGCCGGATTCTGCAGGACCCAATCGAGGCGAAATCGATGATGGAGCCGGGGCCGACGCCCCGGCTTTTGCCTGTCCGCCCGCAGCGCCCGCTGTCGCCCGCTCTCGACGCGAACCCCGCGGGGCGATCCTGCCGCGTGCGTCAGCGCAGGGACGGCAGCTTGCCGATCGGGAAGATGCCGACCGCGACGACGCCGTTCCGGACCCGCAACTCGATGGTGGTGCGGCCATCCGCCTGCCGTCCGGCCATCGGAAGGGCCGAGGCGATGCCGGCGGCGATGTCCTTCAGGTTCGGCGCGACGGTGGTGACCAGCCGGGCGATCTCCTTGGGTTCGGCGATCGCCAGCTGGAACTTGCCCGTCACCTGTCCCTCGTCGTCGAAGGAGAAGTCGCCGCTGAGTTCGGCATTCGCCTGCCCCATCTCCACAAGCAGGGAGCGCAGCGAGACCGGCCGTCCGGCGAAGAGCTCGCGTCCGGTCAGGCCGCGCGCCGCGCCCGACAGCCAGTCGCCGGCGCCGCCGATGGTGAGATCGGTGCTGGCGTCGAGCGGCGGCAGGTCCGGCGCACCGGCGAAGGTCAGCCGCCCACCCCTCATCAGGGTGAAGATGTCGAGATCGCCGTCCCGGCGGCGGGCGTGGGCCTCGCTGTGGCTGGCTTCCACCACCTGTGCGCCGCCGTTCGACGGCTCGACGAGCGCGACCTTGGGATCGTCCGTCACCACCGCGAAATGATCGAGACCCTCGGTCCAGAAGGTCGCCGAGGCCTGGCCCAGCGACCAGCGGATGTCGAGCGGCGGAAACTGCGGGCCGGAGACGCGCATGGGGCCGTCGAGTTCGCCGACGATGCGATTCGGCCGGTAGATCTGCGCCGCGGTGCGCACGGCGCCCGCCGAGATCCGCAGGGGGCGATCGTCGTTGCGCACGATCGACAGCGCGTCGCAGCGAAACCCGATGCGGAACGGGAAGCCGAAGACGTCGCGATTCGGGCATTCGATCTCGGTGCCGCGGCTGCGCGCCGCCGCGATGCCGCGGCTGAGCTCGTCGTCGAGGCGGCCGGCGAGATAGAACCAGGCGCCGCAGATCCCTGCCACCAGGACCAGCGCGACCACGATCACCCAGACAAGGGCGCGGCGGGCCGCCGAGGGACTGTCGCTTGACGGGGCCATCCCGTTATCCTCTTAAACGAAGCCTGGACTGCCGGACGCAGGATGCGAGGGCGACGCGAGGCAATGGAAGATTTCTGGGTTTTCGGTTACGGCTCGCTGATCTGGCGGCCCGGTTTTGACTATGAGGAGCGCGCAAAAGCAAGGCTTGCCGGCTATCATCGCTCGCTCTGTGTCCATTCCTACGTCCATCGTGGCACGCCCGAGCGCCCCGGTCTCGTCTTCGGCCTCGATCGTGGCGGTTCTTGCGTCGGCATGGCGTTCAGGGTCGATTCCGCCCTGCGCCAGCAGACGCTCGACTATCTGCGGGCCCGGGAACTCGTCACCAACGTCTATCGCGAGATCGTGCTGCCGGTGCGGATGGCGGACGGCCGGCAGATCAGGGCGGTGACCTATGTCGTCGATCGCGGCCATGCCCAGTATGCGGGCAAGGTCGACGCCGCGCAGGCCGCCCGCATCGTCAGCAACGGCCACGGCCAGTCCGGCCCCAATGTCGACTACGTGAAGAGCGCTCATGAGCACATCGCGGCCATGGGGCTGAAGGATCGCTGGCTTCAGGACGTCGTCTCGCGGCTCTGAGGAGGCGCCCCCGCGGCGCCGGGACGGCGGGACCCGCCCTGCCCGGCTGCGTCGAACCCGTCGCCGTCCCCGCCCCACCCGGCGGCCAGCAACAGCTCCCGCGAGCGGGTTTCGATGGCACCGCGCAGGGCCGCGATGAACTGCTGACGGTCGAGCCCCGGCTCGATCACGGGCAGAAACTCGGCATGGATCGTGCCGGCTCGCTTGATGAAGCTGTTGCGCGGCCAGGCGAGGCCCGAATCGACCGCCACCGGCACCACCGGCAGGCCGAGCCCCTCATAGAGCCGGAACACGCCCTGCCGATATTCCACCTCGGCGCCCGGCGCCGTCCGGGTGCCCTCGGGAAAGATGATGATGCGCCGGCCTTCGCCGACGGCGATGCTGGCGGCCTCCATCATGCGGGCGACGGCACCGCCGCGCTTGGCCCGGTCGACCGGAATCATCTTCATCCGCCGGGCGAAGCTGCCGAACAGCGGGATGTTCATCAGCTCCTTCTTCAGGATGAAGGTCGGCCGGTCGACGACGACGAGGAGCGCCAGGATCTCCCACACCGACTGATGCTTGGAGGCGACGATCGCGCCGCCCGCGGGCAGGTGCTCGAGGCCGGAGAGATGCGACCGGGCGCCCGCGACATGGTCGAGCAGCCAAAGGCCCGAGCGCGCCCAGTTGCGCACGATCCACCAGCCCGTTTCTTCGCGAACGAAGAAGAAGACCGGCGACCAGAACAGCAGCTGGACGGTGAGATTGCCGTAGAAGAGGATGTTGAAGGCGATCGAACGCAGGAGCGTCATGGGCAGAATGGTTCCCGGCGAGCTAGCGCCCGTGCGGCGCGTTCGAGGCGTTCATAATCGCCAGAGGCCCTCAAGCAAAGGCCGGGCGCGCAGAGGCCGGGAAAGCAATCACTGCCAATCCGGCTCCGGTGTCGTCGGGCCCGGCCTCAGCCCCGGTCGAGACTGGCGATGGTCGCAGCGGCCTCCGGCTCCTGCGGCGCAAGGCCGAGGGCACCGCGCATGCGAGTGGCGATCAGCTTGCCGTATTCGGTGATCAGCAGCCGCAACCCGGAGCCCGTCGGCAGGCTCTCGCGGCTCCACAGGTCGGCGCGCCGGACCGCGACCGGAGTAATCGAGCGGATCCCCGGGATCCGGTCGAACTCCACCATCGAGCGGGGCATGTGATAGTCGCTGGTGACGAGGATGAGATCGCGATAGCCGCGCTTCTCGGCCCATCGCCCGGCCATCGCGGCGTTGCCGATCGTGTCGGCCGCGACATAGTCGATATCGACGCAGCAGTCGAACCACGCCTTATCGGTGCCGGACAGGCGGGCGAGCGTCGAGGCGCTGGTACCGGGATGGACGCCGCTGATCAGAAGCCGCCGGCCATGCCCGCTGCGCAAAAGGTCGAGCCCCTGGTCGATCCGCAACGCCCCGCCGGTCAGGACGACGATCGCATCCGCTCCCGGATCCGGTGCGAGATTGGCCAGCCGGTCCACCTCTTCGGTGAACCGCCAGAACCCGCCGAGGAGATAGCCGGAGACGCCGGCGGCCAGCAGCAGGACGGCAAGGCGCTTGCGGATGCGGAACCGGGGGCCCGGCGCGCGCGCCTCTCCCGGCTTCTTGCGCAAGCCGGAAGAACCGAGCCGTGGATCAGCCGCAACGCTCATTCGCTCTCCGCATCGGCCCGATCTCCGTCTCGGACCGTTCTTCGCTATCCGCAGGCGCCAGATATCTCGCGTCCTGTGCCGGGGACTGGAGATGCCGTCGACCTTCGCCGCATGATGGCATCGGGTCGCCGCAGTTGCCAACCCGAAGCAAGATTGATCGTCCCGTCGCCAAGCCGACGCTTCTGCCGGGGCCGCAGGTTCTGCCGCCCGAAGGAATCAGTCTGAAACATCAAGGTGAACCATCCGTTAACTCTCCACCGGCGAGATCATGTCGATCTCGGCGAGATGGCGGGTCACGGTCCATCGTGACGTCAACGCCGTCAGGGTGGCGACGGTTGCAACGAGTAGCAGCACGCCGGCATAGCCCGTCCAGCCGATCGAGAACGAGCCGAACAGCGCGCTGATCTGATCGGCCTCGGCCGTCTGCCGATTAGCCTCGGTCAGATGGCCGATCACGACGAAGAGGACGACCGCCGCGACGCCCCCGGTCAACGCGCCGATCAGGCCGAGACGCAGGAAATGCCGCTCGAACTCGCGCGCGATGAAGCTCGACCGGGCGCCGACGAAATGCAGGACCTCGACGATCTGGCGGTTGCCCGACATCGCGCCGCGGGTGGCGAAGATCACCGTCAGCGTCGTCGCCACGATGACCAGCGACAGGATGAAGACGCCGATCAGGACGACGGTGCGCGCCATGGTGACGAGGCGCGACACCCAGGCCCGGTGATCGTCGAGCTCGGCCTGCGGCACCGCTTCCTGCAGCTCCTGGCGCATGAAGGCGAAGTTCGGCGGCTCGCCCGAATCGATCGCGACGATCACCAGCCGCGGCACCGGCAGCTCGTCGAAATCGACGCTGTCACCGAGCCAGGGCTCCAGCAGGCGGCTGGTCGCCGCCTCGTCGAGCACCGATGCGCCGCTGACGCCCGGCGTCTGCAGGGCGATCTGCCGGACGGTCTCGAGCGCCGTCGCCATGTCGAGCCCCTCGGCGGGCTTCACCTGGACGGTGATCTCGTCGGAGATGTCGTTCTGCCAGCGCCCGGCCGTATCCGACACGAGACTGACAGCCCCCACCGTCAGGGCGGCGAGAAAGGTCATGATGGCGATGACGGTCGTCAGCGCCCGGCCCGCCACATTGCCCGCCGGGACGATCGGCGTCTGCCGCTCGCCGCGGATGCGCTGCAACAGGCGCCGGATGCGCGAGCGGAGCGCGGCGGTGGCGAGGGTTGCGTCAGTCATAGATTTCCAGCCGTCCATCGACGAGAACGAGCCGGCGCGCATCCACCTGCTCCATCAGGCCGAGATCGTGGGTGGCGATGACCACCGCGGTGCCGGATCGATTGAGTTCGAGGAAAAGCCGCAGGAGACGCCGCGCCAGCGGCGCGTCGACATTGCCGGTCGGCTCGTCTGCCAGGAGGATGTCCGGCTGGTCGATCAGCGCCCGCGCGATCGCCGCGCGCTGCTTCTCGCCACCGGACAGGACGATCGGCAGCGCGTTGAGCCGCTCGCCGAGGCCGACCCACTTGATCAGGTCGACGACGTCCTGGCGGTATTCCCGCTCCTCCTTGCCCCGCACCCGCAGCGGCAGGGCGACGTTCTCGTAGGTCGTCATGTGATCGAGGAGACGGAAATCCTGGAAGACGACGCCGATCCGCCGCCGGATCGACGGCAGGTCGCGGCGCGACAGGGTGGCGACGTCGCGGCCGAGCACGGTGATCAGGCCGCGGGTCGGCCGCAGCGCCAGGAACAGCATCCGCAACAGGCTGGTCTTGCCGGCGCCTGAGGGGCCGGTCAGAAACTGGAAGGACTGGCGGCGGATCTCGAACGTCAGATCCCGCAGCACTTCCGGTCCCATGTCGTATCGGAGGCCGACATTCTCGAACCGTATCAAGCCGGAGCCTCATTCTCATGCGTTGGCGATCCCGAGACGCTCAAACGGCACCAACATGGCCATTTGAGGTTCGGCGACGCGCTTTTGCGCCGACGTCCTGCGTTCACCGGGCGTTAACCATAAAACCTTACGGCTTGCTGGATCGGCGAGCGGAGGGTTCCATGCACGACCAGAACGGCAGCATCGTTTCGCAGATGTCCAGCCCGCACGGCCGGCCGCGACCGTCGCCGGGCGAGCGCTGCATCGACGGCGTCGCGGAGGTAACCTCTAGGCGCCCGATCGGCAAGGACGCGCGCACGCGTCCGGCCGAGCCCGCCAACCCCGCAGCCGCCTTCGGCCGCCGCGACGCGCGTTCGGCAGCCGGCGGGACGGCGAATCTGTCCGACCGCGTCGATGCCGAGGTCCGTGCGACCTCGATCGAGGACGCGATCCTCTTCACCCCGACGCCTCCCGCAGCGCGCCGCCGACGCGCGATCTCGCGGGCGATCCCCGGGCGGATCGGCCTCGCCGTCTGCGCATTCGCCTTCGGGGCTGCCCTGCTGCCCGCGTTGCTCGTCTCGTTTCCCGAGACGCCGGTCGCGGCGACATCGAGCAACGGCGGCGGTTTCGAGGTCCGGCTCGGCGACGTCCAGGCAGCGCTCTCCAGCCACGGCGACGGCAAGATGCTGCGGATCGAAGGCCGCATCGTCAATCCCGGCACCCGCACCGCCGCCGTCCCGCCGCTGCGGATCGACTTCGCCGACAGCGCGGCGGGCTTGCGTTCGCGGATGCTTCAGACCAGTGTCGCGCGTCTGGAGGCCGGCCGCTCGATCGATTTCGTCAGCATGATCGCCGTGCCGGAGGAGACCGAAGGAGAGGTACGGGTGGGATTTTTCGGAACACGGGATGCAAGCCGCCAGTGATCACGGTACGCGGAAAGACGATCGACGTCCTGTTCAGCGCCGAGGCGATCGACGCGGAGGTGCAGCGGCTGGCACGCGAGGTCGCCGCCTATGCCAATGACGACCTGGTGGTCGTGTCGGTGCTGAAGGGCGCCTTCGTCTTCGCGGCCGACCTCATCCGCGCGATGCATCACGCCGGTATCGCTCCCCAGGTCGAGTTCATCTCCCTGTCGAGCTATGGTGCCGGCACCGTCGGCGGCGACGTCAGGATCCTTCGGGACATCGACGCGGACGTCGCAGGGCGGCCGGTGCTGCTCGTCGACGACATCCTCGAATCGGGCCGCACCCTCGCCTTCGCCCGCGAACTGCTCCTGGCGCGCGGCGCGCTGCGGGTCGATCTCGCCGTCCTGCTCGACAAGAAGGGTCACCGCAAGGCCGACATCGAGGCCGCCCATGTCGGCTTCGACTGCCCCGACTGCTTCGTCGTCGGATACGGCATGGACGTCGGCCACGCCTTTCGCGAACTGCCGTTCATCGGCCACGTCGTCGGCTGACGCCGCGAGCCGGTCGATCATGGCGGCCCGTCAGACGCGTGCCGCGCTTCGCGGCGCCGCTTCGACAGGGTGGCGATTCCGGCAGCAAGTTTCACACAAGCCAGTTCGACGACCTTAGAAGTCCAGTCGACTCATCATGGATGAGGGAGTTTTCCGTGGCCAAGCTGCTGATCGCCGAAGACGACACGGGCGTGCGCCTTCTGGTGGAGAGGGCGCTGCGCCTGGAAGGTCATGAGGTCATCGCCGTCGAGGACGGCGAACTCGCGCTGGAAATGCTCGAGGCGCATGACGGCGCGTTCGATCTTCTTCTGTCCGACATCCGCATGCCGGCGATGACCGGGATCGAGCTCGCACACGCGGCGGCCGAGCGCTGGCCGGACCTGCGCATCCAGCTGATGACCGGATATGCTGAACAGAGGGAAGCGGCCGAGGATCTCGCCTCGATCATCGTCGGGGTGATCGAGAAGCCGTTCAGCCTCGCCGAGATTCGCCGCCACGTCGGCCGGATCCTGGCGACGCCGCTCCGCCGGGGTGGCCCCGTTACAGAACGCTACTGCGCCTGAATCGCTGCACGCTGAGGCTTGCCCGGCCTGTTGCGGGCGGACTCGAACCGCCGCCGAGGCATCGGCGCTCCGGAAACGGCGCAGTTGGTCGCCCTTCCCTTCAATGATACGCCCGGACGAGGCGGGCGAAAGACGCCCGAACCGTCAGTGCAGTTCCACCTTGCGCCGGTATTCCTGGATCTGCGTCGTCCGCAGCCCGGCAAGCCCATGCTGGTCGATCGACATCTGCCAGGAGAGGAACTCCTCGACGGTCAGCGTATAGCGTGAGCAGGCCTCGTCGAGGCTGAGGAGCCCGCCCCGCACCGCCGCAACGACTTCCGCCTTGCGACGGATCACCCATCGCCTGGTGTTGGACGGCGGCAGGTCTGCCAGCGTCAGCGGGCTTCCGTCCGGCCCGATGACGTATTTTACCCGTGGTCTAACCTGATCGGTCATTGCACTCTCGATACACTGATACTCTACTCAAAGACCCAATCAGGCTGAGCCTACGCGGCTGGTCTAAAAAAAGAGTCAAGCCACGCGTAAGCTTTCGATAAGAAGTTGCTGAAAATTCTCGCAAACGCGCGGGGTTGGAGCCTTCGGCGGGAAAACTTGACGTCGGCCGCCAAATTTGTGCCAATCGCGTGCGTTGAAAGCGCGGCCCGGATCGCCGATATGGCGGTCACCGACTTCCTTCCGGATGGCCGCCGCGTCGCCGCCAGAGGCGGAGCGACCGGACCGAACGCCGCGAAAGCTCGACCATGTCCCTGAACAGCCTCGATATCGCCAAGCCGCCGGAAGAGACGCGGGTGGTCGTCGCCATGTCCGGCGGTGTCGATTCCTCCGTCACGGCGGCGCTTCTCGCCGAGGCTGGCTATGACGTCGTCGGCATCACCCTGCAGCTCTATGACGGCGGCGCCGGCCCGCGCCGCGCCGGCGCCTGCTGCGCCGGCCAGGATATCCACGACGCCCGCCGGGTCGCCGAGACGCTCGGCATCGACCATTACGTCCTCGACTACGAGGAGCGGTTCAAGCAGGCGGTCATCGATCCCTTCGCCGACAGCTATCTGGCCGGCGAGACGCCGATCCCCTGCGTCGCCTGCAATCAGACGGTCAAGTTCCGCGACCTCCTGGCGACGGCGGAGGATCTCGGCGCAGACGCCCTCGCGACCGGGCACTACATCGAGACGCGCCGGCGCGGCGAGCACCGGGCGATGTTCCGGCCGAGGGACCTCGACCGCGACCAGAGCTATTTTCTCTACGGCACGACGCAGGCGCAGCTCGACTTCCTGCGCTTTCCGCTCGGCACGATGACCAAGGACGAGACGCGGCAGGTCGCCGAGCGATTCGGCCTGTCGGTCGCCGCCAAGCCCGACAGCCAGGACATCTGCTTCGTCTCCAAGGGCCGCTATTTCGACGTCATCCGCAAGCTGCGGCCCGACGCGGGCGAGCCGGGCGACATCGTCCATCTCGACGGCCGCAGGCTCGGCCGGCACGACGGCATCGTCAATTTCACCATCGGCCAGCGCCGCGGCCTCGGCATCGCGGCGGGCGACCCGCTCTATGTCGTCGCGCTCGACGCCGCCACCGCGACCGTGACCGTCGGACCGCGCGAGGCGCTGCTGACCCGGCGGATCCGCCTGCGCGAGGTGAACTGGCTGGGGCAGCGTTCGCCGGAAGACCATGTGGGCGTCGAGGGCGAATTGTTCGTCAAGGTCCGCTCGACCCGTCCCCCTGCCCCGGCGCGCATCGTCGCGGCCAAGGACGGCGCCGTCGAGGTCGAGCTCGTGCTCGGCGAGGACGGCATCGCCAGAGGCCAGGCCTGCGTCTTCTACGACGGCATGGAAGCCGGCGCCGAAGTGCTCGGCGGCGGCGTCATCGCCGAAAGCCTGCCGTTCGGGCGGGCGGCGGCGCAGGAGGCGGTCGCGGCGACGGCGTGAGCGGCCGCCGGATCGCGCGTCGAGCTCAATCGCGGTTCATCGGTCGGGAGTCGCCGCGGGATAAGGCAGGGCACCGCAGGTTCTCTGGCTGGCCTTTCCCGAGCGACTGCCCCGAAAGCCGGCCAACCCGCCCATCGCTCACTTGAGCGGCGAAGCCTCGTTCAGGATCCGCACCGTTTCCACGGCTTCGGCGGCGCCGGTCTCCGGGTCGCGGCGGTGGACGATGCAGTCGATGAAGTGTCGCAGCTCGCGATCGAGCGGCAGCCCGGGCGAGACCGGGAGGTAGGTCACCGGCGCATTCTCGAAGGAGAAGACCTCGCCGTCGCGCCAGACCTCGTGGCCGTAGAGCGCCAGCTTCTCGCCCTCCGGGGCGAGATCGTCGAAGACGATCATGCCCCTCGTGCCGATCACCGAGAAGCGCCGGTCGCGGTAGGGCGAGACGCGCGAGACGTGGACCTCCGCCTTCAGCCCGCCGGCAAACTCCATCACCACGTCGGCGATGTCGGTGGCGTCGGACAGGATCGTGCGCCGCATCGCGGTGACGTCGAGGGGCATCGAGCCGGCCATCTTCAGGATCAGCGACAGGTCGTGCGGGGCGAGATCCCAGACCACGTCCATGCCGAGGAAGCGGCCGAGGCCCATGCGGTTGGCGATGATGTGGCGCACCGTGCCGATGCGGCCCTCGGCGACGCTGGCGACGAGCTTCTGGAACACCGGGTGGAAGCGCAGGACATGACCGACCATCAGGATCCGGTCGGCCTTCCTCGCCACAGCCGCGGTCAGCTCGGCATCGGCGACGTCGAGCGCGATCGGCTTCTCGATCAGCACGTCCTTGCCGGCCGCGAAGGCCGCCCGGGCGACCGGACCGTGGACGCTCGCCGGCAGGGCGAGGACGAGGGCGTCGATGTCCGGGGACGCGATCGCCTCGTCTGGGTCCATTGCCGGAACGCCATGGCGCATGGCGAAAATCTCGGCCCGCTCGACATTGCGGTCGGCGACGGCGGCGAGTGCGCCGATTTCGGCGAGGGTGCGGACATGGTTCTGGCCCCACTGCCCGCAGCCGATGACGGCGATCCTTGGATGCATGTCTTCCAGCCTTTCGTATCCTGCTCGTTCGACCGGCCGAAGACGCAATGCCGGGAAACATCGCTCGCGCCGCCCCCCGTCAGGGGCAGCCCCGTACACCCGTCGCCTGCGAAGGGCAAGCCGTTGGCCGGCCATCGATCCGCCTGCCCCGGAGGGCGGCGTGCTTCAGCTGCGGTCCTCGATCTTGTATTCGCGCATCTTGCGGTAGAGCGTCGAGCGCCCGATGCCGAGGCGGCGGGCGATCTCGCTCATCCGTCCGTCATACTGCAGGACGGCCAGGCGGATCAGGTCGGCCTCGACGTCGACCATACGGCGCACTTCGCCCTCGCTGTCGCGCAGCGGGAAATCGCTTTCGACCAGCTGCTCGGGCCGCAGGACGGCCGTCCGCTCGCCGCGCCGCTCGGGCCCCGGTTCGGGCGACCGCGGCATCGGTCCGTTCGTTGCCGGTGCGAGGGTTCGCACCACCGCCCGTTCGGAGGCGATGTCCGCAGGCTCGGGCTGCGACGCGCCGACCGCCATCAGCGCCTCGACATGGGCGAAATCGCCGATGCCCAGCGTCTCGTTCTCGGACAGCACGACCGCCCGGTGCAGCGTGTTCTCCAGCTGCCGGATGTTGCCCGGCCAGTCATAGGCCTCGAGCAGCGCCAGCGCCTCGTCGTCGATGCCGGAGACCGGCGAGCGGGTCTCGACGGCCCGGAGCCGGGCGAGGATCTGCGCGGCGAGGCCGCGGATTTCCGAGCGGCGCTCGCGCAGGGCCGGCATGCGGATCTCGATGGCGTTCAGCCGGTAGTAGAGGTCCTCGCGAAACCGGCCCGCCGCGACGGCTTCGGCGAGGCTCCGGTTGGTGGCGGAGATGATCCGGACGTCGACGCGCATCGGCGCCTTGGCACCCACCGGATCGATCTCGCCCTCCTGCAGGACGCGCAGGAGCTTCACCTGGGCGGGCGGTGCGAGCTCGCCGATCTCGTCGAGGAACAGCGTGCCGCCGTCCGCTTCGACGAACTTGCCGCGATGCTCGGTGCTGGCGTCGGTGAAGGCGCCCTTGGCGTGGCCGAAGAGAATGCTCTCGACGAGGTCGGCCGGGATCGCGCCGCAGTTCACCGCGACGAAGGGCTTCGACGCCCGTTCGCCGGCCGAGCGGATGGCTCTCGCCAGCCACTCCTTGCCGGCGCCGGTCTCGCCCTCGAGGAGGATCGGGATGTTGGACAGGGCGGCCTTCGCCGCGATCTGCAGCACCGGCCGCATCGCCGGCGAGGCGCCTTCGAGCGAAATGCGGGAGGCGCCGCGCCTGGGGCGGGCGGCGGCATGCATGCGCACCGCATTGGCGAGGGTATCGCGCAGACGCTCCGGCGCCACCGGCTTGACCACGAAGTCGAAGGCGCCGGCGCGCATCGCCTCGACCACCGTGTCGATCGAGCCCTTGGCGGTCTGGACGACGATCGGCACGTCGTAGCGGCTGCGACGCATCTCGGCCATTACCTCGATGCCGCTCTTGTCCGGCATCATCAGGTCGAGCACGACGGCGGCGATCTGGCCACCCTGGCGCCCGCCGAGCGCGTCGAGGGCGGCGCGCCCGCCGTCGCAATGCAGCGGTCGCAGCCCCATGCGGGCGACGTGGGCGTCGAGCAGGCGACGCTGGATGGGATCGTCGTCGACGATGAGGACGATGTCGGTCATTGACGCCTCCGGTCTCGTCTTGATGCGAGAATGACCCACTTTGGCACGCACGGCTAAAATCCGACTGAACAAGCGCGGACAATCAATTCTCTGAAATTTCAGTCGAATTTGAACGAATCCTGGCCCCTCGGGCCCGGCCGGGCCGCAGTTTTCGCCAAGACTTGGCCGCAGGCGCCGGAACCGGTATTGCGGGGTGAAGGCTCGTGCGGAAACCGGCGGTTCGCAACCGCTCGCAGATGACGAAAGTGATGTGAGGACGATGAAGACGACGATCACGCCGGCCCGCTCCGCGGTGGAAGCGGCCGCTTCCGAGACGGGCGCCCTGCCCGAGTGGAACCTCGCCGATCTCTATCCGGCCATGGACAGCCCCCAGCTCGCCGCCGACCTCGAGGAGGCCCGGCAGTCGGCGAAGGCTTTCCAAGAGCGCTGGCGGGGCAAGCTCGCCGACGCTGCGGCCGCGCCGGACGGCAGGCTCGTCGAGGCGATCCTGGCCTATGAGGGCCTCGAGGAGCTGCTCGGCCGGATCATCTCCTATGCGGGACTGATCTATTCGGGCGACACGTCGGACCCGCAGCGGGCGAAGTTCTACGGCGACACCCAGTCGAACGTCACCGACATCGCTTCCAAGCTCCTGTTCTTCGCGCTGGAGCTCAACCGCATCGAGGACGCCGTGATGGATGCGGCGATGGACCGCGATCCGGCACTCGCCCACTATCGCCCCTGGATCGTCGATCTGCGCAAGGACAAGCCGTTCCAGCTGGAGGACCGGGTCGAGGAGCTGTTCCACGACAAGTCGGTCACCGGCGCCGGCGCCTGGAACCGGCTGTTCGACGAGACGCTGACCTCGCTGCGCTTCACCGTCGACGGCGAGGACATGGCCATCGAGGCGGCCCTCAACATGCTGCAGGACAACGACCCCGAGCGGCGCCGCAAGGCTGCCAACGCCCTCGCCAACGTGTTCTCGGAGAACCTGCGCGTCTTCACGCTGATCACCAACACGCTGGCCAAGGACAAGGAGATCTCCGACCGCTGGCGCGGCTTTGCCGATGTCGCCGACAGCCGGCATCTCGCCAACCGGGTCGAGCGCGAGGTGGTCGACGCGCTGACGGCCGCCGTCGACGAGGCCTATCCGCGGATCTCCCATCGCTACTACGCCATGAAGGCGAAGTGGCTCGGCGTCGACCAGCTCGAATACTGGGATCGCAACGCCCCGCTGCCCGACGCCAAGCGCCGTGACATCCCCTGGGACGAGGCCCGCTCGACGGTGCTGTCGGCCTATTCCGGCTTTGCCCCGGAGATGGCCGAGATCGCCGAGCGCTTCTTCGACAATTCCTGGATCGATGCGGCGATCCGGCCCGGCAAGGCGCCCGGCGCCTTCGCCCATCCGACGGTGCCGAGCGTCCACCCCTATGTGCTGCTCAACTACATGGGCAAGCCGCGCGACGTCATGACGCTCGCCCACGAACTCGGCCATGGCGTCCATCAGGTGCTGGCAGGCCGGCAGGGCGCGCTGATGGCGCCGACGCCGCTGACGCTCGCCGAGACCGCCTCGGTGTTCGGCGAGATGCTGACCTTCCGGTCCCTGCTGGATCAGGCGAAGACCGAGGCCGAGCGCAAGACGATGCTCGCCTCCAAGGTCGAGGACATGATCAACACGGTCGTCCGCCAGATCGCCTTCTACCAGTTCGAGCGGAAACTCCACACCGAGCGGCGCGGCGGCGAGCTGACCGCCGAGCGGATCGGCGAGATCTGGCTCGACGTGCAGGGCAGGAGCCTCGGGCCGGCGATCCGCCTCGGCGATGGCTACGACACCTACTGGACCTATGTGCCGCACTTCATCCACTCGCCGTTCTACGTCTATGCCTACGCCTTCGGCGACTGCCTGGTGAACTCGCTCTACGCGGTCTACCGGAACTCCGAGACCGGCTTCCAGGAGAAGTATTTCGAGATGCTCAAGGCCGGCGGCACCAAGCATCATTCGGAGCTTCTGGCGCCCTTCGGCCTCGATGCCTCCGATCCCGCCTTCTGGTCGAAGGGTCTCGCCATGATCTCCGGCTTCATCGACGAACTGGAAGCGATGGGCTGATCCCGTTCAGCCAGGACGCAGCGACGATCGACTGCCGAAAGGCCGCCTCAGGGCGGCCTTTTGGTTTCCAGGGCCGACCCGCCGCGAAATCGGACCATTTCCTTGCCATCCGCAGGCATCCCCTAGTTTTCGCAGCACCGCCTCGGAAAGGAGCCCTCATGCGAAACCTCTTGGCCGCCGCGTTGGCCCTCTGCGCCATGGCGCTGCCACTGCCAGCCACCGCCCAGACCCCGCCGAACGTCCTCATCGTCGGGCAGATCGCCGAGCCGAAGTCGCTCGATCCCCAGGCGGTGACCGCGACCAACGATTTCCGCATCCTGGTGAACGTCTTTGACGGTCTCGTGCGCTTCAGGAAGGGCACGCTGGAGATCGAGCCGGCGCTGGCGAAAAGCTGGGACATCTCCGACGACGGCACGACCTACACGTTTCACCTGCGCGACGACGTCACCTTCCAGGACGGCACCCCCTTCGACGCCGAGGCGGTGAAGTTCACCTTCGACCGCATGCTGAAGGACGACCACCCGTTCCACGACACCGGGCCGTTCCCCCTCGCCTTCTTCTTCTCGCAGGTTGACGAGGTGACCGCCAAAGATGCGCACACCGTCGTCTTCAAGCTGAAGGAGCCCTTCGCGCCCTTCCTGTCGAACCTTGCCTATCCGACCGGGCTGATCGTCTCGCCGGCGGCGGTGAAAGAGTACGGCCAGGAATTCGGCCGCCATCCGGTCGGCACCGGGGCGTTCAAGTTCGAGGGCTGGGATCCGAATTCGAAGGTCGTGGTCTCGCGCAACGACGCCTACTGGGACGCCGCGCCGCAGATGGAAGCCGTCGTGTTCCGGCCGATCGCCGACGCCAACACCCGCGTCGCGGAGATGCTGTCGGGCGGCATCGACCTGATGGTGGAAGTGCCGCCGGACAGCCTGCAGCAATTCCGCGACGACGCGGCCTATCAGGTCTACGAGCAGGCCGGCCCGCATCTCTGGTTCCTGATCCTCAACACCAGGGAGGGTCCCTTCTCCGACAAGCGCGTGCGCCAGGCGGTGAACTACGCCATCGACAAGAAGGCGCTGACCGAGGACGTCCTGCAGGGCACCGCCACCATTGCGGACGGGCCGATCCCCGCCGCCTTCGAATGGGCCAATGACGGCTCGGTCGAGCCCTACCCTTATGATCCCGAAAAGGCGAAGGAGCTGATCCGCGCCGCCGGAGCCGAGGGCAAGACGCTGACATTCTATGTCCCGGAAGGCGGCTCCGGCATGCTCGACCCGGTGGCGATGGCGACCGCGATCCAGGCCGACCTGAAGAAGGTCGGGCTCGACGCCCGCATCCAGACCTACGAGTGGAACACCTATCTCGCCAACGTCAATCCGGGCCTCGAGGGCAAGGCCGACATGGCCGAGATGGCCTGGATGACCAACGATCCCGATACCCTGCCCTTCCTGGCGCTGCGCACGGACGCGATGCCGGACAAGGGCGGCTTCAACTCGGGCTACTATTCCAATCCCGAGGTCGACAGGCTGCTCGACGAGGCGCGCCGCAAGACGGACCAGAAGAAGCGCGGCGAACTCTACGGGCAGGTGCAGCAGATCGTCCATGACGACGCCCCCTGGGCCTTCGTCGCCAACTGGAAGCAGAACGCCGTCTCGACGGCAGGGGTGCAGGGATTCGAGCTGGAGCCGTCGTTTCTGCTGATCCTGAAGGACGTGACGAAGGGGTGAGGATGGCGCCCGTTTCGTCTCTGCGATCGATTTTCAACCGAGCGGCAGCTGGCCCCCCTCTGCCCTGCCGGGCATCTCCCCCACGAGGGGGGAGATCGGCGGCTTCGGAGCTCGGCACGCGGTATCCGCGGTTGGTGCAGATCGCATGGTCGACAGGTAGGTGGCACGCTGCCGCGAGATCGATCTCCCCCCTTGTGGGGGAGATGTCCGGCAGGACAGAGGGGGGTATCGGCGGCAGGGCGCGGCGGGCACTTCGGCGGCCGCACCCATGACCGCCACCATCGCCCGCCGCCTCCTCGCGGCCATCCCCGTCCTGTTCGGCCTTTCCGTCGTCGTCTTCCTGATGATCGCGCTGATTCCCGGCGATCCGGCGACCGCCATTCTCGGCTCCTATGCGACGCCGGAGAACGTCGCGCGGCTCAACGCCTCGCTCGGCTTGGACAAGAGCCTGCCGCAGCAGTATCTCGCCTGGATGTCCGGCGTCGTCACCGGTGATTTCGGCCGCTCCTACGCGCTTAATCGGCCGGTGATCGACATCGTCCTCGAGCGCTTCTCGGCGACCCTGCTGCTCGCCGGCGCCTCGCTTCTCCTCGCTACGGTCTTCGGTCTGCTCGCCGGCATCGTCTCGGCGGTGCGCCAGTTCGGCCTTGCCGACAAGGCGATCACTCTCGTCGTGCTGATCGGCATCTCGGTGCCGTCCTTCTGGCTGGGGCTGCTGCTCATCCTGTTCTTTGCGGTGAAGATCAAGCTGTTCCCGGCGAGCGGCATGGTGGCGATCTATGGCGGCGGCGGGCCGCTCGACATCCTGCACCACCTCGTCCTGCCGGCGATCACGCTCGCCCTCGTCGCCACCGGCGTCATCGCCCGGCTGACCCGCACGGCGATGCTGGAGGTGCTGCGACAGGACTATATCCGCACCGCAAGGGCCAAGGGCCTGACCGAGCGCCGGGTGATCTATCGCCATGCCTTCATGGCGGCGCTGGTCTCGGTGGTCCCGGTCATCGGCATCCAGGCCGGCTTCGTCCTCGGCGGCGCGGTCTATGTGGAAACGGTGTTCCAGTGGCCAGGCATCGGCGCGATGCTGGTGAATGCGATTTCCCAGCGCGACGTCCTGCTCGTCCAGGGCGGCGTCCTCGTCGTCGCGGCCTCCTATGTCCTGTTCAACCTCGCCGCCGACGTCTGCCAGACCCTGCTCGATCCGAGGCTCAAATGACCGCGGCTGCGACGACGTCGGAGGGCACGGCGACCCCGCGGGAGCGGCAGCGCCGGGAGCGCCCCTCGACCTTCGCGCTCATCCTCAACAACCGCCTCGCGGCGGCAGGCCTCGGCATCCTTGCCGTCATCGTCCTGGCGGCGCTCGCAGCGCCCATCCTGCCGCTCGCCGATCCGAACGCCACCGATCCGGCGAACCGCCTCGCGCCGCTGTTCTCCGAAAACCATCCCTTCGGCACCGACGCGCTCGGCCGCGATATGCTCGCCCGCCTCGTCTGGGGAACGCGGGTGTCGCTGGTCGTCGGCTTCTCGGCCTCGCTGATCGCTGCCTTCTTCGGCTCGGCCATCGGCCTCGTCGCCGGCTATGCGGGTGGCCGGACCGACCAGATGCTGATGCGGCTGATCGACCTGATGATGGCGTTTCCCTACATCCTGCTGGCGCTCGCCATCGTCGCGATCCTCGGCCCCGGGCTGATCAACGCGCTCTATGCCATCGCCATCGTCAACGTTCCCTTCTTCGCCCGCAACATCCGCGGCATCACCGTCGGCCTCGCAAGGCGCGAATTCGTCGATGCGGCGAGGCTCTCCGGCAAGGGGCCGCTGCGGATCCTGTGGTCCGACATCCTGCCCAACGTCCTTCCGACCATCGTCATCACGCTCTCGACCACCGTCGGCTGGATGATCCTCGAGACGGCGGGGCTGTCGTTTCTCGGCCTCGGCGCCCAGCCGCCCCAGGCCGATCTCGGCTCGATGCTCGGCGACGGCCGCAAGGTGATGTTCACCGCGCCGACGATCTCGCTGGTGCCCGGCCTGATGATCTTCCTGATCGTCATGAGCATCAACCTGATCGGCGACGGCATCAGGGACGCGCTCGACCCGCGGCTGCGATCGGGCGCGCTGGCGCGGCCGTCGTTCAGGACGAGGGTGGCGAAGGATCGGCGCGTTCCGAAGGATGACGGGGATCGGGGGCCTTTGCCTGCCGACGTATCCGGCGGTGGCCGCCCCCCTCTGCCTGCCGGCATCTCCCCCACAAGGAGGGAGATCGATAGGTCTGAGACGCCACCGCGGCGTGATCTCCCCCCTTGCGGGGGGTCCGAAGGACGGGCGAGACCCGAGGCTCGCCCCGGCGACCGGCAGTGCAGAGGGGGGTGCCTCGGCGCCGACCGTGCCGGAGGAAACAATGAGGACGATAGCGCCGAAGCCCCCATCCTCGCAGTCCGCGACCTGCACACCGATTTCCACATGGGCTCCGAGGTCTACCATGCCACCGGCGGCGTCGATCTCGTCATCCGCCCCGGCGAATGCCTCGGCCTCGTCGGCGAATCGGGCTCGGGAAAATCGGTGACGGCGATGAGCATCATGGGCCTCGTGCCCTCGCCGCCGGGCGTCATCGCCGGCGGGCGCATCGGCTTCCAGGGCGAGGACCTCGCCGAGGCCTCGGACAGGCGCATCCGCCAGTTGCGCGGCGGCGCCGTCTCCCACGTCTTCCAGGATCCCCTGGCGACGCTGCATCCGCTCTTTCCCGTCGGCGACCAGATCGTCGAGGCGATCCGCGCCCATCAGCCTCTGTCGCGGCGCAAGGCCGAGACCAAGGCGCGCGAACTCCTCGATCTGGTGCGGATTCCCAACGCCGCCCAGCGCATGAAGGCGCTGCCGCACGAGCTCTCCGGCGGGCTGCGCCAGCGCGTCTCGATCGCCATGGCGCTCGCCAACGACCCGCAGCTGATCATCGCCGACGAGCCGACGACGGCCCTCGACGTGACGGTGCAGGCCGAGGTGCTGCGGCTCCTCGACGAGCTGCGGCGCGAACGACAGACCGCCGTCCTCTTCATCACCCACGACTTCGGCGTGGTTTCGGAGATCGCCGACCGGGTGGCGGTGATGTATGCCGGCCGGATCGTCGAGACCGGCCAAACCCAAGAGATCCTGACCGAACCGGCCCACCCCTATACGCGCATGTTGATCGACTGCGTGCCCGTCATGGGCGAGCCGGAGCGCCGCCTCGACGCGGTGCCCGGCCGGCCGCCGGCGGTCAACCGCCTGCCGCCCGGCTGCGCCTTCGCCGATCGCTGCCCGCGGGTGGAGGCGGACTGCCGGTCCGGCGAGATCCCTCTGGAAGACAGGCGCGGCAGCCTCCAGGCCCGGTGCCTCCATCCGCTGCGGCCGGGCGAAGCCCTCTTCGGAGCGGCGGGCGAAAACCATCTCCCCGAGGCATCGCGATGAGTGCCGCCGCGCCCCTCATCGAGATCCGCGACCTCGCCCGAACTTTCGGCGGCGGACGGACGATCTTCGGCACAGCCAAGCCGCAGCTGACCGCCGTGCGCGGCGTCTCGCTCGACGTCGCCCGGGGCGAGACTCTCGGCATCGTCGGGGAATCGGGCTGCGGCAAGTCCACCCTCGCCCGCATGCTGGTCGGCCTCGACCGACCGACGCGGGGGGCGATCCGCCTCGACGGCGAGGATCTCTCCGCATCCGGCACGAAGGCCCTCGCCCGGCGCGTCCAATACGTCTTCCAGGACCCGGTCTCCTCGCTCAATCCGCGCCAGACCATCCGCGAGATCCTCGAGGCGCCGATGCGCCACCTCCTCGGCGTCGGCCGGGCCGAGCGCGCGGCGCGGCTGGAGAAGCTGGTCGAGGACGTGAACCTTCGGCCGGAATTCCTCGAGCGCTATCCGCACGAGTTCTCGGGTGGCCAGGCCCAGCGGATCGGCATCGCCCGGGCGCTCGCGGCCGAGCCCGACGTCGTCGTCCTCGACGAGCCGGTCTCGGCCCTCGACGTCTCGGTGCAGGCACAGGTGCTCAACCTCCTCGACCGGCTGAAGCGCGAGCGCGGCCTCACCTATGTCTTCATCAGCCACGACCTTGCCGTGGTCGAAAGCGTCGTGACCCGGGTGGCGGTGATGTATTTCGGCGAAATCGTCGAGACGGCGCCGGCGCGCGCGATGTTCCGCGCGCCGCTGCACCCCTATACCAAGCTCCTCATCGACTCCGCCCCCGTGCCGAACCGCAAGCGGGCGAAGCGCGGCGGCGACAGCGGCGAGCTACCGGACCCCTACGATCCGCCGCCCGGCTGCCCCTTCGCCGCCCGCTGCCCGCGGGTCGAGGCCGATTGCCGCGCGGCGATGCCGCCGCTGGAGGCGAAAGAGCGAGGCGACGGCCACCGCGCGGCGTGTTTTCATCCGCTTTCAGGGCCATAGGAGGGTTCGCCCATTGCCTCTTGCCCGTCATCGCCAATCGGCGTTTCACGGTGCACAGGCGCGGCAGGATGAGCGCGAAACCCGACGCTTCGTCATCCCGGCCCCCGAGCCGGGATCCACGCCTTTGCCGTCAACGCTGCTCTTCGTTTCAGTAAGATCAATGCGTTGACGAGGAAACATGCTCGCAATGCCGGCGGTTTGGAATGGATCCCGGCTCGATGGCCGGGATGACGAAGCGTGGATGCTTGCGTCCCTCCGTCAAGGCCGATGCCACGCGGCAAGAGCCGCCGAGATTGCTGTGTGCCAGAAAGCCCGGATGCGGCACGCGGCCAAAGGCGGAAACGCAGCGGCGAATGAAAAAGGCCCGCCGAGCGACCGACGGGCCCCTTGCGATCAAACGAAACAGCGCGTTCTCACAGCGCGCCGCTGCGCTGCTGGATCATCATGAAGGTGTCGAAGTTGTATTCGGCGAGCTGCTCCCAGAGATAGCTCTCCGCCCGGAACGCCGCCTGGCTGTCGTAAAGCGTCTTGAACTCGGCGTTTTCCGCCGCGATCTTCTGCATGACCTCCTCGGAGGCCTGGAAGCTCGCCTGCAGGATCTCCTGGGTGAAGGGGCGCAGCTGCGCGCCCTCGCCGACGAGGCGCTTGATCGCCTTGGGGTTTTCCCAGTCGTAGGTCGCCAGCATGTGGCCGTTGGCCGCCTCGCAGGCCGCCTTGACGATGGCCTGGTAGGGCTTGGGCAGCGCGTTCCACGTGTCGAGGGTGATCATCGCGTGGGTGGCGGCGCCGCCCTCCCACCAGGCGGGATAGTAGTAGTAGGGCGCGACCTTCACGAAGCCGAGCTTCTCGTCGTCATAGGGGCCGACGAACTCCACCGCGTCCAGCGTGCCCTTTTCCAGCGCGGCATAGATGTCGCCGGCAGGAATCTGCTGCGGCACCACGCCGAGCTTGGCCATCACCTGGCCGGCAAGGCCGGCGATGCGCATCTTCAGGCCCCTCATGTCGTCGAGGGCGTTGATCTCCTTGCGATACCAGCCGCCCATCTGGGCCCCGGTGTTGCCGGCGGGGCGCGCGAAGATGCCCTGCTTTTCGAAGAAGGCGTCGAGCAGTTCGTTGCCGCCGCCCTGGTCGAACCAGGCATTCTGCTGGCGGGCGTTCAGCATGAACGGCACCGTGGTGCCGAAGGCGAAGGCCGGGTTCTTGCCGACGTAGTAATACGATGCCGTATGCCCCATCTCGACGGTGCCGCTCTGCACCGCGTCGAGCACCTGGCCGCCGGGGACGATCTCGCCGGCGGCGAAGGTCTGGATCTCGAACTGGCCGTCGGTCATCTCCCGCACATAGTCGGCGATGTACCTGGCCGCGCCGAAGAGAGCCGGAAGCGAGTTCGGGAAGGACGAGATGCAGCGCCACTGGAGCTTCGGATTGCTCTGGGCGATGGCCGGGGCCGCAAGGGTCGAGGCGGCACCGAAGCCGGCGGCGCCGGTGGCGACACCGCGGATGAATTTGCGTCTGTCCATTTTGGTCTCATTCCCGAACAAAGCGACGCCGCCCAAGGGGCGGCGATGAGATTCCGATCAGCGGCCGAAGCCGAATTCTCGCGCGACCATATGCACCGCTGACGAAAAAGCAACACACGGCGTGGAACGGCGCAAACGCGGCGCATTCGAGGCAATTGTGTCATCCCTGTGTCATGCGGGCGCCCTAACCGGCGAGCCTCGAATGTCAGGGGGCTCATCATGTTCAGATTCGTCGCAGGCGTCAGCCTGATCGCCATCACGGCTGCTCTCGGGGCGGCGCCCACGGCCGCCCGGGCGGACAGCTTCAGCGTCGAAGCCGGCACCGAGACCGCTGCCCAGGCCGTCACCGGCACCGATACGGGCAACGTCGCGGCTGGTGCTGCCCTGATCGTCGACGGCGACGATGCGATCGTCTGGGAAGGCCCCTCCGCCGGCGTCGTCGTCACCAATGCCGGCACGATCTCGTCCACCGACGATCGCGGCATCGACACCGACGAGGCCAGCGGCTTCTTCACCCTGAACAATCTCGAGGGCGCGACGCTGTCGGCCGACAACGACGCCTTCCGCATCGGCGACGACGGCGTCGTCACGGTCGTCGTCAGCAACGCGGGCACGATCACCTCGGCGGGCGGTCAGGCGATCGATTTCGGCTCGCTCGAATCGCCGGACGCCTCGATCACCATCGTCAACACCGCCACCGGCGTCATCGAAGCCGAGGACAACGACGCGATCCGGCCTGGCTCCGGCACCATCGTCATCGACAATGCCGGGCTGATCGACACCACGGCGGGCACCGACCGCGCCATCAATGTCGAGAACTACACCGACATCGTCTCGCTGGTGATCACGAACCAAGAAGGTGGCACGATCGTCTCGATGGGCGACACGATCCGCATCACCGAAGACGACGACGATGCCGACACGGGCGCGGCAACAGGATCCTTCGTCATCGACAATGCCGGCGTGATCGCCTCCGTCGGTACCGGCGACGACAACGGGCAGGCGCTGGACCTGAACGGCCTCGAGTCCGATACCACCGGTGCGACGATCATCAACCGCGAGACCGGGGCGATTTCCGCCGCCGACGCCGACGCGATCCGCCCCGGCGCCAACGCCACGGTGGAGAATTCCGGCACGATCTTCGGCGGCGCCGCCGATCCGGACGACGGCAATGACGGCATCGACTTCCAGGACGATGCCGGCGGCACGGTCATCAACCATGCGACCGGCACGATCACCGGCACCCGCCACGGCATCACCGGCGACGAGGCGGTCACCATCGCCAATGACGGCACCATCACCGGCCTCGACGGTTCGGGCGTCAACATCGACAACGGCATCTTCGACCCCGACAACGACGAGAGCGTCATCGGGTCGAACGGCACGGTCTTCGTCACCAATACCGGGACGATCACCGGGACGGCCAATGGCGCCGACGGCGACGGCATCGACGTCGACGGCCTTCTCTCCCTTCAGAACTCCGGCACGGTCGAGGCGGTCGGAACCTCCGGGGAATCGATCAACGAGGCGCTCGCCATCGGCGGCGGCACGATCGTCAACCGTGCCACCGGCGTGATCCGCGCGCCCGGCCGGGCGATCACCGTCGACGACAGCGACCTCGGCGACGCGGTCGGCGCGACCACCATCGACAATGCCGGCCGGATCGAGGGCGGCACCGACGGCGCCATCAAGATCACCGGCAGCTATGCCGACACGCTGATCAACACCGGCACGATCGTCGGCGACGTCGATCTCGGCGGCGGCGACGATGTGGTGGTCATGGACACCGGCGCGACGATGGACGGCATCGTCGACGGCAATGACGGCGCGGACTCCGTCAGTCTCGTCGGCACCGGCGCCGCCACTCTCTTCGACACCCGCAATGTCGAGACGCTGAACGTGGTTGGCGGCAGCTGGACCGTCGACAGCGACCAGAGCTTCGTGTCCGGTACGACGATCGCTTCCGGCGCCGCGCTCACCGTCGATGCGGGCCTCGCCAGCATGGTCACGGTGGGCAGCGGGGCATTCCTCGCCGGCACCGGCACCGTCTCCGGCCTTGATGCCTCCGGCACCGTCAGCCCCGGCGACACCGACGGCGCGGTCGCCACGCTTTCCGTCGACGGCGATGCGAGCTTCAATCCGGGCTCGACCTATGTCGTCGACATTTCCGGCACGACGTCCGACCAGATCGCCGTCTCGGGCACCGCGACGCTCGGCGGCGGCACCGTCGAAGCCGGAACGCTCACCAATCCCGACGTCGCCTTCGTCATCCTCAGCGCCGCCGGCGGCGTCTCCGGCACGTTCGACAGCGTGACGGCCGACGAGGACTTCCTCTTCATCGACCCGACCCTCTTCTATGCGGCGACGAGCGTCACCCTCGGCCTCGAGCGCAACGCCACGTCCTTCGCCAGCTTGGCTGGCAGCGCCAACGGCCGCAGCGTCGCCAGCGCCATCGAGGCGGGCGGCACGGGCGATCTCTACGACGCTCTCCTCCGCCAGACGACGCAAGCAGACGCCGCCCGTGCCTTCGACCTCGCCTCGGGCGAGGTCTATGCCGGCATCGGCACCGCCTTGATCGGCGCCGGCGAGACGAGCGGCGACCTGATCCTGCAGCACCTTCGAGCCAGCCGGGCAGGCAGCGCCGCAACGGGAACGCCGCCCCTCGCCTATGGCGAAGAGACCGGTCCCGACGGCACGTTCGCCGGCTTCGGCTATCCGGCGCAGCCGAGCCTCGGCGGGGTGCAACTCTGGGGCGCCGGCTATGGTGACTGGACGGACTATTCGGGCAACGGCGTCGCCGATCTCGATGCCAAGACCGGCGGCTTCCTCGCCGGCGTCGACGGCATGATCGGCGACTGGTCGGTCGGCATCGCCGGCGGCTATTCCCGCACCGACATCGACGCCGACGGGCTCGCCAGCAGCGCCGATGCCGACAGCTACCAGATCGCCCTCTATGGCGGCCGCAGCTTCGGGGCGGTCAATCTCGGCCTCGGCGGGTCCTACGCCACCCACGACATCGACGTGTCGCGGTCGCTCGCCTTCCCCGGCTTCTCGAATGCCCTGTCGGCCGGAATCGATGCCGACAGCCTGCGGCTGTTCGGCGAGGTCAGCACTGACATGACGGTCGGCGGAGTGGCCCTGCAACCCTTCGCCGGTCTGTCCTGGACGCACTTCTCCCTCGACGACTTCACCGAGACCGGTGGCTCGGCCGCACTGCGCGGCGAGGGCTACGACCAGGACGTCGGCGCCTCCACCCTCGGCGTCCGGCTTGCGACGTCCTTCGAGGCGAACGGCATGACGGTTTCGCCGCGGGCGACGCTCGGCTGGCGCCATGCCTTCGGCGATACCGATCCGGACGTCGCGCTCTCCTTCGTCGACACCGGCGCCGACTTCGCCGTCAACGGCGCGGCGATTTCCGAGAATGCGGCGATCGTCGAGGCGGGCGTCGACGTCGAGGTGGCGCCGAATGCCACCCTCGGCCTCAGCTATCGCGGCAACTTCGGCGAGGACGCCACCAGCAACGGCGTCACCGGCCGGTTCGCCGTGAGGTTCTGAACGGCGCCGAGAGACCGGGAGGCGCTGGGCGACCAGCGCCTCCGCAAAACGAAACAGGCCGCCCCTCGGGGCGGCCTGTTTCGTTTGGTTGCTCGCGGCCCTCGGCCCGCCCGTCAAGCGCGCCGAGATTCGTTGCGGCTCGGTGAGGCTCAGAGCGTGCCGTTGCGCTGCTGGATCATCATGAAGGTGTCGAAGGTGTATTCCGACAGCTGCGCCCAGAGATAGGCGTCCTTCTTGAAGGCGAGCTGGTTGTCGTAGATTTCCTTGAAGGAGGCGTTCCCGGCGGAAACCTCGGCATAGACTTCCTTCGCCGCATCGTAGGAGGCCTGCATGATCTCCTGGCTGAAGGCCCTCAGCTGCGCCCCCTGGTCGACGAGGCGGCGGATCGCCTGCGGGTTCTTGTAGTCGTAGGAGGCCAGCATGTCGTTGTTGGCGGCCTGGGCCGCGGTCCTCAGCAGCGACTGGTAGCGCGTCGGCAGGGCGTCGTACTTCTCCTTGTTGATGAAGACGGCGACGGTCGGGCCGCCCTCCCACCAGCCGGGATAGTAGTAGTAGGGCGCGACCTTGACGAAGCCGAGCTTCTCGTCGTCATAGGGACCGACCCATTCGGCGCCGTCGATGACTCCCTTTTCCAGCGAGGGATAGATGTCGCCGCCGGCGATCTGCTGGGGCACCACGCCGAGCTTCGACATGATCTGCCCGGCGAGGCCCGCGATCCTGAGCTTCAGACCCTGCAGGTCGGCGACGGCGTTGATCTCCTTGCGATACCAGCCGCCCATCTGGACGCCGGTGTTGCCGGCCGGAAAGCCGACGAACCCTTGCGTCTCATAGAACTTGTTCATCAGGTCGATGCCGCCGCCGTAATAGTGCCAGGCATTGACCTGGCGGGCGTTGAGGCCGAAGGGAATGGCCGCTCCCATGGCATAGGTGACGTCCTTGCCGACATAGTAGTAGGGCACCGTGTGGCACATCTCGACGGTGCCGGAGGAGACCGCGTCGGCCGCCTGCAGGCCGGGGACGATCTCGCCCGCGGCAAAGACCTGGATCTCGAAATTGCCGTCGGTCGCCTCGCGCACATATTTCGCGACGGTCTCGCCGCCGCCATAGATGGTGTCGAGCGACTTCGGGAAGGACGAAGTCAGGCGCCAGGTGATCTTCTCGTTCTCCTGGGCGATGGCGGGCGCGGCCAATGTCGAAGCCGCGGCGGCGCCGGCTCCGATGCCTGCCTTGGTGATGAATGTACGACGATCCAAAATGAAACTCCTCCCAAGTGTCGGTCCCTCCGGCCGTCCGGGCACGAAGGCGCGATGCGGCTCCATCCATCCCGCCGCAGCCCTTCGTGTTTAGCTTTGTGAGCGGCTGAAGAAAAGCAGGCGCCCGACAATCGGCGCGGGTATTTCGCCGGGCGGGCTTCCGGGAACCGCCGGCGCGAGCTATCTGCCGCAGGACCACCGCAGAAGAGTAGCCCGATGACCGCCGCCTCCCCCCTCGTCGCCGTACCGGCCGACATCCGCGAGTTCCAGAACTATCGCTGGCACGCCAGCCCCGACACCTATCTGAAGGCGCTCCTGCGGGTCGCCGGCGCGACGCCGGTCATCGTCCCGGCGATGGCGGAGGAGATCGACCTCGCCGCGATCCTCGACCGGGTCGACGGGGTGATGACGACCGGCTCGGCCTCCAACGTCCATCCCTCCCGCTACGGCGCCGAGCCGTCGCCCTCCTACGAGCCCTTCGACACCGACCGCGACGACCTGACGGATCGGCTGATCCGGGAGGCGCTGCGGCGCGGCCTGCCGCTTCTGGCGATCTGCCGGGGCCACCAGGAGCTGAACGTCGCCTTCGGCGGCACACTGGCGACCGAGATCCAGGAGATCGATGGCCGCATGGACCACCGCGCCATCACCCACGAGGACCAGCGGGAGCGCTATGCCACCCGCCACGAGGTGGCGGTCACCGCCGGCGGGCTGCTCGCCTCGATCGTCGGGACCCCGGAGATCCGGGTGAACTCGCTGCACCGCCAGGCGATCGACCGGCTCGGCGAAGGGCTGACGGTGGAGGCGAGCGCGCCCGACGGCACGGTCGAGGCGATCTCCGTCGAGGGTGCGAAGGGCTTCGTCCTCGGCGTGCAGTGGCATCCCGAATTCTGGGCCGAGAACGACGCGCCGTCGGCGGCGATCTTCGAGGCCTTCGGCGCCGCCTGCCGGGCTTATCGCGACCGGCGCGACTGAGCGCGCGCGCCGCAGCGCCGGCAGAGCGCCGTCGGCATCGTCGTCATCGTCACCGCCGTCACAGCGTCGTCAGCGCACCGCCCAGAAGCCCGATGCCGACGAGGGTGAGGAGCACCGCGCCGAGAATCTCGAGGCCGAGGCCCACCAGGGCGGCGCGGCGGGCATGGCGCCCCGCCCGCTCGACGGCACTGCGGGCGAGGACGGCGAAGGTCGCCAGCGCCGAGACGGTGATCGCGGTGCCCGCCGCCATGGCGAAGACCGAGACGAGGCCGCCGAGATAGAGCTGGTTGAGCAGCGCGAAGGTCAGGACCACGATGGCGCCGGCGCAGGGGCGAAGCCCGACCGATGCGATCAGCGCCGCAGCCGTCTTCAGCGTCAGTGGCCGGCGCAGCTGCGCGGGATCGGCGATGTGCTGGCGGCCGCAGCCGCAGTCGTCGGCCGCCTCGTCGCAGACGACGCCGGCCGGCAGCGCCTCGGCCGCCCGCATCGTCGGCGCCCTCGCCTCACCCGGCGCGGCGAAGGCCAGCGTGCCCATCGCCGAGCCCTCGCCCGCGGTCGACAGGCGCCGCATCGACGCCCCCCGCACCGACGAACCGAAGCGCGCAAAGGGCCGCCACTGGCGCGCCAGCTTGACCAGCGCCCGCGCGAGCAGCGCCAGGCCGAAGAGGACGACGAGGCCATAGGAGGCGATCTCCAGCCAGTCGGTCGCGTCGGTCATCGAGATGCCGGTGCCGCGCAGGACATACCAGCCGGCGCCGACGACCAGGATTGCCGTGATCGCCTGCATCAGCGACGAGGCGATGGCGAGGCCGACGCCGCGCCGGAGCTCCGCCCGGCTCGCCAGCATGTAGGAGGAGATCACAGCCTTGCCGTGTCCGGGGCCTGCTGCGTGGAAGATGCCGTAGGCAAACGAGATCCCGACGAGGAGGACAAGCGCGCCGTCGCCGCGCTTCAGCCCGACCAGCGCCTCGCGCAGCGCCGAGAAGAACTCCCGCTGCTTCTCGGCGATCAGGACGAAGAGCCCGGAGAAGAGGCCGTTGCCGGGCGTCGTGATGGCGTCCGAGGTGCCGATGCCGATCGAGGAACGGGCGAGGGCCGGATCGCTCGCCACGCAGACCGCGAGGCCGGCCGCAAGGCACAGCAAGGCGATCGCGCCGAGCCGCCGGAACGGCCCCGCCTCGCGCGCCGCGGCCGACGCGGTCCCGCGCGGCCAGCGCGGCGACCGTCGGCCGCCGATCAGCTCGCCGCCTTGCATGACACCTCCAGGCGGGTGGCGAGGATGTCGGCGTAGGCGTTCGCCTGGTCCTGCGGCACCTCCTCGTCCGGGCCGATCCCGGCGATCGTGTTCATCCAGGCCTTCGCCGCCTCGTCCTCGTCGGGAACGTGGATGGTCTTGACGCATCCGCCCGGCAGGTCGATCAGCTGGAAATCCTCGGCGCCCTTGAAGTCGAAGGCGACGAAGAAGCTCTCGTCGAAATTCGCGACCTTCACCGATTGCTTCGTCAGGTCGACCGGCTCGGCGACCGGCAGTTCGAAGAAGAAGATCAACTGGCCGTTCTCGAACAGCGTGTGGATCTTCTCCGGGGCCCCGAGCTTCACGTCACGGCTGCCGATCTCGGCGAAGGTGTAGAAGCCCCATTCGGCGATCGACTGGCGGACTGTCTCGCCGACGGCGTCGAGCTCCTCGGGATCGAGCGCGCCATTGGCGTTCTTGTCGAAATCGACGACGACGGAGGAGGAGAACAATTCGTCCATCCGCCAGACGTTGCGGATCGCCGTGAACGCCCCCGCCGCATCGCCGACGATCTCGACATGCGGCTCGACGAACACATGCGGATGGGCCAGTGCGGCCGTCGTGGCGCAGGATGCTGTCACCAGCGCCCCCATCCGTAAAACCAACCGGTTCAGCAAGACGATCCCCTTTCGAGCCGGAGCCTGAAGACCCCAGAACCATGGCCGAAATTTGAACGACCGGCTCCGGTCGAGCGCATCACTGTCGGCCTGCTGCAGGAATACATGCCAGCCGGTCCAAAACCGATCTCGAGGCGCTCTGGTCCGTTGACGGCGACTGCATGCGTTCCCCGGACCCCATGCGTTCCGCCGGATCGGGTCGACCGCACGATACGATTGACGCGAGGACACTCGCCCGGAACGAGGGCGGCGCATGGGTCGACGGACAGCACTTGTGGCATCCGGCCTGGGACGAGTCCGGCCAGCGTTCAGAATTCCCCGTGGGGCGTCATCGAGCTTGCGGCGGAACGGGTCGTTCTCGCCAGCCCCCTGGCAGGATCGCTCAAGCGAGTGGTTCCGGCGCTCGGCAGTCGCCTTCCCGGGCCTACCGCTCGACCAGGACCTGGGCGCCCACATGGACGCGTTCGTAGAGGTCCTTGACGTCGGCATTGCGCATGCGGAAGCAGCCGGACGAGGCGGCGCTGCCGATGGAGTTCGGCGAGTTGGTGCCGTGGATGCGATAGGCCGTCCAGCCGAGATTCATCGCCCGTTCGCCGAGCGGGTTCTTCGGGCCAGGACCGACGGATTGCGGCAGGCTGGCATTGCGCGCCCGCATGTCCGGCGTCGGGATCCAGGTCGGGTTCGGCCGCTTCATCGACACCCAACTCCGGCCGAACCACTGCTCGCTCGGCTTGCCGACGGCGATGTCGTATTCGAGCGCGCGGCCGTTGCCGGTTAGGAGATAGAGCTTTCGCTCGGAAGTCCGGATGACGATGGTGCCCGGATCGCCAGGCGCGGCAAAGCTGGTCTCGCGCGGTCCCGAGCCGCCCTTGGCGAGCGCTGGCGCGGCGGGCGCCATCGCAAGGGTGGCGCAGAGGACGGCGGAGACGAGAAGATGGCGCATGGCGAGACCGTGTCACGGGATGGCTGAACGGCCGGTTAACGGCACGTTCCGGCCAGGATTGGGACATGTCCGCGCGGCGGGTTCAATCACCGGCCACGGGGCTCCAGAGCATTTGATGGGGAGGTGATGCCGTAAGGTCACGTGCCGCCGCGGCGCCCACGAAGCGATCGGCAGATGATCTTGGCAGCAGGCCTGGCGCTCAGCCGCGCCGGCCTCGTCACCACGCCCTGACGGGTCTTCTGCCTGACGGGCCGGACCCGCGGTCGCCGCTACTCGATCTTCGCCATCCCCAGCGGGACGGCGAATTCCTCGCACCAGATCCAGACCTCGTTATAGCCGCGCCGCGCCTCGATCCCGCCTCGCCCCGCCTCAGGCCACCTGGTCCGGCCGCGCCGCTCCATCGGCGGCGTGGCCGTTGGCCAGCTCGCCGGCGACCTTGCGATTGCACTTCTTGAACCACTCGGCGAGATAGTCGACGAAGACCCGCACCCGGGCCGGCAGATGCCGGCGGTGCGGGAACACCGCATAGATCCCGGCATCGCTGGTCATGTACTCGTCGAGGACGGTGACGAGCCGGCCCGCCTCCAGATCGTCGCGAACGACGAAGGAGGGGCTGAGCGCGAATCCGAGGCCGGCCAGCGCCGCGGCGCGCACGGTCACCGGGCTGTTGGCGGTGAACTGGCCGGAGACGGCGACGGAGATCTGTTCCTGGGTCACCGGATCGCGGAACATCCAGTTGGAGAACATGCGGGAATTGGAATCGACCACGGCCGGATAGTCGACGAATTCGCTCGGATGGCTCGGCCTGCCGAGCCGCGCGAGAAGCTCGGGGCTGGCGACGATGGCAAAGTCCAGCGACGCGAGCCGGCGGGCGATCATCGCCGAATCGTTCAGCCGCGTCATGCGGATGGCGACGTCGAAGCCTTCCTCGACCAGATTGACGAAGTTGTCGTCGAGATGGATGTCGAGCCCGATGTCCGGATAGGCCTTGGCGAAGTCGACGAGGCTGAGGCCGAGTTCGGCATCCCCGAAGGTGCGCGCCGCCGACACGCGGATGCGCCCCTTCGCCTCGCCGGTGGCTTCGCGCGCCTCCTCGTTCAGGCTTTCGAGGTCGGAGAGAATCGTCCCCGCCCGGCGCACATAGACCTCGCCGGCGGCCGTCAGCGCGATCTGCCGGGTGGTGCGGTTGATCAGGAGGACGCCGAGTTCGTCCTCGAGCTCGCGAACATATTTCGACAGAAGCGCCTTCGATCGCCCGGTCTTGCGGGCGGCGGCCGAGAACCCCTCGTTCTCGACCACGGCGAGAAAGGCGCGCATCCTGGTCAGTGTGTCCATGGCTTCGAGCTTGCTCCAACCTGACCCAATGTGACCGCGCTGCCGCAGCCATTCCCCTTCCTTGAACGGCCGGGGCAAAAAATCAACCGTATGCCCGCATGGCCCTTGCGCATGACAAGAACTCGGCATACATCGCCGCTTGCCCCATGTCGCACGTGCCTGTGGGCGTCCCACGGTCCTCAGATGCGAGGGTAGCCGTGACGGTACCTGGACGTAACACACCCAGTCGATTTCGCGAGCCGCGCGATATCGAGGACGCCTTGAAGCAACGACGGTCCGGGCCTTTCTGGTCTCTCCTGGTCTCCATCGCCGGGAATACTGAAGAGGCACACCTTCCTTGCCTGAAGTGCGGCGGGTTCAAGCCCTCCAAACCATGGCAGACGAAAGCGGAATGCTCGCGTTTTCTGGCGCGGGTTTCCGACCAAGTCGCGTCGCGAAACCGTGACTCCCGAACGACGTCGTCGCTCGGGTGATCGGTAGCGCACGCTCCCTGTTGACCCCTTTTGGTCCCTCGGAGGCACCCATGGTCACCCAGCGCATCATCGACTTCCTCGCCACCCGCCGTCCGGACGGCCCCTGCCTCGTCGTCGACCTCGACGTCGTCGAGGACAATTTCCGCGCCTTTCGCCGCGCCCTGCCCGATTCCGCCATCTTCTACGCGGTGAAGGCCAACCCGGCGCCCGAGATCCTGCGGCTCCTCGCCTCGCTCGGCTCCAACTTCGACTGTGCTTCGGTCGCCGAGATCGAGATGGCGCTGGACGCCGGCGTGACGCCCGCTCGCATCTCCTATGGCAACACCATCAAGAAGGAGCGCGACGTCGCCAAGGCGCATGCGCTCGGCGTGTCGCTGTTCGCCGTCGACTGCGTCGAGGAGGTCGAGAAGATCGCCCGTTCGGCGCCCGGCGCCCGCGTCTTCTGCCGCGTCCTGACCAATGGCGAGGGCGCCGAGTGGCCGCTGTCGCGCAAGTTCGGCTGTGTTCCGGCGATGGCCGTCGACGTCCTCGACACCGCCAACGGGCTCGGCCTCAAGGCGACCGGCGTCTCCTTCCATGTCGGCTCGCAGCAGACCGACACCAACGCCTGGGACGCGGCGATCGCCGACGCCAAGTTCGTCTTCGACGCGCTGGCCGCAAAGGGCATCACCCTCACCCTCGTCAACATGGGCGGCGGCTTCCCGACCCGTTACCTCAAGGACGTGCCGGCGGCGGCGGCCTACGGCCAGGCGATCTTCCAGAGCCTGACCAAGCATTTCGGCAACCAGCTGCCGGAGACGATCATCGAGCCGGGCCGCGGCATGGTCGGCGATGCGGGGGTCATCAAGACCGAGGTCGTGCTCGTCTCGAAGAAGTCGAAGGCGGACGAGAACCGCTGGGTGTTCCTCGACATCGGCAAGTTCGGCGGTCTCGCCGAGACGATGGACGAGGCGATCCGCTACCCGATCCTCAGCGCTCGCGACGGCGACGCGATGGAGCCCTGCGTCCTCGCCGGCCCAACCTGCGATTCGGCCGACGTGATGTACGAGAAGACGCCCTACCCGCTGCCGGTCTCTTTGACCGTCGGCGACGAGCTCCTGATCGACGGAACCGGCGCCTACACGACGACCTACGCCTCGGTCGCCTTCAACGGCATCGAGCCGCTCAGGGCCTATGTGATCTGATGGCGGCCATGACCGACCCCCGCAATCTCCGACGATGGGAAGGGCGAAGACCGCCCTTCCGGTCCGGCGCAGACCGCCTGTCGAAGCGATAGTCTTCGACAGGCGCGGCGCCGGGCTGTTTCGCCCGCGCGCCGCAAGCGGCACGCATTCCTTCAACCTCCTTCTTCGTGTTCCGGGAGGTTTTCGTGACCGCATTCGTCTCTTCATCCGCCTTTGCCGATGCCATCCCTTTCGCCGCTATCGTCGACGAGGAGCGCGGCCATGTGCCCGCCAGGGAAGCCCTGCTCGACGCCGCCATGGGTCCCGCCCGCACCCGCAAGTCGTCCGAGCAGATTCGCGCCGGCCGGCTGCCGGCCGAGCGCCTCGCCTTCTCGGCCCTTCGCCCGGACGGCTCGCTGGTCGGCACCGTGCGTCTCTGGAACGTAGCGGCCGGCACGAAGGACGGCGCCAGCGTTCCGGCGCTCCTCCTCGGCCCTCTCGCGGTTTCCCCGGAGAGCCAGGGCACCGGCCTCGGCAGCCTGTTGATGCGCTGCGCCATCGCCGAAGCCGCGAGGCTCGGCCACGGCGCGATCATCCTCGTCGGCGATCCGGAATATTACGCCCGCTTCGGCTTCTCCGTGGACAAGACCGGGGCGCTTTCGATGCCGGGCCCGTTCGAGCCGCGGCGCCTGCTGGCGCTGGAGCTGGTGGAAGGTGCGCTCGACGGCGCGGCGGGCGTCATTGCGCCGACCGGCCGCTTCGTTCTGGAAGAGCCGTCGGAGATGGTTCTGGCGGCCTAAGGCCGGGTCGATGAGTGGTTTGATGGCCGCCGCTTTGCATGCCGCCGTCCACGGCGGCGGCGAAGCTGCGGCGATCGACCATCTCGGCCTTCGGATGCTTCGGGCCTGGCTCGATCAAGATCCCGGCAAGCGGGAACCCGGGATCGAATGCAAGGCCTTGGCATCTGTGGCAGGGGTGTCGCCGAAGCCTCGTTCGATGAGGCAAGCGCGGATCGGCCGGACGGCCGACCGATCATTCAGGCAGGTCGAACCCGAAGCTCGTGAGCCACTTGTCGGTCCAGGCGCTGAAATTGGCCTCGGCGGGGCCAGTTCCGGCATCGGACCAGAGACCCGTCTCGCCGCTCTGCCTCGCGCTGAGGAGCGCAGCATGCGCCGCCTGGAAGTCGTCCATCATCGACTGGTAGGTGCTGTTGCCGTTGACGTCGGCGATGTTCTGGATCATGGCGCCGCCGCCGGCGAACTTGAAGCCGACGACGAACTCGCCCGCGGAAAACTGTCCGCGATTGTCGCGGATGGTGGCGCCGATCGCATTCACGATGGCATTCTCGAGGGTCATCCCGGCGTTCCTGCCCTTCTCGGCCTGGACCTTGGCGGCAAATTCCTCGCCGTTTTGCGCGATCAGCTTCTTCAGCGTGTCCTTGACCCGCGGATCGCTGGACTGGAACAGGTCGGAATCGAGATAATCGAGAGCGGCCTGAACGACCCCGTCCTGCTTTTCCTTCCCGTCCCACAGCCCGTTGTTGATGGAGGAGGACGCCTGGAGCCGGGCGCCGCCGGTCTCGCCGGAGACGCCCGTCACAGCCGCGAGGATGGCGTCCGGGGCGGAAGCCTGATCGCCGGCCGTTGCGGCCGCGGTCGAAGGGCCAGCCTGCTGCAGGATCAGCACGGCGGCGCTGTTCATGGACGAAACGGAAGTCATTGCATGCTCCCTGGCGGTGCACCCCTTCGCCTGGCATGGCAAGGCGGTGCCTGGATCGACGGGTCGCGCCCGCCTCGATCCGCAAATGGCAGATGATCCGTAGGGTAACTTCGTACGACTAACGAACTAATAATTGCGGATTGCATCCGTTTCCGCCGGGCATCGGGAAGACAGGCCTGCAATTGCCTGCCGCGACGTTGGCAGCCGATCGGCCTCAACCGCGGCCTGTGACAACCCGGCGGGTACCAACACCCGCACCGCAACCGCGCCCTGCCGCCTCGCCGGGATCAGGTCCTGCGATCGACGGACAGATCGAGGATCGCCGGGGTCGATCGCAGCAACGCCTTCAGATCACGCTCGTCGACCAGATCCGCCGCCACGCCGGGGCAATGCCACTGGCGTTGACGCTCGTCCATTTCCGGCCATTCGTCCCGCAGGCCCGCAACGGAAAGCGGATAGACGCGGACCCGGCAGGGAACCTCTCCGTCCTTGTCGTAGTCGTATTCGCCGACGGCCTTCTTCCCGATCTTCCCGTCGATGCCGGCTTCCTCGAAGGCCTCGATCTTCGCGGCTTCGTAGAGACGCCGCCCCTTCATCGGCCAGCCCTTCGGCAGCACCCAGCGCCCGGTATCGCGGGAGGTGACGAGAAGCAGCTTCAGCTCTCCGTGCGGATCGATCCAGTACGGCAAGGCCGCCACCTGCCGCCGACGCTTCTGCTTCTTCATGCGCTCTCTGCCAGCCTGATTGTCCGCCCCGATCATCATATGGACTTACCGAAGACGGGGAAGCCATAAAGCGGTTTAAGCCCAAACGTTTTCATCGAGGCAATCGATCCGCCTCGCGCTGTCGCTCGCGCAAAGGCTTCGTGGTCGGCTCGACGGCCGCCCTCTGCGGCCCGGCACCTGCCACGCGAGACTGGCGCCGCGAAATCCAACGAAGGGGCGAAACGATGCCACGGCCCTTCCCTTGCGCCATCTGCTCCGCCTCCGGCCGCTGCCTCTTCGGCACCTGCCGGAAACCGGCCGCCTGCCTCGTGCGCCGTCCGAGAGGCAGGATCGATACCCGCGACTGCACTTCCCGGTGCAGGAAGGCGATCGGCAATTGCCGGTTTGCAGAACGTCTCTAGACTTGATGAACAAGGCAAACGGAGACGCGTGGACAGAGGGGGCGGGTCTTGGCGCAAATCTTCCGGCAGCGCGCCAACCTGTTCCTGCCGGTCGCGCTGCTCGGCATGGCAGGGACCCTCGCGCTTCTCGCGATCTCGGGCTTCGCCTATGTGCGCTCCAGCTACTATACCGGCGTCGGGGACTATGTGGAGCAGCCGGTTCCGTTCTCCCACAGGCACCATGCGGGCGAACTCGGCCTCGACTGCCGCTATTGCCACACCCAGGTCGAGAAGGCGGCGTTCGCAGGCCTGCCGCCGACCGAGACCTGCATGACCTGCCATTCGCAGCTCTGGACCAACGCCGAGATGCTCGCCCCGATCCGGGTCAGCCTCGCCACCGACACGCCGATCCGCTGGACCCGCGTCCACGACCTCGCCGACTACGTCTATTTCGATCACTCGGTCCACGTGACGAACGGCGTCGGCTGCTCGTCCTGCCACGGCGATGTCAGCGACATGCCGCTGATCGCCAAGGCCGAGCCGCTGTCGATGAGCTGGTGCCTCGACTGCCACCGCGACCCGGCCAGGAACCTCCGGCCGGAGAGCGAGATCTTCAACACGGCCTGGCAGAAGCCCGCCGACCAGGAGGAGAAGGGCGCCATCCTTCAAAAGCACTACGGCATCCGGCCCGATCATCTCACCGACTGCTCCGTGTGCCACCGATGAGCGGCACGGGCGACGCAGGGTTTCGGCCGCGCGAGGCGGCGGTGGGCGAGACGGCCGGGGTCCTGCCGAGGGAGGACGGCGAGCTTCTGGCGTCCGCCCGGCAGGGATTCGATCGCCGGTCGGTGCTGAAGTTCCTCGGGATTTCCGCCGCGCTGCCCTTCGCCGCCTGCAGCGCGCCCTATGAGGAGATCGTTCCCTATGTCGAGATGCCGGAGGGGCTGGTCGCCGGGCAGGCGCAATACTTCGCCACCGCTTTCGACCTCAATGGCGTCGCCACCGGGCTTCTCGCCGAAAGCCACGAGGGCCGCCCGACCAAGATCGAGGGCAATCCCGACCACCCCAATTCCATGGGGTCCACAGACGCCTTCCATCAGGCGATGGTGCTGTCCCTCTACGACCCCGGCCGCGCCTCGCTGGTCCGCCAGGAAGGCCGGCTCACCACCTATGGGGTCTTTCTCCAGGAACTGAACCGGCGCCGCACGGAATGGACCCGTACCGGCGGCGAAGGTCTGGCGATCCTTGCCGGAGAAAACAGCTCGCCGACGAGCGAACGCCTGCTGGAGAGCCTCGCCCGAAGCTATCCGAAGATGCGGCAGGTGGTGTTCGAGCCGATCTCACGGGAAAATCAGCGCCGGGGCGTCGCGGCGGCCTTCGGCGCGCCCGGCCGGGTGCATCTCATGCCGGGCGAGGCGAGCGCCTTCGTCTGCCTCGACCACGACATTCTCGGTCCCGGCCCCGAGCAGGTGCGGCTGTCGCGGGGCGTGATCGCCCGGCGCCGGGTCCGGGCCGGATCGACGACCATGGCGCCGCTCCTCGTCGCCGAGCCGGTGCTGACGGCGACGGGCGGCACCGCCGACGACCGCCTCGCCTGCCGGCGCAGCCGTATCCCCGTCCTCGCCTCGGCGATCGCGGCTCGGCTCGGGGTGCCCGGCGTCAGCGACACGGGGCGACTGAACGCGCGCGAGACGCGCTTTGCCGAAGCCGCTGCCAAAGCCCTGCGCGACGCCGGCGCAAATGCCCTGCTGACGGTCGGCGAGGCGCAGCCGCCGACGGTCCATGCCGTCGTCCACCGGGTCAACGCCCATCTCGGTTCGCTTGGCAGAACGGTGTCGATCCTGCCGTCGCGGCGTCTGGAACCGGATCTGGAAGCATTGGCGGAGCTCACCCAGGCGATGGCGGCGGGCACGATTTCCGACCTCTTCATCCTCGGCGTCAATCCGGTCTATTCTGCCCCCGCCGACATCGCCTTCGAGGACGCGCTCGGGACGGTCCCCTTCTCCGCCCATCTGTCGCTCTACGAGGACGAGACCAGCGAGACGTGCCGCTGGCACGTACCGCAGCTGCATCCCCTGGAGGAATGGGCGGACGGGCGCACGGCGACGGGGCTCGCCTCGATCGTCCAGCCGCTGGTCTCGCCGCTCTACGAGGGGCATTCGCCGCTCTCCGTCCTCGCCGCAATCGGCGGGCAGATCAACCTCACCGCCCACGAGATCGTCACCGCCTATTGGCAGGAGCGCTTCGAGCGCGGCGACGTCGGCAACGGCAGCGAGAGCTTCGAGACGTTCTGGCGCGAGGCACTGGCGCGAGGCACCATCGAGGGGACAGACCGCGAAACAGGTGAGGCTCCCACCCTGGCCCCGTCGCCCACGCCGGCGGCAACGATCGAGGTGCCGGACATCGACGGCTTCGAGGCGGTCTTTCTTCCCGATCCCTCGGTCTGGGACGGCCGCTTCTCCAACAATGCCTGGCTGCAGGAGTTGCCCCGACCGATCACCAAGGAGGTCTGGGGCAACGCGGCGGCGATGAACCCGAAGGACGTCGAGGCGCTGGGCATCGGCGATGGCGGCCTCGTCACCCTCACGCCATCCGGCTCCGGCGGCCCGGAAGCGAGGCCGGTGCTGATCCCGGTGATCTCCGTGCCCGGCATCGCCCGCGGCACGATCGGCCTCGCCCTCGGCTACGGCCGGCGCTTCGGCTCCATCGCCCGCGGCATCGGCGCCGATGTCGGCCCGCTGCGCGTTTCGGGCGCCCTGTGGATGCGCCCGGTCGATTGCAGCGCGACCGGCGCCTCGGTGGAACTCGCCCTCACCCAGCACACCCATCAGATGCACGGCCGCGAGATCGTCCGGGAAGTCGCCTTGTCGGAGCTCGCCGCAACGGATCTTTCGAACGAGGCCGAGGTCCCGCCGACGCTCTATCCGGAGTTCCCCCGCGGCCCCTACGAATGGGCGATGGTCATCGACCAGACCGCCTGCATCAACTGCTCGGCCTGCGTCGTCGCCTGCCAGGCCGAGAACAACGTGCCGGTGGTCGGGCCGGCGGAAATCCGCCGCGGCCGCGACATGCACTGGCTGCGCATCGACACCTATTACACCGGCGAGGACGAGGCCATCTCCACCGCCTCGCAGCCGGTGCCCTGCATGCATTGCGAAAAGGCCCCCTGCGAGCCGATGTGCCCGGTCGAGGCGTCGATCCACGATTCGGAAGGCCTCAACGTCCAGGTCTACAATCGCTGCATCGGCACCAGGGACTGCCAGGCCAACTGTCCCTACAAGGTCCGCCGCTTCAACTTCTTCGCCTACAACAACGGCCAGGAATTCGCCGATCTCGGCGACCCGATGGTGCATGCCGTCCACAATCCCGACGTGACGGTCCGCGCCCGCGGCGTCATGGAGAAATGCACCTACTGCGTCCAGCGCATCTCCGGCGCCAGGCGCGAGGCGAGCCGCGAGGATCGCACGATCGCCGAGGGCGAAGTCGTCACCGCCTGCCAGCAGGCCTGCCCGACCGAGGCGATCAGCTTCGGCAACCTCTCCGAGGCCGGCTCCAGCGTCAACGCGCTGAGGCGCGAGCCGCACCACTACGCACTCCTGGAAGAACTCGGCACCCGGCCGCGCACCACCTACCTCGCCCGGGTGACCAACCGGGTGAGCGGCGAGACCGGGCAGGAGGGCGAATGAGCGACGCGCCTCTTTCCGGCCACGACCTGATCGCCGAGCACGGCCGCACCCGCGACGGCCTGATGCCGGCCGAAATGGGCTATCGCTCGATCACCGACGAGGTGGCCGGTGCCGTCTTCGCGAGGCCGACGCGGCTGTGGATGGCGCTGGTCGGCGTGTCGTTTCTCGGCGTCATCCTGCTCGTCGTCTCGATCTGGGTGCTGCTTGCCGAAGGCGTCGGCATCTGGGGCATCAATTCCGACGTCGTCTGGGGCTATGCCGTCGCCAACTACGTCTGGTGGATCGGCATCGGCAATGCCGGCACGCTGATCTCGTCGATGCTGCTCCTCACCCGGCAGAAGTGGCGCGCCTCGATCAACCGCTACGCCGAGGCGATGACGCTGTTCGCGGCCTCGATCGCCGGCCTCTTCCCGCTGCTGCATGTCGGCCGGCCCTGGCTCGTCCACTTCATGACGCCCTATCCGAACACCATGGATCTGTGGCCGCAATGGCGCTCGCCGCTCGTCTGGGACATGTTCGCGATCGCCTGCTACATCCTGTTTTCGCTGCTGTTCTGGTACACCGGGCTGATCCCCGATCTGGCCACCCTGCGCGACCGGGCGAAGACGCGCTTCGTCAAGGCCGCCTACGGGCTCTTCGCCCTCGGCTGGACCGGCTCGTCGCGCCAGTGGCGGGCCTTCGACGCCTATTATTACGCCATGGCCGCCCTCGGCGTGCCGCTGGTCATCTCGATCCATTCGGTCGTCGGGCTCGACTATGCCGCGACGCTGATGCCCGGCTGGCAGGAAACGATCTTCCCGCCCTATTTCGTCGTCGGCGCGATGTTCTCCGGCTTCGCCATGGTCGTGACGCTGACCATCCCGATCCGCTGGGGCCTCGGCCTCGAGGCCATCATCACCCGCAACCATCTCGACGCCATGGCCAAGATCATGCTGTTCGGCGGGCTGGTGATGACCTTCTCCTATTCGTTCGAGTGGTTCAACGCCTGGTACACTGGCAACGAGGTCGACCGCACCCATGTCGTCGCCCAGTTCACCGGCCAATACTGGTGGCTCTACTGGCTGATGCTCGCCTGCAACGGCGCGGTGCCGCAGCTCTTCTGGTTCCGCCTCTGCCGGCGCAACCTCGTGATCCTCTTCATCGCCGGCGTCCTGATCAATCTCGGCATGTGGCTGGAGCGCATCCTGATCAACATGAACACGCTGAGCCATGGCTTCCTGCCCGCGACCGATGCCAGCTACGCGCCCACTTTCTGGGACTGGTCGCTGTTTCTCGGCAGCTTCGGCCTGTTCTGTTTCCTGTTCTTCCTCTTCGCCAAGGTGATCCCGACCGCCTCTATCCACGAGATCCGCGAACTCGCCCACAGGGAGGGCGCGGCGCGATGACACCCCGGAAGCTGCTCGCCGAATTCTCCACCGCGGACGCGCTGACGGACGCCGTCAGGGCGATGGCGACGGCGCAGAAAGGTCGGCGCTTCGAGACCTACACGCCCTACTCCATCCCCGGCCTCGAGGAGATCGCCGCCGCGCAAGGGTCGCGGCCCTCGCCGGTGCGCACCGTCATGGTGATCGCCGCGGCGGTCGGCGCGGCCTTGATGTTCTTCCTGCAATACTGGTCGTCGGTGGAGGCCTATCCGTTCAACTCCGGCGGCCGTCCCTACAATGCCTGGCCGACCTTCATGCTGACGACCTTCGAGATCACCATCCTCTCGGCGGCGATCGGCGGCTTCGTCACCCTCGTCGTCACCGGCCGCCTCGGCAAGCTCTACAACCCGGTCTTCGACTGGGACGGCATCGAGCGCGCCAGCGACGACCGCTTCATGCTGGAGGTCGAGCTCGATCCCGAGAACAAGTCGGATCCGGTCGTCGATCGCGCCTTGAGTGATCTTCTCCGCCAGCACGGCGCCCTGTCGGTCCGGGAGCGGGTGGCATGAGATGGTCCGACTTCACCGCCTGCGCGCGTCATACCCCCCTCTGCCCTGCCGGGCATCTCCCCCACAAGGGGGGAGATCAGGCGGCGGCGACGTCTCCGAATCATCGATCTCCCCCCTTGTGGGGGAGATGCCGGCAGGCAGAGGAGGGTCCACCGCGTCCGGAAGACCCCGCGGCGACCTTGCGTGCGCTCCCCATCCTTTTCGCAACCCTCGCCCTCGCCTCCCTTGCCGCCTGCGAGCAGCAGAGCATGGAGACGCAGCCGAAGCTGAAGGCCTATTCCAGCGCCGCCGCCTTCGAGGACGACGCCGAGGCGCGCAAGATCCCCTTCGGCACCGTCGCGCGCAACGCGCCCGCCCGCATCGCCGCGCTTGCGACGCGGCCGCCGGTGGATGCCGCGCTGCTGCTGCGCGGCCAAGAGCAATACGGGATCTACTGCACGCCCTGCCATGGCCTGGCCGGCCATGGCGACGGCATCATCGTCGAGCGCGGCTTCCCGCAGCCGCCCTCCTACATGGAGCCGCGGCTCCTCGCCGCCGATCCGCGGCATTTCGTCGACGTCATCACCGACGGCTGGGGCGTGATGTATTCCTATGCCGCCCGTGTCGAGCCGCGCGATCGCTGGGCCATCGCCGCCTATATCCGCGCGCTGCAGGTGTCCCAGACCGGCGTGCCGCGGGACGTCGCGGCGGTGGGCGCTGCGGACGAGCCCCTGGGCAAGCCCGAAGCGGGCGATGCCCTGCCACGCGGCCAGGAGGGTGCGCAATGACCCTGTCAGGCTGGATCCAGCGCAATCTCGGCGCCAACACCCCGGTCTCGCTGCGGCTGTTCGGGCTGGTCGCGCTGCTCCTCGTCGCGCTGGCGCTGCTGTTTCCCGCCGCCCTCGCGAGAGGATTCGTCGCCGGCTGGATCGTCGCGATCTCCGCCGGCATGGGAGCGAGCATCCTCGTCCACACCCACCGCCTCACCCGCGGGCGCTGGGGCGAGGCGGCCCGGCCGACGCTCGAAAGGCTGGCCGCGACGGTGCCCTTCGTCGCCATCCTCGGCCTCGTCGTGATCCTCGTGCAGCCGCTGGTCTGGCCGTGGGCGGACGGCAGCGGCCTTGCCGAAAAGCCCGACGTGGCGAGCCTCTACCTCAATCCCGTGCTCTTCGGCGTCAGGACGGTCGTCATCCTCGCCGGCTGGTCGATCGTCGCCATTCTGGCGGCCGGCTTCGGACCACAGGGTCGTCTCGCCAGCGGCTTCTCCATCGCCTTCTACGCGATCTCGGTCCATTTCGCCTCGATCGACTGGATCATGTCGCTCGAGCCGCACTGGTCGTCGACCACCTTCGGGGCGATGTTCGCGATCACCCAGATCGCCCTCGCCCTCGGCCTTCTCGTCGTCGCCGACGCCGGGGGATCGCCGGGCCCGCGCGACGATCTGGCCAAGCTGCTGCTCACCGCGATCCTCGGCCTTGCCTACATGCAGTTCATGCAGTTCCTGGTGCAGTGGTCCGGCAACCTGCCGGAGAAGATCGCCTACTACGTCCTGCGCGGCGAATTCGTCTGGCGATCGGTGGCGATCCTCGCCGCGCTGCTCGCCGCCTCTGCCTTCGCCATCCTCAGCCGCACGGCGCTTCGCCGCGACGCGGCCGCGATGCGCATCGCGGCCGACTGCGCGCTGGCCTTCCTCGTGCTCTTCCTGTTCTTCGAATTCGCCCCGCCCTTCCGCGACCCGGTCAGCGCCTTCTTCTGCCTCGCGGCGATCCTCGGCGCCCTGGCCGCGATGCTGGCCCTGACGATGGCATCCATGCGCAGCAACGACCGGTCGCCCCTCGCCCCCCTACGACGGGAGGTCCCGCGATGAGCGGCGAAGCCCCGGCCCCGCAGCAGCTCTCGCCGGACGTTGCGGCCCGGCCGATCGTCCTCGCGATGGCGCTGGCCTTTGCGGCGGCGCTGACCGTCATGACGCTCCTGGCGCTGGCCTTCTGGTACAATCTCGGCTCGTTTCCCACCGACATGAGCGAACAGGCGACGCAGGACTTCCCGGCCCCCCGGCTGCAGATCGTTCCGAGCCTCGACCTGCACCGGTCGCGCGAAAGCGGCGAGGCGGCGCTGACGCGGCAGGCGCGCGTGCCGATCGCCGAGGCGATGCGGCTGGTCGCCGCCCGGCCGGACCCTTACGCCCCGCTCATCGCCGACACCGAGGTGCCCGACGATGCCGGGCGCCGCGCCATGCGGGCGCAGACGACGCAGCGGCCGGCCGGCAGCCGGTCCTTCGACGCTGGCGCACGCACCGGCGCGATGAGCCCGGCTGCCGAAGGCGGCCCGCCGCCCTCGCTTCCCGGCCTCAGCACCGACAAGACGCGGGTTCCGGCCGAAACGCTCCAGGGAACGCCGAACTACGTGCCCCTCCCCAACGAGAATTCGGGGGTGGAGCGATGACGCCCCGCCGCGATCGCCTTTCCCGGATCTGGCTCGCCGCCACCATCGCCGGCGCGCTCTTCGTGCCGCAGGCGCTGGGCGTGCCGCAGGCGCTGGCGGGCCTCACAAGGGACGAGTTGTCCTCCGTCGGCTTCAGCGTCCGGCCGGGCGCCGCCCTGCCCCTCGACGCAGTCCTCACCGACGCCGGCGGAGCGACGCGGTCCCTCGGCGAGCGGCTCGCCGGCAGGCCCGGCCTCGTCGCCTTCGTCGACTTCACCTGCACGACCATCTGCGGCGTCGCGGCCAATGTCCTCGCCCGTTCCGAACAGGCCCTTGCCGACAGCGGCGGGCTCGACCACCGGACCCTCGTCGTCGGCTTCGACGCCCGCGACACGGGGAGGGATCGCGACGCCTGGCTCGCCGGCAACCCGGAAGCGGCAAGCCTCGGTCGTGGCGCCATCCTGTCGGGCGATCAGGCGGCGACGGCGCGCCTCGTCGAGGCCTCCGGCCTCAGAACCGTCTACGATCCCGAGCACGACCAGTTCGCCCACCCGGCCGGCGCGCTCCTCGTCGACACCGAGGGACGCGTCGTGCGATCCCTCGACCTCGTCTCGCTGGAGCCCGAGACGCTGCGCTCGGCGCTGATCGAGGCCTCCAACGGCACGGCGGGCAGCTTCGTCGAGCGGGCCATCCTCTCCTGCTATGGCTGGGACGCCGAGACCGGGCGCTACAAGCCGCTGATCGACGGCGCCCTGATGGCCGGCTGCCTGACCACCCTCGGCGCGACCGCGGGCTTCGTCGGCTTCATGCTGCTGCGCGACCGGCGCCGCAACGATCGCGCGTCTTCCGATGAGGCCGGGGAGGCCGGGCAGGAGGGCGGCCATGGGTGAAGTCGAACTCTTCCTTCCCGCCGCGTCCTCCGAGGCCGTCTCCACCGACGGCAAGCTGCTCGGCCTCATCGTCATCTCCGGGCTGATCACCCTCCTCGTCGCCAGCCTCATCGGCATCTTCGCCGTGCGCTACCGGCGCGGCTCGAAGGCCACCCGCAAGCGGCTGCCGACCTGGTTCTCCAAGGACATCGAGACGGTGTGGACGCTGGCCACCGCCGGTCTGTTCGTCGCCATCTTCGCCTGGGCGGCCTCCCAGGACTTCGCCCTCGCCGTCCCCCCCGCGCGGTCGACGCAGATCCATGTCGTCGGCAAGCAGTGGATGTGGAAGGTCGAGCATTCGGGCGGCCAAAGGGAGATCAACGAGCTGCACGTGCCGGCCGGAGAGACGATCGAACTCGTCCTCAACAGCCAGGACGTGATCCACTCCTTCTATGTCCCGGCGTTCCGGCTGAAGCAGGACGTGGTCCCCGGCCACACCCAGCACATGCGCTTCAACCCCACCGAGATCGGCACCTATCACCTGTTCTGCGCCGAATATTGCGGCACGCAGCATTCGGCGATGATCGGCCGCGTCGTGGTGATGTCGAAGGAAGACTATGCCGACTGGCTGACCCGCCAGCCAGAGGGCGACGACCTGCAGGAGGACGGCCGGCGGCTGTTCGTCTCCAAGGGCTGCGCCGGCTGCCACTACGGCTCGTCCAAGGTCCGCGCGCCCCGCCTCGCCGGCGTCTACGGTTCGTCGGTCCCGCTGGCGGACGGCCAGGTCGTGACGGCCGACGATCAATATATCCGCGACTCGATCCTGCAGCCGAGGCGCGACATCGTCGCCGGCTTCGAGCCGATCATGCCGAGCTTTGCCGGCGCCCTCACGGAGGGCGAGCTGGTCAGCCTGACAGCCTATATCCGCAGCCTCGCCGTCGACGAGACGGCCCGATGAGGGGAAACCGATGAGCGACATCCCCTACAGAGACGTCGACACCGAGGACGAACTGCCCGGCGGCCAGGTCATGGAGACCAGCTATCTCGGCGAGAAATTCTCGATCTGGTCGTGGCTGACCACCACCGACCACAAGCGGATCGGCGTCCTCTACCTGATCTCGACGACGTTCTTCTTCTTCATCGGCGGCGCCGCGGCGACGATGATCCGGCTGGAACTGTTCACGCCGGCGGGCGACCTCCTCACCGACGACGGCTACAACAAGGTCTTCACCCTGCACGGCGTGGTGATGGTCTGGTTCTTCCTCGTGCCGGTCATCCCCTCGGTGCTCGGCAACTTCCTGATCCCGCTGATGCTGGGTGCCAAGGATCTCGCCTTCCCGCGCCTCAACCTGATCTCCTGGTACCTCAACATCCTCGGCGGCGCCTTCGCCGTGTGGGCGTTGCTGGCCGGCGGGGTGGACACCGGCTGGACCTTCTACACGCCCTATTCCACGGCCTTCGCGAACACCCACGTCTCGCTGACGGCGATCGGCGTGTTCATCGCCGGCTTCTCGACGATCGCCACCGGCGTGAACATGATCGTCACCGTCCATACGATGCGCCCGCCCGGCATGGGCTGGTTCCGCATGCCGCTGTTCGTCTGGGCGATCTACGCCACCAGCCTGATCATGCTCCTGTCGACGCCGGTGCTCGCCATGGTGCTGACGCTGCTGGTGACGGAGCGGCTCCTCGGCCTCGGCATCTTCGATCCGAGCCGCGGCGGCGATCCGATCCTGTTCCAGCACCTCTTCTGGTTCTACTCGCACCCCGCCGTCTACATCATGATCCTGCCGGGCATGGGCGTCGTGACGGAGGTCATCACCTGTTTCTCCCGGCGGCGGGTCTTCGGCTATGCGGCGATGGTCTATGCGCTGCTCGCCATCGCGGTGATCGGCTTCTTCGTCTGGGGCCACCACATGTTCACGTCGGGCCAGTCGATGTATGCGAGCCTGACCTTTTCCTTCCTGTCCTTCCTCGTCGCCGTCCCCTCGGCCATCAAGGTGTTCAACTGGATCGCCACGATGTATCGCGGCCAGATCACCTTCGAGGCCTCGATGCTCTATGCGATGGGCTTCGTCGGCCTGTTCACCATGGGCGGCCTGACCGGCCTGTTCCTCGCCTCGGTGCCGGTCGACCTGCATCTCCACGACACCTATTTCGTCGTCGCGCATTTCCACTACATCATGGTCGGCGGCATGGTGTCGGCCTTCTTCGCCGGCCTGCATTTCTGGTGGCCGAAGATCACCGGCCGGCTCTATCCGGAGGTGGCGGCCCAGATCGCCGCCCTGCTGATGTTCTTCGGTTTCAATCTGACCTTCTTCCCGCAATACATCCTCGGCAATATCGGCATGCCGCGGCGCTACCATGCCTATCCGGAGGCGTTCCAGGTCTGGCACGTCCTGTCCTCGGCCGGTGCCGTCATCCTCGCCGCCGCCTATCTGATGCCGTTCGGCTATCTGCTGTGGTCGCTGGTCTGGGGCCGCCGCGCACCGGAAAACCCTTGGCGCGCCAAGGGGCTGGAATGGCTGACGAGCTCGCCGCCGCCCAAGCACAACTTCCTGACCAATCCGAAGGTCGAGGGCGACGTCTACGACTACCATCCGCCCCAGCAACCGCGGCGGGAGCCGAGCGATGACTGAGGCAGAGGTCGCCGCGCCGCATCACGCGGATGGAGGGGAAGGCGCTGCCGGGTGGGGAGGGCGGCCCCCCGGGCGAGCCCGGGGGGCCGACGGGGCGAGCCCGGCCCTCGCCTCGCATTTCCACGACCTCCGCCAGCAGCACGCCGCGGCCGATCTCGGGCTGTGGATCTTCCTCGCGACGGAGATCCTGTTCTTCGGCGGCCTGTTCGCGGCCTATCTCGTCTACGCCCTGCTCTATCCGGCGGCGTTCCTCGAGGCCGCGGCCGAGACCGAGATCGTCATCGGCACGATCAACACCGCCCTGCTCCTCACCAGCGGGCTGACCGCGGCCTTGGCGGTGAAGGCGGCCGGCCTCGACATGCGCCGCAGCGTGACGGTGCTGGTCGCGGCAACCATCGCTCTCGGCGTCGTCTTCCTCGCCGCCAAGGGCTACGAGTACTGGCTCGACCTCGACCACCACCTCTATCCGACGAGCCCGGACTTTCCCCTCGCCGCACCCGCCGCCAGGCTGTTCTGGTCGCTCTACTGGATGATGACCGGGCTCCACGCCGTCCATATCCTCGTCGGGCTGGGCGTGTGGTCGGTCATCCTCGTCCAGACCTTTCGGGGGACGTTCTCGCTGACCGACAATTCGCGGGTGCGGATCGCCGGCCTCTATTGGGGTTTCGTCGACCTGATGTGGCTGTTCCTCTGGCCGCTGCTCTATCTGATGGGACGGGCGACATGAGCCGTGCCGACACCCACCGCGCCCCGCGGCGCATCGCCAGCCGAAACGACCGCGGCGCGGACCGGCAGGCGCTGCTGCCGCCGCTGCTGCCGGAACTCGCGGTCTATCTCGGCCTGTTCGCGCTGGCCGCGGTCTCGCTGCTCCTGGCCTTCTGGGGCGCCCTCGACGGGCTTGCCATCCTCGCCTGCCTCGCCGTCGCGGCCATCATGGCGTCGCTGGTGATGGTGTTCTTCATGCATCTGCGCACGGCGATGACGGTGATCGTGCTCGCGGGTCTCTCCGGCGTCGTCTGGCTGGTCATTCTCTTCGGCCTGACCCTGTCCGACTACCTCACCCGGCCCGGCGACTTCGGCACCTCGGTCGAGACGCCGACCGCCACCGAGAGGATGCGCAGCCCGCCTTCCGAACGGTGAGGAATCGGCATCCGGGCTCTCTTGCGAAAAGCGAAGACTTGGTCGCAAAACACCAAACCCATTGATCTTTTTTCGATCGCCCGGACGCAGATCCGACGGCCGCGCAGCTCCGTCACGGATGCGGCGGCAGCGGCGCCCCGGCGGCCTTGGCGGAGAGCCAGTCGCGGGCGCGATGGTAGCGCAGCGAGAGCTGCGGCCCGAACCCCATGTAGAAGGGCGCGGCGCGCTGCGGCTCCAGCCGCAGCGACAGGTCCCTGTCCGGGACTCCCATCGCCCATTCCGACAGGATCCCGCCGAGCATCGAGCCGGTCGGGACGCCGCGACCCGACAGGCCGGTGAGGCCGACGACGCCGGGCGCCAGATCGTAGAGCCGCGGCACCGTGCGGACCTGCATGTCGAGTTCGCCGAACCAGAGATACTCCCAGCGGATCGCCTCGGCGATCTGCGGGTGCAGCCATTTGAGCCGGTCGGTCAGGATCTTCCGCGTGAGGGTGAGATCGACGCCGCGCCGGCCCATCGGGAACATCGAGGCGACGATCCGCCCGTCGCGGTCGTATTTGTAGACGTAGATGTCGCCGCGACCGTCATGCATCGTCGTGTTCTGCGGCAGGACGTGCCGCCGCGTCTCCTCCGACAGCGGCTGGGTCGCCGCGACGAAGACGCGCATGATCCTGAACGTTTGGTCGAGCTTCGGCCAGCCGCCGACCGTATAGGCCCCCGTCGCGAAGATCACCTTGTCGGCCGAGACTGCGCCCTTGGGCGTCTCGACGCGCCAGCGGCCGGCCTCGCGCTCGACGGACTGCACCGGCGACGCGGTGAACAGCTTGCCGCCCTCCTGCATCACCGCGCGGGCGAGCCCCCTTGCATAGCCGAGCGGATTGAGATGGCCGCCCTCCTCGTGCAGCCAGCCGCCCATCAGGCGCGGCGAGCCGGTGATCGCCTGCGCCTCCTTCGCCCCGAGAAGCTTCGTTCTGGCACCGACGGCGTTGTATTCCTCGACCTTGTGCTCGAGCGTGCGGATGTTCGCGGGCTGCAGGGCGCCCATCACATAGCCGTTCTGCTGCCACTCGCAGCCGATCTGGTAGTCGCGGATCATCGCCGCGACCTTGTCGTTCGCCCGGGTCTGGCGCTGGATCAGGCGCTCGGCCCATGGCTCGCCGAGCATCCTGCGCAATTCGCCCAGCGAGTAATGGGTGAAGGTCGGGGTGCAGTGGCCGGCATTGCGGCCCGATCCGCCGAAGCCGGCCTCCTGCGCCTCGACGACGACGACCGAGACGCCCTTCCTGGCAAGCTCCAGCGCCGTGGTCAGGCCGGTATAGCCGGCCCCGACGATGCAGACATCGGCGGCGACGGTCTCCTCCAGCTGCCGCGTCGCGGGCGCCGCCTCGGCGGTGGCGAACCAGAGGGAGGCCTCGAAGGGCGAGAAGCGCGGCTCGGCTGTCCTCAAGGCGATGTCTCCCCCTCCGTGTGGTCCCGGGTCACGCGATGTCGCTGCGGGCGTCGAGGGCGTCGCGCAGGCCGTCGCCGACGAAGTTGAAGCCGGTGACGGCCAGCGTGATGGCGACGCCCGGGACGATCGCCAGCCACGGCGCCGAATCCAGATATTGCTGCGCCCCGTTGAGCATGTTGCCCCAGCTCGGCAGCGGCGGCTGGATGCCGTAGCCGAGGAAGCTGACATAGGCTTCGAGCAGGATCGCCCGGGCGACGGTGAGCGTCGCCGCGACGATGATCGGCCCGATGGCGTTCGGCAGCAGCTCGCGGAACATGATCTGGCTGTTGGAGAGGCCCAGCGTCCTCGCCGCCATGATGAAGTCCCGTTCCCGCAGCGACTTGATCTCGGCCTCGACGATCCGCGTGATCTCCATCCAGCTCGTCGCGGCGATGATCAGCGTGATCATGATCGGGCTCGGCTTGATGAAGGCGGCCAGCGCGAGCAGCAGGAAGATGCTCGGAAAGGACAGCATCGCGTCGACGAAACGCATCAGCACCGCGCCGATCCTGCCGCCGTAATAGCCGGCGACGATGCCGATCAGGCTGCCGAAGACGGTGGACATCAGCATGGCGGCGAAGCCGACGAGCAGCGAGATGCGGCCCGCCATGAACAGCCGGGCGGCAAGGTCGCGGCCGAGCGGGTCGGTGCCGAAGATGTGGGAGCCGGTCATGGGCGGCGCGAAGCGTGCGCGCAGGTCGATGTAGAGGTCGTCGAAGGGCAGGAGAAACGGCCCGATGACGCAGGCGAGCACCAGGAGGACGATGATCGCCAGCCCGAACAGCGCCAGGCGATGACGCAGGAAGCGCTTGACCGCGCGCCGCTGCCACCAGCGCTGCGTCGGGGCGGGATCGGCCTTGAATGCCATGTCGGTCATGTGCCTCGCCCCCTCAGCCGAGCCGGATGCGCGGATCGATGATGGCGACCGCCACATCCGCCATGAGATTGCCGATCAGGACGAGGATCGCCGACAGCATCAGGAGGCCCATGACAACGGGATAATCGCTGTAGCCGAGGCTATCGAGGAACAGCCGGCCCATGCCGGGCCAGGTGAAGACGGTTTCCGTCACCAGCGCTCCCCCGAGGATCGTCGGCAGCTGCAGGCCGAGCAGCGTGATCATCGGCACCAGCGCGTTGCGCAGGATGTGGCGGGTCAGGACGGCCCAGCGGGTCAGCCCCTTGGCCTTGGCCGTGCGCACGAAATCCTGGTTCATCACGTCGAGCACCGCCGTGCGCATGTAGCGGCTCCAGACGGCGACGTTGACGAGGGCGAGCACCAGGCTCGGCATGATCAGGTGCACCGCGTAGTCGAGCACCGAGCCGTCGCCGATGGTGTACATGTTGCCGGCCGGCAGCCAGCCGAGGCGCAGCGCGAAGAGATAGATGGCGATCAGGCCGAACCAGAAGGTCGGGATCGACAGCGCCACCATCGCGCCGACGGTCGCGGCATAGTCGAAGATCGAGTAGCGCTTCAAGGCTCCCAGAACGCCGATCCATGTGCCGATCAGCACCGAGATGACCGTCGAGGTGCCCATCAAGAGCAGCGTTGCCAGGAGATGGTCGTAGATGACCGAGAGCACCGGCTGGTTGTCGCGGTAGGAGCGGCCCCAGTCGCCCTGGAGAAGCCGGGTGAACCACTCCCAGTACTGGACCGGCAGCGGTCGATCGAGGCCCATCTGCTGCGCGATGCGGGCGAGCTGCGCCTGCGTCATGCCGGGCGTCAGCGCGAATTGCGACAGCGGGCCGCCGGGAGCCAGCGTCAGCACGGCAAAGCCGATCATCGAGACGATGACGAGGAGAACGAGGCTCTGCCAGAGCCGTCCGAAGAGAAAGCGCAGCATCGGCAAGTTCGCTTCCGCAAGATCCGCACCGGGCCGCGAGAGCCAGGCGACGGGTTTGAAACTTGGAGCGAGAGAGCCACGGCCGGCAGGCGCCGGCCGTGACGAGGAGGGGCTACTTGTTCCAGTACCAGGTGGCGACGTCCCAGCTGTCGATGCGCACGTTGATGTTCGGCACGACCCCGCCGACGTCGCTCTTGTGGCCGCGGACGGTGGCGTACTGGAACATCGGCAGGAACGGCAGGTCCTCGCGCACCACCTCCTGCAGCTTGGTGTAGGCGGCCTTGCGCTCCTCGGTGACGAAGGTCGATCCGCCGGCCTTCAAGAGCTTGCCGACCTCCTCGTTGTCATACTGCCAGGTGTTCTGACCGGCGCCGCCCTTGGCCGGGATCGAGGTCGGGGCGAGGTAGTTGGACACGTCCGGGTCGGAGCCGGTGAGGAAGTTGATGCCGACGACGACGGAATCGAACTTCGACATCATCCAGTAGTCGCCCCACATCACCGCCGGCGGCAGGTTCGAGATCGACATGTCGACGCCGATTTCCTTGAACGACTGCTGGATGAACTGCTGGGCCTGTTCGCGGATGTGGTTGCCGGCAGTGGTGGAATTGGTGAAGGCGAGTTTCACCCCGTCCTTCTCGCGGATGCCGTCGCTCCCGAGCTTCCACCCGGCCTCGTCGAGCAGGCTCTTCGCCTTGTCCGGATTGTATTCCTGCTTCGGCAGGTCGGCGTTGTAGTAGGCCGACTGCTGCGGCATGAAGGTCTCGGTCGGCGACGGCAGCCCGTAATAGAGCGCGTCGATGATCGTCTGCTTGTCCAGCGCGGCATAGAGCGCCTGGCGGACCTTCGGATCCTGGAACTGCGGACGCTCCATGTTGAACGACAGGGATTCCACCGTGGCGGTGGGGACGACGGCGACCGTCTTGCCCTCGAGATCCTTGGCCTCCTGATACTTGTCCGGCGTGATCCACTGCAGCCCGACCACGTCGATGTCGCCGGTCTTGAACTGGGTGTAGAGGACGGTGAGGTCGGGGATGTACTTGTAGATCAGCCGCTCGAGATACGGCCCTTCGCCGAAATAGTCGGTGTTGGCCTCGAGCGTGATGTGGTCGCCCGCCATCCGCTCGACCCACTTGAACGGTCCGGTGCCGACGGGGGCGTTGTTGTAGGGCGCATTGTTCTTGTCGGCCTCCGCCCCGAGAATGTGTTTCGGCACGATGAAGGTTGCGGCGAGGATCGAGGGATAGGGCGCGTAGGGGCTCTTCAGGTCGAAGGTCAGCTCGGTCGGCGAGACGACCGTCAGGTTCTCGACCAGCTCATGGCCGTCGCGCCGCCAGGAGCGGAAGTCCGGATCGACCAGGAGCTCGATGGTGAACTTGACGTCCTCGGCGGTGAACGGCGCGCCATCATGCCACTTGACGTCGTCGCGCAGCTTGATCTTCCAGTGGAGCCCGTCCTGCGAGATGCCGCCATTCTCGACGCTCGGCACTTCCGTGGCGAGGGAGGGCTGGAACTCGCCCTTGTCGTCGACGATGAACAGGGGATCGAAGACCGAAAAGTGGATGCCCTCGTCCACCTCGATATGCGGCATGTGCGGGTTGAAGACGGTCGGCTCCTGGGAGAATCCGACGATCACCTGGCCGGTCGGCTCGGAGGGTGGAGCGGCCATGGCCGAGCCCTTGCCGAACAGCCCCGGGACGGCGAGCCCCGCGGCCGAGGCGCCCATGAGCGAAAGAACCCGGCGCCGCGACGGGCGGCTCCACGACGGGAAATGCTGGTCTGCCATGTCCATGATCCTTCTGGTTGCCGAGGGGAAGTCAGGATGGTCAAAAGCCGCTGTCCGGTCGCACCGTCGATCCGTCGGTGAAGCGGGAGAAGCGGAATTCATGCGGATCGACGACCGGCGTGCGGTTCGTGACGATGTCGGCCATCAGCCGACCCGCGCCCGGCCCGATGCCGAAGCCGTGGCCGGAAAAGCCGGTGGCGACGTGGAAGCCGGGGATCTGGTCGATCGCCGAGATGACCGGAATGGCGTCCGGCGTCACGTCGATCCGGCCGCCCCAGTGCTGGTCGACCTCGGCCTTTGCAAAGGCCGGGAAGGCGCGGGCGAGTTCGGTCAGCGCCTTCTGCGTCATGCGCTTTTCGGGCTTGGGATCGAGCACGCGGCAGTATTCGAAGGGGCTCGCTTCGTCGAGCGACCATTTTTTCGGCGTCCGCGCCTCCTCGAGGAAGCGCGAGGAAAGCCGGAAATTCAGCGAGTTCCAGTCCTCGCGCAGCGCCGGCAGGAAGCGCCGGGCATAGCGGAAGGAGTTCGGCACGATGTCGACGACGTTCTCGTGGCCGCAGGCGATGGTGTAGCCGCCATCCTTGCGCTTGCGGCAGGCGAAGCCCTTCGCCCAGATCGCCTGGTCGGGGCCGCCCTCCAGCGGCTTGGTGCGCAGGACCGAGGCGAGCACCGTCAGTTGCGGCAGGTCGAGGCCGTAGAGCCCGCAGAAGAGGTTCGACCAGGCGCCGCCGGCCAGCACCACGGAGGAGCAGGCGATCCGCCCGCGCTCGGTGACGACCCCCGACACCCGGCCACCGCTGGTCTCGATGCCGCGCACGGCGCATTCGGTCAGGATCGCCGCGCCCCTGTCGCGGGCCGCCTCGGCGATCGCCGGGGCGGCGATCTGCGGCTCGGCACGCCCGTCGGCGGGAGTGTAGAGCGCACCCTTCACGGCGAACTGGGCCTCCGGATACATCGCCTTGAACTCGTCCGGGCTCAGCATCCGCGACTCGATCTGCCACGGCTCCAGGTGGCGGATCCAGCGTGTGTAGTTCTCGACGTCCCTGTCGCTCTCGCAGGTGAAGACGATGCCGGACCGCGTATAGCCGGTGGCACGGCCGGTGCGCCGGTCGATGTCCTTCCACAGGCGCAGGGCCTCGGCCATCAGCGGCACCTCGCGCGGGTCGCGGCGGGAGATGCGCACCCAGCCCCAGTTGCGGCTCGACTGCTCCTGGCCGATGCCGCCCTTTTCGCAGAGGGCGACGCTGACGCCGCGCTCGGCGAGTTCGAGGGCGGTCGATACACCGATGATGCCGCCGCCGATGACGACGACGTCGACGGCTTCCGGCAGTTCGAGATCGCCGTGGACGGGGGTTACGAAGGGGCCGGGCATTGTCAGTATTGCTCCTCGAGCTGGCAGTTCACGGCGAATTCGGCGACGCTCGCCGTATTGGAAAGGCCGATCAGCATGGCGATGATGTCGGCGAGTTCGTCCGGGTCGGTCATCGCCCCGGGTTCCCGATCGGTGATCGCGCGGGCCATGTCGGTGGCGACGAAGCCCGGGCAGACGGCGGTGGCGCGGATGCCGCGGTCAAACCCCGCCTGGCGGATGCCGTGGGCGAGAGCCACTGCGGCGAACTTGGTCATGGAGTAGAGGCCGGACTTGTCGGACTTCACCCGCTTGCCCGACAGCGAGGCGAGGATGATGACCCGGCCGCGGCCGCTGGCGGCCAGCGGTTCGAATGCGGCCTTCGCCAGCCGGCGGGGCGCCTTGACGTTGACGGCCAGCATCGCGTCGAGGTCTTCGTCCTCCGCCTCGATGACCGATTTCGGGATCATCAGACCGGCATTGGCGACGACCGCGTCGATGCGGCCGAAGCGCTCCACGGCCTGCGCCACCCATGCCGCCTCGCCTCCGGCCACCGCGTCATAGGCACAAAGATGCGTTCGTTCGGGATCGACCCCTTGGAGCATGGCCGGTTGGCGCATCCCGAGGGAGAGGCTCCAGCCGTCCCGCGAGAGGCGCCTGGCGACCGCCTGCCCGATGCCGCGGCTCGCTCCCGAGATCAACGCTACCGGCCCCTGTCTCACGCCATCATCCCCTCGCCTGCCTGCTCTTGACCACGCGCCAGTAGATGCCGCGCAGAAGATCGATCACCTGAGCGTATTCCTCGTCCGACATGTCGTGGAAGAAGTCGCGGGACTGACGGACGATCGCCTTGACCTCGGCCGCCAGTGTCTCGCCCTTGTCGGTCAGGTAGAGGGCCTGCACCCGGCCGTCCTCGCCGCGGCCGGTCTCGCGGCGGATGAGGCCGTGCCTGTGCATGTCGTCGAGGATCCGCGCCATGGCCGAGCGATCCTTCATCGCCGCGCTGGCGATGATCGACGGGCGGATGCCGGGATGGCGACCGATAAGGAAGAGCGCGGTGATCTTGCCGGTGCCCCGCGCCACCTCCATCCCGCCGAGGCGGGCATCGAGGTCGCGGGTGACGGCGAGGTTCAGAGAGCGGATGAAGAAGCTCAGCGTGTCGTCGAGGACGCCGAGATCGACATCTTCGACCCGCGTCACCGCCGTCTTCGAACCGCTTTCTCCAGCCGTCATGTCGCGGCTCCGAAGCATGGGAGGGAACGTCGATCCCGACTGCATGTCGGCCTCGGCATCAATCGTCTTCGCGGCTGACTATCGAAAATGTGGTGGACGATGTCAATCAATCTTGCCGCGATAAGCGGCGTTTCGCAATTTGCCTATTGATTGTGCGTTGCGAAGCGACGCCGTGCCGCCGGCGGCTTGTCGCCCCCTGGTTGTGCGGCTCGTTCGGCCGGCATGGAGCAAGTCGCGACGGTCGCCGGAAGCGGCTGCGGTCAGGCCGCGGCCTCCCAGCGCGCCCCCGGAATGGCGGCGACGAGGGTGCGGGTGTAGTCGTGCCGGGGCTCCCGGAAGACCTGCGCCGGCGGGCCCGCCTCGACCATGCGGCCGTTCTGCATGACGACGACCTCGTCGCAGATGCGGCTGGCGATGCGCAGGTCGTGGGTGATGAAGATCATCGCGAGCTTCATCTCGTCCTGGACCTCGGCGAGGAGATCGAGGATCTGCGCCTGGACGGACACGTCGAGGGCCGACACCGCCTCGTCGGCGATGATCAACTGCGGATCGAACATCAGGGCGCGTGCGATGCCGACGCGCTGGCGCTGGCCGCCGGAGAACTCGTGAGGATAGCGCTCGAAGGCCGACGGATCGAGCCCGACCCGGGACAGCAGCCGGTGGGCCCGCGCCTTCGCCTCACGGTAGCTTGTGCCGTGGGCCATCGGCCCCGCCGTCAGGATGCGGCCGACCGTCTGGCGCGGATTGAGCGAGGCGAACGGATCCTGAAACACCATCTGGATCAGCGGGCGGTGCCGGCGGAATTCGGCCTCCGGCATGCCCGCGACCTCCTGGCCGTTGAAGGTGATCGAGCCGCCGTCGGCGTCGAGGATCTTCATCAACAGGCGGCCGAGCGTCGACTTGCCCGAGCCGGATTCGCCGACGATGCCGACGGTCTCGCCCTTGCGGACGGTCAGGCTGACGTCGTCGACCGCCCTGACGACGCGGGGCGGGCGGAGGAAGCCGCCGGGCAGCCGGAAGGTCTTCTTCAGCCCGCTCGCGGCGATGACGACGGGCGCCTCGCTGGCGGCCAGCGCCTCGGCCTCGCTCATGCGCGGCACCGCGGCGATGAGACGCCGGGTGTAGGCGTGGGCCGGGGTGCCGAGGACCTCCGCCGCCGTGCCCTCCTCCACCAGCCGGCCCTTCTCCATGACGATCACCCGGTCGGCGATCTCGGCGACGACGCCGAAGTCGTGGGTGATGAACATCACCCCCATGCCCTGCTTGCGCTGGATGGTGCGGATGAGGTCGAGGATCTGCGCCTGGGTGGTCACGTCGAGGGCGGTGGTCGGCTCGTCGGCGATCAGCACCGCCGGCTCGAGCGCCAGCGCCATGGCGATCATCACCCGCTGGCGCTGGCCGCCCGAGAGCCGGAACGGATACTGCGTGCGGATGATCTCGGGATCGGGAAGCCCGACCTCGGTAAGGAGCTCGATGACGCGGGCCTGCGGATCGATGGTCCCGGCGAGCTTGTGCGCCTCGATCACCTCGGCGATCTGGTCGCCGATCCTCATCAAGGGGTTCAGCGCCGACAAGGGATCCTGGAAGACGATCGAGACGATCCGCCCCCGCAGGTCCCGCAGCTTTGCCGCGGGTGCCGCCAGAAGGTCCATGCCGCGCAGCATGATCCTGCCGCCGGTGACCGTCAGCGCGTCCGGCAGGAGACCCATGATGGCGTTGGCGGTGACCGACTTGCCCGAACCGGATTCGCCCACGATGCACAAGATCTCGCCAGCGGCGAGGTCGAAGGACACGTCCTCGACGGCAAAGCCCCGGTCCATGCCCGCCGGCAGAGAGACGGTCAGCTTTTCGACCTGGAGCAGCGGTTCGAGGGTGGTTCTGGCTTCGGACATCGCGCTCTCCAATCTCTCGCTTCCGGCGGATTGTTGCCGGTCGAGGACGAAAACGCAATTTCCGTACCAGCCGGGCACGGATCGAGGCGCAGCGGCGCCTCCCGGGGCGCCCGATCACCGTCTCGCGCAGCATGGGCAACCTGCCGTCGATCGCGGCGATCAGGCGGCCAGCCGCACCCGCGCCGGACCGTGAAGCGCCGTCAGGCGCGGGCCACGATCCGCCGCAGCGTGTGGCGGGCGATCACCTGCTCCTCGTCGGTCGGCACGACCAGCACCCTCACCCGGCTGTTCCCGGCGCTGACGCACGCCTCGCCGCGGGCGTTCGCATCCCCGTCGATCTCGACCCCCAGCCAGGCGAGCCGGGCGCAGATCGCCGCCCGCATCAGCGGCGAGTGTTCGCCGATGCCGCCGGTGAAGACGAGTGCGTCGAGGCCTTCCAGGCTGTTCGCCATCGCCGCCGTCTCGCGGGAGGCGCGGAAGGCGAAGAGATCGAGGGCCTCCTTCGCACGTGGATCCCCGCTCTGCGACAGCGTGCGCACGTCGCCGGAAATGCCGGAGACGCCGAGGAGCCCCGAGCGATGGTAGAGGAGATCCTCGAGTTCCCCCGCATCGAGGCCATGGACGCTCTGGAGATAGAGGAGGACGCCCGGATCGATCGCACCCGAGCGCGTGCCCATCACCAGCCCGTCCAGCGCCGAAAAGCCCATCGTCGTGTCGACGCTCCGGCCGTCCCGCATGGCGCAGAGGCTGGCCCCGTTGCCGAGATGGGCGACGACCACCCGCGAGCTGCAAAGCTCCGGTGCAACCTCCGCCAGCCGGCCGGCGACGAACTCGTAGGACAACCCGTGGAAGCCGTATTTTCGCACGCCCTCCGCTTCGAAACGGCGCGGAATGGCGTAGCGGCTGACCGGCGGCTCCAGATGGTGGTGGAAGGCGGTGTCGAAGCAGGCCACCTGGAGAAGCTCCGGCCGCATCGCCCGCATCTCGTGGACCGGCTCCAGCCCGCGCGGCTGGTGCAGCGGCGCCAGCGGCGTCAACCCTTCGAGGGCGGACAGGACGGCGTCGTCGATCACCGCCGGCTCGCTGAACACCATGCCGCCATGGACGATCCGGTGCCCGACGGCGACGAGCTCGCGGCCGCCGAGCCGCTCCTCGACCGCCTCGAACAGCGCGGCGAAGAGCTGTTCCAGGCGACGCTCGCCGGACGCGCCCGGATCGATGCGGAGCGGCTCGTCCCGGTCCGATAGGGAGAGCGCCGGCGCCTCCCCGGTATCGTCGACAGATCCCTTGGCGACGCGCCTGAGATCACCCGCGCCGGCCGCCTCGTAGAGGGCGAACTTGATGCTCGACGAACCGGCATTCAGCGCCAGGACGGCCTTCGTCACGATCGCTCCTCCGGGCCCGGCACGCGGCCTCAGTCGCCTGTCCGCGATGCGGAGCCGTAGGGCCAGCTCCAGTCGCGGATGTCGGGAAGATCCTCGCCATGCTCGCGGATGTAGGTGCGGTGCTCGTCGAGGCGCTCGTTGAGCCGCGCCACCGCCGCCCGGCCGGCCTCGCCGAGGTCCGGCAGCCGGTGGATCGCCTCCAGTGCCAGGTGGAACCGGTCGAGCTCGTTCATCACCACCATGTCGAAGGGCGTCGTCGTCGTGCCTTCTTCCTGGTAGCCGCGCACATGGATGTTGCGGTGGTTGGTCCGCTTGTAGGTCATGCGGTGGATCAGCATCGGATAGCCGTGATAGGCGAACACCACCGGCTTGTCGGTCGTGAACAGGGCGTCGAACCGCGCGTCTTCGAGGCCGTGCGGATGGTGTTCCGGCGCCTGCAGGGCCATCAGGTCGACGACGTTGACGAGCCGCGTCTTCACCTCTGGCAGGAGATCGCGCAAGAGCCCCGCCGCCGCGATGGCTTCCAGCGTCGGCACGTCGCCGGCACAGGCGAGAACCACGTCCGGCTCCTCGCCGGGCGCCGCCGTTCCCGCCCAGTCGAAGGTTCCGGCGCCGGCGGCGCAGTGCGCCTTCGCCTCCTCGATGGTCAGCCATTGCGGCGCCGGCTGCTTGCCCGCGACGATGACGTTGACGCGGTCGTAGGTGGCGAGGCAATGGTCGGCCACCCAGAGCAGGGAGTTGGCGTCGGGCGGGAAATAGATGCGCACCACGTCCGCCCGCTTGTTGGCGACATGGTCGACGAAGCCCGGATCCTGATGGCTGAAGCCGTTGTGGTCCTGCCGCCAGACATGGGACGTCAGGAGGTAGTTCAGCGACGCGATCGGCGCCCGCCACTCCAGCTGCCGCGTCACCTTCAGCCACTTGGCATGCTGGTTGAACATCGAATCGACGATGTGGATGAAGGCCTCGTAGCAGGAGAAGAAGCCGTGCCGGCCGGTGAGGAGGTAGCCCTCCAGCCAGCCCTGGCAGAGGTGCTCGCTGAGCACCTCCATCACCCGGCCATCCTGCGACAGCGACACGTCGTAGGGCTCGATCGCGTCCATCCACACCCGGTCGGTCGTGCCGAACACCGGGTCGAGCCGGTTCGAGGCCGTCTCGTCGGGACCGACGATGCGGAAGTTGCGGGCTTCGGCGTTGAGCTTGAAGACGTCCTCCAGATAGTGGCCGAGGGCCCGCGTCGCCTCGGCGATGGTCTTGCCGGGCTCGGGCACGTCGACGCCGTGGCCGTCGATCGCCGGCAGCTTCAGCTCCTGGCGCAGCAGCCCGCCATTGGCCTGCGGATTGGCGCCCATGCGCAGCTCACCTTCCGGTGCGAGGGCTGCCAGTTCCGGCCGCAGCCGCCCGGTCTCGTCGAAGAGATCCTCCGGCCGGTAGCTGCGCATCCACGCTTCCAGGATGGCGCGATGGGCCTCGTCGCCACGGGCGTTGGAGACCGGCACCTGATGGGCGCGCCAGAAGCCTTCGACCTTCTTGCCGTCGACCTCCTTCGGGCCGGTCCAGCCCTTGGGGCTGCGCAGCACGATCATCGGCCAGCGCGGCCGCGCCGTCGCCCGGCCGGAGCGGTGCTCGGCCTGGATCGCCGAGATCTTGTCAAAGGCTTCGTCGAGAGCCGCGGCCATCTGGCGGTGCATCGGCCCGGGATCCTCGCCCTCGACCATGATCGGCTCGTAGCCGTAGCCGACGAAGAGGCTCTTCAGCTCCTCGTCGCTGATCCTTGCGAGCACCGTCGGATTGGCAATTTTGTAGCCGTTGAGATGCAGGATCGGCAGCACTGCGCCGTCGCGGGCGGGATTGAGGAATTTGTTGGAATGCCACGACGCGGCCAGCGCGCCGGTCTCCGCCTCGCCGTCGCCGACGACGCAGGCGACGACGAGGTCCGGATTGTCGAAGGCCGCCCCGAAGGCATGGACGAGGGCATAGCCGAGTTCGCCGCCCTCGTGGATCGAGCCCGGCGTCTCGGGCGCCGCGTGGCTCGGAATGCCGCCGGGAAAGGAGAACTGCCGGAACAGCTTCCGCATGCCCTCGGCGTCCTCGGAGATGTCCGGATAGGTCTCGCTGTAGGTGCCCTCGAGATAGGTGTTGGCCACCATTCCCGGCCCGCCATGGCCCGGCCCGCAGACATAGAGCACCGAGGCGTCGCGCGCCTTGATCACCCGGTTGAGATGGGCATAGACGAAGTTGAGCCCCGGCGTCGTTCCCCAGTGGCCGAGGAGCCGCGGCTTGACGTGCTCTGCCTGCAGCGGCTCGCGCAGGAGCGGGTTGTCCAGGAGATAGATCTGCCCGACCGAGAGGTAATTGGCGGCCCGCCAGTAGCGGTCGATCAGTGCCAGCTCGTCCGTCGACGGGGCCGGTCGCGATGGTTTGGTTGGGCTCGTCACGTTCATGATCGGCGGCTCCTTGGCGCTGGCCGTTTCGACTGCCGGTTCCAGTCGGAACCTGTGGCAGGGCGGTCAAGCTTCACCCGCCAGGCCGAAAGAAATCCGGTCGGGGCCAAGCAAGCCGCTCTCGCAGCCCTTGTCTCAGGGCGTCGCGGCCGGCGCATTGACCCGGATCAAGGCCCAAGGTTCGCCGGCCGGCGGACTCCATGAGGCCGCGCGGATCGGCGCGGGGAAACGAGCGCTGCGGCGATCCTTCGCCCGCGCCCGCAGAATGCGGGATGGAGGTTTGGAGGTTCGGCGCCGGGCCCAGCCGCTTCGACCCGCGAGCATCCCTTCTCACCGCGAAGCGGCGACGATCTCCCGCGCGCGTCGCGCCACCGTCTCCGGCGGGCCGGAGCCGTCGACCGCCGTCCAGCCGATCGCACCGTGGTCCCGCTCCAGCTGGCGCTCGACCACGTCGGGCGTCGCGTCGGAGGGATCGCCCGTCCGGGCGGCGACGCGGCGGATGAGTTCGGCGGCGGGAACGTCGAGCCACAGGCCGAGGAACCCCGTATCGGCCTGCCCTGCCACGGCCTCGATGTGCGCCCGCTCGCCCTCGCGCTCGAAGGTGGCGTCGGCGACGACGCCGTGCCCGAGGGCGAGGACGGCGCCGCTCGCCTCGGCGAGACTGCGATAGACCGCCTGCGTCACCTTCGGCCGGTAGGCGTCCGCGGGAAGCCGCGTCTCCGGCGACACCCCGAAGGACCGCTTGCGGATCCGGTCGCTGGAGATCGTCCGGGCGCCGGGTGGCGGGCCGACACGGGCGGCGATGGCTTTGGCCACTGTCGACTTGCCGGAGCCGGACAGCCCGCCGACGGCGACGAGGCGCGGCTCGGCGGGGTGCAGGAGATCGAGGGCGAGGTCGAAATATCGCCGTGCCGACGCGCGCTGCTCGTCCGCCTCCGGGCCGCCGCCGCTCGCGGCGGTGGCGCCGACATGCGCCCGCACCGCCGCCCTCACGGCCATGAAGAAGGGCAGCACCGGCAGCCCCGCCTCGTCGCCGGTGACATCCAGATAGCGGTTCATCGCCAGATTGGCGAAGTCCTCGAGCCCGCGATGCCAGAGATCCATCAAAAGGAAGGCGAGATCGTAGAGGACATCCGTCGTGCCCAGTTCCTCGCTGAATTCGAGGCAGTCGAACGGCACCGGTTCGCCGTCGACGACGCAGATGTTGCGAAGGTGGAGATCGCCGTGGCCTCGCCGCACAAAACCGGCCTCGGCCCGGCGGTCGAGCAGCGGCGCGAGGCGCGCGAGTTCTTCGCGAAACCGCCCGTTGAACTCCTCCACCGCATCCCGCTCGAACACCGCCGTCGTCGCCAGCGCGGCCTCGTTGACGTCGAGCACGCCCGCCATCCGCGCCGCGCCGCCGGACGTCTCGGCCGCCGGAAGGTCCCGGTGGAAAGCCGCGATGACGGCACCGAGCCGCTCGACGAGCGACGCCGTCAGCTCTCCCGCCTCCGCCTGCCGGTCGAGAAGCGAATCCTCGTCGAAGCGGCGCATCGCAACGACGGCGTCGACGAGGTCGCCGGGCCCGTCGATCGCGAGGGTGCCGTCATCCTGCCGGGTGATGCGATGGACACCGCGATAGAGCATGGGCGCCGTGCGGCGGTTCAGCTCCACTTCGCGCTCGCAGACCACGAGGCGCGTCTCGGCGCGGGAGAAGTCCACATAGGGAAGCGTGACCGGCCGTTTCAGCTTCAACGCCGTCTCGCCGCCGAGAAGGAGGAGCGAGATGTGCGTGCGGACCGTCTCGATCGCCTGCGGATCGATCCCGCCGAAGCATTCGGTCTTGAGGAGACGGACGACCGCCTCGTCCGGCATGTCGGTCATGGTGCGGCTCCCTCGAAACGGCGACGCGAACGTCATGCTGCGCCATGGGAGCGGCGGCGCCGGGATAATCAAGGCCGGGCGCGTCGATTTCCACGAGAGGCGCGCCGGACGCGCCCGCTGCAATCGTCCGCCGGCCCGCGCGATCGGCCTCCGCCGGCAGCGAGCCCCTGACGGACAGCCGGCGGCCACTCGCCGGAACCACTCACCCGGCCCGGCAGATGCCCACGAATGCCGGGGCCCGCAGCGCCGGCCGGATCAGCTGGCCTTGCCAGCCTTGTCTGCGTAGCGCTCCTCGAAGTCCCAGACCTGGCGGAACCCCATCAACTCGCTGAAGGCCGGAAAGTCGTAGAGCCTGTCCGCCACCGGCTCCGTCGAGCCGGCGTCCAGAATGGCTCGGTAGGACTCCTCCACCGCCTTCGCCATGGCGAGGAAGCCCGCCGAGGGATGGATCGACAGGGCGTAGCCGAGCGCCTCCAGTTCCTTCGCCGGCAGGACCGGCGTCTTGCCGCCCTCGACCATGTTGGCGACCAGCGGCTTGTCGATCGTGTCGCAGATGCGCTTCATCTGGTCGACGGTCTCCGGGGCCTCGACGAAGATCAGGTCCGCCCCGGCCTTGGCATAGGCTTTCGCCCGCTCCAGCGCCTCGTCGATTCCCTTCGAGGTCAGGGCGTCGGTGCGCGCGACGATGAGGAAGTTCGGGTCGGTGCGGGCATCGACCGCGACCTCGATCTTGGCCGCCATGTCCCTCAGGGCGATCACCCGCCGGTTCGGCGTGTGGCCGCATTTCTTGGGGAATTCCTGGTCCTCGAGCTGGATGCCGGCAATGCCCGCCGCCTCGTAGCCCCGCACGGTGTGGGCGACGTTGAGAAGCCCGCCATAGCCGGTGTCGCCGTCGGCGATCAGCGGAGTCCGGGTCCCCGCCGCGATGGCCGATGCCCGCGACAGCATGTCGGTGTAGGTCGCAAGGCCGGCGTCCGGCAGGCCGAGATAGGAGCCGACCGCGCCGTAGCCGGTCATGTAGAGGCAGTCGAAGCCCATGCGGTCGGCGATCTTGGCGGAGATCATCTCGAAGACCCCCGGGGCCGAGACGATCCCGCCCCCCTCGATCCGCGCCCGCAACACCCGACGTCTTTCGCCAATCGCTTGTCCGACCATCCTCGACCTCCTCTTCAACCGAACTTGCGCGGCATATCACAGGGCCATATTGTACACAATCTTGCCAAAACGGCGGTTCGACGAGCAGGACGTGGCGACACATGCCGGGTGACGACGACGACAGGCGCAAGCTCCACGGCCATGCCGGCGAGATCGCCTATGCCGCCATCCGGGACCGCCTGCTGCGGGACGAATGGCCGGCCGGCACGCGGCTTCTCGAGGCCGATCTCGCCGCCATGATCGGGGTCAGCCGGACCCCCGTCCGCGATGCCCTGCGACGCCTATCGAACGAGGGGTTCCTCGACTACGTCGCCAATGCCGGCTGCCGGGTGAAGGCCTTCACCGCGAAGGACGTCGAGGCCGCCTTCGACCTGCGGGTGGAGCTCGAAAGCTACGCCGCCCGGCGGGCCGCCAGCCGCATCGGATCGCCGGCGATGGCGGCGCTGTCGTCCCTCTGCGACCAGATGGAGGAGGTCGCCGCGGACCATGTCGGCGAGCCCCGGCGCCGCGATCGGCTGACGCCGCTGAACCAGGCCTTCCACGCGATCATCATCGAGGCGGCCGACAATCCCCGCCTGGCGCCGCTCCTCGCCAACCTCACCTCCGCCCCCGTCGTGCTGCGCACCTACCGCAGCTACACGGCCGACGAGATCGCGCGCTCCATGGGCCACCACCGCGAACTGATCCAGGCGATGCAGGCCGGCGACGCCGACTGGGCCGGCGCCGTGATGCGCTCGCACATCCATGCCGGATACCGCGCCGCCCTGCGCGACACCGGCCTTTTCGGCGCCCTGGCCGAAGACACGCAAGATTGACACGGCGGAAAATTGTATACTATCGTTTGCTGGCTTTGCGCTCTGGGAGGGGCGTGAACCCTTGGCGGCACGAGGCTGCCGCCGAGGGTTCGAACAGTCCGATTGGGAGGAACATCATGAAACACTGGTCGAAGACGGCGCTGATCGCCGTCGCGGCTCTCGCCGCGTCCACCGTCCACTCCTACGCCGAGCGGACCTTGCGCCTGTCGCTGCAGGTGCCGACCAACCATCCGGTCGGGCAGAACATCGTCTACTTCAAGGACGAGGTGGAAAAGATCTCCGGCGGCGAGATCAAGGTCGAGATCTACGATTCCGCCCAGCTCTACAAGGGCAGCGAAGTGCCCCAGGCGGTCGCCTCCGGCGCCATCGACATGGGCCTCGTGCTGATCGACGAATATGCCGCGACCGTCCCGGCGACGGGCCTGTTCTCGGTCGCCTTCATGTTTCCGGACTATGAGAGCCTCGCCAAGGCCGCCGGCCCCGACAGCCCGGTCCGCCAGAAGCTCGACGAGCTGATCCGCCAGACCGGCACCCGCGTCATGTGGTGGCAGGACTACGGCCCCGTGCAGCTCCTGTCCAAGGAGGTGCCGATGATCACCCCCGACGACATGAAGGGTAAGAAGGTCCGCGTCCTCGGCAAGCCCTCCGGCGACTTCATCAACGCCGTCGGCGGCGTGCCCGTGAAGATCGGCGGCTCGGAACAGTTCCTCGCCTATCAGCGCGGCACCGTCGACGTCGGGATGACCGGAACGACCGCGATCCAGTCGCGCAAGCTCGACGAGACCATGGACTGGGTGACGATCACCAACCACGCCCAGACGGAGTTCCTCGTCGTCATGAACGACGCGACCTTCGACGCCATGAGCGACAAGGAGAAGGGCTGGATGCAGGAGGCCGCGCTCAAGGCCGAGGAGAAGATGCGCGCCGAGACCAAGGACGAGAACCTCGCCTCGGAAAAATACATCGCCGAGAACACCGAGATGAAGGTCCAGAACCTCACGCCGGAACAGATCGCCGTCTGGCAGGAAGCCGCCGCCCCCGCCGTCGACGCCTACATCCAGTCGGCCGGCGAGGTCGGCAAGGAACTCGTTGACCAGGTCAAGGCATTGCGCTGAGCCCCGACGCACGATGACACGGCATGACGGGACCGCGCGCTCCGGCGCGGCAAACGACAATCCGATCCTGAAGGCGATCGACAGGATCGGCTCGGCCTGCGCGCTCCTCGGCGACGGCCTCGTCATCGCCATCGCCCTGATGCTCTTCATGGACGTGGCGCTGCGCTACGTCTTCAATGCGCCGACGATCTGGGCGCAGGACGTGGCGATCACCTGCCAGGTCTGGTTCACCTATCTCGGCATGGCCTATGTCCTGCGCAATCGCCAGATGATCCGGATTACCGCCCTCCTGGCCCTCACCGGCCCCGGGGTGAGGCGAGCCGCGGAGGCCTTCACGCTGCTGGTCATCCTCGCCTTCTCGATCATCGCGGTGGTCTATGGCTGGCATACGGTGGAGGATTCCATCCGCCTCGGCCGGCGTCAGCCGACCATGCTGGAAATGCCGAACTGGATCTCCGAACTGCCGGTGGTGATCGGCTTCGCCCTTCTCGGCATCCAGGCCGTGGCCGACCTCATCCGCCTGCCCTTCCGCCCGGCGCCGGAATTCTCCCCCTCCGGCGAACATGCGCCCGCCCCCGATGGATCGCTGACAAAATGACCCTCGTTCTGGTCGTCGCCGCGCTGCTGCTGCTGCTCTTCAGCGGCCTGCCGGTGGCCTTCGCGCTCGCCGGCCTCGGCACGGTGATGCTGTTCCTGAAGGGGCTGCCGCTGGTGATGGTGGCGCAGAACCTGCACGGGGCGATCGACAATTTCATCCTCCTGTCGGTGCCGTTGTTCCTGCTGATGTCGAACATCCTCCTGAAGGGCGGGGTCGGCAAGGACCTCTTCGACGCCTTGCAGAGCTGGGTCGGCCACTGGCCGGGCGGGCTCGGCATCGCTGCGATCGCCTCCTGCGGCATCTTCTCGGCGATTTCCGGCTCGTCGGTCGCGACCGCGGCGACCGTTGCGACCGTCGCCGTGCCGGAAATGACGTCGCGGGGCTACGGCAAGTCCTTCACCCTCGGCCTGCTCGCCGCCGGCGGCACGCTCGGCATCCTGATCCCGCCGTCGATCCCTTTGATCGTCTATGGCGTCATCACCGAGGAGAGCATCGGCAAGCTGTTCCTCGCCGGCATCGGGCCCGGCATCCTGCTGCTGGTTCTCTTCACCCTCTACGCGATCGCCTACTCGTTCTTCTCCAGCGAATACGTGCCTTCGCCCAAGGCGAGCTGGGACGATCGCAGGCGCACCAGCATCCGGGCCCTGCCGACCGGCGGCCTCGCCTTTCTGATGATCGGCGGCATCTATGCCGGCGCCTTCACCCCGACCGAGGCCTCGGCGGTCGGCGCGGTCGTCGCCCTCCTGATCACCGCCGGTCTGCTGCGGTCGCTGAGCTGGCACGGTTTCGTGTCGGCAGTCCGGGAGACGGTGACCACCACGATCGTGCTCTTCCTCATCGTCATCGGCGCCAAGATCTTCGGCAAGGCGGTGACGCTCTATCAGGTGCCGGCCCAGATCTCCCAGCTCTTCGACACCCAGGTGCAGAGCGTGACGGTGTTCCTTTTGATCGTCGGGCTGATCCTCCTCTTCATCGGGCTCTTCCTCGAAAGCCTGTCGATGCTCTTGATCATGATGCCGGTGCTGTTTCCGACGGTGCTCGCCCTCGGCATCGATCCGATCTGGTTCGCGATGTATTTCGTCATCCTGATCGAGGTGGCGCTGATCACCCCGCCCGTCGGCCTGAACCTCTTCGTCATCCAGGCTGTGGCGCGAACCAATCTCGGCACGGTGGTGCGCGGCGTCCTGCCCTTCATCGGCCTGATGTTCGTGGCGCTCTATCTGATCTGGCTGTTCCCGATCATCGTCAGCTTCATGCCCGACAATCTGTGACGGCTCAGCTCTCCGCCGCGAGGCTGTTGCGGGCACCGAGGATATGCGCCCGCATCACCGCCTCCGCCCAGGCCGGATCGCGCGATGTGAGCGCCGCGATCAACTGCCGGTGCTCGAACAGGCTGCGCTCGATCTCGGGGCGGGAGAAGCGGGCATAGGTGTTGATCAGGAAGCCGATGTTCATCAGCCGCGCCGCGGAGTCGGCAAGCGTCGCATTGCGCGAGGCCTCGAGGATCTTCTGGTGGAAGGCCTGGTTGAGGGTGGAGACCTTCTCCACCACCTCGTCCTCGGCCTGCCAGTATCCCGCCGTCGCCGCCTCCATCTCGCCCTGGATCGCCTGCAGCTCACCCAGGTCCCGCGCGTCGCACCGGCCGGCCGCGAGCCCCGCCGCGGCGCTTTCGAGCAGCGCCCGCACCTCGTAGATGTCGGACACCTCGTTCGGCGTCCGCCGCTTCACCACGGTTCCCGATCGCGGCGTCATGTCGACGAAGCCGTCGCCGGCCAGCCGCACGATGGCCGAACGCACCGGCGTGCGGCTCGCTTCGAAGCGCTCCGCCAGCACCGCTTCGGTGATCTTCTCACCCGGCGCCAGGCGGCCGTCGAGGATCTCCCGGCGGATCGCCTCATACACCCGGTCGGCCATTCGCAGGCCCGGCTTTTCGCGCGCCGTGGATGTCATTCGAGCCTCATTGGATACAAGTTCGAGATCTTTTTCAGGGTTGATCGTAGCTCTGTTGACGAATGGGATACAATGGGCTTCACTCATCCTGAGAGACGATGCACCAGGGGAGATGGTGCACGGGGCGCGGGAACGCCCCGAAAGGGAGGAATACATTGAAACCGCTTGCGGGTCTTCGCGTCCTGGAGATGGGACAGCTGATCGCCGGGCCGTTCTGCGGCCAGCTCCTCGCTGATTTCGGCGCCGAGGTCGTCAAGATCGAGCCGCCGAAGACCGGTGATTCCATGCGCCAGTGGGGCCGCACGGACGCCGAAGGCAGGCCGCTCTGGTGGCCGGTGATCGCGCGCGGCAAGAAGTCGATCACCCTGGACCTCAGGAAACCCGAGGCACAGGACATCGTGCGCCAGCTCGCCGCCAGCACCGACATCCTGGTCGAGAATTTCCGGGTCGGGCGGATGGAGGAATGGGGCCTCGGCTACGAGGCGTTGAAGGCCATCAATCCCGCTTTGATCATGGTGCGCGTCACCGGTTTCGGCCAGACCGGCCCCTATGCGAACCGGGCGGGCTTCGCCTCGGTCTGCGAGGCGATGGGCGGCATGCGCTACATCGCCGGCTATCCCGACCGGCCGCCGGTGCGCGCCGGCATCTCCATCGGCGACACGCTGGCCGGCCAGAGCGGCTTCCAGGGCGCGCTCCTCGCCCTGCAGCACCGCCAGCGCACCGGCGAGGGCCAGATGGTCGACGCCTCGATCTTCGAGGCCGTGCTCTCGGTGATGGAGAGCGTCATTTCCGAATATGACGGCGGCGGACATGTGCGCGAGCGCTCCGGCAGCTTCCTGCCCGGCATCGCCCCCTCCAACGCCTATCCGACCAAGGACGGCGAGACCGTCATCATCGGCGGCAATCAGGACAGCCTGTTCCGACGCCTCACGGCCGTCATGGGCCGACCCGAGCTCGCCGACGACGAGCGCTTCGCCAACCATCAGGCGCGCGGGCGCAACCAGGCCGAATGCGACGCCGTCGTCGCCGAATGGACCTCGGGCCTCGCCGCGGACGACATCGTCGCGCAGCTCGCCGAAGCGGGCGTCCCGGCCGGCCTCACCTACAAGGCGCCGGACATGCTGCGCGACGAGCACTTCAAGGCCCGCGAGGCGATCACCCGCGTCACCGACCCCGAGATCGGACCGCTCGCCATGCAGAACGTCTTTCCCAAGCTGTCCGCCTCGCCGGGCGGCGTCGAGCGCACCGGCCCGAAGCTCGGCGAGCACACCGACGCCGTCCTGACGGAATGGCTCGGCTACGACTCCGAAGCGATCGCCGCCCTGAGGGCCGCCCATGTCGTCTGACCGCGCCGCGATCCCCCTGACCCTGACGGCTACCGCCATGACGGCTGCGGCTCTGGAGGCTGCCCGATGATCGAGCCCGTCATCGTCGTCGTCGTGATGCTGGCGCTGATCGCCATCGGCGCGCCGATCTTCCTCGCCCTCGGCGCGGCGGGCCTGACCGGGCTCTACATGACGCGCGGGTCCATGGCCTTCTTCTTCGGCCCGACCTCGCTCTTCGGCCAGCTCAACAGTTTCGAATTGCTGGCCCTGCCGCTGTTCGTCCTGATGGGCAACTTCCTCGCCGCGACGCCGGTCGGCGCCAATCTCTTCAAGGCCGCCGTGATCTGGCTGCAATGGCTGCGCGGCGGCCTCGCCATCGCCACCGTCGGCGCCTCGGCGGTGTTCGGCGCGGTCAGCGGCGTCTCGATCGCCGGCGTCGCCGCGGTCGGCTCCATCGCCGTTCCGCAGATGCTCGACCGGGGCTATTCGCGCACGCTCGCCGCCGGCAGCGTCGTCAGCTCGGGCGCCCTCGCCATGCTGATCCCGCCGAGCGTGCCGCTGATCATCTACGGCGCGGTTTCCTCGGTCTCCGTCGCCGACCTCTTCATCGGCGGCATCGTGCCGGGCGTCGCCCTCGCACTGGCGCTCTGCGTCTACATCTATTTCCGCGCGCTGTTCAATCCGGCCGAGGCGCCGATGGGCGAGCAGATCGCCTATTCCTGGAAGGACCGGATGAAGGCGATCGGCGGCATCTGGCACGCCGTCCTTCTGATCGTCCTCGTCCTCGGCGCGATCTATTCGGGCATCGCGACGCCGAGCGAGGCGGCGGCCTTCGGCGCCGTCGGCGCCTTCATCGTGGCCGTCGGGATCTTCCGCTGCCTCGACCTGAAGGGCATCGCGGCGGTCATCGCCTCCAGCGCCCGGATCTCCGGCGCCATCCTGATCATCATGGGCTGCGCCCGGATCTTCGGCGACTATCTCAATCTCGTGCGCGTGCCGGACACGATCACCGGCCTTCTCATCGGCACGGACCTGCCGCCCGAGGCGATCCTGATGCTGATCATGCTCGCCCTCGTGGCGCTCGGCATGCTGGTCGACGCCGTCTCGCTGATCGTGGTGACGACGCCGATCCTCCTGCCGCTGATCACCGCTCTCGGCTACGACCCGCTCTGGTTCGGGATCATCCTCGTGATGAACCTCGAGATCGCCGTGATCACCCCGCCGGTCGGCCTCAATCTCTATACGCTCAAGGCGGTCGCGCCGATGCTGAAGATCGAGGAGATCATCCGCTCGGTCGTGCCCTTCGTGGTCATTCAGTTCCTGATGCTGGCGATCTTCGTGCTGTTCCCGGCGATCAGCCTGTGGCTGCCCAATCTCGTGAAGTGATCCGATTGGGCGACATGACCAATCTCGTGACGTGAACCGTCTTTCAACTGGGAGGTAAAGACATGACGATCGACAGACGCAAATTCCTGATGACCACCGGCGCGCTCTCTGCCGGCGCGGCCTTCGGCCTGCCGATGGGCTCGGCCAGGGCCCAGCAGATGCTGACCGGCGTCACCTATCTGCCGCCGTCCTACGCGGATCTCGCCTTCGGCAGCCAGGGCTTCGTCGACTACGTCAACGAGAAGCACGGCGACACGGTCAAGATCGACTTCTACGATTCCGGCCGGCTGCTCTCGGCCGACGAGCAGCTTCCGGCACTGCGCTCCGGCAACATCGACTTCATGTTCCACACGACGAGCTACATCACCCGCTCCCTGCCGATCCTCGGCGTCATGGGCCTGCCGGGCGTCGTCGGCCCGCTCTACGAGAATCCCGACCGGCTGAAGCGCGGCTCGCCGCTGTTCGAGCTGATGAACCAGGAGCTCGCCAAGCAGGGCCTCACTGCCCTCTCCTTCGGCGGCGGCATCATGGAGCCGGAGATCATCTGGAGCACCGGCAGCCCCGGCATCCGGACGCTGGAGGACATCGACGGCAAGCGCGTGCGCGTCGTCTCCTTCGAGGCGACCAAGGCGATCGAGGACTTCGGCGGCGCGGCGGTGCGCATCCCCTCCTCCGAACTCTATCTGGCGCTCCAGCGTGGCACGGTGGACGCCGCCGTCGCGACCATCTCGACCATCAACGGCCGCTCGATCCAGGAGCAGATCAAGCAGGCCCTGCGGATCCCGGTCACCGGCTTCGCCATCGGCATCTTCGTCAAGACCGACCGCTGGGAGGCGATGGACGACGGCGTCAAGAGCGCCATGACGGAAGCCGCCGAGTGGTTCGACACCCACAGCGCCAAGGCCGCCAACGAGGACTATTACGACAAGCAGTTCTGGCCGAAGTTCAAGGAGCTCGGCATCGAGGTCATCGAGCCGGACCAGGCGACCCTCGATCGCTTCGCCAAGGTCAGCGTGAACGTGCGCGAGGCCTGGGTCGGCGAAGTCGGCGAGGAGGTCGGCAACCGGGCGATCGCGCTCGCCATGGGCGAAGGCGCCTGAAATCATGATGCGAGGGAGAGCGGCGTGAACAATCCCGTCGTCAAGATCATCGATGGCGTTGCCTGGCTCTTGCAGCTGGGCGGCGTCGTCGCCCTCGCCTTCATGGCGCTGACCGTCACCTACGACGCGCTGATGCGGTATCTCTTCGCCGCGCCGACGTCGTGGAGCCTGGAGGTCAACTCCTTCCTCATCGTCTATCTGGCGCTGATGACGGCGGCGGACGTCGAGCGGCGGGGCGAGCATATCGGCATCACGCTTCTGCCCGACGCCCTCGGGCCGACACGCCAGATGGCCCTTCGGGTCGTCGTCGGGATCGTCGGCGCGGCCTTCTGCGCGATCCTCACCTGGCGCGGCTATCTGATGTCCCACGACGCGTTCCAGTATGGGGAGCGCGTCTCCTCCGCCTTCGGAACGCCTTACTGGATTCCCTACGCCATGCTGCCGGTCGGCTTCGGCCTCCTGGGTCTCCAGTTCGTCCTCAACATGTTCCGGCGGCCGAAGAAGAAGGACGAGGCGGCGCAGCAGCTCTGACGCCGCCGCCTCGACCACAGCCGCCTCGACGCATCACAGGACAAGTCCGATGAAGTCCCGTTCCGATCACGTCACGCTTCTCGAGGTCGCCCCGCGCGACGGCTTCCAGTCGATCGCCGAGAAGCTGCCGACCGACGAGAAGATCGCCATCGTCGAGATGCTGCTCGACGCCGGCATCACCCGCATGGAACTCGGCTCCTTCGTCAGCCCCAAGGCCGTGCCGCAGATGGCCGACATGGCCGAGATCGCGGCGCATTTCAGGGACCGGGCCGGCTGCCGGCTCTCCGTTCTCGTCCCCAACGCCAAGGGCGCCACCCTCGCCCTCCAGAACGGCTACCGCGACCTCGTCTTCGTCGTCTCGGTGTCGGAAACCCACAACCAGAACAACGTCCGCCAGTCGGTGGCGCAGTCCCTCGACCAGCTGCGGGCCATCGTGGCGGAGACCGGCGACGGCGGCGAGGCGCTGCGGGTGGATCTCGCCACCAGCTTCGACTGCCCCTTCGACGGCACCGTGCCGCTGGACGCCGTCCGCCGGGTCTTCGCCGAGGCGCTGTCGATCGCGCCAAGGGCCGAGTTCGCCCTCTGCGACACCACCGGGCGGGCCGACCCGCTGACGGTCGCCCGCCGCTTCGAGGCCGTCATGGCCGAGGCGCCTGAGGAAACGGTCTGGGCCTTCCACGGCCACGACACCTTCGGCATGGGCGTCGCCAACGCGCTGTTCGCCCACGGGGTCGGGGTGTCGATCATCGAGGGCGCGGCAGGCGGGCTCGGCGGCTGTCCCTTCGCGCCGGGCGCCACCGGCAACACGGCGAGCGAGGATCTGCACTTCGCCTTCGAGGAAGGCGGCATCTCGACCGGCGTCGACCGCGAAAAACTGCTCGCCGCCGCCGACCGAATCGCAGCCCTTCCCGGCGGCAAGACCGCGAGCCATCTGCGCAACGTCCCGCGCCGGCGCGCACTCGCCGGCTGAGGCGCGGGCGATTCAGGTCGGCCCGGCTGGATCCACAGGCTGCAGGACCCTGGCGCGCCACAGGCTCATGCCGGGCGCATGGTTGCCGCGCGTCCCGTTCATCCCGCAGCGGCGATCATCCGCCAGCCGGCGCGGAGACGGCTTCGCGATCCAGCGGCCTGACCTCCCGGCTCTCATACCAGAGCGACACCGCCTCGATCTGCTCGGGTGTCATGTTGATGGCGATCGGATCCATCAGATGAGCGAAGCGCGTGCCGTCCCGATGGCCCTCCTTCCAGAGTTCCAGATGGGTCTTCAGATACCAGAAGGGCTGGCCGTCGAGCCGCGGAAAGAGCGGGTTGCGGGCGATGCCGTCCGGGCCGTGGCAGCTGTCGCAGGCGGCGATCTTGCGCTCCGGCAGGCCGGTCTCGGCGATGCGGCGGCCGAGCGCCAGCGTCGCGTCCCGGCCGATGGGAAAACCGGTCGCGGCCGCAGGGTCGATCTGGAAGACCTCCGTCATCGCCCGCACGTTGCTCGCCTGTGCGGGCTCCAGCGCCGAACCCGCCCCGGCCTCCTCTGCTGCTTGCGACACCGCCGCATTGCCCGGAGCTGCCGCCGGCTGGTCGGCATAGTAGGCGGCGAGCCGCTCCAGCACCGCGTCGTCGTAGCGGGCGGCGGCGGACTGCATGTAGCCGCTCTGGCGCGTCCCCATCTGGAAGGCCTTCAACGTCGCCGCGAGATAGGCCTGCGGCTGGCCGGCGATGACCGGGAAGGCGCCCTTCGGCCCCCGTCCCATGCCGTCCGCGCCATGGCATCGGGCGCAGTCGGCGACGGCCTCGCGAAGGATCCCGTCGAGGCCGCCCAGCGCCTCGCCGCCGGCCTCCATGTCGACCGCGTCGGGCGCCCCGCCCGCATCGATTCCGAGCGCCAACTCGCGATACCGCTCCGGCGTCATGTCCGGAAGCGCGCGGAGGAAGGCGACCATCGACCAGACCTCGTCGGGACGCTCCTGGGTCGGCCAGGCCGGCATGCCGGAATATTTGATCCCGTGCTGGACGATCCAGAAAAGCTCCCGGTCCGCCCATTCGGCGACCTGGTCGCCGACATGGAGCTGCGGCGGCATCGGCGTCATGTGCTCGACGACTTCCGACTGGCGAACGCCCGGCGCCGCGTGGCAGGGCGCGCAGCCGGTGGCGAAATGCCCGGAGCCGCGCTGCACCAGAGCGGGATCGAAGAGGTCGAGATCCTCCGGCTTTTCCACCAGCCAGGAGCGGCGCGAGACGGTCTGCTGCATGGTCCAGTGCAGGAACCAGCCGACCGGCGCATAATGCCCCGAGGATGCGCCGATCGAGACCAGGCCCGAGGCGGCCAGCGCGAAGGGCGCGGCGGCGACGAGGACGATCGCGGCGACGACACGGCGGCGGGTGAGCGTGACCGAGAGTTTCACGGGATCGCCTCCGCATTGTCGCCGCCGGCGGGCGCACGCTCCTTCAGCACGGTGGCGAGCAGGGCGAGGCCCCCGGCGAGATAGCTCGCCCCCCCGACGATCAGCATGACGACCCCTCCGGCCTGCTGGTCGCCGAGGGGGGTGAAGCTCGCGGCGGGCGAGCAGAGATCGGCGCAGGCGTAGAGCGGCCGCGGGCTGAGGAGGAGGAGCGCGCCGAGCAGCGTCATGTGCATGGAGGTGACGAGCAGCGCCAGCGTGCCCGCGGCGCGGCCGCCGACACTTTTTCCGTCGCCCGCCGTCGCGGTTCCGATGGCGGTGATCCACACGAACAGGCCGGCGCCGATGAAGCATGCCTGCTCGACGAGGAGCAGAGGAAAGCTCGCGCGGGCGGCATCGTGGAGAGCCGGCGCGTGCCAGGTCCAGACGACGGCGAATTCGGCAAAGGAGGCGAGGATCGCCAGCGCCGGTGTCACCTGCGAGAAAGCTCGCGGCCAGAGCCGCAGGAGGCCGATGGCGAGGAGCGGCGCGGCCACCGCCACGACGCCCATATGCATGACCATATGGGCGGCGAAGGAGCCTTGCGCCCGCTGCGGCAGCGGCCCGAGCCAGAGGCCGGCGAGGACGACCAGCCCCAGCGCCAGCGGCCAGAGGGACAGCGGCGAGCCGCCGGGCGCGGCCTCGGCTTCTGTGTCGGCGCGGCCCGGCGCCGGCGAAAGGGGCATCGCGGGGCTCATCGGCAGTCCACCATCATCGCCGCCGGCAAAGCAGTGTAGAGCACCGCGACGAAGGACAGGCCTGCCAAGAGCACGGTCGAGAACTCCAGGAAGCGCTCGCGCACCTCGGCCGAATCCTCCTCATGCGGGATCCTGCCGCCATTGCGCCGCCATTCGCCGAGCGCCCGCAAGAAGACGAAGCCGATGGCGCCGAGCGCCACCACCGTCAGCCCGCCGACGAAGATCCTGTAGCCACCGATACCCTGGAAGATGTCCTCGTTCGGCGCGCAGCCATAGGCGACCGAGCCGTAGGACAGGACGAAGTGCACCGCCCAGATCGTCGGCGTGGTGATCAGGGTCCAGAGATTGTCGCGGGTCTTGTTGCCGATCGCCATGGGTTACACCGCCAGCGGAAACAGCGCGATGGTCGCGACGGTGACAAGGGCCGTGCCGGCCATGAAATGCCAGTAGAGCGCGACATTGACGATGTCGATGTCGTGGGTCGGGGTCATCCGGCCGGCCAGCGAGCGGGCCAGGCAATAGGCCAGCATCAGCGCACCGGCGGCGCCGTGACAGGCGGTCCAGATGGCCAGCACCCAGACCGTCGCCGGATAGACGTGGACGGTCGGGATCAGGCCGGTGACGTAGGGCCCCCAGAGGATCGCGGCCGAGGCGGCGAGCGACAGCGCGACGCCGCCGCCCATGAGGAGCCGCGCCGTGCCGACCGATCCGGCGCTGTTGGTGTTGCGGGCGAGGATCGCCGCCAGCCAGGAGGCCGCGAACAGCCCCAGCGCGATCAGGGGCCAGGTGACGCCCGGCCCGATCTCCTCGCCCGGCACCAGCTGTGGCGGGAACACCGGGCTGACGGTGAAGTAGAAGAAATAGCCGAAGATCAGGCTGACGAAGGCGGTCGAATCGCCGGTCATGGTGATGAACATCGCCCACCAGCCGACCGACTGCGGTCCCGACTTGTAAAGCGGCAGCTTCAGGCCGAGGCCGACGTCCTTCTCGTCCTTCTCCGGCTGCATCGCCGTGCCGCGCCACAGCCAGACGAGGATCGCGGCGACCGCGAGCACCGCCGCCGCCAGCGTCAGCGTCCACAGATGGAAGGTCGCGAGGATGAAGACGGCGCCGAGGAAGATCGCCGCCCACATGGTCATGAAGGTCGGCCCCGGCACCCGCAGGCACTGGAGCGGCTCGGCGTCGAGCACGCTCGTCACCATGGTCTCGCGCTTTCCCTCCTCGGCGTCGGCCATGTAGAACCGGCCCATGTCGACGTCGGCCATGAAGTTCTTCTGCTGCCACAGCGGATAGCGCGAGGTGACGATCGGCACCGAGCGCACACCCCAGGCCTCGTCCGGCACTTCGGCGAGCCATTCCAGCGTGCCGGCGTTCCAGGTGTTGCGCTCGGCATGGGGCTCGCCCTTGCGCGGGCGCAGGACGTCCCAGACGACCGTGACGAACCCGGCCGCGAAGACGAAGGCGCCGACCGACGAGATCAGGTTGGGAAGTTCCAGGCCGATATCCGCCGGATAGGTCCACACCCGCCGCGGCATGCCGATCAGGCCGGACCAGTGCATCGGCAGGAAGGCGGTGTTGAAGCCGATGAACATCAGCCAGAAGGCGATTTTTCCCAGTTTGTCCGACAGGCGCCGCCCGCCGATCATCGGCCAGTAGTAGTAGACGCCGGCGACGAGCGGAAACAGCATGCCGCCCAAAAGGACGTAATGGAGGTGGGCGACGATGAAATAGGTGTCGTGGGCCTGCCAGTCGAAGGGCGCCAGCGCCACCATGACGCCGGTGAGGCCGCCGATGACGAAGATCGCGAGAGCCCCGGAGACGAACAGCATCGGCACCGAATAGATCACCCGGCCGGCGAGCAGCGTCGCCAGGAAGACGAAGATCTGCACCGCCGTCGGGATCGCCACGGCTTCCGAGGCCGCCGAGAAGAAGCCCAGCGAGATCGCCGGCAGGCCGGTCGCGAACATGTGGTGGACCCACAGGCCGAAGGACAGGAACCCGGTGCCGACGGCGGCGAGCACGATGAAGGAATAGCCGACGATGGGCCGCCTTGCGAAGGTCGGCACGATCATCGCCAGGAGCGCGATCGCCGGCAGGAAGACGATGTAGACCTCCGGATGGCCGAAGATCCAGAACAGGTGCTGCCACAGCATCGGATCGCCGCCGCGTTCGGGATCGAAGAACGGCCAGTTGAACAGCCGCTCCAGCTCGAACAGGATGTCGCCGGCGATCAGCGGCGGAAAGGCGAAGAGGATCATTCCGGCGACGACCAGCACGTACCAGGCATAGAGCGGCATCAGGTTGAGCCGCATGCCGGGCGGCCGGCATTTCAGCGTGCCGACGATGAGTTCCACTGCCGCGGCGATCGAGGCGACCTCGATGAAGGACAGGCCGAGCAGCCAGATGTCGGGGCCATAGCCCGGCGAGAACCGCTCCTGCGTCGTCAGCGGCGGATACATGAACCAGCCGCCCTCCGGCGCCGCGCCGAAGAAGATCGAGCCGCAGACGAAGACCCCGCCGATCAGGAAGCACCAGTAGCCGAAGGCCGACAGCCTGGGGAACGGCAGGTCGCGGGCGCCGAGCATCTGCGGCAACAGGATGATCGCCACGGCCTCGAAGATCGGCACGGCGAACAGGAACATCATCACCGTGCCGTGCAGCGTATAGACCTGATTGTAGAAGCTGGCGGTGAGGAAGTCGTTGTCGGGCGCCGAAAGCTGCACCCGCATCATCAGGCCGAGGACGCCGGCAAACAGCATGAAGGCGAAGGAGGTGGCGGTGTACCAGAGCCCGACCTCGGTGTTGTTGACCGCCGACCAGTAGCGCCAGCCCTTCGGCGCGGCCCAGACATGGCGCAGCCGCGCCTCCTGGCCGGCGCGCACCTCGGGGTCGTTCTGGTCCCGTTCCGAGGCGGGCGGCACCTTGCCGAAATTCAGATCCGCCTCCGCCTTCGCCTCGGCGTCGCTCTTGCCGGCCCGGCGGGCGGCGCCCTGGTCGATGGTCGCGTCGCTCACTTCAGCGTCTCCAGCCAGCCCGCGATGGCGGCGATCTCGTCTTCGGCGAGCATGCCGTAGCTCGGCATCTGCACGCCCGGTTTGACGCGGTGGGTGAAGCCGACGAAGGTCGCCAAGTTCTCCGGCGACATCGGCAGGGTGCCGGCGGCGATCGTGCGCCGCGAGGCGAGATGGGTGAGGTCCGGCCCGACCCTGCCGTCCGCCGCCGTGCCGCGCACGGTGTGGCAGGCGTCGCAGCCATTTTCCATGAAACGCCGGAAGCCCTCGTCCCCGGCCCCGACCGACGCCGGCTCGCTCTGGCGCGCGACATAGGCCTCGTATTCCTCGGGCGAGACGACGACCACCCGCAGCGCCATCTGGGCGTGGGCGTCGCCGCAGAACTCGGCGCAGACGCCGTTGTATACGCCGGGCTTCGTCGGCTCGACGACGAGGCGGTTCACCCGGCCGGGGATCGCGTCCATCTTGCCGGCGATAGACGGGATCCAGAGCGAATGGATGACGTCCGGGCTGCCGATGAGGAATTCGCTGCGCTGGCCGACCGGCAGCCAGATCTCGTTGGCGCTCGGCACACCGCCCTCGGGCAGAGACTTCGCGACGCCGGGCTCGCCCTCGACGCCGTAGGCCACACGCCACCAGAAGCGCTCGGCCGAAACCGCGATGGTCGGCCCGTTCGCCTCGGCCCGCAGCACCGGCATCATCTGCAGCCCCCAGACGAGCAGCGCCGTCAGCACGACGACGGGAAAGACGCAGCCACCCCAGATGATCAGCCGCAGCCCGGCCTTCTCGCCATAGGCCTTCGGACGGATGCGCGTGGCAAAGATCGACAGGCCGATGACGGCGATCCAGATGACCACGGCACCGGCCAGCATGACCCAGAACAGGGTCGCGACCGACTGCGCCTCGGCCCCTGCCGGGTCGAGAGCCGATTGCGGGCTCGTGCAACCTGCAAGGCCGGCGCAGACGAAGACCAGCCAGGGCCGGACTGGGCGAACGTCGTCGATGGCGCGGCTTCTGGAAGAGGCGTGAATGGACGGACTCGCGATTGGCGATTGCGGGAGGAGCGCCATCGCTCCAGAAGGATGATCCGCTCGGTGAGTGAGCACTTACCGCCGGTGCCTCACATGACAAGATGGTCATGTTGACGAATGGCACCCATCGGCGCCGGCGCATCGCGGACGGCAGAGAGCGCGCGAACTGCGCCGCCCCGCCCGGCTCTGCAGGACCAGCGTGACCCGCCTGCCCTGACGCAAAAAGGCCGCCGGATCTCTCCGGCGGCCCATGCGGTGGCGGTCGTCTGCGATCCTACACCCGCAGCCGGTCGCTGGCCGAGCGGGCGAACGCCTCGGACACATGCGCGAAGGACCGCCGCGCATCCTCGCTGTCGGCGCTGTCGTCGGGCTCCAGGATGAAGACCAGGAACGAGCGGCCCGTCACCATGTACTCGGTGTCGAAGTCGAAGGGCGCCAGCTCCTCGCGGATCGGCAGGTTCGTGTCGATGACGCAGCGCCAGCGCTTGCCGCCCGGCGCCTGCGGCAGGGTGAAGTTCACCACGTCGTAATGGGCGTTCATGACGAGCAGCATGGTCGCGTCGGTGCCGGGACGGCGGATGCCGGTTTCCTGGGCGCGGCCGTCGAGAAGCACGCCGAAGCACTTCGCCTCGCCGTCGGCCCAGTCGCCATCGACGAATTCCTGGCCGTCCGGCTTCAGCCAGGCCACATCCTTGACGCCGAGCTCCTCGTCGAAGGTCCCGTGCAGGAAGGTGCCGCGACGCAGCATGGCGAGGGACTGACGGAGAATGATCACCTTCTGCACGAATTCGGCGAGCTGCCGGCTCTGCGGCGTGATGTTCCAGTCGACCCAGCCGATCTCGTTGTCCTGGGCATAGGCGTTGTTGTTGCCGCCCTGGGTGCGGGCGAACTCGTCGCCCGCCAGGATCATCGGCGTGCCGCGCGAGAACAAGAGCGTCGCGAAGAAGTTGCGCAGCTGGCGGAACCGGGTCTCGACGATGTCCTGATCGTCGGTCGGCCCTTCGGCCCCGTGATTGTAGGAGATGTTGTGGTCGTGGCCGTCCCGGTTGTCCTCGCCATTGGCGTCATTGTGCTTGTCGTTGTAGCTGACGAGATCGTGCAGGGTGAACCCGTCATGGGCGGTGATGAAGTTGACCGACGCCCACGGCTTGCGGCCGCGCTTGTCGAACAGGTCCGCGGAAGCCGAGAACTTGTTCGCGACCTTCGGGATCATCTCGTCGTCGCCCTTCCAGAAGGCGCGGATGGTGTCGCGGTAGCCGTCGTTCCATTCCGCCCAGCCCGGCGGGAAGCGGCCGACCTGGTAGCCGCCCGGCCCGCAGTCCCAGGGCTCGGCGATCAGCTTGACCTCGGAGAGCAGCGGATCCTGCATGGTGGCGTGGAGGAAGCTGGACTCCTCCGAAAAGCCGGTCGGTTCGCGGGCGAGAATGGTCGCCAGATCGAAGCGGAAGCCGTCGACGCGCATCTCGCCGGCCCAGTAGCGCAGCGAGTCCGTCACGAGCTGCATCACCCGCGGATGCGAGGTGTTGACGGTGTTTCCGGTGCCGGTGTCGTTGATGTAGTAGCGCGACTGGTCGGGCATCAGCCGGTAGTAGGTGGCGTTGTCGATGCCCTTGAAGGAGAGCGTCGGACCGAGCTCGTTGCCCTCGGCGGTATGGTTGTAGACGACGTCGAGGATCACCTCGAGCCGCGCGTGGTGGAACACCGACACCAGCTCCTTGAACTCGGCGATCGAGTTCGAGGCGAGGTAGCGCGGGTCCGGCGCGAAGAAGCCGATGGAGTTGTAGCCCCAGTAGTTTCTGAGGCCCTTCTCGACCAGATAGCTGTCGTCGACGAAGGCGTGGATCGGCATCAGCTCGACGGAGGTCACGCCGAGGCTGCGGATGTAGTCGATCACCTCCGACGTCATCAGGCCGGCGAACTTGCCGCGATCCCGGTCCTCCACCGCCGGATGGCGCATGGTGTAGCCCTTGACGTGGGTCTCGTAGAAGATCGTCCGGTCCCAGGAAATGTTCGGCCGGCGCTCGTCGCCCCAGGTGAAGGCCGGATCGACGACGCGGCATTTCGGCACGAAGGGCGCCGAATCGCGCTCGTCATAGGAGAGGTCGGCGTCGTCATGGCCGATCGTGTAGCCGAACAGGGCGTGGTCCCACTTCACCTCGCCGATCAGCTGCTTGGCGTAGGGGTCGATCAGCAGCTTGTTGGGGTTGAAGCGGTGGCCGGCATCCGGCTCATACGGGCCGTAGACCCGGTAGCCATAGATCTGGCCGGGCCGCACGTCGCGCAGATAGCCGTGATAGATCTCGTTGGTATATTCCGGCAGCTCGATGCGTTCGAGTTCGGTCGTGCCGTCGGCATCGAACAGGCAGAGTTCCACCTTGGTGGCATGGGCCGAGAAGATCGCGAAGTTGACGCCGATTCCGTCCCAGGTCGCCCCGAGCGGGAATGGCCGCCCCTCTTGGATGCGGCGACGGCGCACCGCCGTCGGCCCCCGATAGGTCTGGGTGGTGTTCGGTCGGATTTGGATCGTCACGCGGGGATTCTCCAGGGTCGCGAGGCAGGGACGCAGCTAAAGAGCCGGTGCACCATGTTGGTTCCGTCATCCCGCTGATTTCAACGGCGAACGATCGCCCAGCGGGATGCCGCCGCCGACTTGCGGCGGCGGCCGGAGCAAGCCGGGCTCACATCGTCAGGATGCTGGCGCCGGTCGTCTTGCGACCTTCGAGGTCGCGATGGGCCTTTTCGGCGTCGGCGAGCTTGTAGGTCTGGCCGATGGTGATCTTCACCGCCCCCGACGCGATGACGTCGAACAGGGCCTTGGCCGACGCTTCGAGCTCCTCGCGGGTGGAGACGTAGCTGAACAGCGTCGGACGCGTCACGTAGAGCGAGCCCTTCTGGCTGAGGATCGCCGTGTCGAGGGGATCGTACTTGCCGGAGGACTGGCCGAAGGTCACCCAGAGGCCGCGCGGACGCAGGCAGTCGAGGCTCGCCGGGAAGGTGTCCTTGCCGACGGAATCGTAGACGACGTCACACTTGCGTCCGTTCGTGATCCGGGCGACCTCCTTGACGAAATCCGCCGCGCGGTAGTCGATCACGTGGTCGTAGCCGTTCTTCAGCGCGAGGTCGCACTTCTCCTTGGATCCGGCAGTGCCGATGACGGTCGCGCCGAGATGCTTCGCCCACTGGCCGGCGATGAGGCCGACGCCGCCCGCCGCCGCGTGGAACAGCAGAACCGTTTCGGAATCCACCGGATAGGTCCGCCGGAGCAGATATTCCGCCGTCATGCCCTTCAGCATCACCGCCGCCGCCGTCTCGAGCTCGATCTCCTTGGGGACCAGCACGGCCTTGTCGGCCGGAACGACGATCTTCTCGGCATAGGTGCCGCTGATGCCGTTATAGGCGACGCGGTCGCCCTTCTTGAACAGCGACACGCCCTCGCCGACGGCGGCGACGATGCCGGCGCCTTCCTTGCCGGCGACGAAGGGCATCTTGTCGGACTTGTAGAGTCCGGTGCGGAAATAGACGTCAATGAAATTGATACCGGCGGCCCTCTGATCCACCAGGATCTCGCCCTTGCCGGGCTGGCCGGGGTCGTAGTCCTCGAGAGAAAGAACCTCCGGGCCGCCGGTCTTGTTGATGATGATCGCCTTACTCATGGCGGTAGTTCTCCTGTCTTGCATGGCCAGTCGGGTGGGGCCCGTGCCGCTCGACCGGTCCCGTCAGCTGTGGCGCGTCCCCCTGAGCCAGTCGACGAGCTGCAGCACGCCGCCGATGAACAGGAGATAGAGCCCGCTCGCCACAAGTCCCCAGCGGACGAGCGGCGAGGCGTCGAAATTCTGAAACAGCACCATGGCGCCGCACACCGACCACAGCGCGACGACGGCGAGCGTCAGCGGGCGCAGGATGGCGACGCGCACCGGATGGACGAACTTCACCGGCAGGAAGGTGGCCGCGGCGCACAGGACGACGAGGGTGAAGGCCGCCCACTCCGGCGGGCGCACGGCGAACAGGGTGAAGACGACGAAATTCCACGCGACCGGGAAGCCGCGGAAGAAGTTGTCCTTCGTCTTCATCCGCATGTCGGCATAGTAGATGGCGCTGGAAATCACGATCAGCGCGGCGGCGACGAAGGAGGCCGGTCGGCCGATCATGCCCGACAGATAGAGCGCCACGGCCGGGATGAGCGAATATGTCGCATAGTCGATGATCGAGTCGAGCAGGTCGCCGGACCAGTTGGGCAGGACGCCCTTGACGTTGACCTTGCGGGCCATGGGCCCGTCGATGCCGTCGACGAAGAGAGCAAGCCCCAGCCAGGCGAACATCGCCACCCAGCGCTGTTCGGCTGCCGCGATCAGCGACAGGAAGGCCATGAAGGCGCCGCTGGCGGTGAACAGGTGGATGGCGAAGGCGCGCCACCGGTCGGCACGGTCGAACTCTTTCGTCATGTCTGACATCGGCAGGCTGTCATCCCTCTCGGCCGTCTCTTGCTTCTTGTCGGCGAACATCGCACCTCGCCTTTCGTTCCGGCCCATTGCCATAGGCTGTAACGGGGGTATGTCCGGAATCCAATGGCTGATGCTGGTTTCGCGCCGGCTGGGCACGAAAATGATGCCGAGGAGTATAGCATGGAACGCAGGCAGATCGTCGTCGTCGGTGGCGGACTGGCCGGAACGGCCACCGCGCTCGGTTTTGCGGCGGCGGGTTTCGATACGCTGCTGGCGGCTCCCACGGCCCCCGACGACAAGCGCAGCTCGGCGATTCTCGGCCGCTCGCTGGCCTTCCTCGCCGATCATGGCGTCCTCGACGCGCTGGGCGAGGCCAAGGCGCCGCTGGCGGTGATGCGGATCGTCGACGATCTGGGGCGTCTCTTCCGCGCCCCGACCGTCGAGTTCCGAGCCAGCGAAATCGGGCTTTCCGCCTTCGGTATCAACGCCTTGAATGAAGACATTGCCAAGGCGCTCCAACACTGCACCGATGCCGAGGACAATCTCGAAGTTCGTGCGGTGGCCGCCACGGGCCTGACCCTCGGCGACGAACGCGCCATCGTCACCCTCGAAGACGGCAGCGAGATCGGCGCGGATCTGGTGGTTGCCGCCGACGGCCGGCGCTCGCCCATGCGCGAGGCGGCCGGAATCTCGTCGCGCCAGTGGCGCTATCCGCAGACCGCCCTCGTCCTCAACATCGAGCACGCCCGCGATCACGCCTCCGTATCGACCGAATTCCACACCCGCACCGGGCCCTTCACGCAGGTCCCGCTGCCCGGCCGACGCTCCTCGCTGGTCTGGGTGGACGATCCCCGGCTCGCCGAACTCTATGTGGACCTGAAGCCGGACAGGCTGTCGTCGATGATCGCCGAGAAGCTGCACTGGATCCTCGGCGACGTCTCCCTCGACGGCCCGATCGCCTGCTATCCTCTCGGCGGCAGCCGTGTCGAGCGGCTGACCTCGACCCGCCTCGCGCTCGTCGGCGAGGCCGCCCATGCCTTTCCGCCGATCGGCGCGCAGGGCCTGAATCTCGGCCTGCGCGACGCCGAGGCGCTCGTCCGCCTTGCCGCCGAGACCCGCGACGATCCCGGCTCGCGGCTCACGCTGTCGCGCTACGAGGCGGCGCGGCGCGGCGACGTCGCCTCGCGCATGGCCGGCGTCGACCTTCTCAACCGCTCGCTGCTGATGGACTTCCTGCCGAGCCAGATCGCGCGCACCGGCACGCTCGCGGCCATGGGCCTCGTCGGCCCGCTCCGGCACTTCGCCATGCGCGAGGGCCTGGTTCCGGGCGCCGGGCTCGTGGGACTGCCCCGCTCAGTGAAGAAATGGATGGGTGGGAACGAGGCCGGTCGCGAGGGCGGTGAGGAGCAGCGTTACCGTCGCCACTGAGATCACCGTCGTCACCAGGACGACGGTCGAGGCCCGCTCGACCCAGACCTCGTACTGCTGGGCGATGACGAAGACGTTGGTCGCGGTCGGCAGGCTGGCGAGCAGGAGCGCGCTGCCGACCCAGACCGGGTCGAACGGGCCGGCGAGCCCCAGCGCCAGCCAGACGACGATCGGATGCAGCACCAGTTTGATCGGGACGATGGTAAAGAGCTCGGGCGGTACGCGCTTCAGCGGCCGCAGGGCGAGCGTCACGCCCATGGCGAACAGGGCGCAGGGCGCGGCGGCATTCGCCAGGAGCTGCAGGAACTGGTCGAGGGGACCTTGCGGGTGGATGCCGAGGATCGCCGCGCCGACACCGACGATCGTCGCGATGATGAAGGGATGGGTGAAGACCTTCAGGAACACCTGGCGCGCCATGGCGGCAAAGGGCTGCCTCTCGCCGCCGATCGCCATCATCAGCGGCGCCATGATGAAATGCAGCGTGTTGTCGAAGCAGAAGATCAGCGCGACGGGTACGCCGGCCGCCGGGCCGAGGGCGGCGAGCGCGATGCCCGGCCCCATGTAGCCGATGTTGCCATAGGCGCCGGCGAGGCCCTGGATGGTCGCGGCGGGAATGTCGCGGCCGCTCCGGACATAGGCGATGGCGAAGCCGATGACGAAGATGACGAAGGTCGCGAGAGTCGTGGCGACGATGAAGCCGACGCTGGCGAGCTTCTCCACCGGCGTTTTCGACAGGAGCTGGAAAAACAGCGCCGGAAGCGCGATGTAGATGACGAAGACGTTCAGCCAGGCCAGTCCGCTCACCGGATGCGGCGCGATCCTGCCCGCGACGAAGCCGAGCGCGATCAGGCCGAAAAACGGCGATATCAGTCCGATGATTTCGATCACCGGATCGATCCAAAGTTGATGGGCGTCATGCTAGACTGGAACTGGCGGGACGACGGGCCGGCGCGCCCGTCCATGAAATGGCCGGAGCCATTTCGTTAACGGAGTGATGACGGCAATGCAAACCGCGCGTTTCAACATCGGCCAGATCGTGCGCCACCGTCTGTTCCCGTTCCGCGGCGTCGTTTTCGACGTCGATCCCGAGTTCGACAACAGCGAGGAGTGGTACGAGTCGATCCCCGTGGCGGTGCGCCCGCGCAAGGATCAGCCCTTCTACCACCTGTTCGCGGAAAACTCCGAGACCGAGTACATCGCCTATGTCTCCGAGCAGAACCTTCTGCCGGACGAGACCGGCGCGCCGGTGCGCCATCCGCAGGTCGGCGAGCTCTTCGAGGGTCCGGTCGACGGGGCCTATCGGTTGAAGGTCGAAAACCACAACTGACCACCGATCGGCGAGGTCAGCGGCGACGCCTTTGCGGAAGACGCCTTTCCGGAAATGGAATGAGCGGTCAGGCCGAAGGGCTCCGCCAGACATGAAAAGACCGGCGCCGCAGGACGGCGCCGGTCGAATATCGTCACATTGGCAGAGATTGCCGGACGGCCTGCGCCGCGCCCGCCGGGAGCCTCGGCCAGCCCCGGCAGCCGCGCGCGGCTACTGCGCCGTGGTGTCGCCCTGCTTGGCGGCGTTCTGGGCGTCCTCGAACTTCTTGCGACGCTCCTCGGCCTGCTTCTGCAGCGCGTCGTTCAGTTCCTTCTGCCTCTGGGCGAGCGCCGACTCGTCCTTCGGCGGGCCGTCATAGGCGTCGGTGAAGCCCTTGAGGGTGACGGGGATCGGATTGGCCTGACGCTGGAAATTGATCGAGGTCACCACCATCTGGCTCCCCTTCTTCATGTTCGCGACCATCGCGTCGCTGAGCTCGGCCTCGGCGATGCAGCGGTTCGGGAAGCAAACGGAATAGTTCAGCGTCTGTGGCTGGTTGCCGTCGATCTTGATCTGCACGCCGGCCGGAATGACGCGGCCGGTCGGGACCACCGCCTGGATCACCTTCTGGTTCACCTTGCCCTGGACGTTGATCAGGTTGACGGCGGTGATCAGCTGGCGGGTGTCAGCGATCAGCGAGTACTGCGTGTTGCAGATGTCGTTCTCGCCCTGCTTGGTACACACCTTGAACCACTCGGTCGGCATCACCTGGGCGTTCTGGTTGGCTTGCTGGGCGTTGGCCAGGGACGCACCGGCGAGCAGCGTGGCTGTACCCACGAGCACGCCCGCGAGCCTCTTGAGCGAAGCGTTCTTCATCCGGTCTTGCACGGCCTCATGTCCTTTCGGCGCGTTGATTGCAACTCGATGGGGTTCCTTAACGGGCCCGGACCTCTTTCGCAAATGCGGCCGTTTGAGGGCTTGGAACCGGCCGAGCCGGACGGCGCGCCAGCGGCACCGGACGACGCACCAGCAACTGCACCAGCACTGGCACCGGCACGAGGGCGTGAAGCGGCCCGGCCGGGGCGAAGCGTCCGTCGCAGGCCCGCGCGGCGGCATCCGGCGCTTGCGGCCGGCGCTCCGCGAGCGCTGGCGTGCGACCGTCGAAACCCTGCCTTCCATCGGCCTTTCGTCATGTGCTTCGCTCGGCCCTTGCGCGGCGTCGGCGGCTTGCGACCCGCAACACCGGCGGCGCGCGAGACACGGGCCGTCCCGCCACGCGATCCGAAGCGACGGCGCGGCCAGGCGCCAGCAACCTTCTCGCCGGCCCAAGCCCTCTTCGTGCGGGGCCCGCGGACATCATCGCTCGCGCGGTCGTCGGTAGCACGGTCGTCGGTAACGCGATCATCGGCGGCTCGATCGTCGGGCGGCTCGATGCTGTGTGCGATCCAAGGCTCCGGAGCCCGGAACCAGGGTCGCGCCATCCACCCGCTCGGGCAGGCTCGGCCGCCACGGCCGCCACGGCCTCGCCACCGCGTCACCGCGTTCGACTGTCCATGCAACCCTGCCCCGGCCGGCCGCGTCAGTTCTGTGACGGGAACACGCCTTCGGTGACGACGCACCAGCGGATCGCAAGATAGGGGCTCTGACGCTCGAAGGACTGGCCGTTGCCCGTGGCATCCAAGGTCACGCCGATGCTGTCGGCATTGAGCGCCTGGTCGGGGGTCTCGCCGTTGTAGATCGCGAGGCCCTGGCTGGACTGGGCAAGACCCGCCCCAACCGGCGCGGCGATGCTCGCCGCGGCGCCATTGGCCTGCAGGACGCCACTCGCACCATGATTGTGAGGCGGCATGGTGTTCTGGGTGAGGGTCACGGTCGAACTGCCGCCGCGCTGGCCGAGGACGTAGGACGGCAATCCGGGACCCTGGCCGAGATGGACCGTCTCGACGCCCCGCATGTCCGGAAGCGCGAAGGTCGTCTGGCCATCCCCGCCATAGGTCGTACCCAGCAGCGCGAACAGCGCGTCGTTGCCCGAGATGCCCATGATCCGGCCATCGGCGTCCAGCGTGCCGCGCGGACAGAACGTTCCACCGATCGGCAACACCTGGGCGAGGTAGTACTCCTGGGCCACGGCCGGCGTCGCGGCGAGCCCCGCCAGGGCGGCAATGCCGGCGCAGATGGTCGTCCGCCGGGGCGCCCGGAGAAAGTTGGGCAAGAATCGTTCGCTTTGCATGGTGTCTCTCGGCTCGACGTTCGAGTTCCTGTCTTGCGGTTTCCTGTCTTGCGGTCGCATTTCGAGGCACCTTCCCCGGTAGCGTCTCACGACGCCCGGCATGGCCAGCGCCCCCTTGCCGGATCGCTCAGTCGTTCCGGCAAGGGGTCGCACCGGTCATGCCCGGCCCGCCGACGGTCAGTTGCGCGGGGGAAAGATGCCGACCGTGGCGATGCACCAGCGCAGGGTCAGGAACGGCGTGCGATTGTCGAAAGGCTGGCCATTGCCGGCGCTCGCCACCGTCACCTGGACGGATGCCGGATCGAGCGCCTGATCGATCGCGCCTCGCGTGCGATAGATGCTTCCCCCGGTGGATGCGGCGAGGCTGGCGCCGGTCGGGTTGCTGCCGGAGGCGTTCTGGCCCGACGCATTCAGCGTGGCGGTGGCTCCATGGGTGTGCGCGGGCAGGTTGTGAGCCGTCAGCGTCGTCGAGACGGTGCCGCCCACCTGCCCCTGAGCGTAGGACGGCAGACCCGGCCCCTGCCCCAGCGCGATCGGGACGCGGCCGCGCAGGTCCGGCAGGGCGAAGGTCGTCTGGCCGTTGCCGCCATAGGTGACGCCGACCAGGGAAAACAGGGCCGTGTTCTGCGCGATCCCCAGGATCTGACCACTGGCCTCGAATGTCCCGCGCGGACAGAAGCTCGCCGCGGTCAGCATCATCTGGCCGATATAGGGATCGACCTGGGCCGACGCCGTGTGCGCGCCGAAACCGATGACGGCCGACATTGCCGCAGCGATAGCTGCAACGCGCGAAGCACATCTCGAAGTCATGGAAAATCTCTCGCTGCAATCGAAATCCACATGAACACTATGCCTGATTTTAACTCGCAGGGGAATGGCCATGCATGCAATAAATTGAACAACAGTTTAAATTACCGACTGTATCATCGGAGATTATCCCGAGGAAGAACCGGCGCCTGCAGCGGGACATCGAGGGCCTCGTCGCAGGATGCGTCGATGCGATCCGGGACAGCCTTGCATCGGCCGCGCGACAGGCCCGGTGCGACGCATCGGTTCATGCGCTGGCAGACACCGTCTGCTGCCGGCAATCGGAGGCCGGAAGCTGACGCGGCCGCTTGCCAATCGACCGGCCGGGTGCGACGGAAACGGGTATCGCCGGAAGGATTGGGCCTTTCGGCGACGTCGTTGCAGGGAGACAAGCCTTGACCGTGATCCGCGCCGCCGTTCTCAACGCCTCGCCCGTCCAGCCGCCATTCGCCGAGACGCGGCCGCTCGCCATCGAGACGCTGACGCTGGATGCGCCCGGCCGCGGCGAGGTGCTGGTCCGGGTCAAGGCGGCGGGCCTGTGCCATTCCGATCTCTCCGTCGTCAATGGCGCCCGGCCGCGGCCGGTGCCGATGGCGCTCGGCCACGAGGCGGCGGGGGTCGTCGAGGCGCTCGGCGAGGGCGTCGACGATCTCGCCGTCGGCGACCATGTCGTCATGGTCTTCGTCCCCTCCTGCGGCCATTGCGGCCCCTGCGCCGAGGGGCGGCCGGCGCTGTGCGAGCCGGGTGCGGCCGCCAACGGCGCCGGCACGCTGATCGGTGGAGCCATCCGCCTGAAGCATCGGGGCGAGCCCGTGCATCACCACATCGGCGTCTCGGCCTTCGCCGAAGCGGCGGTCGTCTCGCGCAACTCCCTGGTGAAGATCGACAGGGACCTGCCCTTCGAACACGCCGCCCTGTTCGGCTGCGCGGTGCTCACCGGCGTCGGCGCCGTCGTCAATACGGCGGGCGTCAGGGCCGGCCAGACGGTGGCGGTCGTCGGCCTCGGCGGGGTGGGCCTCGCCGCCCTCCTCGGGGCAAGGGCGAGCGGCGCCGGCGCGATCGTCGCCGTCGACCCCATCCCGGAGAAGCGCGCGCTGGCGCTGGAACTCGGCGCGAGCCATGCGATCGACCCGCGCGAGGACGGGGCGGACGCCCGGGTGAAGGCGCTGACCGGCGGCGGCGTCGATGCGGCGATCGAGCTTGCCGGTTCGGTCCCCGCCCTCGACTTCGCCTATCGCATCACCCGGCGCGGCGGCCTGACGGTCACCGGCGGCCTCGCCGCCCCGACCGAGCGCCTGGCGCTCGCCCCGGTCACCCTCGTCGCCGAGGAGCGCACGCTGAAGGGCAGCTATATCGGCAGCTGCATTCCGAGCCGGGACATCCCCCGCTACGTCGCGCTGTTCAAGGCCGGGCTGCTGCCCGTCGACCGGCTGCTCACCAGCCGGGGCCGCCTCGACGACATCAACGCGGCGCTGGACGCGCTCGCCGAAGGACGCACCGTGCGCCACGTCATCGAGATGTGAGGCAGCGGTCCGCCGGGGAGCCTCCGCCGGAACGACCGCGCAGGCTCAGGCGCCCCGGTGCCCCGTCAGCCGAACTTGCGGGCCGCGTCGATGCCGAGCCCCAGCCCGACCGAGCCGAAGGCGTCGGACTGGGCGATCTTGGCACCCGAGAAGCGGGCGACCGCCGCCGCCCTCACCGCCGGCACCTGCGCGCCGCCGCCGGTCAGGATCACCGTCTCGATCGCCTCCGCCGTGACGCCGGCCTCGCTCAGCGCCGCGTCGATCGCCCCGCCGATGCGCGCCACGAGATCCTGCGTCGCCGCCTCGAAGGCTTCGCGAGTCGTCGTGGCGTCCAGCTTCAGCCCCGGCTCGGCAAGAACGACGGCGGCCTCCGCCTCGTCGGTGAGCGCGATCTTCGCCGTCTCAACGGCGCCGGCGAGCCGATGTCCGGAGCGGTGCTCGAGGAGATGGGCGAAGCGGGCGAGCTTCTCCGGCTCCGCCGCCTCGCGCTCCAGCGAGCGGATGTCGCGGGCGATCGCCGGCGTATAGAGCGTGTTGATCCGGTGCCAGGTGGCCATGTCGTTGAAGTACCAGACCGGCAGGCGCCGCTTGCCGTCGGCGGTCGAGGAACCGAGGCCGAAATGCGGCATCACCTCGGCGATCGACAGGAGACGGTCGAAATCCGTGCCGCCGACATGGACGCCGGTGAAGCTCAGGATGTCGGCAAGGCGGTCCTTCGCCCGCGCCCGCTCGGGCGACAGGCGCACCACCGAGAAGTCCGACGTGCCGCCGCCGATGTCGACGACGAGGGCGAGTTCCTCGGTGCTGATCCGGCTCTCGTAATAGAGAGCGGCGGCCACCGGCTCGAACTGGAAGGCGATGTCGGAAAAGCCGACGCCCCGCGCCGCCGCCTCGAGCTGGTCCTGGGCCGCCTGGTCGGCGACGTCGTCGCCGTCGACGAAGCGCACGGGCCGGCCGAGCACCACCTGGTCGAGGGCGATGCGCCCTTCCCCGGCCGCCTCGCACCTCATGGCTTCCGCCTCCAGCTTGCCGCGCAGATGGGCGAGGAAGCGGCCGATCAGCTCGACGAAGCTCAGCCGCTCGCGCCCGACCCGGGTCGTCTCCTCCATCAGCGAGGAACCGAGCACCGACTTCAGCGCCCGCATGAAGCGCCCCTCGGCCCCGTCGACATATTCGAAGACGGCGGCGCGGCCGAAGCGGGTGATGCCGTCCTCGAAGGAGAAGAACAGCGCCGAAGGCAGCGTCGGCGCGTCGCCCTCGACGGCGAGGAGCCGCGGCCCGGTGTTGCCTCCGGCGGCCGGAGCGAGGCCGAGGGTCGAGTTGGTGGTGCCGAAATCGAGGCCGGCGAAGATCTGGGACATGGTGCAATCTCGGCTTGGAATCAGGGCGCGCTCGCCCTCGTTGACCGAAGGCGATGACGAAGGGGTGACACGGGACGGAACCGGGACGTCGGTCGAAAGCGTGGCCGGAAACGTCGGACGCGACGGCCGGGCGAGCGGCGTCTCTAGCCGAAGCGGCGGTCGATGAGAACCCTGCCTGCAGCGAAATGCTGCAGTGCCGCGGAACCGGCGGCCCCAACCTTCGCATTGTGCCTCAGGCGGCGGCCGGATATCCCTTGCGGCACCGCATCCCCGCCTCACCACCGACACGGACCGCCGCCCATGTCCCTGCCCGACGGCTTCACCGACATCCCGCCCGGCAAGATCGCCGCCATCGCCACCATCCTGGAGCGCCGCGAGCCGCCCACGAGCCAGGCCTTCACCAGCGAGGGGCGGCCCGGCTGGCGCTTCGAGCGGACCGAACGTCCCGACCTCGACTGGTACACCCGGCTGCTGCGCCGGGTCGGCACCAACCATCTCTGGTACCAGCGGCTGATCCTCGGCCCCGAGGCGATCGCCGCAAAGATCGCCGCTCCGGCAACCGTCATCCATGCCCTCGTCGTCGACGGCGAGGCGGAGGGCATCGCTGAGCTCGACCTGTCGGAACCGGGGGCCGCCGAGCTGGTCTATTTCGGCGTGACGCCCGACCTTGCCGGCCAGGGCGCGGCGCATTTCATGATGGAACGGCTGATCGCTGCGGCCTTTTCGGATCCGATCGACCGGCTCTGGCTGCACACCAACACGATCGACCATCCGCGCGCGATGGCCTTCTACCGCCGCGCCGGCTTCACCCCGGTGCGCCAGATGCTGGAGCTGGCCGACGACCCACGGCTGCTCGGCCTGTTTCCCAGCGACGCGGCGCCGCAGGTGCCGCTGTTCCCGCGTCCCGAGGAAGAGTGAGGCGCGTGAGGCGCGCCCTCGCCGCGCCGCCGCAGCCCGGCCCGAACGCCGAGCCGGGGTCAGAGCGACGCGGTGATGCCGCCGTCGACGAAGATGGTGGTCCCGTTGACGAAGGACGAGGCATCGGATGACAGGAAGATCGCCGTGCCGACCAGCTCCTCCACCTTGCCCCAGCGCCCCGCCGGCGTGCGCTTGGAGAGCCAGGCGGTGAAGTCCGGATCGTCGACCAGGGCCTGGTTCAGCGGCGTCTCGAAATAGCCCGGCGCAAGGCCATTGCACTGCAGGCCGTATTTCGCCCAGTCGGTGGCCATGCCCTTGGTCAGATTGGCGACGGCGCCCTTGGTCGCCGTATAGGGGGCGATGCCGGGCCGCGCGAGGGCGGTCTGCACCGAGCAGATGTTGACGATCTTGCCGCGGCCCCGGCCGATCATGTGCCGCGCCACCGCCTGGCCGACATGGAAGACACCGGCGATGTTGGTCTGCAGCAGGCGCTCGAAGCCGTCCGCCGGAAACTCCTCCAGCGGCGCCCGCTGCTGCATGCCGGCATTGTTGATGAGGATGTCGATGGCGCCGACTTCGGTCTCGAACCGGTCGACGGCAGCCCTCACCCCGGCATGATCGGTGACGTCGAAGACAAGCTCGCTCACTTTCCCGCCCGCCTCGCGCAGGCTCTCCGCCGCTCCGGCGAGCTTGGCGGCGTCACGGCCGTTGAGGACGATCTCGGCGCCGGCTCCGGCCAGCCCCTTTGCCAGTGCGAGGCCGATCCCTTGCGAGGAGCCGGTGATCAGGGCGCGGCGGCCGGTGAGGTCGAACAGCGAAAGACTCACGACGATGGATCTCCCTCTTCTCCGGCGGCCGCATGGCGCAGTAACCGGCGGTGATTCCCCCGACCCATCCCGCCGGGCGACATGCGAAACACCCGATCCGGCAGCCGCCGCCATGCCGGTTCTGCATGGCATATGTGCGTTTCTGATGGACCGTCCAGGCATTCTGCGCGCCGGAGCGGCAGTTGCGGGCGCGACCAGTTCCGACCGCCACCTGCATTTCGAATCGAAACGGCCGGCGATGAACGCCGGCCGCTGGATGAGACGAAAGAGCAGGATGGCGGTCCGATGCGCCCCTATTCGCGGTATTCCAGCATGTCGTTGTAGCGCAGCGCCAGCATCGTGCAGATCGCGCCCGACAGGAGATAGAGCCCCGCCGCCACCAGCCCCAGGTGATAGGAGAGATAGAGCGCGATGAACGGCGCGAAGCCGGCACCGAACAGCCAGGCAAGGTCGGAGACCAGCGCCGAGCCGGTGTAGCGGTAGTGCCGGGGAAAGTTCGAGGCGACGACGCCCGAGCACTGGCCGAAGGACACGCCCAGGAGCATGAAGCCGAAGACCATGTAGATTAGCTCGCCGGCAGCGCCCTGGGACAGGAGTGACGGCGCGAAGCCACTGAAGACGGCGATCAGCAGCGCGCAGATCCCCAGAAGGTTGCGTCGGCCGTACTTGTCGGCAAGGAAGCCCGAGGCGACGATGGCGATCGCTCCGATCACCGCGCCGACGGCCTCGATGATGAGGAACCAGGTCACGCTCTCGTCGGTGAAGAGGTCGACCCAGGACAGCGGAAACACCGTCACCATGTGGAACATCGCGAAGCTCGCCAGCGGCGCGAAGGCCCCGACGATGATGAAGCGGCCATAGCGGCGGAAGGTCTTGCGCACCCGCGTCGCCTGGATCTCCCGGCGCTCGAACTGGTGGACGTATTCCGGCGTCGCGACGATGCGCAGCCGTGCGAACAGCGCCACCACATTGATCGCGAAGGCGACGAAGAACGGGAACTGCCAGCCCCAGGCGTAGAACTCCTCGGCGGGCAGGAACCCATGGAAGAAGGCGAACAGACCGGCCGCGACGATCAGGCCGAAGGGGGCGCCGAGCTGCGGGATCATCGCCCACCAGCCGCGCTGGTTCTCCGGCGCGTTCATGGCGAGCAGCGAGGCCAGCCCGTCCCATGTCCCGCCGAGCGCCACGCCCTGGCCGATCCGCAACAGCGCGAGCAGCCAGATCGCCAGCGCCCCGACGTCCTGGTAGTCCGGCAGGAAGGCCACGAGCACCGTCGAAGTCCCCAGCAAGAACAGGGCGATGGTGAGCTTGGTCGCCTTGCCGTAGAGCCGGTCGATGGTCATGAACAACCATGTGCCGAAGGGCCGCGCGATGAAGGCGAGCGCGAAGATGGCGAAGGAATAGAGGACGCCCGTCACCGGATCGACGAAGGGAAACACCCTCGCCGGAAACACCAGCACGGAGGCGATCGCGAACACGAAGAAGTCGAAGAACTCGGACGTTCGCCCGATCACGACCCCGATGGCGATCTCGCTGGGATTGAGGGCATGCCCCTGGGCATCGGTCGCGCCCGAGGAACCGGAGAACTGGGGAGAGGCAACAGTTTCGCTCATTTTGCGATCCCAAGCACGAAACGGGGTGAAGCGGCAAGCGTCCGAAGATTAAGGACCCGTAACCTAATGCCGCAGTGCGGAAAAGGGGGTTGAGGCACCGCCGGAATTGTTCAATACCAGCGCCGGGTGGCAGTCCATGTCGGGTTTCAGACCGCCAGCCGACCACTCCATGTCAGAACAATACGGGGCCGCTCCATTGCGTCCGTTTCGACTTCTCGCCGTCTTGGCGCTTCCATTCATCCTGAGCGCCTGCAGCTCTCCCCTGCTGTTTCCGGACGGCGACATCGCCGCGCGGCAGCGCGACATGCTGCTCATCGCCACCGGGCTGATGCTGCTGATCATCCTGCCGGTCCTGTTCATGTCGCTGTACTTCCCGTGGCGCTACCGGGCGAGCAACAAGGATGCGACCTACGACGCCGACTGGGATCACTCGACCAAGCTCGAACTGGTGATCTGGACGGGGCCGCTGCTGATCATCATCGTCCTCGGCGCCGTGACCTGGGTCGGCACCCATCTGCTCGATCCGTACCGGCCGCTCGACCGGATCACCACCAGCGAGAAGGTGGCGCTGCACGAGGAACCGCTCGAGGTGCAGGTGGTGGCGCTGAACTGGAAGTGGCTGTTCATCTATCCGCAATACGGCGTCGCCACGGTGAATGAGCTCGCCGCCCCGGTCGACCGGCCGATCCGCTTCGACCTGACGGCGGAATCGGTGATGAACGCCTTCTACGTGCCGACGCTCGCCGGGATGATCTATTCGATGCCGGGCATGGAGACCAAGCTCCACGCGGTGATCAACAAGCCCGGCGTCTATGCGGGCTTCGCCTCGCACTACAACGGCGCCGGCTTCTCCAACATGGGCTTCAAGTTCTACGGCCAGGAGGAGAAGGACTTCGACGCCTGGATCGCCAACCTGAAAGCCTCCGGCAACGCCCTCGACAAGAAGGCCTATCTCGACCTCGCGAGGCCGAGCGAGGCGGCTCCGGTCGAGTATTTCTCCTCCGTCGACGACGACCTCTTCACGCGCATCCTCGGCATGTGCGTGAAGGACGGCAAATTGTGCATGCAGCAGATCATGATGATGGATGCCGGCAAGGCGGAGCCCGGCCGCAACGTCCCGATCGACCAGCTGACATACGAGGCCTACGACCTCGACGTCTACGGCCACGAACTCGGCGGCAGCGAGGCCCAGGGGGCGACCGCGCCGGCGACGGACCGGCTGCCGCACAGCGACGAGAGGAAACCCGACGCAGCGACCGGCAAGGACAGCGCCGCTCCGCCGCAGCTCAATGCCGAATGACGACGAACGGCCCCGGCATGAGCCGGAGCGGATGAACAGAGATCAAGAGACAAATCCATGCTGGGCAATACGGATCTCACGCGGCTGATATTCGGGCGCCTGACGCTCGATTCCATCCCGTATCACGAGCCGATCCTGGTCGCGACGTTCATCGCCGTGGTGATCGGCGGAGGCGTCGTCGTCGGCGCCCTCTCCTATTTCAGGCTGTGGGGCTACCTCTGGAAGGAGTGGTTCACCAGCGTCGACCACAAGCGCATCGGCGTCATGTACATCGTGCTCGCCATCGTCATGCTGCTGCGCGGCTTCGCCGACGCGATCATGATGCGGACGCAGCAGGCGATGGCGTTCAACGGCTCGGACGGATTCCTGCCGGCCCATCACTACGACCAGGTCTTCTCCGCCCACGGCGTGATCATGATCTTCTTCGTGGCGATGCCGCTGATCGTCGGGATCATGAATATCGTGGTGCCGCTGCAGATCGGCGCGCGCGACGTCGCCTTCCCGTTCCTCAACAACTTCTCCTTCTGGATGACCGCCGGCGGCGTCATCCTGGTCATGGCGTCGCTGTTCATCGGCGAGTTCGCCCGCACCGGCTGGCTGGCCTTCCCGCCTTTGGCGGATGCCGCCAACAGTCCGGGCGTCGGCGTCGACTATTACATCTGGGGCCTGCAGATCGCCGGTGTCGGCACATTGTTATCGGGCGTGAACTTCCTGGTGACGATCATCAAGATGCGCGCCCCCGGCATGACGATGATGCGCATCCCGATCTTCACCTGGACGTCGCTTTGCACCAACATCCTGATCGTCGCCTCCTTCCCGGTGCTGACCGCCGTCCTCGGCCTCCTGTCGCTCGATCGCTACGTGGGAACGAACTTCTTCACGAACGATCTCGGCGGCAATTCGATGATGTATTTCAACCTCATCTGGATCTGGGGCCATCCGGAGGTCTACATCCTCATCCTGCCGGCCTTCGGCGTCTTCTCCGAGGTCACCTCGACCTTCTCCGGCAAGCGCCTGTTCGGCTACACCTCGATGGTCTACGCGACGGTGGTCATCACCATCCTCGCCTATCTCGTCTGGCTCCACCACTTCTTCACCATGGGCAACGGGGCGAGCGTCAACTCGTTCTTCGGCATCACCACGATGATCATCTCGATCCCGACGGGCGCGAAGATCTTCAACTGGCTGTTCACGATGTATCACGGCCGGGTGCGGTTCGAGCTGCCGATGCTCTGGACCATCGCCTTCCTGGTGACCTTCACCCTCGGCGGCATGACCGGCGTGCTGCTCGCCGTTCCGCCGGTCGACTTCGTCGTCCACAACTCGCTGTTCCTCGTCGCCCACTTCCACAACGTGATCATCGGCGGCGTGCTGTTCGGCATGTTCGCGGCGATCAACTACTGGTTCCCGAAGGCCTTCGGCTTCAAGCTCGACGTCTTCTGGGGCAAAGTGAGCTTCTGGTTCTGGGTGATCGGCTTCTACTTCGCCTTCATGCCGCTCTATGTGCTCGGCCTGATGGGCGTCACCCGGCGCCTGCGCGTCTTCGACGATCCGTCGCTGCAGATCTGGTTCCTCATCGCCGCCTTCGGCGCGGCGTTGGTGGCCATCGGCATCGCCGCCTTCCTGGTCCAGATCTTCGTGTCGATCCGGAACCGCGAGGCGCTCGCCGACACGACGGGCGACCCGTGGAACGGCCGCACGCTCGAATGGGCGACGTCCTCGCCGCCGCCCCACTACAACTTCGCCTTCACCCCCGTCGTGCATGACCTCGACACCTATGCCGACATGAAGAAGCGCGGGTTCGAGCGGCCGATGCACGGCTTCAAGCCGATCCACATGCCGAAGAACACCGGCGCCGGCGTCGTCATCGCCGCCCTCGCCACGCTCTGCGGCTTCGCCCTGATCTGGTACATCTGGTGGCTCGCAGCCGTCAGCTTCGTGGCGATGATCGCCGCAACGATCTGGCACACCTTCAACTACGACCGGGACTACTACATCCCGGCGGAGGAGGTCGCGGCGTCGGAACGCGCCTACGCCGACTCCCTGGCGGCGCGGAGCTGAACGATGGCGCAGGCAACCCTTCACGACGAGGCCGGCGCGCCGGTCTACTACCAGCTCGAAGAGCACGAGCATGAACCGGGAGCGAGCACCATGCTCGGCTTCTGGATCTATCTGATGAGCGACTGCCTCATCTTCGCGATCCTGTTCGCGACCTACGGCGTCCTTGCCGGCGCCTATGCGGCGGGGCCGCGCCCGGAGGAGATCTTCGAACTGCCGCTGCTCGCGGTGAACACGGCGATGCTGCTGTTCTCCTCGATCACCTACGGCTTCGCGATGATCGCCATGCAGAACCGCAACAAGCGCGCGGTGCTCGGCTGGCTGGCCGTCACCGGCCTGTTCGGCCTCTGCTTCGTCGGCATCGAGCTCTACGAGTTCGCGGTGCTGTTCCACGAGGGTGCGACGCCCCAGCGCAGCGCCTTCCTGTCGGCGTTCTTCACCCTCGTCGCCACCCACGGGCTGCACGTCTCCTTCGGCATCCTCTGGATGGTCGTCCTGATGGTGCAGGTGGGCAAGCTCGGGCTGATCGACGCCAACCGGCGCCGCCTGATGTGCCTGTCGATGTTCTGGCACTTTCTCGACGTCATCTGGATCGGCGTCTTCACCTTCGTCTATCTCATCCGGGTGATCTGATGAGCATTTCGCCTCACGCTTCCAGCCCCTCCCATGGCGACCACGATCACGGCGGCCATCACGAGAGCGGCCAGTCCCACTCGACCATGCGCGGCTACCTGACGGGCTTCGGCCTGTCGGTCGTCCTCACGGCCATCCCGTTCTGGCTGGTCATGGCGCGGCCGATCGAGGACGTCGTCCTCACCGCCAGTCTCGTGGTCCTGCTGGCGGTCGCCCAGATCTTCGTCCACATGATCTACTTCCTCCACATGGACGCCAAGTCCGAGGGCGGCTGGACGGTGATGGCGCTGATCTTCACGCTCGTCATCGTGGTGATCACCATCTCCGGCTCGCTGTGGGTGATGTACCACCTCAACAGCAACATGATGGCGATGGACGGCGGCATGCCGACGGAGGGCATGCAGATGGATGGGGGCCAGATGGACCACGGCCAGATGAACCAGGGCCTGTCGATGGACGGCAAGTCCGACGCCCAGACCGGTGGCAATGCCCCGGCAGCCGCCCCCGGCAACGACGGCGGCATGGCGCCGATGACCATGGACAGCATGGGCGGCCACGACATGGACGCGCATGACACGGGCGCCGGCGCGACTGGCAGCCAGAGCGGCACGGATGCCGGTAGCGGTGCCGGTGCTGGTGCCCATGCCCATGGCGGCGAGAGCGGTACGACCCCCGGAGACATCGACGGGAACGACACGCAGCAGCAGGGCTTCGCCGTCACTCCCCAGTGACGGCCGCATGGAGGCCGACGAACGGAGCGCTTCCAAGTGACCGACGAGGCGAAGGATCAAGACGGTGGGGGCCGCAAGCACCGCCGCCGCGGCAGGCTCGGCCTCGTCCTTCTCGCCGTGGCCGGCGTCCTGCTCTTTGCCGCCTTCACGGCACTCGGGCTCTGGCAGCTCGAGCGCCGGGTCTGGAAGCTCGACCTGATCGCGGCGGTCGAGGAACGGGTGGCCGCCCGTCCCGTCCCGGCTCCCGGTCCCGCCGACTGGCCCGCCCTCGCCTTCGACACGGACGAGTACCGCCATGTGACGGCCACCGGCCGCTGGGAGGCCGGCAAGAGCGTCTTCGTCCAGGCCTCGACGGACTATGGCGGCGGGTTCTGGTTGATGACGCCGCTACGCGAGGAGCGCGGCTTCACCGTCCTCGTCAATCGCGGCTTCGTCCCCGCGCGGGATTTTCCCGCCGATCGGGGTCTTCCTGGCGAGGCGACGACCGTCGCCGGCCTGATGCGGATGAGCCAGCCGGACGGCGCCTTCCTGCGCTCCAACGATCCTGCCGGCGGGCGCTGGTATTCCCGTGACGTCGCCGCCATCGCCGCGACCGAGGGTCTGGCGGAACCCGTCGCACCCTATTTCATCGACGCCGGCTCGCCCCTTGAGCGAGCCCCCCTCCCCAATGTCGAGATGGGCGCGCCGGTCGGCGATGTCGCCTATCCGGTCGAGGGGCTGACCCGCACCGATTTCCGCAACCAGCATCTCCAATATGCGCTGACCTGGTTTGCGCTGGCTGGCCTCGTCCTCGTCGCGGGCGTCATCGTCATCCGGCAGGAGAAGCGCCGGAAGGGATGAGCGACGAGCCGCAGGAGATGCGGCTCGCATCGCCGGCTGCGCAGCGTGGCATGGGCGCTTCCATGCCGGGCCGGCCCGGCAGCCTCTGCCGTCGGGCCGGCTGCCGCCTCACCCCAGGACGCCGAGAACCGCGATGCAGTCGCCGGCCTTGACGAGGCCGGGGAAGTGCCGGGCGACGAGGATGCCGTCCATCTTGGCGGTGTAGGTGTAGGGCTCCTGTCCCGTCCGGTCGATCGGCCAGGACCGGCCGATCGGCTGGCCCTGCCGCACCGGATCGCCGAGATCGACCAGCGGCTCCATCAGACCGTCGATCTCCGAGAAGGTGAAGCAGCGGTCGTCCGGCATGTCGAGCCAGCGGGTCTCGCGGATCTCCGGCTCGCCCTTGAGGATGCCGGCGTGCCGCAGGAGGTCGGTGACGCCGCGCTTGGCAATCCCGGCGGTGCGGGCGCTGGCCGTGCCGCCGCCGCCGAGCTCGGTCGTCACGAACACCTTGCCCATCGCCTCCGCCGTCGTGTCGAACATGCCGACCGCGTCGATCTCCAGCATCTTCACCGAATAGGGCGCGCCGAATGCCCGCACGGCGGCAAAGCATGCCGCCTCCTGCTGCTTGTCGTCGAGCACATGGGCCGCGGCGAAGGGCAGGAAGTCCAGCGTCTTGCCGCCGGAGTGGAAGTCCAGCACGATGTCGGCCATCGGCAGGAGGCTGCGGGTGACGAAGTCGGCGATCTTCTCGGTCGGCTGGCCGAAGGGGCGCCCCGGAAACGACCGGTTGAGATTGCCCTTGTCGATCGGCGAGGTGCGCGACCCGGCCCGGAAGGCCGGGTAGTTCAGCGCCGGCACGATGATGATCCGGCCCGTCACCTCCGAGAGGTCGAGGTTGCGGGCGAGGTCGAACAGCGCGATCGGCCCCTCGTATTCGTCGCCGTGATTGCCGCCGGTCAAAAGCGCCGTCGGCCCGTCGCCGTTCTTCGCGACGGTGATCGGCGTCAGGATCGAGCCCCAGGCGCTGTCGTCGCGGCTGTAGGGCATGCGCAGGAAGCCATGGTGGATGCCGTCGGTGTCGAAATCGACCTTGGCGACGACGGGCGATGGCGGCAGCTCCGCCATCGGTTCGGGTCCGAACATGATGGTCAGTCCTTGACGAAGAGCTTGCGCGGCACGTTGGCGAGCAACTCGTAGCCGGTCTCGGTGATGGCGAGGCTCTCGGTGATCTCGAGGCCCATGTCCTCGAGCCAGAGGCCGGTCATGAAGTGGAAGGTCATGCCGGGTTTCAGCTCGGTCCGGTCGCCGGGGCGAAGGCTCATGGTGCGCTCGCCCCAGTCCGGCGGATAGCTGATGCCGATCGGATAGCCGGTGCGGTTGTCCTTGACGATCCCGTATTTCTTCAGGACATCGTAGAACGCGTTGGCAATGTCCTCGCAGGCATTGCCGGGTTTCGCCGCTGCAAGGCCGGCTTCCATGCCTTCCAGCGTCGCCTTCTCCGCGTCGAGGAAGGCCTGGCTCGGCTTGCCGAGGAACACCGTTCGCGACAGCGGACAGTGATAGCGGTTGTAGCAGCCGGCGATCTCGAAGAACGTTCCCTCGCCGGTCTTCATCGGCTTGTCGTCCCAGGTGAGATGCGGCGCCGAGGCATCCGCGCCGGAAGGCAGCAGCGGCACGATCGCCGGATAGTCGCCGCCGAACCGGCCGTCGGGGCCGTCGACGCCCCTCGTGCCGGCATCGTAGATCTCGGCGACGAGATCGCATTTGCGCATGCCGGGCTCGATCACGTCGACGATGCGCTGGTGCATCGCCCCGACGATCCGCCCCGCGATGCGCATGTAGTCGAGCTCCTGCGCGCTCTTGACCGCACGCTGCCAGTTGACCAGCGCGGTGGCGTCGGTAAAGCGCGCCTCCGGCAGGTCCCGGCGCATCGTCTCGAAGGCGGCGGCGGAGAACCAGTAATTGTCCATCTCGACGCCGATGGTCAGGCGGTCGAGGCCGCGCTCCTTGATCAGCGCCGCGAGCGCCTGCATCGGATGGCGCACGGCCGACTGGACGTAGTGATCGGCATAGCCGACGATGTCGTCGTGGCCGAGATAGGCGGTGCGCTTGGCACCGTTGGCGTCCTGGCCGCGGCCGAACCAGATCGGGTCCCCCTCGGGCGGCACCAGGACGCCCTGATGGACGTAGAAGGACCAGCCGTCATAGCCGGTGAGCCAGGCCATGTTGGAGGGGTCGGAGACCCACAGGGCGTCAACGCCCTGCTGCTCCATGGCGCGGCGGGTCTTGGCAAGCCGCGCGGCATATTCCTCGCGGGTGAATTTCAGCTGGGGCGCCGACATCGGGCCGTCTTTCCTGTCAGGTTGCAAAGGGAGTGCCGCGGTCGCCGGAGAGCGACCGGGCATGAGCGAGGGTGGCGATCGCCGTGTCCTGGACGCCGGTTCCGGTGAGGTCGGCGATGGTGATCGCCTCCCGCGATGTGCGCCCCCCGGCGAGCCCGGCGACGATCGCGCCGAGTTCCGGGAAGGCCGCATCGGCCGCGATCAGGCCGGCGGCGATGGCGTGGTGGAGTTCGCCGAGCCGCCGGGTCTGCTTCAGGCTGTCGGCGACGTAGAGGTCGGCGCGGGCGAGTGCCGCCGGCTCGACCTCGTTCTTGTGCTCGGCATCCGAGCCCATGGCGGTGACGTGCTGGCCGGGCTGGAGCCAGTCGGCCATCAGGATCGGCGTCTCGGAGGGGGTCGTGGTGACGACGATGTCGGCGCCATCGACGGCGTCGCGGCCCCCAGCCACGGCCGTCACCGAGAGGCCGAGCTCGGCGGAAAGCCCGGCCGCCACCTGTTCCGCCCTGGCACCGTCGCGCGCCCAGATCCGCGCCTCGCGGATCGGCCGCACCAGCGCCAGCGCCTGGAGCTGCAGCCGGGCCTGGACGCCAGCGCCGAAGATCGCAGCGACCGAGGCGTCTTCCCGCGCCAGCTGCCGGGCGGCGACGGCCCCGGCGGCGGCGGTCCGGACGTCGGTGAGATAGCCGTTGTCGAGGAACAGCGCCTCGACGAGGCCGGTCCTCGCCGAAAGCAGCATCATCAGACCGTTGACGCTGGGCAGACCCAGCTTCGGATTGTCGAAGAAGCCGGGGCTGACCTTGATGGCGAAACCCGACAGGCCCGGCACATAGGCGGTCTTCACGTCGACCTCGCCGCGATGCTCGGGAATGTCGAGGCGCATGATCTCCGGCATGGCGACCGGCTTCGTCGCCAGCGCCAGAAAGGCCGCCTCGATGGCGTCGATGGTCTCGACGTCGAGGGTGACGAATTGCCGAAGCTCGGCCTCGGTGAGGATGCGGATCTGCGGCATCAGGCGGAACCCTCCAGACCATTGGCCCCGGCGACGATGCGGGCATGCAGGTCCATGGCGATGTTGCGGCCGGACAGCACCGCGACGGTCGGGCCGCGGATCTCGATCCTGCCGGCGAGGAGCGCGGCGATGCCGACGGCGGCCCCGCCCTCGACGATCTCGCGCTCCTGGAAATAGGCGTGGCGGATGCCCGCCGCGATCTCGGCTTCGGAGAGCAGCACCACCTCGTCGACGAGATCGCGGACCATCGCAAAGGTCAGCCGGTTGGCAAGGCCGATGCCGCCGCCGAGGGAATCGGCGAGCGTCGGCAGTTCCTCGACCTCGATCGGATGGCCAGCCACAAGGCTCGCCTGCATCGCCGCGCCGCGGGTCATGGAGATGCCGACGATCCGGGTCTTCGGCGACCGCGCCTTCACGGCCGCCGCAATGCCGGCGATCAGCCCGCCTCCCGACAGCGGCACCAGCACGGTGCGGACCTCGGGCAGGTCCTCGACGATCTCGAGACCGATCGTGCCCTGCCCGGCGATGATGTGCGGATGGTCGAAGGGCGGCAGCGGCATCATTCCCTCCTCAAGCACCAGCCGGTCCACCTCGACCTGCGCGTCGTCCTGGCTCTTGCCAACCACGCGCAGCTCGGCGCCGAGCGCGGTGATGGCGTCCTTCTTGTTCTGTGGCACGAGGTTCGACAGGCAGACGACGCAGCGCGCGCCGGCGGTCTTGGCGGCATGGGCGAGCGCCCGGCCGTGATTGCCGGTGGAGGCGGCGACGACGCCCCGCTCGCGTTCCTCGCCGGACAGCGAGAGCACCGCGTTCGTCGCCCCGCGCAGCTTGAAGGCGCCGGTCTCCTGCCAGTGTTCGAGCTTCAGATGCACCGGGACGCCGCAAAGCTCCGACAGCGCCGCCGAGCGCTCCAGCGGCGTGCGGCGGACATGGCCGGCGATCCGCCGGGCAGCCTCCTCGATGTCTGCGATCGCGACCACTGCGCCCGTCATGTCACGCCGCCTTTGCCAGCGTGTGGCCGAACAGCCGCCCGGCATTCGCCAGCTTCGGCGCGGCTTCGCAGTGGTGGAGGCATTCCCAGATCGTCGCCTGGTTGGAGGTGACGACCGGCCGGCCGATCCGGCCCTCGATCTCGGCGACGACCGAAACGGCCCGCAGCGCCGTGCAGGAGATGAACAGCGCCTCGGCGTCGTCGGGCATTGCGGCGACCGCCGCCTCGACCAGCGCCGCGCGCGAGATCCGCGCCATCACCCGGTCGTCGTCGAAGCCGAGGCAGGTGACGGCGGCGAGCTCGAAGCCCTTGGCCTCGACATAGTCGGCGAGCGGCCGGGTGGTCGCGGCGAGATAGGGCGTCAGCATGGCGATCCGGCGCGCGCCGAGCGCCGTCAGAGCCTTGGCCGCGGCAAGCGCCGGCGTCACGACGGAGACCCCCGGCTTGCCGGCCTGGACCGCTTCGGTGACGGCGAGGTCGCCGATCACCGCGGAAGCCGAAGAGCAGGAGAAGCAGACCGCATCGAGAGCCGAGCCCGGCAGGATCGCGGCCGCCGCCTCCGCGAGGCGCGGGCGCATGGCGAGGAGGTTTTCCGGCGTCGTCGGATTGGCGTATTCGATGCGGTTCGCATAGACGCCGATCCCCTCTCCGGCGACGAGCCGGGCGAAATCCGTCTCGGTCGTGTGATCGGTGGACAGGAGGATCAGGCCGACCCGCCGTGCGATCGGCCGCTCGTCGAGGTTCACTGCAGACGGCGAAAGCTCCCGCATCGTCGTCATGTCGCCGCCCTGCCGCGCTTGCCGTAGCTGCCGAAGCGCCGCTCCAGATACTTGACCCCGACCACGGCGACGAGGCTGATCACCAGGAAGAACACGCCGACGAGGGTGATCGGCTCGACATAGCGGTAGTTGTAGTTGGCGATCGAGCGGGCCTGGTTCATCAGTTCGAGGACGGTGATCGCCGAGAGCAGCGGCGTCTCCTTGAACATGGCGATCAGGTAGTTCGCCAGCGCCGGGATCACCGGCATGATCGCCTGGGGCAGGACGACGTGGCGCCAGGTCTGGCGGTAGGAGAGGTTGCAGGCCTTGGCCGCCTCCCACTGGCCGCGCGGCACGTTGTCGATGCCGGCCCGGTAGACCTCCGAGGTGTAGGTCGCATAGTGCAGGCCGAGACCGATGACGCCGGCCGCCAGCGGCCCCAGCGTGATGCCCGCCTCCGGCAGGATGTAGAACAGGAAATACAGCTGCACGAGCAGCGGCGTGCCACGCACGAACTCGACGAAGCCGGCGGTGGGCCGGGAGACGAAGCCGTTTTGCGAGCGACGCATCATCGCGAAGACGAGGCCGAGCGTCACCGCCAGGAGATAGCCGAGCAGCGTCGCGATGATGGTGATCTTGGCGCCCTCGGCGAGGGTCGGCAGGATCTGCCAGACGAATGGCCAGTCCCATTCCATGAGCGGTGCCCTCCCTTAAGCCCGAACGCCGTCGAGGCCGCGCGACAGGCGCTTTTCCAGGGACCGCACGGCGAAGCTGATCACCGATGCGATGGCGAAGTAGAGAAAGAGGATGGTGATGAAGGGGATCGCCGTATTGCCGGTCTGGGCGCGGACCACCTGCGCCTGGAAGGTCATGTCGGAGAGCGAGATCAAAGAGACGATCGCCGTGCCCTTCAGAAGTTCGATGGCGTTGTTGCCGAAGGTCGGCAGCATGATGACGAAGGCCTGGGGCAGGATGACGTGGCGCATCGTCTGGTAGCCCGTCAGGTTGACCGCGACGGCGGCCTCCTTCTGGCCCTCGTCGACCGCCTGGATGGCGCTGCGCACCACCTCGGCGCCATAGGCCCCGACATTCAGCCCGAGGGCGAGGACGCCCGCCTGCATGGGGCTGAGGGTGAAGCCCATCAGCGGCAGGACGTAGTAGATCCAGAACAGCTGGACGAAGATCGAGGTGCCGCGGAAGAACTCGATGTAGCCGACCGAGATCCAGCGCACCGCGGCATAGGGCGAGATCCGGCCGAGGCCCGCGAGGATCGCGACCGCCAGCGCGAAGGCGCAGCCATAGACGGTGAGCTGGATGGTGATCCAGGCACCGTGAAGAATGAGCTGCATGTAGCCGAGCCACATCTCCATGAAGGTCCGGGTCCTCGAAGGGTTGGTGTTGTCGATCGGCCGTCAGCCAAGCTGGCACTGGGCCGCGTCGTTCGAAGGGCCAAGAGACGAGCGGCCTTCGACGCGGCGCCATCTCAGATTCCCGCTCTCCGGCATTCCTGATCTCGGTGGGCCCTATTGGACGATGACTTCCGCGGAGACTTCGGATTGCCGGACCGCAAAGCTGAAGGCACCAGCCCGACGCGTCGTCATTCCCGGAACGGGGCCCTACGAGATTCCCACATCTCAGCGGGGCTTCGTTTGTTGGCCGATGCCAAGCGGCGTCTGCGTGGACGAAGGGTGGCGAAACCTCGCAGCTTCGTCATTCTCGGGACGGGGCCCGAAAATGACGACGCTTTAACTGTCGCGGCGAGCCTTGGCCGAAAGAAGCTCATCCCTCCGACGCCTGCCTTGCGGAAACGCGCCGCCACGAAATGAGACTTCAATATCGACGAAGCGAGCGCCGCCGGAGGGCCGCCGCGTTCAGGGCGACCCTCCGGACCAACTTACTCCGGCGTCGAGCACAGCTTCTCGCGGGAGGTCTTCATCGCCGCCGCGGCCGAGAAACCGTAGGGCTCGATGAGGGCGGCGAACTCGCCGGATTCCTTCAGCTCGGCGAGCCCCTTGTCGAAGGCGTCGCGCAGCGCCGTCTGGTCTTTGGCGAAGGCCGCGCCGTCGCAGGCGATGGGCGAATCCTCGACCGGGGCGATGACCTCGACGCCGTCACCGGCCTTCTTGGCGAGCGAATTGATCGACAGGACGGGCAGCGAATAGACGTCGATGCGGCCCTGCTCCAGCATGGTCAGGCCGCTCTGGGGATCGGGCACGACGATGACGCGGCTGCGCGGCACGCCGGCTTCCAGCGCCAGCCGCTCCTCGGTGCCGCCGCCGGGCGCACCGATTGTGGCATCGGCGCTGTCGGCGATCGACTTGAAGGTGGTCAGGCCCTTCGGATTGCCCTTCTTGACGAGGAAGGCCTCGGCATCGCAGAGCACCGGCTCGGAATAGGCGACGGCGTTGCAGCGCTGCGGCTTCATGAAGAGGCCGGCGGTGACGGCGTCGAAGCGGCCCGCCTGCAGGCCCGGGATCATCGCGCCATATTCGGAGACGACCGGCTCGAGGTTCTCGATGCCGAGCTTCTTGAACACCGCCCGGGCGACGTCGGGCGCGGCGCCGGACACGGTTCCGTCGGACTTCAGCTCGGTATAGGGCGGCTCGTTGCCGATGGCGACGCGCACCGAGCCCTTCTCCTTCAGCTGCTCGAGGGCGTCCTGCGCCATGGCGGGCGCGGTGCTGGCGGCGGCGAGGCCGGCGACGGCAACGCCGAGGACAGCGCGGCGGGACAGGGAGATCAGGCGGTTCATGGCAACTCCGTTGGGTTGGGATTGGGGTGTCATGGTCGTCTCGGCGAGACCGGCATGCCGGCCCTGCCGGCTAGTGGGCGGCCAGCACCTTGCGCAGGAAACTCTGGGTGCGCTCGTGGCTGGGATTGGTGAAGATCTCGGCGGGCGGGCCGTCCTCGATGATGTGGCCACTATCGAAGAACAGCACCCGGTCGGCGAAATCCCTGGCGAAGTTCATCTCGTGGGTGACCAGCAGCATCGTCATGTCGGTCTCGGCGGCCAGGCGGCGCATGACGTTCAGCACCTCCTCGACCAGCTCGGGATCGAGCGCCGAGGTCACCTCGTCGAACAGCATGATCTTGGGGCGAAGCGCGCAGGCCCGGGCGATCGCGACGCGCTGCTTCTGCCCGCCGGACAGCTGGGACGGCATGGCGTTCGCCTTGTCGGCGAGACCCACCATGTCGAGGAGTTCCATCCCACGCTTCTCGGCGTCGGCCTTAGCGACGCTCTGGGTCAGGATCGGCGCCAGGGTGACGTTCTGCAGCACCGACTTGTGGGGAAACAGGTTGAAATGCTGGAACACCATGCCGATCTTGCGGCGCATCTCGTGGAGATGCTTCTCGTTGGCCGCAACGAGGCCGTTGCCGCGCGGCATGTGAAACAGGTAGTCACCGTCGACGGTGATGCGCCCCTCGGAGGGATGCTCCAGCGTCATCAGCATGCGCAGGATGGTGGTCTTGCCCGATCCGGACGGCCCGATCAGCGCCAGCTTCTCCCCGGGCTTCACCTCGAAGGACAATTCGTCCAGCACGGTCAGCGAGCCGAAGCGCTTGGTCACGGATTCGAGCTTGATGATGGGTTCGACCACGCACGGCCTCGGTCTTCGGGTTTCGAAGACCTAGGATGTGGCGCAGAAGCAAATCATGTCAATCGGGAAAATTAAACCAGTACAATAATCCGGCTCCTGCCACGGGATCGGGCAGGACAGCCGGGAATCCGACGTGCGCCTGCCTAGATCGCGAGCAGCAGCGGCTCCGGCGCCGCGCGGTAGAGGCTTGCGACGATCCGCAGGCCGGAGCGCAGCTCGGTCTCGCTCGACGCGCCGACGGCGATGCGCACCGCCGGATGATCGTGGCGACCGATCTGGAAGCTGCGCCCCGGCGCCAGCGCCACGCCGCGCAGCCGCGCCTGGGCGACGAAGATCTCCTCCTCGGCGCGGCTGGCGAGCGGCAGCCAGACGTGCAGCCCCTGCGGATGGGCGCCATGGGGGATGTCCTCGAGCATGCTCGCGACGATCGCCTGCCGCTTCTTCAGCGTCGCCCTCTGCCAGCGCACGAGCTCCAGGGCGGTGCCGTCGCGCACCCAGCGCGAGGCGATCTCGGCGAGCAGCGGCGTGGCGATCCAGTGGCTGACCAGATGGCGGTTGGCGACGGCCGGCATCAGCCGGTCGGGCGCGACGAGATAGCCGGTGCGAAGGCCCGGCAGCACCGTCTTGGTGAAGCTCGTCACATAGAGCGTGCGCTCCGGCGCCAGCGCCGCGATCGGCGGCGGGCGATCCTCGATCAGCGGGCCGAGCGGGTCGTTCTCGATGATCGTCAGGCCGTGCTGCCGGGCGACCTCGATCAGCGCCTCGCGCCGTTCGAGGCCCATCATCGAGGCGCAGGGATTGATCGGCGAGGGCTGCAGGAAGACCGCCCGCACGTCCTCCTGCCGGCACAGCGCGGCCAGCGCCTGCGGCACCATCCCCTCCCCGTCGATGGTGACGCCCGCCATCTTCAGCCCGAGATAGCTCGCGAGCGGTACCAGCGTGTGGTGGCCGACGGTCTCCGTCGCGATCACCGTGCCGGTGGAAGCGGCACTCATCATCGCGACGGTCATGCCGGCCGTCGCGCCATTGGTGAGGACGACGTTGCCGGGCGAGACGGTCAGCCCGCAGTGACGCAGCCATTCGGTGGCGACGATCCGGTGGCCGGGAAAGATGACGTTCGGACGGAACGACAGAGCCGCGCTCGCCGGCAGATCCGTCGCCATCTCGGCGAGCACCGCCTTCATCCGGTCGAGATGCATGGTCTCGCAGACCGGCTTGAGGATCGACAGATCCACGACCTCGCCCGGCCGCTCCTGGAGATAGGGCACCTCGCCCGCCGGCTCCTGGCGCCGGACGAAGCTGCCGCGGCCGGTCTCGCCGGAGACGAGGCCGCGGCGGATCAGCTCCTCATAGGCACGGCTGACCGTCTGCACCGAGATCCCCAGGTCATGGGCGAGGATGCGGTGCGGCGGCAGCTTGACGCCGTTCGCCAGGTGCCCGTCGCCGATGGCGCGGGCGATCTGGTCGGCGAGCGACTGATAGACCGGCCGATGCAGCGCGGTGGGATCGAGAAAAGGCATTGTCATGAAAGCACTCTTTCGCAAATCATGTCGTTCGGCAATATGGTGCCATATCGCTCATCGGGGAATTCCACGCCAATGCCGCCCATCAAGCTCGATCCGATCGACCTGAGGATCCTCGACGCGATCCAGCGCGAGGGGCGCATCACCAAGCTGAAGCTGGCGGAAAGGGTCGGTCTCTCCCCGACCCCCTGCTGGAACCGGCTGAAGCGGCTGGAGGAGGCGGGCATCGTCACCGGCTACCATGCCCGCATCGCGTGGCGCCTGGTCGCGCCGCAGACCGGCGTCATCGTCGAGATCACCCTCGGCCAGCATCGCCAGGCCGATTTCGACCGCTTCGAGAAGGTGGTGCGGGAGGCGCGGGAGGTCGTCGCCTGCTGGTCGGTCGGCGGCGGCGTCGACTATGTGCTGAAGATCGCGGCCGCCGACATCGATGCCTATCAGCGGCTGATCGACGGCTGGCTCGAACGCGAGATCGGCATCGCCCGCTACTTCACCTACATCGTCACCCGGACCGTGAAGGAGGCGGAGGGGTGAATGCGGGGCTATGGCCGCCGGCCCGCGAAGCTGGGCCGGCCCAACCGGCATCCGATGAGCCGGCAAACGACCGACAGCCCGGAGAGAGACTCTCTCCCAAAGCCTGACACTTCAGTCCAGACAGGCGGTCGTGGGCGCCGGTTCAGCCCGTTCCTCCGGCGCCGAGCCCTTAAGCTCATGGCCATGCCGGTCCCCGATGCCGGCTTTTCGCCCGTTCGCGGGGAAATCTCCGGAGGTCATCCCATGAGTGCCGTCTTCGCCCGCGACGAACGTCATCCCGCCATCGCGCTTCTGGCCGATCCCCGGCTCCTGCGCGACAACGCCTATGTCGACGGCCGCTGGACCCGCGGCCGCAGCGGCGCGACCTTCGCCGTCACCGATCCGGCCAGCGGCGTCACCCTCGCCCATGTCGCGGCCCTCGACGCGGCGGCGACGACGGCTGCGATCGACGCGGCCGATGCGGCGTTCTCGTCCTGGAAGGCGATGCTGCCCCAGCAGCGCGGCGCAATCCTGAAACGCTGGAACGACCTGATCCTGGCGGCCAAGGACGACCTCGCCCTCCTGATGGTGCTGGAACAGGGCAAGCCGCTCGCCGAGGCGCGCGGCGAGATCGACTATGCCGCCTCCTTCGTCGACTACTATGCCGAGGAGGCCAGGCGCGTCTCCGTGGAGAGCGTCGCCAGCCACCTGCCCGGCGCGGCGATGAGCGTGTCGCGGGTGCCGGTCGGCGTCGCCGGCCTCGTCACGCCCTGGAACTTCCCCGCCGCCATGCTGACCCGCAAGGCCGCCGCCGCCCTTGCCGCCGGCTGCACGGTCGTCGCCCACCCCTCCGCCGAGACGCCGCTCTCGGCCCTCGCCCTGGCCGAACTCGCCGAGCGGGCGGGCTTCCCCGCCGGCGTCTTCAACGTCGTCACCGGCGATGCCGCGACCATCGTCGGTCGCATGTGCGCCGATCGCCGCGTCCGGGCGATGAGCTTCACCGGCTCGACCGAGATCGGCCGGCTGATCGCCGCGCAATCGGCGCCGACGGTCAAGCGGCTGGTGATGGAGCTCGGCGGCCACGCGCCGCTGATCGTCTTTGCCGACGCCGATCTGGACCGCGCCGTCGCCATCGCCATCGACGCCAAATTCGCCACCTCCGGCCAGGACTGCCTCGCCGCCAACCGCATCTATGTGGAGCGGCCGGTCTATGAGGAATTCGCCCGGCGCTTCGCTGACAAGGCGGCCGAGCTGACAGTCGGCAACGGCCTCGACGACGGCACCGACATCGGGCCTCTGATGCACGAGCGGGCGATCGCCAAGGTCGAGGCGCAGGTGAAGGATGCGAAGGCCCGCGGCGCAAGGCTGCTGACCGGCGGCACCCGCGATGCGGCCGGGCCGCTGTTCTACCGGCCGACCGTCCTCGCCGACGTCCCGGAGAGCGCCGCGATCATGCGCGAGGAAACCTTCGGCCCGGTCGCGGCGCTGACGCCCTTCGAGACCGAGGACGAGGTGATCGCCCGGGCCAATGACAGCGAATACGGGCTCGTCGCCTATGTGGTGACGAGGGACGGCGCGCGCGCCGCGCGGTTGTCGGCGGCGCTCGACTACGGCATGGTCGCGGTCAACCGGGTGAAGATCACCGGCGCGCCGGTCCCGTTCGGCGGGGTCAAACAGTCCGGCCTTGGCCGCGAAGGCTCGCGCCACGGCCTCGAGGCCTTCACCGACGTCAAATATGTCTGCGCCGATCTCGCCTGATCCGGCCCTGCACCGAACACGCCACGACCCTTTTCCACTCAAGATCAGAGGAGCAGTCTCCATGCTCGACGCCTCGAACGAACGCGAAGCCTTCGACCGCGATCACTTCTTCCACCCCTCGACCCACATGGGCACCCATGCCCGCGGCGAGAGCCCGACCCGCGTCATCACCGGCGCGGAAGGCGTGCGCATCACCGATGCGACCGGCCGCACCCATGTCGACGCCTTCGCCGGCCTCTACTGCGTCAATGCCGGCTACGGCCGCACCGAGATCGCCGACGCGATTTCCAAGCAGGCCCATGAGCTGGCCTATTACCATGCCTATGTCGGCCACGGCACGGACGCCTCGATCCAGCTGTCGAAGATGATCATCGACCGGGCGCCCGAGCACATGAGCAGGGTCTATTTCGGCCTGTCGGGATCGGACGCCAACGAGACCAACATCAAGCTGATCTGGTTCTACAACAACACCCGGGGCCGGCCGGAGAAGAAGAAGATCATCTCGCGCTGGCGCGGCTATCACGGCTCCGGCGTCATGACCGGTTCGCTGACCGGCCTGCAGCTCTTCCACAACGCCTTCGACCTGCCGCGCGCGCCGATCCTGCACACCGTCTCGCCCTACTACTTCCGGCGCGAGGACCGCTCGATGAGCGAGGAGCAGTTCTCCCAGCATTGCGCAGACGAGCTCGAAAACATGATCCTCGCCGAGGGTCCGGACACGGTCGCCGCCTTCATCGGCGAGCCGGTGCTCGGCACCGGCGGCATCGTGCCGCCGCCGGCCGGCTACTGGCAGAAGATCCAGGCCGTGCTGGAGAAGTACGATGTCATGCTCGTCGCCGACGAGGTGGTGACCGGATTCGGCCGCCTCGGCTCGATGTTCGGCTCGGATCACTACGGCATGAAGCCGGACCTGATCACCATCGCCAAGGGCCTCACCTCGGCCTATGCGCCGCTGTCGGGCTCGATCGTCTCGAAGCGCATGTGGGACGGCCTCGTGAGCGGCGTGGACGAGCTCGGCGCCTTCGGCCATGGCTGGACCTATTCCGCCCATCCGATCTGCGCGGCGGCAGGCGTCGCCAACCTGAAGCTGATCGACGACCTCGCCCTCATCGACAACGTCCGCGAGGTCGGCCCTTATTTCGTCGAGGGGCTGAAGTCGGCGCTGGCCGACAAGGCCCATGTCGGCGAGGTGCGCGGCGAGGGCCTGCTCGCGGCCGTCGAATTCGTCGAGGACAAGGACGACCGCCGGTTCTTCGATGCCTCGCAGAAGGTCGGCCCGAAGATCGCCGCCGCCCTCTTCGAGCGCGGCGTCATCGGCCGGGCGATGCCGGAAGGCGACATCCTCGGCTTCGCGCCGCCCTTCTGCCTGACCAAGGAAGACGCCGACCTGATCATCGCCCAGACGGCCGATGCCGTCGACGCGGTGACCGCCACCCTCGCCTGACGAACAAAGCCCGGCGCTGGCAGGAGCCTGCGCCGGGCTTTCCTCGCGTCTCTTGCGGTCCCGGAAGCTACGATGCCAGGGCCGCCTCGCCGCACGGCTCGGCCGTCTGCCGCCACTTGGCGACGGAGAACGAGAACACCTCCATCTCCTCGCCGAAGCCGCGCAATGGATAGGAGCCGAGGCTCTCCAGCGCCCGGTGGCAGCTCGCCATCTCGGCGAAGGCCCGCGACACCAGCACCGGCTCGTGCACCGCCTTGGTCAGGTTCTCGAGCCGCGCGGCCGCATTCACCGCCGGGCCGATGACGGTGAAGTCGAGGCGCTGGCGCGAGCCGATATTGCCGTACATCACGTCCCCGACATGGATGCCGACGCCGTAGCGCAAAGCCTCCTGGCCGAGCGCCACCCGGGCGGCATTGAGCGCGTCCATCGCCGACTGGGCCTCGTCGACGGCCGACAAGAGGTCGTCGCAGGCCGTCGGCCGGTCCAGCGGGAAGATCGCGAGCAGCCCGTCGCCGATGAACTTGAGGATCTCGCCGCCATGCCGCTCGATCGGCTCGCAGATGGCGTCGAAATAGCCGTTCAGCAGCTCGATGACGTCGTCGCGCGGCCAGTTGTCGGAGATGTGGGTGAAGTCGCGCAGGTCGCAGACGAGGATCGCCGCGGCGACGGTGGTGCCGCTGCCGCGGGTGATGGCGCCGGCCAGGATCTCCTCGCTGGCATGCGGGCCGACATAGGTTTCGAGCAGCGTGCGCGCGAGGCGGTTCTTCAGCCGGATCTCGCTGACCAGGGCAAAAGTGGGAAGCAGGTCGGCGAGGAAGGCGAGATGATCCTCGGTGAAGCCGTCCGGGCCGTCGCTGGCAAAGGTGACCACGTGGCTGCGGCCGAGCGTGTGCTTCATCGGCCAGGCGACGTAGTCGGTCATCCCCTCCTGGAGCAGCTGGGCGAACAGCGGATAGCGGTCGGTGTCCGCGGCGGGGCCGTCACTGCGCCACCGCAGCTCCGTCGTGCCGGCATGCATTGTCGCGACGGGGCTCTGCCGGTATTCCGGCGTCTCAAGCGTCCCGTGCTGGAAGGTCTCGATGTCGACCTCGGCCATGCCCTTGCGCCAGAGCATGCGTGCGCCGAGCCACTGGGGATGGTCGATCCTGAAATGCACCGTCGCCCGGGCCAGGGGCACGCCGGCGGCTCTGATCCGGTCGCAGAATTCCTGGAAGATGTTGTCGACGAAGCGCTGGTGGCTCGTCTCGTTGACCAGCCAGTCGATCAGCGGCTTGCGATCGATCGGGGCATCCATCGCCCGGGCAGTCGGCAGGTCGGCGTTCGAGCGGACGAGTTGCATGAGGCAGTTCCTTCAGATCGCCAATATGTCGCCATGCGTCGCCTGAGCGCCGGCGCCGTGACGGGTCGATCGACGCTTCACGAACGACGACGCATTGCCCGCAAGGAAGAGCCGCAAGTGCAGCGTTTCCGTGGCGGGGCGCCGGGGTGACGGTCATATGGCGATGCGAGGCGGCAATTTCAAAACCGTTGCCCGTCCCTCCCGACCGGCTGCCGCGAGCGGTCCGCAAGAATGTGCGAAATGGCCTGGGACAGGCGCGGGGAACCAGCCCTAGTGTCGCCCCACCGAGGATCGCCGCGGTGTCGCAGAACCACCCGTCGAACCTCGCCATCGCAACGACCCCGCCGACGGGGCCGGCCCGATCCCGGATCTGGAGTGCATCCCGCCCCTCACGCCGGAGCGGAGCGGCTCTCCGACCCGCCGGGCCTGTCGCCGCCGGAGAAGCCGACCTTCAGGTGCATCCCCCCATGCGTGAAACATCGAACACCGAGGCCGACTACGTCGTGGTCGGGGCCGGATCGGCCGGCTGCGTCGTCGCCGCACGGCTGTCGGAGGACGGTCGGAGCGACGTCGCCGTCATCGAGGCCGGCGGCTCGGATAGGAGCCTGTGGGTGCGCATGCCGATCGGCTATGGCGGGGCGTTCTTCCATCCCCGGCTGAACTGGCGCTACTACAGCGAGCCGGACGAGGGGTTCGGCGGACGCAAGGCCTACTGGCCGCGCGGTCGGGTGCTCGGTGGATCGAGCGCGATCAACGCCATGGTCTATGTGCGCGGCCAGGCGCGGGACTTCGACCTGTGGGCCGAGGCGGGCAATCCCGGCTGGTCCTATGCCGACCTCCTGCCGCATTTTCGAAAGATGGAGGATTATGCCGGCCCGCCCAGCGAATGGCGCGGGCGCGGCGGGCCCATCGGCGTGCGCGACATCGACGCGGCGGCGCATCCCCTCAGCCATGCCTTCGTCGCGGCCTGCGCCGAGGCGGGCTATCCGCGCAATCCGGACTATAACGGCCGCGACCAGGAAGGCGCCGGCTTCTTCCAGATCACCACCCGCCGCGGCCTGCGCTCCTCGGCGGCCACCGGCTACCTCCACCCGGCCCGCCGGCGGCGCAACCTCCGCGTCGAGACCGACGCGCTGGTGACGCGGCTGCTGTTCGAGGGCCGGCGCTGCGTCGGCGTCGAATATCGCCGCGACGGCCGGGCCCACACCATCCGCGCGCGGCGGGAGGTCATCCTCTCGGCCGGTGCCGTCAACTCGCCGCAGATCCTGCAGCTGTCGGGCATCGGCGACGCGGCGCGGCTGCAGGCCCTCGGCATCGACGTGGTCCTCGACCGGCCGGCCGTCGGCGCCAATCTCCAGGACCACATCGGCTTCGACTACATCTACGAGGCCAACCGGCCGACGCTGAACGATACGCTCGGGCCCTGGTCCGGGCGGATCGGCGCCGGGCTTCGCTATCTCGCGACCCGCGACGGGCCCTTGAGCCTTTCCGTCAACCAGGCGGGCGGTTTCGTGAAGTCCGATCCGTCCCGCGAGCGGGCGAACATCCAGCTCTACTTCTCGCCCCTCTCCTATACCCGTGCGGTGCCGGGCAAGCGGCGGCTGCTGTCGCCGGACACCTTCCCCGGCTTCATGATCGGCATCTCCAACTGCCACCCGAGGAGCCGCGGCTGGCTGCACATCCGCAGCAGCGATCCCTCGGCCCCGCCGGAAATCCATCCCCGCTATCTCTCCGACGAAGCCGATCTCGACGAGCTGGTGGCGGCGACGGCGATCATCCGCCGGCTTGCCGCCGCGCCGTCCATGGCGGCGGCGATCACCCGCGAGATCCGGCCGGGACCGGATGTTAAGAGCCGCGAGGCCATCGTCGCGGACATCCGGGAGCGCGCGACTTCGATCTACCATCCCTGCGGCACCTGCAGGATGGGCCCCGACCCGGCGGCCGGCGCGGTCGTCGATGCGCGGTTGCGCGTCCATGGCATCGGCGGGCTGCGCGTCGCCGACGCCTCGATCTTCCCGACGATCACCGCCGGCAACATCAACGCGCCGTCGATCATGACCGGCGAGAAGGCCGCGTCCCTCATCCGCGAGGACGCCGAAAGGCCGGTCTGATACCGGACGCGCCGCCGATCACGCGGCCAGGTCGTCGATCACCGCCGCGAGCGTCCGCACGCCCCGCTCGATCTCGGCCGGCGGCACCGCGCTGAAGCCGAGGGTCACGCCGCGCTGGGCGATCGGCCGCAGCGCGTAGCGCGACAGCGGCGTCACCGCGAGGCCCGCCGCCAGCGCGGCCTCGGCGATGGCGCGTTCGTCCGGAAGCGACGCAGGGATTAGGCCGACGGCGTGGAAGCCGGTCTCCGTCGGCCTGACGTCGAGCCGGCCGGCGAGATGCCGCTCGGAGGCGTCCATCAGCGCGTCCCGGCGCGCCGCATAGATGCCGCGCATGCGCCGGATATGGGCGGCGAAATGGCCCTCGGCGATGAACCGGGCGGCGATCCCCTGGATGGCATGGGCGACGCCGTGGGCGATGGCGGCGAGCGTCCGCTCGACCATCGGCACGAGCACCGGCGGCATCACGGCGAAGCCCAGCCGGACGGCCGGAAACAGCGTCTTCGAGAACGTTCCGACATAGATCACGCGCTGGCCGCCATCGAGCGCCTTCAGGGGCGGCAGCGTCGCCTCGCCATAGTGGAACTCGCCGACATAGTCGTCCTCGACGATGAAGGCGCCGGCCTGCTCGGCCGCCTCCAGAAGCCGCATCCGCCGCTCCAGCGACAGGGTGACGCCGAGCGGGTGCTGATAGGCGGGCGTGACGAAGGCGAGGCGGAAGTCGGGGGAGAGCTTCAGCCCGGCGGCGACGTCCATCCCCTCTTCGTCCACCGGCACCGGCACCGGCTCGGCGCCGCAGGACAGAAAGGCGTTGCGTGCCCCGATCGCCCCGGGATTCTCCAGCCAGACCTTGTCGCCGACATTGACCAGCATCCGGCCGATCTGGGTGAAGGCGTCCTGCGCGCCGGAAAACACGAAGACGTGGCCCGGCTGGCAGACGAGGCCCCGATTCGCCCTCAGATGCTGGCAGATCGCCTCGCGCAGCGCGCCGAGCCCGGCCGTGTCCGGATAGGACATCATCGCCGCCCGCTCGCCGCGCCAGTACTGCGAGGAGATGCGCGACCACAGCGCCACCGGAAAGGCGTCGAAGGCCGGCATGCCGGTCACGAAGGCGCGGGGCGCCGCCGGATGGCCGAGGCGCGGGAAATACGGGTCCGGGACATCGCTCCCGAGACGCGACAGATGCGGCAGGTTCTCCGGCGGCTGGGCCGCCACCGCGGGCCTCGCGGGACGCAGACCCGCGCTGACATAGGTGCCGGCGCCGACCCTGCTGTCGATGAGCCCCTCGGCGGCGAGCTGGTCGAAGGCGTTGATCACCGTCGTGCGCGACACCCGCTGGTCGCGGGCGAGCGTCCGGCTCGCCGGCAACCGCGTCCCGGCGGCAAGATCGCCGGACAGGATGAGATCGCGCAGCGCCACGGTGAGCTGCATGGTCAGGTTGCTGCGGTCGCTCCGGTCGATCTTCAGCGTCGGGATCAGGGCGCCACCGACATATTTCGACATGCGATCTCCGAATGGTCTGCCAACAAGTGCGAAGTGGACCTTATGCGCGGACCACTTTGCAAGCACTCTTTTGCCATCGGCCAGCCATCGGGCAGCCAGTGAAACTCAGCGGAGCGCCCATGCGGCTTGTGAAGATCGAGACCTTCGCGAACGAGTTCGTCGGCTTCGTCCGGATCACCGACGAGAGCGGCCAGACCGGGTGGGGCCAGGTCTCGACCTATCACTCGGATCTCACGGCAGAGATCCTGCACCGGCAGGTCGCCCCCCACGTGCTGGGGCTCGACATCGTCGACCAGGACGACTGCTTTGCCCGCGTCTTCGAGCGCGAGCACAAGTTTCCCGGCTCCTATCTCTGCCGCGCCGTCGGCGGCGTCGAGACGGCCCTGTGGGACCTGCGCGGCAAGGCCGAGGGCGTGCCGGTAACGGTGCTGCTCGGCGGCACGCCCGGACCCTTGCGCGCCTACGCCTCCTCGATGAAGCGCGACATCACGCCGGACGCCGAGGCCGAGCGGTTTCGCCGGCTGCGCGGCGAACACGGCTTTACCGCCTTCAAGTATCGCATCGGCGCCGAATGCGGCCGCGGGAAGGACGAATGGGAAGGCCGCACCGAGGCGATCATCCCGGCGATCGCGGGCGCCTTCAGGGGCGAGGACGTCAGCCTCCTTGCCGACGCCAATTCCTGCTACGCGCCCGAGGCCGCGATCCACTACGGCCGCATGCTCGCCGATCATGGCGTCACCCATTACGAGGAGCCCTGCCCCTATTGGGAGCTGGAGCAGACGCGCGAGGTGACGCAGGCGCTGGCGAGCCTGCCGATCGACGTGACGGGCGGCGAGCAGGACTGCTTCCTGCCGGTCTGGAAACGCATGATCGAGATGAAGGCCGTCGACATCGCTCAGCCCGACATCCTCTATCTCGGCGGCATCGGGCGGACGCTCGAGGTCGCGCGCATGGCGCAGGCGGCGGGATTGCCGGTGACGCCCCACGCTGCCAATCTCGGCCTGGTGACGCTGTTCACCATGCATCTCCTCCGGGCGATCCCCAACGCCGGCAAATATCTGGAATTCTCGATCGAGGGCCTCGATTACTACCCCTGGCAGACCGGCCTCTACGCCAACGACCCCTACCGGATCGAGGACGGCATGGCGACGGTGACGGACGCCCCCGGCTGGGGCGTCGAAATCGCACCCGAATGGCTGGCGAAATCGATCTACAAGGCAAGCGAAGTGGACGCATGATGAACCTCGACACCACGATTGCCGACTATCTGGACCGCGGCCAACTCCCTTTCCTGCCGACGGATCATTTCATCGCCGGCGCATGGTCGCCGCCGGCATCCGGCGAACGCATGGAGAGCTTCGATCCCGGCCGCGCCGCGCCGTTCCACGCCGTCGCGGCAGGCGATGAAGAGGACGTCGAACGCGCGGTTTCGGCCGCGAGCTCCGCCCAGCGCGCCTGGGGCCGGACCAAACCGTCGGCGCGCGGCGCGATCCTTGTCGAGGCCGCGCGGCTCCTGAAGGCGGAGGCGGACCGGTTTGCCTTCGTCGAAAGCCTCGACAGCGGCAAGCCGCTGCAGGAGGCCCTCGGCGACGTTTCCGGCGCGGCCCGGGCGTTCGAATATTACGGCGCCTGCGCCAATGCCATCGAGGGCGCCACCTTCCCGCTCGGCCCGGACTATCTCGGCTATTCGATCCCCGAACCGGTCGGCGTCACCGCCCACATCATCCCCTGGAACTACCCGCTTTCGACGGCCGCACGCGGCATCGCGCCGGCGCTGGCCGCCGGCTGCACCGTCGTCGCCAAGCCGGCCGAGACGACGCCATTGACCATGCTCATGCTGGCCGAGCTCCTGTCGCGGGCCGGCCTGCCGGACGGCGTCTGCAACGTGGTGACCGGCACGGGACCCGCCGCCGGCGCGCCGCTCGTCGCCGACCGCCGCGTGCGCCACGTCACCTTCACCGGCTCGGTGCCGACCGGCATTTCGGTGATGACGGCAGCCGCCCGCAACGTCGCCACCGTCGTCCTCGAGCTCGGCGGCAAGTCGCCCCTCGTCGTCCTCGCCGATGCCGATCTGGGCGCCGCGGCGGAAGGCGCCATCGGCGCGATCTTCGAGAATGCCGGTCAGATCTGCTCCGCCGGATCGCGGCTGATCGTCGAGCGCGGCGTTCATGACGACCTCGTCGCCCGGATCGCGGAGAAGGCCCGGGCGCTGGCGATGGGACACGGCCTGACGCGTCCGACCCTCGGCCCGCTGAACTCCGAGGCCCATCTCGGCCGGGTCGCCGCGAAGGTCGATGCCGCCGGCGCGCGCGGTCTGACGCCGCTGCTCGGCGGACGCGCCGCGACCGATCCCGCCACCGGCAAGGGCTGGTTCTTCGAGGCGACGATCTTCGACGACGTCGCCGCCACCGACCCGCTGGTGACCGACGAGATCTTCGGCCCGGTGCTGACCGTGCAGGTCGCCGAGGACGCGGACCACGCCCTCGAACTCGCCAACGGCACGGACTACGCCCTCGTCGCGGGCATCTACACGACGAATTTCGCCGCCGCCCACCGCCTGGCGCAGGAGATCGACGCCGGCCAGGTCTTCGTCAACGAGTATTTCGCCGGCGGCATCGAAGTGCCCTTCGGCGGCAACCGCCAGTCCGGCTTCGGCCGCGAGAAGGGGTTCGCGGCCATGCGGAACTACATGCGCGTCAAGAGCGTCGCGGCGAGGATCGCCTAGATGCCCATGTCGCAGCTCCGCACGACGCCCTATTGGTGGGACACCGCCCCGCCGCCGCCGACGGAGCGCCCCGCGGCCGTGCCGAAGAGGGCCGACGTCGTCGTCATCGGCTCCGGCTATACCGGCTGCCACGCGGCGCTGGTCCTCGCGCGGGCCGGCCGCAGCGTCGTGATGCTCGACAAGGGCCGCATCGGCGAAGGCTGCTCCACCCGCAATGGCGGCCAGGTCAGCCATTCCATCAAGCCCGGCTTCGACACGCTCGCCCGCCGCCACGGCCCCGACACCGCCAAAGCGATCCGCGCCGAGGGCGTCGCCTCGCGGGCCTTCGTCGAGCGCTTCGTCACGGAAGAAGGGATCGCCTGCGATTTTCGGGCCTGTGGCCGGTTCCACGCCGCCGCCAGCCCCCGCGCCTTCGCCGCCCTCGCAAAGCTCGCCGACGGCGACCGCATCATCCTCGTGCCGCGTGACAGGCAGCGCGAGGAACTCGGCACCGACTGGTATCACGGCGGCGCCGTCTTCCACGATCACGCCTCGCTCGATCCCGGCTTCTACCATGCCGGCCTCGTCGAGCGCCTCGATGCCGCAGGCGTCGTTTTCGCCCCGCAGTGCCCGGCAGTGGCGCTCGACGAACGGCCGGACGGCGTCACCGTGACGACGCCCCTCGGCCCGATCGAAGCCCGCGACGTCATGCTCGCCACCAACGGCTATTCGGGGGCGCTCTCCCCCTGGCACCAGAGCCGGATCGTGCCGATCGGCAGCTACATCATCGCCACCGAGGCGCTCGACCCGGCGCTGGTGACACGGCTCTTCCCCACCGGGCGCATCGCCTCCGACAGCCGCCGGGTGGTCTACTATTATCGCCCCTCGCCCGACGGCCGGCGGGTGATCTTCGGCGGCCGGGTCAGCGCCGGCGAGACCGATCCGCAGAGCGCCGCGCGGCGGCTGCGGGACGTGATGGTCCAGCTGTTTCCCGAACTCGGGCCGGCTGCCATCAGCCATTCCTGGATGGGCTTCGTCGGCTACAGCTTCGACGCCCTCGCCCATACCGGCGCGCGGGGCCGCATCCATCATGCGATGGGCTATTGCGGTTCGGGCGTCGGCATGGCCTCCTATCTCGGCCACAAGGCGGGGCTGCGCATCCTCGGCAGGCCCGAAGGAGAGACGGCCCTGACGACACCCGGATTCCCCACCCGGCCGCTCTACCGGGGCCGCCCCTGGTTCCTGCCCGCGGCCGTCGAGACCTATCGGCTGCTCGACCGGGTCGGCCTGTGAGGCCGGGACCATGACGCAAGGCCGATGACGCAAGGATTGGATTGCCAGAACGCCGGAAATGGCTCTTTCTGGAAGACGAAATGACGGTTTCACTTCCCGATCGGCCGGACCGGCCAGACATCCGCATCGCCATCCCCATCAACCCTAGGAGAGAGATCATGGCATTGACGTTACGCGTTGTTCTTGCCGCTTCGGCACTGGCGTTCACGATCGGCGGCGCCGAGGCGGAAACGCTCCGGCTGCTCACCTGGGGCGGCTATGCGCCCGAGGAGCTGGTCAAGAAGTTCGAGGCCGAAAACCCCGACATCGACGTCGAGGTGACCCTGTCCAACAACGAGGAGATGATCGCCAAGCTGCGCGCCACCGGCGGCACCGGCTACGATCTCGCCCAGCCGAGCCACGACCGGATCTTCGCCGCCCAGAAGGAATACCGGATCTACAAGCCGCTCGACCTGTCGAAGATCGACACGGCTTCGATGACGCCGAACCTGCTCGAAGGCGTCAAGGAGAACGCCACCATCGACGGCGAGGTCTACGCCGTGCCGCACCAGTGGGGCACCTCCGGCGTCATGGCCAACATGAAGGAGACCTCGGACGTCACCGGCTTCGGCGATCTCTGCGACGAGAAATACAAGGGCCGCACCTCGATGCGGCTGCGCCGCACGATCCTCCTCGGCACCGCCTTCTCCATGGGCATGAACCCGTTCGAGCTCTATGCCGACAAGGCCGCCTATCAGGACATGCTCGACAAGGTCACCCAGAAGCTGATCGACTGCAAGCCGATCGTGAAGACCTACTGGACCGGCGGCGACGACCTCTCGGCGCTGATGCTGTCGGGCGAGGTGGTGGTCGCGGAGACCTGGGATTCCACCGCCTACAAGATCTACAACGAGAACTCCGACATCGTCTTCGTGCCGCCGAAGACCGGCGCTCTCGCCTGGATCGACACCTTCACCATCCCGCGCGGCGGCGAGGCGGACGATGCCGCCTACAAGTGGATCAACTTCGTCCTGAAGCCTGAGAACGTGAAGATCATGTCGGCCTCGACCGGCGCCATCGCGGCCGTGCCGAACGGCATCGAGCTCTTGCCCGAGGACAAGCAGAAGGCGGTGAAGGCGGCCTTCACCCAGGCCGATCTCGACAATCTGAAGTTCTTCGCGAACATCCCCCCGGGCCTCGAGGATATGGAAGGCATCGCGCTGGAGCGGATCAAGGCGGCGCAGTAAAGCGCGGGCGCCCGACGATCCTCCGCAACTGACACGCGCCGGGGCGAGCAGCCTCGCCCCGGCCGAAGCGCCCATCTCTCAAGCGCCCATCTTTCATCGGAACTTGCGAATGTATGATCTGAGCTGCGACCGCGTGACAAAAGCCTTCGGCAAGTTCGTCGCCGTCGACCAGGTCTCCCTCGACATCCCCTCCGGCTCGTTCTTCTCGATCCTCGGCCCGTCCGGCTGCGGCAAGACCACCCTGATGCGGATGATCGCCGGCTTCGAGACGCCGTCGGCCGGCGACATCCAGATCAAGGGCGAGAGCGTCCTCGCCCTGCCGCCGAACAAGCGCAACGTGAAGATGGTGTTCCAGCACCTCGCCCTCTTCCCGATGATGAATGTCGGCGAGAACATCGCCTACGGCCTTCAGTGCCGCGGCGAGAAGAAGGCGGACATCCCCGCCAAGGTCCGGCGCGTGTTGGAGCGGGTCGGCCTGCCGGGCGTCGAAGAGAAGCAGATCGGCCAGCTTTCCGGCGGCCAGAAGCAGCGCATCGCGATTGCCCGCTGCATGGTGCTGGAGCCCGACGTCCTCCTCCTCGACGAGCCGCTCGGCGCCCTCGACCTGAAGCTGCGCGAGCACATGAAGATCGAGTTGAAGCAGCTGCAGCACCAGTTCGAGACGACCTTCCTCTACATCACCCACGACCAGTCCGAGGCGCTGGTGATGTCCGACCGGGTGGCGGTGATGAATGCCGGCCGCTTCGAGCAGATCGGCACGCCGCGCGAGCTTTATGACGATCCGGTCTCGGGCTTCGTCGCCGGCTTCGTCGGCGACGCCAACATCCTTGCCGGCAAGGTGGCCGAGATCCGCGGCGACGAGGTGCTCGTCGAGCTCGACGGCGGCGGCGGCCGGATCGCCGCGCGCCGCTCGGACGAAAGCGCCGTCGGCAGCGCGGTCGAGGTGTTCGTCCGTCCCGAGGCGATGCGCATCGACGAGGCGACGGCCGGGGCGAGCCTTGCCGGCACTGTCGACAGCCTGCTCTTCAACGGCGCCAATTCCCGCATCCTCGTGAAGGCACGCAACGGCCAGCTGATCGAGGTGGCCGATCCCGGCCAGAGCGGCTCGCTCGCGCCCGGCGCCGCCGTCACGCTGACCTTCGAGACGCGGCGCGCCCGTGCCTTTGCGCGGAGGGCCGGCTGATGGGGCGCGATGCCGGCAGGCTCTCGCTGATCCTCCTGATGACGCCGTTCCTCCTGTGGATCGGCCTCCTGATCATCCTGCCCCAGCTCGGCATCGGCTACGTCTCGCTGCGCGAGAAGATCAGCTACGACGAGTTCAGCTTCGGCCTGAAGAACTACGTCGACTTCATCTCCGAGCCGGTCTATCGCAACACCCTGTTCCGCACCGCCTGGATGTCGATCCTGGTGACCATCCTGGCGCTGATCGTCGGCTTTCCGGTCGCCTATTACATCGCCAAGATCGCCCGGCAGAAGAGCCGCGCGGCGCTGTTCCTGATGTGCCTCATCCCGCTCTGGGTGTCGGATCTGGTGCGCGCCTATGGCTGGATCGTGCTGCTGCGCGAGACCGGCGTCATCTCCTCGGCCCTGGTCGATCTCGGCATCATCAACCAGCCCGTCGAGATGCTCTACAACGACGCCACCGTCGTCATGGGCCTCGTCTACACCGTCGTCCTGTTCATGATCGTGCCGCTCACCTCGACCCTGCAGGGCATGGACGACGCCCTGCTCGAGGCCGGCTACAATCTCGGCGGCAGCCGCTTCACCGTGTTCCGGCGGATCATCGTGCCCTATGCCATGCCGGGCATCGTGTCGGGCTGCATCATCACCTTCATGCTGACGGCCGGCAGCTACCTGACGCCGGTGCTGCTCGGCGGCAAGAATTCCAGCTGGTTCACCGAGCAGATCTACAACCAGTTCATCACCCGCTACAACTGGGAGGCGGGCGCGACCTTCGGCGTGACACTCCTGGTGTTCACCTCCTTCGTCGTCTGGCTCGGGCTGAAGCTCACCGGCCAGAGTCTCGCGACCACCGTGGCGAAGGACTGAGGCAATGCAGAGCTCGGCCGGCCTTCGCCTGATCTACCGCGCCTACATGGCCGCCTTCTTCCTGTTCCTCGTCGCGCCGCTGATCGCGGCGGGCGCCTTCGCCTTCAACGATTCGGTGTTTCCGTCGCTGCCCTGGAACGGCTTCACGCTGGACTGGTTCTTCTCGCCGGTGGAGCCGAAGCTCGGCCTGTTCTACGACGAGCGCCTGCTGCGGGGATTGAACAACTCGCTCTATATCGGCGTCGTCGTCGCCGCGCTGTCGGTCGCCGTCGGCACCTGCAACGCCTTCCTGTTCGAGCGGAAATCCTTTCCGTTCAAGGGCGTCGCCTACATCCTTCTGATCATCCCGCTGGTCATTCCGGGCGTCATCCTCGGCATCTCGATCCTCGTCTTCGCCTCGATGATCGCCAACTGGGTGGATGCCGAATTCGGCCTGTTCATCACCTGGCTGCGCCCCGGCGTCCCGCTGATCGTCCTCGGCCAGTTCTCCTTCCTGACGACGATCACCTCGCTCGTCATCGCGGCGCGGCTGCAGAAGTTCGACATGGCGCTGGAGGAAGCCGCGCTCAATCTCGGCGCGAGCCGGCTGCGGGTGCTGACGACGGTCACCCTGCCCTTCCTCTATCCGGCGATGTTCTCGGCCTTCGTCGTCGCCTTCCTCGTCTCCTTCGAGAACTTCAACACGACGCTGATGCTGGTCGGCTCCGACGCGCCGCTCACCATCACCATGTATGACCGCATGGTGAAGGCCGGCTCGACGCCCGTGCTGAACGCCGTCTCGGTGGTGCTGATGCTCGGATCAGGGCTCCTGGCGCTGGCCTCGGTGGCGGTGCAGCGCGAGAAGAAGGTCTGACCTCCGGCGCGGTCTCGGCGGGGGCCGGTCCGGCCTCCCGCCGCTTCGATTCGAGCCCTACGCCGCCCCGAAGCCGCCGCCGCCCGGCGTTTCGAGCAGCAGCCGCTGGCCGGACGGGATCGTCTGGGTGCCCTTGCCCTTCAACCTGGTTCCATCGGACAGCCTGACGGTGCCGGCGGCCCCGTCGCCGCCCCCTGCCCGGCCGCGTGGCGGGAAGTCGATGCGGTCGAAGGCCGCGAGCAGATCCATCGCCTCGCCGTCGCGGTTCTCGATCTCGATCACCTGGCCGTCGCCGCCCCGGTGGCGCCCGGCGCCGCCGGAGCCGTCCCGCAGTTCGCGCCGCCAGAAGACGATGGGCGCCGCCGCCTCCATGATCTCCACCGGCGAGCCCTTGACGCCGGAGGGAAACGCCGTCGCCGACAGCCCGGCCTTGTCGGGCCGCGCGCCGGTGCCGCCATTGGTGGTGATGGTGACGGCAAAGCCGTAGCGGCCGAGGTCGTTGCCCTTGGCCCGCCCGCGCAGCGTGACGTTCCACAGGCACGACGTGCCCTCGGCGGGGATGCGGGCCGGCAAAAGCTCCGCGAGGCAGCCGAAGACGACGTCGGGCAGCATCTGCCCGACGATGTGGCGGGACGAGACCGCCGCCCCGCGCGGCGCATTGAGGATCGAGCCCTCCGGCGCCTCGATGGCGAAGACCGAGAGCGAGCCGGCATTGTTGGGAATGCCCGGCGCGATGGCGCAGGCGAGGCCGAAGGCGGTGTACGCCCTGGTATAGGCCAGCGGCACGTTGATGCCCTTGCGCACGACCGGCGAGGTGCCGTCGAAGTCGACGTTGATGCCATCCTTTGTCACCGTGAGCGCCGCGACGAGGTCGATCGGCGCGTCGAGCCCGTCGATCGTCATGGCATTGCGATAGACGCCCTGCGGGAGCTTGGCGACCTCGGCGAGCACGGCCCGGCGCGAGACGTCGCAGATGTGGCTTCCGAGCGCGTCGAGGCTGTCCAGCTCGAACTCGGCCATCATCTCCGACAGCCGCCGGGCGCCGATGTCGTTGCAGCCGACGAGCGAATAGACGTCGCCTTCGGTCTCGACCGGAAGCCGGGTGTTGGCCCGGATCATCGCCATCAGCGTCTCGTTCATCTCGCCCCGGTCGCAGAGCTTCAGGAACGGGATCGACAGGCCCTCGGCGAAGACGTCGTGGCCGTCCGGCCCGAAGCCGATGCCGCCGATGTCGATCAGGTGGCTGGTGCAGGAGAACAGGCCGACGATCCGGCCCTCGTGGAAGGCGGGGGTGGTCACGACGAAGTCGTTGAGATGGCCGGTACCGCGCCAGGGATCGTTGGTGATGTAGTGATCGCCCTCGCGCATCGTCTCGATCGGGAAGCGGTCGATGAAGTGGCGCACGGACTCGGCCATGGAGTTGACGTGGCCCGGCGTGCCGGTGACCGCCTGGGCGAGCATGCGGCCCTCGAGGTCGAAGACGCCGGCGGACAGGTCGCCGCATTCGCGCACGATGGTCGAGAAGGCGGTGCGCAGCAGCGCCTGCGCCTGTTCCTCGACGACGGCGAGAAGCCGGTTCCACATCACCTGCATGCGGATGAGGTCGATGCCGGCGCTCTGGCCGCTCTGGTTCATGTCGGTCATCACTCTGCCGCCTCTCGCATCGCCATCCGCCGGGTCAGGACGAGATGGCCTTCCTCATGCACCGTCACGTCGAAGCCGTCCGGCACCACCGTCGTCGTCGCCGCCTCGGTGATCACCAGCGGCCCGGCGAGCCGCGTCGTGGAGCCGAGCGCACTCCGAGCATGAACCGGAACCTCGTCGAACCGCGCCGCCTCCGGCACGAACAGCCGGCGGGGGGCGCCTGCCCCGCCGGGGCCTTCCGGGCGCGCGGCGCTGGTCGCCGGCGCGGCGGCCTGGCGGGCCGGCGTGCTGATGGCGAGCGACCAGCTCAGCGCCTCGACCGGCGCTTCCGGGATGATCCGCCCGAACAGCGCGCGATAGGCCGCCTCGAAGCGGCTCCGCAGGTCGCCCGGATCGAGCGGCCCGATCGGCAGCGCCACCGGCACCTCGTGGCCCTGGCCGACATATCTGAGATAGGAGAGCCGCGCCTCGCTCGGTCGGACGCCGCCGGCGGCGGCCGAGACGATCGGACGTGCCACGCCGTTCATCTCGGCGAACAGCGCCTCGATCGCCTGCGGATCGAGATCGGCGAGCCGGACATAGAGGCCGCGGACGACCTCGAAGGCGATCGGCGCATGCAGGAAACCGATCGCCGAGCCGACACCGGCATTGGCCGGGATGATCACCCGGTCGATGCCGAGCTTGGCCGCGAGGCGGCCGGCGTGCAGCGGCGCCGCGCCGCCGAAGGCGACGAGCGTGCGCGAGGCGACGTCGACGCCGTTTTCCACCGCATGGACCCGCGCGGCATTCGCCATGTTCTCGTCGACGATCTCGCTGATGCCGAAGGCGGCGGTCTCCTTCGCCAGCTTCAGCGGCGCCCCGATCGCCCTGTCGATCGCCCTGCCCGCAGCCGCCGCGTCGAGCTGCATCGTGCCGCCGGCAAAGCCGTCGGGGTCGAGCCGGCCGAGCGTCAGGTCGGCGTCGGTGACGGTCGGCTCGGTGCCGCCGCGCCCATAGGCGACCGGGCCGGGCTCGGAGCCGGCGCTGTCCGGCCCGACGGTGATGCGCCCCAGCCCGTCGAGGCGCGCGATCGAGCCGCCGCCGGCGCCGATCTCGATCATCTCGATCACCGGGATGCGCAGCGGCAGGCCGGAGCCCTTGGCGAAGCGCGACTGGCGGTCGACCTCGAAGACGCGCGCGGTCTGCGGCGTTCCGTCGTCGATCAGGCAGATCTTCGCCGTGGTCCCGCCCATGTCGAAGGAGAGGACACGGGCTTCGCCGCAGGCTTTGGCGACCTCCGCCGCGAGGATCGCCCCGCCCGCCGGGCCGGACTCGACCAGCCGCACGGGGAAGCGCCGCGCCGTCTGCAGCGTCGTCAGGCCGCCCCCCGACGTCATCAGGAGCACCGGTGCCGTAAAGCCCTCCGCCTGCAGCCGCTGTTCGAGGCGCCCGAGATAGCCTGCCATCAGCGGCTGCACATAGGCGTTGACGGCGGTCGTCACCGTGCGCTCGTATTCGCGCGCCTCGGGCGAGACCTCGCTGGAGATCGAGATCGAGATGTCCGGCAGTGATCTGGCCAGGATGTCGCGCGCCCGCGCCTCGTGGTCGCCCCGCGCATAGGCATGGATGAAGGCGATCGCCAGCGCCTCGACCCCGGCCGCCGCGATCGCCGGCACCAGCACTTCGACCGCCGCCTCGTCCAGCGGCTTCAGGACCTCGCCGTCATAGGCGACGCGCTCGGGCACGGTGAAGCGCAGCGCTCGCGGAACCAGCGTCCGCGGCTTCTCGATGCCGAGATCGTACTGGTCGTAGCGGTCCTCGTAGCCGATCTCGAGAACGTCGCGAAAGCCTTCTGTCGCGACGAGCGCCGTCTTGGCGCCCTTGCGCTCGATGATGGCATTGGTCGCCAGCGTCGTGCCGTGCAGCACGAGGCCGACGTCAGCGGGCATGAGCCCATGGGCGGCAAGGAGCCGCATGACGCCGTCGATCACCCCCTCTTCCGGCGCCTTGTGCGTCGTCAGCACCTTGGTGGCGCCGATCGCGCCCGCTCCCGTGTCGAGCGCGACGTCGGTGAATGTCCCGCCGATGTCGATCGCCAGCCGCGCATTTGCCATTCCGGATCACCTCGCTTCCGATTCCGGGCGGGAGGCTAGCATTGCGCCACGGGTTTCTGGTGCTGAAATACTAGGCAAGTTGCAGCTGAAACTTTACCCCCTTAGCGGCGACGGTCGGTCCGGCAGACGCGGCCGGACGCTGCCGCGGACCGATGCGACGCCTGCCGCCCAGCCGATGGGACGAGTTCGTTCTCCCGCCTCCCGCCCCCGTTTCCGCTGTTTGCCGCCCGCCCCGGCAGCCCGCCTCTGCCTATGCCTCCCGGCCTTGCCGGCGGCTGGCACGCGACGTGCAACAGGCGAGGCGAACGGCAAACGCGCCACAAGGAGTGGGGAACACGATGACATCGACAGCCAAGGCCATGATTGCCCGCGCGGCATTCGCAATGACGGTGGCCGCGAGCGTCCTCGCGCCGGGGGTGGTCGGCCCTGCGGCGGCGGCGGAATGGATCATGGCCTCCGGCTATCCCGAGGAGAACTTCCTGACGAAGAACGTCCGGCTGTTCATCGACGAGGTCGGGACGAAATCCGACGGCGCGCTCACCATCGACCTTCAGCCCAACGACTCGCTGATCAAGATCGACTCGATCAAGCGCGCGGTGCAGTCCGGCCAGATCCCGATCGGCGAGATCCGGCTCGGCATCTATGGCAACGAGGACCCGATGTACGTCCTCGGCGGCCTGCCCTTCATCGCTCCGACCTATGCCGACGCCTGGGACCTGAAGGACGCGCAGAAGCCCTATTTCGACAAGATCTTCGACGAAGCCGGCATGAAGGTGCTGTTCTACCAGCCCTGGCCCGGCCAGGGCTTCTACACCTCGTTTCCGGTGACGTCCCTCGACGACTTCAAGGGCGTCAAGCTCCGGATCTACTCGACCGCGACGCAGAAGATGGGCGAACTCCTCGGATTCCAGGCGACGGTGTTGCCCTTCGCCGAGATCCCCCAGGCGTTTTCCACCGGCCTGATCGCCGCGCTATTCACCAGCCCGCAGACCGGCATCGACATCCAGGCCTGGGACTACACGAAGTACTTCACCGACACCGGCGCGATCTATTCCAAGAACGCGGTGATCGTCTCCAAGGCGGCCTGGGACGAACTCGACGAGAAGACGCAAGGGGTAATTCTGGAAGCCGCCAAGGAGGCCGAGGCCCGCGCCTGGACGATGAGCAAGGAGGTCAACGACGACCAGCAGAAGATGCTGGCCGACAACGGCATGACGGTCAGCCCGGCGCCCGAGGCGGTGATCGACCGGATGAAGGAGATCGGCAAGGTGATGCTCGCCGACTGGGAGGCGACCGCGAGCCCCGAGGCGCTGGCGGCGGTCAAGCCCTATTTCGAGAAGCGGGGGATGGAGTGAGCCGGGCGCGCCGTCGATGAGCGATCCCGCCACGTCGTCGAAGCCGGGCGATCCGGCAGCACCGCCGGCGGGGAGCCTTCGCCGGCTCCTCGACGGCCTCTATCTCGCCAGCGGCATTCTCGCCGGCCTGTTCCTCGCCGCGATCGGCGCCACCATCGTGGCGCAGATCGCCGGCCGGCTGATCGGCTGGACCATCGATTCCACCGAGCTCGCCGGCTTCTGCATGGCGGCGAGCACCTTCCTCGGCCTCGCCTACACGCTGAAGAGCGGCACCCATGTCAGGGTCAACCTCCTGATCCGCCGGCTCCCGGCGCCGTTGAAGCGCCCCGCCGAGATCGGCTGCTGCCTCGTCGGCATCGTCGCCTCGGCCTATTTCACGTGGTTCGCTCTCCAGCTCGTCCTCCAGTCCTGGCGGTTCGGCGACACCTCGCCGGGCCTTCTCGCCGCGCCCTTCTGGATCCCCCAGGCCGGCATGGCGATCGGCGGCGCTCTCCTAGTGATCGCCTTCCTCGACGAGATGACGATCGTCTGGCGGGGCGGACAGGCCGGCTACGAGAGCGAGGAAGCCGTGCTCGACCAGTTCGAGCCGGACGGCCGCGCCCCGGCCCTCGAGGTGCCGTCGTGACCGGCCGGGCCGCCGCGACGGCCGCCCCCGCAAGCAACGAAGGGCTGTCGCTCTGATGTCCGCCGGTCTCCTCGCCTCCGTCCTGTTCGTCGTCATGCTGGTGCTGCTCGCCGGCGGGGTGTGGATCGCCATTGCCCTCGGCCTCGTCGGCTGGGTCGCGATCGAATTCTTCACCGCCGCGCCCGCAGGCTCGCTGCTCGCCTCAACGGTCTGGGATTCCAGCTGGAACTGGGCGCTGACGGCGCTTCCCCTGTTCATCTGGATGGGCGAGATCCTGTTCCGCACGCGGCTGTCCCAGGACATGTTCACCGGGCTGTCGGCCTGGCTCGGCTGGCTGCCCGGCCGGCTCGTCCACGTCAACATCATCGGTTGCGGCATCATGGCCGCGGTGGCGGGATCCTCCGCCGTCACCTGCGCCACCGTCGGGCGCATCTCGCTGCCCGAACTGAAGAAGCGCGGCTATGACGAGAGCCTCATCATCGGGACGCTGGCCGGCTCGGGCACCCTCGGCCTCCTGATCCCACCCTCGATCATGCTGATCGTCTACGGCGTCGTCTCGCAGCAGTCGATCTCGCGGCTGTTCATGGCCGGCGTCCTGCCCGGCCTCCTGCTGATCGCCCTGTTCATGGGCTACGTCATGCTGCGCGCCGTGCTCGATCCGGACAAGACGCCGGTCGAGACGGAAACGCTGAGCCTGAAGGAGAAGCTCTCCCGTTCCCGCTTCCTGATCCCGGTGCTGCTCCTGATCGTCGCCATCCTCGGCTCGATCTATGGCGGCTACGCCACCCCCACCGAGGCCGCCACGGTCGGCGTCATCGGCGCGCTGATCCTCGCGGCCTTTTCGGGAAGCCTCGACCGGCACACGCTGCTGGAGACGCTGCTCGGAGCGACCCGCACCTCCTGCATGATCACGCTGATCCTCGTGGCCGCGGCCTTCCTGACCATGGCGATGGGCTTCACCGGCATCCCCCGCCATCTCGCCCAGTGGGTCGAGACGCTGGAGCTCAGCCCCTATGCGCTGATCGCCGTCCTGATGGTGTTCTACATCATCCTCGGCTGCTTCCTCGACGGCGTCTCGATGCTGGTCCTCACCGCCACCGTCGTCCTGCCGATGGTGAAGGACGCCGGCATCGACCTGATCTGGTTCGGCATCTTCGCCGTCATCGTCGTCGAGATGGCGCAGATCACCCCGCCGGTGGGCTTCAACCTCTTCGTCCTGCAGGGCATGAGCGGGCGCGACATCGTCCAGGTCGCCAGGGCCTCGATGCCGTTCTTCTTCCTGATGATCCTCGGCATCGTCATCATCACGATCTTCCCGGGCATCGTGACCTTCCTACCCCAGACGATGATGCGATGAGCCACCGGCTCCGACCGTGCGCGAGCAAGGAACGGCCCGAACGGCGCTGGCTGGCAGCCGGAAAAGGCGTTAGAACGAAGACGAGATCGCGACCGTCCACCCGCCGGAAGCACCGGCAGCCACCGGGCCTGCCTCGGGCCCTGCCGCGATACCGGCGACCCGGCCCTGCCGCCCGCCGCCCACCCGCCGCTTTGGGGTTCGAGCCATGAACGTCCACGATCCGCAGTTTTCGGCCTCTCCCGCCGACGAGCTCGCCGCCAACGTCGCCGTCCCGCTCGAGGCGGCGCGGGCGATGCCGAAGTCGGTCTATACCTCGCCGGACTTCCTCGCCCAGGAACTCCAGCACATCTTCGCGAAGGAATGGCTCTGCGCCGGCCGCGCCGATGCGCTGGACGGGCCGGGGGCGTATCTGACCATGGAGATCGCCGGCGAGCCGGTGATCGTCCTCAGGGACAGGGACGGCGCGCTGCGGGCGATGTCGAATGTCTGCCGCCACCGGATGTCGACCATGCTGCAGGGCCGTGGCACCGTGCGGGCGATCGTCTGCCCTTACCATGCCTGGACCTACAATCTCGACGGGACCCTGCGCGGCGCCCCGGCAATGGCCGCCAACGAGAGCTTCTGCCGGTCAGAGATCGCGCTGCCCGAGATCCGCTGCGAGGAATGGCTCGGCTGGATCATGGTGTCGCTGGACCCGGACGCCCCGAGCCCGGCCGGGCGGCTGAAGGACGTCGAGACCCTGGTCGGCTATCTCGGCATGGAGAACTACACCGAGACCTTCCGCGAGGAGCATCGCTGGAACACCAACTGGAAGGTGCTCGCCGAGAACTTCATGGAGAGCTACCACCTGCCGGCCTGCCATGCCGGGACGATCGGCGGATCCGCCGAAGACCTGATGACCATGGCACTGCCGGAAGGCACCGAGGCCTTCAACTACCATTCCATCCTGCGCAACGATTCCGTGCCGCTCGCCCTCGCCCACCCGGACAACACCACCCTCACCGGCGACCAGCGCCGCACGACCTGGCTACTGTCGATCTATCCGGCGCTCTTCATCTCCCTGACGAACGGCTATTTCTGGTATCTCAGCCTGCATCCGGACGGGCCGGACCACGTCCGGATCCTCTATGGCGGCGGCATGTCGCCGGACTATGTCGGGGACCCGGAGGCCAGGCAGCATTTCGTTGCGGTCAAGGCGTTGCTCGACGACGTCAATGTCGAGGATCGCGGCTGCACCGAACGGGTCTACAAGGGGCTCTGCAGCCATCTCGGCGAACCGGGTCCGCTGTCGCATCTGGAGCGGCCGAACTTCGAGTTCGCCCAGTACATCTCGCGGCGGATCGAGGCGGGCCGAGCCGGGTCTGCCTGACCGCCCCGTCGTCCTGCCCCCGATCGCCTCGCACTGCGGCTCCGGCCGCTGTCGTCGCTCCGCCTTCCGCGCCGTCGACGACCCAGAGGTTCATTTCACCTGTCCACATTCCCGCATGTCCATGAGCTGAGTTCAACCGTGACCGACCAATCCCGCTTCCGGCCGCTCGATTCCGCCAAGGTGCCGCGCTTTGCCGGCCCCGCCAGCTTCATGCGCCTGCCGCTGGCCCGGCCCGACGAGGTGGACATCGCCCTCGTCGGCGTTCCCTTCGACGGCGGCACGAGCAACCGCACCGGCGCCCGCCACGGGCCACGGGAAATCCGCAACCAGTCGAGCCTCGTGCGCCCCTATCACCACACGACGCTGCGCTCGCCCTTCGATGTCGCCCGCATCGCCGATTGTGGCGACGCGCCGGTGAACCCTGTCGATGCGACGGACAGCCTCGAGCGGATCACCGGCTTCTTTCGCGAGATCCGCGATGCCGGCGCCGTCCCGCTGACCGCCGGCGGCGATCATCTGGTCACCCTGCCGGTCTTACGCGGCCTGTCCCGCGGCACACCCCGCGCGCTCATTCATTTCGACGCGCATTCCGATACTTACGACGAGTTCTTCGGCAATCGCTACAACCACGGCACGCCCTTCCGCCGGGCCGTCGAGGAGGGTCTGCTCGATCCCAAACGCATGATCCAGATCGGCCTCAGGGGCGCGATCTCGGACGCCGCCAACTACGACTTCGCCAGGGCCGAAGGCATCCGGATGATCTTCATCGAGGAGCTGATGGCGCGGGGCGTTGCCGACGTCATGGCCGAGGCCCGGGAGATCGCCGGCGCGGGCGAGACCTACGTCTCCTTCGACATCGACATCATCGACCCGGCCTTCGCGCCGGGCACCGGCACGCCGGAGATCGGCGGCGTCACCACCTTCCAGGCGCAGGCGCTGGTGCGCGAGCTGGCCGGCGTCGACATCGTCGGGGCGGACGTCGTCGAGGTCTCGCCGCCGCTCGATCCGAGCGGCATCACGGCGCTCACCGGCGCGACGATGCTGTTCGAGCTGCTCTGCGTGATGGCCGGGGCGGTCGCACGCAGCCGGGCATGATGCTGCGGGCGGCGCCGCTCGGGCCGCCGCTCACAGGCCGGCTTCGAGACGGTCGAGCAGCGCATCCAACATCGCGTCGCAGCGGGCGAGCTGCGCCTCGGTGACGAATTCGTCCGGCCGGTGGCCCTGGTCCATCGAACCCGGCCCGCAGATCACCGCCGGAATACCCGCAGCTTCCGAGAACAGCCCGCCCTCGGTGCCGAAGGCCACCTTGATCGTGGCGTTCGCCCCCGTCAGCGACTTCACGAACCGCACGACCTCGGCGCCCGGCGCGGTGTCGAGGCCCGGATAGCCGCGCGTCGTCTCGATCGCGATCGCAGCGTCGGGGTCGCCGGTCTCGGCGACGATCCGCCCGGCCTCCCGCTCCAGCCGGGCGATCAGCCCGTCCGGATCGTCGGCGGCCAGGTAGCGGATCTCGAAATCCACCTCGGCATGGTTCGGCACGATGTTCGGACTCGTTCCGCCGGCGATCCGGCCGACATGCAGCGTCGTGTAGGGGATGTCGTAGTCGTCGTCCTTCGCCCCGTGCTCGGCCACCTCGGCCTGCAGGTCGCGCACGGCGCGGGAAAAGTCGGCGGCGAGATGCAGCGCGTTCATCGCCTTCGGCGCCAGCGCCGTGTGGCCCTCGCGGCCGTGGCAGCTGGCGCGGTAGAAGCCCTTGCCCTTGTGGCCCGTCGCGACCTTCAGCTCCGTCGGCTCGCCGACGATGCACATCAGCGGCCGGACCGGCGCCCTGGCGAGGATGTCGACGAGGTCGCGCACGCCGATGCAGCCGATCTCCTCGTCATAGGAGAGCGCCAGATGCAGCGGCGTCTTCAGCTCCCGGCGCGAGGCCCGCAGGGCCGCCGCCACCGCGCAGGCGACGAAGCCCTTCATGTCGGCGGTGCCGCGGCCGTAGAGCCGCCCGTCCTTTTGCGTCAGCCGGAACGGCTCGACCGTCCAGGCCTGCCCCTCCACCGGAACCACGTCCGTATGGCCGGAGAGCATCACCCCCGGCACGCCCTCGGGTCCGATGGTGACGAAGAGATTGGCCCTCTCGCCGCTCTCGTGACGCACCCAGTCCAGCCGCGCGCCGGCGGCGGTGAGCAGCCCCGCGACATGGTCCAGCAAAGGCATGTTCGGCGTTCGCGACAGGGTCGGAAAGGCGATCAGGCGCTCGAGGATGGGAAGGGTTTGCATGATGGCATGACTCGCTGGAGGAGATGGCGGTCACAGTCGCTTGGCTGGCGCCGCGAGGCAAGCGGCGTTGCGGGCGGGGTTGCGTGCTGCGGCGCTGCGGGCCTTGCGAAGAACCGTGATCGCGCGGGGATGCATCTTTCCCATCCGGGCATCCGGAATATGTAAGGCGGATAACCTTTTGTCGCCCGCAGTCGATCTCCCCCATGCAGCAGCCCGAAGCGTCCCCCGAAGAGGCGGAGACCACACCGCCCGCCAGTCCGCGCGGCAGCTTCTTCGCCATCTTCCCTTCGATCGTCCTGCCGATGTTCCTCGCGGTCGTCGACCAGACGATCGTCGCGACGGCGCTGCCGGCGATTGCCGCCTCCCTCGGCGAGGTGGACCGCCTGTCCTGGGTGGTGGTGTCCTACCTCGTCGCCACCACCATCGCCGCCCCGGTCTATGGCCGGCTCGGCGACGTCTTCGGCCGCCGGCGGCTGATGGTCGTCGCGCTGGCGATCTTCATGGTGGCCTCGGTGCTCTGCGCCCTGTCCACCGACATCGTCACGCTGACGGCGGCGCGCATCCTCCAGGGCGCCGGCGGCGGCGGGCTGATGACGCTCTCCCAGGCGCTGGTCGGCGAGGCGATCCCGCCGCGCGACCGGGCGCGCTACCAGGGCTATCTCGCCACCGTCGCCGTGTCGTCGAGCGCCTTCGGGCCGGTCGCCGGCGGCTTCCTGACGGAGCATTTCGGCTGGCAGTCGGTGTTCCTCGTCAACCTGCCGGTCGGCATCGGCGCCGTCCTGATGACCCTCCGGCTGCCCGACCGGCGCGGCACCGGCGAGCCCTTCCGCTTCGACACGCTCGGCCTCTTCCTTTTCGCCGCCTTCATCGCCTCGACGCTGATCATGCTGGAAGAGGCCCAGCAGATCGCTTCCGGTGCCTTTCTGACGCCGGTGGCGCTCGGCGTCCTCGCCGTCACCGCCGTCGTCCTCCTGGTGCGCTGGGAGCAGCGGACGCCCTCGCCGCTCCTGTCGATCCCGCTTCTGAAGCACCCGGCGATCTGGCGCTGCGACGGGCTGGCGGCCTGCCACGGCGCCATGCTGGTGTCGCTGATCACCTTCCTGCCGCTCTACTACCGCATGGTCCACGGGGCCTCGGCCGCCGAGACCGGCCTCCTGCTGCTGCCGATGACCATCGGCATCGGGATCGGCTCGCTCACCACCGGCCGCATCGTCGGGCGCACGGGGCAGACGGCGATCTACCCGTCGGTCGGCCTCACTCTGGTGACGATCGCGCTGGTCGCGACGGTGCTGGTGGCGCCGAGCCTCGATTCCGTCGCCCTCGCCTGGTGCTTCGGGGCGATCGCCATCTGCATGGGAACGGTGATGGGCGTCGTCCAGCTGACCGTCCAGCTCGCCTCGGGCCGCGAACAGCTCGGCGCCGGCGCCGCCACGGTGCAGTTCTCGCGCTCCCTCGGTGCCGCCGTCGGCACGGCGACGGTGGGCACCGTGCTGTTCGCCACCATGACCCACGCCAACCCCGCCGCGGGCGAGGCCTTCGCCCATGTCCTGCAGGAGGGCCCGCAGGCCCTTCAGGGCCTCGCCGCCGCCCAGCGAGCCGCGATCACCGACGGCCTCGAGGACGCGTTCCGCAACGCCTTCCTGTGCATCGCGGGCTTCGGGTGCCTGGCGACCGGCCTCGCCTGGACGCTGCCGATCCGGCGGATCTAGCTGGCGTTCAGCCGAGGATGCCCGGCAGCTTCAGCCCCTTCTCCGTCGCACATTCCAGCGCATCCTCGTAGCCGGCGTCGGCATGGCGCATGACGCCAGTGGCCGGGTCGTTCCACAGGACGCGTTCGAGGCGCCGGGCCGCATCCTCGGTGCCGTCCGCGACGATCACCATGCCGGCATGCTGGGAAAACCCCATGCCGACGCCGCCGCCATGATGCAGCGACACCCAGGTCGCTCCGGAGGCGGTGTTGAGCAGGGCGTTGAGCAGCGGCCAGTCGGAGACCGCGTCCGAGCCGTCCTTCATCGCCTCGGTCTCCCGGTTGGGCGAGGCGACGGAGCCCGAATCCAGGTGATCCCGGCCGATCACCACCGGCGCCTTCAATTCGCCCGAGGCGACCATCTCGTTGAAGGCGAGGCCGAGGCGATGCCGGTCGCCGAGCCCGACCCAGCAGATCCGCGACGGCAGCCCCTGGAAGCGGATGCGCTCGCGCGCCATGTCGAGCCAGTTGTGCAGATGGGCGTCGTCGGGCAGCAGTTCCTTCACCCGCTGGTCGGTCCGGTAGATGTCCTCGGGATCGCCCGAGAGCGCCGCCCAGCGGAACGGCCCGATGCCCCGGCAGAACAGCGGCCGGATATAGGCCGGCACGAAGCCCGGAAAGGCGAAGGCGTCGTCGACCCCCTCCTCCAGCGCCATCTGGCGGATGTTGTTGCCGTAGTCGACGGTCGGAACTCCGGCTTTGTAGAGGTCGAGCATCGCCTTCACATGGACCGCCATGGACGCCTTTGCGGCCCTGGTGACGGCCTTGGGATCGCGCTCGCGCTTCTCTTCCCATTCGGCGAGACTCCAGCCGGCCGGCAGGTAGCCGTTGACCGGGTCGTGGGCCGAGGTCTGGTCGGTGAGGATGTCGGGCCTGACCCCGCGCCGCACCATTTCCGGCAGGATCTCCGCCATGTTGCCCAGAAGTGCGACCGAAACAGGCTTCCTCGCTGCGGCCGCCTCCGCCATCATCGCCAGCGCCTCGTCGAGATCGGCCGCCTGCCTGTCGACATAGCCGGTCTTCAGGCGGAATTCGATCGAGGACGGGCGGCACTCGACGGCGAGGCAGGAGGCGCCGGCCATGGTGGCGGCCAGCGTCTGCGCCCCGCCCATGCCCCCCAATCCGGCCGTCAGGATCCAGCGACCGGAGAGGTCGCCGCCGTAATGCTGGCGGCCCATCTCGACGAAGGTCTCATAGGTGCCCTGCACGATGCCCTGGGAGCCGATGTAGATCCACGAGCCGGCCGTCATCTGGCCGTACATGGCGAGGCCCTTCTTATCGAGCTCGTTGAAATGGTCCCAGGTCGCCCAGTGCGGCACGAGGTTGGAATTGGCGATGAGGACGCGGGGTGCGTCCTTGTGGGTCCGGAACACCCCCACCGGCTTGCCGGACTGGACCAGCAGCGTCTCGTCGCTCTCCAGCTCGCGCAGCGCCGCGACGATGCGATCGAAGCTCGCCCAGTCCCGCGCCGCCCGGCCGATGCCGCCATAGACGACGAGTTCGCCCGGCTTTTCCGCGACCTCGGCGTCGAGATTGTTCATCAGCATGCGCAAGGGCGCCTCGGTGAGCCAGCTCTTGGCCGAAATCTCGCTGCCGCGAGGCGCGGAGATCCGGCGGGCGTTGTCGAGGCGGGGGGTCGGACCGGTCATGGGCTGGGTCTCCTCAGGCGAGCGTCGGCAAGGTGAGCGGGGCGACGGCGTCGATCAGGGCGCCGGAGACGACGAGTTCCCGGGCCGCCACGATGTCGGGATGGAAATGCCGGTCGTCCTGAAGCGTCGGGACTTCCGCGCGCAGCAGCCGGCGCACCGCCTCGAGGGGCGGGCTGGATGAGAGCCCGCCGACGAGGTCGCAGCCCTGCGCCGCGGCCAGCAGCTCGATCGCGACGACGTTCGACAGGTTTTCCGCCATAGCCAGCAGGCGCCGGGCGCCATGGGCCGCCATGGAGACGTGGTCTTCCTGGTTCGCCGAGGTCGGGATGGAATCGACGCTTGCCGGGTAGGCTCGCTGCTTGTTCTCCGAGACCAGCGCGGCGGCGGTCACCTGCGGGATCATGAAGCCGGAGTTGAGCCCCGGCTTCGGCGTCAGGAAGGCCGGCAGCAGCGACAGCACCGGATCGACCAGCAGCGAGACCCGCCGCTCGGCGATCGAGCCGATCTCGCAGATCGCCAGCGCGATCATGTCGGCGGCGAAGGCCACCGGCTCGGCGTGGAAGTTGCCGCCGGACAGGGCCTCGTCCGCATCGGCGAAGATCAGCGGATTGTCGGAGACGCCGTTCGCCTCGGTTTCCAGCGTCACCGCCGCCTGGCGCAACAGATCGAGTACGGCGCCCATCACCTGGGGCTGGCAGCGCAGGCAATAGGGATCCTGCACGCGCTCGTCGCCGACCCGGTGCGAGGCGCGGATCTGCGACCCCTCCATCAGCATCCGCAGCGCCTCGGCCGTCTCGATCTGCCCCTTGTGGCGGCGCAAGGCGTGGATGCGCGCGTCGAAGGGCGTGTCGGAGCCTCTGGCGGCGTCGGTCGACAGCGCCCCGGTGACGAGGGCGGACTGGTAGAGCCGTTCCGCCGCAAACAGGCCCGCCAGCGCGCTGGCGGTGGAAAACTGCGTGCCGTTGAGGAGTGCCAGCCCTTCCTTCGGGCCGAGCACGACGGGTTCGAGCCCGGCCGCCCGCAGCGCCTCCTCCGCCGGCATGCGGACATCGCCCGAAACGATCTCGCCGACGCCGATCATCGCCGCCGTCATGTGGGCGAGCGGCGCGAGATCACCCGACGCCCCGACCGAACCCTGGCAGGGCACCACGGGAGTCAGCCCCCTAGCGAGCATGGCCTCCAGCAGCTGAACCGTCGACAGCTGCACGCCGGACGCACCCTGCGCCAGCGACGCCAGCTTCAGCGCCATCATCAGCCGGGCGACCGGCACCGGCATCGGCTCGCCGACGCCGGCGGCATGGGAGAGGACGATGTTGCGCTGGAGCGTCTCCAGGTCCGCCTCGCCGATGCGGACGCTGGCGAGCTTCCCGAAGCCGGTGTTGATGCCGTAGACCGGCTCGCCCCGCGCCAGGATCCGGCGCACGGCAGCGGCGGAGGCTTCCACCAGCGGAAACGCCGCCGGGTCGAGGGACGGCACGGCGCCGCGGTAGATCGCGCGCCAGCCGGCGAGCGGGACGTTGCCCGGCTCGATCATCACCACATCGGTCATCTGCCCCTCCAGACACGGGCATGGAGCGGATTGAAACCCATGCGATAGACGAGTTCGGCCGGGCTCTCGATGTCCCAGATGGCGAGGTCGGCGGACTTGCCGGCATCCAGCGTGCCTGCCTCGGCCTCGAGCCCCAGCGCCTTCGCCGCATGGCGGGTGACGCCGAGGAGGCACTCGTCGACGGTCATGCGGAACAGCGTCGCCGCCATGTTCATGGTCAGGAGCAGCGAGGTCAGCGGCGAGGTGCCGGGATTGCAGTCGGTCGCGACGGCCATCGCCACGCCCTGCCGGCGGAAGCTCTCGATCGGCGGGACCTTGGTCTCGCGGATGAAATAGAAGGCGCCCGGCAGCATCACCGCGACGGTGCCGGCCCTCGCCATCGCGGCGGCGCCGGCCTCGCTGGTATATTCCAGGTGATCGGCCGACAGCGCGCCGTAGCTGGCGGCGAGCGCTGCGCCGGAGAGGTCGGAGAGCTGGTCGGCATGCAGCTTCACCGGCAGCCCGGCGGCCCGCGCGGCGTCGAAGACCCGGGCGATCTCCTCCGGCGAGAAGGCGATCCCCTCGCAGAACCCGTCGACCGCGTCGGCGAGGCCCGTAGCGGCGATCGCCGGCAGCATCTCGCCTGCGACCTTCGCGATGAAGCCCGCCTTGTCGCCGGCATGTTCCGGCGGCAGCGCATGGGCGCCGAGGAAGGTCGTGCGCACCCTCACCGGCCGTTCCGTGCCCAGGCGGCGCGCGGCGCGCAGGCTCTTCGCCTCGTTCTCGGTGTCGAGCCCGTAGCCGGACTTCACCTCGATCGTGGTGACGCCCTCGGCGATCAGCGTGTCGAGCCGGGGCAGCGCCTCGGCGACCAGCCGGTCCTCGCTCGCCTCCCGCAGGGCTCTGACCGAGGAGACGATCCCGCCGCCGGCCCTGGCCACTTCCTCGTAGCTCGCCCCCGCCAGCCGCAGCTCGAATTCCCGGGCGCGGTTGCCGGCCCAGACGAGATGGGTGTGGCAGTCGATCAGGCCCGGCGTGATCCAGCGGCCTTCGCAGTCGACGGTCTCGATGCCCCCGGTCGGCTCGAGCAGGGCGGCGGGGAGCTCCGCCTCCGGTCCGGCGAAGGCGATCCTGCCGGAGCTGGCGAGCACCGCACCCTTCTCGACGGTCCCGAGCCCCGGCCTGTCGGCCCGCATGGTGGCGAGCCGGGCATTGCGCCAGAGTTTCGGCGGCGGATTATGATCGATGGAGGCCATGGCGCACCCTTGGTCGAGAGGCTCGCTTTTCATCATGTATAGACATAATATCCGGCCTCGCAAGCCGGAGATGCAGACGAGGAGGCCGAAATGCCGACGATCCATGCCGAGACCGCCCTCACCCCCGACGGCTGGAGGACGAACGTCCGGCTGGAGATCGAGGGTGCTCGCATCGCCGCGGTCAGGCAAGGCCCGCCGCTGCCCGGCGACGAGCGCGCCGCGATCCTCGTGCCGGCCATGGCGAACCTTCACAGCCACGCCTTCCAGCGGGCGATGGCGGGGCTGGCGGAGATGCGCGGCCCCGGCACCGACACCTTCTGGGTCTGGCGCGAGACGATGTACCGCTTCGCCCTCGCCATGACGCCGGACGAGGTCGCGGCGGTGGCCGCGCAGCTCTATGTGGAGATGCTGGAGGCCGGCTTCGGCTCGGTCGGCGAGTTCCACTATCTCCATCACGACCATGACGGCCGGCCCTATGGCGACCTCGGCGCCATGGCCGGCGCGATCGCGGCGGCCGCCGGCGAGGCCGGTATCGGCCTGACGCTGATCCCCGTCCTCTACGCCCATGCGACCTTCGGCGGCGCAGCGCCCCATCCGGGCCAGAGGCGCTTCATCTGCGACCGCGACACCTTCGCCCGCCTCGTCGAGGTATCAGAGGACGCGCTGGCCGATCTTCCCGGCGGCGTCCTCGGCGTTGCCGCCCACAGCCTGCGCGCCGTCACCCCCGACGAACTCGCCTTCGCCGCCAAGCTCCGGCCGAATGCGCCGATGCACATCCATGCGGCCGAACAGGTGAAGGAGGTCGAGGATTGCCTCGCCTGGTCGGGCCGGCGCCCGGTCGAATGGCTGCTGGAACATGCCGGGCTCGACCGGCGCTGGTGCCTGATCCATGCGACCCACATGACACCCGGGGAGACGAGTCTGCTTGCGCAAAGCGGCGCGGTCGCCGGTCTCTGCCCGATCACCGAGGCGAGCCTCGGCGACGGCTTCTTCCCGGCGCCCGAGTTCAAGGCGGCCGGCGGGAGCTTCGGCATCGGCTCGGATTCGAACGTCCTGATCGGCATCACCGACGAACTGCGCCAGCTCGAAACCGCCCAGCGCCTCCACCGGCAGAGCCGCAACGTCCTTGCCCAACCCGGCGCCTCCACCGGCCATGCGCTCTTCACCGCGGCGCTCGCGGGCGGGTCGCAGGCGCTCGGCCGGCCGGCACCCGGGATCGCCGAGGGCGGACCGGCCGATCTCGTCTCCCTCGACGCCGACCATCCGGCGCTGGTCGGCAAGTCCGGCGACGCCCTCCTCGACGCCTGGATCTTCGCCGCCTCGCGGCCGGCGGTCGACGGCGTCTGGGTCGCCGGCGAAAGGCGCGTCAGCGGCGGACGGCACTATGCGCGCGAGGCGGTGTTCCGGCGGTTTCGCTCGGCGGTGGAGACGCTGGCGGCACGGGTCTGACGCGAAGATGCGGCAGCGGCTCATCGGCTGTTCGGCGAGACGCCGGCATGCCGCTGTTGCCGCCGTCGCGGGTTAGAAATTCAGGTCCTTGCGAAGCGCATCGAGGGCGATCCCGGCATAGACCTGATAGCCGAGCGGCGTGAAGTGGACGCCGTCGCTGGCCCGGATGATCTTGCTGGAGCCGTCGAGCGTATAGGTCTCGGAATAGTCCCCGTCCGCGCAGGCAAAGGCACCCCAGGCGTCGATGAAGGTGGCGCCGTTGGCCTCGGCCACCTCCCGGAAGATCTGGTTCAGATAGGCGTAGTCCTCTTGGAACCGGTTCTTGCGGGTGATCGGCAGGCTCAGCCAGTAGACCTTGATCCCCTTGTCGCTGAAGGCCTTGACGATCTTCGCGACCCGGGTCCGATAGCGCTCCTCCCAGGCGTCCTGCTTGTAGTGGTAGGCCTTGCCGTTCTCGCGGATGGTCTGAAGGTCGTTGGCGCCGAAGACCAGGAGCGCCGCATCCATCGCCCGGTCCGCCAGCTTGCCGGCCGCCTCGGGCCAGTCGTAGCGATCGCTGCGGGCGATGCCGGTATTGACCCGGGCGTATTTGGTCACGGCGACATTGGCCTCGCTGCGGACGAGCTGGGCGAGGCCCGCATAGACGCCTTCCCCGAGCGAGTCGCCCAGGACGGCGATGTGGTAGTCGCGCGGCTGCGCCACTGCGGCCGACGCGGCGGCGATCGTGTCCTCGTCGCCCCCCGCCTTCGCGGCGACATCGATCGCCGCGGCGGGCTGCAGCGAGACGAGGCAAAGCATGAGGGCCAGCGCCCAGGCGGACGAGCGGGACACGTCCCGCCTCCCCCTGCTGACGAAGAATTTCATCGAGAGGATCTCCCTGTTGACCTCGCTGCCCCGGCGGAGCGCGAATATACCGCCGCCCCGCCGCAAGATGAAGTTAACCGCGGCCCCGGTCGAACTTTTGCCGTGTTCGTTGCATTTTTAGCATTGACGGGGGTGAAGCGCCGGATCGGGGGGCGTTCACGGAAAATTACCCAAAACCATCGAGGCTCGACGAGCGGGCCGATTTTTTGTCGTGGAGACACATCATCACGGATTGGGGGCAAGCGTGACCGAACGGAACAGTCAGGCGCTCGCGGCGAGCGGCATGGGGCCTTACGCCGGCGCGCGTCGCCACGGGGCGTCCCGGCAGATCGCGGTCCTGATGGCCGCGGCGGCACTCTTCGCCGGCTGCACCGACAGGTCGAGGGACCTCGAAGAGGCGTTGCGTTCGGTGAAGCCCTCCACCAGCACCCATCAGCAGGCTGACGCATCGGAGCCGGCGCTGCCTCGCGCGGAACGTCTCGCCGCCGGTAAGTCCGGCCGTATTCTGCGCCAGGCGGCGACCGATCGGGCGCAGGCCGAGAAGGTGATGGCCGCCGTCGCGCCGCCCGCGCCGCTTCTGACCGCCGAGCTCGGCTCCCGCGTCGTCGCCGGCGCTGCGGCGCAGTCCGGCACCCAGCGCCCGGCCCATCCGCTGCTGATGGCGACCGCTTACGGATCCGACGGGCTGAACCGCGGACTGACCCCGCCCGACCTCGTCAAGCGCAAGGGGGTGGAGATGCCCACCGGGGACGACGGCCCGCTCGCGAGATTCCATGCCAAGCTCGCGGCGCTGAAGAACGGCACGCGGCGCGAACCCGTCACCATCCTCCATATCGGCGATTCCCACGTCGCGGCAGACTCCTTCACGCGGGGCATCCGCTCGCGCCTCCAGGCCGCCTATGGCGATGCGGGCCGCGGCCAGGTCATCCCGGCGAAGGTGTTTCCCTATGCCGGCGCGGCCCAGGTCTCGATGGACCGCTCCGGCCCCTGGCAGGCGGCGTCCAGCCTCAAGGTGAAGTCAGGCCCCTACGGCGTCTCCGGTATCAGGCTCTCATCGAGCGCGAAGAGCGCGAAGATGACGCTGTCGAGCGAGACCGGCCCGTTCGACTGGGCCTCGGTCACGATGGTCACCGGCCCGAAGGCCGGCGGCGTGACGATCAGCGCGGGGGGCAAGAGCCAGACCTTTTCGGCCCGCGCCGACAAGCCCGGCTCGACCACCGTCCGGCTCGCCGCAAAGGCCGACAGCGTCACCGTCAGCCCGGCCGGCGACGGCACCACGACGATCCTCGACTGGGGCACCGGCCGCGATGTGCCGGGCGTGCGCTACGTCAATTTCGGCATCGTCGGCGCGACGGTCGACGTGACGAAGCGCTGGGACGAGACCCTCGTCGCCAACGACGTCAGGGCGATCGCGCCCGACCTCATCGTCTATGGCTACGGCACCAACGAGGGCTACGACGACAATCTCGACCTCGCCGCCTACCGCAAGACGGCCGCCCGCTTCGTTTCCATCTTGAAGGCCGCCGCGCCGCAGGCCGATCTCGCCTTCGCCGGCGCCGCCGACGGCCTGACCCGGCGCTCCAGCCGCGGCCCGGCCTGCGCCGGCGGCTGGCGCTCGCCGATCAAGCTCGCCGGCGTGCGCGAGACGATCGAGCAGTTGGCCAGGGACGAGAATGCCGGCTTCTGGGACTGGTCGGAAGCGATGGGCGGACGCTGCAAGATCGATGCCTGGGCCGAGCGCGGCCTCGCCGCCAAGGACCGCGTCCATCTGACCGCGAAGGGCTATGACCGCAGCGCCGAGAGCTTCGTCGACGGCCTGCTGCTGCCGGCCTCCAAGGGTGACACGCCGGTCGCGTCGCTGAACTGACGGGACCGTTCGCGCCGCGCCGGCCGAGCGCCTCGCTCCATCCTGCCGTGATCTCGCGCCCCGAGTGGGTTCTTTCGTCAGAGCCTTGCGAAGGACGCAGAGCCTTTCGAAGGCCTTTGGCAAGGCCGGCGCAGAGACTGGACGTGCGGCCGTCGCCGATGCTCCTTGGCATCAACTCTGCCGATCCCCCGCGCAGATGCACGGCTGTCGCCGCAACCCTTGGAGCTGCGGGAGCCGACTCGCCAGCGCAAGGGCCCGATCACGATCCTTCCCGTCGACGCATAGGCCGCCCACCGACATCTGCCGCTGCGTCGCCTGAGCGACAGCACCGGAAACATCATTAACGAAGACTGTCGTTTTCCTCCCCAATCTTCCGGCCGCTGGCGCTTTCGCCAGCGGGATGGGTTAGAAGCGCCAGACCGTTCCGGCCGCTTCCTTTCCCGCCCCAAGGCTCGCCGACTTGCTGTTCCCGACGCTCGATTTCGCCGTGTTCTTCCTGGTGGTCTTCGCGCTCGCCTGGGCGATGCGGACCATGGCCTCGGCCCGCAAGTCGCTGCTGCTCGCCGCGAGCTACGTCTTCTACGGCTACTGGGACTGGCGGTTCTGCTTTCTGCTCCTCGCAGCGTCGCTGATCGCCTGGGTGGCGGGCCTTGCCATCGATCGGACCGATGGAGAGAGGCAGAGACGGGCGGTGGTCGGCGCCTCCGTCGGGCTGCTGCTCGTCATTCTCGGCTTCTTCAAATATTACGGCTTCTTCCTGGAATCCCTCGGGGATGTCCTGCGCCAGCTCGGCGTCGCGCGGGACCTGCCGCTGATGGCGGTCATCCTGCCGGTCGGCATCTCCTTCTTCACCTTCCAGGCGATCTCCTACATCGTCGACGTCTACCGCCGGGAGATCCCGGCGCAGCGATCGCCGCTCGATCTCCTCCTCTACGTCTCGTTCTTTCCCCAGCTCGTCGCCGGGCCGATCGTGCGGGCGCGCGATTTCCTGCCACAGCTCGATGAGCGGCCACGGCTGACGCGCTTCATGCTGTCCTACGGGCTGGTGCTGATCGTGGTCGGGCTGTTGAAGAAGATGGTCGTCGCCAACTGGCTGGCGACCCACCTCGTCGACGACGTCTTCCTGGTGCCCGACGCCCACGACACGCCGACGCTGCTTCTCGCCGCCTATGGCTATGCCGTGCAGATCTATTGCGACTTCTCCGGCTACAGCGACATGGCCATCGGCACGGCGGCGCTGCTCGGCTATCACTTCCGCGAGAATTTCCGCCAGCCCTATCGCGCTGCCTCGCTGCAGGAATTCTGGCGGCGCTGGCACATCTCGTTGTCCGAGTGGCTGCGGGACTATCTCTACAAGCCCCTCGGCGGCAGCCGGAACGGCAAGCTCGCCACCTATCGCAACCTGTTCCTGACGATGTTCCTCGGCGGCCTGTGGCACGGGGCGGCCTACAACTTTGCCATCTGGGGCGCGATGCACGGTGCGGCCCTCGGCCTCGAACGGGCGGTGCGCGAGCGCCTCTCACCCCGCCACGGCAGTTCGCCCGATGCCGCGTTCAGGCGCATCGCCCGGTCGCCGCGGCCCTGGCACGGCCATGGCATCGTCCGCGTCCTGGCGGTTCTCGCGACCTTTCATTTCGTGACGCTCGCCTGGATCTTCTTCCGCTCGGCGGATCTTCAGACGGCGCTCGCCTACCTGTCCGGGCTGATGGCGGCGAGCGGCGGCTTTGCGGCATGGACGCCGTTCCACCTCCTCCTCGTCTTCCTGCCGCTGGCCTTCCACTTCACGCCGCACGATCTCGACCTTCGCTGCGGCCGGGCGATCCGCCGCTGGCCGACGGCGCTGACCGCCCTCGCCTTCGCCTTCGCTCTCGTGGTCATCCAGTGGATCTCACCGGCCGGCACGGCGCCCTTCATCTATTTCCAGTTCTGACCGGGAGCACCCATGGCCACCCTGCCCCCTCGTCCCGCCGCGAAGGCCAGCCGCCTCGCGAGGCTGCGCCGGGACACCGCATCGAACGTTGGCGCCGGCCTTTCGATCTTCCTCACGGCGCTCGTCGCCCTGGCGATCTTCCGCTCCGCCGATCTCGTCAGCGTCACCTACGACCTGCCGCCGGGCGAGACCAGCGAAGCCGTGATCGCGGCGGCAGAGGCGTGGAACGGCTGGATGGAAGCGATCGGTGCGGCCGGTGTCAGCCAGCGCGCCACCGAGATCGTCGAGGCCTTCGCCAGCGGCGAGCTGTTCCTGCCTCGGGAGCCGGAAGGGTCCTGACGACGCCGGCAGCGGCCGGCGACGACACGGAACGAGAGGCGGAGGACGGGGCGCGGATACCACGTGGCGCCGACGAATGAGCACGGCCCGCCATTCCGCCCGTCCCGCCGTTCTCGCATCCGTACGCACAAAAAAAGCCGCGCACGATGGCGCGGCTTCGATTTTCGGCAATTCTGGCTGGATCAGCGCGAGTAGAACTCGACCACCAGGTTCGGTTCCATCTGGACGGCATAGGGCACGTCGTGGAGGCCGGGAACCCGCGTGAAGGTCGCGACCATCTTGTGGTGGTCGGCGTCGATGTAGTCCGGCACGTCGCGCTCGGCGAGCTGGGTCGCCTCGATGACGGCGACGTTCTGCTTGGACTTCTCGCGAACCTCGATCACGTCGCCGGGCTTGCAGACGTAGGACTGGATGTTGGTCCGGACGCCGTTGACGTTGACATGGCCGTGATTGACGAACTGGCGCGCGGCGAACACCGTCGCCACGAATTTGGCGCGGTAGACGATGGCGTCGAGCCGGCTCTCGAGCAGGCCGATCAGGTTCTCCGAGGTGTCGCCCTTGCGGCGCGCGGCCTCGTCGTAGATCTTGCGGAACTGCTTCTCGCGGATGTCGCCGTAATAGCCCTTCAGCTTCTGCTTGGCGCGCAGCTGCACGCCGAAGTCGCTGACCTTGCCCTTGCGGCGCTGGCCGTGCTGGCCGGGGCCGTACTGGCGGCGGTTCACCGGGGACTTCGGGCGTCCCCAGATGTTCTCGCCCATGCGGCGATCGATCTTGTACTTCGCGGATGTGCGCTTGGTCATCGCATTTCCTTTTGGTGAAACAACAAGGCCCGCGGTCGCCCACGGGCCGGTCCAGGAAACGCGCCCTCCTCTACCCCTCTTCAGGGACTGACAGAGCGGCGTGGGCACAAACCGACGCCACTCACGGGACACGTTGAAAACCGGCAGAAGCAGGGCTTCAGCCGGTTGCAGGGGTTGTTAGACCGTGTGCGAGGGGCCTGTCAACTCCGCCGCGGCCGCAAGCCGGGGAAAAGCGGCCGGGATCTCTCCGGCAGTCGCCCTCCTTGCCGGCAGCCGAATCGAAAGCATGTCGGTCGGAGTTGCCCGAGCCCGCCTTCACACCGATGGGGTCGGGACGATTGCGACTGCCATGGAGAACAGCCTGATGGCCCAGATCACCTACCACATCGTCGAGCATGACGGCGGCTTCGCCTACAAGCTGGACGACGTCTTCTCGGAGACCTTCGGCACCCACGACGAGGCCTTCCTCGCCGCCCGGGCCGCGGCGATGCGCCAGCAACGCCCCGGCGAGGCGGCCGGCATCGTCTGGGAGGATGCGGCCGGCAAGTGGCACGCCGAGGTCTCGTCGGGATCCGACAGGCCGCAGACGGCCGTCCAGGACGATACCTGAGAGCACAGGCATGCCCGTGACGCGCGCTGTGCGTCGCGGGCCCATGTCGTGACCGCAGGAAGAGTGTGCGCCGGCTCGCCCGGCACGCCGCGTCGACCCGGCTGCGGCGCCGCTTCCGCGGACAGCAGCGATCCGCCGGCCGGAATCCGCACGCGGCAAAGCGCGACGCCCGCCGAGGCCGGCAGCCATCCGCTTGATTCGTCTGGCCCGATTGTTCTTCATGATCCTGGATTCTCCCAGGAGAACAAGGCTGGTGCGGTCGAGAAGACTCGAACTTCCACGGGTTGCCCCACAGCGACCTCAACGCTGCGCGTCTACCAATTCCGCCACGACCGCACGCCGTGTCACCGCGGCTGTTCGCCATCGGTGGCGGGCGTGTAACAAGACTTGCCGGGCCGCACAAGGCTTATCTTTTCCGCCGCTGTGGAAATCGCATGAAGGTCGGCTCAGTGGGCGGCGTGCCGGAGCCATTCCCGTTTCGGACAGGAACGGGAATGGCTATATGCCGGGGATGGAACCCCGCGCCCCGATCCCGTCCGCGCCGCGCCTGTCGGCGGCAACCGACCGATTCTTCGCCCTTGCCGGCTCACCGCCGGTCGAGTGGCTCGTGATGGACGGCCTGACATCCTATCAAGACGCGCTCGAGGCGATGGAGACGCGCGTTGCCGCCATTGCCGACGGCCGTGCCCGCGAAGCGGTGATGCTGGTCGAACACCCGCCGCTCTACACGGCCGGAACCGGCGCCAGCGACGGCGACCTCCTCGACCGGCGATTCCCGGTGTTTTCGGCCGGCCGCGGCGGCCAGTACACCTATCACGGCCCCGGCCAGCGGGTGGCCTACGTGCTCCTCGACCTGAAGCGCCGGCGCCAGGACGTGCGCGCCTTCGTCGCCGCGCTGGAAGCCTGGATCATCGCCACCCTCACCGAGTTCCACATCGTCGGCGAGCGGCGGGAGGACCGGGTCGGTGTCTGGGTGCGGCGGCCGGAGCGCCCGCTGGCGCCGGACGGCGCCGTCGCGGAGGACAAGATTGCGGCGATCGGCATCCGGGTGCGCCGGTGGGTCACCTTCCACGGCATCTCGCTCAACGTCGATCCCGACCTCGACCATTTCTCCGGGATCATACCCTGCGGTATCCGGGGCCACGGCGTCACCAGCCTCGCCGACCTCGGCACGCTGGTCTCGATGCCGGAGGTCGATTCGCTCCTGCGAAGCAATTTCGAGGCGATCTTCGGGATGACGTCCCGGGACTGACCATGCGGACGCGACGGTCCCGCCAGGTTGCGGGCGGTCGGGCTGAGCTGCGGCCCGGTCCGGGCGGCTCCGGGCGGATCCGAATCGCCGCCGGCCGTCACTCCGAGCGGCGGATCTCGAAGTCGCCGCCGTAGCTTTCCACCTCTCGAAGGATCGCGACGTCCTTCACGCTGCTGCAGGCCGGGCCCTGCCTCGCCGCCTCGAGCATCGCATCGACCGCCGCCTCGTCGCCGCTGAACACCGCCTCGACCGCTCCGGCCCGCGTGTTGCGGACCCAGCCGGACAGGCCGAGGCGGCGGGCCTCCTCGTCGCACCAGGCGCGGTAGCCGACGCCCTGGACGCGGCCGGTGATCTCGACGTGAACGCTCTTGCTCATGATGCCCCTTGCTCGTTCCATGGTTTCGCGACCGCACGGGGATACTAGCGCTGGCGGTGTGGCGGGCGAATCCGCGATCAATGCGGCGGCGGCACCCGGCCCGGCGCCGCCCCGGGCGCCGACTGGCGCTCGCGCCAGACCACGAAGAGCCCGGAGCCGACGATGATCGCCATGCCGATCCACTTGGCGAGATCCGGCAGGTCGCCGAAGAACAGGTAGCCGAAGCCGATCGCCGTCAGCATCTCGACATAGCCGAGTGGCGCCAGCACCGAGGCCGGCGCCAGCCGGTAGGCGAGGATGAACAGGAGGTGCCCGACGGTTCCGACGAGCCCCGCCATCGCCAGCAGCCACCAGGCCGTCGCCGACTGCGGCCAGGCGAAGCTGAGCTCGTCGATGCCGCTGCCCTGCGCCGCCGCCAGTGCGGCGGCCAGCGCCAGCCCGCCGACGAGCCCGGCATAGACCATCATCGCCAGCGGACTGGTGCCCCGCGACACCTTCCGGCTGAGGATCAGGTAGAGCGCGACGGCGAAGGCTGCCGTCAGCGGCAGCAGCGCGGCGAGACCGAAGACCGCGTAGCTCGGCCGGATGATGATCATCGCTCCCAGAAAGCCGACGGCGACCGCCACGATCCGCCGCCAGCCGATCGTCTCCTTCAGGAACAGCGCCGAGAGCAGCGTGACGATGAGCGGCTCGACCAGGAACACCGCCGTGGCGTCGGCGAGCGGCATCAGGCGGAGCGCCCCGAAGAAGCTCAGGGTCCCGACGGCGAGCAGCAGCCCGCGCAGGACGTTGAGCCAGGGCCGCGTCGTCTTCAGCCCCATGATCCCCTCGGTCATGAGGACGATCGGCAATGTCAGCGCCGCCTGGATCAAGAGGCGCCCCATGCCCACCTCGCCCGGCGACATCGCGTGGGTGGTCACCAACATCTTGCCGAACACGTCGAGAAGCGGAATGAAGGCGGCGGCGGCGATCATGATCGCCATGCCCTTCAGCGTCTCGGCGGGCGTATTGTCGTAGGATTGTGTCATCTCGGCCATGGGGCTTCATGACATGCCGCGCCGAGCCCCGCCACCACTGGTGCGGCGGGCCAGCGAACGAACATAGAGAGAGAGCCATGACCACCGTCTATGTCGACGCGGATGCCTGCCCGGTGAAGGACGAGGCGATCGAGGTGGCGATGCGCCGGGGCGCCGACGCCGTGCTCGTCTCCAATGGCGGCATGCGGCCGTCGCGGTTTCCCGACGCGCGAATCGTCGTCGTGCCGGAAGGGGCGGACGCCGCCGACGACTGGATCGTCGACAATTGCGGCGAGGCGGACGTCGTCGTCACCGCCGACATTCCCCTCGCCGCCCGCGCGCTGGAGGCGGGCGCCGCGGTGCTCGGGCCGACCGGCCGCGAGTTCACGGCCGAGACCATCGGGACGGCCCTGTCCATGCGCGCCTTCAAGCAGCATCTGAGGGAAACCGGCGAATCGAAGGGCTACAATGCCAGCTTCACGGCGGCGGACCGCTCGCGCTTCCTGCAGGCCCTCGACCGCATGCTGGCGCGGATCAGCCGCTGACGAACCGTTCGGGCGCCTGATCACGATCGGGCGAGGCGGTTGAAACGTTGCGGCGCCCGCGGCGAAGTGTTGCTCGACGTCGCAGCTCCCGCCTCCCCGGGGCGCGAGATCGCAAACGGAGCATCCCCATGGCGGCGACCAAGGTCGATCTTGCAGAAGAGCCGGAAGAGGCAGTCGCGAAAGGCCCGTCCGCGGCCAGCGCCGCCGCCCGGCCCGAGGACCACGACGCGGGCAGGTCCCTCGTCTATCGCCAGAGGCTCGCCACGCGGCTCACCCACTGGATCTGGGCCGTCTGCCTGTTCTTCATGCTGTTGTCCGGCCTGCAGATCTTCATGGCGCGGCCCGATCTCTACATCGGCCAGCAGTCCGGCTTCGGCTTCGACAACACCATCCTGTCGATCGGCGCCCGCCAGGTCGGCGGCGAGGCGCGCGGCGTGACGACGGTCTTCGGCCACGCCTTCGACACGACCGGCTGGCTCGGCCTCGTGCCGCAGGGCGGCCAGATGGCGGCCAAGACCTTCCCCGGCTGGCTGACCATTCCCGGCTACCGGGACCTTGCCACCGGCCGCGTCGTCCACTTCTTCTTCGCCTGGGTGCTCGTCGCAACGCTTTTCGTCTGGCTGTTCGCCAGCCTGCTCAACGGCCATCTGCGCGAACTCGTCCCGACGCTCCGCGACCTGAAGCGACTGCCCCGCGACGCCGCCGACCATCTGCGCCTGCGCTTCCATCATGGCCGCAGCTACAACGTCCTGCAGAAGCTCTCCTATGCGTTTGTCCTGTTCATCGCCCTGCCGCTGATCGTCCTCACCGGCCTCACCATGTCGCCGGGGGTCGTGGCGGACCTGCCGTTCCTGCTCGACCTATTCGGCGGCCGGCAGACGGCGCGCACCATCCACTTCGGGCTCATGCTGGCGCTCGTCCTGTTCTTCCTCGTCCATGTCCTGATGGTGGTCCTCGCCGGGCCGTTCAACGAACTGCGCTCGATGATCACCGGCTGGTACCGCACCCAACCGGAGAAGCGCCGATGACCCGCCTCACCCTCTCGCGCCGGCGGTTCCTCACCGGCGCCACCGTCGCCGCGACGGCGCCGCTCGCCGGCTGCTTCGATTCCCTCGGCGATCGCCAGTCGGCGGTCCGGGGCGTCCTCGAGACCGCCAATTCCCTCACCTACCGCGTCCAGCGCATGCTGCTCTCCAGCGACGACCTCGCAAGGGAATATGCCGAGAGCGAGATCCGCCAGCCGCAGCGCCCGAACGGCACCACCAACCCCCGCGACGCCGGCTACCTGCAGCTGGCGGCCGACGACTTCCGCGCCTTTCGCCTGACGATCGGCGGCCTCGTCGAGACCCCGCGGGAGTTCGGCCTCGACGAGCTCCGCGCCATGCCGTCCAGAACGCAGATCACCCGCCACGACTGCGTCGAGGGCTGGAGCTGCATCGCCAAATGGACGGGCGTGCCGCTCGCCATGGTCCTCGATCAGGCCGGGGTCCGGCCCGACGCCCGCTTCGTCGTCTTCGAATGCTTCGATACGATGGAGAACGGTTTGGCCGGCCCGATCCGCTACTACGAATCGATCGACCTCCAAGACGCCCGGCACCCCCAGACGATCCTCGCCTATGGCCTGAACGGGCAAGCCCTGCCGGTTGCCAACGGAGCGCCGCTGCGTGTCAGGATCGAGCGGCAGTTGGGATACAAAATGGCAAAATATATCCGGTCGATTACTGTAGCCAGCCACCTTACCACCTTTGGCGAGGGAAATGGCGGATACTGGGAAGACCGCGGATACGAGTGGTTCGCGGGAATCTGACCGTGCGTTCGCCGCTTTTCATCGCGGCACATTGCTGGTCAAATGGAATTTGAACATTGGGTTAAGTATTTTTTATGGAACGTCTGCTTTGCTGATCGGAACGAAATGGGAGATCGTTTCGGATGAAGGCGACGAAACAGCACCGGGACTTCGCAATCCGTCTCATGGAGCATCTGGTCGTGCCGACCTTCGTCCTCGACGAAACCGGGCACGTCCTGATCTGGAACCGATCCTGCGAGCGGCTGACCGGGATCGAAGCCCGCGACGTCATCGGCACCAGGGACCACTGGAAGGGCTTCTACACCGAACAGCGCGCCTGCCTGGCGGATCTGGTGATCCGCAACGCCGCCGAAGAGATCGGCGACCTCTACATGGTCGACTGCTCGACCGAGCCCGATCGCGGGATCTATTCCGCGGAGAACTGGTGCCATCTGCCGACCGCCGGCGGCCTGCGCTACCTCGCCATCGACGCCGGGCCGATCCATGACGAGGCAGGCCGACTGATCGCGGTGGTCGAGACGCTGCGCGACATCACCGTCCAGAAGGAGGCCCAGGACAAGCTGGAGGTCCTCGCAAGGCAGGATTCCCTGACGGGAATTCCCAATCGCCGGCTGTTCGACGAATACCTCGTCGGCGAATGGCGGATCGCCACGGCGACCGACCGGCACCTCGCCTTGCTGATGATCGATATCGATCACTTCAAGGCCTATAACGACACCCTCGGGCATCTGGCCGGCGACGTCTGCCTCCAGCAGATCGCGAGGATCGTCTCCAACGAGACCCGCCGCGACTGCGACGTCTGCGCCCGTTACGGCGGCGAGGAATTCGCGGTGATACTGCCGCGAACTGACCTTGCGGGCGCGCTCGTCGTCGCCCGCCGCATCACCAAGGCGGTCGCGAAAGCGAAGATCCGCAATCCGGGAGTGGGCAAGGGCGCCAATCTGACGCTCAGCATCGGCGTCGCCTCCTATGACAAGCAATGCCGGCCGGAGACCCCCATCGAGCTCCTGGCAGCCGCCGACGCCGCGCTCTATGCGGCGAAGGACGGCGGGCGGGCCCGCGTCCACGCCTGGCGGGAGAAGCTGGCGGCGTAGCGCGCAAAGCCTGACGCCTGCCTCCCCTTGCAAGGTCAGGCGAGGCTCCGCGTCTTTCGCCGCCCTCGCCTCAGGACGTCGGGATGGCCTGCGGCTCGGCCACGGGAGCGCCTTGCGGCGCGGGCACCGTCGCGGGCTTGGCGGCAGGCTGCGCCTTCACCGCCGGAACATGGCCCGGCGGCCCGTAGATCTTCCGCTCGAGATCGACGCTGTAGCCGTCGATGAGCTGCTGGTCGACGAGCGCCTTTTCCTGCATCAGCGAGATCGCCGCGCCGACGATCCCGTTGATCGCGCCATCCTGCACCTGGTTGAAGGCCTGCGTCTTCAGCGGATTGCCGGCAAGATCGGCGATGGTGATTTCGGTTCCGAGGGTATTGGCGCTGCCGACCAGGACAGACATGACGGCATTCTTGTAGGCGACCCTCTGGATCTCGATGTTCACCGTCGACGGCTTGCCGGCCGGGTCCTTGCCGACGATCTTCTGGCTGACCGCCGCCTGCAGCCGCGGGCCGATTTCGGTCTCGCTCTTGACCGTCGGGGCGGTCGTCACCGTCACGCGCTGGATGTTCAGCGGTCCCGTCTCGTCGACGATCGGTTTTGCGCAGCCGGCCAACAGAACCACGACGGCAATGACGCAATATTTCAACGAACTCATTTCGGCATTTCCCTCCGAAGACTTGCAGGATGCAGTCCTGCGTAGAGGGAGATCGCGGTTTGCGGCAATGTGGCGGGCCGGAAAAGTTAAGAAATCCTTGCGGTGACGCGAAGATCGGTGACCTTTCGACAGTCACCGCGTGATTTTCGCAACAGCTTGGCGTTGCAGTCTGCCAGCGGCGGTCGAATCGGCCGCGCCTCAGGTCTGTTCCGTCATCGGCGAATGCGCCGCCAGCACCAGCGTCGCCGCCTGCATCTCCTGCCGGCGCCTTTCGCGCAGCGCCATCGCCTCGTCGTCGGCGCCCCACTGCTCGATGTTCCAGTCCTCCTCGAGATTGGCGAGCGCCCAGGCCTCCTCGGCGGGCAGCCGGCCATCGGCGACGGCCAGCGCCAGCAGCGCCGAACCGGTCAGGGTGGTGACCTGGTGGAGCGCGGCGACGCCGAAGCCTTCGTCGAAACGCTCCAGATGCGCCTTCACCGCGGCCAGCGACGCCTGCGGCTGGGCGACGTGCATCACCCCCTCGGCGAGCAGGAACCGCGCCCCCAGGCGCTCCTCGGCCCAGGCGAGGAGCGGATCCCACAGCTCGCGCTGGCGCGTCACCAGCCGCTCCGGCGCATCCGCCCGGTAGAACAGCATGTCGGTCTCGGCGAAGCGGCCGATCTCGGCGCGCACCGGCCCGGGATCGGCGAGGACGCCGTCGAGGATGGTGTTGACGAGCCGCGTCACCGGCATGGTCGCGGGATCGATGCGCTCGCTCTGCCCGTCCCACTCCCTGGCGATCGCCTCGGCGACGTCCCTCGCCGGCACCGCGAGCGACCGACGCGCCGGCGTCTTCACCGGCCGCCCGTCGAGCAGGACGGCATGGCCGGCCGCGGTCTCGGCGACGGCGACTTCCCGGTAGAAGCGCTTGGGAAGCTCCGGGCGGGCGAAGGGCTGGTTGTTCGACATGAAAAGAGCCTCTTTCGAAGAGATCCGGGACAGGCGGCGCGCTCGGCGGCTCGTCCCTTTCCTATCGGCGTTGCAGCGGTCAGGCGGCGAGGAACCGGTCGAGCGAGCGCGCCAGGGAGACGACGTCGGACGCGATCTCGTCGGCCCCCGCGCCGCGCATCAGCGCCACCGAATGGCTGCCCCAGTCGACGCCGATCGCCCGCGCCCCGGCCGCCTTCGCCATTTCCATGTCGAAGGTGGTGTCGCCGACGACGACGGCATGCCCGGCCGGGATGCCGAATTCGGCGCAGCATTCGGTGACCATCGCCGGATGCGGCTTCGACGGGCAGTCGTCGGCGGTCCGCACCGCATGGAAGCAGTCGGTCAGGCCATGATGGGCGGTCAGCGCCGCGACGCCCCGCCGGGACTTGCCGGTGACCATGCCGACGAAGACGGCGTCGCGCGCGGCGAGCTCCCGCACCAGCTCGGCCATGCCGGGAAACAGCGCCTCGGTGAAATCCTCCCGCGCCCGCTCGGCGCGGTATTCGATCCGGTAGCCTTCCGCCACGGCCCGGACGCTCGCCTCGTCCAGCGACGGGCGCAGCGCATGCACGGCCTTGTCGAGGGAGAGCCCGATGATCGCCCGGGTCGCCTCCGGCGCCGGCGGCTCCAGATCGAAGCGGCGGAAGGCCTGCTCCATGATCCTGCAGATCAGCCCGGCACTGTCGGCGATCGTGCCGTCGCAGTCGAAGAGAACGGCCTTCATGGTGGGCTCAGTCCCCGAGCTGGGCTTCGTCGAAGCCGAACAGGTTGAAGGTCTGCACCATGTGCGGCGGCAGCGGCGCGACCTGGTCGATCACCCCGCCGGACGGATGCGGGATCACGATCCGCCGCGCATGCAGGTGCAGCCGCTTCTGGACGCCGCCGGGAAACTCCCAGTTGGTGTCGTGCTCGAAATATTTCGGATCGCCGAGGATCGGGTGGCCGATATGGGCGGCATGGACGCGCAGCTGGTGGGTGCGCCCGGTATGGGGCTGCATCTCCAGCCAGGCGAAGTTCTGCGCCAGCTGGTCGATCACCCGGTAGTGGCTGAGGGCGTGGTCGGCCCCGTCGTCGCCATGCTTGCCGACGCGCATCCGGTCGCCGTCCGGCGTCTGCTCCTTGACGAGATAGGTCGAAATCCGCCCGTCATGGGGCACCGGCACGCCCTTGACGATGGCCCAGTAGTGCTTCTGCGTATCGCGCTCGCGGAACGCCTTGGTGAGCGATATCGCGGCGCCCCGGGTCCGCGCCACAACCAGGATGCCGGTGGTGTCGCGGTCGATGCGGTGGACGAGCCGGGGCTTCTCGCCCTTCTTGTTGCGCCAGGCCTCGAGCATCTGGTCCATGTGGCGCACGATGCCGGAGCCGCCCTGCACCGCAAGGCCTGCCGGCTTGTTGAAGACGAAGACCTTGTCGTCCTCGTAGATCAGCATCTTCGACAGGACGTCGGCGTCCTCCCGGTGCTTCATCGTGTTGGCGGTGAGCGGCCGCGTGTCCAGGCTCTTGGCGTCGCTGCCGACCGGCGGGACGCGGATCATCTGGCCGGGCTCGACGCGGGTGTCGGATTTCGCCCGGCCGCCATCGACGCGGATCTGCCCCGAGCGCAAGAGCTTCTGCAGGTGGCCGAAGCCGAGGCCCGGATAGTGAAGCTTGAACCAGCGGTCGAGCCGCAGCCCCGCCTCGTCCGCCTCCACCCGTTTCTGCTCGACCGTCGCCATGTTCTTGCACGCCTCGTTCATCCGGCCGGCCCGGGCCGACGCGCATCGCGCGCCGCCCTTCGCCGGTCCTCAAGCCCGTCTCCTAATGAAAGCCGGGACAATGGGCAATGAATGGCGGCGAATTGGCGTGATTTGACCTTACCGGGGCGCGGCAAAATGCAGAAAGGGCGCCGTCGCCGGCGCCCTTTCCGTCTCGTCCTGTTGCGTCTCGTTCAGCGATCGAGCGCCTTGACGATGTCTTCGACCATCTTCTTGGCGTCGGCCAGAAGCATCATCGTGTTGTCCTTGTAGAACAAGGTGTTGTCGATGCCGGCATAGCCCGAGCCGAGCGACCGCTTGATGAACAGGCAGGTCTGCGCCTGGTCGACATTGAGGATCGGCATGCCGTAGATCGGCGAGGTCTTGTCGTCGCGGGCCGCCGGATTGGTCACGTCGTTGGCGCCGATGACGAAGGCGACGTCGGACTGGGCGAATTCCGAATTGATGTCGTCGAGTTCGAAGACGTCGTCATAGGGAACGTTCGCCTCGGCGAGCAGCACGTTCATGTGGCCGGGCATGCGGCCTGCCACCGGATGGATGGCGTATTTGACCGTGACGCCCTCTTCCTTCAGCTTGTCGGCCATCTCCCGCAGCGCATGCTGGGCCTGGGCGACCGCCATGCCGTAGCCCGGCACGATGATCACCTTCGAGGCGTTCTTCATGAGATACGCCGCGTCGTCGGCCGAGCCCTGCTTGATCGTCCGGTCGCCCATGTCCTGCGCCCCGGCGGGGCCGGAATCGCCCCCAAAGCCGCCGAGGATGACCGAGACGAAGGAGCGGTTCATCCCCTTGCACATGATGTAGGAGAGGATCGCGCCCGACGAGCCGACCAGAGCGCCGGTGATGATCAGCGCCAGATTCTGCAGGGTGAAGCCGATGCCCGCCGCCGCCCAGCCGGAATAGGAGTTCAGCATCGACACGACGACCGGCATGTCCGCCCCGCCGATGGGGACGATCAGGAGGACGCCGAGGGCGAGCGAGACGAGGACGATCAGCCAGAAGACGAGGTGGCTCTCGGTGACCGCGAACCAGACCACCAGCACCACCAGCAGGACGCCGAGAGCGATGTTGATGGCGTGGCGGGACGGCAGCATGATCGGCTTGCCGCTCATCCGCCCGTCGAGCTTGAGGAAGGCGATGACCGAGCCGGTGAAGGTGATGGCGCCGATGGCGACGCCGATCGACATTTCCACCAGCGCCTGGCCGTGGATCGCGCCGACGGCGCCGATGCCCATGGATTCCGGCGCATAGAGCGCGGCCGCCGCGACCATCACGGCGGCGAGGCCGACGAGGGAATGGAAGGCGGCGACGAGCTGCGGCATCGCCGTCATGGCGATGCGCCGGGCGATGACCGCGCCGGCGGTGCCGCCGATGGCGATGCCGACGACGATGAGGGCGAGCCCGCCGAAGGACGGGCCGGCAAGCAGCAGCGTGGTCAAGACGGCGATCGCCATGCCGACCATTCCCATGACGTTGCCCTGGCGGCTGGTCGTCGGATGGGAGAGGCCCCGGAGCGCCAGGATGAACAGGACGCCGGAGACGAGATACAGGAACGCAGCGGTGGATTCGGACATGATCTCTACCGCCTCACTTCGTCTTTTTCTTGTACATCGCCAGCATGCGCTGGGTGACCAGGAAGCCGCCGAAGATGTTCACCGAGGCGAGAATCAGCGCGATGAAGCCGAAGGTGGTGGCCAGCCCCGAGGCCGACAGGCCGACGGCGAGCAGGGCGCCGACGACGATGACCGAGGAGATCGCGTTGGTGACCGACATCAGCGGCGTGTGCAGCGCCGGCGTCACCTGCCAGACGACGTAGTAGCCGACGAAGATCGCCAGGATGAAGATCGCGAAGTGGAAGACGAAGGGGTCCGTCCCCGTATGCGCGGCCACGGCCACGGCATCGCCCATCCCCTCGCCGATCATCCGCTCGACGCCCTGGCGCGCCTGGCTGATCGCGGCGCCCGCCTCGTTGAGCCGTTGCAGCGTGTCCTGCGCGGTGTCGTTGCCCATCAGTTGCCTCCCCCGGCAGCTCGTTCCTGTGCTCCGGCAGCGGCGTCCGGCGCGGCCTTGGTCTCTGCGCCACTCCCGGCGACTGCCCCGGCCGTAGCCTCGGCTCCGGCGGGTGCGAATCGCGGATGCACCACCTTGCCGTCCCGGGTCAGCAGCGTCGCCTTGACCAGCTCGTCCTCGAAGTCGATCGCCAGCGCGCCGGTCTCCTTGTCGAGCATCGTCTCGAGAAAGGCCGACAGGTTCTTGGCATAGAGCAGCGACGCGCTGGCCGAGATCCGGCCCGAGACGTTGGTATAGCCGATGATCCGCGCCGGCCCGGCCTCGACGATCTCGCCGGCCTTCGAGCCCTCGACATTGCCGCCGCGCTCGACCGCGAGGTCGACCAGCAGCGAGCCGGGACGCATCGACGCCACCATGTCGGCGGAGACGAGACGCGGCGCCGGACGGCCCGGGATCAGCGCCGTGGTGATGACGATGTCCTGCTTGGCGATGTGGGCGGCGACGAGCTCGGCCTGCTTGGCCTGATACTCCTTCGACATCTCCTTGGCGTAGCCGCCGGCGGTCTCGGCCGCCTTGAACTCGTCGTCCTCGACGGCGACGAACTTCGCGCCGAGGGATTCGACCTGTTCCTTGGTGGCCGGCCGCACGTCGGTCGCCGTCACCACCGCGCCGAGGCGGCGGGCGGTGGCGATCGCCTGGAGGCCGGCGACGCCGACGCCCATGACGAAGACCCGGGCGGCGGGAACCGTGCCCGCCGCGGTCATCATCATCGGGAACGCCCGGTCGAACTCGTGGGAGGCGTCGATCACCGCGCGGTAGCCGGCGAGATTGGCCTGGGAGGACAAGACGTCCATCACCTGGGCCCGGGTGATGCGCGGCATCAGCTCCATGGCGAAGGCGAGGATGCCGGCCTCGGCCATCCTGCCGAGCGCCGCCTCCTCGCCATAGGGATCCATGATGGCGATGACGATCGCGCCGGACCGGTAGGACGAGAGCTCCTCGTCGCCGGGTCGGCGCACCTTCAGGACGACGTCGGCCGACGCCGCATCGGCCGCGCTGCCGATCGTCGCGCCGGCGCTCTCGAAGGCGGCGTCGGTGATCCGCGACGCGGCGCCAGCGCCGCTCTCGACGACGATCTCGGCGCCCCGCCCGGTCAGTTTCTTGATGCTATCCGGGGAGGCTGCGACGCGCGTCTCGCCGTCGGTCCTCTCCTTCGGAACGAAGATCTTCATGTGGCTGTCCCTCCCCCTGCCAGCTCAAGAGCTCCCGTGCCGGCCGCGTCGCCCCGCTGACGCGGGGCCGGGCCGCACGAGGCTCAGCGCAGGGCGAACCAGCCGATGGCGAGAACGACGATGAAGCCGAGAAGCGACGTGATCACGCCGCTGCCCATGATCAGGCCGAGCATCATCCCGACGAGCAGCGCGACCAGGAAGACCGAGCCCCATTTGAACATGCCGACGAAGAGCGCGTAGGTCTTCTCGTGCTCCGGATAGTCCATCTCGGCGGCGTTCGTCGTGTCGATCTTCAATTCCCCGGCCATGGCAGCCCTCCCATCCTGTCAATCCCCCGGACATACACGAAAGCGCGCGCCGCTGGCAACGCGCTCTGCGCACGAGGCGGATGCGCGCCGCCGGCGCCGTTCCTCACGGGTAGAGGCGGACGATGTCCCAAGGCGCGTCGAGCGAATCGCGGGTGAAGACGATGCGATCGTGCAGGCGGAAGGCGCCGTCCTGCCAGAACTCGATCGACAGCGGCATCAGCCGGAAGCCGGACCAGTGGGGCGGACGCGGGATCTCGTCCTCGGCGTATGTCGCATCGAGTCGATCGACCTCCGCCTGGAGCTGTGCCCGGCTCTCGAGCGGCCGCGACTGCTGCGAGGCCCAGGCGCCGAGCCGGCTGACCCTTGGACGGCTGGCATAGTAGGCGTCGGCCTCGGCCTCGGTGACCACCTCGACGGGCCCGCGCAGGCGCACCTGGCGGCGCCGGCTCTTCCAGTGGAAGCACATCGCCGCCTTGCGGGTGGCCAGCAGCTGCCTGCCCTTGGCGCTCTCGAAGTTGGTGTAGAAGGCAAAACCCCGCGCGTCGACGCCCTTGAGCAGGACCATGCGCACGTCCGGCAGGCCGTCCGTGTCGACGGTGGCGAGCGAAAGCGCGTTCGGGTCGTTCGGCTCGCTGTCCGCGGCCTCCCGCAGCCAGCCGTCGAAGAAGGCGAAGGGGTCTGATCCGACGGCGGTTTCATCGAGTCTTAAGGGTTGTTCGGTCATCTGTGATACTGCCTCGGAGGTCACGGCGCGGCGACGATTCGCCGGGCCGAACGAAATATGAGATCGATGCTGCGATACAACACGGTTTGGCTCTTGGCTTTGACGGCAGGTCTCGGCGGCTGTGTCGTCGCGGGGCCCAGTGTCGAGGACACCCTCCTCGATCCGACCGTCACAGGGTCGGTCGCGCCGCAGCCGGCGCCGGACCCTGCGGCAGGCGATATCGATGTCGTATCGGACCGCCGGATCGTCCGCAACGCGGTTTCCGCGGCGGACATCGACGCGGCCGCCGACAAGGGTGCCGGTCGCTACGCCTGGTCCAATCCCGAAACCGGTTCGAGCGGCGTCATCACCACGCTCAGCCAGGAGCGCCAGGGCGACAACATCTGCCGCTCCTTCGAGACGTCCCGCCAGCGCTTCGACGGGATCGCGCTCTACCAGGGCCGGGCCTGCGCGGTCGGAGCCGGGGAATGGGCGCTGATCGAATTCACCAAGCGCTGAAGACCCGGGAGCGCTGCCGACCCGCCCGATTCGCCGGGTCCATGACCCGCAATCCCCGCAACCCCAGCGACTGCGCGAGACCACCGGACGCGCGGAGCGCCCGCTGCGCCGACACGATCGCCGTGGCCGGAACAGCGCCGGCTTCCACCAAAAAGCTGCCGGAATGACGAAGCTGCGTCGGGACGATCTTCAATTTGCCCGCCCCAGTCGTCATATAGGAGGCGATTGCGACGGTGCCGGACGCGCCGTCCCCGCCATTCATGCCCATCTGAAGGAACTGACAGCCTATGCGCGATCCCTACGCCGTGCTCGGCGTCGCGAAGTCGGCGAGCGAAAAGGAGATCAAATCGGCCTTTCGCAAGCTGGCGAAGAAGTATCATCCGGACGCCAACTCCAACGATCCGACTGCCGCCACCCGCTTCAACGAGGCCAACCAGGCCTATGAGATCATCGGCGACAAGGAAAAGCGCGCCCAGTTCGACCGGGGCGAGATCGACGCCGACGGCAAGCCGAAGTTCCAGGGCTTTGCCGGCGCAGATCCGTTCGGTGCCGGCGGACCGTTCGCCGGCGGCAGGTCGCGGCCGGGCGGCTTCGAGTATCGCTCCTCCACCAAGGCCGAGGACTTCGACGCCGACAGCATCTTCTCCAGCCTGTTCGAAGGGGCCTTCGGCGGCGCCGGCGCCAAGCGCCCGTCGGCGAAGGGCGGCTTTTCCGGCGCCCGCAGCGGCGCCTCGAAGGGCGCCGACATCACCGCCGAGCTGACCATCGGGCTCGACGACATCGTCTCGAACGAAAAGGTCGAGGTCGCCTTCGCCTCCGGCAAGAAGCTCGCCATCCGCCTGCCGATGGGCGTCGAGGACGGCCAGACGATTCGGCTGCGCGGCCAGGGCCAGGCCTCCCCGGGACTGGGGGACAGCCCGGGCGACGCGCTGATCACCATCCGCATCGCGCCGCATGGCCGCTTCAAGATCGAGGGGCGGGACCTGCGCTGCAGCGTCGACGTGCCGCTTCGCACCGCGGTCCTCGGCGGCCGGCTCGAGGTCGAGACGCTGGACGGCCGGGTGGCACTCAACGTTCCGGCCTGGACGAATTCCGGCAAGACCTTCCGGTTCAAGGGCAAGGGCCTCACGACGAAGGAGGGCGGCCGGGGCGATCTCTACGTCAAGGCGGAGATCCAGCTGCCGCAGGGCGACCGCGAGCTCGAGGCACTGATGCGCGAGCGCTCGAGGGAGCCGGCGGCGGGCTGAGCGGGCCTGCCGCGGCCCGAGCGCACTCCCCGGGGGATGCCGACCCGGGAAGCCCCGGCGTGCTTGAAGCCCCCTCACCTCTGTGCCATACCGCCGCCGCAAGACGATTTCGGCAAGGACCCACTGGAGGATAGCGCGCCATGGCTGCATCGAACGGTCTGATGGAAGGCAAGCGCGGCCTCGTGATGGGGGTTGCCAACAACCGTTCGATCGCGTGGGGCATCGCCAAGGCTCTCGCCGACGCCGGTGCCGATCTGGCGCTGACCTACCAGGGCGACGCCCTGAAGAAGCGCGTCGCGCCGCTCGCCGACGAACTCGGCGCCTTCCTCGCCGGCCATTGCGACGTCACCGACGATGCCACCGTCGACGCGGTGTTCGCCGAGGTCGAGGCGCGGTGGGGCAAGCTGGACTTCGTCGTCCACGCCATCGCCTTCTCCGACAAGGACGAGCTCACCGGCCGCTACGTCGAGACGAGCCGGGAAAACTTCCGCAAGACCATGGACGTCTCGGTCTATTCGCTGACCTCGATCACCGCGCGGGCCGAGAAGCTCATGGGCGGTGGCGGTTCGATCCTGACGCTGACCTATTACGGCGCCGAGAAGGTGATGCCGCACTACAACGTCATGGGCGTCGCCAAGGCCGCACTGGAGGCCTCGGTGCGCTATCTCGCGGTCGACCTCGGCAAAAAGGCGATCCGCGTCAACGCCATCTCCGCCGGGCCGATCAAGACGCTGGCGGCCTCCGGCATCGGCGACTTCCGCTACATTTTGAAGTGGAACGAGTACAACGCGCCCCTGAAGCGCACGGTGACCATCGACGAGGTCGGCCAGTCGGCGCTCTACCTCCTGTCCGACATGTCGCGCGGCGTCACCGGCGAGGTCCACCACGTCGATTGCGGCTACCACACGGTCGGCATGAAGGCCGTCGACGCACCCGACATCTCGGTCGTCAAGGACGACTGACTGCGCATGAACGAGGGGCTTCGCCCCGCCTTTTCCATGGATTGAACCGGCAATCGGTCGGTCGCGGCTGCCCTGTCCGGGCCCTGCGATGCGGTCATGCCAGCGCGGGATGAGCCGAGGATGAACCAGGAACTGCTGCTCGCCAAGCCGGAACTCTTCATCTGCCGGCACGGCCAGACCGACTGGAACGCCGAGGGCCGGCTGCAGGGCCAGGTCGAGGTTCCGCTGAACGACACCGGACGCGCGCAGGCCCGGCGCAACGGACGCCATCTCCATGCGGTGCTGGGCGATCGGGCCGGGGACTTCGCCTTCCTCGCCAGCCCGCTCGGCCGGGCCTCCGAGACGATGCGGATCATCCGCTCCGAACTCGGCCTCGACCCGGACGACTTCCCCACCGACGAGCGCCTCGTCGAGCTCGACTTCGGCGGCTGGGGCGGCGCGACCATGGAGGAGATCGCCGAATTCGACGCCGAGGGCATCAGGCGCCGCAAGAAGGACAAGTGGGGCTTCGTGCCGCCCGGCGAGACGGCGGAATCCTACGCCATGCTCGCCGAGCGGGCCCGGCCGGTCTTCGAGGCCATCGAGCGCCCGACGATCCTCGTCGCCCATGGCGGCATCACCCGCTCGTTCCTGGCGCTCTACACCGGTCTCGACGGCCAGGAAGCGGCGCGCATCGACATCCCGCAGGACCAGATCCTGCATGTCGCGAACGGCCGCGCCGCCTGGGTGTGACCCCGGCTGCCGCCCGGCCTGGCCGCGACGCTTGATTTCTCCCTCCCGCCGTCGGACCCTTGATGCCATGAACACGATTCGATCCGTCTGCGTCTATTGCGGCTCCTCCGCCGGCAACAGCCCCTCCTACATCGCCGCCGCGGAGAGCCTCGGCGCCGGCATGGGGCGGGCCGGCCTCGAGCTCGTCTATGGCGGCGGCACTCGCGGCATCATGGGCGCCGTCTCCGACGCGGTGCTGGCCGCCGGCGGCAAGGTCACCGGCATCATCCCGCGGTTCCTCATCGACATGGAGGCGACCGAGCGCGAGCTGCAGCGGCTCGACGAGCTGATCGTCACCGAGGACATGCACGAGCGCAAGCACATCATGTTCCAGCGCTCCGACGCCTTCGTGGCCCTGCCCGGCGGCATCGGCACGCTGGAGGAGCTGGTCGAGATCATGACCTGGAGCCAGCTCGGCCGGCACGAGAAGCCGGTGGTGATCGCCAATGTCGACGGGTTCTGGAACCCCCTCGCCCGGCTGTTCGAACACATGCGGGAGGAAGGCTTCCTGCATTCGGCCGACAAGCTGAAGCCGCTGGTGATCGACCGCGTCGAGGACATCGTTCCGACGCTGATGAAGCACGGCCTCAGCGACGGCGGCGAGGGCCGCGAAGAGATCATCGAACGGATGTGATGGCCCCGGACGGCGGGGAGCCTCGGTCGCGCTAGCGGGGTCCGGAGGTCAGCGACCCTGGACGCTGTGCCGCTCCACTGCACGGCCAGCCCACCAGGCGGCGATCCGCCTGCGCCGCCGGAACGCGACGATTCCTGTGACGAGGGCCGTGTCGAGCCCGATGCCGGCCGCCAGCATCGCCGGCAGCCTGTCCGGCTCGACGCCAAGCAACTCGCCATAGACCAGGAAGACGCCTTCGTTCAGATCCCGCGAGAGATAGACGCCCCCGAAGGTCCGGCCGACATCGGCCAGCGACAGGAAGTACCAGCCGAAGGCGGCGACGAGTGGCGTGAACCAGAGGATCAGCAGCGCGCGCATCAGCGGTTGTCGGGATCGTTGCCGTCGCGGCGGTTGCGTTCCAGGATCGCCGCCCGCTTGGCTTCTTCCAGATGCGCCATCACCGCCTCGAAGGTGGCGTCGCCCTCAGGATCTTCCCGGTCGGCGATGATGTGGTCGAAGAGGAGCGCCACGAAGCCGAGGGCGATGAACAGGGTCACCAGCGGCCCCTCGCCGAACATCGCGGCCGCCGGCGATCCCGAGAGCGCCAGCGCGGCATAGAACCCGAACAGCGCCGAGAAGGTCGCCGCCGCGAAGGGCTCGGCGATGCGCTCTTGGACACTCACCAGCTGCAGCACGCCCGCGATGCTGACCGCGAAAGCGATGGCGAGGGCGAGCAGCACGGCCGCAAGGCCGACGAGGTCCTGCTGCGGGACGCCGAGCACGGGAAACTGCGCGCCGGCCAGGAGGTCGGCGCCGAACGATCCGAACAGAACCTGCGACAGGCCCGCCTCATGGGCGCAGCGCACGGCGGAGACGGCGCAGAAGCCGGCCCAGCCGGAAAGGGCGAATACGGAAGCGATCCGTTGCGTCACCGAAGTGCTCCGTCAGCGTGGTTACCAATCGGTTAACGCAAGTCTCGCCCTTTGGTTTGCTGCCGGCAACTCATTCCGCCCGACATGCTTAACGGCCCCGCCCTCGCAGGCCTTCGCGGCGACCCGCTGCGCCGCCTCAGCGCAGGGGCGGATAGAGATCGTCGATGATCGCCCGCAGGTCGTGCCGCAGATCCACCACCCCGTAGGTGTGGCTGAAGACGCCGCCGAGCCGCGTCTCGGCGAAGGCGGCGGCGATCGGCCCGAGGCCGAGCCGCCTGAGCGTCCCGGCGGCGGCGGCCAGCGCCATCTGCTCGGCGAGCAGCCGGCAGGCGCCCTCGTCCGACACCACCATGGCGACGGCGGCGCGCAGGACGTCCGGCGTGCGCCCGGCCATCTCGCCGAGATCCGCCTCGATCGTCGCGATCACCGTCTCGAAGGCGTCGGGATCGCGCTTCAGCACCCGCAACAGGTCGAGGGCGACGACATTGCCGGAGCCCTCCCAGATCGCGTTGACCGGCGCCTCCCGGTAGGCCCGCGCCAGCCGCCCGTCCTCGACATAGCCGTTGCCGCCGAGGCACTCCATCGCCTCGTAGGCGAAGGCCGGCGCCAGCTTGCAGACCCAGTATTTCGTCACCGGCGTCATCACCCGCGCCCAGGCCCTTGCCTCGCCATCGCTGTCGTCATTGTCCCGCCGGTCGAGCGTCTCGGCGAGACGGAAGGCGAGCGCCGTCGCCGCCGTCGAATCGAGGGCGAGGTCGCCGAGGACGCGGATCATCTGCGGCTGGTCGATCAGGAACTTTCCGAAGACCTGGCGCTCGCGGCAATGATGGACGGCTTCGCGCAATGCCCCGTGCATCAGCCCGGCGGAGGCCAGCGCGCAGTCGACGCGCGTCAAGGTGACCATGTCGAGGATGGTGGCGACCCCCCGCCCCTCCTCGCCGACGAGCATCGCCTCCGCCGCGACGAATTCGACTTCGGAGGAGGCGTTCGAGCGGTTGCCGAGCTTGTCCTTCAGGCGCTGGAAATAGAGGCCGTTGAGCGAGCCGTCGGGGCGCCGGCGCGGCATCAGGAAGCAGGTCGGCCCGGCGTCGGTGTTGGCGAGCACCAGGAAGCCGTCGCACATCGGCGCCGACAGGAACCATTTGTGGCCGGTGATGGCGTAGCGCCCGTCGCCGAGCGGCTCGGCCCATGTCGTGTTGGCCCGCACGTCGGTGCCGCCCTGCTTCTCGGTCATGCCCATGCCGAGGGTGAGGCCGGCCTTCTCCAGCGGCGGCTTGACGCCGGGATCGTATTGCCGCGAGGCGATCAGCGGCAGCCAGGCCGCCTTCAGCGCCGGCGCCGCGGCGAGCGCCGCGAGCGCCGCGGACGTCATGGTGACGGGGCAGAGATGGCCGCATTCGACGCCGGCGGTCATGACGAATCGCGCCGCCCTCGCCTGGTGGCGGATCCCCGCCTCGCCGTCCGGCCCCTGCCAGATCGAGGCCGTGAGACCTTCGGCGATCGAGCGGCGCATCAGCGCGTGATAGGCGGGATGGAAGTCGACCATCTCCAGCCGGTGACCCTTCTCGTCGAAGCGCCGCAGCGCCGGCTTTTCCGAATTGGCGAGCCGGGCGAGGTCGTGGGCCTCGTGCGAGCCGCAGAACCGGCCGTGCTGGTCGAGGGAGACGATCACGTCGGCCGGGAACGACGCCGTCAGGAGCTTCAGCAGCGGATCGGAGCGGTAGGCGTTGAAGCCGGCATAGTCTGAGGACTGGTTGAACACCGCGTGGGTGGCGACGTGGTTCGCATCCATGTCTCGCTGCCTCGTCATGCAATTGCGGCGGCGCGTTGTTGCCGCGGTTTCGACAAACCCTTATAGCCCTCGTTCGTCATGATCGCACCCGCTCAAAGCTCCCCGTCCCGTCGCCATCTGCTTGGCATTGCCAATCTTTCGCCCCAGGACATCACCGCCCTCCTCGATCTCGCCGAGGCGGAGGTCGCCGTCTCCCGGCAGACCGAGAAGAAGAAGTCGGTCCTCAAGGGCCGGACCCAGATCAACCTGTTCTTCGAGGCCTCGACCCGCACGCAGGCCTCGTTCGAGCTGGCCGGCAAGCGGCTCGGCGCCGACGTGATGAACATGTCGGTGGCGAGTTCCTCGGTGAAGAAGGGCGAGACCCTCATCGACACCGCGATGACGCTCAACGCCATGCAGCCGGATATCCTCGTCGTGCGGCACCATTCGGCCGGCGCCGTCGCGCTGCTCGCCCAGAAGGTCGCCTGCTCGGTGGTCAATGCCGGCGACGGCGCCCACGAGCACCCGACCCAGGCCCTCCTCGACGCCCTCACCATCCGCCGTCACAAGGGCCGCATCGCCCGGCTGATCGTCGCCATCTGCGGCGACGTCCTGCACAGCCGCGTCGCCCGCTCCAACATCCTCCTCCTCAACGCCCTCGGCGCCGAGGTGCGCGTCGTCGCCCCCTCGACGCTTCTGCCGAGCGGCATCGAGCAGATGGGCGTCAAGGTTTTCCGGCGCATGGACGAGGGCCTGAAGGACGCCGACGTGGTGATGATGCTGCGGCTCCAGCGCGAGCGCATGGAGGGTGCCTTCGTCCCCTCGGTCCGGGAATATTTCCGCTATTTCGGCCTCGACGCGGCCAAGCTCGCCTATGCCAGGCCCGACGCGCTGGTGATGCATCCCGGCCCGATGAACCGCGGCGTCGAGATCGCTTCGGAGATCGCCGACGGCCCCAACAGCGTCATCGAGGAACAGGTCGAGATGGGGGTCGCGGTCCGCATGGCGGTGATCGAGACGCTGATCGGAACCTCGCCGGAGGGACAGTCGTGATGGCAACTCCGCTCGTTTCACCGCTCGTCCCGCCTCTCGTCATCGAGAGGGCCCGCATCGTCGATCCCGCCCGGCGGCTCGACGCCGTCGGCACCGTCGTGGTGATCGACGGCCGCATCGCCGCCGCCGGTCCGGAGGCCCTGAACCAGGGCCGCCCGGAGGGCGCCACGGTGATCGACGGCTCAGGCCTCAGCGTCATCCCCGGCCTCGTCGATGCGCGGGTCTTCATCGGCGAGCCCGGCGGCGAGCACCGCGAGACCATCGCGTCGGCCTCCCGCGCGGCTGCCAGCGGCGGCGTCACCTCGATCCTGACCATGCCGGACACCAATCCGGTGATCGACGACGTCGCCATCGCCGAATTCGTCATGCGCACCGCCCGCGACACCGCCCTCGTCAACGTCTTTCCCGCGGCGGCCCTCACCAAGGGCCTCGCCGGCCGGGAGATGACCGAGATCGGCCTCCTCGCCGAGGCCGGGGTGAAGGCCTTCACCGAGGGCCGCAAGACCCTGGCGGACCCCGCCCTGATGCGGCGGATCATGACCTATGCCCGCGACTTCGGCGCCATCGTCATGCACGAGACCCAGGATGCGGCGCTCGCCGGCAACGGCGTCATGAACGAGGGCCTCTACGCCTCCTGGCTGGGCCTGCCCGGCATCCCCGGAGAGGCCGAGCTGATCCCGCTGGAGCGCGACCTGCGCCTCGCCGCCCTCACCGGCTGCCGCTATCACGCGGCGAAGATCTCGCTCGGCGAATCGGCGGCCGTCGTCAGGGCCGCCAAGCGGCGCGGCCTCGCCGTCACCGCCGGCGTCTCGGTCAACCATCTGTCGCTGAACGAGAACGACGTCGGCCAGTACCGCACCTATTTCCGCCTCTCCCCGCCGCTGCGCCGCGAGGACGACCGGCTCGCCATGGTCGAGGCGCTGGCCGACGGCACCCTCGACATCATCGTTTCGTCCCACGACCCCCAGGACACCGACGACAAGCGTCGCCCCTTCGCCGAGGCCGAGGCCGGCGCGATCGGGCTGGAGACGCTGCTGCCGGCGGCGCTGAGGCTCCACCATTCCGGCGCGGTGCCGCTGATGCGGGTGATCGAGGCGATGACCGCCGCTCCGGCCGAGCTCCTCGGTCTCGACCGCGGCACGCTGAAGCCCGGCGCCCCGGCCGATCTCGTCCTCGTCGATCTCGACCGGCCCTTCGTCTTCACCGAGGATCGGATCCGCTCCCGGTCGAAGAATTCCGCCTTCGAGAACGCCCGCTTCGAGGGACAGGTCTTGCGGACGCTGGTTTCGGGCCGCACAGTCTTCGAGGCGGCCGACTAGGGCCGCGGGCAGGCGACCGCCCGCGGTTGCGGTTGTCCGATGATGTCCGAAACGACGAACTGCCCTGTCGCCGACGCGCCTGATGCGCCCGGCGAGACGATCGAACGGGAGAGACCGCTTGCTGGACGTTGCGTCCCTTGATGTTTTGTGGGTGATCGCCTGCGCCGCCGGCGGGTATCTGTCCGGCTCGATCCCCTTCGGCCTCGCCCTCGGCTATCTCTTCGGCCTCGGCGATATCCGCACCATCGGCTCCGGCAACATCGGCGCGACCAATGCGCTGAGGACCGGCAACAAGGCGATGGCGGCGCTGACGCTCCTCGGCGACGTCCTCAAGGGCACCGTGCCGGTGGCGCTGGCGCTGGCCTATCTCGGCCCCGTCTACGCCGCCATCGCCGGCGTCGCGGCGTTCCTCGGCCATCTCTTCCCGGTCTGGCTCCGCTTCAAGGGCGGCAAGGGCGTCGCGACCTATCTCGGCGTCCTCCTCGGCATCGCGCCGATCGGCGTCGTCGTCTTCGCCATCGTCTGGCTGTCGACCGCCTATCTCACCCGCTATTCCTCGCTGGCGGCGCTCGCGGCGACGCTCCTCGTCCCGATCGCCTATGTCTTCCTCGGCTATCCGGCGGCGGCCCTCCTGACGGCGATCCTCACCGTGCTCGTCTATGTCCGCCACCACGCCAACATCCGCCGGCTCGTCGCCGGCAGCGAGCCGAAGATCGGGGCGAAGAAGGCGTGACACCCGTGCGGACCGCTCGCCCCCGACAGGATCTGCGGCCACGACGGCCGGTTTCCGAACGGGGCGCGGGGGCCGCGCCATGAGCCTTCCCGCCGCGCCGCGGCGCGGCGTCGTCTTCACCGAGGAGATGCGCCTCGCCTGGCTGCGGCTGATCCGCAGCGAGAATGTCGGCCCCGTCACCTTCCGCGAACTGATCAACCGCTACGGCAGCGCCGCCGCCGCCCTCGAGGCCCTGCCGGACCTTGCGGCGCGCGGCGGCAGGCGGATCGTCGTCTGCGGCGAGACTGCCGCCGCCGAGGAAATGGCCCGGGCGCAGAAACTCGGCGCCCGCTTCGTCTGCCTCGGCGAGCCGGATTATCCGAGGCATCTGCGAACCGTCGATCACGCGCCGCCGGTGCTCGCCCTGATGGGCGACGCCGGATGCTTCGACAGGCCGGCGCTCGCCATCGTCGGCGCCCGCAACGCCTCGCTGTCCGGCATCAAGCTCACCCGCATCTTCGCCACCGGCGTCGGCAGTGCCGGTTTCGTCGTCGTCTCCGGCCTTGCCCGCGGCATCGACGCCGCCGCCCACGACGCGGCGCTCGCCACCGGGACGGTCGGCGTCTTCGCCGGCGGGCTGGACCGTCCCTATCCGCAGGAAAATCGGCCGCTGATGCGCCAGATCATCGACCATGGCGGCGCCCTGGTGTCGGAGATGCCGTTCGGCTGGACGGCGCGCGCCATCGACTTTCCCCGCCGCAACCGGCTGGTCGCGGGGCTGTCCCTCGGCCTTCTGGTGGTGGAGGCGGCGCTGCGGTCCGGCTCGCTGATCAGCGCCCGGCTGGCCGGCGAACTCGGCCGCCTGGTCTTCGCGGTTCCCGGCTCGCCGCTCGATCCCCGCGCGGCCGGCGCCAACCGGCTGATCCGGGACGGGGCGATCCTCGCCTGCGAGCCCGCCGACGTCCTCGAGGCGCTGACGCCGCTGGCCGAGCGGGCCGACGGATCGGAAGACGGGTCCCTGGACGAGCCCGCCCGCGACGGTCCGCCGCTCGAGGGCCTGCCCCTCGAGGCAACAGGCGACGAGCCCGTCCGCGGCGAGCGCGAGCGGATCGTCGAGACCCTCGGGCCCACCCCCGTCGCCATCGACGAGATCATCGCCCATACCGGATCGAGCCCCGGCATCGTCCAGCTCGTGCTCCTGGAGCTCGACCTCGCGGGCCGGCTGGAGCGCCATCCCTCCGGCATGGTGTCGCTGCTGCTGTAGCCCGGGCCGCAAGGCCGGGACGGGTCAGCCGGGCCGTCCGGACGCCTTGCCGCCGGAGCTTTCCTCGAGCCGCGCGAGCCGCTCGTCGACTTCCAGCTTCCCCATGTCGAGAAAATAGAGGAGCATGTCCCCTTGGGCGACACCTGACACAACCTTGAGCTGCTCAAGCATGTCGCGGACATATTCGAGATTTTCGCGGATTTCGCCGGTTCTGCTGCTCATCGCCCCTAAACTCGCTGGAGCCCCCGAATTGCTGTCGCGGAAAGGACAAGGGCCATGACGTTTTCAACTCATGGCGAGGTTATAGACATTTTCGTGTAATGGTTGCAACGGCCAGGGGTGCTTTCCGCGCCGCACTTGACCGTTCCGGCCGGACTGTCCATCTGACGCATGCCCAGCGCCGGCTCCCGAACCGAATCGGCGCGATCCGAGCCCTTATCTGCCAAGACATTTCACGAACAGGATACTTATGGACGTCGTCATCGTCGAATCGCCGGCAAAAGCGAAGACGATCAACAAATATCTGGGCAGCGGCTACAAGGTCATTGCTTCCTACGGCCACGTCCGCGACCTGCCGGCGAAGGACGGGTCGGTGCGTCCGGACGAGGATTTCGAGATGAGCTGGGAGGTCGGCAAACCCTCCCAGAAGCGGCTCAACGAGATCGCCCAGGCGGTGAAGGGGGCGGATGCCCTGGTCCTCGCCACCGACCCCGATCGCGAGGGAGAGGCGATCTCCTGGCATGTGCTGGAGGTGCTGCGCCAGAAGAAGGCGATCGGCAAGAAGCCGGTCAGCCGGGTCGTGTTCAATGCGATCACCAAGAAGGCCGTGCTCGACGCCATGGCCAATCCGCGCCAGATCGACGAGCCGCTGGTCGACGCCTATCTGGCCCGCCGCGCGCTCGACTATCTGGTCGGCTTCACGCTTTCCCCGGTCCTGTGGCGCAAATTGCCGGGCGCCCGGTCGGCGGGCCGCGTCCAGTCGGTGGCGCTGCGCCTCGTCTGCGACCGCGAAGCCGAGATCGAGCGGTTCAAGCCGGAGGAATACTGGTCGATCATCGCCCATCTGGCGACGCTGCGCGGCGACGGCTTCGACGCCCGGCTGACAGCGTTCGACGGCGAGAAGATCCAGCGCCTGACCATCGGCAACGGCGACATCGCCGGCACGATCAAGCGCATGCTCGACCAGGCGACCTTCACGGTCGACAGCGTCGAGGCCAAGCCGACACGGCGCAATCCCGGGCCGCCCTTCACCACCTCGACCCTACAGCAGGCCGCCTCGGCCAAGCTCGGCTTCTCGGCCTCGCGCACCATGCAGGTCGCCCAGCGTCTCTATGAGGGCATCGATCTCGGCGGCGAGACCGTCGGCCTCATCACCTATATGCGAACCGACGGCGTGCAGATGGCGCCGGAGGCCGTCGATGGCGCCCGCAAGGCGATCGGCGGCAGCTTCGGCCCGCAATATGTCCCGGACAAGCCGCGCTTCTATTCGACCAAGGCGAAGAACGCCCAGGAGGCCCACGAGGCGATCCGACCGACCGAGTTCACCCGCACCCCGCAGGAGGTGAAGCGCTTCCTCGACCCGGACCAGTTCCGCCTCTACGACATGGTCTGGAAGCGCAGCATCGCCAGCCAGATGGCGTCGGCCGAGATCGAGCGCACCACCGTCGACATCGATGCCAAGGGCGACGGCAAGACGGCCAAGCTCCGCGCCTCGGGCCAGGTGATCAAGTTCGACGGCTTCCTCGCCGCCTATGTCGACCACCGCGACGATTCGAAATCGCCCAGCGACACCGACGACGAGGGCGACGACGCCCGGCTGCCGCAGATGGCGGCGAAGGAGAACGTCGAGCGCCGCTCGGTCGATGCCGACCAGCATTTCACCGAGCCGCCGCCGCGCTTTTCCGAGGCCTCGCTCATCAAGCGGATGGAAGAGCTCGGCATCGGCCGCCCCTCGACCTATGCCGCGACCCTGCAGACCCTGCAGGACCGCGAATACATCGTCGTCGACAAGAAGAAGCTGCTGCCGGAGGCGAAGGGCCGCCTCGTCACCGCCTTCCTGCACAATTTCTTCGAGCGCTACGTCGAATACGACTTCACCGCCGAGCTGGAGGAGAAGCTCGACAAGATCTCGGCCGGCGAGCTCGCCTGGAAGGACGTGCTGCGCGACTTCTGGAAGGATTTCTCCAGCCATGTGGAGGGCACCAAGGAGCTGCGGGTTTCCGACGTCCTCGACGCCCTGAACGAGGAACTCGCGCCGCTGGTCTTCCCGCCCCGCGAGGACGGGACGGAGCCCCGCGCCTGCCCGCGTTGCGGCGAGGGCAAGCTGTCCCTGAAGCTCGGCAAGTTCGGCGCCTTCGTCGGCTGCTCCAACTATCCCGACTGCGGCTATACCCGGCAGCTCGGGACGAGCTTCTCGGCGGACGGCGCCGACGGCGAGACCGCCGACGGGCCGAAGGATCTCGGCACCGACCCCGAGACCGGCGAGCCGGTGACGCTGCGCTCCGGCCGCTTCGGACCCTATGTCCAGCGCGGCGAGGCCAAGGAGGCCAAGCGCTCGTCCCTGCCCAAGGGCTGGCAGGCCTCGGAGATCGACCTGGAGAAGGCGCTGCGCCTGCTGTCGCTGCCGCGCGAGGTGGGCGTGCATCCGGAAAGCGGCAAGCCAATTCTTGCCGGTCTCGGCCGCTACGGGCCGTTCCTGCAGCATGACGGCATGTACGCCAATCTTGACACCATCGAGGACGTCTTCGAGGTCGGCCTCAACCGCGCCGTCACCGTCATCGCCGAAAAGAAGGAAAAGGGTGCGCGCGGCCGCGGCAAGCCTGCGGCGCTCGCCACCCTCGGCGAGCACCCGACGCTCGGCGGCGAGATCACCGTGCGCGACGGCCGCTTCGGCCCCTATGTGAACACCGGCAAGATCAACGCCACCCTGCCGAAGGGCAAGGATCCGGCGTCGGTCACGCTGGAAGAGGCGATCCAGATCCTCAGCGAGCGGGCCGAGAAGACCGGCGCCAAGACCTCCGGCGCCAAGAAGAAGGCGGCGCCGGCGAAGAAGGCAGCCGCCAAGAAGACGACGAACGGCAAGGACGACGCGGCGGAGGACGGCGCGGCGAAGCCAGCGAAGGCTCCGGCCAAGACTTCGGCCAAGACTTCGGCCAAGGCCAAGCCGGCGGCGAAGGCCAAGCCGGCGGCGGCCGCGAAGCCCGGCGCGGCCGCGAAGACGAAGGTTCCGGCGGACGCTTCCGACAGCGTCCCCTGGGACGCGGACTGAGGCCATGGCGCGACGCAAACCCGGCCAGGACGAGGTGCCGGCGCTGACCAGAGAGGCGGTGCTGCGCTTCGTCGCCGACAATCCCGGCCGCGCGTCCAAGCGCGAGATCGCCAAGGCGTTCGGCGTCAAGGGTGACGATCGCATCGCCCTGAAGATGTTCCTTGCCGAACTGCAGTCCGAGGGCGTTCTGGCCGGTGACCGCCGGCGGTTCAAGACGCCGGGCGCGCTGCCGCCGGTGGGCGTCTTCGAGATCCGCCGCCGCGACGAGGACGGCGCCCTCCTCGCCGAACCCGTCACCTGGGACCGGACCGAGGACGGCGATCCGCCGACGGTTCCCGTCCGCGTCGACCGCGACAAGGGCCCGGCGCCGGGGGTCGGAGAGCGGGTGCTCGCCCGCGTCGTCGAGGACGAGGGCGAGGAGCGCCATCTCCGGATCATCCGCGTCCTCGAAAAGCGCCGCAGCCTGGCGCTCGGCGTGTTCCGGGCGACGCCCGGCGGCGGCGGCCGGGTCGAGCCGGTCGAGCGCAAGCAGTCCGAATTCACGATCCCGCCCGGCGACACGAAGGATGCCAGGGACGGCGACCTCGTCGAGGTCGAGGCCGGCCCGCGGCACCGGATGGGGCTTCCGGTCGCCACCGTCATCGAGGTGGTGGGCTCGATCGCCTCCGAACGGGCGATCTCCTCCATCGCGCTCCACGCCCACGGGATACCCCACGTCTTCCCGAAGGCCGTCCTCGAAGAGGCGGAACAGGCCGGTCCGGCCAGCATGAAGCAGCGCGAGGATTGGCGGAGCCTCCCCCTCGTCACCATCGACCCCGCCGACGCCAAGGACCACGACGACGCGGTCCATGCCGTGCCGGACGAGGATCCGGCGAATGCCGGCGGCTTCGTCGTCACCGTCGCCATCGCCGACGTCTCCTGGTACGTCCGGCCGGGCTCGCGGCTCGACAACGAGGCCCGCATCCGCGGCAATTCGGTGTATTTCCCCGACCGCGTCGTGCCGATGCTGCCGGAGCGCATCTCCAACGATCTCTGCTCGCTGAAGGAGGGGGTCGACCGCCCTGCCCTCGCCGTGCGCCTCGTCATCGGCGCCGATGGCGAGAAGCGGCGGCACGAGTTCCACCGCATCATGATGCGCAGCCGCGCCAAGCTCGCCTATGAGCAGGCGCAGGCGGCGATCGACGGGGCCGGCGGCGACGTCGAGCCGGACGTCCTCGAGACCGTGCTGAAGCCGCTGTGGCAGGCCTACCGGCTCGTCCGCCTCGCCCGCGAGCGTCGTCAGCCACTCGATCTCGACCTGCCGGAGCGGCGCCTGAAGCTCGATGCGGCGGGCCGGGTCGAGACAGTCGTCGTGCCGATGCGCCTCGACGCCCACAAGCTGATCGAGGAGTTCATGATCCTCGCCAACGTCGCCGCGGCCGAGGCTCTCGAGAACAAGCGCCAGCAGCTGATCTACCGCGCCCACGACGCGCCGTCCCTGTCCAAGCTCGAAGGGCTGCGCGAATTCCTGAACACTTTGGAGATCCCGCTCGCCAAGGCCGGGTCGCTGCGCCCCTCCCACTTCAACCAGATCCTGTCGCGGGTGAAGGGCGGCGACAACGAATCGCTGGTCAACGAGGTGGTGCTGCGGTCGCAGTCCCAGGCGGTCTACACGCCGGACAATCTCGGCCATTTCGGGCTCAATCTCGCCCGCTACGCCCATTTCACCTCGCCGATCCGCCGCTATGCCGACCTCATCGTCCACCGTGCGCTGGTGACGGCGCTGGGTCTCGGCGAAGGCGGCCTGTCGAAGGAGGACGAGGAACTCCTGGCGGAGACCGCCGAGGAGATCTCGCGGGCCGAGCGCCGGGCGATGGCGGCCGAGCGCGACACCGTCGACCGGCTGATCGCCCATCACCTGGCCGAGCGCGTCGGCGAGAGTTTCGAGGGGCGCGTCGCCGGCGTCACCAAGTCCGGCCTGTTCGTCCAGTTGCCGACCTATGGCGCCGACGGCTTCGTCCCGATCTCCACCCTCGGCAACGAGTATTTCCACTTCGACGAGGTCTCCCGCAGCCTCGTCGGCGACCGCTCCGGCCATGGCTATCGCCTTGGCGACACGGTCGAGGTGCGCCTCGTCGAGGCGCTGCCGCTGGCAGGGTCCCTGCAGTTCGAGATGCTGAGCGAGCCCCGCAAGCTGTCGCGCTCGACGGGCTCGTTCCACAAGACGCAAGGCCGCGGTCGGTCGAAGGCCCGCGACCGGAATGCAGGATCGAAGGTAAGGAAACGCAGATGAGTGACACGCACAACGCGGCCCCCGCCGAAGCCGGCGAATGGCGGCCTTCCGCAGACCGCCCGCTCGGCACCTCGCTCTGGCGTGGCTTCAAGTGCCGCTGTCCGCGCTGCGGCGAAGGGCGCCTGTTCAAGGGGTTCGTCAAGTCGGTCCACGAGTGCGACGCGTGCGGCCTCGAGATCCATCACCACCGGGCCGACGACCTGCCACCCTATCTCACCATCTTCATCGTCGGCCACATCGTGGTTGCCGGCTTCATGGCGGTGGAGGAAACGGTCCAGCTGACAATGTGGCAGCATCTGGCCGTCTGGGTTCCCGTCACGGTGCTCCTCAGCCTCGCCCTGATGCAGCCCCTGAAGGGCGCGACCATCGGCCTGCAATGGGCGCTGAGGATGGGCGGCTTTTCCGACACCGCAGAGCCCGAGGAGGAATTCGGGTGACCAGCGACGCGCGGCTGGAGACGCTCGAGGCCGAGCGCCTGCAAATCTCGGCCGGAGCGGGCGATGGCGCCGCGACGACGGTGCGCGATGCCGCGACGCTGATCATCGTCGACGAGCGCGCGGCGACGCCCCGCGTGCTGATGGGCCTCAGAGGCCGCGCCCACGTCTTCATGGCCAACCGCTTCGTCTTTCCGGGCGGGCGGGTCGAGGCCGAGGATCTCGACCTCGCGGCGGCCCTTCCCCTCGGCGACGACGCCCTCGCCCGCCTGTCGGGCGCGGTTTCCGGCGGCTTCACCTCACGCCATGCCGCGGCGCTCCCGCTGGCGGCGATTCGCGAGACCTTCGAGGAGACCGGGCTCCTGATCGGCCACGAGGCGCCGGTCGCGGCCAGCTTCCCCGCCTCCTTCCCCGCCTCCTTCGCCGCCTTCGCCGAGCGCGGCCTCGCCCCCGCGGCCTCGTGGCTGGTGCCGATCGCCAGGGCGATCACGCCGGAGGGCGCGCCGCGCCGCTTCGATACGCGGTTCTTCGTCATCAATGCCTCACGTCTGGCCGCTATCAGCGAGGTCTTCGACCCGCCCACCGACGAATTCGACGAGATTCGATGGGTTTCGGTGACGGCGCTCGATGACTACTCCCTGGCGCCGATCACCCGCACGGTTCTCGGCGACGTCATGACACGGATCGCCGACGGTTCGTGGCTGGATGTTTCATGCAGAATGCCGTTCTACCGCGTCGTCGACGGCCGCTTCCAGAAAGACCTGATCTGACCATGACGATCCTGTCCGACCCCGTGGCGCGAACGCCTTCAGGAGCCTTGACGGCGACCGCCACGGCTTGCGATCGGCAGGCCGGCCGGAGTGCCGCTCGGCCGGGCGGTGCGACGGCATGGCGGGGTCGGACGGAACATCAGGGTCGGGAATAGAATCGTGGAACGATCGACTGCGGACGACATCGTCGCCGAAGCCGAAGCGGAACTCCAATCCGTCGACTGGCGATCCGCCGCGGCGGCCATCGCCTCGATCAGCGCGGTCGGCATCGCCCTCGGCCTCGGCCTGCCGCTGCTCTCGGTGATTCTCGAGCGGCGCGGCATCTCCTCCTCGATGATCGGCCTGAACGCGGCCGTTGCCGGCGCCGCCTCCCTTCTGGCTGCCGCCACCATCACGCCGATCGCGGCGCGGCTGAGCGTTCGCCTGACGATGCTCATCTCCATCATCCTCGCCTGCCTGTCGTCGGTCGGCTTCTACGTCTTCAGCGAATTCTGGATGTGGTTTCCGCTCCGCCTGGTGTTCCACTTCGCGATCACGGCGCTGTTCGTGCTGTCGGAGTTCTGGATCAACGCGGCGGCCCCGCCGCGCAAGCGCGGGCTGGTCCTCGGCATCTATGCGACCGTTCTGTCGCTCGGCTTCGCGTTCGGGCCTTGGATCTTCTCCCAGACCGGCTCGGAGGGCTTCCTGCCCTTCGGCATCGGGGCGGGCGTCATCCTCGCCTCGGCGATCCCGCTCCTCATCGCCTGGCATCGCCAGCCGATCATCTCCAAGGACCGCAAGCAGGGCTCGTTCTGGCGCTACATCTTCGCAGTCCCGACCGCCACCGGCGCGGTGCTGATCTTCGGCGCGGTCGAGGCCGGCGGCTTCACGCTGTTTCCCGTCTTCGGCGAGCGTGTCGGCTTCACCGAATCCTCCGCTGCCCAGCTCCTGACGGCCATCGGCATCGGCAACGTCCTGATGCAGATCCCGATCGGGCTGATGTCGGACCGCGTCCGGGACCGCCGCACGCTGTTGTCGATCTGCGCCGGCGTCGGGCTCGTCGGCACGCTCTGCCTGCCGATCCTCGCCGAGGACTGGTGGCTGATGGCGGGCGTGTTGTTCCTGTGGGGCGGCGTCGTCGCCGGCCTCTATACCGTCGGCCTCGCCCATCTCGGCGCCCGGCTGCCGGCGGCGGACCTTGCCGACGCCAACGCCGCCTTCATCTTCTGCTATTCCATCGGCATGCTCGTCGGCCCGCAGGTGATCGGCACGGCCATGGATCTGTTCGGGCCGAACGGCTTTGCCTGGTCGCTGGCGATGTTCTTCGCGATCTACCTGACCCTCGCCATCGCGCGGATGTTCGCGGCGCGGCCGTAGCGGGCGCAAGATGCGTTCGAACCGGCGTTCCACCCTTGACAGTGAGGCGCCCATGGCTATTGTCCGGCCGAATTGACCGGCGCCGAGCGACGGGCAGCCCGCTATCATACGCGGAACGCCATGCGGCTCGGCCGGCGACACATCCACCGGCGCAGGCCAGCGGTCGATTGCGGAAGGGGTTTGCCCGACCGGGATCGTTCCTGCGTAGCATCATTCGAGGAAGACCATGGCCAAGGCGACCACCATCAAGATCAAGCTGCTCTCCACCGCGGACACCGGCTTCTTCTACGTGACGAGCAAGAACTCGCGCACGATGACCGACAAGATGACCAAGACCAAGTACGACCCGATCGCGCGCAAGCACGTCGAGTTCCGCGAGACCAAGATCAAGTAAGAGCCGGCTTCCGGACGCCCCCGGCGTTCGAGGCACCTTTCGGATCGAGCGAATCGAGAACGGCCGTGGCAGGGTTTTCCCGCCACGGCCGTTCTGCGTTGGGTTCGGCCCCGCCATCTGGCGAAAACAGGCGCCTTGAACATCGAAACCCGAGCGCCCTCATCCTGAGGTGCCGCCGCAGGCGGCCTCGAAGGGCGAGGGCGCGGGGCGCCTACGCCAGCGTGCTCCGGCGCGTCGAACTCGGCGCATGACGCCCCTCGCCCTTCCAGGCTCCGCCGGCCACAGGCCGGCTTCACACCTCAGGATGAGGGGCTTCGGGACCGCCCCGGCGACCATCACCCAATCGGCTGGCGCTTCACCTTCGTCAGGGCCGTCTCGAACGCTTCGTCCGGCACGAAGAAGTCAGCCATCGGCACGCCGGTCTCGGGGCCGTATTTGGCAAAGTCGGTGACGCCTTCCTCCATCAGGACGAGTTCGTCGACGAGGAAGCGCCCGGTATACTCGCGAGACGGCTTCGTCAGGATCGCATGCGCGGCGTCCGCCACGATGTCTGCCGACCGGCTCATCGAGGCCAGCGGCGCGCCGCCGAGGACGTTCCTCACCGCCGCCGTGTCGATCACCGTCAGCGGCCAGAGCGAGTTGGCGGCGATGCCGTCGGCCTTCAGCTCCTCGGCGAGCCCCAGCGTCACCATCGACATGCCGAACTTCGCCATCGAATAGGCGACATGGCCGGAAAACCACTTCGCCTGCATGTCGAGGGGCGGCGACAGCGTCAGGATATGAGGGTTCTCGGCCTTCTTCAGATGCGGGATGCAGCATTTGGAGACGAGGAACGTGCCCCGCGCATTCACGCCGTTCATCAGGTCGTAGCGCTTCATGTCGGTCGACAGCGTATCGGTCAGCTGGATCGCCGAGGCGTTGTTGACGCAGATGTCGATGCCGCCGAAATGCGCGACGGCCTTTTCGACCGCGGCCTCCACCTGGGCGTCGTCGCGGATGTCGCAGAGCACCGCGAGCCCCTTGCCGCCCGCTGCCTCGATCTCCGCGACGGCGGTGTGGATCGTGCCGGGCAGCTTCGGATGCGGCTGGTCGGTCTTCGCCGCGATGACGACGTTGGCGCCGTCCCGCGCCGCCCTCAGCGCGATGGCGAGGCCGATGCCGCGCGATCCGCCGGACATGAAGATGGTCTTGCCGTTCAAGGTGCCGGCCATGGTTCGTCTCCTCCGATTGACGTTTACGTCAAAGTGGACCGCGACGGGCGATGACGCAAGCGCTGTTTGCCGCGCGGCGAGGCTCTTGCGCGACCGTGACGTCCGATGGCCGAGAAAATCCACCGCCTGTCGCATCCTTGCGCCGACCGGTCCGACTTTTCGCCGCCCCGCCCTAACTGCGTCGGCGACGAGACCTGACGAGAGGCCCGAGACATGTCCGGCAAATCCATCGATCACGCTTTCACCGCCGAAAGCGCCACCGGCGCGGCGAGCGATCCGACCTATGCCGGCGCCCTCTCCTTCATGCGCCGGCGCTATACCAAGGACGTCTCGGGCACCGACGTCACCGTCTGGGGCGTGCCCTTCGACAGCGCCGTGTCCAATCGCCCGGGCGCCCGTTTCGGGCCGCAGGCGCTGCGGCGAGCCTCCGCGATCTTCGACAACGATCCGCAATATCCCTTCGACCGGGATCTCTTCGCCTCCCTCGCGGTCGCCGACTATGGCGACTGCCGGCTCGACTACCGCCTGCCGGAGACCGCCCATGCGACGATCGAGGCTGAGGCAGCTTCCATCCTGAAAGCCACCGGCTTCCTCCTGACCCTCGGCGGCGATCACTCGATCACCTACCCGCTCCTGAAGGCCCATGCGGAACGCCGCGGCAAGCTGTCGCTCCTCCAGTTCGACGCCCATCAGGACACCTGGCCCGTCGCCAGCGGGGCGGACGGCAGCCCCCGCGTCGATCACGGCTCCTTCGTCGCCCAGGCCGTCGTGGACGGGCTGATCGACCCGGCGACCTCCATCCAGGTCGGCATCCGCACCCATGCGCCGGAGACCTGCGGCATCGAGATCCTCGGCGGCGAGACCATCGAGGAGATGACGAGCGCCGCGATCGCCGAGCGGATCCATGCGCGCACCGGCGGCACCGACGTCTATCTCACCTTCGACATCGACTGCCTCGACGCCGCCTTCGCGCCCGGCACCGGCACCCCTGTCGCCGGCGGCCCGTCCAGCGCGAAGATGCTGGCGGTGCTGCGGCATCTGAAGAACCTGCAGCTTATCGGCGCCGACGTCGTCGAGGTGTCGCCGCCCTACGACCACGCCGACATCACCGCCATCGCCGGCTCGACGGTGGCCATGTACGTCCTCGGCATTCTGGCAGAAAAGAAGGCCCACGCGACGTGAAACCGGCAGAAGAAGCTCGCGATCCATCACCGTCGTAAGCTTGCGACACCAAACTTGAGTGGCACCGCGGCCGATTTTGGCTCACCTCTCTGCCTGGCCAGCCCAGGCGATTCGCGCTGTCCACCCGTTCTCCGAGGGGCCCCCGAGCATGCAGACCATTCCCTTCATCGATCTTGCCACCCAGCGCGACCGGATCCGGGCCGGCGTCGACCGGCGGATCGCCGCCGTGCTCGACCACGGCGCCTTCATCATGGGGCCGGAAATGCGCGAGCTCGAAGCCGAGCTGTCGCGCTTCTACGGCATGGAGCACACGCTCACCTGCGCGTCGGGCACCGACGCCCTCGCCTTGCCCCTGATGGCCTGGGACATCCGGCCGGGCGATGCGATCTTCTGCCCGAGCTTCACCTTCGCCGCGACCGCCGAGGTCGTCGCCTGGCTCGGCGCGACGCCCTATTTCGTCGATGTCGACGCTGCGACCTTCAACATGGACGTCGACAGCCTCGAGGCCGCGATCGCCGAGGTCGAGGCGGAAGGCAAGCTGAAGCCCCGCGCGATCATCGCGGTCGATCTCTTCGGCCAGGCGGCGGACTATCCGGCGATCCGCAAGGTCGCCGACGCGCACGGCCTCAAGCTCATCTCCGACGCCGCGCAGGGCTATGGCGGCACGATCGACGGCAAGATGTCCAGCGTCTGGGCCGACGTCGTGTCGACCAGCTTCTTTCCGGCCAAGCCGCTCGGCTGCTATGGCGACGGCGGTGCCGTCCAGACCAATGACGGCGAGCTTGCGGCGATCATGACCTCGCTGCGCGTCCACGGCCAGAATCTCGACGACAAATACGACAACATCCGCATCGGCATGAACGGCCGCATGGATACGCTGCAGGCGGCGATCCTGCTCGAGAAGCTGGCGATCTTCGAGGACGAGATCGAGGCGCGTGCCCGCATCGCGGCGCGCTACACCGACCGGCTCGCCGGCGCCGTGACGCCCCAGGCGCTGCTGCGCGACGCCGTCTCGACCTGGGCCCAGTACACGGTGCGCCTGCCGGAGGGCGTCGACCGCACGGCCGTCCAGGCGCGGCTGCGCGAGGCCGGCGTCCCAACGGCGATCTATTATCCCAAGCCCCTGCACCGCCAGACCGCCTATCGGCATTTTCCGGTGGCGCGCGGCGAACTTCCCGTCTCCGATGCCCTGTCGCGGGACGTCATCAGCCTGCCGATGCACGCCTATCTCGGCGCGGAGGCGCAGGACCATGTCGTCGAGACGCTGATCGCCGCGGTCGGGGCCTAGCCGTCTGCACTCGGACGCGCCGCCCCTCTGGACGCGGCCGGCAAATGCTGTAAACCCGCCGCATTCCCGGGCGCCCCATGCGATCGAGCCAGCCCGCCCGGCAATCCACGGAGACGGCCATGGTTGAGAAGATCAGGATCGGCGTTCTCGGCGCCAGCGGCTACACGGGCGCCGATCTGGTGCGCCTCGCCGCCCGCCATCCGAACATGGAGATCGCGGTCCTGACCGCGAACAGCCATGCCGGCAAGCCGATGCGCGCCGTCTTCCGCCACTTCGCCCACATCGACCTGCCGGATCTCGTCACCGTCGACGAGGCCGACTGGGGTTCCGTCGACGCGGTGTTCTGCGGCCTGCCGCACGGCACCACCCACAAGATCACCCGCGAGATCTTCTCCAGCCATCCGAACGTCAAGATCATCGACATGTCGGCGGATTTCCGGCTGCGCGATCCGGCGATCTACCAGGACTGGTACAATGTCGAGCACACGGCCACCGACATCCAGCCCGAGGCCGTCTACGGCCTGACCGAGGTCTACCGCGACGCGATCCGCGACGCCCGGCTGATCGCCTGCCCCGGCTGCTACCCGACGGCCGTCCTCCTGTCGCTGATCCCACTCGCCAAAGCCCGGCTGATCGATGCGTCCGACATCGTCATCGACGCCAAATCCGGCGTCTCCGGCGCCGGCCGCGGACTGAAGGAGAACACCCTCTTCTGCGAGGCCGGTGAGGGTCTGTCCCCCTATGCCGTCGGCAAGCACCGGCACATGGCCGAGATCGAGCAGGAGGTCGGGCTTGCCGCCGGAATCGCCGACCTGCGCGTCAACTTCACCCCCCACCTCATCCCGATGAGCCGGGGCGAGCTCTGCACCAGCTACGTCAAGCTCGCCACCGGAGCAACCGCGGACGACCTGCGCGACCAGCTCGTCGAGACCTATGCGAAGGAGCCCTTCGTCACCGTCGCCGACGAAGGCGTCCTGCCCCAGACCCAGATGGTGCGCGGCTCGAACTACGTCGTCGTCAACGTCGTCCCGGACCGCATCCCCGGCCGGGCGATCGTCATCTCGACGCTGGACAATCTGGTGAAGGGCTCCGCCGGACAGGCGATCCAGAACTTCAACGTCGCCTACGGCATCGAGGAGACGACGGGCATCGAGCAGCTGCCGCTGTTTCCTTGAGCGACAATCGGTTCGGCGGCATCGATCAGTGGTCGCCGAGCCAAGAGTCGACATTGCGCCCGCCCCAGTAGACACCGAGGATCGTGACAGCCTGCGGATCGACCGAAAAGGCAATCGTCACCCGTCGACGAAACCCCACCAGGCGGAGACCGGGCCGGAGATCGTCTCGTGCCCGCCCGCGATCGGGGAATTGCGTCAGGCCGGCGCAATACTCGATGATGGAATCAACGAAAGCTGCGGCAGTCGTCACGGAGCTTCGCGCGGCGATGTAACCTTCGATGGCGTCCAAATGCTCTGTCGCTTCGAAAGAGAAGATGACCGCACGCACCGCCAGTCAGCGAGCGTTGCGGCGAGCGCGTCTTGCAGCGAGTTCCTCTTTGACTTCCGCCGCTGAAAAACCGCGCGACGGGTCACGCTTCATGCGGTCATAGGTCGGCACGACGTCCTCCTGGAGCCAGCGCTCCAGATCATCGTCTCCGCGATTGAGAGCCCTCAGGCCCTCCTCGATCACTTCGCTCGAACTCTCGTATTCCCCCGACGCCACCTTTCGTCGAACAAAGCCTTCCATCTCTTCCGACAGCTTGATCGTGAGTTCAGACATGAGAGGCCCTCAATTCCACAACGCACGGAGACAATAACTCAGGCCTTGGCGTCTCGCCATCTAGCCATTCGCGTTCCAGGTTGAGCGACCGTCAAACGCAAATCGCCGGCCAGTCGTTTCCGACAGGCCGGCAATTCGAGATCTGAATGAGACGATCGTAAGAGCTCAGCTCTCCTTCGCCAGATACCGCGTCATGAAGCTCTGGAACGCCTCCCACGACTCCTCGTCCGCCACCTCGCGGTAGCGATCGGAGCCGAACACGGTGAAGGCGTGCGGCGCGCCGGAATAGACCTCGAGTTCGTAGGTGATGCCCTTCTCCTCCAGCGTCTTGGCGAGCGCCGTCGCCTCGTCGACCGTCACCGAGGTGTCGCCGCCGCCTTGGGCGATCAGGATCGGCGCGGTGCCGTCCGGATAGCTCTGCCCCTCGGGCGTCGCCAGCGTGCCGTGGAAGCTGGCGTAGCCGGCGACGTTCTCCGCTTTCCCGGAGCGGGCGAGTTCGAGGACGCCGGCCCCGCCGAAGCAGTAGCCCATGACCACCGCCTCGGTCTCGCCCGACTGCTCGCGCGCCGTTTCGAGGCCTGCGGTGACGCGGGTGAGCATGGCTTCCCGGTCCTCGTAGAGCTTGCCGGTCTCGGCCTTGCGCGCGTCCATGCTCTCCGGCCGGTTGCCCTTGCCGAACATGTCGAGGGCGAAGGCGTCGTAGCCGAGCTCGGCCAGCATGTCGGCGCGCTTCTTCTCGTAGTCGGTGAGGCCGTCCCAGTCGTGGATGACGAGGACGAGGCCCTTCGCCTCGCCGCTGGCGGGGGCGTAGTAGCCCTCGTAGTCGGCGCCGGCGGCCTGGTAGGTCACCGATTCGCCGGCCATGGCCGGCGCGGCGGCAACGGCCGCGAGTGCGGCACCCAATGCAGTCCCGAATGCGAGCCTGGCGGTGATCGTCATGCTGGTCCCTCCTCTGAAATCTCGTCAGGCGCAAGGGTAAGGGACGATCCGCGTCAGGCGAGCGACGGAGCGCCGAAATCGGCCCCCTCACCGTTCAAAGCTTCGTGCAACCGTCCGTGATCGCGGGCCTTTCGGCTGCCTCGGCCGAACGCGAAAAAAATCCGCTCGCAAATGCTCCGATCGGGCTCGGACAGCGGCGAGACGATTGCGCTTCGCCCGCGACTGTCGCATCGCTGGCGGACAACTCCTGTCTTCGAGACGAAGGGCGACAGACGATGAACGAGATCTGGTTCCGCACCGGCGAGGCGACGGTGCTCGCGGCCGAGGGCCAATATACCGACGCCATGCCGGAGGTGCTGATCGGCTCGGTGAAGGGGCCGGTCGGCCAGGCCTTCGCCGGCATGATGGGCCAGGTCCAGGGCCACACCCGCATGTTCGTCGTGCGCGACATCAACCAGATGGTCCGCCCGGCCACGATGATGACCACCAAGGCGACGATCGAATCGCTCGCCTATGTCGAACTCCTCGGCGGCGTGGTCCAGGCGGCGACGGGCGACGCCATCGTCGACTGCCTCATCGACGGCACGCTGCCGAAGGAGATGGCCGACGAGATCTGCATGATCATCATGATCTGGCTCGATCCGCGCTGCGCCGACCATGCCGAGCTCGACCAGGCGGATCTCTACCGGACCAATTACGAGGCGACCAAGCTCGCCATCGCAAGGGCCATGACGGGCGAGCCGAGCGTCGAGACGCTGATCGCCAACCGCAAAACCGTCAAGCACTACGCGCTGGACGGCGTCGTCGATTACGACTGAGGGCGGGACGGGGTCGGCGCACTGCCTCTACGAGATGCCGGTTCTTCGACGGACTTGGTGTCGTAGCCGATGCCGCACGGCATCGGCAGGCAGATGAAAAAATGCGGCCCGCCCGTCCTCGCAATGACCGTCAGGCGGTCAGGGCCGCAGGCCGGGCGCCCACCGCCGGATACCCGCCCTGCAGGCTGCGCGCATGGATCACCGCCGCCGCCAGCACGATCAGCCCGCCGGCCTGGTGCATCAGCGCCAGATCGATCGGCACGACCATCAAAAGCGTAGCGATGCCGATCCCCGCCTGGGCGACAACGAGGCCGAGAAGAACGACCGCCCCTCGCGCATGCCGCGTGCCCGGCTCAGCGCGCCACAGCGTCAGCGCGTGGGCGAGAGCTGCCGCAAGCAGCAGATAGGCGCCGCAGCGGTGGACGAACTGCACGGTCAGATGGCTCTCGAAGAAGTTCCGCCAGACCGGCTCCATCGCCAGGAGGCCGGAGGGAATCAGCGAACCGTCCATCAGCGGCCAGGTGTTGTAGATGAGCCCGGCCCGCAGCCCCGCGACGAGGCCGCCGAGATAGATCTGGACGAGTGCCAAGCCGAGCAGAGCGATCGCAAAGCGTCTCGAGAAACCAGGCGCTCTTTCCACATGGGGTCGCGCCTTCAGCCCCCGCGCCACCCAGAGCGTTGCCGCGAAGATGATGCAGGCGATCGTCAGATGGGTGGCGAGCCGGTACTGGCTGACCTCGGTGCGGTCGACGAGGCCCGAGGCCACCATCCACCAGCCGATCGCCCCCTGCAGGCCGCCGAGGCAGAGCAGGCCGACGAGCCGCGGCTTCAGGAACGGCTCCAGCCGCCCCGTCATCCAGAAGAAGGCGAGCGGCAGGGCGAAGACGATGCCGACGCCGCGGGCGAGCAGCCGATGGCTCCATTCCCACCAGTAGATGGTCTTGAACCCGTCGAGGCTCATCCCGCGATTGATCTGGTCGTATTGCGGGATCTTCTTGTAGAGCTCGAACTCTTCCTGCCATTCCGCGGCCGACAAGGGCGGGATCACGCCATGGATCGGCTTCCATTCGGTGATCGACAGGCCGGATTCGGTGAGGCGCGTCGCGCCGCCGACGACGACGAGGGCGAAGACCACCAGCGCGACGACGTAGAGCCAGAGGCGCACGGCTTTTCTGTCGCGTTCGCGGCTGGTTGCGGGCTGGTGTTCGAGGCTATAGGCAAGGGTGCTCATGGATGACGGCTTTGCACCCAAAGGCGGCCGCGATCAAGAACGAGCCGTGGGGCGAACGGTCGCAAGGCCGTGAAGGCCCGGCGGCGGGCGCAACCTCGACACAGCTCCAGGGAGGCAACGATGCCGGTCAGGCTGAAGAAGTTCATCGGCACGATCGTCCTGATCCTGCTCGTCGTCGTCTATGCCGTCCTGGCGACCGCCTATGCCTCGCTGCATCTGGCGGATGCGAGCGGCTGGGTCCACCTTCTCTACTTCTTCTTCACCGGCATTCTCTGGGTCGTGCCCGCGATGGTCCTGATTCGCTGGATGGAGACGAAGCCGAAGGGCTGAGGCCCCCGCCTTCCCCTCTCGGCTCTCAGCCCTCGCCCTGGCGGCGCAGCATCGGCATGAAGACGATGTCCTCGATCCCGATCTGGCGGAGTTCGTCGGCGACGTCGATCATCCGGTCGTCCACATGCGGCAGGCCGGCGATGACGACGGCTGTGTGCTCGTCGAGCAGCGCCGGAAGGTCGGGGACGTCCAGCGCCTCGACCTCGATCACCGTGTAGTCGTAGGCCTCGGCGAAGGCATCGAGGACGGTCACGAGATGCTCGAGGGCCGCGGTGTCGGCCGTCTCGAGTTCGAAGCCGCCCGAGGGAACGAAGTGGGTCGAGGTGTAGTGGTCCCGGTAGATCACCTCCGCCAGCCCCGCACCGCCGGACAGGAGGTCGCCGTAGCCGCTGCAGTCCTGCGGCAGGCCCATGCGCGCGGCGAGCGAGCCGTTCGGCGTCAGGTCGATCAGCACCGTCGCGCGGCCGGCGCCGGAGAGCCGGCGCGCCAGTTCCAGGCCCCCGAGGCTGCCGAGGTCGCGATGGGTCGAGACCACCACGAGCCGGAAGATGTCGGTGCCCTGCACCGCCGAGGCGAGTTCGTTGGCGGTCGCGATCTGCTCGCCTGGCGCGGCGGCGTCGCTTCCGGACGGCTGGCCCGCAGGGGTCTTTGAGCCAGCCCCGCCCGCACCCTGGCGACCTGCCGCCGCGGGCCCCTTCGGCTGCGAACCGTGGCGGGCGTGCCCCTTGCGGGCATCGTCCCCGCTTTCGTCCCCGGCGGCGTCCCCCCTGGCATCAACGGTGGCCATCATGGCGGTCGACTGGTCGGTGATCATCACGTCTCTCCGGCAGGGCGATGAGGAGCGCGTCACCGACGATCGACCGGCATCGCGGCTCCAGCGGGACGCGAGATCCCGCCGGGCATCCGCCGGCGACCCCCGAGCGCGAACTCCAGACAGGCGCTTCAGGTTGCGCAGGAGACTGCACGCCAGACGTAACGGTCCGGTTAAGTTGCTTTCCACGGCGTCTTCGCGACCCCGGATTTACCGGAGCTTAACCCTAACGAATTAATACCCGAGCCATGCGGTCGTCATCCTGCGTCCGCTCAACGGGCAAGCGCTTCATGAAACACCTGCGGCTGGCAATCCTCGCCCTCTCGGCCCTGATGCTTCTTCCGGCCTGCGCGTCCTACACGCCGGCACCCGACGCGTTCCACCAGAGCATCGAGCAGCCGTACCGCCTCGACAGCGGCGACAGACTGAAGGTCGTCGTCTTCGGCGAGGAGGGCCTGACCAACAGCTACGCCGTCGACAAGGCGGGCTTCGTCGCGCTGCCGCTGGTCGGCGAGGTTCCCGCCCGCGGCCGCAGCCCCGAACAGGTGCGCCAGGAGATCACCCAGCGCCTCGCCGAAGGCTATCTCAACAAGCCGGACGTGACGGTGCAGGTCGAGCAGTACCGACCGTTCTTCATCATGGGCGAGGTCGCCAATGGCGGGCAATACACCTACGTCCCGGGCATGACGGTCCAGAACGCCATCGCGGTCGCCGGCGGCTATACGCCCCGCGCCGAGCAGGACAGCATGGACGTGACGCGGGAGAGCGGCGGCCAGATCCTCACCGGGCGGATGGTTCCGACGGATCCGCTGATGCCCGGCGACACCGTCTATGTCCGCGAGCGCTGGTTCTGAGCCGCCCCTGACACGATCACCCCCGCCCCGACGCCCCGAGCAAGCCCCTCAGGCCCTGACGACCCGCGCCTGCAGCTCGGGCGACAGCTTGCGCGTCGCGCCGCGGCTGTCGACGACCAGCGGCACGGTCTCGACCAGCATCTGGATGTCGACCGCGTCGTGGTCCGTGGCGATCAGCGCCGCGTCGTAGCGCTCCAGAGCGGTCCGGCTCCACGCGATCGAGCGACGCCCCTCGAATTCGCCGTGCTTGCGGGTCCGTCGCATCACCGGCACGAAGGGGTCGTGGTAGTCGATGATCGCGCCGCGCTCCTCCAGCATCTCCATCAGGACGAGGGACGGGCTCTCGCGCACGTCGTCGACGTTCTTCTTGTAGGCGAGGCCGACGACGAGGATGCGGGCGCCGCGGATCGGCTTGCCGAGCCGGTCCGACAGGGCCTCGACGAGCCGGGCGACCACCCATTGCGGCATGCCCGAGTTGATTTCGCCGGCGAGCTCGATGAAGCGGGTGTGGATGCCGAACTCCCGCGCCTTCCAGGTCAGATAGAACGGATCGACCGGGATGCAGTGGCCGCCGATGCCGGGGCCCGGATAGAAGGGCATGAAGCCGAAGGGCTTGGTCTTGGCCGCGTCGATCACCTCGAAAACGTCGATGCCCATCTTGTCGAAGATCACCTTCAGCTCGTTGACGAGGGCGATGTTGACGGCGCGAAAGACGTTCTCGGTCAGCTTCACGGCCTCGGCGGTGCGCATCGAGGGGACGCGCACGACCCTCTGCGACACCGCCGCATAGAGCGCCTCCGCCATGTCGCCGGCGGCCTTCGAATCGGCGCCGACGACCTTCGGGATGGTGGTTGCGTCGAAGTCGGGATTGCCGGGGTCCTCGCGCTCGGGCGAATAGGCGATGGCAAAGTCCCTGCCCTGCTTCAGGCCAGACCCGCGCTCGAGGATCGCGGCGAGGAGATCCTCGCTGGTCATCGGATAGGTGGTGGATTCCAGCGTCACCAGATGGCCGGTCGCCAGATGCGGCGCGATCGCCGTGGCCGTGGCCGTGACGAAGCTCATGTCGGGGTCGCGATAGGTGGTCAGCGGCGTCGGCACGCAGATGACGATCGCGTCGACGTCCGACAGGCGGGAATAATCCGTCGTCAGCACCGAGCGGCCGGAGGCGACCAGCGCCGCGATCCGCTCCGGCGCGATGTGGTGGATGTAGCTCTCGCCCGCCTCCAGCCGGGCGATCTTCTCCGGATCGATGTCGAAGCCGAAGGTGCGAAAGCCGCTGGCGTGGAAGGCGAGCAGCAGCGGCAGGCCGACATAGCCGAGACCGATGATCCCGACCGCCGCCTCACGCCTTCCGACCCGACCGACGAAGGCCGCGGCCAGGGCTTCGAACTCGGGAGATTCTTCCGTCTGCATCGGCATGACCCCAGCAAGCACTCGTCCGGTGGGACGAATTTCCCCCTCACTGGCGCAATCGGGTGGCCGCCTGCAAGGGCGTCGCGACGGATGGCCGATGTCGGAGGGGATTGAAGGCGGTCGCGGGGGGTGCCTGCCTCATCGGATGAATCCGGCCGGGCCGGGTTGAACCTCGTCATCCCCGGTCCCTTCACTGCAGGATGACGCGGCGTGCCACCGCCACGCCAGGGACGTTTCACCAAGGGCGCCGGCGGCGACGAGAGGCCGCGAATCCCAGCGCTTCGCCATTCTCGGACCCCGTCCCGAGAATCCAGGGATCGTCGGGCGCATTTCGTTTCAGCTGCAGAAGGCGGAGGCGGGGATCTTGCGGCGGCTGCCCCTGGATTCTCGGGACGACGGGGCCCGACAAGATTCACACGTCTCGTCCGGCTGCGTCGGCAGTCGTCCATGCCACCCGACATCGGCATGGAAGAACGGACGCAGAGCTGGAAGCGTCGTCATCCCGGCCCCCGAGCCGGGATCCATTCCTCGACATTGGAACGGCCTTTCGCTTCAGAACGAACAATCTGTCGGCCAGCCGCGAGCGCAACGGCGTCGACGATTTGGACTGGATCCCGGCTCGGGGGCCGGGATGACGACGCGGTGGTGGTTCTCTCCATCCTGCGACGTCGGTTCGTCGCGCCGGATGCCGGCCGCAACGCCGGCGCCGATGCTGCAGGGCCTGGCCCCAGGATGACGCGTTGGGACGACCCCGCAGCAACGCGGTCGCCCCTGCCCTCACGCCCGCTCGAGCGCGATGGCGATCCCCTGCCCGACGCCGATGCACATGGTGGCAAGCGCCCTGCCCTTGCCGGTGAGCTGAAGCTCCAGCGCCGCCGTGCCGGCGATGCGGGCGCCGGACATGCCGAGGGGATGGCCGAGGGCGATGGCGCCGCCGTTCGGGTTTACCCGCGCGTCGTCGTCGGCGATGCCGAGATCGCGCAGGGTCGCGAGGCCCTGGGAGGCGAAGGCCTCGTTCAGCTCGATGACGTCGAATTCCTCCACCGACAGCCCCAGCCGCGCCATCAGCTTCCTGGAGGCCGGGGCCGGGCCGAAGCCCATGATGCGCGGGGCAACGCCGGCCGTCGCGCCGCCCATGATCCGGGCGATCGGCGTCAGGCCGTGGGCCTTTACGGCGGCTTCGGAGGCGACGATCAGCGCCGCCGCGCCGTCATTGACGCCGCTGGCGTTGCCGGCCGTCACCGAGCCGCCGTCGCGGAACGGCGCCTTCAGCTTGGCCAGCGCCTCCAGCGTCGTGTCGGCGCGCGGATGCTCGTCGGTGTCGACGACCTTCGGATCGCCCCGGCGCTGGGCGATCTCGACCGGGACGATCTCCCGGGCGAAACGGCCGCTCGCCATCGCCTTCGCCGCCTTCTGCTGGGAGCGGAGGGCAAAGAGGTCCTGATCCTCGCGGCTGACCGAAAAGTCCTCGGCGACGTTCTCGCCGGTCTCGGGCATCGAATCGATGCCGTACTGCTGCTTCATCAGCGGATTGACGAAGCGCCAGCCGATCGTCGTGTCGTAGATCTCGGCGGAGCGGCTGAACGCGGTCTCCGCCTTGCCCATGACGAAGGGCGCCCGCGACATGGATTCGACGCCGCCGGCGATGGCGAGGTCGAGTTCGCCCGCCTTGATCGCCCGGGCCGCCTGGATGATCGCGTCCATGCCGGAGCCACAGAGGCGGTTGATCGTCGTCCCCGGCACGCTCTCCGGCAGGCCGGCCAGCAGCGCCGCCATGCGGGCGACGTTGCGGTTGTCCTCGCCGGCCTGGTTGGCGCAGCCGTAATAGACCTCCTCGACGGCGGTCCAGTCGATGTCGTGGCGCTTGGTCAGCGCCCGGATCGGCAGCGCTCCGAGATCGTCGGCGCGGATCCCGGCGAGCGCTCCGCCGTAGCGGCCGATCGGCGTGCGGACATAGTCGCAGATGAAGGCATCGCGCATCAGGAAAGCTCCGGAACCTCTAGATCGCCGACGCCGCCCTCGACATGGAGCTTCGCGCCGGTCACCGATTGAAGATCGTCCATCGACAGATGGGGCAGTTTTTCGACGAGCACAAACCGCTGATGGGCGATGTCGACGTCGATCACCGCCAGGGACGTATAGACCCGTGTGACGCAGCCGACGCCGGTCAGCGGGAAGCTGCAGGCCTCGACCAGCTTCGGCTTGCCGTCGCGGGTGACGTGATCGGTGAGGACGGCGACGCGCTTCGCCCCGTTGACGAGGTCCATCGCCCCGCCGACCGCCGGCACGCCCTTGTCGCCCACCCGCCAGTTGGCGAGGTCGCCGTTTTCGGCGACCTGCAGCGCGCCGAGAATGGCGACGTCGAGATGGCCGCCGCGGATCATCGCGAAGCTCGTCGCATGGTCGAAGAAGGCGGCACCCGGCTTCAGGGTGATCGCCTTCTTGCCGGCATTGATAAGGTCCCAGTCCTCCTCGCCCTTCTCCGGCGCGCGGCCGAAGCCGAGGACGCCGTTCTCGGTGTGGAAGATCGGCTCGCGGCCCTCGATCGTGTAGGCCGCGACCTTTTCCGGAAACCCGATGCCGAGATTGACATAGGCGCCGTCCTCGATGTCCTGCGCGGCGCGCCAGGCGATCTGTTCCTGGTTGAGCTGTCCCTGGATATTCATGGGTAGCGCGCCTCCGCCTGGTTCAGGACTTCTTCCTGCTGGGGATTCGGAACCTCGACCAGCCGGTTGACGAAGATGCCGGGGGTGACGACGGCTTCCGGATCGATGCCGCCGGCCGGAACCAGCCGGCTCACCTGGGCGATGGTCGTGGCCGCCGCGGTTGCCATCAAGGGATTGAAGTTGCGGGCCGCCAGCCGGTAGGTGAGATTGCCGTAGGGGTCGCCCAGCTCGGCCTTGACCAGCGCGAAGTCGGCCTTCAGCCAGCGCTCCTGGACATAGGGCTTGCCGTCGAACTCGGCCGTCGGCTTGTTTTCGCCGAGCTCGGTGCCGTAGGCGGTCGGCGTATAGAAGGCGGGAATGCCCGCTCCGCCGGCCCGGATGCGCTCGGCGAGCGTTCCCTGCGGCACCAGTTCGAGCTCGATCTCGCCAGCGAGATAGCGGTCGGTGAACGCCTTCGGATCCTTGCTCTTGGGGAAGGAGCAGATCAGCCGGGCGACCATCCCCTGCTCGATCATCGCCGCAAGGCCCACATGGCCGTTGCCGGCATTGTTGTTGATCACCGTGAGGTTCTTCGGCCCGGCGTCGATCAGCGCATGGATCAGCTCGATCGGCGCGCCGGAGCCGCCGAAGCCGCCGATCATCACGGTCGCGCCGTCGAGGATGTCGGCGACGGCTTCTGCCGTCGTCGCGAAGCCTTTGTTCACGCGGGGGTCCTCCTTCCGATCCTTGGCACCACCCGGCCGGCTGCGTCGGCGCGGCCGGCGAACGGAGTGCACCCGCTGGAATTACCGCCCTCGCCCTCGCCGCGCCATGGCGCGTGGGGCGCATGTTGATCGTTGTTCACATCATGGGCAAACTGGTGCGCATGTTGAACAAACCCACCGATTTCGTCGCCTCCCTCGCCAAGGGGCTGAAGGTCATCGAGGCGTTCCGGGCGGAGCGGCCGCGGCTCGCCGTCGTCGACGTGGCAAAGGCGACGGGGCTCGACCGGGCGACCGCCCGGCGCTGCCTGTTGACGCTCAATGCCCTCGGCTATGCCGACTACGACGGCAAGTTCTTCTCGCTGACGCCGCGAATCCTGCGCCTCGGCATGGGGGCGCTGGCGACCCTGCCTTTGCCGCAGATCGTCCAGCCTTGGCTCGACCAGCTGTCCGAGCAGATCGGCCAGTCCACCTCCGTGGCGATCCTCGACGAGACCGAGGTGGTCTATATCGCCCGCGCCGCGCAGAAGCGGGTGATGGCGGTCGGGCTGATGCCCGGTTCGCGCCTGCCGGCGCACGCCACCTCCCTCGGCCGGGTGCTGCTCGCCGCCCTTCCCATGAACGAGGCGCGGGCGCTGGTCGAGAGGGCCGACCTGACACCCCGCACCGTCCGCTCGCTGACCACCCCCGCCGAGATCATGGCGGAGCTGGCACGGGTGCGCGAACAGGGCCACGCGATCATCGACCAGGAAGTGGAGATCGGCCTGCGCTCGATCGCCGTTCCGGTCCTCGACGCCCGCGGCCGCACGGTGGCGGCGCTGAACACCGGCGTCGCCGCGGTCCAGGCGGGGCCCGAGGATCTCGCTCGCGACTATCTGCCGGCGCTTCTCAAGGTCCAGGAGGGACTGCGGCGGGTGCTCCACTAGGCCGCTCGCGTCGCCACAGGCCTTCGCGCTCCTCGTCCGATACTGGAAATATCCGCCGCAAACCTCTGCACGATATCGAATTTTTCCCGCCGCAGACCCGGTCTCCGGGCCAACCGTGCAGACGCATTCGGCCCATGGCGGCGCGCGCGAGCCATCGCTGAAACCGCTTCGGCCCTTTCGATCGCTGGGACCCCCACCGCTCGCCGCAGGTTTCACGCCCACCGGCCCTGCTGACCAAAATTTTCGCTCTTTCGCTTCTGCTCAAATGTTGACATTCTGAAGCAACCCGACTTCATTATGTCTAGACTTAATCGTCGCGGCCGACAGGGGCGTGGCGCGGTTCCTCGGACGGAGACATGGGATGAACAAACGCTTCCTGATGAAGGCGATGCTTTCGCTGGCCCTCGCGCTGCCGCTTGCAGCTCCCGTGGCCGCCCATGCCGAGGATGCGCTGGCCCGCGTCAAGGCGGCGGGTTCGATGAAGGTCGGCACCGAGACGGCCTTCGCCCCCTTCGACTTCATCGACGAGGCGGGCGCCCATGCCGGCCTCAACGTCGATCTGTTCACCGAGATCGGCAAGGAGATGGGCGTCGAGATCGACTGGGTGACGCTGCCCTGGGACGGCGTCCTGCCGGGTCTCGAGGCCGGCCAGTTCGACATGGTCGCCGGCCCCGCCACCATCACCAAGGCCCGGGTCGAGCGCTACCGCTTCCTGTCGCCGATCGCCGAGGCGACCGTCGCCCTCCTGAAGCAGGCCGGCGACGATTCGATCCAGAAGCCGGAGGACATCGCCGGCAAACTCGTCGGCGCCGGCAAGGCGACGGCCCAGCTCGCCCAGGTCCAGGCCTACGGCGAGACCCTGCCGGGCGGCATCGAGACCCGCGAATATGTCGGCTTCAACGAGGCTTATGCCGATCTCGCCGCCGGCCGCATCGTGGCGGTGGCGAACTCGCTGCCCAACATCGCCTATGTCGCCCAGACCCAGCCCGACGTCTTCGCGGTGGTGAAGCCGGCCTTCGGCCAGCCGAGCTATTTCGGCTACATCGGCACCAAGAAGCCCGAGGACCAGTCGCTGCTCGACGCCGTGGACGCCGCGATCATCAAGATCAAGCAGGACGGCCGCATGACCAAGCTCCAGGAAAAGTGGTTCGGCACCACCTTCGAGACGCCGAACGAGGTTCCCGAGCCCAAGGTCTGACGGCCCGGCCGATCCCTCTGTGAAGCCGGTCCCCGAGTGAAGGAGATCCGCGCGCAGCGCCGCGCGGAGCTTCTCGACCCTGCGTGACGAAGAAGGCGGGCGATGTCCTGGAGATTGTTCGAGCTGATGCTCTGGGCGGCCGGCTACACCGTGCTTCTCAGCGGCATCTCGATCGTCATCGGCCTCGGGCTCGGGTTGTTCGTCTGCGCCGCCAAGCTCTCCCCCAAAAAGGCGCTGTCGCTCCCCGCGACGCTGTTCATCAGCTTCTTCCGCGGCGTGCCGCTGCTGGTCCAGCTGCTTCTGATCTACAATCTCCTGCCGGCGATCGGCATCATGGTGCCGAGCGTCGTCGCCGCCGTCGTCGGCCTGTCGCTCTGCACCGCCGCCTACCAGGCCGAGAACCTGCGCGGCGGCTTCAACAGCGTGCCGAGGGGCCTCATCGAGGCGGCCGAGATGGTCGGCCTCTCGCCCTTCCAGCAGCTGCGCCGCATCCGCGCGCCGATCGCCCTCCGGCTCACTCTGCCCGCCCTCGTCAACGAGGCGATCCTGATCCTCAAGGCCTCCTCGCTGATCTCCATCGTCGGCGTCATCGAATTGACCCGCATGGCCCAGAATCTCGCCGCCAGCACCTACAAGCCGCTGCTGTTCTATTCGGTCGCCGGCGGCCTCTATCTCGTCATCTGCTGGACCGTCGCCGGCGGCGGCAGCATCGTCGAGCGGATGACGAAGGCCGGCCGCACATGAGCCTCGATTTCGCGCTGATGGCCGACAAGATGCCGGAGATCCTCGCCGGCCTCTGGGTGACGATCTGGGCCTGGCTCGTCGCGACCATCCTCGGCGGGGGCCTCGGCTTTCTCGTCGCGAGCGCCCGCCGCTACGGCCCGGCGCCCCTCGACTGGCTGCTGAAGCTCTATGTCGAGGTGCTGCGCGGCACGCCGTTCCTCGTCCAGCTGTTCCTCCTGTATTTCGGCGGGCCCTTCATCGGTCTCCGGCTCGAGCCGATCCCGGCCGGGCTGATCGGCCTCACCATCTATGCCTCGGCCTATTTCTCCGAGATCTTCCGGGCCGGCTTCCAGGCGGTTCCCAGGGGCCATGTCGAGGCGGCGCAATGCGTCGGGCTGTCGCGCGGCCAGATCCTGCGGCGCATCCTCCTGCCGGAAATGACGATGCTCGTCCTGCCGCAATGCGTGAACATGGCGATCATCCTGATCAAGGAAACGGCGATCCTCTCGATCATCACCGTGCCGGAGATGACCGGCGTGATCAGCGCCATCGGCTCGCAGCAATATGCCTTCGTCGAGGCGATGTTCCTCCTGGCGATCTTCTACTGGGTCCTCGTCGAGATCTGCGGCTATCTCGGCCGCCTCGCCGAGGCCCGGCTCTCCAAGTTCAGGTTCGCCGTGCCATGAGTAACGCCCCTCTCGCCCCGACCCCGGCCGCGCAAGCCGCTCCGGACACCGCCACCCCGGCGGTTCTGGTGAAGGGCGTCACCAAGCGCTTCGGCGAGACCGAGGTCCTGCAGGGCATCGACCTCACCGTCCCCGCCGGCGCGACCACCTGCCTGATCGGCCCCTCGGGCTCCGGCAAGTCGACGCTCCTGCGCTGCATCGCCTTCCTGGAGGAGGCGACCACCGGCACGATTGCGATCCATGGCGATCCCCTCGGCTTTGCCGAAGCGCCGAACGGCCAGCGCACCCGCCTCTCGCCGCAGACCATCCGCGAGGTGCGCTCGCGCATCGGCATGGTGTTCCAGCAGTTCAACCTGTGGCCCCACATGACGGCGCTCGGCAATGTCTGCGAGGCGCTGGTGACGGTGCGCCGGATGAAGCGAAGCGACGCCGAGGCGCGTGGCATGGCGCAGCTTCGCCGCGTCGGCCTCGAGAACCGGGCGAAGCACTACCCGTCCGAACTCTCCGGCGGCCAGCAGCAGCGCGTCGCCATCGCCCGGGCCCTGGCGCTCGATCCGGAGATCCTCTTGTTCGACGAGCCGACCGCCTCGCTCGATCCCGAGCTGACCGGCGAGGTGCTGAACGTCATGCGGGATCTCGCGGCCTCCGGCATGACGCTTCTGGTCGTCACCCACGAGATCGGCTTTGCCGCCTCGGTCGGCCAGCGCATCGCCTTCCTCGACCACGGCCGGCTGCTCCTCAACGGCTCTCCCCGCGAGGTCTTCGGCGAGCCGCGCCATCCCCGCCTCGCCCAGTTCCTCGAGACCTATCTCGACCGCGGCGCCGCGGCGCTCCTGTGACCAGAGCCATGCCTGCCGATCCTTCCGGCGAACCGGGCCTTCGCTGATGGTCGCAGCCCCCTCGTCGCAGCGCCCGGAGCCTGGCCGGCGCTCCCTGCACCAGACGATCCGCGCCGAGCTCGAAGGCCGGATCCTCTCCGGCGAATGGCCGCCGGGCACCCAGATCCCGTTCGAGGAGGATCTGGCGCTGCGCTACGGCTGCTCGCGCATGACCGTCAACAAGGTGCTGACCCAGCTCGCCTCGGCCGGGCTGATCGAGCGGCGGCGCAAGGCCGGCAGCTTCGTGCGCCGGCCGAACTCCCATTCGGCGGTCCTGCAGATCGTCGACATCCGCAGCGAGGTCGAGGCGCTGGGTCTCGCCTACGGGTTCGAGATCCTGCGCCGCACGGTTCGGGAGGTCGCGACGGCCGACGACGGCCGGCTCGACCTGTCCCCAGGCGCCCGCCTCCTCGACATCGTCTGCCGCCACGACGCGGCGGGCCAGCCCTTCTGCCTCGAACAGCGGATCATCAATCTCGACGCGGTGCCGGAGGCGGCCTCCGCCGATTTCGCCAGGCAGTCGCCGGGCGCCTGGCTCGTGTCGCGCATCCCCTGGTCCAGCGCCGAGCACCGGATCCGCGCCGCCGCGGCGAGCCCGCAGGAAGCCGCGACGCTGCGCATCGACGCCGGCACCCCCTGCCTGGTGATCGAGCGGCGGACCTGGGACCAGGACCGGCCGATCACCCATGTCCGCCTGACCTATCCGGGCGAGAGCCACGAAATGGTCGCGCGCTTCGCCCCCACATCCGGCTGAGACCGGCAGGTCCGGCGCCAGCGTCTTTGCCCAGAGGCCCATGGCGACAGCGCCGATGCAATGTCGGCCGGCAACACCGGAAGCGCCCGCATCACGCCACCGTCGAGGCGCCCTCCACCGGCACGAACGCCGGCAGCCCGACGGCCGCGCGCCAGTGCGCGGCGATCTCCGCCCGCGTCGCGATCCACGCCTCGCCCGAGGCCGCCAGCCCCTCCAGCAGGGCCTCGAGCCCGGCGATCCGCGCCGGCCGGCCGATGATCCGCAGATGCAGCCCGATCGACAGCATCCGCGGGGCCTTGCGGCCCTCCTTGCGCAGCCGCTCGAAGGCGTCGAGGCAGTAGCCGGAAAAGTCGGCGGCCCGAACGAAGGCGCCACCGGGCTGGAAGCGCATGTCGTTGGTGTCGAAGGCATAGGGCATCACCACATGCTCCCGCCCGCCGACGCTGGCGAGATAGGGCATGTCGTCGTCATAGGCGTCGGAATCGTAGAGGAAGCCGCCATGCTCGACGAGGAGCCGGCGGGTGTTCACCGAGGATGCCGAGCGGGTGTGCCAGCCGACGGGCGCCCGCCCGGCGATCTCGGCGAGCCGCCGGTGCGTCTTTGCGATGATCGCCCGCTCCGCCTCCTCCGCCATGCCGGCGTGACGCTCCCAGCGCCAGCCATGGGCGGAAATCTCGTGACCACGCGCGGCCGCGTCGCGGATCAGAAAGGGCGAGCGCTCCGCCGCCCGGCCGCAGGTCGAGAAGGTCGCGCGGACCCCATGGTCGTCGAGGAGCCCGGCGATGCGGTCATAGCCGGCTCGCGGGCCGTATCCGTAGTGGCTTTCGAGGCAGGGATCGGGCTGTCGCCCGACATCGTCGACCACCTCGTAGATCGGCTCGTTGCGCTCGTCGCCGTCGGCGACCGAGAGTTCGGCCCCCTCCTCGACATTGACGACCAGCGACACCGCTACCTTCGCCCCGTTCGGCCAGGCGACGGCGGGGGGATTGTGCCTCGAGCCGGCGAAGTCGCGGCGGTCCGGGGCGGCGCTCACGCCCGATGCTCCAGCCGCGCCGCAAGGGCCGGCGAAAGGCCCTTCGCCGGCTTGGCGGCCGGCCGCTGGAACGCTCCCGCCGTCGGCTTGGTCGCCCCCAGCGCCAGGACCGTCTCGGCCTGCCGCACCGCCGCCGCGATCGGATCGACCACCGGCACCGGGATGCGGTGGGCGACCCGGGCGGCAAGCCCCGCCAGCGGCGCCCCGCCGAGAATGATCACGTCGGCGCCCGCCTCGACGGCGCGCAGCGCCAGCGTCACCAGCCGCTCTTCATGTTCCTGCTGGACCGTCGCCAGATCGGCGAAGGGCTCGTCGTTGGCGACGATCGCGGCGAGGCGCCCGGTCATGCCATGCAGGGCGACGCAGTCGTGATACCAGTCGCCGAGGTCCGTCGCGAAGGTCACGATGGCGAACCGCCGCCCCAGCATGCAGGCCGTCAGCATCGCGGCTTCCGACATGCCGATCACCGGAAAATCGAACAGCTGCCGCGCCGCCAGGATACCGGGATCGCTGAAGGCGGCGATGATCGCGGCGTCGCAGGACGGGCCGTGTTCGGCGAGCATCTCCAGGCAGATCGCTCCGCCGATCAGCTCTTCCACCCGGTTCGACAGATACGGGAAGCCACGCGGCGCCGTCAGCCCGACGAGTTCCGTCAGGGGCGAGGCGACCTTGCGCCCGGAGGCGAGCAGCAGCTCGGTCACGGAGGCCGACATGTTGGGATTGGCGATCAGGATCTGGGGCATCGGCTCTCCTCTAGCGTCCGGATGCCGGTCATCCGGCAAGCGATCGGTCCCTCTCGCCGCGTCGGGGCGCATGACCGGTTCCTGTCCGATCATGCGCCAAAACCCCTGCGAGGCAAGCTGCCGCAGTGCGGAAACAGCCCCGCCCGGCCCCGCTGCCGCCCCGCCTCCTAGACCGAGCGGATCGCCCCGCCGTCGCAGCGGATCAGGCTGCCGGTGACATAGCCGGCCCTCGCACTGACGAGGAACGCGGCCACCGCGGCGAACTCTTCCGCCTCGCCGTAGCGCTGGGCCGGGATCGACAGGCGCGCCGCCTCCCGGATCGCCTCGACCGGCTTGCCGGTCCGCTTGGCATTGGCCGCGTCGAGCTCGTCGACCCGCTCGGTCTGGATGCGGCCGGGCAGCAGCATGTTGACGGTGACGCCGTCGGCGGCGACCTCGTTCGCCAGCGACTTCGTCCAGCCGACGAGCGCCGAGCGCAGCGTGTTGGAATAGGCGAGATTGGGGATCGGCTGGATCACGCCCGAGGAGCCGACCGTCAGGATGCGGCCGAAGCCGGCCTGCCGCATGGCCGGCAATGCGCGGGTCGAGAGGTCGATGACTCGCGTCACCATCATCTGGAACTGGCTTTCCAGCACCCCGACGGAGAGGTCCGCCGCCCCGCCCGGCGGCGGCCCGCCGGTGTTGTTGACGAGGATGTCGATGCCGCCGAGTTTCGCATCGGCCGTCTCGAGCATCAGGTCGACGAAGCCGGCATCGGCGAGGTCGGCGGCGACGAAGTCCGCCCTGCCGCGCCCCCTGGCGTTGATCGCCTCGACATTGTCCCGCAGTTTCTCGGCGCTGCGCCCGCACAGGAGGACGTTCGCGCCCTCTGCGGCGAGCGCCTCGGCGATGGCGAGGCCGAGCCCGCGCGAGGAGGCGAGGACGAGCGCCCGCCGGCCTTCGATCTCAAGATCCATGGGAGAGCCCCTTCACCTTGTCCTCGAGCCGCGCGATCAGCCGCATCAGCTCGGCGTGGTCGGTCGCCGTCAGCTTCGGCCCCGGCGCCCGCGTGCGCGCACAGGCGATCGCGCCGCGGTGATGCAGCACGGCCTTGCGGACGGCGAGGCCGGTGCCCGGCTGCTGCTCGTATCGCAAAATCGGCAGATAGGCGTCGAAGACGTCCTCGGCCCGGTCCGCGTCACCGGCCTGATGGAGGTCCACCACCTCGACCAGCATCTCCGGATAGGCAAAGCCCGTCATCGCCCCGTCGGCGCCGCGTGCGAGCTCCTGCGGCAGATACAGCCCGCCATTGCCGCAGAGGATCGACAGGCGCGGCGTGTCGGCCGTGCCGGAGCGGCCCCGCACCGCCGAAACCTTGGCAAGGCCCGGCGCATCCTCGTGCTTCAGCATGACGATCTGCGGGCATTCCCGCGTCAGGGTCAGGATCGTCTCGGCCGAGATCGGCACGCCGGTGGTCTGCGGATAGTCCTGCAGGCAGACCGGAACGTCCGGCCCCAGCGCCTCGCAGACCTGATGGAAATAGCCGCGCACCCGGTCCTCGACGGCCGGCCCCGGCGTCGGCGCGACCATGACGCCGGCAGCTCCCTCGTCCATGGCGAAGCGCGCGAGGGAGGCGAGATTGTCGAGGCCGGGGCTGGAGACGCCGACGATGACCGGGATGCGGCCGTCGATCCGCCGGAGGATCCGGCTGGCGACGCCCCGCGCCTCCTCGGCGGTCAGCTTGTTGGCCTCGCCCATGATGCCGAGGATGGTCATGCCGGTGACGCCGCAGCCGAGATAGAAGTCGACAAGGCTGTCGAGGCTCGCATCGTCCACCGCACCGGTCTCGGTGAAGGGCGTTGCGGCGATGATGTAGACGCCGCGCGAATGGCGGTCGATACGGTGGGCGGACATCGGTCCCTTTCTGGTCGTCGTCGTGGCTCTTGCGGGTCCGGCAGCGGGCACGTCGGGCGAGCCGGTCCTTGCCCGGCCGGATGGCGGGCGGCAACGTGTTTCCTACCGGATCATCCGGCGGCGCGTCGAGCCGCCGGTTCGGCATCCGCTGCCGATCGCGCCTCCCGTCCCGTCCTGAAACGAGGGAGGCCCCATTGCGGGGGCGCAAGGCGGGGCCGCAACTGAAGATCGCCGCCCCGACGGCGGCTCGCGGCCGATGCACGGCGCCGATGCACGGCATTGTGCATCCGGCTCTTCAAACTTGTGTGCGCGCCGCGATCGCCTGCAGCGTCGCCATCCGCCGCCGCGCGGCGCCACTTCTTTTCGCCTGTCATCGCACCATGATGACCAGCGGACCTTGTATGGGAAAAAAAGAAGTGGCATATGTCCTCCGTCGATGGACGGATGAATTGCTGGGCGTCACGCTTTGACGGCGCCGAACCCTACCATTTCCTTCGAATGATCGATTGATCGAGGCGAGCAATACTGCGAACCTTGCACGTAGATATTAGCGAAAGGGTATCCCATGACCACGGGAACCGTAAAATGGTTTAATGCTGACAAGGGCTTCGGCTTCATCGCGCCCGACAACGGCGGCAGCGATGCCTTCGTCCACATCAGCGCTGTCGAGCGCTCCGGCCTGAACGGCCTCAAGGACGGCCAGAAGGTCTCCTACGAGCTCGTCGCCGATCGCAAGACCGGCAAGATGTCCGCGGAAAATCTCGCGACCATCTCCTGATCCGTCTCGCCGCGCGCCACTCTGGTGCCGCGCGGCGCTGATCTCGACGAACCGTCTCTGCCGTCGCCCGACTTCGCCGTCGACCGACAGGCGCAGGCGGTTTTTCGGCGTTTGCACCGACGCGCGGTCGTGACATCGACCGGTTTTCTCGCTCGCGGGACGGACGTCGCCGGTTGATCCGGCCATGACGGGCCTGTCCATGACAGGCGCGCAGCCGCCGCCCCGTCGCCGACGGGCCCGCCTCCGATACCTCCCCCTTTCGACCACCGAATCGATCGCGGCTCGTCCCGCGCCGCCTGCATCGACCCGCCACGGTTTCGCCCGATCTGTTGGATCGGGCGGCTCCAGTGGGACGTCCGGATTCCAGCTCCGCTGGGAGCATGATCCCGGAACGTGGGAAGCGGTTTTCGGGAAAGATCATGCGGCAACAACAAGATGGAGCGGGATGTCGATGGCAGCCGATCATCCCGCTCTGGCCCAGCGGCCGCCCTTGGCGGATCTTCCTGAACCTCCGGGACCGCATCCGCGGCGGGACCCGCGACTGTCCGGTCCGAGACCCGTTCCCGCTTGCCATCACGGACGAGGCGCATAAACCTTCGCGAACCGGATGAAACAGACGGGCGAGGCGGTGACCTATTCGCGAGACGACGTCAGGCGGGCGTTCGACGAGGCAACGTTTCTCAGGGCCGAGGCATATCACCGCAAGGCCCACGTCATCGCTTTTTCCTGGACGGGCGAAGGCAGCCTGACGGCCACAGTCCAGGGAAGCGGCAGGCAAGTCTACAGCCAGACGGTCGAGGTCTCCGGGACGCCGCAGGGGCGATTGCGCGTCACCGGCTCCTGCACCTGCCCCGTCGGCTTGCACTGCAAGCACATCGCCGCCGCGCTTCTCGCCGCCCGGACCAGCGGCGCCCCTGCCTTGCGACGCGAGGCGGCCCCTGATGGCCCGGCGGCGCCCCCGTCGCCCGCGCCACCGGCGACGGCCAACCCCGCGACGTCCGGCAAGGCGCGACCGGCGGTCGAGGCCGCGCTGCCGCCGGACGTCGCCGACTGGTTCGAGCGTCTGACACGGACCGAGGAGCGGGCCAGCGACGATTATCCGCCCAACGTCCAGAAGCGACTGGTCTATGTCCTTTTCGCAGATCCGTTCGGCGGGCTCCAGCCGCGCCTCGGCCTGAGAATCAAGTCGGCGCGGCTTCTCAAGAACGGCACCTTTTCGGCGACTGTCAGCGACTATGACGGGTCGAAGTTTCGTTTCAGCGAGCCGCCCCGCTTCGTCCGGCCGGCCGACGCCGCCATCCTGCGACGCATCGAAACGATCCAGTACCGCACGGAGGGGGTCGCCGGCGCCCTGCGCTCGGAAATCGGCCCGGCGGTTCTCGCGGACATCCTCGAAACCGGCCGGGCCCGCTGGGGCGACGTCAACGGCCCGGTCCTCGGCCCCGGGCCGGCGCGCGAGGCCCGGATCGAATGGGTGAGCGACGGCAGGACCTCGCTGCATCCAAGGCTCGCCCTCGTCGCCGAGGGCGACGATCCGGCGTCGCTCGACTCCGCCGACCTTGTGCTCCTCAACGCCGTCCCGCCGGTCTATGTCAGGCCGTGCCAGGGCCGGATCGGCGAGCTCGAGACCGGCCTCGCTCCGGCGGTCGTCAACCTGCTGCTGGAAGCGCCGGCCGTTCCCGCCGCTTCCGTCGCGCTGCTCGGCGAGAAGTTCCGCCGCTCGGGCACGGCGATCGCCCGCGCCGCGCCGCCCATCCTCGACGATCCGCTGGTCGTCGACGGTGCGCCCCTGCCGATCCTGAAGCTGACGAGCGCCAGGCTGCCGGCCGCAGGCGGCTTCTACCCCTTGCATGGTGGCTGGGGCTTCCACGAGACCGTCCCCATCGCTCGCCCGGTCTTCCGGTATGACGACTTCGATGTCGCCGCCAGCGAAGGCGCGCGGGTGGTCGATCGGATGAAGGGCAACCGGCCGGCCGAGATCCATCGCGACGCAAAGCGCGAGAAGCGCGCCCTCGAGGCGCTCGCCGCCGCCGACCTCGTCAAGCTCACGAAGCTTCGGCGCACCGTCCCGCCCGAACATCGCGGCGACCTCGGCCTCGACGGCGGCGAACTCGACTGGCTGGATTTTCTCCATGACGACGTGCCGCTGCTCGAATCCTCCGGGTGGCGTGTCGAGATCGCCGACGACTTCCCGATCAAGCTCCTGCGCGGCAGCGGCGGCGCCTTCGAGGCCGACATTCGGGAGAGTTCCGGCATCGACTGGTTCGAACTCGATCTCGGCGTCGTCGTCGACGGGGAGCGGATCGACCTCGTCGCGCCGCTGATCGCCTATCTGGCCGAGGGGATGCTTTCCACCGACGACCCGTCGGCGCTGGATGCCGAGACGATCGTCCATCTGTCGCTCTCGGACGGCCGCTACCTGTCGCTACCGTTCCAGCGCCTTCGCCCGATCATCGAAACCCTGTCGCTGCTGTTGAGCGGCCTTGGCGGCGGGTCCGGAAAGGGCCCCCTGCGATTCTCCGCCCTCGACGCCGCGGCCCTCGCCGCCCTCGAAACCGCCGACGAGCTGAGGGGCGCGACCTGGACCGGCGGCGAGCGCGTGCGCGCCCTCGGTGCGGCGTTGCGCGAGGCCGGTGGCATTGCCGATGTAGCACTCCCCGACAGCTTCCGGGCGACGCTGCGGCCCTATCAGGCGAGGGGCATCGCCTGGCTGAGCTTCCTCGCCGATGCCGGCCTCGGCGGCATCCTCGCCGACGACATGGGGCTCGGCAAGACCGTCCAGGCGCTGGGCCTCATCGCCATCGAGAAGGCGGCCGGGCGCCTCGCCGCGCCGGTGCTGGTGATCGCCCCGACGAGCCTGATGGTCAACTGGCGGCGCGAGGCGGAGAAGTTCTGCCCCGATCTGCGGGTCCTGACCCTGCAGGGCAGCGACCGCAAGTCCCGCTTCGACGAGATCGATGGAAGCGACGTGGTGCTGACGACCTATCCCCTGATCGCCCGCGACCACGAGGTGCTCGACCAGCGCCAGTGGCACATGATCCTCTTGGACGAAGCCCAGACGATCAAGAACCCGAATGCCGCGACGACGAAGCTCATCCACCGGCTGAAGTCGTCCCACCGCTTCTGCCTGACCGGCACGCCCCTCGAAAACCACCTCGGCGAATTGTGGTCGCTGTTCCACTTCGTCGCCCCCGGCTTTCTCGGCGACCTGAAGCGCTTCAACCAGACCTGGCGCGCGCCGATCGAGCGAAACGGCGATACCGCAAGGGCGAAGATGCTGGCCGCTCGGGTGAAGCCCTTCCTGCTGCGCCGGACCAAGGACGAGGTCGCGACCGACCTGCCGGCGAAGACGGAGATCGTCGAGCGGGTCGAATTCGGGTCCGCCCAGCGCGATCTCTACGAATCCGTTCGCCTCACCATGCACGACAAGGTCGTCGCCGCGCTGGCCGAGAAGGGCCTTGCCCGCAGCCGGATCGTGGTTCTCGACGCCTTGTTGAAGATGCGCCAGGCCTGCTGCGATCCGCGGCTGGTGAAGCTCGCCAGCAAGCCGGCGGGACGCCCCGGATCGGCCAAGCTCGACCGCCTGATGGAGATCGTCACCGAGCTCCTCGCCGAGGGACGACGGATCCTGATCTTCTCGCAATTCACCTCGATGCTGGATCTGATCCGGCCGCTGCTCGATGCGGCGGGCGTTCGCTATGCCCTCCTCACGGGCGACACCAAGGACCGCGAGAGCCAGGTCGTCGCCTTCCAGGACGGCGCGGTGCCGGTGTTCCTCGTCAGCCTGAAGGCCGGCGGCGTCGGCCTCAATCTCACCGCGGCCGACACCGTGATCCTCTACGACCCGTGGTGGAACCCCGCGGTGGAAAACCAGGCCATCGACCGGGCCCACCGGATCGGCCAGGACAAGCCGGTCTTCGTCCACAAGCTGGTCGCCGTCGGGACGATCGAGGAAAAGATCGAGATGCTGAAGGTCCGCAAGCAGGCGCTGGCGGAAAGCATCTTCGACCATGACGGTGCTCCGACCCTGTCGATCACCGAGGACGACATCGCCATGCTCTTCGCCGACGCCTGACCGCTGCGGCCGCAGCTTGCCGTCCTCCCGGCGCTCTTCGGGATCCACATGCGCCCGCGGCCGGAACCGCGCCCATCCGCCCGCGTTTCAGCCCAACCTTCGAAGGCGAGCCCCGTCGATGTCCCAACGCCCGTCATCTCCCCTTTCGTCGAACCGGCGGTCGCTGCTGTTCGGCGTCCTCGGCGTCGCCGCCATCGCCGCGGCAGGCTTTGCGCTCGTGGGGCCGCGGCGGGTCTGGACCCTTGTCGGCGGTCCGGCCGACCAGGGGCCGGTGGATTTCACGACGCTGACGCGCCGGTCCGTCGCAAATGATTCGCTCGCCTGCTCGCCCGGCACCTGCAGCCAGGAGACCGACTTCGACCTGCCGGCCTTTCGCACGCCGCCCGCCGTCCTGATGCGGCGGCTCGACGCGGTCGCGGCGGCGATGGCGGCCGAGCGGGTCGACGAGGATCTCGATCCCCTCTATCGCCGCTACGTCTTCCGCAGCCGGGTCCTCGGCTTTCCGGATACCCTCGACGCCCGCGCATCGAGCGCCGGCGACGGGGAAACCACGCTCCGGCTCTATTCCCGCTCGCTGCTCGGCAGAGGCGACTTCGGCGCCAACCGCCGGCGACTGCGGCAGATCGCAGATGATCTCCAAGGCGCGGCGTCCGTCGCGGGACGCGGCGCGGCGCCGACGGTCGCAGGGCTCCGATAGCCATTCGCGGGCAGCGACGCCCGAGGGCAGCCGCCGCCGAGCCTGCGACCCGGCAAAACGGCCGGCGCCGTTCCCCCCGTCTTCACGGATCGCGGCTTCCGGGCGGCGGCAAAGTCTCCGAGAGCGGGATGAGATGAGCTCCGCTCATCATCTCGCTCTATCGTCCCGTTTGCGCCTGATCTTTCCCGAAAACCGGTTCCCACTTTTCGGGATCATGCTCTAAGAGGGCCTGCCTCGCCATCCTCCCTCACGCCCTCCGGATCGTCCTTGACCCGCCTTCGCGCCAATGTCCTCCTGCTCGTCGCCGGCGCCGTCTGGGGCATGGGCTTCGTCGCCCAGTCGACGGCGATGGACGCCCTAAGCCCCTGGGCCTTCATCGCGGCGAAGTTCGCGCTTGCCGCCGCCGCCCTCGCGCCGCTCGCGGCGCTGGAATCCCGGCGCCAGCCCGTCGCCCTGCCCCTGTCGATGCTCGGATGGTTCGCCCTTACCGGCGGAGCGCTGCTTCTCGCCGCGATCACCCAGCAGATCGGCATCGTCACCACGACCGTCACCAATTCCGGCTTCCTCACCGGCCTCTATGTCGTGCTGACGCCGATCCTCGGGCTCGTCCTCCTCAAGCAGATGCCGCATTGGGTCGTCTGGCCGGCAGCGGCGATGTCCTTCGCCGGCATCGCGCTGCTCGGCGGCGGCAGCCTGTCGGCGCTGAACACCGGCGACCTGTGGACCATCGCCTCCGCGGTGTTCTGGTCGCTGCAGATCATGCTGGTCGGCACCATCGCCGCCTCGTCGGGCCGCCCCTTCCTGTTGTCCTTCGTCCAGTTCGCCGTCACGGCGCTGGGCGCCACCGTCGGAACCCTCGTCCTCGAGGCGCCGGCGCTCGGCGATTTCGCCGCGGCGCTCCCCGAGATCGTCTATGGCGGCATCTTCGCCACCGCCCTCGCCTTCACCCTGCAGGTCTTCGGCCAGAGCCACACGACGCCGGCCCAGGCCTCGATCTTCCTCTCCTCCGAAGCCCTCTTCGCCGCCCTCTTCGGCGCCATCTTCCTTGCCGAACGCATTGCGCCGATCGGCTATCTCGGCTGCGCGATGATCCTCCTCGCCATGCTGGCGGTCGAACTGGTGCCGCTGTCGGCCCTTGGCCGCCGGTCGCAGCCAGTCTCCGGCCCGCGCGACGCCTGAGCCTCGAAGCGCTTGCCAAGCTCGGCAACAGCGTGTACTTTGCATTATAAAGCACTTGGGAGATCGACCATGCGAGACGTCGAGAAGGCCCTCATCGACATTGCCGACATCCGCAGCCGGATCGCCGCGACGACGACGTTCCGCGGGTTCGGCCCCCACGCCCTCGGCCTGACGGGCATCCTCGCCCTTAGCTGCGCGCTCTGGCAGCACCTGTCGGGCGTCGACGCCGTGACCGACCCGCTGGGATTCTTCCTGACCTGGATCGTCGTCGCGGTGGTCTGTGTCAGCCTCGTCGGCGCCGAGGTCATCGTGCGCTCGCGCCGCCATCACGGCGGCATGGCCGACCAGATGATCCATCAGGCGATCCAGCAGTTCCTGCCGGCAGGCGCCGCCGGAGCCGCGCTCGCCGCGATTCTCGGCCGCTTCGCCCCAGAGGCGATCTGGCTGCTGCCCGGCGTCTGGGCGCTGTTCGTCAGCCTCGGCCTGTTCGCCGCGGTCCCCTCGCTGCCGCGCGGAGCGATGCTGGCCGGCGGCTGGTATTTCGTCTCCGGCTGCGTCGTCCTGATGCTGGCGGCACCGGAAGGGGCGATCTCGCCCTTCATGATGGGCCTTCCCTTCGCCGTCGGCCAGTTCCTGCTGGCGGCGATCGTCCATCGCGCCTCGGGAGACGACGATGCCGCCTGAAGCCCCCTATGCCTATGACGGTCTCGACCGGGTGATCCACGAAAAGGCCCGGCTCGGCATCATGACCTCCCTCGTCAGCCGCCGTAAACCGATCGCCTTCGGCGAGCTGAAGCGCCTCTGCGGCCTCACCGACGGCAATCTCTCCCGGCATCTCCAGGTGCTGGAGGAGGCCGGCCTCGTTGCCATCGACAAGGGCTTCGAGGGCAAGCGGCCGCTCACCACCTGCCGGCTGACGGCCGAGGGACGAGAGCGTTTCCTCGACTATCTCGCCATCCTCGAAAAGGTGATGCGGGACGCGGCGGCAGCGAGCGAGCCGGAACCCGACGCTGCGGCCCGGCCAAGGCCGGCCTGACGTCCCGGGCAGTCCCGCATGCCGGGGCGGCCCCGAATAGGCCAACCATCGAGCGCGCGTGACGCGCCCATCATCCCTCCAGACCGCCGGCGGCATTCCGCTGCCGGACCGCCAACACGCGTCTCCTCCTGCCCGAAAGCTTTACAATGCAAAGTAATCTGCCAAACCTTCACCTCGGCATCATCATGGACGGCAACGGCCGCTGGGCGACCGCCCGCGGCCTGCCGCGGGGCAAGGGCCACGAGGCCGGCGTCTCCGCCATCCGTCCGATCGTCGAGGCGGCGCCGGATCATGGGATCGGCACCCTGACCCTCTACGCCTTCTCCAGCGACAACTGGCGCCGCCCGGAGACGGAGGTCGCGGGTCTGATGGCGCTGATGCAAGGCTATCTCGGCGACGAGACGAGCGCCTTCGCAAGACAGGGCATCAGGCTGTCCGTCGTCGGCAGGCGGGACCGGATCGGCCCGAAGCTCGCCCGGCTGATCGCGAGGAGCGAGGCTGAGACGGCGAAGGGCCAGCGGCTGCATCTGCGCATCGCCTTCGACTATTCCGCCCGCGAGCGCCTCCTGGCCGCCGCCCGCGAGGGCCACGGCGCCATGACCGAGCGGGCCTTTGCGCGGCTCGTCACCGGCGACGGCGCGCCGGATCTCGACCTCCTCCTGCGCACCGGCGGCGAGAAGCGCCTCAGCGATTTCCTGCTCTGGGAGAGCGCCTATGCCGAACTCTTCTTCACCGGGCGGATGTGGCCGGATTTCTCGCCCGCGGATCTCGCCGGCGTGATGCGCGAATTCTCCCGGCGCCAGCGCCGCTTCGGCGGCCTCGCCGGACCCGCCGCCGCCGCCCCGGGCCTCACCCGCGCCGCCTGAGACGTCTCCCGCCCCCTCGCCGCACGACCTGCTCGCCGAAAATCCCTCGGAAGGAACCCGCATGCGCATCGTCCTCGTCAACGTTCCCCATCCCGCCATCGGCAGCCGCATTCCCGACGATCACCTGCCGCCGCTCGGGCTGCTCGCGATCGGCGGTCCGCTGATCGACGACGGCCACGAGGTCCGGCTGATCGACGCCGAATTCGGCCCGATGCCGATCGCCCGGCTGGTCGCGGAGATCGTCGAGGCCCGGCCGGACGCGGTGCTCTTCGGTCACTCCGGCTCGACCTCCGGCCATCCGGTGATCACCGAGGTGGCGCAGCGCGTGTCGGTGCTCCTGCCACGGGCGGCCATCGTCTATGGCGGCGTCTTCCCGACCTATCACTGGCGGGAGATCCTCGAGGACGAGCCCTGGGTCACGGCGATCGTGCGCGGCGAAGGCGAGGAGACGGCGCGCCGGCTGATGCGCGCGCTGGAAGACGAAACGCCGCTGATCGCCGTTCCCGGCATCGCTTTCCAGGGAGAATCCAGCCCGGTCGCGACCGCGCCCGCTGCCGTCATCGCCGATCTCGACGCCTGCCGCATCGGCTGGGAACTGATCGACCATGCCCGCTACAGCTATTGGGGCGGGCTCCGCGCCGTGGTGGTGCAGTTTTCCCGCGGCTGCCCGCATCTGTGCAACTATTGCGGCCAGCGGGGCTTCTGGTCGCGGTGGCGCCACCGCGATCCCATCCGTTTCGCCAGCGAGATCGCCCGCCTCCACCGCGAGCACGGGGTGAAGGTGTTCAACTTCGCCGACGAGAATCCGACTGTGTCGAAGAAGGCCTGGAAGGCGTTTCTCGAAGCGCTGATCGCCGAGGAGGTGGACGTCGTCCTCGTCGGCTCGACCCGGGCCGACGACATCGTCCGCGACGCCGACATCCTGCCCCTCTACAAGCGGGCCGGCTGGCAGCGCTTCCTCCTCGGGCTGGAAACCACCGACGAGGCGACCATTCAGCTCATCCGCAAGGGCGGCACCACCACCACCGACCGCGAGGCGATCCGGCTGCTGCGCCAGAACGGCATCCTGTCGATGGCGACCTGGGTGGTCGGCTTCGAGGAGGAGCGGGACCGGGACCTCTGGCGCGGGCTGCGGCAGCTCCTCTCCTACGATCCCGACCAGATCCAGCTGCTCTACGTCACGCCGCACCGCTGGACGCCGTTCTTCCGCCTCGCCGCCGGGCGCCGGGTCGTCCAGACCGATCGGCGGCGCTGGGACTACAAGCACCAGGTGCTGGCAACGCCGATCCCGGCCTGGCGGGTGCTGTTGTGGGTGAAGCTCACCGAGGCGGTGCTGCAGGGCCGGCCGAAGGCGCTGATGCGGACCTATCTGCACCAGGATCCGGACCTGCGCCACGCGATGCGCTGGTACGCCCAGATGGGAAGACGGGTGTGGCCCTACGAGATCGTCAGCTTCTTCTTCCGCAGGCCCCGCACCGCCGCCGGCCCGACGCTCGCGCAGTTCTGGGGCGCAGCGCAGGATCGCGAGGAGTATGCGATGACGCGCGCCGTCACTGCCCCAAGGCCGGTCGAAGCGCAGGCAGCGCGCGAGGCTGCGGCCTGATCGCCGATCGGCCGGCCGGGTCGCTGGTCAGGCGGCCCGTTCCAGCCGCGGAAGTCCGCCGGTGGCGGCCAGGAAGTCGACGATCATGTCGAGACCTGCGCCCCGCGAAAGGTCCGCGAAGACCGTCGGCAGGCTGCCCCTGCCCTTGTCGGCGTCGGCGCGCATCCGGTCGAGGTCGGCGCCGACATAAGGGGCAAGATCGGTCTTGTTGACGACGAGGAGGTCCGAGCGGGTGATCGCCGGGCCGCCTTTCCTCGGAATGTCGTCGCCCTGGCAGACCGAGATGACGTAGATCGAGAGATCCACGAGATCCGGCGAGAAGGTGGCGGCGAGGTTGTCGCCGCCGGATTCGAGGAGGATCAGGTCGAGCCCGGCATGGCGCCGGTTGAGCTCGCGGATCGCGGCGAGATTGATCGAGGCATCCTCGCGAATCGCGGTATGCGGGCAACCGCCGGTCTCGACGCCGATGATCCGGTCGGCGGCGAGCGCCTGCATCCGCACCAGCGCCTCGGCGTCCTCGCGGGTGTAGATGTCGTTGGTGACGACGCCGATCGACCAGCGCTCGCGCGCCGCCTTGCAGAGCTTTTCGGTCAGCGTCGTCTTGCCGGAGCCGACCGGGCCGCCGATCCCGACCCTGAGCGGGCCATTCCTGGATGTCATGAACGAAAGAGCCTCGTTGAGAGCGTTTCGTGCCGCATCGCGGCGATGTCCGAGACTAGGGCGGCCGACCCCAGCTCGTCCAGCGCCGATCCGGCGGCGCGCCGGGCATTCGCCACGACGGCCGGGGACAGATCGCGCAGCACCGTCACCCATTCGCTCTGCCCGAGGGGAACGAGACGCACCGCCGCCGACACCAGGGATGCCGAAAGATTGTGGGCATAGGCGACGAGGCTGCCGGCGAGCGGCAGACCCGCATGGCAGGCGACGGCTCCGGCCACCACCGGCAGCGGCATCTCCGCGCCTTCGCCGGAGAGCGGCCAGCCGGCGCCTTCCGCGCGGATCCACGGCCGCGCGGCAGCGAGGAAGGCCGCGCCGAGGGTCAGCGTCTCCCGGCGCCGCTCGGCGCTGCCGGACAGGGCCGTTGCCAGCTCCGCGAGGCCGGCAAGCGCTTCCTTGTCGCCGTCAGCCGCGGCGCGGTGCGCCTGCGCCATGAGGACGAGATCGTTCCAGCCGCTGCCCCGCGCAAGAAGCACCTCCACCCAGCCGCGAACCGCGCCCGCATCGGCGACCCGCCCTTCCCGCACCGCCGCCTCGAGCCCGTGGGAATAGGCAAAGCCGCCGGTCGGAAAGGCCGGGGAAAACAGCGTCATCAGGGTCGCGAGATCCATGGCGCCGTCGCAGGCGTCGGGATCGCGTCCTCGCGCCACCGCTGTCTGCTGCAGATCTGCCCGTTCGAGGCCGGCGCCCCTCACCACGCCGCCTCAGCCGTCATGGTGATGGGCGTGATAGGCGCCGCCTTCCGGATCGAACGCCGCTTCGGTCTCCTCGACTGCGGCGCCGAGGCCTTCCAGCATCGTGCGGATCACCGGGTCGCGGCGGATCAGCAGCCGGTCCGCGAAGATCTGCGCCGGAAGGTGGCGGTTGCCGATCTGCCAGGCGAGCGTGACGAGATGGGCGGTATCGCGGGCCCGGACCGCATAGAGCGGCTCCGGCTTGGCCTTGACGCCGATCACCCGGCCGTCGTCGAGCAGGATGCCGTCGCCGTCGAGCAGGAGTGTCGCCTCCGGCAGGTCGAGCAGGAAGGCGATGCCGCCGTCGGAGACCATCGCCATGCGGCGGCGATGGCGGGCGGTTTCGTCGAGCGTGATCGTATCGGCCGGATCCGACCACTCGCCCTGCCTGACGACGCTGTTTCCGACGATCATGAAGCTTTCCTTCGATCCCGAGTCTCGCGAGGGACGTCGCGGCTCCGTTCGCGCAACCTAGTGCCGAGGCAGGGCGAGCGGAAGCGTTGTTTCCCAGGGCCCGCAACCCTTCCTGGCGCTGGAGGGGCGACGAGACCGCCTTCCCCCGCGCGCCGCCTCGCAGCGAATGTAAGGCAGGCAAGCAAACGGGCCCTCCTCAAACCGCGATTCACCTTATCTATTCAAGTCATTGAAGAAGAAAATGACAGGCCGAGTGCAGTCTGACCCCATGCGACGAGCACCATGAAAGGTAGCAGTGAGCTTTACGGAAAGTTAGCCCGAGTGGAGGAAGTTGCTTCTCGAAACCAACGGCGTCAGGGAGCCATCGGAGTGCAATCGATCAGCCGACGCGCCATGCTCACGGGAATCTCGGCGACGGCGCTCTGCGCCGTCGCTCCGCCTGCGCTGGCCGCCGGCGACATCGACGATCCGGCGACTCCCATGGTCACGGTCACCGACGGCGGCGGCAGGACGATGGCGCTGAGCCGGAACGACCTCGCCCGCATCGAGCAGACGCGGTTCGAGACGACGGCTCCCTTCATGACGACGCCGCGGCGCATGGAAGGCCCGTCCATCGCGGCGTTGCTGCGGAGTTTCGATCCTGACAGGACCTTCGAGCGCGTGGAGATCGCGGCGCTCGACGCCTATCTCGTCGCGGCCGACGTCGCATCACTCGTCGCGGACGGCGCCATCCTCGCCATCCGCCAGGACGGCGCCTTCCTGCCCGTCGCCGACAAGGGGCCTGCCCTCCTGATCTTCCCCTTCGACGACCGGCCGGCCCTGCAGGACAAGCGCCACTACGGCCTGTGCATCTGGCAGATCGCAGAAATCCGGCTTTCATGATCAGGCGTTGGCTGAAAGCCCCCCACAGCCTCGACCGCGCCGTCGGACTGTTGCTGATCGCGACCTGCATGCTCGCGGCTTTGGCCGTTCTGACGAGCATGCAGATCCAGCGCAATCAGCGGGAAATCCTGAGGATATCCAGCTACGACCTGCCCTATGTCTACGCCCGCACCCAGGTCGAGATCCTTCGGCTGCAGGCGGCGATCGGCAACGCCCTCGTCGACGACACCTCCTCGACCCCGCCCAGGCTGCATTGGGCGATCGTCAAGAGCCGCGTCTCGACCATCCCGGTGGCCGTCGGACCGATCGACGTTCCGGAAGCGGCTGTCGCCTCCCGCAATCTCGACCGGACGCTGAACACGATCGAACCGCTGATCGCCTCGCTCGGCGAGACCAACAACGGCATCAAGGCGCTGACGCATCTCGATCGCTCGGTCCGCGAGTTCACGCAGCTCGCCTCCCTGGCCAATGTCCGACAGACGCTGCTCTTCGAGCGCGAGCAGGGCGTCCTGTCACGCACGATGGCATGGCTCAGCGTGAACCTCGTGCTTCTGTGCCTGAGCGGCTTCACCATGCTTTTGCTGGTCTTCCGCCGCAAGCGGCAGCTCCGGGAGATCGCCGTGACGGACGTGTTGACGGGGCTGCCGAACCGGGCGGCCATCCAGAACTGGCTGCCGGGCAATGCGCGGCCCGTGACGATGGCGCTCGCCCTCGTCGACGTCGACAAGTTCAAGCAGGTGAACGACGAGCTCGGCCATGCCACCGGCGACGATCTCTTGCGCAGGCTTGCGGATGTCTTGAGGGATCAGGCGGGGCCCGGCACGCTGGCGGCCCGGCTCGGCGGCGACGAATTCGTCGTCATGTTCACGGGCGACGATGCCCGGCAAAGGGCCCGCCGTCAGTGCGCCGCGATCACGCGCGCGTTCCACCATGCCTCCCGGACGACCGGTTTCGCCAGGGTCACCCTCAGCATCGGCATTGCGGTCGGCGAAGTGGCGTCGGTTCCGGACATCGAGCAACTGATGACCCAGGCCGACCGCGCGATGTATGTCTCGAAGCGGAAGGGCGGCGACGGACAGACGTTTTCGGCGGAAGACTGCCCCTGCCACCTTTCTGCCGATCCGCTTCCGATGGCCAATGAAGACGCGCCCGTCTTTGCGTCGAGGCAGCTCGAGCAGGTCTGACGCCGCGCGCCCTCACCGGCATCCCGATCCCCGTTCCGGCCTGCAGAACCGCCCGGGGCGCTCCGTCGCGCAACACCCTCTTCTTCCCCGTTGCCGGAACTGCGGATCAGAACAGGAAATAGCGCTGGGCCATCGGCAGTTCCCTCGCCGGCTCGCAGGTGAGAAGCACGCCGTCGGCGCGCACCTCGTAGGTCTCCGGGTGGACCTCGATCCGCGGCGTCGCCGCATTGTGGATCATCGCGGACTTGCCGATGCCGCCGCGGGTGTTGGTCACCGCCAAGAACGTCTTCTCGCAGCCGAGCGCGGCCTTCAGCCCCCTGTCCATCGCGGCCTGCGAGACGAAGGTGACGCCCGTCGCGCCGACCGCCTTGCCGAACGCGCCGAACATCGGCCGGTAGTGCACCGGCTGCGGCGTCGGGATCGAGGCGTTCGGATCGCCCATCGGCGCCGCCGCGATCATCCCGCCGATCAGCACCATCATCGGCTTGACGCCGAAGAAGGCCGGATCCCACAAAACGATGTCCGCCCGCTTGCCGACCTCGATCGAGCCGATCTCGCGGCTCATCCCCTGGGCGATGGCCGGGTTGATCGTGTATTTCGCGACATAGCGCTTCGCCCGGAAATTGTCGTTGTCGCCGGTCTCCTCCGGCAGCCGGCCGCGCTGGCGCTTCATCTTGTCCGCCGTCTGCCAGGTCCGGATGATCACCTCGCCGACCCGGCCCATCGCCTGGCTGTCCGACGCGATGATCGAGAAGGCACCGATGTCGTGGAGGATGTCCTCGGCGGCGATCGTCTCCTTGCGGATGCGGCTTTCGGCGAAGGCGATGTCCTCGGGAATCGACGCGTCGAGATGGTGGCAGACCATCAGCATGTCGAGATGCTCTTCGAGGGTATTCACCGTGTAGGGCCGGGTCGGGTTGGTCGAGGACGGCAGGACGTTCTCCAGCCCGCAGACCTTGATGATGTCCGGTGCGTGGCCGCCGCCGGCGCCTTCGGTGTGGAAGGCGTGGATCGTCCGGCCCTTGAAGGCGTCGACGGTGTTTTCGACGAAGCCCGATTCGTTCAGCGTATCGGTGTGGATCATCACCTGGACGTCGTGGTCGTCAGCCACCGACAGGCAGTTGTCGATCGCCGCCGGCGTCGTGCCCCAGTCCTCGTGCAGCTTGAGCGCGCAGGCACCACCCTCGATCATCTCGACCAGCGGGGCCGGCAGCGAGGCGTTGCCCTTGCCGGAAAAGCCGATGTTCATCGGGACGGAATCGACCGCCTGGATCATCCGTGCCAGATGCCACGGCCCGGGCGTGCAGGTTGTCGCCAGCGTGCCGTGGGCCGGGCCGGTGCCGCCGCCCAGCATCGTCGTGACGCCGGAAAACAGCGCCTCGTCGATCTGCTGCGGGCAGATGAAGTGGATGTGGCTGTCGAAGCCGCCGGCGGTGACGATCTTGCCCTCGCCGGCGATCGCCTCGGTGCCGGGGCCGACGATGATGGTCACGTCCGGCTGGGTGTCGGGATTGCCGGCCTTGCCGATGGCGGCGATGCGCCCGTCCTTCAGCCCGATGTCCGCCTTGTAGATGCCGGTATGGTCGAGGATCAGCGCGTTGGTGATCACCGTGTCCACCGCGCCGTCCGCCCGCGAATGCTGCGACTGGCCCATGCCGTCGCGGATCACCTTGCCGCCGCCGAACTTCACCTCCTCGCCATAGGTCGTCAGGTCCCTCTCGACCTCGATGAACAGCTCGGTATCGGCGAGCCGCACCCTGTCGCCGGTGGTCGGGCCGAACATGGCGGCATAGGAAGCGCGGGAGATCTGGGCGGGCATGGCGTCTCTCTCGTGGATACCGGCGGGACTTCGGCTCGCAGGCACGGCGCGGACCGCGCTGCAGCGCAACCAGCATATGTCGGTCGCGAAAGCTTGTCTTCACTCATCTGCCGTGATCGCCGACGCTCGTCCGCGACCCGTCTTCGAGAGAGAGCGACTGGTTTCAGTCGGCGTCCGGGACCATATCCCTCGAAAAGGACCAGCCATGCGCAACCTCGCTCTCATCGCGGCACTCGCTGCCGCAGCCGCCACCGCCCCCGCTCTGGCGCAGCCCTACGATCCCGGGCCGCAATTCAGCGTGCCCGGCTCCTCGGTCTCCGGCATGCGGATCGGCGGCGCGCCGCCGAAGCTGCAGTCGCGCAGCGTGCCCAACGCGCCGGTGTTCGGCGACACGGTCGAGGAGCGCTACTATGGCCGCCCCTATGACGACAGCTACCTGCATCCGCGGATCCCGCGCGGCTCGAGCGAGGCCGGATCGATCCAGCGGCGCGCCCGGCAGGGCGATCCGGGCCTCGATCCCGGCCGCGCCGGCGAGTTCGCGCGCAGCGGACCGAACGCCATCGGATCGAGCGAGGTCACCCGCGACCGCACACGAGGATCGGGCAGCCGCGCCGTCATCCGGAAATAGAGGGATGCCCCGCCTGACACGCTGGGCTACGGTGCCAGCGGCGGGCTGCCCCACGCAGGCCGGAGCGGATGGGAACCAGCCGCATGCCGTGCGATTGTGCCAGCGACACATTCCGGCAGCATCCGCCCGGCAGTATCGACAAGCTGGCATCGTCGGACGCAGGGCCTGTCATGATTCGGCGCGACCGGCCCCGCGAGCATCCCGGAACGGTCGTCTTGACAGAGGCGCGGCCGTCGGCAGCATCAAGCCTCGCACTCGATGGAGACATGCCATGTCCACGAAGACCATCCGCCGCCTCGCGATCGCCGGTCTGATCGCGGCAGCAACGATTGCCGGTCCGGCAGCCGCCCAGGGCATCGGATCAGGATCCTCGTCGATCGGCGGATCCTCCTCGATCGGCAGCGGCATCCAGTCCGGCAACACCGCCTCGCCGGATTCGACCCAGCTCCGCGCCACGGAAGGCGACGCGACGATCAACAGCTCCAACGTCGACGCCATCGCCCGCTCGGGCAACATCGGCACGTCCTCGGCCACGACCTTCGGCTCGGATGGCGGCCTCTCGAACAGCTCGGACTATTCGCTGCAGCTCGCGCCGAACCCGGGGCCGATGCCGAGGCTCCCCTCCCCCAAGGTCGGGATCGATCTCGGAGCCATCAGGGCCGGCCTCGACGCAGCACCCAGCGCGACGCCGGACGCCGCCGGCAACTGACCGCGCGTCCCCGGCGCGCCAGGATCCACACGGTCGGCGGCGGGTGCGCGTCGCCCCGCTGCGCACGGCCGGCGAGAGTCGGCCGAAGCCTCCGAAGGCGCGTCGAACCGCCCCGTCCCGACAATCCAGGACAGGGCTGCAAACACGTGATCCTGCTGGCAAAACTTACACAGGCGAGCGTCTTGGCTGCACCTCGTGACGGTGCAGAGACATGGCCCGGGAAAACGCCGCAGCGTCGCAGCCAAGGCCACCCTTCCGACAACCGACGCGGAATGCCCCGCGTCGCCGCCGCCTACAGCGCGCCCATCACCTTCGCATTGAAACCATACACCTTGCGCGCGCCGCGCAGGGGAACCAGCGTCACGTCCCGCGTCTGGCCGGGCTCGAAGCGCACGGCGGTGCCGGCGGCGATGTCGAGGCGCATGCCCCGCGCCGTCTCGCGATCGAACTGCAGGGCGGGATTGGTCTCGGCGAAATGATAGTGGCTGCCGACCTGCACCGGCCGGTCGCCGGTGTTCGACACGGTGAGCGCAACGGGTTCCTGCCCCTCGTTGAGCGTCAGCTCGCCTTCCATGGTGATGACTTCGCCGGGAATCATGGATGACGGTCCTTCCGATCGCGGAACGAAAACGGGCCCTGGGGGCTGGCATCTGACCCGGCAGATTGGATCCACCGAACGTATCCCGCGCCGATCATGCCGGCGCGGGACGGTGTTCGCCCCCTCAGGCTGCGAACAGCATCAGGCCGGCCGCGGCGCCGAGGAGACCGACCGCCCGAATGGCGATCGGCTGCGCGTGGCGCACCGCGGTCGAGCCGAGCATGAGCCCGCCGAGATGCAGCGCCGCCGTCGCCAGCGCGAAGCCGCAGGCGTAGGACAGCGCACCGGCCGCACCGAGCTCGGAGCCGTGGGCATGGCCGTGGAAGACGGCGAACAGGCCGACGATCGCCGCGGCGCCCGCCGCCGGGATCCGCACGGCCAGCGCGATCAGGAGACCGATGGCGACGACGGAGGCGAGGATCGCCGGCTCGACGAGGGGCAGCGAGACACCGGCCATGGCGAGGCCGAAGCCGACCAGCATCATGACGACGAAGGCCGCGGGAATCACGAGGCGGGCGGCGCCCTTGAAGGTCGCGGCCCAGACGCCGACGAGCAGCATCACGACGATATGATCGAGGCCGGTCAGCGGATGCGAAACGCCGGCGAGCAGCGATCCGTGCTCGGCCGGGTTGAGATGGGCGAAGGCCGGCAGCGGCGTCGCGAGAACCGCGGCAGCGGCAAGAAGAGTGCGTTTCGGCATGAAGTCCCTCGTGATTGGTCGACCGGCGCCCCGACTTGGGTCGCGCCCCAGCCGTCGATGTCTGCGTCATGGATCCCGTTGCCTCGGCCGCTGAGACGGCCGGGCCACGGGTGCCGGCGATGATGTTGTCGGCTGCCGCCGCTGTCAAAGGCTTTTTCGCAGCTGCACAGACTTCGTTCATCCTGCCGAACGAATCTGCCCTCCAGCGGTTGTGGATATCGCCGGATCGGCCTGTGGGGACCCGGCCCGCGCCCCCGGGGAAACCCGGCGCTCACATTTTCGTTCTATTGCCATGAGGTCGCCTCGGCGACACATTAACGCTAGGGAAAGCGCAAAGCGCCGACGCCAATGATCGGAGCAGCTTTCCGCAACAGGTTGGAGCAATCCATGAGCCGTCGCACCGTTTGCGGCCTCATCGCTTTGAGCGTCGCAGCTGCCGTTGCCGGGTTCGCCGCCCCGGCCGGCGAGAGCCACCCGCTGATCGTCCGGGTCGTCACCATTGGCGGCGAGACCGGCCCCGCCTACTATTCCCTGGTGGAACAGGGCTACCGCTTCCTGGGCCGCGAGCCGTCGGCCGATCGGATGATGGCCGACGCCGGCTCGCCCTCCGAGCCGGGTGGCCCGTCGATGAAGACGCTCGAGACCGCCTCCCACTGAGGTCGGAGCCGACCCCCTCCGTGCCGCAGATTCTCCCCTTGTGGAGATCATCCCGCCGGTCGGTCAGGGCAACATTTCAGATCGATGCCGGCGCTTTCAGGACTCACGTGCCGGTCCTGCCGGGCGCGCACGGCGCGCGCCCTCGCCCCATTGCTTGGGCCCCTTGTCTTGGAGCCCCGTGTCCGGGGCTCATGTCTGGGCCGATGCGTCGCTCACAGCGTCGCCTGCAGTTCGTCGAGTCCCTTGCGGGTCGCCGCGACGATGGTGTCGACATGCTCGCGCTCGACGATCAGCGGCGGGCAGAAGGCCAGGGCATCGCCGATCGCCCGCAGGATCACGCCGTTCGCCTGGATGAAGCCGAAGGCTTTCGCCGCCAGCGCGCCCGCCGGCTGCACGGAGCTCTTCGCTGCCTTGTCGGTGACGAGCTCGACCGCCGCGATCAGGCCGACGCCCCGCACCTCGCCGACCAGCGGGTGGTCGAGGAGCGTGCCCAGCTGCGCCTGGAAATACGGCGCCATCTCCGCCGCGTGTTCCATCAGCCCCCGCTCCTCGATGATCGCGAGGTTCTCCAGCGCGACGGCCGCCGCGACCGGATGGCCCGAGGCCGTGTAGCCATGGCCGAAGGTGCCGATCTGGGAGGATTCGTCGGCGACGGGCTGGTAGACCCGGTCGTTGATCAGCAGCGCCGAGATCGGCAGGTAGGACGAGGACAAAGCCTTCGACAGCGTCATGATGTCCGGCTCGATCCCGTAGGTCTCGGAGCCGAAGGTCCGGCCGGTGCGGCCGAAGCCGCAGATCACCTCGTCGGCGACAAGCAGGATGTCGTGTTTCTTCAGGACCGCCTGGATCTTCTCCCAGTAGGTCTTCGGCGGCACGATGACGCCGCCGGCGCCCATCACCGGCTCGCCGATGAAGGCGGCGATCGTCTCCGGCCCCTCGGCCATGATCAGCGCCTCGAGGTCGGCGGCGCAGCGGCTGGCGAAATCCTCCTCGCTCTCCCCCTCGTGGCCCTCTCGCCAGTAATGCGGGCAGGTCGTGTGGAGGATGCCCTCCATCGGCAGGTCGAAGGAGCGGTGGTTGTTCGGCAGGCCGGTCAGGCTGGCGGAGGCCAGCGTCACCCCGTGGTAGCCCTTGATCCGGCTGATGATCTTCTTCTTCAGGGGCTGGCCGAGCGCGTTCGAGCGATAGCGCACCAGCTTGATCATGGTGTCGTTGGCTTCGGAGCCGGAATTGGTGAAATAGGCCTTCGACATCTTCACCGGCGCCATGGCGATCAGCTTCTCGGCGAGCTCGATCGCCGGCACATGCGACTTGTGGGTGAAGGTGTGGTAGTAGTTCAGCTTCTGCATCTGCCGGCTGGCGGCGTCGGCGAGCCGCTTCTCGCCGAAGCCGATGGCCACCGACCACAGCCCCGCCATCGCCTCGATGTAGCGCTTGCCGTCGGTGTCGGTGACATGCATCCCCTCGCCGCTCTCGATGACGATCGGACCGACCTCCTCGTGGCGGCGGGCATTGGTGTAGCTGTGCATGTGATAGGCGACGTCGCGCGCCTCGATCGAGTTCGGCTGCAGGGTCATCGACAAAACTCCCGGGGAGGATGGCAAACCCGGAGCGTCGCGCGGTGCTCGGCCGCGTCCGGGGAGGGTCGGCGCGCCGGCGCGACCCGTCGCATCGACTTATAGGGCCGCGCCGGCCCCTCCGCCATGGCCCGGGTGCGCGAGGCCCGCAGCCGCTGCCATGGGATCGCAAGGGCGCCGACAGGAACGGCGTGGCGTCGAAACCCGCGGCCTCGTCAGTCTCGCCCCCGTGCCGACACATTCGCGTGTGTCGAAACGTTCCTCCAGATCAGCGCCTTACGATGGAAATCGAAGACGCCTGGGCGCGAAGAGAGAAGGCGCCAGCCTCAACACGTCGTCATTCTCGGCCCCCGTCTCTCCAAGATTCACACATCTCTCAAGGGCTTCATTGGCAAGTCGGTGCCAAGCGGTGTCACCGTTGAAGGGGTTGGCGAAACCCCGCGGTTTCGTCATTCTCGGGCCCCGTCCCGAGAATCCAGGGGCAGCCGCCGCGATATCCCCGCCTCCGCCTTCTGCAGCTGAAGCCGCCTTCTGCAGCTGAAGCGCAACGCGCCCGACGACCCCTGGATTCTCGGGACGGGGCCCGAGAATGACGAGGCGTTGGGGCTGGAGCCTTCCTTTTCTCCGCCCCCGGCGTCTCCAATCTCAATCGCAAGATACTGTCTTGGAGGAACTTCTTGGGATGTGTGAACGCTGTAGGGCCCGTGCCGAGAATCCAAGAGCAGCGCCTCGGACACCCGATCCTGCTCAATGAACTCTGCCGAGCCATTGCTGAAAAACATGCCCCGGGAGCCCATACCGAGGAAGCGTCGAACCCGGCTGCTCCCTGAGGCGCCTCCCCAGCGAACCGGCAAACCCAAACCCTTCACCACGCGCCGCTCGCACGTGGCGCGTCACCCGCTCACGGCGTCTGCAGCAGCCGCTCCAGATACTCCCGCTCCTGCTGGGGCGAGAGCTGATTGCCGAGCCGCTTGCGGATCTGGTCGAGGATCCGGCGGGCGCGCTGGGTGTCGATTTCGTCGGGCACGCCGACGTCCTGACCGAAGTCCGGCCCTTGCGTGTTGCGCTGGCGGCCGAGGGGGTCGCGGCTCGACTGGTTGCTCTGCCGCCCCCCGAAGCCCGGGCCCTGCTGGCCCTGCCCGGGCTGCTGGCCCTGCTGCATCGCCTGCTGCATCTGCTGCATCATGTCCTGGGCGCCGCGCCGCAGGGCTTCCAGCGCCTTGCCCTGGTGGCCGAAGGCCTCGCCGTCGCGGCCCTGGCCGAGCGAGCCTTCGGCGTTGCCCATTTCCTCGCCGGCCTCGCCGAACTCCTGGGAGGGCTGCATGCCCATGCCCTCGAGCTCCTTGCCCATGGCCTCCAGCTCCTGCTGCAGCTGGCCCTGCTGCTTCTGGAGCTCCTTCAGCATCTCCTGCATCTCTTCGGCGGTCATCTCGCCGCCCTGCTGCTGGCCGCCATCCTGCTGGGGCTCGCCCTGCTCACCCTGCTGCTGCTGTTGCTGATCCTGCTGGCCCGGCTGCTGCTGGCCTTCCTGCTGGCGCCGGTATTGCTGGCGCCCGAGGTCGTAGGTCTGGTCGCGCAGCTGCTGCTGGCGTTGCAGCAGCTCGCCCATCTTGTTCATCTGCTGCTGCATCGGGTTCTGCTGGCCCTGCTGGCCCTGCTGCTGCTGGCCGGGCCGCATGGCCTGCAGGTTGTCCATCATCTGCTGCAGTTCCGACAGGAGCTGCTGGGCGGCGTCCTTCGAGCCGGACTTCGCCAGATCCTCGATCCGGTCGAGCATCTTCTGCAGATCCTGCGGCCGGATTTCCTGAAGGTTCTGCGCCTGCATCTCCTGCTGGCTCATCGGCGGCATGTTCTGCATCTGCTCGGCAAGCGCCTGCATGTATTCCTGCATCGCCTCGCGCAGCTCCTGCATGAGCCGGTCGATCTCCTCGTTCGAGGCGCCGTTCTCCAGCGCCTCGGCCAGCTCTTCCCGCGCGTCCCTGAGGCGGCGCTCGGCGAGCGACAGGTCGCCGTCCTCAATGCCGAGGGCGATCTCCCACATGAAGTCGGCGGCCGATCGCAGCGTGTCGTCGTCGCGGGCGGTGGCGATCCGGGTCCGCACGGCCTTCAGCGCGAGATAGTCCGACGGGTTGGGGATGAACTCGTCGCCGCGCAGCGTCACGGCGTCGAGCATGTCGACGACGCGCGGCGCCCGGTTGGCGTCGAGGGCGAGGATGCGCCGCTGCTCGACCACGGCCTTGGCCAGCGGATTGAGGAAGCGGCGCTCGGGCAGCGTGATGGTCTTGGTCTCCGAGCGTCCGGTCTGGCCGGCATCGTCCTCGGCGAGAAGCGTCAGGGCCACCTTGGCCCCGGCATAGGGGCTCTCCGTCAGGTCGACGCTGGATTTCGCCTCGTTCTTGCCGTTGCCGCGCCGCGGCACCGACAGCCGGATCTCCGGCGCGGGATAGAGCGGGCGCGCGCCAGCTGCTCCGGCACCCTCCAGGGCGATCTCGCCACGCGCCTTGCGCACGCCGTAGTCGTCGGCGGCTTCATAGGCGAGTTGCAGGGCGCCGTTCTTGGCCTCGCTCGGCTCCTGCGTGAAGGCGATCGTCGGATCGTTGTCCGCAACGACGTCGAAGCGCCAGGCGCCGAGCGAGGAGAAGCCCGTCGCGACGTCGAGCGACCCGCCCTCGGCGATCGTGTACTCGTAGTCGCGCGGGCCGCCCGCTGCCGGCTCGGCATCGGCTTCGGTCCTGGCGCCGGTCCCGGCGTCCGTGGCGGTCGTCGTCCCCGCCTCGCCCGCAGCCGCTTGCGTGTCGCCCTGATCCGGCCGTGCCGCAGCCTCGGCGGCGGCCCTGGCGGCCGCAACCTCCGCCGTCGAGGGAACCTCGCTCGCCGGAGCGCCCTCGCGCGTCGGCTGGAAGGTCACCTCGACATTGTCGCCGTCGCTGATGCGCAGGGAGAACACCGAGCCTTCCGGGACGGTGACCGGCGAGGTGTCGGCGGCCGACAGGAAGATCGGCGCGCGCCGCGTATAGGCCGGCGGCGTCACCCAGGCATCGACGCGGCGGCCGGCGGAAGCTTCCGTCACCGGCTGCAGGAAGGCGTCACCGATTCGCCCGCCATCCGGGCCGAAGGAAAAGCCGAAGGCCGTCACCAGCAACAGCGCGACGACGGCCCGCAGGCCGATGGGATCGAGCCGCTCGCTGCGGGTCTCGGGCGCGCCGCCGGACAGGTGCTTCAGCTCGCGCTCCATGCGCCGCTGGTGCTCGCGCCACAGCGCCTGCGCGAAGGGATCGTCGCTCGCCGGGCGCTCGCCCTGGGTGCGCAGCGGCTGGTGATGGAGGCGGCTGGTCGATTCGATCCGCCGGTCGACCTCGAGACCGGAGGGCAGACGCAGCCGGCGCGGGCCGACGGCGAGCATGCCCAGCGACAGGATCGCCAGGATCGCGATCAGGCCGACCACGCCGAGACGCAGAAGGTCCGGCATCATCCGGAAGAGGCCGAACCAGGCCAGCGAGACGAACAGCGCCGCGGCGCAGGCAAAGCCGAGGATCGCCGGCCAGGAGCGCTCGAGCAGCATCGCGGCGAAGGTCGCCCGGCGCGTCCATCCGAGCCCCCGGGTCGGCTGCCATTTGTCTGCCGCGCCGCTCTCAGCCATGCCCTGCCCCGTCTTGCGCCATCAAGCACCAACCCTAGCAGGATTTGAGGCGAAGTGGAGGCGCCTGACGGGACTGTGAAGAGGCCGTGCGGTCAGAGGGTTGCGGGCGGCGGATCAGGATGCCGCGGGGCGTCGACCGCAGGCTGGCGCGCCGCAGCGGGCGGTGCCCGGACCGTCCGGATCAGGCGACCTGACCGGTCGCCGGCCGCCGGCCATGGGCGTGTGCCCTACTGCGAGCCGTCGAGCCAGTCCGGCAGCCGGTCGAGACCGACAAGCTCGTCGATGGTCTGGCGCGGCCGCACCAGCGCATAGGCCCCGCCTTTGACCAGCACTTCGGCGACGAGGGGCCGGGTGTTGTAGGTCGAGGACTGCACGGCGCCATAGGCGCCGGCCGAGGAGACGGCGACGAGGTCGCCGGGTTTCACCCGCGGCATGTCGCGGTCCCTGGCGAGGAAATCGCCGCTCTCGCAGACCGGGCCGACGACATCCACGGTGAAGCGGTCCGCGCCCGCCGGCTCGTTGACCGGCAGGATGTCGTGCCAGGCGTCATAGAGGGTCGGGCGGATCAGGTCGTTCATCGCTGCGTCGAGGATGACGAAGGTCTTGCCCTCGGTCTCCTTCACATAGATCACCCGCGAGACGAGAATCCCGGCATTGGCCGCGATCAGCCGTCCCGGCTCGAACACCACCTGGCAACCGAGGTCGCGCACGTGCCGCTTGACGATCTCGGCATAGGCCGGCGGCTCCGGCGGCGGCTGGTTGTCGCGCCGGTAGGGAACGCCGAGGCCACCGCCGAGATCGACATGGCTGATCGGATGGCCCTTGCCGCGCAGCGTGCGCACCAGGGTGGCGAGGCGGTCGAAGGCCCGGTCGAAGGGCTCCAGCGCCTCGATCTGGCTGCCGATATGCATGTCGATGCCGGTGACGGCGATGCCGGGCAGCTCCCGCGCCCGCTCGTAGACCGCTTCGGCGCGGTCGTAGGCGATGCCGAACTTGTCGGACTTCTTGCCCGTCGAGATCTTGGCGTGGCCGCCGGCATCGACGTCGGGATTGATCCGGAACGAGACGTTGGCGGTCAGCCCCGCCTCGCTCGCCCGCGCCGAGATCGCCTCGAGCTCGGGCTCCGATTCGACGTTGAAGCAGAAGATGCCCGACGCCAGCGCGACGTCGATCTCGGCGACGGTCTTGCCGACGCCGGAGAACATGATCTTCTCTGCCGGAATGCCCGCCCGCAGTGCCCGAATCAGCTCGCCGCCCGAGACGACGTCGGCGCCGGCGCCGAGCCTTGCCAGGGTCGCCAGCACCGCCTGGTTGGAATTCGCCTTCACCGCGTAGCAGACCAGCGCATCGATGTCGGAGAAGGCGCCGGCGAAGACGCGGTAGTGCCGCTCGAGGGTCGCCGTCGCGTAGCAGTAGAACGGCGTTCCGACCTCGGCCGCGATGGTCTCGACCGGCACGTCCTCGGCGTGGAGCCTGCCGTCCCGGAATTCGAAATGGTTCATGGCGTCAATTCAGCAGGGGATCGAGGACGAAGGGCTTCGGCGGAACCTTGTTCCGCGACACCTCGGCGGCGCTGATCGAAAGGTTCTTGTTCGAGGCGGTCAGGGAGGTCGGCTTCAGGAGCCCGGCCGTGTCGCGGCTATTGGTCCGGCTCTGCGACGTCGCCACGACCGGCGGCACCTCTCCCGTGGTCGGGCCGACCGGCAGGTTCTTCACGCCGCACCCGGCCAGAAGGCTCAAGGCAACAAGGCTCGCAGATAGCAGTTTCACGGATCGCTCTCTCATTGCCGGATGCCGCGCGCTCCCCGCGCCCTGGCCGATCATCGGCACGGTGATAGCGGTTTCCCGCCGCAAAAGCATCCGCTCATGGCTCAATTTCCCTCGGTTGCGAGGCGCTGTCGCCAGTAGGACACTTGTTCGCGGACATTGTCGGGCGCGGTGCCGCCGAAACTCTTGCGGCTCCTCACCGACGCATCGACCCCGAGCACCGCATAGACGCTCGCATCGATCCGGCTGTCGAGGGATTTGAGCACGTCCAGCGGCAGGTCCTCCAGGCCGAGGCCGGAGCTCTCCGCCAGCGAGACCGCCCGCCCGGTCACGTGATGGGCCTCCCGGAAGGGCAGCCCCGCCTCGCGCACCAGATAGTCGGCAAGGTCCGTCGCGGTCGAGAAGCCGTGGCCGGCCGCCTTGCGCATCGCGTCGACATTGACGGAGAGGTCGCGGATCATGCCGGTCGCGGCAGCCAGCGCCAGCGCCAGCGAATCGATCGCGTCGAAGACCTGTTCCTTGTCCTCCTGCATGTCCTTGGAATAGGTCAGCGGCAGCCCCTTCATCACCGTCAGGAGCGAGACCAGCGCGCCGTTGATCCGGCCGGGCTTGGCCCGCACCAGCTCGGCGGCGTCGGGATTGCGCTTCTGCGGCATGATCGAGGAGCCCGTCGAAAACGCGTCCGACAGCTTCACGAAGCCGAATTGCGGCGTCGACCAGATGACGATCTCCTCGGCGAGCCGCGACAGATGGGTGGCACAAATCGCCGCGACCGACAGGAACTCCAGCGCGAAGTCGCGGTCCGACACCGTGTCGAGGGAATTGCGCGTCGGCGTCGAGAAGCCGAGCGTCTTGGCCGTCCTGTGGCGGTCGATGGCAAAGCCGGTGCCGGCCAGCGCCGCCGCGCCCAGCGGGCTCTCGTCGAGGCGCTTCAGCGCGTCGCGGCAGCGCGAGCGGTCGCGCGCCGCCATCTCGACATAGGCGAGGCAATGATGGCCGTAGGTCACCGGCTGGGCCACCTGCAGATGGGTAAAGCCCGGCATCACGGTGTCGGCATGGGCCTCGGCCTTGTCGAGCAGCGCGGCGATGAAGTCGCCGAGGCTGACCTCCAGCGCCTGGAAAGCCGCCCGCACATGCATGCGAAAATCCAGCGCCACCTGGTCGTTGCGCGAGCGCGCCGTGTGCAGCCGGCCGGCGGCCGGGCCGATCAGCTCGGCCAGCCGCTGCTCGATATTCATGTGGATGTCCTCGAGCCGTCGCGAGAACGTGAACGTGCCGGCCTCGATCTCGGCCTCGATCTTCGCCAGACCATCGACGATCAGGGCGGCATCTTCGGCGGCGATGATGCCCTGCGCCCCGAGCATTTCGGCATGGGCCTTGGAACCGGTGATGTCCTCGCGGTAAAGCCGCTTGTCGAAATCGATCGAGGCGTTGATCTCCTCCATGATCGCGTCGGGGCCGGAGGCGAAGCGTCCGCCCCACATCTCGTTGCTGGTTTTCTGGCTCATCGGTACCGTCTGGACGAAGGAGTGATCGAAGTATGACGCAGGAACGTTCCAGGGGGTCTGGCAGGCGCCTCGCCGCGATCGCGGGTCTGGCGCTGGTCCTCGGCATCGCGGTTGGCGTCGGCGTGCTATACGTGAGCGAAACCGGGTCTGGCAACGCGGTCGCCTCGTCCTGCCCGCTGGACGAGCGGTTCACGGCGGCGATCGACGCGACCGCGAGCGGCGAGGTCGCGGCGGTGCGGGCGCTGGAAACGTCCTTCGACGCAAGGACCATCGCCTTCCAGGATGAGGCGGGCAAAACCGTCTCCCTCGCCGACTTTGCCGGACGCACGCTCCTCGTCAATGTCTGGGCGACCTGGTGCGGCCCCTGCCGGGCCGAGATGCCGGCGCTCGACGCGCTGGAACGGACGAAGGGCGGCGACGACTTCGCCGTCGTCCCGATCAGCGTCGACATGGGCGACATCGCCAAGCCGAAGCAGTTCTACGCCGAGACGAACCTCTCCACCCTGCCGCTCTATCACGACGGCTCGCTCTCGACCTTCAACGACCTGAAGTCCAAGGGCCTCACCCTCGGCCTGCCGGTCTCGCTCATCGTCGCGCCGGACGGCTGCGCTCGGGCCGTCGTCGCGGGCCCCGCCGAATGGGCGAGCCCCGATGCGATCCGGCTGATCGAGGCGGTGACGGGCTTGGGTGCAGCGACGGGGACGGACAAGGAGGCTGCCAGGCTGGGGGCCTGACAGTCTACCGCAGGCGCGGCTGATCCTACCGCTGGCGCGGCTGATCGGCCGCCGCGGCCACCGCGTCGCGCAGCGCCCGAACCTCGCCGTTCAGCGCCTGCAGCCGCTCCGGCGACATCGCCGAGGCGGCGACGAGGCGCTCGCCGATCCGGCGCGTGACGCTGCGCACCGCCCGGCCCTCCCCGGTCAGCGTCACCAGAACCTGCCGCTCGTCCCTCGGATTGCGCTGGCGGGTCAGGAGGCCGGCTGCCTCGAGCCGCTTCACCAGCGGCGTGATGGTGCTGGATTCCAGCGCCAGCCGCTCGGCGATCGTCCCGATGGTCAGGCCGTCCTCCTCCCAAAGCGTGCCGAGGACGAGATATTGCGGATAGGTGATTCCGGCCTCGTCCAGCACCGGCTTGTAAAGCCGCCCGATCGCCATCGAGGCACCGTAGAGGGCGAAACACAGATGGTCGTCGAGGGGCAGGCCAGTGTCCGTCATGATGTCTCGGTCTCGGTGTCTCTGTCTCGGTGTCTCGGTCTCGGCGTCTCGTCGCGGCTGGAGGGCGGCTGCCTGGAGGCGGTGGCGAGAAACCGGTCCAGCCGCCATGCCATATGGGACGCAGCGGGGACGATGGCACCTCGCACGATTAATTATCACGATAATGTTTATCGACACAGGACGCGGTTGGAGCTAGATATTGCTTATCGCGATAAACGATATCGCAGCTCACAAGGAGATCCCGACATGCCCGTGGATGTCATCTACAAGACCACCGCCACCTCGACCGGCGGCCGCGACGGCGCCGCCCGTTCCGACGACGGCTCGGTGGACGTGAAGCTCGTCGTGCCGAAGGAGATGGGCGGCCCCGGCGGCGTCGGCGCCAACCCCGAAAAGCTGTTCGCGGCCGGCTATTCCGCCTGCTTCCTCGGCGCCATGAAGGCGGTCTCCTCCAAGGTCGGCGTCAAGGTTCCCGCCGATGCGACGGTCACCGCCGAAGTCGGCTTCGGCCCCCGCTCGGAAGGCGGCTACGGCATCACCGCAAATCTCACCGCCACCCTCCCCGGCGTCGACCGGGAGGCCGGCGAAAAGCTCATGGCCGCGGCGCACGAGGTCTGCCCCTATTCCAACGCCACCAGAGGCAATGTCGACGTCGGCCTGACGCTCGCCTGAGCCTCCTCAAAACACCTGTCATCGACGGCGCGGCACTCACGAGGGTGCCGCGCCGTCACGCGCTTGTGGCCGGCTACGCGCTTCCGTCGTAGATTTCCGGAGTATCGGAGACAGCGCCATGCCGATCACATTGACCGTCACCGAAACGGGCGAAGTCACCCTCGACCGGGAATTGCTCGACCCTTTGGGCGTTAAGCCCGGTGAGGAGATCGAAGCAGAACTCGACGTTGGCGGCAGCTGATCCTGAAGGCCGAAACTCAAGCCCGGACTGCTCGGATCGAAGACGCCTTCGGCAAGCTGAGCCATCTTGCGACGGGGCCTGCACCAACAATCGAGGAATTGAACGAGATCATCGCAGACGCTTGGGCCGGCAGGCGGTGACGTGAGCCCCCTCATCCTGAGGTGCGACGCCGAGCGAAGCGAGAAGGAGCCTCGAAGGGCGAGGGGGCGGCTCCCGAAGTCGCGGCGTTCATCATGGAAGCGGCACGACGAACTCGCCCAACCGCACGGCCCGACATCGCAGAGCGGCGTCCCGCTCCCTCGCCCTTCGAGGCTCCCCCGCTCTGCGAGCGGGCTCGCACCTCAGGATGAGAGAGTTCGTGTATCGCGTTCCCTGACCTTCACCGCGTCGGCACCGGCTCCTCGCCGCGATAGTCGTAGAAGCCGCGGCCGGACTTGCGGCCGAGCCAGCCGGCTTCGACATATTTCACCAAGAGCGGGCACGGCCGGTACTTGGAGTCCGCCAGCCCGTCATGCAGCACCTGCATGATCGACAGGCAGGTGTCGAGGCCGATGAAGTCGGCGAGCTGCAGGGGGCCCATCGGATGGTTGGCGCCGAGCTTCATCGCCGTGTCGATCGACGTCACCGAGCCGACGCCCTCGTAGAGCGTGTAGATCGCCTCGTTGATCATCGGCAGGAGGATGCGGTTGACGATGAAGGCCGGAAAGTCCTCCGATACCGTGATCGCCTTGTCGAGCGCGCCGACGAAGACCTTGGCCGCCTCGAAGGTCTCTTCCTCCGTGGCGATGCCGCGCACCAGTTCGACCAGCTTCATCACCGGCACCGGGTTCATGAAGTGGATGCCCATGAAGCGCTCGGGGCGGTCGGTTGCGGAGGCGAGCCGGGTGATCGAGATCGACGAGGTGTTCGTCGCCAGCATCGCGCTCGGCTTCAGATGCGGGCAGACCTCCCGGTAGATCTTGCGCTTGACCGTCTCGTCCTCGGTCGCCGCCTCGATGACGAGGTCGCGGTCGCCGAGATCGGCGACATTCGTCGTGCCGGCGATGCGGGCGAGCGCGCCGGCCTTGTCGGCCTCGCTGATCTTTTCGGATGCCAGCTGGCGGCCCATCGACTTGTCGATGCGCTGCAGGCCGGAGGCCACGCGATCCTCGGCGATGTCGTAGAGCTTGACGTCGAAACCGGCGAGCGCCGCGACATGGGCGATCCCCGCCCCCATCTGGCCCGCGCCGACGACACCGATCGTTCTGATTTCAGACGCCATTTTCGCTCTCTCCCAGGGTCTTGTTGCACCGCAGCATAGGCTTGGCCGCACCGGCGATCAAGCAGACGGGCTCAGAGCTTGTCCTTCATCTCCGGCAGGATCTGGAACAGGTCGCCGACGAGGCCGTAGTCGGCCACCTGGAAGATCGGCGCCTCCTCGTCCTTGTTGATGGCGACGATGACCTTGGAATCCTTCATGCCGGCGAGATGCTGGATCGCCCCGGAAATGCCGGCGGCGATGTAGAGCTCGGGCGCCACCACCTTGCCGGTCTGGCCGACCTGCCAGTCGTTCGGCGCGTAGCCGGCGTCGACCGCGGCGCGCGAGGCGCCGACGGCGGCGCCGAGCTTGTCGGCGAGCGGCAGGATGAACTCGTCGAACTTCTCCTTCGAGCCGAGCGCCCGGCCACCGGAGAGGATGATCTTGGCCGCCGACAGCTCCGGGCGCTCCGAATGGGCGAGCTTCTCCTCGACGAAGCGGGAAAGCCCCGGATCGCCCGCCGCCTCGACGGAGGCGGTCTCGGCAGAGCCGCCCTCGCCCGTCGCCTGGAACGCCGAGGTGCGCACGGTGATCACCTTCTTGGCGTCCTTCGACTTCACCGTCTGGACGGCGTTGCCGGCATAGATCGGCCGCTCGAAGGTGTCGGGCGCGATCACGGCGGTGACGTCGGAGACCTGCATGACGTCGAGGAGCGCGGCGACGCGCGGCGCGACGTTCTTGCCGGTGGTCGTCGCGGCGAAGACGATGGCGTCGTAGCCCTCGGCGAGCTTGACGACGAGATCGGCCATGGGTTCGGCGAGATGATGGGCATAGGCCGCATCGTCGGCGCTCAGCACCTTGGCGACACCGCCCAGCCTGGCGGCAGCCTCGGCGACCGCGCCGGCGCCCTGTCCGGCCACCAGCACATGCACGTCGCCGCCGAGCATGGAGGCGGCGGACAGCGCCTTGGCGGTCTGCTCGGACAGGGTCTGGTTGTCGTGCTCGGCGATCAGAAGGGTGGTCATGTCGTTGTCCTCGGGTAGCCCGGTATCCCGTGTCGTCGGGTCTCGTCGGGCGCTTCGTCCGGTCGGTGCAAGGGTGCCGCCTCAGGCGGCAAGGCAGGCGGCGCGGCGGCCGCCCGCTCTAGCGTCACAACAGGCCGGCCTCGTTCTTCAGCTTGTCGATGAGCTCGTCGACGGAGGCGACCTTGACGCCGGCCTCGCGCTTCTTCGGCTCTTCGGTCTTCAGCACCTCGAGGCGGGGCGCGATGTCGACGCCGAAGTCCTCGGGGCTCTTCTCGTCGATCGGCTTCTTCTTGGCCTTCATGATGTTCGGCAGCGAGGCGTAGCGCGGCTCGTTGAGGCGAAGATCGGTGGTCACCACGGCCGGCATCTTCAGATCCACGGTCTGCAGGCCGCCATCGACCTCGCGGCTCACCGTCAGGCGACCGTCCGCCGGCCGGACCTCGTTGGCGAAGGTGCCCTGGCTCCAGCCGAGCAGCGCCGCCAGCATCTGGCCGGTCTGGTTGCAGTCGTCGTCGATCGCCTGCTTGCCGACGATGACGAGGTCGGGCTTCTCCGCCTCGACGACGCCCTTGAGGATCTTGGCGACGGCGAGCGGCTCGGTCGGCTGGTCGGTCTTGACCAGGATGCCGCGGTCCGCGCCCATGGCGAGCGCCGTGCGGATCGTCTCCTGCGCCTGCTGCGGGCCGACGGACACGGCGATCACCTCGGTCGCCGTGCCGGCCTCCTTCAGGCGGATCGCCTCCTCGACGGCGATCTCGTCGAACGGGTTCATCGACATCTTGACGTTGGCGAGTTCGACGCCCGAGCCGTCCGACTTGACGCGGATCTTCACGTTGTAGTCGACCACCCGCTTGACTGCGACGAGAACTTTCATGGGCGGATTGTCTCCTTCGAGGTGTCTTTCAAGCGACGATTTTGTTGCGGCACTCTTCGCGCAAAGCGGGGCGGCTTGGCAAGCCGGAGGCGGTCGTCACCGCCACTGCGATCGCGGGAAACTAGGCCCGCCATCAGGATTTCGCCCTTCCCGGGCATCGGTGCGACCCGTGCCGGCGGCCGCGGCGACGGCCAACGCCCGGCGATTCGCCTCGGCAGGGCGCCGATCCCGGCGCTCCCCTCACCGGCTGCCTCCCGGCACCCAGAGGACGTCCGCCCTGCCCTCGTCGTTGGCGATGCGGGCGGCGACGAAGAAGTGGTCGGACAGGCGATTGACGTAGCGGATGGCGGTGGCGGCGACGGGCTCGCCCTGCTTGGCCGAAAGCGCGATCATCAGCCGCTCGGCGCGGCGCGCCACGGTGCGGGCGAGATGCAGATGCGTCGCGGCGGGCGAGCCGGCCGGCAGCACGAAGGACTTCAGCGGCGACAGCCGCGCATTCATCGCGTCGATCTCGGCCTCCAGCCGCTCCACCTGGCTGTCGACGACCTTCAGCGGCTCGAATTCGAGCTTCTTGCCGGTGTCGGGGGTGGCGAGCTCCGCCCCGAGGTCGAAAAGCTCGTTCTGGATCCGCGCCAGCATCGCGTCGATCTCCGCCTCGGCATAGAGCCGCGCGAGACCGATCACGGCATTCAGCTCGTCGACGGTGCCGTAGGTTTCGACCCTGAGATCCGCCTTAGAGCGGCGCTCGCCATTGCCGAGCGAGGTCTCGCCCAAGTCGCCCGTGCGGGTGTAGATCCTGTTCAGTCGGACCAAATCCGCCTCCCTTCCAGTGTTCTCGATGGACGTCTGCGGCGTCAGCGCTTGGCCAGCAGCAGCACCCCGACGATGAGGATGACGGCGAGCCCCTGCAGCATGACGCGGGCCCGCATCAGCTTCTGCGAGGTGTTGCCGGAGCCGCCGCGCATCATGTTGACGAGCCCGGCGAGCAGCACGCCGGCGGTGACGATCATCACCAGGAGGGCAAGATAGGTCAGGAAGCTGGACATGCCGTCCTTTCGGTTTCGAAACGAGGGATCGTTTCCGCTTCATATAAGCGCGCGGAGCGTTTCAGCGAACCGCTCCCGCAAGACAGCATCGCAGCATCGCGGCCCGCCGCCTCATCGCGCACCCTTCAGCCGCACCCGCCCCATCGCGGCGGAGACCCCCACGCCCGCCAGAAGCAGGCCGCCCAGCTGGACGATCGTCAGCGTCTCGCCGAACAGGAGATAGGCCATCACGGCGGTGACGCCCGGCGTCAGATACATCAGCGAGGCCACCTTCGAGACGGCGCCCTCCCGGATCAGCATCATCATCAGGAAGATCGCGCCGATCGACAGCACCACGGTCAGCCAGACCAGGGCGAAGATCACCTCGCCGTTCCACTCGATGCGCATCGTCTCGAACAGGGCGGCGAGGGCAAAGCTCGGGATCAGCGCGCCCAGATACTGGTAGAAGGTGCCGGTTCTGACGTCGATCCCGGTGGCGAAGCGCTTCTGCCAGATCGTGCCGATCGAGATCGCCAGCGCCGACAGGCAGGCCGGCGCGACGTTGACGAAATGGTAGTCGCCGCCGCTGCCGAGCTTCGGCAGGATGACCAGCGCGACGCCGACGAGGCCGAGGAAGAGCCCGAGCGCGTGGCGCGGGCGGATCGTCTCGCCCAGCGCCGGCGCGGCGATCAGCGCGGTGATGATCGGCTGCAGGCCCACGATCAGCGCGGCGACGCCGGCATTCAACCCGTGCCGCACGGCGAAGAACACCCCGCCGAGATAGACGCCATGGATCAGGCTGCCGGCGATCATCGAATGGCCGCCGAGGCGCCAGCCCGGCCAGGCGGCCCGGGAGACGAGCGCCATGGCGCCAAGCAGGACGAGCGCCAGCGCATAGCGCAGCGACAGGAAGGTGAACGGCTCCGCATAGGGCATGGCGAAGCGCGCGCCGATGAAGCCGGTCGACCAGAGGAGCACGAAGACGGCCGGAAAGAACGAAACGAAACGCTGCACGTCGGCGCCGCACCCGGAATGGGAGATGGAGGAAGATGCCCGCCGGGCCCCGCCTCTGGAATGAACGGCAACCCTGTATCGCGAACGGCCGCGCTCTGTCACGACCTCGATCGCAGCGTAGGACTCGAACAAATCAGCCTCCGGAGAACCCGGCGCGCTTCAGACGCCCGCTCCGCCGCTCCGCCAGATAACCAGATCTTGACGATTTCCATCGACAGTGAGTGATCAAGAGATCGCTTCCGGGGGGAATGCAAGTGTTTGGCAGAACGCGCAGCAAGAAGACTTTCAAGGACCATGCGGCGGAGGCCGTCTTTCACCTCTCCCCCGACGGCTACTACGTCCTCGACGACGGCGTCCTCACGGAATGCAACCCGTCGACGGAACGCATGCTTGCCGCCAGCCGCGAGCGGCTGATCGGGCTGCGCTTCGAGGACCTGTCGCCCGAAAAGCAGGCCTGCGGGACCCGCTCCAGCGAGCTGGTGAAACGCATCCTCGCCGATGTCGCGAGAGACGGCGTCACCCGTTTCGAATGGAAGATGAAGCGGCTGGACGGTACGACCTTCCCCGGCTTCCTGACGCTGATCGCCTCGGAAATCGACGGCCGCCCCGCGGTCATCACCTTCCTCGTCGACATGACGATCATGGTCGAGTTGCGCGAGCAGGGCGACAAGGCCCGCATCGCCGAGGAGGCTGCCGCGAAGAAGCAGTCCGACGCCTTCGCGCTGCTGGCGGACGGCCTGTCGAAGGTCGCCTCGGGCGATCTGTCGGTGCGCGTCGGCCCAAGGATGCCCCAGGGCTTCGAGCGCATCGGAAACGACTTCGATTCGGCGATCGGGTCGTTGGGCGCGGCGATGGGGGAGGTCACCGAGTCGGTCCGGATCGTCGCGGCGACGTCGGGCGAGATCGCCGGCACGGCCGACGATCTGGCGCGCCGCACCGAGCAGCAGGCGGCGACGCTCGAAGAGACCGTCGCGGCGCTGAACGAGATTTCCCGCGCCGTGAACCAGACGGCGCAGAGTTCGAGCGCGGCACAGAAGACCGCCTCCACCGCCCGCCAGAAGGCCGAGCGCGGGGGCACGGTGGTGGCGTCGGCCATCGAGGCGATGAACCGCATCGAGGGCTCGTCCCAGCAGATCAACCAGATCATCTCGGTGATCGACGAGATCGCCTTCCAGACCAACCTCCTCGCGCTGAACGCCGGCGTCGAGGCGGCCCGGGCCGGCGAGGCGGGCAAGGGCTTTGCCGTCGTCGCCCAGGAAGTCCGGGCGCTGGCGCAGCGTTCCGCAGAAGCCGCCAAGGAGATCAAGGCGCTGATCTCCGCGTCGTCGGATCAGGTGGAAACCGGCGTCGAGCTCGTCACCGCCTCCGGCCGGAGCCTCGAGGAGATCGTCGCCGAAGTCTCGGCCATGAGCGAGACGATCAACCAGATCGCCAGCGCCGCCGGCAACCAGGCGACGAGCCTGCGCGAGCTCTCGAGTGCGGCCGACGCCATGGACAAGGCGACCCAGCAGAATGCCGCCATCGTCGAAGAGACGACCGCCGCGGCCAGATCGCTGGCCATCGAGGCCGAGAAGCTCGACACCATCGTGCAGAAGTTCGAGGTCGAGGAACGCCCCGTGACAACGCGGCGCCCCCAGCGCCTGGCCGCCTGAGGCCACTCAGCCCCGTGAACCGACACCAACGGGCAGATGCCGCCGCATCCGCCCGTTGAACCGCCTCCCCTTGCATCAGGACGGGCTCCGGTCGCCCCCCGACGAGACCACGTCGTGCCATCTCCATCCGTCGCTCTCGACCAGCGACTTGAGCAGGCGGCGATCCGCCCCGCCCGTGTCGGCCGCGATGGCAGGCGTGGCGTCGATGGGCACGCCGTTCGCCACCGCCGCGCTCAGGTCGGGCGCCGCCGGTTGTCGCTCGGAGATGTTGATATGGGCCGACTCCATCGCCCCCAGGAACGTCGCGACGGCCGCCTGGCACTGGACCAGCGACAGTCGGCTCGGCCGAATGTGCTCGGGTGTCGAATGCGAGATCGCGTCGATCGCCTCGCTGAACGCCGCGAGACGGACCGGTAGCGCCGACTCCGCATGCCTGCTGTGGAAATAGTGCAGGATCGGATAGGCGAGATGCTGCTCGCCGAGCGTCAGGATCTGCGTCGAGATATCCGGCAGGACGCCTTCGAGGCTCGCCAGGCTCTTGCCGTCCCAGGCCATTTGCAGGATGCCGGCCGGCGTGCTGCCGATGCCATGGATCGTCAGCGCCAGCTGGCGCTTCTGGACGGCGGCCGAGAGGATCGGCACGAGATACGTCACCGACAGGGTCAGTGCCAGAAGCCCGTTGGCCGCGCAGACCGCGGTGAGGATCTGCCAGAGGGCGCCGGACGGCTTGAAGTCGCCGATCCCCAGCGTCGTGACCGTGTAGCCGGCGAAGTACAGCGCATCGAGCGCGCCGGCCGGCTCGTTCGTCGATGCATCGACGATGCTCCCGCTCGCGCCGAGAAACACCAGCCACCAGCCCAGCCACAGGCCGGCATACCAGCCGAGCGTGGTCAGGGCGAGGAACAGCGGGCCGATCTTGGTGAAGATCGCGTGGCGCCTCGGGCTCTTCGAAAAGACGCGCAGGCACAGCTTCCAGATCAGCCGCAGGCCGCGCGACGTCAGCGGGCCCGCCCCTTGCGCGGTGAGGGTCGTCATGCCGATCTCCGCGATCGTCCAGGCGACGACGAGGATGCCGAGGAAGGTCACGGCGATCATCGGCCCGATCCCTCGCGCACAGACCCCGGTTTGGAGTTGCTCAAGTCGTCATCCTCACAAAAAAGGCCCGCCATTCCTGCGGCCCGTCCACCAGTCCGGGATTGCATCTCGCCTCGTTCTCGAACCATGCCTGGCCCTGAACGCAGGAACGCCAAGTATTGTTCAAATTCAACGACGTCTTCCTGCCCGTCGGGCGCTGCTGAGACGCTTCCCGAGTGGCATCGGCCGCTGCCGGAATGTTCGCTCCTGCCCGCCTGCCTTGCCCGCTGCCTGCACCGGTCGGAACAATACGACTAGAATCCTCATGATTGGGGAAGCTGACTTGAAAGTTCTGTCGGCCATTTTCCGAACAAGAGATTCGGGAACCAGCGTCATGACCAACAGCGACCCCTTACCGTCGATCGAGATCGCTTCCGTCTACAGCGCCTTCGCGTCGAGACAGTTCGAGCCGGCGACCCTCGCCATCGAGAACCGCAGCACCGAGACGGCGCGGGCCGTGCCGGACGAACTCCGGGCGTCCCTCGCCGGATCGCTGCGATCGCCGGAAATCAACCAGGCCTATATCGAGAGGCTGAAGGCGCAGGCCGAGGAACAGGCGATCAATCGCCGGGCGATGCGCACCCGCACGCAGGTCGACGCTGTCGGGTCCAAGGCTTCCCTCGACCTGACGGCCCTGAAGAACAGCCCCGAGGCAACGACCGCCACCGGCAATGGTCCGCTCGATGCCGTGATGGAGGCCTATCGCGCCAATCTCGGCTGACCCGGGGCATCGTTCGTCCGGCGGGAAGCACAAGGCACGCCCCGACGCACCGACCGACCTGTCGTGCCCGACAGCGATGCCGGTCTTCGGGCCGGTGCCGTTCCAGTTCCACCAAGGCCGGGAGGGCCACGGCCAGCGAGCGCCCAGCCCGGGCGCCCGCTTCCGCAAAGCCGGCGCCGTGCCTCAGAGGGCGGCGCCCGCTGTGCCGGTGACGCCCTTTCCGCAGATATCCCGGGATGGCCTCACGCCGCCTTTTTCTGCCCCTCGTCGACGAAACGCGCCAGGTTGGTCGCCACCGTCGCCGCGCCGTTCAGGCGCTTTTCCGGTGTCGGCCAGTCGCGGATGAGGACGATCGACTGGTCCGGCCGGATCTTCGCCGCCGCGCCCTGCTCGCCGATATAGCGCACGAGCGCCGCCGGATTGGCGAAGTTCTTGTCGCGGAAGGTGATGACGATCCCCTTCGGTCCGGCATCGAGCTTCTCGATGTTGGCCTTCCGGCACAATGCCTTGATGAACACGACTTTCAGAAGGTGCTCCACTTCGGTGGGCAGCGGCCCGAAGCGGTCGATCAGCTCGGCGCCGAAACCGTCGATCTCGCGGGCGTCGCCGAGATCGGCGAGGCGGCGATAGAGCGTCATGCGCAGCTGCAGGTCGGGGACGTAGTGCTCTGGGATCATCACGGCGGTGCCGAGCGTGATCTGCGGCGACCACTGGCCGTTCGTCTCGCTCTCGACGCCCTTCATCTCGGCGACGGCCTCTTCTAGCATCTGCTGGTAGAGCTCGAAACCGACCTCCTTGATGTGGCCGGACTGCTCATCGCCGAGGAGGTTGCCGGCGCCGCGCTGGTCGAGATCGTGGGAAGCCAGCTGGAAGCCGGCGCCGAGAGTGTCCAGCGACTGCAGCACCTTCAGCCGACGGTCAGCGCCCTTGGTCGGCGTCTTGTTGGCCGGCAAAGTGAGGAGGGCATAGGCCCGCTGCTTGGACCGTCCGACGCGGCCGCGGATCTGGTAGAGCTGGGCGAGGCCGAACATGTCCGCCCGGTGGACGATCAGCGTGTTCGCCGTCGGGATGTCGAGGCCGGATTCGACGATGGTCGTCGCCAGCAGGACGTCGTACTGGCCCTCGTAGAAGGCGTTCATGATGTCGTCGAGTTCGCCCGCCGCCATCTGGCCGTGGGCGACCGCCACCTTCAGCTCCGGCACCTGGGTGTCGAGGAACTCCTTCACCGAGGCGAGGTCCGACACCCGCGGGCAGACATAGAAGCTCTGGCCGCCCCTGTATCGTTCGCGCAGCAGCGTCTCGCGCACCACCATCGCGTCGAAGGGCGAGACGAAGGTGCGCACCGCCATGCGGTCGACCGGCGGCGTGGTGATCAGCGACAGTTCGCGCACGCCGGTGAGAGCGAGCTGCAGCGTCCGCGGGATCGGCGTGGCCGAGAGGGTGAGGACGTGCACGTCCGACTTCAGCTCCTTCAGCCGCTCCTTGTGCTTGACGCCGAAATGCTGCTCCTCGTCGATGATCAAAAGGCCGAGCGACTTGAAGTTGACCGCCTTGCCGAGCAGCGCATGGGTTCCGACGACGATGTCCAATGTACCGTCGGCGATGCCTTTCTTGACACCTGCCAACTCCTTCGCCGTCACCAGCCGCGAAGCCTGGCCGACCTGGATCGGCAGGCCGCGGAACCGTTCGGCAAAGGTCTTGTAGTGCTGGCGGGCGAGCAGCGTCGTCGGAACGACGACCGCCACCTGCAGCCCGTTCATCGCCGCGATGAAGGCGGCCCGCAGCGCCACCTCGGTCTTGCCGAAGCCGACATCGCCGCAGACGAGGCGGTCCATCGGCTTGCCGGCGGCGAGATCGTCGGTGACCGCGTCGATGGCGCCGAGCTGGTCCTCGGTCTCCTCATAGGGGAATCTCGCGGCAAACTCGTCCCACAGCCCTTCCGGCGGCAACAGCCGCGGCGCCCCGCGCATCTCGCGCTCGGCTGCGATCTTGATCAGGCCGCCCGCCATCTCGAGCAGCGTCTTCTTCAGCTTGGCCTTGCGGGCCTGCCAGGCGCCGCCGCCGAGCCGGTCGAGCATGGCTTCCGAGCCCTCGCCGCCATAGCGCGACAGGAGCTCGATGTTTTCCACCGGCAGGAACAGCCGGTCGTCGCCGTGATAGCGCAGCTCCAGGCAGTCGTGCGGCGCCCCCGCCGCCTGGATGGTCTTCAGCCCGACGAAGCGGCCGATACCGTGGTCGACATGGACGACGATGTCGCCCTCGTCCAAACCGGAGACCTCGGCGATGAAGTCGGAATTTTTCCGCCGCTTGCGGCCGCGCCGCACGAGCCGGTCGCCGAGAATGTCCTGCTCGGCGACGACGACGAGATCGTCGCTCTCGAAACCGGCTTCGAGGCCGAGGACGGCGGTGACGACGAAGTTCTTCGGCGCCTCGCGCACCTGCTTGAGGGTCTCGGCCGGCTTGATGTTGCCGAGGCCGTGCTCCTCCATCACCTGGGTCAGCCGCTCGCGCGAGCCTTCCGTCCAGCCGGCCAAAAGCACCCGCTGCCCCGCGGCGCGCAGCTTGGCGACATGGTCGACCGCCTCGGCGAAGACGTTGACGCCCTCGGCGGTGCGCTCGGTGGAGAAGTTGCGCCCGCGCCGGTAGTCGAGATTGTAGGCGTCGCGGCCGAGGACGTCGGAGACGCCATAGGCCGAGAAGCGCACCGGCTCGGCGCTGGCGAGACCGCCGGCGAGCTCGTCGTCACTGAGGTAGAGCGCGTCCGGCTCCACCGGATGATACGGCACGCCGCCCTCGCCGCCGCCCTCGCCGCCGCTCTCGCCGGCGCCGCGCTTTCGCGCCTGATAGTGGTCCTCGATCAGCGTCCGGCGCTCGGCCACCGCCTCGCTGGTCAGATGGTCGAGGACGAAGGCAAAGCCCCGGCAGTGGTCGAAGATCGTGTCGAGCCGCTCGTAGAACAGCGGCAGCCAGTGCTCCATGCCGGCGAAGCGCTTGCCCTCGGAGATCGATTCGTAGAGGGCGTCGCCGCGCTGGGCGGCGCCGAAGCGCTTGATGTAGCTGGTCCGGAAGCGGCTGATCGTCTCGTCGCGCAGCGAGACTTCCGAGACCGGCGACAATTCGAAGCGCTTCAGCTGCTTCGTCGTGCGCTGGCTCGCCGGATCGAAGGCGCGCACCGTCTCCAGCGTGTCGCCGAAGAAGTCGAGCCGCACCGGCTCCTCCGCCCCCGGCGCAAAGACGTCGAGAATGCCGCCGCGCACCGCATATTCGCCGCGCTCGCGCACCGTCGAGACCCGCTCGAAGCCGCCCCGCGTCAATGCCGTGACGATCTTCTCCATCGGCATCTGGCCGCTGGCGGCGACCGAGATCGCCTCCTCGGCGAGGAGTTCCGCCGGCGGCATCTTCTGTAAAAGCGCGTTCGCCGTGGTGAGGATCACCGCCCGGTGCGGCGCCTCGCGAAGGCTGGCCAATGCTGCCATCGCCGCGAGCCGCCGCGCCGCCGCCTCGGAGGAGGGGCCGACGCGGTCATAGGGCAGACAGTCCCAGGCCGGCAGCGTCAGGACGGGCAGCTCCGGCGCGACGAATTTCAGCGCCTCCTCGATCTCCGGCATGCGGCTGCCGTCGCGCATGACGAAGACCAGCGGCCGCTTCTTGGCGCGGTGGCGCGCGACGTCGGCAAGAACGAAGGCTTCGGAGCCCTCGACGACACCGCCGATATCGAGCGCGCCGTCCCTGTCCAGCGCCTTCTTGAGCTTGTCCGGCAGGCTCACGTCTCGCTCCCCGCGGCCTTCTCGGCGCCGACCGCCATGCCGCCGGCCGCAGCCCCGCCGACATGAAAGTCGCGGATCTGCCGGAACACCGGCGTGTCGAAATTGGCCGGCGTCTCCGCCTCGCCGGTCAGCCACATGAAGATGTCGCGATCCTGCGCTTCCATCAAAAGCTCGTAGTCGTCGAGCTCTGCGTCGCTCAACGTCCCGATCTTCGCGTCGGCGAACTGCCCGAGCACGAGATCCATCTCCCGGATGCCGCGATGCCAGGAGCGAAAGAGCGCCTTGCGGCGACGAATGTCGAGATCGCTCGATGAGCGCTGCATGCCTGTCATGGGAAACCTGTCGCCTGGGAACAGCCCCTCATATAGGCACCGATCGGCTCTGTCAGCAGATCGGCCATTCGTTGCTTGCCTTCATCGGCATGGTCGCTAAACGTCGCCCCATGCGCCCCTCCCTCCTCGACCCCCTCTTCGCCCCCGTCACCACGCTGGAAGGCGTCGGGCCGAAGCTCGCCGGCCTCTTGCAGACCCTGCTGGTGCGCCCCGGCGAAACGCTGCGCATCCGCGACCTCGTCTTCCACCTGCCGACCGGCCTCGTCGACCGGAGGAAGCGCGGCGAGATCGCCACCGCCCCGGAAGGCGCGATCGTCACCCTCACCGTCCGCATCGACCGCCACCAGCCCCCTGGACGGGCGCAGAAGTCGGTGCCCTACCGGGTGTTCGCGACCGACGAGACCGGCGAGATCGCGCTCACCTATTTCCGGGCGCAGCCGGCCTGGATGGAAAGCCTCCTGCCCGTCGGCGAGACGATGATCGTCTCCGGCAAGGTCGAGTGGTTCAACGGCCGCCCGTCCATGGTCCATCCGGATTTCGTCGCCAGCCTCGAGCGGGCCGAGACCATGAGCCTCGTCGAGCCGATCTATCCGATGACGGCCGGGCTCTCCGGCAAGGTGTTGCGCAAGGCGATCGGCCAGGCGCTGGAGCGCGTGCCGCCCTTCCCCGAATGGATCGAGCCTTCGGTCGTGAAGCGCCAGACCTTCCCGACCTTCAACGACGCGCTGAAGCGCCTGCACGACCCGGCGGACGCCGCCGACATTTCGCCGGAGAGCCCGTCATGGCGCCGCATCGCCTATGACGAATATCTGGCGAGCCAGCTCGCCCTCGCCCTCTCCCGCCAGAACCAGAAGGCGGTGCCCGGCCGGGCGATGACCGACCCGGCCGGGCGGCTGGCCAAGGTCAAGGCCGCCCTGCCCTTCGCGCTCACCGCCGGCCAGGAACAGGCCTTCGCCGAGATCGCGGCCGACATGGCGAGCCCCGAGCGCATGCTGCGCCTCCTGCAGGGCGATGTCGGCGCCGGCAAGACGATCGTCGCCCTGATGGCGATGGCGGTGGCGGCAGGGTCCGGCTGCCAGTCGGCCCTGCTCGCCCCGACGGAAATCCTCGCCCGCCAGCATTTCGCCAGCCTCGGAAAACTCTGCGAGGCCGCGGGCCTCGCCATGACCCTCCTCACCGGCCGCGACAACGGCAAGGCCCGCGCTGCCAAGCTGGAGAGTATCGCCAACGGTCAGACCGACATCGTCGTCGGCACCCACGCGCTGTTTCAGGAAGACGTCGCCTACCACGACCTCGGCCTCGTCATCGTCGACGAGCAGCACCGCTTCGGCGTCCACCAGCGCCTGTCGCTGACGAGAAAGGGCCGCGGCGCCGATCTCCTGGTGATGACGGCCACCCCCATCCCGCGCACCCTCGTCCTCTCCGCCTTCGGCGACATGGAGGTCTCGCGCCTCTCGGAAAAGCCGAAGGGGCGAAAACCGATCGCGACCGTGGCGCTGCCCACCGACCGCATCGAGGAGGTCGTCGAGCGGATCGGCAACGCCATTGCCGGCGGCCAACGGGTCTACTGGGTCTGCCCGCTTGTGGAGGAGAGCGAGAAGAGCGACCTTATGGCCGCCGAGGAGCGCGGCCGTCAGCTCCGCGACGTCTTCGGCGAAGACACCGTCGGCGTCGTCCACGGCCGCATGAACGCCGAGGAGAAGGACACCGTGATGGGCGCCTTCAAGCGCGGCGAAAAGCGCCTCGTCGTCGCAACCACGGTCATCGAGGTCGGCGTCGACGTGCCGGAGGCGACGATCATCGTCATCGAACACGCCGAGCGCTTCGGCCTCTCCCAGCTCCACCAGTTGCGCGGCCGCGTCGGCCGCGGCGACAAGCCCTCGGCCTGCGTCCTCCTCTACCGCGGCCCCCTGGGCGAAACGGCGGCGGCCCGCCTCAAGGTCATGCGCGAAACCGAAGACGGTTTTCGCATCGCCGAGGAAGACCTGAAACTGCGCGGCGAAGGCGACCTCCTCGGCACCCAGCAATCGGGCCTCCCCTTCTTCCGCATCGCCCGCACCGAGCACCACGCCGACCTGATGGAGGTGGCGCGGGATGACGCGCGGCTAGTGCTGGCGAAGGACCCGGAGCTGAAGGGCGAGCGGGGCGAAGCGCTGCGGGCGCTGCTGTATCTGTTCGGGAAGGACGAGGCGGTGAGGCTGCTGCGGTCGGGATGAGGTAGCTACTCTTTAGCGATTACTACGGGTGTTTTTACTTTCAGATAAAGAAGCCACGAGCCTCCTTCCAATTTCAACAACTGTAGCAACATCGCAAATAATTTGGCCATGAATTGTAACAGGTCGGCTTTTCTCCCCATAAGAATGGGTCATTAAGGGTTGAAATTTACCAAGCGAACGCTGTCTAGCCATCAATTCATCCCACTGTCTCCAGTTCCCTGTCTGAGCTGCCTCTTGTGATTCCGCTTCAATCTGTGCGTATTTCTCTGCGTCTTGCTCGCTAAGAGTTGCCGGAGGGATATAAACGGGAATACGATGCGCTACGGCATGCCGATAGTTCTCAAGATATTCAAACCATGGATCCGAAGCGATAAGATATGCGCGAAACTCGTATGGGAGACTTTCTCGTACAATGAGATTCTTACGCCCAAATCCAATCATCCCGTCGGGTATTGCAAGGCCCTTTTTATTCCGAAGATCAGTTTCGACGCACCAAATACGAGCCATATTGTCAATGGCACCATATACGTTTAGCAAAAACGACTGTATGAACGCCTCAGCGTCATGTAGATCCCTTTTGGATGGGGACTTCGAATCTCCCAAAGAGATCACGGAGAAAATTCGTTCTGTCAAATGCGTAAGAGCACGTATGCGACGGCAAAGTCCGTGCTTAGCGTACTCAGATCCAGTTGCGGTGACGTAATCGCGACAAATGATTGTCAAAAACAATCCTTCGCTCGCACGCAACCATTCATCCTTTGTATCAATTATGTGAGCAATATCAGATGAAGCGTACATATTGCGTCTTCTTTTGAATATTGGTAGCGGTGATTCAGATGTCTCAGTACCTCTTGCCAGACATACAAGTCACAGCCACGGTTCACGTGCCTCTTCATCTTCGGCCCGCAGGTCGGCGATATATACCTTTGCTCCTCACTAGCACTTAGTTTCAGGCCGAGCGGCCTTTTCCGACGCCGAAAGGGCAATGGAACAGCTCAGGCATGGATCCCAGTGCAGGCGCAGGAGGACGACGAAGCGGGGGTGAAGTCGCCCCTCCCGCTGGGCCGGACAGCATGATCGACCCAGGTGGCGGAGCCGCGAAGCGGCACACACCTCACGCCACCCTCTTCCCCGGCAGCCGCTCCGCCATCCCCTCCGGATCATCATAAACGAGATCGATCATCGTCAGCCCCAAGGCGTCCGGCTTGGTCCGGCGTTGCTCCCAGTTGCGCAGCGTCGCGGCCGGGACCTGGAGGAGGCTCGCGAAGTCGGCCTGACTGGCGGCGAGGCGCGCGCGCGTCGCCTTGAGCTTGGCGGCATAGTCCAGTGGCGCGAGAGGCACGTCGCTCCAATCCGGGTTATCATCGCCGACATCAACCACAGCGCTTCACCTCGCGGTCGTTCGCCTTGCGCACGGAGACCACCCAAAGACCATCATCGCGCACGGTGTGGACGCAGGCCGTTAGCCGGCCGTCCCCACACCCGCCGAGTTGACACTTCATCATGACAAACGGGCAAGAGTGCCCTGCCGGCGATGCCGCCGCACGTTTCGCCTCGACTTTCCCGTGGAAGAACGGGCGCCGTCAACACTGCGTCGTCATTCTCGGGCCCCGTCCCGAGAATCCAGGGGCAGCCGCCGCAAGGATCGGCGGCTTCCGCCTTCTGCAGCTGAAGCGGAACGCGCCCGACGATCTCTGGAGCCTCGGGACGAGGCCCTACTGCATTCACACATCTCGAGCGGTCGCGTCGGCAGTCTCCCATATGACTTCGCCATGGAAGAACGGTCGCAAAGCTGGAAACATCGTCATCCCGGCCCCCCGAGCCGGGATCCATTCCTCGACGTTGAAATGGCCTTTTGCTTCAGAACGAACAATGCGTCGGAAACCCACGGGCGCAACGGCGTCGACGATTTGGAATGGATCCCGGGTCAAGCCCGGGATGACGACGCGGTGGTGCTTCCATTCATTCTGCGACGTCGGTTCATCTCGCCTGATGCCAGCCGCAATGCCGGCGCGAGATGTGTGAATCTTGTAGCGACGAAGCCCGAAAACGACGAGGCCGCGATGGTCGCGACCAACCTGCCTCGATGAAGCGCCACCCGCACCCCTTCGTCATCCTCGGCCCGTGAGGGTCGGGGATCCATGCCTCGCCGGCTCAGGAGCATCCCGGTTCGAAACTAGCGTCCCCGCCACTCGATCGGCGGCGGAAACGCAGAGGCAAGGATCCCCGCGCTGGCGCACGAGGATGACGAAGCGGGGAGGACGGCGCCCCTTTCTGCGCCGTCCGCATCCGTCAAAGCGCCGTCATGACAGTCCCCTGCCCGCCATCACATCCCCGTCATCCAAAAACTAATCCCCATCCCCTCCACCCCGCCGATAATCCCCTCGCCGCCTTCCCGGAGGGACACGGACGATCGCCGGGATCGTTCGGGAAGGCGGGTGGTGTCCGCGGTGCGAACCCTTCCGGAGGGTTTTCGCATCCCGGACGGGTCCGAGGCTCCGCCGACCCCTCGCGTAATACGGCGCGGGTGCGGATTGGTCCGCTTTAACGGGAGGTCCTGAAAAGGGGGCTCCCGTGAAGCGTCGGCAGCCGGTGAGCGACCTCGGGTCCGGAGCGGAGGCGAAGAGCCGAAGCACCGGGCGGGGGAAGCGAGCCCCAAGGGCCTGGCAAAGACACCGCGCGGAACGCCGGAGGCGGGCCGTTACTAGAAACTATTCGGAGGCTCGCCTCCGGCGTTCCGCTGTCCGCCCGCCGGGCGACCGGCGACAGGACCAGCCCCTCCCTCGGGACGGGGCGCATCGCATGGGCCAAGACCGGGGCGCATCGCGTCGCCGGGGGTTTTGGCGCGGGGGTGATTTGCGGCTGTGCGAGGCGCCCCCCTCTGTCCTCCTGAGCCTGTCGAAGGGCGAGCATCTCCCCCACAAGGGGGGAGATCAGGCGGTTTCAGCGGCAGCACCCTTTCGTCGAGCGACCGGCGAGATCGAGACAGCTGCGATTGGCGGCGGCAGCGACGTCTGAGATCAGCCCCGCCGTCGACGCTCGGCCGATCTCCCCCCTTGTCGGGGAGATGCCCGGCAGGGCAGAGGGGGGTAAGCCACGCGTCACCGTCGCCGGACAAAAATGGCAGCGAGGCCAGGCGCCCGCCTCGCAACGACCCGAAGGGACATCGCCTATGGCCAATCTCGAAACCGTCGTCGCCGAGATCGCCGCCGAGATGGCCGCGCGGCCGGATCGCGGACAGGTGGCGACCTACATCCCCGAGCTCGGGCGGATCGATCCGAACCAGTTCGCCATCGCCGTGGCGCTCAAGGACGGCAGCACCGTCTGCGGCGGCGATTGCGGGGCGTACTTCTCCATCCAGAGCGTCTCGAAGGTCTTCACCCTCACCCTCGCCTTGGGGCTCGCCGGCGACCGGCTGTGGAACCGGGTCGGCCGCGAGCCGTCGGGGAGCCGTTTCAACTCGATCGTCCAATTGGAGCAGGAGCGCGGCATCCCGCGCAATCCCTTCATCAATGCCGGCGCCATCGCCGTCACCGACATGATCCTCTCCGGCCACCAGCCGCGCGAGGCTCTCGGCGAGATCCTGCGCTTCCTGCAGTTCCTCGCCGACGACGACGGCGTCCATATCGACCGGGCGGTGGCGGCGTCGGAGGAGCGCACCGGCTTCAACAATCGGGCGCTCGCAAATTTCATGAAGGGCTTCGGCGTCATCGAGAACACGGTGGAATACGTGCTGGGCGTCTATTTCCACCACTGTGCCATCGCCATGACCGCCCGCCAGCTGGCCAAGGCCGGCAGCTTCCTCGCCCATCTCGGCAAGAACCCCGCCACCGGCCATTCGGTGGTGACCGCCGAGCGGGCCCGGCGCATCAACGCCATCATGCTCACCTGCGGCCATTACGACGGCTCCGGCGAGTTCGCCTACCGGGTCGGCCTGCCGGGCAAGAGCGGCGTCGGCGGCGCCATCCTCGCCGTGGTGCCGGGCAAGGCGAGCGTTGCGGTCTGGTCGCCGGGGCTGGACGCTTCCGGCAATTCCCATCTCGGCCGCATCGCTCTGGAAAGGCTCACCGCCCGCATGGGCTGGTCGATCTTCGGCGCCCCGGCGGCGATCGAGCCGGGCTGAGGCCCGACACGCGGGAGGGCGCCGGACGCCGGACGCCGGACGCCGGACGCCGGAGAACGCGGCACAGATCAGGCGCCCCCGGTCAAATGGCCCCCGGTCAGGCGGGCGTCGAGGCCGCGCCCATTGCCGCCTCGCGGATGGCCGCGATGTTCCGCTCGTAATGCTGGGGGGTCCCGCCCTTGAACACCGCCGAGCCGGCGACCAGCGCATTCGCCCCGGCGGCGACCACCAGCGGCGCCGTCTCCGGCGTGATGCCGCCATCCACCTCGATGTCGATCGGCCGGTCGCCGATCATCGCCTTCACCCGGGCGATCTTGTCCACCACCGACGGGATGAAGGCCTGGCCGCCGAAGCCGGGATTGACGGTCATCAGGAGGATCAGGTCGAGCCGGTCGAGGACATACTGGATGACGCTTTCGGGCGTCGACGGATTGAGCGAGACGCCGGCCTTTTTGCCGGTCGCCTTGATCGCCTGGAGCGAGCGGTCGAGATGCTTGGTCGCCTCGGCATGGACGGTGATGACGTCGCAGCCGGCCTCGGCGAAGGCCTCGATATAGGGATCGCAGGGCTCGATCATCAGGTGACAGTCGAACAGCTTGGCCGAAGAGGCGCGGATCGCCTTGATGATCGGCGGGCCGAAGGTGATGTTGGGGACGAAATGGCCGTCCATCACGTCGAGATGGATCCAGTCCGCCCCCATCCGGTCGACGGCCGCGACCTCCTCGCCGAGCCGCGAGAAATCCGCCGAAAGGATGGAGGGGGCGATGGCGATGGGGCGGGTCATTGGGCGGGTCACGGGCCGGGTCATGGGGCAGTCTCCTCTGGCCCCCTCGCGGGGCGGGCTTGGTCGGCGGTCTGGCCGGGCTTTTGCAGGAACACCCGGCTCGCCGCAATGTCCTCTGCCGCAATCTCCGACAGGGCGCTCGCGTCGAGCGGGCCGTTATCGGCCTCGAACAGCCGGTTCGCCTGCCGCAGCCGCGCCCGGTCCAGCGCGTTGCGGATCGAGCGGGCATTGGCGAAATGCGGCTGGGCGCGGCGGTGCTCGATGTAGCTGGCCAGCGTCGTCGCCGCCTCCTCGGTCAGGTGGTAGTTCTGCCGCGCCAGCATGCCGACGGCGATCTGGTGCAGTTCTTCGTCGCTGTAGTCCGGAAAGTCGATGTGGTGCGCGATGCGCGAGCGGAAACCGGGATTGCTCTCGAAGAACTTGTCCATCCGGTCGGCATAGCCGGCGAGGATGACGACGAGGTCGTCGCGCTGGTTCTCCATCACCTGCAGGAGGATCTCGATCGCCTCCTGGCCGTAGTCGCGCTCGTTCTCGGGACGATAGAGGTAGTAGGCCTCGTCGATGAACAACACGCCGCCCATCGCCTTCTTCAGGATGTCCTTGGTCTTCGGCGCCGTGTGGCCGATATACTGGCCGACGAGATCGTCCCTCGTGACCGAGACGAGGTGACCCTTGCGGATGTAGCCGAGCCGGTGGAGGAGGTTCGCCATCTTCAGCGCCACCGTCGTCTTGCCGGTGCCGGGATTGCCGGTGAAGCTCATGTGCAGCGTCGGCGTCTCGTGGGCGAGCCCGAGCCGCCGCCGCGCCCGCTCGACGAGCAAGAGCGCCGCCGTCTCGCGGATGCGCTTCTTGACGGGCTTGAGGCCGATCAGCTCGCGGTCGAGTTCCTCGAGCGTCTCGCGGACCCCGGCATCCTCGTATTCGCGCTTGAGGTCGACGGTGGTGATCAAAGGCGCGGCGGCGGCCGCCTCGGCTGTGTCCGGAGGCGTGGCTGCGCCTGGAGCCGGCTTGGCGGCAGCCTCGTCCGGTTTGCCGCCTTTGTTCAACTGGTCGAGGTAGCTCATCTATGACCTCCCGTTGGATGAATGCTCCGGAATGACGTCGCGCCCGCGACCACCCCCCCTGTCCTCCTGAGCCTGTCGAAGGCTCAGGAGGAAAGGGGGGGTGCCTCGGCGCAAACGTCACGGGCTGGGCGAGACCCGTCCCCTCAAGCCTCGTAACGCTCGCCCTCGGGCTTTGCGTCGGCGTAGGGCTCAGTGGTGTAGCGCATGTTGCGGCCGTTGCCCTCCTGGCGGCGCAGGCGGTAGCCGGGCTCCTCCTTCGGCCGGTTGACGATGAAGGAGATCTTCACCGACTCCCAGCCATGGGTGGAATCGAAGGCCGAGAGGCGGATGTAGCGGTCGCCGAAGGCCTTGCGGCAGCTCTGCAGCTCCATCATGACGCCGGCGGCATCGGCGATGTCGAACATCGGATGGCCCCACATGTCCCAGTAGGTGTTCCGGGGATGCGGATCGTCGGTGTATTCGAGATTCACCGCCCAGCCATTGTCGAGGCAGTACTGGATCTGCTTGGTGATCTGCTCGTCGGTGAGATCGGGCAGGAAGGAAAACGTCCCTTGTGTCATGCGCATGGTAGTGGTTCCTCTAAAGGTTCGAACGAACGGCAAGGCCTGAAAGGGGGGCTGGGGCGGCCCTTGGGAGGACGATCCGCCCCAGCCCTTCCGCCACGGCTCAGGCGGCGGTGGCCGTCACCGCGTAGTCCGGCGAGTCGGTCGAGGTGTAGTTGAAGGTGACATCCTTCCAGGTATCCAGCGCCGCCTTCAGCGGCGAGCAGGTCTTGGCCGCCTCGTTGAGGATGTCCGGTCCCTCGCGCACGATGTCGCGTCCCTCGTTGCGGGCGAGAATCATGCATTCCAGCGCCACGCGGTTGGCCGTCGCGCCGGCGGCGATGCCCATCGGGTGACCGATCGTGCCGCCGCCGAACTGCAGGACGACGTCCTCGCCGAGGAGGTCGATGAGTTGGTGCATCTGGCCGGCATGGATGCCGCCGGAGGCGACCGGCATCATCTTGTTGAGCGAGGCCCAGGGCTGGTCGAAGAAGATGCCGTTCTCGAGCCGTTGCTCGGTGAACTCGTTGCGGCAGATGTCGTAATAGCCCCTGGTCGTCGCCGGATCGCCCTCCAGCTTGCCGACCACCGTGCCGGCATGGATGTGGTCGACGCCGGCGAGCCGAGCCCATTTGGCGATGACGCGGAAGGAGACGCCATGGGTCTTCTGGCGCGTATAGGTGGAGTGGCCCGCCCGGTGGAGATGCAGGATCATGTTCTTGCGGCGCGCCCACTTCGCCATGGACTGCATCGCCGTCCAGCCGATGACGAGATCGATCATGACGATGTTGGAGCCGAGTTCGGCGGCGAACTCCGCCCGCTCGTACATGTCTTCCATCGTCGCGGCGGTGACGTTGAGATAGGTGCCCTTGATCTCGCCGGTGGCGGCCTGGGCCTTGTTCACCGCCTCCATGCAGTAGAGGAAGCGCTCGCGCCAATCCATGAAGGGCTGGGAGTTGATGTTCTCGTCGTCCTTGGTGAAGTCGAGCCCGCCCTTCAGCGCCTCGTAGACGACGCGGCCGTAGTTGCGGCCGGACAGGCCGAGCTTCGGCTTCACCGTCGCGCCGAGCAGCGGCCGGCCGAACTTGTCGAGGCGCTCGCGCTCGACGACGATGCCGGTGGCGGGGCCCTGGAAGGTCTTCACATAGGCCGTCGGCAGCCGCATGTCCTCGAGCCGCAGGCCCTTCAGCGGCTTGAAGCCGAAGACGTTGCCGATGATCGAGGCCGTCAGGTTGGCGATCGAGCCGTTCTCGAACAGGTCGAGGTCATAGGCGATGTAGGCGAAGTACTGGTCGGTGGTGTTCGGCACCTTGTCGACCCGGTAGGCCTTGGCGCGGTACTTCTCGGCCGCGGTGAGGCGATCGGTCCAGACGACCGTCCAGGTGGCGGTGGAACTCTCGCCGGCGACCGCCGCCGCCGCCTCGATCGGATCGACGCCGTCCTGGGGCGTGATCCGGAAGCAGGCGATGATGTCGGTCTCCTTCGGCTGGTAGTCGGGCTCCCAGTAGCCCATCTTCTTGTATTCCATGACGCCGGACTTGTAGCGGTCCTTGCCGGTAACGGTCTGCGATCCCGTATCCATCTTGCCTTCTCCTTCTTCTCGAAATTCGGGCTTCGTCCGTCCATTGCGGGAATCAGGACAAAGTCTCTCCGCTCGCCGCGGAGGGTGGTCCGCGTCGTCGCCATTGGATGGTGCTGTTGCTCACTCGGTACGGCCGGCCGGTCTTTCTCGGCCGGGTCTTGCGGCCTCGCCTATTCGGCGGCGGCGGCCGTCAGTTCGATCCGTGGATCGAGTTCGCCCGTCTGATACCGGACGGCCATCTGGTCCAGCGGGAGGACCCTGATCTTCGAAGCCTTCCCGGCGCAGCCGAACTGCTCGTAGCGATCGAGGCAGAGCTTCTGCAGCGCCGCCATCGCCGGCACCAGGAACTTGCGCGGGTCGAATTCCTCGGGCTTCTCCATCGCCACCTTGCGGAACTGCCCGGTCATGGCCATCCGGCAGTCGGTGTCGATGTTGACCTTGCGCACGCCGTGCTTGATGCCGCGGACGATCTCCTCGACCGGCACGCCGTAGGTCTCGCGCATCCGGCCACCATACTTGTTGATGATCTCCTGGAGATCCTCCGGCACCGACGAGGAGCCGTGCATCACGAGATGGGTGTTCGGGAGCTTCGAATGGATTTCCTCGATGATGTGCATCGCGAGGATCTCGCCATCCGGCTTGCGGGAAAACTTGTAGGCGCCGTGCGAGGTGCCCATGGCGATCGCCAGCGCGTCGACGCCGGTGCGGCGGACGAAGTCGACGGCCTGGTCGGGATCGGTCAGGAGCTTGTCCTGGTCGAGCTTGCCCTCGAAGCCGACGCCGTCTTCCTTCTCGCCCTCGCCGGTCTCCAGCGAACCGAGCACGCCGAGTTCGCCTTCCACCGAGGCGCCCACCCAGTGGGCCATGCGCGTCACCCGTTCGGTGATCGCGACGTTGTAGTCGTAAGAGGCCGGCGTCTTCATGTCGGCCTCCAGCGAGCCGTCCATCATCACCGAGGTGAAGCCGTGGCGGATCGCGGTCAGGCAGGTCTGCTCGTTGTTGCCGTGGTCCTGGTGAACGCAGACCGGGATCTGCGGGAACATCTCGACGAGCGCGTCCATCATCTTTTCGAGCATGATGTCCTTGGCGTAGGATCGCGCGCCCCGCGAGGCCTGCATGATCACCGGCGCGTCGGCCTTCGCCGCCGCCTCCATGATCGCCAGCCCCTGCTCCATGTTGTTGATGTTGAAGGCTGGCACGCCGTAGCCATGTTCGGCTGCGTGGTCGAGCAACTGCCTGAGCGTGATCTTGGCCATGGCGCACTACACTCCCGATTGGCGCAATAGTTCCCCGTTCGCGGGAGAGACATCTCCCGCGCCGATCGTCGTTCCTCCGAGAAGGGCCGGCCGGTCAGCCGGCCCCTCGCGTCATGTCGTAATCAGTGCTTCACCATCCGGCCGGCCGCCTCGACGACCGCCTCGGCGGTGATGCCGAACTTTTCGTAGACCTGAGGGGCCGGCGCCGAGGCGCCGAAGCCGTGCATGCCGATGAAATGGCCGTCCTCGCCGATCCAGCGGTCCCAGCCGAGACGGGCCGCCGCCTCGATGGCGATGCGCGGTGCGGTGCCGAGGACGGATTTGCGATAGGCCGCGTCCTGCTCCTCGAACAGCTCCCAGCAGGGCATCGAGACGACCGCGACCTTCATGCCCTTTTCCTCGAGCGTCCTGGCGGCCGCGACGGCGATCTCGACCTCGGTGCCGGTGGACAGGATCGTCAGGTCCCGCTCGCCCTCGGCCTCCTTGAGAACATAGGCGCCCATGCGGGTCCTGTTCTCGCTCGTGTCGCCGGAGCGGACCGTCGGAATGCCCTGCCGCGACAGCGCCATCACCGACGGACGCTTGGTCTCGGTCATGGCGATCTCCCAGGCCTCGTTCGTCTCGACCGCATCGGCGGGCCGGAACAGGAGGAGGTTCGGCGTCGCGCGGTGGATCGCCAGATGCTCGATCGGCTGATGCGTCGGGCCGTCCTCGCCGAGGCCGATGGAATCATGGGTCATGACGTAGACGACCCGGATTCCCATCAGCGCCGACAGGCGGATCGCACCGCGGGCATAGTCGGTGAAGCACATGAAGGTGCCGCCATAGGGGATGAACCCGCCATGAAGGGCGATGCCGTTCATCACCGCCGCCATGCCGTGCTCGCGGATACCGTAGCGGATGTAGCGGCCGGAATACTCACCGGGGGTGATGTCGGTCAGGCCCTTGGTGCGGGTGTTGTTCGAGGGCGTCAGATCGGCCGAGCCGCCGATGGTCAGCTCGGTGGCGCCGTTGATCACCTCGAGCGCCATCTCGGACGCCTTGCGGGTGGCGACCTTCGGCTGCTCGGAAACGATCTCCGCGCGGGCCTTCGCCATCAGCTCGGCGAGGTTTTCCGGCAGGGTCGTTGCATAGCGCGTTTCGAACTCGGCCCGGTTCGGCGCCGCGTCGCGGGTCTTCTCCCAGGCTTCGCGGGCCTCGCGGCCCTTCTGGGCGGCCGCGTGCCAGGCCGCGGTGATCGGCTCGGGGACGACGAAGGCCTCCGAGGTCCAGCCGAGGTGCTTGCGCGTCGCGGCGACCTCGTCCTTGCCGAGCGCATTGCCATGCACCTTGTCGGTGCCCTGCAGGTTCGGCGCGCCGTAGCCGATGATGGTGCGGCAGGCGATGAAGGCCGGCTTGTCGCTCTTGCGAGCTTCTTCAATCACCTTTTCGATCGCCTCAGGGTCGTGGCCGTCGACGCTGAACGTGTTCCAGCCATGGGCGTCGAAACGCTCGATCTGGTCGATCGAGGTGGAGAGCTTGGTGTCGCCGTCGATGGAGATGTGGTTATCGTCGAAGAAGTAGATCAGCTTGTTGAGCTTCAGGTGCCCGGCAAGGTCGATCGCCTCGTGGGAGATGCCTTCCATCAGGCAGCCGTCGCCGCAGAAGACATAGGTGTAGTGGTCGACGAGATCGTCGCCGAAGCGAGCCGCCAGCATCCGTTCGGCGAGCGCCATGCCGACCGCCATGGTGATGCCCTGGCCGAGCGGGCCGGTGGTCGCCTCGATGCCGGCGGCGTGACCGTATTCCGGATGCCCGGCGGTGCGGCTGCCGAGCTGGCGGAAATTCTCGATCTCCTCGATCGACATCTCCGGGAAGCCGAGCAGGTGCATGACCGAATACTGCAGCATCGAGCCGTGTCCGTTGGACAGGACGAAGCGATCTCTGTTCGGCCATTCCGGCTGGCTCGGATCGACGCGCAGGAACTTCGAGAACAGCACCGCGGCGACGTCGGCCATGCCCATCGGCATGCCGGGATGGCCGGAATTGGCTTTCTGGACGGCATCCATCGAGAGCGCGCGAATGGCGTTTGCCATGTCGCGGAGCGAGACGCCCGCCATCTCGTGGGGCGATTTTTCAACGGCTTGGGACATGATGTCTTCCCTTGGAATCTCTTTTCGAGCTCAGGACGCGCGACGTTTCTTTTCCATCAGCTGGAGGATCAGCGGCGTCAGGATGAGCTGCATTGCGATGTCGAGCTTGTTGCCCGGTGCAACGATGGAGTTGGCTCGGGACATGAAGCTCCCGTGGATCATAGATAGAAGATAGGGAAAATCGATGCCCCGCGGCTTGGCAAAGCGGATGACGATCATGGATTCGTCCGGCGTCGGGATCCAGCGGGCGATGAACGGGTCCGAGGTGTCGACGATCGGCACGCGCTGGAAGTTGATGTCGGTGCGGCCGAACTGCGGACAGATGTATTTCACGTAGTCCGGCATGCGCCGCAGGATGGTGTCCATGACCGCTTCGGTGGAATAGCCGCGCGTGGCCTTGTCGCGGTGGATCTTCTGGATCCATTCGAGATTGATCACCGGGACGACGCCGATCTTGAGATCGACCAGCGGCGCCAGATCGACCGTCTCGGTCTTCACGCAGCCATGCAGGCCCTCGTAGAACAGCAGGTCGCTCTCCTCCAGCGGCGCCCATTCGGAGAAGGTGCCGGGCTCGGCGCCGTAGAGCTGCGCCTCTTCCTGATCGTGGACGTAGTGGCGCGTCTCGCCCCTGCCCTTGCGGCCGAAGTCCTGGAAGACCTCCTGCAGCTTTTCCAGGATGTTGGCCTCCGGGCTGAAATGCGAGAAGTCGCGGTTGCCCCGGGACTCCTCGTCCAGCATCTTGGCCTTCATCGCCTGGCGATCGTAGCGGTGGAAGGCGTCGCCCTCGATGAAGGCGGCGCGGACGTCCTCGCGGCGGAAGATCTGGTCGAAGATCTTCTTCACCGAGGTGGTGCCGGCGCCGGACGAGCCGGTGATGGCGATGATCGGATGCTTAGCGGACATCTGGTTTCCCTCCCGGATCCCGATGCGCCTCCCAACGCAGCGGGTCGAATTTGATTATGCCCTGAACAGGCTTCGCTTGCCGAACAGCGGCGAGCGCTCGGCCAGCGCCGAGGGATCGGCAATGTACCTCGCGACCCGCTCGACCTCGCGCTTCGATCCGAAGACCAGCGGCGTGCGGTCGTGCAGTCCCTCCGGCACGATGTCGAGGATCCGCGTCGTCCCGTCGGTGGCGAGCCCCCCGGCGTTCTCGACGCAGAAGGCGATCGGATTGGCCTCGTAGACCAGCCTCAGCCTGCCCTTGGCGTAGCCTTTGCGTCCGTCGCCCGGATAGAGGAAGATCCCGCCGCGCAAGAGGATGCGGTAGCAGTCCGCGACCATGGAGGCGATCCAGCGCATGTTGAAGTCGCGCTCGCGCGGGCCCTCGCTGCCGGCGAGGAGGTCGTCGACATAGCTGCGGATCGGCTGGTCCCAATGCCGGTAGTTCGAGGCGTTGATGGCGAACTCCTTCGCCTTGTCGAGGAGCACCAGCGAGGACTTCAATTCGACGAAGCCGCCGAAGCTCGGCGAGAAGATGAAGACGTGGGTGCCGTTGCCCATCGACATGACCAGCAGGAGCTGCGGCCCGTAGACGAAGAAGCCGGCGCCGAGCTGCACCGAGCCCTTCTGCCGGAACACCGAGGCCGGATCGCCGCGATGCTCGTCACCGACCGGCAGGATCGAGAAGATCGTGCCAATGGAGACATTGGTCTCGATGTTGGAGGAGCCGTCCAGCGGGTCGATCGCCAGCGCCAGCGGGGCGTCGAGCTTCAGCGCCACGGCCTCGTCCTGCTCCTCCGATCCGAAGAAGGCGATCGGCGAGGCTTCGGCCGCCTCGAGAAAGACCTTGTCGGCGACGACGTCGAGTTCCTTCTGGACGTCGCCACCGGCATTCGTCGCGCCGTGGGCGTTGCCCATGCCTTCGCCGCCGGCGATGATCTTGTTGCGCAGCTTGACCGAGGCGCTGCAGAGATTGCGGATGGTGTCGGCGACCTGTCGCTTCAGCGGATCGCTGCCGCATTCCGAACTCAGATGTGCGTCGAGAGACGATGCCATGCTTTCCTCCATGGAGCTGCGGGGTTCTGCGCCCCGCTCGCCCTGTGAAGAGGACGATGGACGCGCAGGCTGGATAAGTAAAATTTATTATCTTTACGCAAGCCGTAAAACAAAATAACTACGGAGTCATGCGGAACCTCACTCTTCGCCAATTGCGCTCGGTCCAGGCGATCAGTCGCCACGGGACGATCGCCGCCGCCGCCAGACAGCTGGGGCTGACGGCTCCGGCCGTGACCCTCCAGGTGAAACAGATGGAGGACGACGTCGGTCTCGCCCTCTTCGACAGGACCAGCGAGGGGATGCGGCTGACGGTGGCGGGGACCGCCATACTGGCGGCCGCCAACGCCATCGAGACGACCCTGCGGGGCCTCTCGGAGGAGATCGATTCGATCAAGGGAGTGCGGTCCGGCACGATCAATCTGGGTGTCGTCTCCACGGCGAAATACTTCGCGCCGCGGCTGATCGCGGCCTTTCGTGACGCCTATCCCGAGATCGAGATGAAGCTCAAGGTCGGCAATCGCCACGACATCATCGCCGACCTCAAGGACTACAAGCTGGACATCGCGCTGATGGGGCGCCCGCCGACGGAATTTCCGGTCGCCTCCACGTTTTTCGGCGACCATCCGCTGGTGATCATCGCCGAACCGGATCATCCGCTGGTCCGCGAGCGGGACATCCGGCGCGAACGGCTGCTCTGCGAACGGATCATCATTCGCGAACAGGGATCGGGGACGCGAGCGGCGCTGGAGGGCTTCTTTGCCGGCGATCTCGAACGGCTGGCTGCCTGCAGCGTCGAGATGGGTTCCAACGAGACGATCAAGCAGGCGGTGATGGCCGGGCTCGGCATCGCCTTCATCTCCGCCCACACCATCGCCTTCGAGGTCGAGATGGGGCGGATCGCGGTGCTCGACGTCGCCGAGATGCCGATCCGGCGCAAGTGGTACGCGGTCTGCCGCCAGGAGCGAATCGCCGCGCCGGCGGAAAGAGCGTTCAAGGCGTTCCTCGTCGAGCGGGGAGCAAAGCACCTGCCGCTCCTCGACAAGCTCTATCCGGCCGAGGCGGCGCTGGCGCGATAGCGCTCCGCGCGCGGGCTGGCTCCTCAAGCGATTCACGGGGCGAAGTGCGGCGGATCGACCAGCGGTGCCCGCCTCAGCGCCGCAAGGTCGGCCGATCCGGTGCAGAAGCAGGCGATCCGCAGTTCCTCGACGACGCCGGAGAAATGCGCCACGGCCGCTTCCGCCGACCGGTCCGCCGCGGCCAGCGAAGCCGCCGCCTGGCCGCAGACATCCGCCCCCAGACGAATCGCCCTCGCCACGTCGAGGCCGGTCCTGATGCCGCCCGAACCGATCAGCATCGTCGCGGGACAGGCCGCCCGCACCGCCGCGATCGCCTGCGCCGTCGGAATGCCCCAGTCGGCGAAGACCATGGCGGTCTTGCGCAGACGGACATCCTCGGACCGTTCACCCTCGACCGCGGCCCAGCTGGTGCCGCCGGCCCCGGCGACGTCGATCGCCGCGACGCCTGCCTCGACGAGGCGTCGCGCAAGCCGCGCCGAGATCCCTGCCCCCACTTCCTTGACGACGACCGGCACCGGAAGCTCGCGGGCGAGCGCTTCGATCCCGGCGAATATGCCCCGCCAGTCCGTGTCACCACCGGCCTGCACGGCCTCCTGAAGGGGGTTCAGATGGACGATCAGCGCGTCGGCCGCGATCATGTCCACCGCCCGCATCGCCTCCTTCTGTCCGTAGCCGAGGCCGAGCTGCGCGGCCCCGACATTGGCCAGGATCGGCACGCTCGGCGCCAGCCTGCGCAGCGTCAGGTCGAGACCGCCGCTGGCCCTGCCCTCGATGGCGATCCGCTGCGAGCCGACGGCGAAGGCGATGCCGAGTTCTTCGGCGGCTTCCGCCAGATGGGCGTTGATCGTCGCCGCGCGCTCCGGACCGCCGGTCATCGAGGAGATCAGCAGCGGCGCCCTCAGCTGCTTGCCGAGAAAACCCGCCGACAGATCGATTTTGCCGAGGGCAAGCTCCGGCAGCGCGCTGTGCTCGAAGCGAATCGCCTCGAGACCGGAGGTGACGCGGTCGGTTCCACCCGCGCCGGCGAGCACGATGTCGATGTGGTCGCTCTTGCGACCGGAAATGTCGGTGCCTTTCGGCCGGTCGTGATGGTCGCTCATCGCACTCTGGTCATCGAGGGTCGGGGTCCAATCGTCGCAGGCGGCGCGCCGGCCTCCCGCCGCGTCGTCGCCGTCTTCCAACAGCCCGCTTCATCAGTCCGCCATTGTCCATGGCGAAATCGTTTGCAACGATGTCCGGAACCCGGCTGGCACCATCGGCCGGGTTCAGCCCGGAGCCTGCGGGCTGCGATAAATGGCTGTCGGCAAGGCGCATTTCCCGTTATGAGTCGCGGCAGTCAGTTGCCGGGTACGAGGCATGGAGTTCAGGACGATCGTGGCAATCGGAGAATGCGCGTCTGACCGTCCGGGGGCAATCCCCCGATGCATGCCGGCATCGTCGGTGATGCGATGACGCCGGACCTCAAGCGGAGCCTCGCTGCCCAGCGCGAGGTCATCGACGAACGGCTCGCCCGTCTCGTTCCCCGCGCCCTGCCGGGCCAGACGGCGCTCGACGAAGCCATTGCCGCCAGCGTTCTGGCCCCCGGCAAGCGCCTGCGACCGATGATGACGGTGCTGGTGGCGATGGATCTCGGCGGCGATGTCGACGTCGCGGTCGACGCCGGCTGCGCCATCGAGATGGTGCATGCCGCCTCGCTGACCCTCGACGACCTGCCCTCGATGGACGACGCCTCGCTGCGCCGCGGCCGGCCAGCCGTGCATGCGGCCTATGGCGAGGACGTCGCGATCCTGGCGGCCATCGCAGCCCTCTCCGGCGCATTCGAGACGCTGGCGAAGCTGTCCGGCGCGAGCGACGCCGTGCGCTCGCAGAGCGTCGTGATCCTGACCAGGGCCGTGGGCGTTTCGGGCCTCGTCGCCGGCCAGCTGGCCGACCTGCGCGACGGTGCGCATCAGCGCGACGTGACGGACATCGCCGCGACCAACAGCCTGAAGACCGGCTCGCTGTTCTCGGCGGCGGTGGAGATCGGCGCGGTCGTCGCGGGCGCCGACCACGGCGTGCGGATCGCGCTGCGCAACTTCGCCACCGAACTCGGCCACGCCTTCCAGCTGCTCGACGACCTGCTCGACCAGGACGCCAATGCCGGCCGCACCGGCAAGGACGTCGGCAAGGATATCGGCAAGTCGACCATCGGTTCGGTCATCGGCAGCGAATCGGTGGTCGGACGGATCCGGGCTCACGTCGCCAGAGCGCACGATTTCCTGAACGAGTCCGTCGGGCCGAAGAGCTTGATGCATGGCTGCGTCGACTTCATCTTCCAGGAAGCGATGCCCGTCACCGAAGGCTCGTCCCTTCGCCAGCAGGACGTCGGCGCGCAATGAACCTGCCACGCTTCGGGCCGCGCCATCGGTGGAATGCTCCACCGATGCGGCGACGACCCGATGGGAGAGACGCATGAGCCTGATGGAATATCTCGGCCTCGCCGCCGTCGCGATCTTCGTCTTCCTGGTGATGGAGGGCGTCGCCTGGGCGGCGCACAAATACATCATGCACGGGTTCGGCTGGGGCTGGCACAAGTCCCATCACGAGGAGACCGAAGGGCTCTTCGAGAAGAACGACCTCTATGCGGTGGTGTTCTCGGTCCTGTCGATCATTCTCTTCGTCGTCGCCTCCCAGGGCTATCCTCTGGTCGGCGCGGTCGCCATCGGCATCACGCTCTACGGCATCTTCTATTTCGTCGTCCATGACGGGCTGGTGCACCAGCGCTGGCCGTTCCGCGCCATCCCCCATCGCGGCTATGCCAAGCGCCTCGTCCAGGCCCATCGGCTGCACCACGCGGTCGAGGGCAAGGATGGCTGCGTCTCGTTCGGCTTCCTCTATGCCCCGCCGGTGGAGAGCCTCTCGGCGGAGCTGCGGCGCCGCGGCACCGTCGCTGCCGAGCGGCAGGCGCGCAAGAGCGAGCGGTCAGAGAGCCGTTCGACGGTCGCCTGACGACTGCTCCTCGTCCGCCGGTCGCCCGCGCGGCCGTGTCCACAGTTCCGATGGCCGCCGCGACGGCCATGGCGTCCTGGTGACCACCACCTTCGTCGCTCCGAGAGCGACATGGCGCAGCTTGGCGGCCTTGCCGGTCGACTGCCGGGTTCCGTAGGCCGAGGCGCCCCGTGCCTTGAGGTCGATCCCGATCTGTCGATAGACGCCGTGGGCCATGGCCACCGCCCAGGCGGAGCGGGCAGGCAAGGCGCCAAGGCCGACGAAGGCCGAGCGGTAATAGGGCTCGGCGAGATCGACCAGCCGCCCGGCCACCCCCGCTACGGCTTGCCTGTGGGCGGGATCGGCGAGATCCTCGGCGCGCAGCCCCGCCTCGGCCAGCCAGGCGTCCGGAACATAGACGCGGTCGGCGCGGGCATCCTCGACGATGTCGCGAGCGATGTTCGTCAGCTGGAAGGCGATACCGAGATCGCTCGCCCGGTCGAGTGCCACCTCGTGCCGCGCGCCCATGATCAGCGCCATCATCACCCCGACCACCCCGGCGACCCGGTAGCAGTAGCCGAGCGTCGCTTCGATGGTCTCGTAGCGCTCGCCGCCGACATCCATGCGATAGCCTTCGAGATGCTCAACCAACAGCCGCCGCGGCAACGCGTGGCGATGCACCACGTCGGCGACCGACAGAAAAGCCGGATCGAGCGCCGTTTCGCCGTCGAGGGCTCGCATCGTGTCGATGACGATCCGGTTGAGCCGCTCCATCGGCTCGGCGAGCTCCGCCACGGGGCGGCGGGTGAAGCCGAGCTGCTGGCCGTCGATCACGTCGTCGCAGTGGCGGCACCAGGCATAGAGCATCATAGCGCTGCGTCGGATCTCCGGCGAGAACAGCCGCGCGGCAGCGGCAAAGCTCTTCGATCCCCTGGCGATCGTAGCCTCCGCCAGGGCGGCAAGCTCCTCCCTGTCAGCCCTGGCGAGCGGCGGATGCGTCGGATCGGTTGCGAGCGACATCGGTTCAGTCCGCAAGGTCCGCGATCATCAGCCCGGCGGTCGCCTTGGCCGAGCCGACGACCCCCGGAACGCCGGCGCCGGGATGGGTTCCCGCTCCGACGAAGTAGAGATTGGGGATCACGTCGTCGCGGTTGTGCGGCCGGAACCAGGCGCTCTGGGTGAGCACCGGATCGAGCGAGAAGGCCGAGCCGAGATGCGCGTTCAGCTCGGACTTGAAGTCGGCCGGCGTGAAGATCCGGCAGGTGGCCAAATCGGCTTTCAGGCCGGGGATGTAGCGCGCCTCGAGATAGTCGAGGATGCGGTCGCGGTAGAGCGGCCCCTCCTTCTCCCAGTCGATGTCGGCATTGCCGAGATGGGGCACCGGCGAGAGCACGTAGAATGCCCCTGCCCCGTCCGGAGCCAGGGACGGATCGGTGACGCAAGGGTTGTGCAGATAGAGGGAAAAGTCTCCGGGCAGGTCCTTGCCGTTGAAGATCTCCGAAATCAGCTCCCGGTAGCGCGCGCCGAAGCACACCGTGTGGTGGCGGATATCCGGCCGGTGGGTCTTGAGGCCGAAATAGATGACGAAGAGCGACATGGAAAACCGCTTCTTCTTCAGTCGCTTCGCCTCCGAGACGCCGCGCCCGCTGGTGCCCATGAGGCCGCCATAGGTGTGGACGACATCGGCATTGGAGGCGACGCAGTCGGCCGCGAGCCGGCGCCCGTCCTTCAGCCGGACGCCCGACGCCCGACCCTTCTCCATCTCGATCTCGGCGACCTCGGCGGACAGCTCGATCCGCCCGCCGATGTCGGTGAAGAGCTTCACCAGGCCGGCGACCAGCGCGCCGGTGCCGCCGCGGGCGAACCAGACCCCCCATTGCCGCTCCAGCGCATGAATCAGCGCGTAGATCGACGAAGTCGCGAAGGGATTGCCGCCGACCAGCAGCGAATGGAACGAGAAAGTCTGGCGCAGCTGTTCGTCCTGGATGAAGTCCGCGACCTTGGCGTAGACGCTCTTCCACGCCTGCAGCCGGGCGAGCTGGGGCCCGGCGCGGATCATGTCGCGGAAGGACAGGAACGGCACGGTACCGAGCTTCTCGTAGCCTTCCCGGAAGACGTCCTTGGAATAGGCGAGGAAGCGGCGGTAGCCCTCGACGTCGGCGGGATTGAAGTCGAGGATCTGCCGGTCGAGCTCGGCCTGGTCGTTGACGTAGTCGAAGAAGCGGCCGTCCTCCCAGCACAGCCGGTAGAAGGGCGAGACCGGCAGCAGCTCGACATAGTCGGCCATCTTGCGGCCGGCAGCCGTAAACAGCTCCTCCAGCGCCGACGGATCGGTGATCACCGTCGGCCCGGCGTCGAAGACGTAGCCGGCATCCTCGTAGACGTAAGCCCGCCCGCCGGGCTTGTCGCGCTTTTCGACCAGCACGGTGTCGAAGCCCGCCGCCTGCAGGCGGATCGCCAGGGCGATGCCGCCGAAGCCGGCGCCGATCACCACGGCACGGCGACGGCCACCGGGCCGCTCCTCCGGAAATCGCTCGATGACCGCGTTCATGCCAGTTCTCCCGTCAGTCCGTGGCGGGCGAGAACCCGGATCGCATTGCCGAAAGGTACGGGCGGCTTGCCGGTGAGGATGCGCAGCTTGTCGCGGGTGCGCAGGCGGGCGGCGTAGAACCGAGCGACCAGCGGCGCGTCGAGCCGGTAGAAGTGTTCGAGGATGCGGTAGCGCTGGGAGGCGTCGCCGGCAAAATACAGAAGCCGGTTCAGCATGCGGAAGAAGCCCCGCGCCTTCCAGGTGTCGACGGAGTGGCGGCGGGTCTCGGCATAGAGCCCGTCCGCCGTGTGCTCGGGCAGGCCGGCGATGCGGTCGGCGAGCTTCACCGCGTCGGGCAGCGAATAGCCGGTGGTCGGATGGAACAGGCCGGCGGCAAGGCCCGAGGCTGCAACCCCGGCCTTGTCGTTCCAGAAGGCCTCGATGTCCCCGTCGATGGCGATCGGCAGGATGCCCTCCTCCTCGCGCAGGATCCCGGCCGGCTGCCAGTCATGCGCAGCCATGTAGTCGCCGATCGAGGCGGCGAGCCGGGCGCGATCGAGTTCGGCGCCGTCGGCATAGTAGGTGTCCTCGATCAGGAGGCGGGTGTCCGTCAGCGGCAGGAGATAGACGAAGCGGTAGCCGTCGGCCTGCGGAACCGTCGCATCCATGATCACCGGGCGGTCGACGCCATGCGGCGCGCGCATCTCGATCTCCTGGCCGAGGAACTTCTGGAAGCCGAGGCGCATATGCCGGCTCGGTGCGTGGCCGCGGCCGTCGACGACTGCGCCGGCCGTCACCGTCGAGCCGTCTTCGAGGACGACCGAGCGGGGCGTCACCGCCCTGACGGGCGCGTTGCAGCGGATCGAGCCGCCGAGGCGTTCCTCCAGCAACTCCCGGAAGCGCTCCGAGGCGACGCTGCGATAGCCGGTGCCGAGGCTCTTGCGGCGGTTCGGGAAGCGGACCTCGTTGTCCTGCCAGGCATAGGTGACGAAGGGCTTCATCCAGCCGTGTTCGGCCGGTGTCAGGTCGCCCTCGTGAAAGGACCAGGTGTGATTGCCGCCGACCGCAGGCCCGGCCTCGAACATGGCGACCCTGAGATCGGGACGCAGTTCCTTCAGCCGCCAGGCGATTAGCCCGTTGGCGAGCCCCCCGCCGACGAGAGCGATATCGACGCCGTCAATGGCGGCCATGCATCCCATGCCCTTCTGGTCGCTCCTCCCCCATGGAGGCCTTCAGCACCGCTTCGACGAGGTCGGCTGCGAGGGTCGATCCGCCGGCCCTTGCAACGTCGCCCCCGATCCGGCGTGCATTGTCAGTGAAACTAGCTTGTATCAGCAAACGCTCAAGGCGGCTTGCGATCGAACGCACGGACAAATGGCCGCGCGTCAGCCTCTCGCCGACGCCATGATGGACGATGCGGGCGGCGATCCCCGGCTGGTCGAAGGCCATCGGTATCGCCAGCATGGGCTTGCCCGCCTCCAGTGCGTCGAGCACGGTGTTCATGCCGGCATGGGTGACGCAGACATCGGCCTCTCGCAGCATCGCCTGCTGGGGCAGAAAATCGGTCACCAGTGCAGCGTCGATGGTCGCGGCCTCGGCGGGGCCGAGCCGGCCGCAATGGGCGACGACGCAATCGGCACCGACGAGACGGGAGGCTTCGGCGATCTTGCGGAACAGCCGCAGCCGGTGCCCCTGGAGCGTGCCGAAGGAGGCGAACACCAGCGGCCGGACCGGATCGCGCCGGATCGGCAAGGCCGGCGCCTCCCTTCGCATCGCCCGGATCGGCCCGACCCCGTGGCGGATCGGCGACGGCTGGCGCGGGAAGTCGAAGCTCTCGACCATCTGGCTGATCTGGCAGGTCGCGGACAGGCAATCGGCCAGCGACCGGCGTTCGGAAAGCTGGAATGTCTCGGCCCAGCGGGCGATCGTCCGGTTCTGGCGGGCGAGCAGCAGGTCGGCGACCATGACGCCGCCGCGGTTGCGCTTCAGCCCGGCCTCGCTCGCATCATAGGGCCAGCCGAGAAACGGCAGCGGCACCGCCGGATCGTCATGGATGGGCAGCGCCGACGCCACCGACACCAACGGCAGGTGGAGATGGCCCGCCACGAGGCCCGCCGCCGGCTCCATCTGGTCGCCGATGATCGCGTCGATCTTCAGGTCCCGGCAAAGTGCCGGCGCCTCGCGGCAGAGTTCGTCGGTGAGACGGGCGGAATCGCGCACGGTGCGCAGCACCGACAGGCCGCCGCCGCCAGCGGCGGCGCGCGTCGTCAGCCGGTCCAGATCCGCGCGGGAGCGCTGGCCGACTTCATGGACGGTGATGCCCGATCCGCCGGTGATCATTCCCGCTGCACCGCCATTGACGATGAAGTGAAGGACATGGCCGCGTCGCACGAGTTCCGCCGCCAGCGTCTCGAACAGCCGCAAATGGCTGTAATAGGGGGGACAGACGACGGCGAAACGGGTCATGGGAACGAACTTCGGGGCAGTCGGCGACTTGAACGACGCGGCGATTGCGACATCCTTAGGCCATAGCCGACCCGCGCGCCATTCCATCCCTCTTCCCATTCAAGATGATAAAGCCTTGACACTGCTGTTCGATCGCAGACGGCAGGCGCCACGACGCCTGCTCCAGGAGCCTGCCGGGGTCGCGGGTTGCGCCGCCGAACCGACGCCCGATCGTCCGGCGTTCCGCTCCGAGGCGGCGATCTTCCGGTCCCAGGGCGTCAGTCTCGCCGCAGCCGCCCTGGTGTTCGCCGCGCTGGTGGCTTGGCTGCGCATCGTCGACCGACCGTGGATCTGTCCCTGCGGCGTCGTCGCACTCTGGCAGGGCGAGCTGAGCCAGGCGCAGAACAGCCAGCAGTTCTCCGACTGGTATTCGGCGCTTCACGTCATCTTCGGCATGGCACTCTTCGGCTTCGTCGCCCGCATGGCGCCGCGCTGGCCGCTGGCGAAGCGCGCCGTCCTCGCCGTCGCCTCGAGCGCCGCCTGGGAGGCGATGGAAAACACCCCCGCCCTCATCGCCATGTTCAGCCATTCGCCGGATGCGCCGGACTATTTCGGCGATTCGATCCTCAATGCGACCGGCGACACGATCTTCGTCCTCGCCGGCTTCTTCGCGGCCTCGAAGCTGCCCGCCTGGGCAACGGTGCTTCTGGCCATCGGGCTCGATCTGGTCGTCGAAGTGGCGATCGGCGACGGGTTCGTCCTGGGCACGCTGAGGCTGCTGCGCATCGCCGGCTGAGGGCTGCAGGGCCGACCGCTCCTCTCCCGCACGTCGAAACGCCCGCAGTCTAGGCAGGCGGAGGTTCTGCGCCAGTCAGCCGCCCTGCCGCGCCAAACGTGCCGCCCTTCGCGCCCTCGCCTCGTCGATGTCGTCGAGCCGGACGTCGGGGAGCTTGGTCCGCCAGCTCGTGCCGGCGATGGTCACCACTCGGTTGCCGCGGAAGTCGCGGTCGGCCTTGATCAGCCCGCGCTCGTCCATGAAGGACAACAGGAACCGTCCGCGCGAGGGCGAATGGCTGCCATAGGCCCTCGCGAGCGCCTCGTCCGAGGGGCATTCCGCCTCGTCCCGCGCAGCCCGGGCGAGCATCATGAAGACGCCCTGCATCTCCTCCGGCAACTCGCCGGCCCGCTCGATCACCACCTGCCATTCCGGATCGTCGGTGGCCTCGCCAATGCCGGCCCGCGCCAGGGAGAGCCGGCGGCGGAAGGCGGTCATGTCGGTGGCGGCGCCGGAGATGCGCTTCAGCCGGCAATGGGTGAGGAACTCCTGATAGAGCACCGGCACCGGCCGGAAGGCGGCTTCGGGATCCTGAAGCATTTCGGCGAAGATGGCATCGACGGCCGCCATCCGCTCCTCGGCCGAGCGCGGATCCTCGTCCTCGACCGGCTCGGAGACCGACGGGCTCTGGCTGACCCGTTCAAGGATCGCCCGCGTCGGCACGGCGGTGCTCGCCGGGTCGATCCGCGGTGCCGGCGGCGGCGGCGGGAAGCCGGGCGTCGCCCGCCGCGCCTGGCGGCGCTCCGCCTCCTCTTCCTCCGGACTTGCGGTGAAGACGAGATCGGCGAGGTCTTCGGGCGCGAGTTCCGGCAGCGGCGCGAGCGTCGGCCGGCCGGCCTTGGAATGGGTCTCGGTCGTGCCGATGCGGATCGGCACCGGGCGGCGGTAGAGCGCCGGCCCGAGCGCCACGAATTCGCCGGTGTTCAAGTCGCGGAACCGCTCGGCGGCGCGGCGGTCCATGCCGAGGAGGTCGGCGGCGCGGGCCATGTCGATGTCGAGGAAGGTGCGGCCCATCAGGAAGTTCGAGGCTTCCGCGGCGACGTTCTTGGCGAGCTTGGCGAGGCGCTGGGTGGCGATGACGCCGGCCAGGCCGCGCTTGCGCCCGCGGCACATCAGGTTGGTCATCGCGCCGAGCGAGGCCTTGCGCGCCTCGTCCGAATGCTCGCCCGACATCGAAGGCGCAAAGAGATGCGCCTCGTCGACGGCGATCAGCATCGGAAACCAGAGGGCGCGGTCGGCCTCGAAGAGCCCGTTGAGGAAGGCCGCCGCACAGAGCATCTGCACCTCGGCGTCGAGGCCCTCGAGATTGAGGACGACGGACGCACGATGCTGGCGGATGCGGCCGGCGATGCGGGTCAGTTCGGCGGGCGTCCGGTTGGCGTCGACGACGACGTGGCCGTATCTCTCCGCCAACGTGACGAAATCGCCCTCGGGGTCGACGATCGCCTGCTGGACATGGCCGGCGCTGCGCTCCAGCAGGCGGCGAAGCAGATGCGACTTGCCGGAGCCGGAATTGCCCTGGACGAGAAGGCGCGTCGACAGGAGTTCCTCGAGGTCCAGTTCGGCCGGCTCACCGTTGTGGGTCGTGCCGAGATCGACGGCGACGGTCATCATCTGCCTTTCGGGTGGATCGGGCGAGGGTTCGGCGGAGGGGCGCGAGGCACGCCGGGGCGGCGATCAGCGCCATGGACAAACTAGCACGCCGAGGTGTGACATGACGGTCGCAGATGCGGCTGTCCACAGAATCGCTGGCCTATCATGTCGAGATCCCATGGTGAATTCGCGCCGAACAAGGCGTGCCAGATACCAGCGAAGCACCCACCATGCTCACCCCACCAAAATCACCCTGCAGTCGTTGACGTTGGTATGGGTCGGGCCGGGCTGCAGCAGATCGCCGATCGTGGCGAAGAAGCCGGTCGAGTCGTTGTCCGCCAGCGCCGCGGCGGGGTCGATGCCGGCGGCTCGCGCCCGCTGCAGCGTCGAGGAGAGGACGAAGGCGCCGGCCGGGTCGGTGGCGAGGCCGGTGCCCCCGTCGGTGCCGTCGGTGTCGCCGGAGAGCGCGGCGATGCCGTCCGCCCCGTCGAGAGCGACAGCAAGGGCCAGGGCGTATTCCTGGTTCGGACCGCCCTTCCCCTCGCCGCGGATCGTCACCGTGAGTTCGCCGCCGGACAGGATCGCCAGCTTTTCGCCGCGCGCCCTGGCGTCCAGCGCGAGGCGGGCATGCTCGGTGGCGACCTCTCGCGCCTCGCCCTCGACGTCGGCGCCGAGGTTCAGCACCTCGTAGCCGGCCGCCCGCGCCGCCCGCTCCGCCGCCGCCAGCGCCTCGGCGGGCGTCGCCACGATGGTGAACTGCGCGCCGTCGAAGGCCGCATCGCCCGGCTTCGGGCTCTCGTTCGCCGGATCGTCCAGCGCCGCCCGGCAGCTCTCCGGCAGCGCGATGGCGCGTCGTTCGACGATGGCCCGGGCGTCGGCCAGCGTCGTTCTGTCGGGTACGGTCGGGCCGGAGGCGATGACGCTCGGATCGTCGCCGGGGACGTCCGAGATCGCCAGCGTCACCAGCCGCGCGCCGCCGGCCCGCGCCGCGGCGGCGAGCCGTCCGCCCTTGATCCGCGACAGGTGCTTCCTGACGCAGTTGATCTCGTCGATCCCGGCGCCGCTCCGCAGGAGCGCCTTCGTCACCGCCTGCTTGTCGGCGAGCGACACGCCCGGCGCCGGCGCCAGCCAGTTGGCGGACCCGCCGCCGGAGATCAGCGCCAGCACCAGGTCGTCCGGCCCGGCGCCGGCGGCGAGTTCCAGGACCGCCCGCGTCGCCGCGAGCCCCGCCTCGTTCGGCAGCGGATGGCCCGCCTCGACCACCCGGATCGGCGCGGCGGGAAGCGCGTAGCCGTCGCGGGTCACCGCGATGCCGATGATCCGCCCGGGCTCGAGGCCCCGGTCGTAATGGGCGACGGCAGCGGCGGCCATGGATGCCGCCGCCTTGCCGGCGGCCAGGACGACGACCCGCCCCGCCGGCGGCTCGGGGAGATGGGCGGGAAGGATCGCCTTCGGATGCGCCGCATCGACGCAGGCGTCGAATATCTCGTTCAGAACCCGCCTGACCCGTGCCTCTTCCATCGCTCTCGCCGTTCCCTTGATGCCCCGAAAATGCATGGCTGCAATAGCACGAATGTCATCCGCAGCGCTCTTCGCCGCATTGCGCAATGCCTAGATTGAGTGCAAACCAAACCCGACCAAAACAACCGGGAGCCATCCCATGTTCGAGGGCTTCGACCCAGTCAACCTGGCCCGTTTCCAGTTCGCCTTCACCGTCTCGTTCCACATCATCTTCCCGGCCTTCACCATCGGCCTCGCCTCCTATCTGGCGGTACTGGAAGGCCTGTGGCTGGCGACCGGCAAGCCGGTCTACATGGACACCTTCAAGTACTGGGTGAAGATCTTCGCCGTGTCCTTCGGCATGGGCGTCGTCTCGGGCATCGTGATGAGCTACCAGTTCGGCACGAACTGGTCGGTGTTTTCGGACAAGACGGGTCCGATTCTCGGTCCCCTGATGGGCTACGAGGTCCTCTCGGCCTTCTTCCTCGAGGCCGGCTTCCTCGGCATCATGCTGTTTGGCCAGAAGAAGGTCGGCAACAAGCTGCATTTCTTCGCGACCGTCGTCGTCGCGATCGGCACGCTGTTCTCGGCCTTCTGGATCCTGTCGGTGAACAGCTGGATGCAGACACCGCAGGGCTACGGCATCAATGCGGACGGGCAGTTCGTTCCCGAGGACTGGTGGGCGATCGTCTTCAACCCGTCCTTCCCTTACCGCCTCGTCCACATGGTGCTCGCCGCCTATCTCACCACGGCCTTCGTCGTCGGCGGCGTCGGCGCGTTCCACCTCCTGCGGAACCGCTACAATGCCAGCGCGCGGACGATGTTCTCGATGGCGCTCTGGATGGCGACGATCGTCGCGCCGCTGCAGATCGTCGCCGGCGACTTCCATGGCGTCAACACGCTGGAGCACCAGCCGGCGAAGGTCGCGGCAATGGAGGGGCATTTCGAGACCAACACGGACCATGCGATGCCCCTCACCCTGTTCGGCATCCCGAACATGGAGACGGGCCGGACCGACTACGCCCTCGACATTCCCTATCTCGGCTCGCTGATCCTCACCCACAGCCTCGACGGCGTTGTGCAAGGCCTGAAGGAGTTCCCGCGCGACCAGTGGCCGAACTCCACCGTCGTCTTCTGGACGTTCCGGGTGATGGTGGCGATCGGCTTCGCCATGCTCGGCATCGGCCTGTGGTCGCTGTGGAAGCGGTTCCGCGGATCGCTCTATGAATCCTCGTGGCTGCAGCGGACGATGATCCTGATGTCGCCGGCCGGCTTCGTCGCCGTCCTCTGCGGCTGGGTGACCACCGAGATGGGCCGCCAGCCCTTCACGGTCTATGGCCTCTTGCGCACCGCCGAGAGCCACTCGCCGATCAGCGCGCCGGCCGTCGGCGCCTCGCTCGTCGCCTTCATCGTGGTCTATTTCCTGCTGTTCGGCGCCGGAACCTTCTACATCCTGCGCCTGATGGGCAAGGCACCGACCCCCTACGAAGACGACACCCCGCACCAGCCGACGCGAACCGCCGGCATCACTCCCGCCCCCTCCCTGGAGGGGCGCAGGGTCCCGGACCCGGCGGAATAGGAGAACGGACATGGATTTCGCAGTCCTCTGGGCGTTCCTCATCGCCTTTGCCGTCGTCGCCTATGTCATCCTAGACGGCTTCGATCTCGGCACCGGCATCCTGTTTCCGTTCCTCGGCCGCCACGAGAACCGCGACACGGCGATGAATTCCGTCGCGCCGATCTGGGACGGCAACGAGACCTGGCTGGTGCTCGGCGGCGGCGGCCTCTTCGCCGTCTTCCCGCTGGCCTATGCGATCATCATGCCGGCACTCTATGCGCCGATCATCGCCATGCTCCTGGCGCTGATCTTCCGGGGCGTCGCCTTCGAATACCGGTTCAAGACGGTGCGCGGCCGCTGGATGTGGGACGTCTCGTTCTTCATCGGCTCGCTCACCGCCGCCTTCTGCCAGGGCATCGCCCTCGGCACCCTGGTGCAGGGGATCGAGGTCGAGGGCCGCGCCTATGCCGGCGGCTGGTTCGACTGGCTGACGGCCTTCTCGCTGGCGACGGGCGCCGCGGTCGTCGTCGGCTATGCGCTGCTCGGCGCGACCTGGCTGGTGATGAAGACCGAGGGCGACGTCCACGACATCGCCCGGCGCTACGCCTATGTCCTCGCCGTCGGGACGCTCGGCGCGATCGGCGGCGTCAGCCTGTGGATGCCGTTCCTGCAGCCGGAGTTCTATTCGCGCTGGTTCGCCAGCCTTCCCCAGTTCATGACGGTCGCCTGGGTTCCGGTGCTTCTCGTCGTGGTCGCGATCAGCCTCTTCCAATCGCTGGCGACGGGCAAGCATCATCGCCCGTTCCTCTCGGCCCTCGCGCTGTTCGTCCTCTGCTTCGTCGGACTGGGAATCAACTTCTATCCGAACATCATTCCGCCGGACGTCACGATCTGGCAGGCGGCGGCGCCGGAATCGAGCCTGATCTTCCTGCTCGTCGGAGCTGCGGTGCTGATCCCGACCATCCTGATCTATACGGGCTTTGCCTACTGGATCTTCCGCGGCAAGGTGCGTGAGGGAGAGGGCTACCATTGACCCCGGACGACGTCGAACGCGAGACCGGCGAGCGCCCGGCCTGGCAACGCTGGGTGTGGTTCGCCGTGCTGTGGCTGGCGGGCATCGGCTTCATCGGAGCCGTGGCGCTCACCATCCGCCTCGCTCTGGTCGGCTGAATCGCCCCTGCCTCACTCGCGACCGTCTCGCCTGCTGCGGTAAGCTGGCATTCGCTTTGTCCGGTTAGTCTCTGTCCGTGCAATGGCGAGCGGAGAGACCGATGGACAGGCAGGCGATCCGGTGGGCGATCATCGGAACCGGGGGCATTGCCCGCCGCTTCGCATCGGATCTGCGCTTCTCCCGTACCGGCACCCTCGTTGCCGTAGGCGGCAGATCGCCGGAGAAGGCGGCGGGCCTTGCGGCGGCGGCCGGTGCCGCGGTCTCCGGCGCGATCGAGGCGGTCATCGCGCGGCCGGACGTCGATGCCGTCTATGTCGCGACGCCCAATGCCGCCCATGTCGAGCTCGCCCTGAAGGTGCTGGCCGCCGGCAAGCCGGTGCTCGTCGAAAAGCCGCTGGCGACGAGCGCGGCGGGCGCCCGCGCCATCGCCGAGGCCGCCGGGGACGCCGGGCTGCTCGCCATGGAGGCAATGTGGATGCGCTTCACGCCGGGGATCGTCCGGCTGAAGCAGCTGGTCGACGCGGGCGCGATCGGCGAGATCCGGCGGATCGAGGCGGGCCTCGCCTATGCATCTCGCTACGCTCCCGACGACCCGCTCTTCGATCCGGTGTCCGGCGGCGCTCTCCTCGACCTCGCCGTCTATCCCGCCTCGCTCGCCGTCCATCTCGCAGGTCCCGCCGATGCGACCGCCGGGCAGCTCCGGCGCTATCCGAACGGCGCCGTCGCGGCCGCGACGCTCGCCACCCGCCATGGCGACGTTCTCGCCGGCCTGAGCTGCGGCCTCGACGCCGAGGGACCGAACGAAGCCGCAATCACCGGCACCGCGGGGGTGATCGCCCTCCACCGCTCGATGCTCTGCCCGCCGATGCTGTCACTGCGCAAGATGCCGCCGGCTCCGGTCAAGAGCCCCGGCGAGGCGGGCGCTCCGCTGCCCCGGCGCTCGCGGCCGACGCGTCTCGCCGCGCTGCGCCAGATCGCATCCGGCCTGAAGGTTCGCCGCATCCCGACGCTCTTCGAAGGGACCGGCCTGCAGTACCAGGCGGATCATTTCGCCGAATGCCTAGCGCGCGGCCTCACCGACAGCCCGGTCATGCCGCTTGCCGACAGCATCGCCGTCCTCGAGATCCTGGAGGCCGCCGCCGCCTGATCCGAGCGGGCGGGCGAATGTCGAGCGCGGGCGGTAGGGCATGGCGTAGTCGCCGGCGTTCTGCGCGACGAGGGCGAGCTCGGTGATGTGCAGCGCGAAATCGGCGCCGAATTCCAGCGGCCTCCCCGCCCCGACCGCCGCGGCGAGGACGGCCGGGCCGCGCGCGAAATCCATCCGCGACGAGGTTCCCGGCACCCTGGCGCTGCCGCGCGCATAAGCGAGGCGCCGGCCGAACCAGTGGCGCAGCGGCCGGCCTCGCGCCAGGCGCTCGAAGACCTTTCCGATGATCGCCGGGCGGGTCTGCCAGTGGCCGGTCACGTCGCGCAGATAGATCGGCGAGGCATAGTCCCAGGCCTCGGTGAGGGAGAGGATCCCGTCGGTACCGATGACGTGCAGCGACCGGTCCTTGGGCGCGGCGAGGCCGCAGGACAGGCGGGCGACGACGCCCGAGGAGAACCGCAGGCAGGACACCGACAGGTCGTTGGCGAGTTCTTCCGGCGGCTGGCCGGTGCCCTTGTCGTCGAAGCAGCGGGCGGCGAAGGCGGTCATCTCGACCACCGGCCCGAAGAAGGCGCAGAGCCAGCTGAGATAGTAGCCGGCGTGTTCGAGCGTCGCCCCGACGGCGAACTCGTCCCGCGACGGCCAGGGCGCGCCAGAGGGGCTGCGCCACTCCGCGTGCCGCTCGCGGAAGACCATGCCGTCCTCCATCTCGGCATAGACGAGGCGGACCTCGCCGATCCGGCCGGCGGCGATCTCGCGGCCGAGCGCCGTCGCCGCCTCGCCGAGATAGGAGCAGGGCGCCGCGGCGAGCTGCAGGCCGCGCGCTTCGGCGAGGGACACGAGTTCCTCCGCCTCGCCGACCGCCATGGCGAGCGGCTTTTCCGAATAGATGTGGAGGCCGGCGAGAAGGCCCGCCTTCGAGACCTCGTAGTGGCTGGAGGGATTGGTGAGGTTGAGGAGAAGCTCGGCGCCGGAGGTCGAGAGGAGCGCCTCGAGGCTGCCGAACATGGGGACGCCGAAATGCGCCTCGAACCGGCGCCGGGCGACCTCGTCCCGGTCGAAGGCCCCGACGAGTTCCAGCGCCGGGTGATTGGCGAGGGTCAGCATGTAGTAGTCGGCGACGAAGCCGCATCCGACGATCGCTATCTTCACCGCATCACCCGTTCCGCAAAGTCACGTCCTCAAGGCAATCTCACCGGCGGGTGAAGGAGACGTGAAGATCCTCGCATGGCGTCGCTTCGCCCTGTCCACCGAGCAGGCGAGCGCGGCTCATGCGCGTCAGGCGTCGCCCGGATGCGGGGACCGCGCAGGCCGCACGAATGCCGCGCGAGCGGCCTCGCAGGACTGCCGCGCGGAGCAACCCTCGACATGGTCGTTCACGAAACCCATGGACTGCATGAACGCATAGACGGTGGTCGGGCCGACGAAGGAGAAGCCGGCCTTCTTCAGGGCCTTGGACAGGCGCGTCGAGGCGGCGCTCGAAGGCGTCGCGCGCAGAAAGGCGACGTCGACCACATCCGGGCGCCCGGTGCCGTCCGGCTCGAACGACCACAGGAAGGCGGCCAACGAGCCGTGGGCTTGCCGGATCTCGGCCGCCCGCCTCGCATTGTTGATCGCGGAAACGATCTTGCCGCGATGGCGCACGATGCCGGGATCGGCGACGAGGCGGTCGACGTCCGCCTCGCCCATCCGTGCGACGCGATCGATCGAGAAGCCCTCGAAGGCCTCGCGAAACGCCTCGCGCTTCCTCAGAATCGTCAGCCAGGACAGCCCGGCCTGAAAGCCTTCGAGACACAGCTTTTCGAACAGGCGGTCATCATCGCCGCTCGGCCGACCCCACTCCTCGTCGTGGTAGCGACGATAGAGGGGATCGGCGCCGTGCCAGGCGCAGCCGAGAGTGCCGTCGTCCCGCCGGACGAGGCCGTCCGCAAGGGGGTGCTCGTGATCCATCGCCACCGGTCATGCCAGCCGCCGGGCGAGCAGGCAAGTCTTGCACAGCAGGCGAACGGTCCCCGACGGGTCGGCCGCCTCAGGCGCTCTTCAGCCGCCGCGACGAGCAGCTGTAGCGCTTCAGCGACCATTTCGGCCGTCCGCCCATGTAGTTCGCGGCTGCCGCCTGGCCGAACATGGCGCATTGCATGATCGAGCCGTCGAAGGCGACGTCTTCCTTGTGGCAGTTGCTGGGATCGGCATTCAGGCAGATCAGAAGGGTCAGGGCGATCATCGATCGGTTCCGTTTCTGAGGCCGCTCCTCCGCCCGCGGCTGGGGTTGATATTGCGGCAGGGTCCCGGAACGTTCCTCCTCCGGAAGACCTGCACTCGGTTTTGCAGCATGCGAGGCGGACGTCGGGCCGATGGCATCTCGGGTCGTCGGTCAAGCGTCAAGCGGGACCAAGGACGCCGGCCCCGCTCATGCTGCACTGCAACAATGCATCATATTTGGGCTCATTTATCAATGCCTGATTTTTGCACGGCTCACTTGCCTCAGCCTGAGACGGCTTTTGCCAAAGCTGCTCGCGGCACTCCGCGGAAACCCGCCGTTAACCCTACGGAATGGTTTCCAAAGAGCGTTATCGCCCAGGGCCTTCCGGTTAACCCTTCGGTCGCCCTTTCGGGCGAGCCTTGCTGACGAACCGGCCGCGCCGCCTGCGACCGACAGTCACATGAGGAGACTTCGATGCTTCGACGGGATGCCCTCGCCGCGCTCGTTCTGACGACGAGCCTGGCCGCTTCCATGCCCGGCGCTCTGGCGCTCGACCGCGGCCAGCCGCGACCGCAGGTGCGGATCGCCGCCGGCGTCGACGGCCCTTGGGTGATGGAGTTCGCGACGCCGGTATCGCCGAGCGGTGTCGTGCTTGGCGCCCGCACGCCCGACAGCGCAGCCGGCGTCCAGTCGGCGTCGCTGGGCAACCGCGCCATCCAGCCGGGCCGCCCCATCGACCCGCAGTTCCTGCCCCAGGACGTCGTCTATTCCGGACGCGAGACGCCGGGCACGATCGTCATCGATTCGAAATCGCACTTCCTCTACCTCGTCGGCGAGAACGGCACGGCCCGGCGCTACGGCGTCGGCACCGGCAAGACCGGCTTCGGCTGGTCGGGCACCCACAGGATCACCCGCAAGGCCGAGTGGCCGGGCTGGACGCCGCCGCGCCAGATGATCGCCCGCGAGCGCAAGAAGGGGCGCATCCTGCCGGCGCACATGCCCGGCGGACCCGCCAATCCCCTCGGTGCCAGAGCGATGTATCTCGGCTCGACGCTCTACCGCATCCACGGCACCAACCAGCCCTGGACGATCGGCCAGAACGTCTCCTCGGGCTGCATCCGCATGCGCAACGAGGACGTCACCGACCTCTACGAACGTGTCCGGGTGGGAACGAGGGTCGTGGTGCTGTAGGACAGCAACACGCAATTGTGAACGAGAAGCGCGAGAGGGGATTGGATCGATCGGCCGCTCAGCGCATTCGAATGATGGCAAAAAGATGGTTTTGGCGTGGCATCCAGCCTCGATCTGATGATCGAGTCGGATGAGCGCCACCTGAAGGAGACACGTGGAGGCGGGCCCCGCCTCGCGAGGATGGCAGTGGGGGCCGGCTCGAAGCGGCCCCGCAAGACATCAACGAAGAAGCCCGCCGGAACGAGCGGGCGATCAGCTGGAGATAGACATTAATGACATCGTTGAAGAAGCTCGTCCTCGGCCTGGCGGCGGCCGGCATGGTCGCATCGGTCGCGGCCGAAGCCTCCGCGGAGACCGTTCGTCGCTACAACTACGCGACCTTCTCCTGGGAGACCCTCGACGCCAGCCAGCCGCAGGCGCAGCGCCGGATCCAGAGCCGCAAGCCGGCGCAGGAGTTCATGCGCCGCGAGGTCCGCATCCAGACTTCGGAAAAGCCCGGCACGGTCATTGTCGATTCCAGCAAGCGCTTCCTCTATTTCGTCGAAGGCAACGGCATGGCGACGCGCTACGGCGTCGGCGTCGGCAAGGAGGGCTTCGGCTGGTCGGGCACCATGAAGGTCGGCCGCAAGGCCGAGTGGCCGGGCTGGACGCCGCCAGCGGCTATGGTCGCCCGTGAGCGCAAGAAGGGCCGCGAGCTGCCGGCCTACATGGAGGGCGGCCCCGGCAACCCGCTCGGCGCAAGGGCCATGTATCTCTATCGCGGCGGCGGCGATTCGCTGTTCCGCATCCACGGCACCAACCAGCCCTGGACCATCGGCCAGATGATGTCCTCGGGCTGCATCCGGATGATGAACGAGGATGTCGAGCATCTCTACTCGCGCGTTCCGGTCGGCTCGAAGGTGATCGTCATCGGGCCGGACGGCCGCGGCGCCGGCAAGGTCTATGCCGAACTCGGCAAAGCACGCTCGCCGAACGTCCTCGAGGCGCTGTTCGGCGGCTGACGCAAGGCCCCTCAACGAAAGATCCGGTCCGAGCGACAGATGCGGCGCCCGCCCTCCGGAAGACGGAGCGGCGGGCGCCGCACTTGCGCCCCTGCCACCCTGCTGTCAGGCGGCCCCACACCCTTCAGCGTCAACGGCCCGGCCTTGCCCGCAGGAGACCCTTGCGCTATAGGCTCGCGTGTCCGCGCGGACACCCTTGGAGGCAGCGCGGAGTGAAGCGGTTTCCGCAAGGGTGCCGCTTTTCGTCGTTTCGGGCATGGGGCCCGGCTCGACCCCTCGAAAAACAAAAGGACGTAACGCCATGCACCAGACCTTCACGGTCAAGGCCGAGGCGCGCGAGAAGGTCGGCAAGGGGGCCGCCAGGTATCTGCGCCGCAACAACATGATTCCCGCCGTCATCTATGGCGGCAAGGAAGAGCCGCTGCCGATCGCGCTGCCCTACAAGGAAACCTTCCTGGCGCTCCACGCCGGCGGCTTCATGACCTCGATCGCGACGATCGAGCTCGGCGGCAAGCAGATCAAGGTCCTGCCGAAGGACTACCAGCTCGAGCCGGTCCGCGACTTCCTCATGCACGTCGATTTCCTGCGCGTCTCCGAAGACACCCGCGTGACGGTCGAGGTCCCTGTGCATTTCGAGAACGAGGAGAAGTCTCCCGGCCTCAAGCGCGGCGGCACGCTGAACGTCGTTCGCCACGAGGTCGAGGTCGAGGCTCCGGCCGGCGACATCCCGGAGTTCTTCGCGATCGACCTCACCGGTCTCGAGATCAACGACTCGATCCACGCCTCGGCGCTGACCCTGCCGAAGGGCGTCGAGCTGACCATCACCGATCGCGACTTCACCATCGCCACGATCGTTTCGCCGGCGGCGATGCGCTCGGAGGGCGACGAGGAAGGCGAGACCGAGGTCACCGAGCAGAAGGCTCAGACCGTCGAGGGCGAGACCAAGGCCGGCAAGGAGTAAGCCTGCCGGCTTCGTCTTCTTGAACCATCCGACGGCCGGGCATGATTGTCCGGCCGTTTTCATATGTCTGGTTCCAACAGTCGGCATCGGCGTCGACAGTCTGGATGCCGGCATAAAGGCGTCGTCATCCCGGCCCCCGAGCCGGGATCCATTCTAAACCGTCGACGCCGCCAAGTTGATCGGCCTCTAGCGGATGGCGTGTTCCGCCCCGCAACAGCGGTCTCAGCGCAGAGGAATGGATCCCGGCTCGGGGGCCGGGATGACGAAGTGTCGGTGTTTTCGCTTCTTATTCCACCCTGACGTGTCGGCTGTCGTCCTTGTTGCAGGGGATTGGCGGAATGCCGAAATCTCGCAGGGACTGGGACGGAGCCGCGGCGTTCGACAGTTCGAACCACGACGATCGTCGATGATCCCAAGGAGTGCCATGATGCTTCTGATCGCAGGTCTGGGCAATCCGGGGCCGAAATATGCCGGCAACCGGCACAATATCGGTTTCATGGCCGTCGATGAAATCGCCCGCCAGAACAATTTTCCCGGCTGGTCGAAGAAGTTTTCCGCCGAGATCGCCGAGGGCGTCATCGGCGGGGAGAAGGTGCTGCTCGTCAAGCCGCAGACCTTCATGAACGAATCCGGCCGCTCGGTCGGCGAGGCGGTGCGCTTCTACAAGCTCGAGCCCAAGGACGTCGTCGTCATCCACGACGAGCTCGACCTCGCGCCGGCCAAGCTGCGGGTGAAGACCGGCGGCGGCCATGGCGGCCACAATGGGCTGAAGTCCATCGACGCCCATCTCGGCTCGAAGGACTATCGCCGCGTGCGCCTCGGCATCGGTCATCCGGGTGCGAAGGAGAAGGTCAACCCGCACGTCCTCGGCGACTTCGCCAAGGTGGATCGCGAGTGGCTGGAGCCCTTTCTCGACGCGATCGCCCGCAATGCCGACAGTCTCGTCAAGGGCGAGGATGCCCTCTACATGAACAAGGTGAGTGTCGCCACCGGCGGCCGGGAAGAGCCCGCCGGCGCCAAGGGCGCGACTGCCGCCAAGCCTGCCCCGAAGGGCCAGAGCCACATCCATCAGGCGCGTTCGCCCAAGCCCACGATCAAGGTGCCGGAAAAGGGACCGATGGCGGAGATGCTGCGGCGGATGTTCGGGGGGAAGGAGTGAAGCTAAAACCTGATCCTTCGAACAACGCAAAGGCCTGAATATGAACTCGCCTCCAGCTTCTGACCGGGAATACGCTTATTTCAGCGCAATCGGCGTTGATGACGTTGCGGAGATCACCCGCATTCTGACTTTAGAACCCTGCCAATCTTGGAATGTCGGCGAGCCATTCGAAATCAATGGCCATCCGATGACGCGTCGCTCGTCAAACTGGCAGCTCTCCAGTGGCATGGCAGATACTGAACATTTGAGTTCCCATCTTGAGGCGCTGCTTTTCCGTTTGGAGCGCCATCGCAATGCACTCCTTGAAGTACAGACAAAATTCCAGACCCGGTTCGTTTGCGTTGGATATTATTATCAAAGTTTCAGTTGGGAGATGAGCTTCGAAATCCAACGTCGCGCAACCGCTCTTGGAATTGGTTTCTGGTTCGACACATACTCACTTGGTGATCACCACGAACAAATGGTTTCGCTTCGAGAGGAACTTGGCGTTCGTGAGAACCGTCAATGACGCCAACGATGTCGATCAAACGAGCGCCCGGCTGCATCGCATGGCGATGCAAGCTGCATCGGCTGCCCCGTCCCTGTTGACCCATCTCACTTTCCCATCCAAACAGCGCTCAAAGTTCACGGGCCGCACGGCGGTCCCCAAAACTTCCGAAGGATCACCCCCATGGGTTTCAGATGCGGGATCGTCGGCCTGCCGAATGTCGGCAAGTCGACGCTGTTCAACGCCCTCACCAAGACGGCCGCCGCGGCCGCCGCGAATTATCCGTTCTGCACGATCGAGCCGAACACCGGCGACGTGCCGGTGCCGGATCCGCGGCTGAAGGACATCGCCAGGATCGCCAAGTCGGCCGCGATCCTGCCGACGCGCATCACCTTCGTCGACATCGCCGGCCTCGTGCGCGGCGCCTCGAAGGGCGAAGGGCTCGGCAACCAGTTCCTCGCCAATATCCGCGAGGTGGACGCCATCGTCCACGTGCTGCGCTGCTTCGAGGATGACGACATCGTCCATGTCGAGGGCCGGGTCGATCCCGTCGCCGACGCCGAAACGGTCGAGACCGAGCTGATGCTGTCGGATCTCGAAAGCCTCGAGCGCCGCGTCGTTTCCACCCGCAAGAAGGCGACCGGCAAGGACAAGGACGCGATCGCCGTCCTGCCCGTGATGGAGAAGGCGCTCGGCGTCCTCAACGAGGGCAAGCCGGTGCGCGTGCTCCTGTCCGGCATGGACGCCGAGGAGACGCAGCTCTTGCGGGGCCTCAACCTCCTCACCTCCAAGCCCGTTCTCTATGTCTGCAACGTCGCCGAGGCGGACGCGGCGAGCGGAAACGATCATTCCGCGGCGGTCGCCGCCATGGCCGAGAAGCAGGGCGCGAGCTCGGTGATCATCTCCGCCGCCATCGAGAGCGAGATCGCGCAGCTGCCGGAAGAGGAAGTCGGCGACTATCTGGAAGCCATGGGCCTGACCGAGCCGGGCCTCGACCGCCTCATCCGGGCCGGCTACGAACTGCTCGACCTGATCACCTATTTCACCGCCGGGCCGAAGGAGACCCGCGCCTGGACGATCGACAAGGGCACCAAGGCGCCCCAGGCCGCCGGCGTCATCCACACCGACTTCGAGAAGGGCTTCATCCGCGCCCAGACCATCGCCTTTGCCGATTTCGTGGCACTGGGCGGCGAAGTCGGCGCCAAGGAGGCCGGCAAGTCCCGCGACGAGGGCAAGGAATATGTGGTGGCGGACGGCGACATCATGAACTTCAAGTTCAACGTCTGAGGCATAGGGCGAGCCTCGGGGTGTGGCTTCCGAGCGTCAGGTCTCGGCCGGCTCACCCCGGATCTCCGGCTCGCATTCGACCGGAAAGTTCACCGAGCGGGCGATGAAGCACTTGGCATGGGCCTCGTGATGCAGCACCCGCGCCGTCTCGGCATCGCTCGCCGCCGAAACCGTGACGACTGGCCGCAGCACCGCCCGCACGAACGCGCCGCCGCCGTCCGGCGCCTCCTGCATCTCGCCTTCGGAGGCGTCCGCATAGGCGGTGACGACGACGCCCGCCTCGGCGCAGAGATGCAGGTACCAGAGCTGGTGGCAGGCAGACAGCGAGGCGAGCAGCATCTCCTCCGGGTTCCAGCGCGCGGGATCGCCGCGAAAGGCCGGATCGGCCGAGCCCGCGATCGCCGGCTTGCCCTCGCCCGAGATCACATGATCCCTGGAATAGCCCCGATAGGTCGCCGTCCCCTCGCCCCGGTTGCCGGTCCATGCGAGGCTGACGGCGTAGCGGTGGATCCTTGTGGCCATGGCTGCTTGCTCCCGCGACCGGCCCGGTTGTCGATCGACATCCGCCGCGGCCGGTAACCCTTTCTTAAGACTGCCGTCCGCAACGCTTGCGAAGCCGGGCATCGCGATGCTTATAACGGCTATGCACAGGTTATTGCCACATTCCATCGCCACCCGGCGCTCCCACCATCGCACCGCCCGCCTCGCCGTTGCCGCGGCGCTCGCCATTGCCGCATCGACGCTCGTCGCGGCCTCGTCGGCACGGGCGCAGCCGGCGGAAAAATCCGCGGCCCGGCTGGGGATCGAGGATGCCACCACTGAGACGATCGCGACGGCAGGGGCCGACGCCTCGCTGCGCATCGCCGCCCCGCTCGAACCGACCCGCCTGTCGCTGGTCCTTGCCCCGAGCGCCATCGATCCGGACGAGACCGTCTTCATCGACGTCTACATCGAGCCAGCCGGGAGTGAGGCCGGGACGGCGAACCAGAGCACCCCGGATGCCGCCACCCTCGACGCGGGCAATGCCAGCCGCCTCGCCGGCACCGTCGCCTTCACCGTAGCCGATCAGGTCGGCGAGGAGGAGTATTTCGTCGTCAACGTGCCGCAGGGCATGCGCTTCGAGGCCGGCGCGGCGATCGTCACCATCACGCTCGCGGGCGCCGATGCTCCGCTCGAAAACTCCGGCGTCGAGTTGCGCAAGGCGAACCTCCTGCGATAGCCGCGCCGACCTGCGCGAGCCGGAGAGCCGGAGAGCCGGGCCAAAAGCCCCCCGCTGGTCCCGGCCGGCAAGGCAGCCACCCATGGGCTCCAGCCGGCGAGACGCGCCGGCTGGAGCCAACCCCGCACGGGCCCGTCAGTCGACCTTCGGCGTCCATGGCTCCAGGGCATCGACCTTCAACGCCCGCTTCCTCTCGTTCGGCAGCTTGAAATCGTCGCCATAAGCCGATGATTCCCACGAGCCGTAGGCGGGATTGGCCAGCATGAACCAGTCCTCGGCGAAGTGGCTCTGCAGCCTGTCATAGGCCGCCTCGCGCTCCTCCAGCGTGCCCGAGGCGGCGCCGGTGAAGTCGTTGAAATTGTCGCCGAACAGCGCGACGACGCGGTAGTCCTTGGCGACGAAGGCGCGGCGGGAGGTCTTGTCGGAGCCCCAGTCCGGCTTTTCGTCGCGCATCAGGAAGGTGTCGACGTTGCCGCCCATGGGGTAGCCCAGCGCCTCCATGTTGGCGCGGGTCGCCTCCTCCTGGTCGGCCTTGCGGTTGGTAACGTAGAAGATCTTCACGCCCTTCGCGTCGGCGTATTTCAGGTAGTCGAGCGAGCCCGGCACCGGCTTGGCGTCCTTGGCCTTGGTCCATTCATCCCAGGTCTTCGACTGGTAGTCGGCATTCGTGGTGACCAGACCGGATTCGTAGGCCGAGTTGTCGATCACCGTCTCGTCGAGGTCGAGGATCACCGCCGCCGGAAGATCGGCCGCATCGCCCTGGTCGAGGGCGCTGGCCGTGTCGTCGGCGAGGGCTTCGTCGAGGCGGATCCTGCCGAGGGCATAGATGCCCACGGAATTGGCCTTGTACTCCACCGCCCGCTGCATCCAGAGGGCGGCATTGAGGAGATCGTTCGGCGCGGGTGCCGCGGCGTCCTCGCCCGCGGACTTGGCTTCCTGGGCTGATGCCGGCCCAGCGAGAAGGAGAGCAAGGGTCGTCGAAGCGAAGAGGCGGAAGAGGAACGCGGATCGGCGCATGGGAAGCTCCTTGCAGGGTGGCGAGCAGGCTCGGTCGAACCTCATGATTGCAGCGCAAGGCGGGGTTGTGAAGGCGGATGGCGTCTCCCGGCGGACCGTCAGCCCACGGATTTCGCCGGAAGCGGCTCCGCCACCTTCTCCTCCGCCGCGCGAGGGCGTAAACCTCCTTCCCGTCAACGACGAGAGAGACGACGCTTGCGCACGTTCGAAGATTTCACCGAGGGCCGCGAGATCCCGCTCCAGCCGTACACGGCCGATCGCGACGAGATGATCGCCTTTGCCCGGGAGTTCGACCCCCAGCCCTTCCATCTCGACGACGCGGCCGGCGGCGCCAACGAGCTCGTCGGCTCACTGACGGCGTCCGGCTGGCACACCTGCTCGATGCTGATGCGGATGATGGCAGAGGGCTTTCTTCTCGATTCGACCTCCCAGGGCTCGCCCGGCGTCGACTTCGTGAACTGGCGCGCGCCGGTGCGGCCCGGCGACAGGCTGACCGGCACTGCCCGCGTCCTGTCGCGGCGGCTTTCGGCCAAGCGCCCCACCCTCGGCATCGCCAAGATCGGCGTCGCCCTCGAGAACCAGGAGGGCGTGACGGTGCTCGAGAGCGAATACACCCTCCTCCTCCTCACCCGCGAGGGCGCCGCCCGATGAGCTTCTGGGACACCTTCGTCGTCGGCGAGCCGATCCTTCTCGGCTCGCACCTGTTCACCGCGGACGACATCGTCCGCTTCGCCAGGCAGTACGATCCGCAGCCGTTCCATGTCGATCCGGAGGCCGCCAGGGCATCCGTGCTCGGCGGGCTCTGCGCATCCGGCTGGCACACCGCCGCGGCCTGCATGCGTCTCAACGTCGACTATCGGTACGGCCGGCTGAAGGCCTGGATCGAGGCCGGCAACCCGGCCCCGAGGGTCGGCCCATCCCCGGGCTTCAAGAACATGCGCTGGCCGAAACCCGTCTTTGCCGGCGACACGGTCACCTTCACCCAGACCGTCACCGAGAAGCGCATCTCGGACAGCCGCCCCGGCTGGGGCCTCCTGAGTTTCACCACCCTCGGCGTCAATCAGGACGGCGTCAGGGTCTTCGCCTTCGACGGCGTGGCGTTCCAGGGAACCGACTGAGCGCGACCTCGCGGAAACCTGGACGAAACACAACTCGAAATCGCAGTGAAACCTCGCATGGTTAGAGGAGCGACCGCCGAACGGTTCCGATGGCAAGGTTGCCCGGAAGTTTCGTTGATTTCGGCGTCCGTGAGAGATCCAGATCCATGCGCAACATCGACAAGGTGTATGTCGCCACCGGCTTCGGGTGGCTCGTCTTCGCCGCCGGTTTCGGCACGTGGCTCGGCGCCAGCGGCCATTTCAACTTCGCCCAGTCGCATGCCCATATCGGCCTTCTCGGCTTCGTCGCCTCGGTGATCTTCGGCCTCGCGCATCGCGGCTGGCCGCAGCTGCGTGAGCGCACCCTCGCCACCGTCCAGTTCGCGGTCTACGAGGCCGGTACGATCGTCCTCCTCGCCGGCAAGGTCATGGTCGATGCCACCGGCGCGCCGAACCTCCTGCTGATGATCGGATCGCCGATCGTCATTCTCGGCGTGATCCTCTTCCTCTGGCTGTTCCTCGCTTCCCCCGCGACGAAAGCAACGCCGGAGCTGGTGCCTGCGGAGTAATCCCCCATCCCCGCGCCACCAAGAAGAGCCCTGACCGTCCCCCCACGGTCAGGGCTTTTTCGTTGGGAGAGGACTTCGCGGGGAGAGAGGACAGGGCCGCACGAGACGGCATTCCCGACCATCGCCGGCGGCGAACGGTTCGGGCCGGCGGAGTGCGGGACCGCCGGAGTCGCGGCGTGGCCTCAGCGCACGATGGTGAGCTTTTCCGCCGCCCGGGTGATCGCCGTATAGAGCCAGCGCTCGCGGGTGTCGCGAAAGGCGAAGCTCTCGTCGAACAGCATGACGTCGTTCCACTGGGACCCTTGCGCCTTGTGGACGGTCAGCGCGTAGCCGTAGTCGAAGTCGTCGAAGCGCTTCTTCGTCGCCCAGGGCACTTCGGCCTCCGGCTCCTCGAAGGCCTGCTTCAGGAGGCGGATCTTCGCCGCCCCCTGGTCGATGTCGTCGTCGTCGGGCTTGACGATCAGATTGACGCCCGGCTTCGTCGTCTCGCGGGATGCGGTCATCACCTGCCAGAGCGAGCCGTTCAACAGCCCCTTGGGCGGGTCGTTGCGCAGGCACACCAGCTTGTCGCCAGCCATCGGCAGCGGCCCCTCGAAGCCCTTCAGCTCGCGAAGGCGGGCATTGTAGCGCCGCCGGGTGCGATTGGTGCCGACGAGCACCTGGTCGGCGGCGAGCACCCGGTCGGTCTCCACCTCGCGCTTGGAGATCACCTGCGCGTTCTCGCCATAGTCGCCATACATCAGCTCGCGGCCTTCCCGCACGGCGAGCGCCATCTCGATGATGGGATTGTCCCGGGCCTGCCGGTGGATCTCGCTGAGGAGGAAATCCGGCTCCGCCTCGGTGAAGAAGCCGCCGCCCGAGACCGGCGGCAGCTGGCCGGGATCGCCGAGGACGAGGATGGGCGTGCCGAAGGACATCAGATCGCGGCCGAGCGCCTCGTCGACCATCGAGCACTCGTCGACGACGACGAGCTTGGCCTTGGCGACCGGGCTCTGGCGGTTGAGCGAGAAGGTGGGCGAGACGCGCGAGGTGCCGCTGGTCTCGTCGGCGACGGTTTCCTCGCCGCGCGGCCGGTAGATCAGCGAATGCAGCGTGCGGGCCGACTTCGCCCCCTTCGAGCGCAGCACCTGGGCCGCCTTGCCGGTGAATGCGGCGAACTGGACCGCCCCGTCGATGCCTTCGGCGAAGTGCTTGGCCAGCGTCGTCTTACCGGTCCCGGCATAGCCGAACAGGCGGAAGATCGGCTGGTTGCCGTTGTCGAGCCAGTCCGCGACGGCCTTCAGGGCATCGTCCTGCTGCGGCGTGAGTTTCAAGGCCGTGTCTCCCGTGAGGCTTCGGCGCTGCGCCGTGGCTCGCCCATGGCGCCCGCACTCCCCGTCTGCGCGGCCCGTCGGCCGATCGCCTCTGGAGCGAGGCGCCGCCGCAAGGCCGAGGGCGCAACGACATGCGCGGACCGTCCCGCCTGCGGCGGAACAGCCATCGGTCCGATTCGCGATTGGCCCAGATCCTGCGCCATGGTTTCCTTCGGTCGCAGGAATCGCGCGAGCAATCAAGCAGCAGGGAATTCGGGGCGGATCGGACGCTCGCTGCGGATCCACTGCCGCCAGCGGGTCGAGGCTCGGGCGATCAGGCGCCGAATTTGCCCGGTGCGTTCGTTCCGACGAAGGACAGCGGCAGGTTTCTCGCGGCCCCGGGAACGTGCGACCTGGCCGTTTGCTTGGCGGCGACGGCAGCGTCGATGGTCGCCCGGAGATCGCGGATCCCGAACGGCTTCTGCAGACGGGCCGTCGCGACGGATCCAACCTCCGTCCCCACCTCCGCATAGCCCGTCGCAAGGATCACCGGCAGGGACGGCCAGGTGTCGCTGACGCAGCGGGCGAGTTCCATGCCCGTCATCGACGGCATGGCATGATCGGTGATCATCAGATCGACGCCCGCCTCGCCCTCCGCCGCAAGGATGGCCAGTGCGTCACGCGCCGAGATCGCCTCGACGGTCTCGTGACCGAGTTCCGTCAGCATCGCCACGGTGTTCATCAGAACCAGCGCATCGTCGTCGACAACGAGAATGCGCAGCCGTCGTCTGTCAGAGCTTACCACGTCGTCATCCTCGATTTCGTCATCCACGATCGCTCCACGAGCCGGGTCCTTGGCACAGGGCAGCAGCAGGGAAACAGTCGTGCCTTTGCCCGGCGCGCTTTCGATCAACATCTGCCCGTGCGCGGCGTCAATGAAGCTTTGAACCGTCGAGAGGCCCAGTCCGGTTCCCTTTCCCGGTGCCTTGGTCGTGAAAAAAAGGTCTCTGGCCCGGGCAAGCGTCTCCGCATCCATGCCCGTTCCGGTGTCCGAGATGGCGAGCTGGACACAGCGCCAGGCGGCGCCGGCCGCCTGCGCTGGAGCGATGCGCCGGTTGCGCGCCCGGATGTGGATCGTGCCGCCACAGGGCATCGCGTCCCGGGCATTGACGAGAAGGTTCATCAGGGCGAGTTCGAGCTGGTGGGGATCGACCTCGATGGCTGCGAGACGTGGGCTGTACTCCGTCTTGACCGTGACGCCGGGGCCGATCGTCCATGAGAAGAGGTCTTCGAGACCGCTGACAAGATCCGGCAGAGCCACGCTCGCGATGTGCGCCGGCTGCTCGCGGGCGAAGGTCATCATCCTCGCCACCATGTCGGCGCCGCGCCGCGCGCCGATGAGCGCGTTGTCGATGAAGGGGCTGACGTTGCTGCCGGGGTCGAGGCGCCGGCGGCCGATCTCAAGATTGCCGAGGATCGCGCTGAGAAGATTGTTGAAGTCGTGGACCACTCCGCCGGTGAGCTTGCCGATCATCTCGAGCTTCTGGGACTGGAACAGGGCCTGCCGCGTCGCCTCCAGCGCATCTTCCGTCGCCCGCTGGGCCGACATGTCGCGCATGACCACCGCGAAGCCGGCATGGGCGCCGTCTTCGCCGTGAATCATGTCGATGACCTCGCTCACGGCGACCCGCCGGCCGTCGCTGCGCAGGCGCCAGCCGGTCTGTTGCAGCCGGCCGTCGCGGACGGCCGTCTGCAGCATGTCCTCGGGCAGTCCACGCGCGCGCTCGTCCTCGGGAAACAGTCGCGCGAAAGGCATGCCGACGATCTCGTGCCGGGCATAGCCCAGCAATCGCTCCAGATCACCGCCCCAGCTTCCGATTCGCCCCTCGGGATCGAGCATGCAGATCGCCTGGTCGCGAAACCCGTCGATGAGCTGGCGAAAGCGGGCCTCGTTGCGCTCCGAAGCGCCTTCGGCGCTGCGGCGTGTGGTCCGGTCCCGGCAGATCGCGACATAGCCCGCCCTGCCTTCGAGGTCGTCGGCAACCGCCTGGACCGTGACGTGAGCCCAGAATCGCGTCCCGTTCTTGCGACGGCACCAGCCTTCCGACGTATAGCGGCCGTCGAGTTCGATCTCGCGCATCGCGTCGTCGATCGAGGTGTCGGAGCGGTGCTCGCGAAAGAAGAAGTCGAAGAAGTCGAGGCCGAGAACGTCCTCCTCGGCGAACCCCTTCAGCTTTTCCGCTCCGGCGTTCCAGCTTCCGATCATGCCCTGCGCCGTCAGAATGATGATCGCATATTCCGCCATACCGTCGACCAGCCGTCGATAGGTCTGATCGGAAATGCGGTCCCTGGTGAGGCGCAGCTGACTCGACATTCGCCTACGTGATGGCTGGAGCGAAACTCCTGCAGTTGAAACGAAAAGTTCGCGGATTTCCACAGGCGACAATGAAAGTGGCCGCCGAATTCGTGCGACATCTTGTCACCTGCAGAGTTCTGCGGAAACAGGTCGCGGATTTCATTGCAACGCCACATGGCTCCGTGAACGTTATATTTGGTGAAAGTCTGCTGCCGGACAGTCAATGCAGCTGTTGCCTTGGATCGTGCTCCTTCGCCGCCGATCTACGCCCCGGTTCGGCGAGGCGCGCCGCGCGCTGCGACCATTTCGGAACGGCATCGGCACCCGGCGGCAGCGACGAAGATCAGCCCCTGCGCGCTGGAGGCCGGCGATGATCCAGCCAGCAGGTCCGCTCACACCATGCGTGGCCTTGGCCGAAGAGACAGGAACCGGCCGCGAAGAGGGAAGCGCGAGCCGGCACCGTAAGACTGTCGTGCCGGCTCCAACCTGCGCCAGGAGCAGGCTGGAGCCGGGTTTCCTCACATCCCTTCCATGCCCCGCGACAGCGCCGCCACACCCGTGCGGCACACCTCGACGAGGCCGAGCGGCGCCATCAGGCCGACGAACTTGTCGAGCTTCGACGGCCGGCCGGTGATCTCGAAGACGAAATGCTCGATGGAGGAATCGACGACCTTCGCCCGGAAGACGTCGGCCAGCCGCAGCGCCTCCACGCGCTTTTCGCCCTTGCCGGCGACCTTGACGATGGCGAGCTCGCGCTCGATCGGCTGGCTCTCGCCGGTCGAGCCCGCCGTGGACGTCAGGTCGACGACCCGATGCACCGGCACGATGCGGTCGAGCTGGCTCTTCAGCTGCTCGATCACATGGGGCGCCCCGCGGGTGACAACGGTGATGCGCGACAGATGCTTCTCGTGCTCGGTCTCGGAGACCGTCAGGCTCTCGATGTTGTAGCCCCGGCCGGAGAACATGCCGATGACCCGCGCCAGAACCCCCGGCTCGTTGTCGACGAGGATCGCGAGGGTGCGCGCGACCGTCGTCTCCTTCTCGGGCGTGATGAAATAGGCCGAGGCCGGCGGCTGGACGACAGGGTTGGTCATGGGTGTTTCCTGGTCATGTTCTTCTTGCGGCCGGTCAAACCAGCACCCTGTCCTTGGCGTCGATCGCCTTCGCGACGGCCTCGTCGGTCGCCTCTTCCGGCAAAAGGATCTCGTTGTGGGCCTTGCCCGACGGGATCATCGGGAAGCAGTTGGCGAGATTGGCGACCCGGCAGTCGAACAGCACCGGCGCGTCGACCTCCAGCATCTCGGCGATCGCATCGTCGAGATCGCCCGGCTTCTGGCAGCGGATGCCGACCGCGCCATAGGCCTCGGCGAGCTTGACGAAGTCCGGCAGCGCCTCGGTGTAGGAATGCGACAGCCGGTTGCCGTGGAGCAGCTGCTGCCACTGGCGCACCATGCCCATATACTGGTTGTTGAGGATGAAGATCTTGGCGTTGGCCCGGTGCTGCACCGCCGTCGACATCTCCTGCATGTTCATCAGCACCGAGGCGTCGCCGGCGATGCAGACCGACAGCGCATCCGGATGGGCGATCGCCGCGCCGATGGCGGCTGGCAGGCCATAGCCCATGGTGCCGAGGCCGCCCGAGGTCAGCCAGCGGTTCGGCTCCTCGAAGCCGTAGAACTGCGCCGCCCACATCTGGTGCTGGCCGACTTCGGTCGAGACGTAGGTCTCGCGGTGCTTCGTCGCCTCGTAGAGCCGCTGGACCGCGTATTGCGGCATGATGACGTCGTCATGGGGCTTGTAGGCGAGGCAGTTGCGCGCCCTCCACGTGTCGATCTCGTGCCACCACGCGGCCAGCGCCTCGCGGTCGACGCTCGCCCCGACGCGCTTCCACTCGGCGATCAGATCCCTCAGCACATGCGCGACATCGCCGATGACGGGCAGATCGACGCGGACGTTCTTGTTGATCGTGGACGGGTCGATGTCGATGTGGATCTTCTTCGAGCCCGGCGAGAAGGCGTCGAGGCGGCCGGTGATGCGGTCGTCGAACCTTGCGCCGATGCACAGCATGACGTCGCAGCCATGCATGGCGAGATTGGCCTCGTAGGTGCCGTGCATGCCCAGCATGCCCAGCCAGCTCTTGCCGGAGGCCGGATAGGCGCCGAGGCCCATCAGCGTCGAGGTGATCGGAAAGCCGGTCATCTCGATCAGTTCGCGCAGGAGCTTCGAGGCCTCCGGCCCGGAATTGATGACGCCGCCGCCCGAATAGACCATCGGGCGCTTGGCGCCGGCCAGCATCGCGACCGCCGCGGCGACGCGCTCCGCCTCGGGCGACAGGCGCGGGCGGTAGCTCTCATGGGTGCGGCCCGGCGGCGGCGGGGTGTACATGCCGGTCGCGAACTGGACGTCCTTGGGAATGTCGACGACGACCGGGCCGGGACGGCCGGTCCGCGCCACGTGGAACGCCTCGTGCAGGATGCGCGCCAGGTCGTTGACGTCCTTGACCAGCCAGTTGTGCTTGGTGCAGGGGCGCGTGATGCCGACGGTGTCGCATTCCTGGAAGGCGTCCGAGCCGATCAGCGTCGTCGGGACCTGGCCGGAAATGCAGACCAGCGGGATCGAGTCCATCAAGGCGTCCTGCAGCGCCGTGACCGCATTGGTCGCGCCGGGGCCGGAGGTGACCAGCATGACGCCTGTCTTGCCGGTGGAGCGGGCATAGCCTTCGGCCGCGTGGCCGGCGCCCTGCTCGTGGCGCACGAGAACGTGCCGGATCTCCTCCTGCTGGAACAGCTCGTCATAGATCGGCAGCACGGCGCCGCCCGGATAGCCGAAGATGTCGGTCACCCCGTTGTCGACGAGCGCCCGGACGACCATTCCCGCGCCCGTCATCTCCCGTGCTTCACTCTCGGCCCTGATATCCATCGCTTCGGTCTTTCTCGTTTCCGCCCCTGTCCCGGCGGACCATTCCCAGAATTTTCGGCAATAAAAAAGGGCCTCCAGGGGCCCTTTGTCTCGCGCACACGTGGCTATCGCCGGGCGGTCTTCAGACCGCCTCGCGTGTGCGCCATCCTACGAGAATCAGCTTCGTGCTCATGGCGCATAAGCTAGGCGCCGGCCGGGGCGCCGTCAACGGGTTTTTCGCCGTGGCGCCGCGGCGCTGGCCCGAGCGACCTCATCCGACATCGGGAACGTCCGGCATGTTGATCCGCCGGTAGACGGCCTCGGCGATCGAATAGATGCCGAAGGCGATCAATCCGAGACCGGTCAGCGACAGGAACAGCCAGCCGAAGCTCCAGCCGGAGATCTCCTGCAGCGCGGTGTCGAGACCCGGCGTATCGCCGGAACTGTAGCCGGCGGCGCCCGTGACCAGCAGCCCGGCGATGACGACGAAGGTCACGGCCCGGGCGATGAGCCCGAACTGGCAGACCGGCTTCAGGAGCCAGCGGCGATCCTGCGGGATCGCCATGTATTTCTCGAATCCGGCCTTCACCGCCTTGACGATGTGGGCGATGGCGGCGGCCGCCATGCCGGCGGCGATCAGATAGGTCAGCCAGACGCCGTAGCCCTGCTCGTAGGCATAGGCGATGACGCTCTGCTTGCCGCCGCCGCCTCCACCGGAGCCGCCGCTGCCGATCAGCAACGTCGCCGCGAAGACGGCAAGCGCACCATAGGAAAACGCGCTGATGAGCAGGCCGGTCCGCACGAACAGGCCCTTGGCATCGGTTCCGTGATTGTCGACATCCATCAGCACCTGGATGAGGCGCCAGCCGCAGAAGGCGGCAAGGGCGATGACCATCACCGCGAGAAGCAGGGTGCCGAAGCCCGATCCGCCGATCACCTCGATGGCGTCCTCGGTATCCATCGCCTCGCCGGTGGCAAAGGCCGCCCGGAACGAGAAGTAGCCGACGATCAGGAAGACCAGGCCCCTGGCGGCATAGCCGGCGCGTGCCGCCGTCTTCAGCCAGCCTTTGCCATCCTGGGGTGCCATGCCATCGGTCGTGAACGTCATCGGAATCCTTCCCTTTGGCGAGAAGACGCACGGGATGCGGCGCTGGTTCCGTTCGCGCGGCCGAAACGACGCAACCGGCGCGCAGCCGTCGCCGGTCGAAAGGCACAGGAGATTTGCCCCCGACGATGTCCGAGGCCAGGCTTTCACAGCCAATGCGGAGGGCTAGAACCGCCTGCCCGCGTCGCCATCCGCGCCATCACTTCGCGTAGCTTTGCACCGTTGCCGCGGCGCCCTTGTCGAGGAGCGAGGCGAGTGCCCTCGTGACCGGCCCGGCGAAGGCCGGGTCGTGACTGAGATCGCGGCCGAACACTTCGGGCACCCCGAGATAGCCTGCTGCCAGTCGCTCCGGGTCGCGGCCCGCCTCCGCGCCGATCGCCTTCAGCCTCGCGGCCAGCGGATCTCTGACGTCGATGGCCCCGCCTGCCTCGTCGATGCCGGTGACGTAGCGCATCCAGCCGGCGATGCCGAGGGCGAGCCGGTCGATGGGCGCGCCGGCGGCGAGCCGGTCGCGCACCGTGCCGAGAAAGCGCTGGGGCAGTTTCTGCGATCCGTCCATGGCGATCTGCCAGGTCCGGTGCTTCAGCGCCGGATTGTGGAAGCGCTGGATCAGCGCATCGCGATATCCGCCGAGATCGGAGCCGGGCATCTCGAGCGTCGGCATGATCTCCTCGCTCATCATCTCCCGCACGAGCCGCTCATAGGCGGGGTCCGCCATGGCGCGGGAGACCGTCTCGTAGCCGGCGAGATAGCCGAGATAGGCGAGCGTCGAATGGGAGCCGTTGAGCATCCGCAGCTTCATGCGCTCATAGGGCTCGACGTCGGCGACCATTTCGGCGCCGGCGGCTTCGAACCGGGGCCTGCCGGTCGGGAAGCGGTCCTCGATCACCCACTGGGTGAAGGGTTCGGTGACCACGGGCCAGGCATCGCCGAGCCCGAGCGCCGCGTCGATCTCGGCGATGTCCGCCTCGGTCGTCGCCGGCACGATGCGGTCGACCATGGTTCCGGCGACGGCGACGTCGTTCTCGACGAAGCTCGCAAGGGCGTCGTTGAGGAGGCCGGCATATTGCACGATGATCCGGTGGACGGTCGGGCCATTGGCCGGAAGATTGTCGCAGGGCATGACGGTGAAGGGCACGACATTCGCCTCGTGCCGGCGCCTGAGCGCCTCGACCAGGAGGCCCGGCGCCGAGGTCGGCGCGCGGGGATGAGCAAGGTCGGCCACGATGTCCGGATGGGCGGGATTGAGGTTTCCCGTCGCCGGATCGTGGCAGTAGCCCTTCTCCGTGACGGTCAGGGAGACGATGCGGATCGCCGGATCGCACATGGCGGCAAGCAGCGCTTCGGGGTTCTCCGGCGCCACATGGATCGCCTTGATCGAACCGACGACGCGCAGTCCCGTACCCTCGCCCGAGCGGACGGCGACGGTGTAGAGATTGTCTTGGCGAGCGAGCGCGTCGCGCATGTCGGCGCGGCGGAGCGAGGCGCCGACGATGCCCCATTGCGGATCTGAGGCCAGGAGGTCGTCCAGGGTGACCGCCTGGTGGGCCCGGTGAAAGGCGCCGACGCCGAGATGGACGATGCCGGCCGTCACCGCGGCCGGATCATAGGCCGGCCGGCGCACGCCGTCCGGCAGATCGGAGAGGGTCAAAAGGGACAGACGCCTGTCGGAAGTCATGGGCACATGCTCGGCTGCCAGAGGGAGATCGCCGGGACCAGGGTCAACGGCATCATGACGAGAACATCAACGGCAGGACCGGAGGCGCCGGCGACAAGGGGCGTGAGGGGACAGGCGGATCAGGCGCCGGGTCCCGGCCATGCGGAGGGCCACCTGCGCCGTCGCACCGCGCGCCGCCGTGGGAATGCCCATGATCATGCCCCATGCCCTCCTCCCGCAAATCGCGCGGAAACGCCGCCGTCAGAGCCTGTAGGCCTCCTTGGCGAGGCGGTAGGTCAGGTCCCGCGCCACCTCGAACGCCTCCTCCTCCAGGAGGCTGCCGGTCGTCACCAGCCCGGCGAGATAGGCGCAGTCCACCCGGCGCGCGACGTCGTGCCGGGCCGGGATCGAGCAGAAGGCGCGGGTGTCGTCGTTGAAGCCGACGGTGTTGTAGAAGCCGGCCGTCTCGGTCACCGCTTCGCGGAACCGCTTCATCCCCTCGGGCGCATCGAAGAACCACCAGGGCGGCCCGAGCCTGAGGCAAGGATAGACGCCGGCGAGCGGCGCGAGTTCGCGCGAATAGGCCGTCTCGTCGAGTGTGAAAAGGATGAGGGTGAAGCCCGTTTCGAGGCCGCAGACGTCGAGAAGGGGCTTCAGCGCGGCGACGTAGTTCGTCGGCTGCGGAATGTCGAAGCCCTTGTCGCGGCCGAAGGTGGCGAAGATGCGGTCCGAATGGTTGCGGAAGGAGCCGGCATGGATCTGCATGACCATCCCGTCCTCGACCGACAGCTTCGCCATCTCGGTGAGCATCTGGGCGCGGAACAGTTCGCGGTCCGCAGCCGAACCGGCGCCGTCCCTGATCCTGTCGTAGAGCGCCGAGGCTTCGGCGGCGGACAGGTTCGCGGTCCGGGCGGTCGGATGGCCATGGTCGGTGGCGGTCGCCCCGTGCTCGCGGAAGAAGGCGCGGCGTGTGCGATGGGCGTCGATCAGGCCGGCGAAGGTGCCGGTGTCGCAGCCGGAGATCTCACCGAGCTTGCGCAGGTTGTCGGCGAAGCCGGCAACGTCCGGATCGGTCACGGCATCCGGCCGGTAGGTCGTCACCACCCTGCCCGTCCATCCGCTCTCGCGGATCTGCCGGTGAAAGGCGAGGTCGTCGAGGGCGCTCTCGGTGGTCGCGATGACCTCGACGTTGAAGCGCTCATAGAGCGCGCGCGGCCGGAACGCGTCGGTCGTCAGCTTCTCGGCGATCGCATCGTAGGTCGCGTCCGCCGTTGCGGCGGAGAGGCGGACATCGAGGCCGAAGAGATTCTGGAACGTGTCGTCGAGCCACATCCGCGTCGGCGTGCCGCGGAACAGGTGGTAGTTCTCGGCAAAGCGGCGCCAGATCCTGCGCCCGTCGGTCTCGACGCGGGCACCGTCCCCCGAGGATACACCCAGCGCGGCGAGGTCGACGCCTTGCGAGACCAGCATCCGGAAGATGTAGTGGTCGGGCACGACGATGAGATGGGCGGGATCGGGAAACGGCCGGTTCTCGGCGAACCAGCGCGGCTCGGTATGGCCGTGCGGCGAGATGATCGGCAGCGACTTCACGCTGTCATAGAGCGTGCGGGCGAGAGACCGCCCCGCTCCGTCGGCCGGAAACAGCCGATTGTCGTCCAGAAGCGCCACGATCGTCCTCCCATATCCGGCACCGATGGCGAATGGCTGGTATGGTAGTATACGACTGGTGTCAACGTGACGCTTGCGATGTCGAAGCGCCGGACGAACACCGCTCGCCCGGCACAATCCGACTAGCCGGCAACATGATCCTGCATCCGCCCCACCGCCTCTTCGAGCGCAGCGTTGCCGCAGGCATAGGAGATGCGCACGAAGCGCTCGCCGCGGGAGAGGTCGAAGTCGATGCCGGGCGTCATCGCGACGTGGCATTCGGCAAGGATGCGGCGGCAGAAGTCGGATGCGCTCGCCTCGCCGTCGGGGATGCCGGCATAGGCATAGAAGGCGCCGTCGATGGGGGCGATGTCGCGGAAGCCGAGCGCCGGGAGTTCGCGCATCAGGAGATCGCGGTTGCGGACATAGGTCTCGCGCACGCGGTCGAGCTCGGCCGTCGCGTCGAACACCGCCGTCGCCGCCACCTGGGAGAGTTCCGGGGCGGAGATGTAGAGGCTCTGCCCGATCCGCTCGGCGACCCGCACCATTTCGGGCGGCAGCACGATCCAGCCGATCCGCCAGCCGGTCATGCAGTAGTATTTGGAGAAGGAATTGACGACGAAGGGCCGGTCGGAAAAGGCCAGCGCCGTCGCCTCGCCGCCCGAATAGGCGAGCCGGTGATAGATCTCGTCGGAAATGAAGCGGATGCCGTTCCGGTCGCAGAACGCGATCAGCCGCTCCAGCTCCGCGGGCGGCGTCACGGTGCCGGTCGGGTTGGCGGGGCTGGCGACGAGGACGCCGTCGATCGGCTTGTGGCGATGGGCCTCGTCAAGATGCTCCGCCGTCAGGAGGTAGCCGGTCGACACGTCGACGGGGATCTCGACCGGCTCGAGCCCGAGCACCTTGAGGATGTTGCGATAGGCGGGATAGCCGGGAGATGCGAGCGCGATGCGCGCGCCGGCATCGAAGGCGGCGAGAAAGGCGAGGTTGAACCCCGCCGAGGAGCCGGTCGTCACCATGATGCGCGATGCAGGAACCTCGACGCCGTAAGCCTCGCCATAGTGGCGGGCGATGCGCTCGCGCAGGGCCGGCAGCCCGGGCGCGTCGGTATAGGCGATCCGGCCCTTCGCCAGATGGGCGTTCGCCGCCGCGATGGCCTTTTCCGGCGTCGGCGCCTCGGGTTGGCCGACGGCGAGCGAGATCACCGGCGCGCCCCTTGCCCGCATCAGATTGGCTTCCGCAAGCACGTCCATCGCCCGGAACGGCAGGACGTCGGAGCGGCGGGAAGCGAAGAGTTCTGTCATGATCGGGGCGGCTTTCGGAGTTGGGCACGAAGGGCGGGTCGCGCTGCCGGCATTGCAGCGAGCAGGCCGGCCAGCTGACGACAAATTGAACTGGCGTCCTTGCTACGAAATGCCGTTCCGGTCCACTAGCGAATGAGCAAAAGGGGACGGGCCATGCGCAACATCGTCAGCTCCGTGATCGGACGCTTCGCCACTCTTGTCGTCACGGCAAGCCTTGCCTTGTCCGGCTTCGCGGGCGCCTCGCCGGCCTCGGCCCAGGCGCGCGCGAAAAACAGTCTTCCCCTGGTGCGCGACGCGGAGATCGAATCGCTGGTCGGCGACTACGCCCGCCCGCTCCTGAAGGCGGCCGGCCTGTCGCGCGCCGGCGTCCAGACGGTGCTGGTCAACTCCTCGGACTTCAACGCCTTCGTCCTCGGCCGGCGGATCTTCGTCAACACCGGCGCGATCACCATGACCGAGACGCCGAACCAGCTGATCGGCATCCTCGCCCACGAGATCGGCCATCTGGCCGGCGGCCACCAGCAGCGCCTGCGCGAGCGGCTGGAGAGCGCCAAGGTCATGGCGATCGCCGCCGCCCTCCTCGGCGCCGGCGTCGCCATCGGCGGCAGTGCGGCCGGCGTGCGCGGCGCGACCGGCGCCGGGGCCGGCGTCTTTTCCGCCGGCGGTGCGGCGGCCCAGCGCTCGCTCCTCAACTACATGCGCGGCGAGGAATCCGTCGCCGACCGCGCGGCGATCAACTATCTCGCCAAGACCGGCCAATCCGGCCGCGGCCTCGTCGAGACCTTCCAGACCCTCGACCGCAACAGCATGTTTTCCGGCTCCGGCGGCAGGTCCTACCTGTCGTCGCATCCGGCGCCGCGCGACCGTGTGCTGGCGATCGAGGAATCGGCCCGGCGCCTGACGCCCTACGACAAGCAGGACGCCGCCGCCCTCCTCGAGCGCCACGGCCTGGCGCGAGCCAAGATCGCCGCCTATGCCGGCGGCATGAACGACGTGCGGCGGCTGTTCGCCAAGGATCCGCGCAGCCAGCCGGCGCTCTATGGCGACGCCATCGCGACGTTCCTGTCCGGACAACACGCCAGCGCCCTAAAGAAGATGGACGCCCTGATCGCCGCACGGCCGTCCAATCCCTGGTTCCACGAGATGCGCGGCGAGATCCTCCTCGAAGCCGGCCGGGCTCCGGAAGCGGTCGCGGCCTTCAAGCGGGCCGCCAAGCTCGACGGCTCGAATTCCGGGCTGCTGCAGGCGGAGATCGGCCAGGCGCTGGTCATGTCCGGCGGCAAGTCCGATCTCAACCAGGCCATCGAGATGATCCAGGCGGGGCTGCAGAACGATCCGGTGAACGGCGAGGGCTACCGGTATCTGGCCATGGCCTACAGCCGGCTCGGCGACATCGGCAGGGCCGAACTCGCCACCGCCGAGGGGCACTGGAACGTCGGCTCGCTGCAAGAGGCGAAGGTCTTCGCCGCCCGGGCGCAATCCAAACTGAAGCCGGGGACGCCGGCCTTCCGGCGCGCCCAGGACATCCTGTCGACGAAGACCCGGTGACCGGGCCTTCACCAATGGCGGCTAAGCCCGCTCCAGCAAGAACGCCGCGATCGAAGGTGCCGGTGACGATGACCGGACCCATCGCCCGACCGAAAACAAGGAACATCCTGATGGCCCTCAGACGCACCGCCGCAGCCGCGCTCGCCCTGGCCCTTCTCTGCACGACGGGCGCTCCGGCGGTCGCGCAGGACAAGTTCGACGGCGATCAGACCAAGGAAATCGAGGCGATCGTCCGCAACTACCTCGTCACCCATCCGGAGGTGCTGGTCGAGGCGATCAACGCGCTCGAAGCCAAGCGCACGGCCGAAGCCGCAGCCTCCCAGAAGCAGGCCGTCGCCGCGAATGCCGAGGCGATCTTCTCGACGCCCGAGGGGACCGCGCTCGGCAATCCGGAGGGCGACGTCACCGTCGTCGAGTTCTTCGACTACAATTGCGGCTACTGCAAACAAGCGCTCACCGACATGGACGCGCTGCTGAAGAACGATTCGAACGTGCGCTTCATCCTGAAGGAAATCCCGGTCCTCGGGCCGAAGTCGATCGAGGCGTCGCGGGTAAGCCTCGCCTTCCGAAAGCTCAAGCCCGAACTCTACGGCGACTTCCATCGCAAGCTCCTGGCCTCGCGGGGCACGGCGGACGAGAAGCGCGCCATCGCCGTCGCAGCCGAGTTCGGCGTCGACGAAGCGGCCCTGCGCCCCGTGATGGCGTCGGCGGAAGTCGCCGCCGACATCGCCAAAGACAACGAGGTCGCGACGGCCCTCGGCGTCAACGGCACGCCGAGCTACGTCATCGAGGACCAGGTGCTGGCCGGCGCGGTCGGCATCGACAATCTGCAGGCCGCGATCGCGAATGTCCGATCCTGCGGCAGTGCGACGTGCTGAAAACCGCCCGAAAGCTTGAGCCTTCCCGCAATTAGAGCTTTGCGAACGAGGGTTCGGGCCTTATAGGGCTCTGTGAATTGCGACGGTCAGACGTCGCCAAACCGTCCGTGAGCGCCGAGCTACGATGCCGATCGTCGCTGCCTATGACTCCTGCGGCCGAAATCCTCGCCCGGCCCCCCTTTCGCGCCGGGGAACCGTCGCGATCAAGGCCTGCGGTGCGGTGATCGGGCCGTCCGGCAGCAGCGCGTCCCGCCGCATGGCGCAGGGACGCACTAGGCTCCGTGGCCTCACCGCCAGCAGGCTCCACCCTCAGATCGAATCGCTCCAAGGAAGACAATGCCCAAGGAAGACATGACGGTCGACCCGCGTTTCGTTCGCGAAATCGCGTCGATCCTGAAGGAGACCGACCTGACCGAGATCGAAGTCGAGAACGGCTCGATGAAGGTCCGCGTGACGCGCAAGCACGAGCAGGCGCAGATCCAGATGCCGGCCTATTACCCGCCGCAGCATCAGGCGCCGGCCCATCAGCAGGCCCCGGCCCAAGCGAGCGCCGCCCCCGCCGCGCCGGCAAGCGGCCCCGAGGCCGGCAGCGTTCCCTCGCCGATGGTCGGCACGGTCTATCTGGCCGCGGCGCCCGGCGCCAAGCAGTTCGTCGAGGTCGGCCAGAGCGTTGCCGAAGGCGAGACGCTGCTGATCATCGAGGCGATGAAGACGATGAACCAGATCCCCGCCCCGCGCGCCGGCAAGGTGACGAAGATCCTGGTCGAGAACGCCCAACCCGTCGAGTACGGCGAAGCCCTCGTCGTCATCGCGTAAGGGGGCACCTCATGGTCAAGAAGGTCCTCATCGCCAATCGCGGCGAAATCGCCTTGCGCGTCCTCAGAGCCTGCAAGGAGCTGGGCATCTCGACGGTGGCTGTGCATTCGACCGCCGACAACGCGGCGATGCACGTCCGGCTTGCCGACGAGAGCGTCTGCATCGGACCGCCGCCCTCGCGCGACAGCTACCTGAACATCCCGTCGATCGTCGCGGCCTGCGAGATTTCCGGCGCCGACGCCGTCCATCCGGGCTACGGCTTCCTGTCGGAGAACGCCCGCTTCGCGGACATCCTCGATGCACACGGCCTGACCTTCATCGGCCCGACCGCGGACCACATCCGCATCATGGGCGACAAGATCGAGGCCAAGCGCACCGCCAAGCGCCTCGGGATCCCCGTCGTGCCGGGTTCGGCCGGCGCCGTGACCGAGGACACCGAAGCCCTGAGGATCGCCGACGAGATCGGTTTTCCGGTCATCGTCAAGGCCTCGGCCGGCGGCGGCGGACGCGGCATGAAGGTTGCGAAAACCCGCGAAGACATGGTGGTGGCACTGCAGACCGCGCGGCAGGAAGCCGGCGCCGCCTTCGGGGACGATGCGGTCTATATCGAGAAATATCTCGAGAAGCCGCGCCACATCGAGGTGCAGGTGTTCGGCGACGGCGCCGGCAACGCCATCCATCTCGGTGAACGCGACTGCTCCCTGCAGCGCCGTCACCAGAAGGTCTGGGAGGAGGCGAACTCGCCGGCGCTCTCGCCCGAGCAGCGCAAGCGGATCGGCGAGATCTGCGCCAACGCCATGTCCGAGCTGCGCTATCGCGGCGCCGGCACGATCGAGTTTCTCTACGAGAACGGCGAGTTCTACTTCATCGAGATGAACACCCGCCTGCAGGTGGAGCATCCGGTGACGGAAGCGATCACCGGCATCGACCTCGTCCACGAGCAGATCCGCGTCGCCAGCGGCGAAGGTCTTTCCGTCACGCAGGACGAGATCGTCTTCTCCGGCCACGCCATCGAATGCCGCATCAATGCCGAGGATCCGCGCACCTTCGCGCCCTCGCCCGGCAAGATCACCTACTACCATGCCCCGGGCGGCCTCGGCGTTCGGGTCGATTCCGGCGTGTATCAGGGCTATTCGATCCCGCCCTACTACGACAGCCTGATCGGCAAGCTGATCGTCCATGGCCGCAACCGGGCCGAATGCATGATGCGGCTGCGGCGGGCGCTGGACGAGATCGTCGTCGACGGCGTCAAGACGACGCTGCCGTTGTTCCGCGATCTCGTGGACAATCCCGACGTCGGAGCCGGCAACTACGACATCCACTGGCTGGAGAAGTATCTGACCGGCGGCGCCAAGGCCTGAGGGCGCGCCGGCGAGCCCCACCGAGCTTGCTGAACCGGCGGTGACGGACATGACCTGTGCCCGCCGCCGGGTCGCCCGCGCTCCCTGGCCGCGCTGTGGCGGCTCGGTCGAAATCGCGATTTGTTCAACGGTTGGCCGCATCAGTGGCCTTGCCCGCCGGGAAGACGTCTGGCGGAATGCGATCCGGACGATCGCGGTACGGTCGATTGGTCGAGGCGAAGATGGCGAGACGCGGCGGCAAGACCCTGACGATCACGCCGGAACTGCTGCTCAAGGCGTATGCCTCGGGGATCTTCCCGATGGCGGAATCAGCCGACGACCCGCAGATCTTCTGGGTGGACCCGACCGAGCGCGGCATCCTGCCGCTCGAGGCGTTCCACATCCCGCGCAGCCTGCGCAAGGTGATCCGCCGCAGCGCGTTCACTGTCACGGTCGACACGGGCTTCGCCGCGGTGGTCGACGGCTGTGCCGAGCCTGCCCCCGGCCGCGACAAGACCTGGATCAACCGGCAGATCCGCGATCTCTACATCGCGCTCTACCGGGAGGGCTTCGCCCATTCGGTCGAAGTCTGGCAGGACGGCGCGCTGGTCGGCGGGCTCTACGGCGTCTCGATCAACGGCGCGTTCTTCGGCGAAAGCATGTTCTCACGGGCCACCGACGCCTCGAAGGTCGCCCTCGCCTTCCTGTGCGAGCGCCTGATGCGCGGCGGATACCTGCTGCTCGACACCCAGTTCATCACGTCGCATCTGGAGCGCTTCGGAGCGATCGAGATCGAGCGGGACGAGTATCAGCACAGGCTGCAGGAGGCGCTGGGGGTCGCCGCGACCTTCTATCCGGCGGGCGCCGGCACGTCGGAATCGGTTTTGCAGCTCTTCAGCCAGACATCGTAGACGGGATGCTCGACGGCGTTGAGCCCGGGTGAATCGGCGAACATCCAGCCCGAGAAGATCCGCTGGATCTTCCGGTCGAGGGTGATCTCGTCGACCTGGACGAAGGCGTCGGTCTTCTCCGCCTCGCCCTCGGCGGCGGTCAGGCAGACGCGCGGGGTCACCCGCAGCGCCCCGAACTGTACCGTCTCGTCGATATAGACGTCGAAGCTGGTGATCCGCCCCGTGATCTTGTCGATGCCGGAGAACACTGCGACGGGGTTCTTGATCCGCGGCGTCGGCGTCGCGAACTGCGCGTCGGGGGCGAGTTCTTCCTGCGCCAGTGCCACGGGGGCAGCCGACATGACCGACGCGGCAAGTGCGGATGCAAGGAACGGTCGGGTCTTCATCCACATCATGCGGGGTCGCGGTGTACCACTGTGACGGCGTCGGGTAGCGCCGAGGAAGATTTCAGATCGTGAACGGACCCATCCGTGCCCCGACGTCGTGCGACACCCGGCTAGCGCGCGAATGAGGCGGTCGTGGGGTCGCAGCAGCAGCCCCGGTAATCAGGACGTCTGCAGCTTCGGACTCAAGGGGTCCAGGCGTCGTATTCGCCGGTGACGCGCGGCCGCTCGGCGCCCGGCCGCAGCAGCGAACCGGCCGGTCGGTAGGCCTTGCCGGTGCCGGTATGATTCGGCTCGAACGGCTTCTGCCATTCGCGCGGGACATAGGACTCCTCGCTCGGCGGCGTATCGACGCGGTGATGCATCCAACCATGCCAGCCGACCGGGATCATCGAGGCCTCGGAGGGTCCGTTGTAGATCACCCAGCGACGCTTGCCGTCGGCATTGGTGTAGTAGACGTTGCCGAACTCGTCCTCACCGACTTTCCTGCCCTGGCGCCAGGTATAGAACCTCGTGCCGATCGTCTGGCCCTGCCACCAGGTGAAGATTTGAAGAAGCCATTCCTTCATGGGGATTCCGATCCATGCAAAGTCGCGCCCGTTATGCGTCCGGCGACCGCAAATGTCCACCCGCTGCGCGCCCGTCTGCAGGGCTTTGAGCCGGCACCTCGGCCCGCCGGCTCAGGCGGATGTGCGTCCCTTCTCCTCGCCGCCGGTGACGCTGGTCTTGGCGCCCTGCTGCTCCCGGCTGTCGACGAAATGGACCATGACGAGAAGGCCGCCGAGGGCGAGGAAGGTCGCCGCCAGCCCGGCGAGGAATGCCCCGCTCGTCGTGTCCACCTCGAGCAGGATCAGCTTCCGCACCACCGCCAGGACGCCGATCACGATGACGGTCCGCACCTGGGCGAGGCGATGGTCGCCCAGCGCCATCTGGTGGATCGAGTGGGCGAGCTCCAGCGCGATGATCGCCGCGAGGACCCGGTCGAACAGGGTCTGGAAGGCCGAGTAGTCCAGCGGCTGGCCGAAATCGAAGAGCGCCAGCCCGGTCGCCCGCAGGAAGCTCCACAGGGTCAGAAGGACGACGCCGACCATGCCGAACAGCAGGATGTGCGCGACCAGCTTCTCGAATCGGAAATAGAGTTTCACCAGATGCATGCCGCCGCTCCCGTCGCGGCGAAACGACGATCGCTCCGCTCGTTGCGCAGAGTGGCTGAGGCCAGGGCGTTCGTCCAGCATGCCCCGCAGGAGCCGCGCGCCGCCCCCGCTACGCGCCGAGGCGTCGTTCGTAGACGACCGCCGGAATGCCGCTGTCGGCGGCGCCGCAATTGTCGGTGCGGCCGGCCGGGGCGAAGCCGTGCGCCTCGTAGAAGCCCACGGCCCTGGCATTTGCCGCCTCGACCTCCAGCCGCATGGTCGTCGCATCGGGAAAGGCGTCGGTGATCTCGGCGAGGAGATCGGTGCCGATCCCCTGCCCCTGGAGGTCCGGATGGACGTAGAGCTGATGCAGCACCACCAGCTTCTTCTCCGGATCGGACGACGCGGCGAAGGCCATGCCACCGATCCGGGAGCCGTCGTCGGCAACGATGAATTCCGATTCCGGCCGCGTCAGCCGCGGTTCCAGCTCCTGGACCGAATGCCACGAAGCGGTGATCTCGCGGACCCGCTCGACCCCGTAGATCGCGTCATAGGTGTCGTGCCACGTGGCCCCGAGCAGTTGGGAGATGGCTTCGAGATCGTTGCGGCCGGCGGTGCGGACGAAGAAGGTCATTCCACCCCCAGCTTCTCTTTCACCAGCGCGTTGACCGCCTGGGGGTTGGCCTTGCCGCCCGTCGCCTTCATCACCTGGCCGACGAACCAGCCGGCGAGCGAGGGCTTCGCCCTGGCCTGCTCGGCCTTTTCCGGGTTCGCCGCGATCACCTCGTCGACGGCCTTTTCGATGGCGCCGGTGTCGGTGACCTGCTTCATGCCGCGGCTCTCGACGATCTCCTTCGGGTCGCCGCCCTCGTTCCAGACGATCTCGAAGAGGTCCTTGGCGATCTTGCCGGAGATCGTCTCCGCGCGGATGAGGTCGAGGATCGCGCCCAGCTGCTCGGCCGAGACCGGCGTCTCGTCGATGTCCTTGCCGGCCTTGTTGAGTGCGCCGAGGAGATCGTTGATCACCCAGTTCGCCGCCTGCTTGGCGTCGCGCCCCGCCGCGACCTTTTCGAAATAGTCGGCGATCGCCTTCTCCGACACGAGGATCGAAGCGTCATAGGTCGACAGCCCGGCGTCCTTGATCAGCCGTGCCTTCTTGTCGTCGGGGAGCTCGGGCAGCTCCTTCAGGAGAGCGTCGACATAGGCCTGGTCGAATTCCAGCGGCAGGAGATCGGGATCGGGGAAATAGCGGTAGTCGTGGGCGTCTTCCTTCGAGCGCATCGCCCGCGTCTCGCCCTTCACCGGATCGAACAGCCGGGTCTCCTGGTCGATGACGCCGCCATCCTCGATGATGGCGATCTGGCGCCGCGCCTCCGTCTCGATCGCCTGGCCGACGAAGCGGATGGAGTTGACGTTCTTGATTTCGCAGCGCGTGCCGAAAGGGCCGCCCGGCCGGCGCACCGAGACATTGACGTCGGCGCGCATCGAGCCTTCGTCCATGTTGCCGTCGCAGGTGCCGAGATAGCGCACGATCGTCCGGAGCTTGGTCAGAAAGGCTTTCGCCTCGTCGGGCGAGCGCATGTCGGGCTTGGAGACGATCTCCATCAGCGCGACGCCGGAACGGTTGAGGTCGATGAAAGACATGGTCGGATGCTGGTCGTGCATCGACTTGCCGGCGTCCTGCTCGAGATGCAGTCGCTCCAGGCCGATCTCGATTTCCTCGAACTCGCCCTTGGAATCCGGCCCGAGGGAGACGATCACCGTGCCTTCGCCGACGATCGGATCCTTGTACTGGGAGATCTGATAACCCTGGGGGAGATCGGGGAAGAAGTAGTTCTTCCGGTCGAAGACCGAGCGGTGGTTGATCTTGGCCTTCAGGCCGAGACCGGTGCGGATCGCCTGCTTGACGCATTCCTCGTTGATCACCGGCAGCATGCCGGGCATGGCGGCGTCGACGAGGCTGACATGGGAGTTCGGCTCGGCGCCGAAGCCGGTGGAGGCGCCGGAGAACAGCTTGGCCTCCGACGTCACCTGGGCGTGCACTTCGAGGCCGATGATGATCTCCCAGTCGCCGGTGGCGCCGGAGATGAAGGTCTTCGGATCGGGCGTACGGGTGTCGACGAGGGTCATGGGCGTGTCCGGATGGCTGCGAAATGGCGTGGGATTTGGCTAGAGGAAAGCGGCATCGGGTTCAAGCTCGCTGGATCGGACGGGCTTTCCCGCCAGGCCTGGTCCGATGCTGCGGGACGAGAGCCGATCTGCTATCGTGGCACGAGCATCGATGAACATGCCCCGACCTGAGGAGCCGACCATGAGCTCGCTGACGGAACCGCGGCAGCGGACCGACCTGCCGACGAACATGACGGTCGACGAGTTCTTCGACTGGCTGGACACCCACGAGGATCGCTATGAGCTCGTCGACGGAACGCCGGTCATGATGCCCTTCGTCAAGCGCGCTCACGCGCGCATCGTCGGCAACATCGACTTTTGCCTGCAGAGCCAGATCGACCGCTCCAGATACATGGTGACCCAAGGCGACTTTGCCATCCGGACCGGGCCGCGGTCCATCCGTTTCGCCGATCTCCTGGTCGAGCCCTCGAACGACGATCTCGGCGGGCGGATCTCCGAGCGCACTGTGCTGATCGTCGAGGTCCTGTCGGATTCAACCGCCAAGATCGACTTCAACCAGAAGCGACTCGAATATCTCGGCCTCTCCGGCCTCGACACCTATCTCATCGCCTCGCAGGAAGAGGCCCGGATCTGGGTCTGGACGCGCGGCGCGGGCGGCTGGCCGCAGACGCCCCTCGTCCTGACGCAAGGCAGCGTTGCGATCGAGGCCCTCGGCGCCCGCCTGCCGCTTGCCGAGATCTATCGCGGCGTGCACCGGATCGACGATCCGGCCCCGAGCGACTGAGCCGCCCGTCGCGCCTTACCGGAACGCGAAAGCCATCGCGCCTTCATAAAGGTCGAGCAGCAGGTGGTCGCCGGCGTCGACGAGGAAGTCGGCCGAGGTCGGCAGGACGTTGCGGCCGGTCACCGCGCCGGTCGCCGCATCGAGTTCGTAGAGATAGTCGTTTTCACAGCTGCCGCCGCTGGCGGTGTAGATGCGCCCGTCCCGCGCCATGAGATTGGTGTCGGAGACATTGAAGGGGCCGACCCATTCGACCGTCGCGACATCGACCTCGGTCTTGATCACGAGCCCCGCCTTGCGCGCCCTGTCGGCGCAGCGTGTGGGCGTGTCGATGGTCAGATAGACCGCGCCGTCATCGTCCTGGCCAGCCGCCAGCACGGCAACGTTGGCGTCCGGATCGCCCGTATCGAAGCCGTGGTCGGCCCGCGAGACCGGGATTGCGACGAGGCTTCCGATGCGCCCGTCGCGGTCGGCGAGCGCGTTGACGATGGTGAGGGCACCATCGCCGAAGGGGGCGCTGCGCGAGATGACGAGGCGGTCGGCCGGGCCAAAACGGGACAGGTAGAAGTAGGGTTCCTCATGCCGCGATGGATCGGCGCCGGCGTCGCGCAACGCGCCGGTGATCGTTCGCGCCAATGCTGCGGGCACCCAGGCGCAACGCTCGACCCAGTCGATCCGGCAGGGCTCGCCGGCCGTCCTGTCGTATCCCTGAAGGCCGATCCGCCCCGCCACGGCCGAAAGATCCGGACCCCGCGCGGCCTCGGTGATGGCGATGTCGGGCTGGGGCCCCGGATTGGGCGCCGGCCTCGGCAGATCGAGAACCACGATACCGTCGCGCGTCTCGATGCCTGCCGCGCTGCCGGCCTGCACCAGCATCCGGTAGCCGATCGCCTCGCCGCCTCCTCCCGTTTCGCGCGGTGGGGCGGGCGCCGCAGATTGTGGCCCGGCCGCGAGCCGGACCTCTTTGCCCCGGCTCCCGTGCAACGGACCAGCGGCGAGCGCGTCGCCGACGCTCAGCAGGCCGGCGACGGTCAAGAGGCCCGGAAGCCAGCGCGCCATGCGGTTTCCTCCATCATTCATCCGTGGCGGGTTCTTTACCTAACGGAAAACCGGGCTCGACGGTAGGTCGCCGCCGCGCCCAGATGGTCGGACAGTTCGTATGGGTCATCATCTGAAGGCCCCGGAACTCTCTTCTCGCAGTCCCTATGTGCCCCCGGGCGCTCAGGCCACGCTCACATAGGAGATGCTGCCGCTGTCGATCAGGCCCTTGAGGGTTTGCAGGGCGGTTGCCAGCCTGGCGCGCTCGGGAACGGCCGACAGGCCGATGCGCACGCAGTGGTGGGAGCGGTCGCCGCGCACGCTCTGATACTCGTCGGCGCCGTCGATGCGGATGCCATGGTTGCGCGCGGCGAGCTGGAAGGCCGGCGAGGTCCAGGGCGACGGCAGCGGCACCCAGCGGTACGGCACGGCGGCCGCCTGTCCCGTCGTCGTCACCCCGAAGATCTCGTCGAACATCGCGGCGCGGGCCGCGATTTCGGCGATGGCGTTGCCGCGCACCGTCTCCGCCATGCCCGACAGGACGAGGCGGGCCGCAACCTCCATGTTGAGGAAGGGACGCCCGCCGGTCAGCTGATTGTGAGCGACGGTGACACGCACGCTCTGGCCGCGCGGACAGGCGGCCCAGCCGGCGCGAAGGCCCGCGGAGACGCTCTTCGACAGCCCGCCGACGAAGAAGGTGCGCTCGGGGGCAAGCGAGGCGATCGGCGCAATGTCGCTCGCCGTGATCTTGCCGTAGATATTGTCCTCGATGATCAGGAGATTGTGTCGCCGCGCCACCGAGACGATTTCCTCGCGCCGCCGGAGCGACATGGAGACGCCGGTCGGATTGTTCACCGCCGGCATGACGAACACCATGCGCGGATGCTGGCGCGCGGCGCAGCGGTCGAGTTCGTCCGGCAGCATGCCCTCCCCGTCCATCCCGACGGTCAGCGGCATGCGGCCGATCATCGTCGCGGCACGGGCGACCGAGGCGTAGGACAGGTCTTCGAAGACGATGCGGTCGCCGGGATGGCTCGCCGCGGCGATGATGCCCTGGATCGCGGCGTTCACCCCGAGCGTCGGCACGACGTTTCCCGTCTCGGGCGTCCAGCCGCCCGTCGCGAGCCAGGCCGCGCCGGCCTCCAGCCAGTTGGCGGGGACGCCGCGGACATAGTCGAGGGCCTTGGCCGACGAATCCTGCAGAACCTCTGCAAACACCCCGGCGACGACCTCGGCCTGACCGACGAGGGGTGCGGAGGTGGAATCGAGCTTGGCGTCGTCGGTCTCCTGGCCCGGCAGGGAATCCGCCGTCGCATTGGGCATGAGCGACAGTTTCGACGGTTTCTCCGGCGGCACGTCAACGTGCCGGACATAGGTGCCCCGCCCGACCTCGCCGGTCGTCAGGCCTCGCTCGCGGGCGATCTGATAGGCACGGCCGATCGTGCCGACGGTGACCTTGAGATCGAAGGCGATGTCGCGCTGGGGCGGCAGCTTGTCCCCCGGCTTGAGCGCGCCTTCGACGATCGCCCGCTCGATGGCGTCGGCCAGCCGCAGGTAGAACGGCGTGCCCTCGTCCTGCGCGATCGCGAACTGGATTGTCACCCTTACACCTCTCTTTGTCACCCTCATTTGTTCGACATTGTACTGCAAAACAATCGGCGTACAAGCGGAAACAGAACATTCATGGGTGCAATCAAAGGAGATGTCACCATGACAATGCATCATGCCCGGATCGCCCAGATCGAGGACAGGCGCGCGCCGCGCATTGGGCGCCTGCGGGAAAGGGCCGAGGCGCTGCCGTCGCTCGCCGATGCCGGCCGCGCGATGGCCTCCGCCCTGCTCGTCCTCGCACAGACCTTCGAGCGCCGCCGGAAGATGCGGCGCGATCTCCTGTCGCTCAATGCGGATCAATTGAAGGATGTCGGCCTCACCCGCGACGAGGCGCTGCGCGCCGCCGAGCGGATCGAATGGCGCGGCGACTGGACCTGACGGTCGCGCATTGGCCCCCGTGGGCCTTGGCATCCGGCGAATCGGCGGATGATGCGCCGTGTGCTCATCGGGATGATGCGAGCCGCCGGGCCTTGCCAGCCGGGCGGCCTCTGGCTTTGCGGCCGGAGGCAGTTCTGTCGCCCTTGTCTTCAGCGCGCGCACTGCGCCGGGCCGCCGCATCGGCGACCGCGATCCAGCGCTCGGCTTCGTCCGGATCGTCGAAGGCGTCCTCCGGGAAGCGCCAGTAGGGCATGTTCACCGGCGCCATGCCGGTTCGCTGGTAGCTCCAGCGCTCGAGCCCCGCGCCGACATAGAGAAACTCGCTCTCGGCGTCGCCCTTGAGATAGAGAGAGCCCCGGATCACCAGAGCGAGGATGTGGCCGCGGCTGTAGATGCCCTGTCCGCCGAACAGCCGGCGGATGGTGACGTCGGGGACCGAGCGGAAGAGATCGCGCAGAAACGCCTCGTCCATCCGCCCGCCCCGGTCGTCAGGCCTGTTGCGCCGCGGCCATGGCAGCCAGATCCGCCTGCTTCAACTCGACCGACTCGCCACAGCCGCAGGCCGAGGTCTGGTTCGGGTTCCTGAAGACGAAGCCGGAGCGCAGCACGGTTTCCTCGTAGTCCATCTCGGTGCCGAGCAGGAACAGGACCGCCTCGGGCGAGATGAACACCTTGGCCCCCTCGCGCTCGACGACATCCTCGTTCTGGCGCGCCTCCTGGGCGAGGTCGACGGTGTATTCCATCCCCGCGCAGCCACCCTTCTTGATACCGACTCGAATCCCATGTGCGGGTCGGTCGCTGGCAGCGAGAATCGACTTGATGCGCTCGGCGGCAGCGCTCGTCAGGCTCATCACGGCAAACTGGCCCATCGGATTGCTCCTTTCAGACCCAAGGTCGTTTCATTGGTCACCTAGATACCATGCTTACATAAGCAAGCCCAAGGTGACGGATGCAAAATCGGAACGCCGACGGCGCGCATCGCGGATTCGGAAAGCGGGCATACTGCCAAGTCTGGCAGCCCGGCCACTCCCGCAGGCGCCGGCCTTCGAAGCGGGACCTAGCTCCGCTCCCACAGTCCGCGCGTCGCCAGTTCGCCGCAATGGCCATCCGGGTCGCGGAAATAGAGGCTGTGTCCCCTGCCCTTCGACCACGCCACCTCGCTCTCCACCGCGACACCCAGTCCGCCGAGGTGGCGGCGCCAGTCGTCCTGCGTGCCGTCCGGAATGGCCAGGGCGAAATGCAGCGGGCCGCTGCCGTCATGCGGCGGGATCACGCCAGCCCCCGGCACCGCGACAGGCTCCAGCGTCGAGCCGCGCTTGAACAGGATCAGCACGGTGCCGTCCGCGAGGCGAAACACGGTGATCCGGTCCTCCGCGAAGATCGGCTCGAGATCGAGAAGCCTGGCATAGAAGCCGCGCAACACCTCCATGTCGTCGACATAGAGGCATGTCTCGAGCAGTCCGGCGAGCGGCGGTGCCATCAAACTGTCCGTCTCAGAACCAGCCGACGGCGACCTGCGCCTCTTCGCTCATCCGCTCCGGCGTCCAAGGAGGATCGAAGACGAGTTCGACCTTCACCTGCCCGACGCCATCGACCGAGCCGACGGCGTTCTCGACCCAGATAGGCATCTCGCCGGCGACCGGACAGCCGGGCGCCGTCAGCGTCATCTCGACATCGACATTGCGCTCGTCGTCGATGTCGATCTTGTAGATCAGGCCGAGCTCGTAGATGTCGGCCGGGATTTCCGGATCGTAGACAGTCTTCAACGCGCCGATGATGTCGTCCGTCAGCCGGGACAACTCCTCGGCGGGGATCGCCGAGCCGGTCTCGCCGCCGCCTGCCAGCGCCATGTTCGCCGCCGCGGTGTCGTCCGCCGGGCTCGCGACCACGGGCTCGCCCCCGGCCGGTCCGGCCGTCCTCGCAGGATCGTTGGTCTTGATGTCGACTTCGTCGGTCATGCTTTATCGTCTTTTCGGGTTTTTGCGACCTCGGGATCGTCTTTCGCGTTTTGCGACCTCAGGCGAAGAATCGTCGGGCCTTTTCGAGGGCCTCGGCCAGACGGTCGACCTCGGCCAGAGTGTTATACATACCAAACGATGCCCGGCATGTGGAGGTCGTGCCGAAGCGCTTCAAGAGCGGCTGGGCGCAATGGGTCCCGGCCCGGACGGCGACGCCCTCCCGGTCGATCACCATCGACACGTCGTGCGAATGGATGCCTTCGAGGTCGAAGGAGACGATCGCCCCCTTGCCCGGGGCCTCGCCATAGATCTTCAGCGAGTTGATCGTCTTCAGCCGCTCATGGGCGTAGTCGCGCAGCGTCTCCTCATGGGCGGCGATGTTCTCGCGCCCGACGCTCGCCATGTAGTCGAGCGCCGCGCCGAGGCCGATCGCCTGGACGATCGGCGGCGTGCCGGCCTCGAAGCGGTGCGGCGGGTCGTTGTAGGTGACGCCCTCTTCCGTGACTTCCGCAATCATCTCGCCACCGCCGTTGAAGGGGCGGGTCGCCTCCAACATCGCCGTGCGGCCGTAGAGGACGCCGATCCCGGTCGGACCATAGACCTTGTGGCCGGTGAAGACGTAGAAGTCGCAGCCGATGTCCTGGACGTCGACCGGAAGATGGACGGCGCCCTGGCTGCCGTCGACGAGGGTCGGAATGCCCTTCGATCGTGCCAGCGCGCAGACGGCCTTCACGTCGACCACCGTGCCCAGCACGTTCGACATGTGGGTCGTGGCGATCAGCTTCGTGCGCGGCGTGATGGCCTTCTCGAAGGCCTCGACGCTGATCGAGCCGTCGTCCTCCACGGGGACGAAGACGAGTTTGGCGCCCTTCCGCTCCCGGATGAAGTGCCAGGGCACGATGTTGGAGTGATGCTCCATCTGGGTGAGGACGATCTCGTCGCCCTCGCCGATCTGCTCCATGCCGAAGCCATAGGCGACGAGGTTGATCGATTCCGTCGCCGAACGGGTGAAGACGATCTCCTCCGCCGACCCGGCGTTGAGGAAGGCCGTCACCTTGGCGCGGGCCGCCTCATAGGCCTCGGTCGAGCGGTTCGACAGGTAGTGCAGCCCGCGATGGACGTTGGCGTAGTCCTCGCTGTAGGCGCGCATGATCGTGTCGAGCACGACCTTCGGCTTCTGGGCCGATGCGCCGTTGTCGAGATAGGTCAGCGGCTTGCCGTAGACCTGTTTCGACAGGATCGGAAAGTCGGCACGGATCTTCTCGACATCGTAGCCGATCGAAGGGGCGATCGCGGCTTCTGCGGACATGGTGCGAAACTCCAGCTGGCCGGTGGGCCGAGTGGCTCATGCGGGCGACGCTCATTGGCGGGACGCTCGCCGGCAGTCGGTCGAGGCGGACGGATCGCGCCCGCCTCGTCCATCAATGGTTCATGTCGAGCCAGGCGTCGATCTTGGCCGTCAGCGCATCGCCGAGTGCCTCGTCGATCTCCAGCTCCTCGACCATCTCGTCGACGAAGGCCTTGACCAGGAGGGCCTTCGCCTGCGGCGCCGGGATGCCGCGGGACATCAGGTAGAACAGGTGGTCGCCATTGATCTCGCCCGCCGTCGCGCCGTGGCCGCACTGGACGTCGTCGGCGAAGATCTCGAGCTCGGGCTTGGCCGAGAAGTCCCCGTCCTCGGACAGGAGCAGCGTGTTGCACGCCATCTTCGCGTCGGTCTTCTGGGCCTCGCGGGCAACCTTGATCATGCCCTGGAAGACGCCGTGGCCACCCATCAGCACGTTGCGGAAGGTTTCCGTCGCGGTGGTGTTCGGATGGATGTGGCGCAGCGTCGTCGTCACGTCGACATGCTGGTCCTTCTGGAGAAGGTTCACGCCGCGCATGATGATCTCAGAGCCCTCGCCGGCGGTCACGGCGTGGACTTCCTGGCGCACCAGCGCGCCGCCCGCATTGAGGACGAACAGCTTGAAGGTGGAGTCGGCACCGATCGAGACGTTGAGCTGGCCGAGATGCGCCGCATCGAGATCCTTGGCCTGGTCGACGACCCAGAGCACCTCGGCGCCATCGCCGATGGCAAGGTGCGACACGAGGCTCGATGGGGCCGGCGAGCCGCCGCCCTCGACGCGCTCGACGAAGACCGCCTTGGCGCCGCTGCCGACATCGACCTTTACCGCCGCATGCGACTGAATGCCGATGCCGCTGCGAAGTTCGATCGGGTTGCCGGGCTCGGCCCTCGCCGCGACGGAGATCGCCACGGCCCGCGCCCCGAAGGCGGCGTTGACGAGGCGGACGGTATCGACCGGCCGGTCGAGATGGTTGGGGCTCTCGTGCCAGTCGGCGAGATCGTCGGTGGCCGCGATGGTGACGCCCTCCGGCGCGCTCGCGCGCTGCGGCGCGTCGAGATCGACCACCGTCGAGCCCGGCACCAGCGGCGACAGCACCGTCTCGGTCGGCGGAAATTCCCGGGCGGCGACGGCCTCGATCAGATGGTCACCGCCGAGGCGGCGGCCCATCAGATTGCGCAGGTCGGTGTAGTGCCAGGCCTCGACGCGGCGATGCGGCAGGCCCTCGCGGCGCAGCGCCTCGATCGCGGCGCGCCGCGCGTCCTCGTCGGTGCCGGCGGATTCCGCCAGCTGGACGAGAGCCGTCTCGGCCGGCGTGCGGGGGCGGAGTTCGGTGACGCTCATGGGTTACGCAGCCTCGCCGATGATCTGGGCGTAGCCCTCGTTCTCGAGCTGCAGCGCGAGGTCCTTGGTGCCGGACTTGATGATCTTGCCCTTGTAGAGGACGTGGACCGTATCCGGCACGATATAGTCGAGCAGACGCTGATAGTGGGTGATGACCAGAAACGAGCGCTCCGGCCCGCGCAGAGCGTTGACGCCGTCGGCGACGATCTTGAGGGCGTCGATGTCGAGGCCGGAATCGGTCTCGTCCATGACGCAGAGCTTGGGCTCCAGGAGCGCCATCTGCAGGATCTCGGCGCGCTTCTTCTCGCCGCCGGAAAAGCCGACGTTCAAGGGGCGCTTCAGCATCTCGGCGTCGATCTTCAATTCGGCCGCAGCCGCCTTCACACGGCGCATGAAGTCCGGCGTCATCAACTCGGCCTCGCCGCGCGCCTTGCGCTGGGCGTTCATCGCCGTCTTCAGGAAGGTCATGGTCGCGACGCCGGGGATTTCCAGCGGATACTGGAAGGCGAGGAAGACGCCCGAGGCGGCCCGCTCGGCCGGGTCCATCTCGAGGATCGACTCGCCGTTGTAGAGGATGTCGCCCTCGGTCACCTCGTAGTCGTCGCGGCCGGCGAGGATGTAGGACAGGGTCGACTTGCCGGAGCCGTTCGGCCCCATGATCGCGGCGACCTCGCCATCCTTCACCGTCAGGTCGACGCCCTTGAGGATCTCGGTGCCCTCATCGGCGACGCGGGCGTGGAGGTTCTTGATTTCGAGCATGGTGTCTTTTCGTCTCTAGCGTTCGTTCGTGTGTGTCGTCAGTACAATGCGGTCGGGCTTAGCGGCGATCGTCGTCGTCCGCGGTTCGGATCTCGTCGAGAAGCCTCTGGCGTTCGGCCTGAAGCACCTCGACCTCGTCGGCGATGACCGGGTCGGTCATCGAACCCTGCGCCATCGCGACGGCGTCGCGAGCCTGCTCGATCTGGTCCTCGATCGCGCGCAGGCGGGCGTGGCGGGAGTCCGTCGGGTCGTGAGGCATCAGTCGACGAGTTCGAGCCGGCGCTCGATGCGGTCAAGGCGCCTTCGGAGCGCATTGATTTCGACATCATGGAGCGACTGTCCACCAACCAGTCCCGCCATATGCTGGCGAATGACGACCAACTCTGCACCCATGATGTCCATCCGCTCCGACATGCGCGCCATGTCCGATCGAATCGCCCGAAGATGCTCAAGCACGATGTTCTCAACATTATCGATCATGCTACACCCCCAACTAGCGAATACCATTGTCCCGCGGTTCTCATGCGCATCGTCATTGCGAGAGCTGCCTGCGGTCCTAAAGTACCACTATCACCCCACACTGCCCTCCAGCGAGATCCCGATCAGCTTCTGCGCTTCGACCGCGAACTCCATCGGCAGCTGCTGGATGACATCGCGCACGAAGCCGTTGACGATCAGCGCGACCGCCTCTTCCTCCGGGATGCCGCGCTGCATGCAGTAGAACAGCTGGTCGTCGGAGATCTTCGACGTCGTCGCCTCGTGCTCGAACTGCGCCGTGGCGTTCTTCGCCTCGATATAGGGCACGGTGTGCGCGCCGCAGTCGTTGCCGATGAGGAGCGAGTCGCACTGGGTGAAGTTGCGGGCGTTGGCGGCCCTGCGGTTGGCGGTGACGAGGCCGCGATAGGTGTTGTCGGAATTGCCCGCCGCGATGCCCTTGGAGATGATCCGGCTCGTCGTGTTCTTGCCGAGATGGATCATCTTGGTGCCACTGTCGATCTGCTGGCGGCCGTTCGACACGGCGATCGAATAGAACTCGCCGCGCGAATTGTCGCCTCTCAGGATGCAGGACGGGTATTTCCAGGTGATCGCCGAGCCGGTCTCGACCTGCGTCCACGAAATCCGCGAGTTCTTGCCGCGGCAGTCGCCCCGCTTGGTGACGAAATTGTAGATGCCGCCCTTGCCTTCCTTGTCGCCCGGATACCAGTTCTGGACGGTGGAATACTTGATCTCGGCATCGTCCAGCGCGATCAGCTCGACCACGGCGGCATGCAGCTGGTTCTCGTCGCGCTGGGGCGCCGTGCAGCCCTCGAGATAGGAGACGTAGGAGCCTTCGTCGGCGATGATCAGCGTGCGCTCGAACTGGCCGGTGTTCTTCTCGTTGATGCGGAAGTAGGTCGACAGCTCCATCGGGCAGCGGACGCCCTTCGGCACGTAGACGAAGGAGCCGTCGGTGAAGACCGCCGAGTTCATCGTGGCGAAGAAGTTGTCGGAGACCGGAACCACCGAGCCGAGATATTTCTTCACCAGCTCGGGATGCTCGCGGATCGCCTCGGAGATCGGCATGAAGATCACGCCGGCCTTCTGCAGCTCCTTCTTGAAGGTCGTCGCGACGGAGACCGAATCGAAGACGGCATCCACCGCGACCCGCCCGCTCGGGGCCTGCAGCCGGCCCTCGTCGTCCAAGCCGTCCTGATCCTGCGGCTTGACGACGCCGGCGAGGATCTCCTGCTCGCGGAGCGGGATACCGAGCTTCTCGTAGGTGCGCAGGATCTCCGGATCGACCTCATCGAGGGAGGCCGGGCCGGACATCGATTTCGGCGCCGCGTAATAGTGGATGTCCTGGAAGTCGATGGGCGGGTAGTCGACGCGGGCCCAGTCCGGGCTCTCCATCGTCTTCCAGCGCTCGAACGCTTCGAGGCGCCAGGCCAGCATCCACTCCGGCTCGCCCTTCTTGGCCGAGATGAGCTTGATGGTCTCTTCGGTCAGCCCCTTCGGGGCGACGTCCATCTCGATCAGCGTTTCGAAGCCGTATTTGTACTGGTCGACGTCGATCTGTCGGACCTGATCGATGGTCTCCTGGACAGCTGGCATTCTTCATTGCTCCATACTCGCCGGATTCAAGGTCCGGTGGTTGGGTTATCGATCGGGAAAACTTGCTCCTGATCGTCAAGATAAGTCTCGGATGGCCGCGTTTTTAGTGCCATTCCAAATAATCGCAAGCGCTCAGGCCGCGACGTCGCGGGTCCTTTTCGCCCCGGCCCTCAGCGCCAGCCTCTCATACTCCCGAACGAAGCGTTCGAGGGCGGATTTTTCCGTCTCGAAACCGAAGCTGACGCGGATCGCCCCCAGCCCCGGATCGATCGGCACTCCGGCAGTGGCGAGAGCCGCCACGACGTGGCTCGGCCCGACCTTGCCGGAGGAGCAGGCCGAGCCCGCCGAGACCGCTACTCCCGCAAGATCCAGTGCGATCTGCGCCGTCTCGGCCTTCAGGCCGGGATGCACGACCGCGACGGTGTTGGGAAGCCGCTCCGCATCCCGTCCCAGGATCGTCGCCGCGGGAAGCCTGACGGCCAATTGCTGCTCCAGCCACGCGCGGCGATCATCCGGCGGCGACTGCGGACCCTCAAGCCTGCGGCTTGCGGCCTCGGCCGCCGCGCCGAAGCTGGCGATCGCCGGTAGCGCCTCTGTGCCGGCCCGCATGCCGCGCTCCTGGCCGCCGCCGCGCAGCAGCGCGAAGGGCCTGGTCGCGAGGTTGGCGAGGACGATCGCGCCAACGCCCTTCAGCGCCCCCATCTTGTGGCCGGACAGGATCACCGCATCGGCCCCGGTCGCGGCCAGATCGACCGGCAGCCGGCCGGCCATCTGCGCGGCATCGAGCACGAGGCGGACCGGCCGGCCCGCGATGACGTCGCGGATCGCCGCAAGCGGCTGGATCACGCCCGTCTCGGAATTCGCCCAGGACAAGGCAAGAAGGCCTGGTGCCTCCGTCGCGCCCGCCCATTCGGCCAGCGCGTCGAGATCGACGACGCCGTCCCGGTCGACAGCAAGGCGGGTGACGGCGGCCGGTGCGAAGCTGCCGCCCTCGCGCGTCGCGGGATGATCGGTCTCGATGACAGCGAGCCGGGGACAGTCGACGGCCTCGCCGCCGACGAGCCAGCGCGGCGACAGGAGCTGCGTCGCGGCCTCGGTGGCACCGCTGGTGAAGACGACGTTCTCGGGGGGGGCCACGTCAACGCTGCCGCCGACGAGGCGGGCGACGGCGAGTCTCGCAGTTTCGCAGACCGCGCGGGCTGCCCGTCCCTCGCGATGGGTCGAGGACGGATTGGCAAGCGCCATTGCCGCGACGGCTGCTTGCCTCGCTTCGGGCAGCAGCGGCGCAGACGCATTGTGGTCCAGATAGATCCGCTCGTCGCGGCTGGTCATGTCGACTCGCTGAGAATAACGCGTGCTGCCGCGCAAATTCCTTGAAATTCCGCCTGCAAAGGGACTAGAAAGCGCCCTCACATGGCATCGCCAGTTTTGAATTCTTCTAAAGTGGAACTTACGAGGCCGGTCCGGTTTCGTCAAGCGCGGCCAAAGCGCCTGCCCCGTCCGCTGAGCGAGAGTATCTATATGCCCGAAGTGATCTTCAATGGCCCCGCCGGCCGCCTCGAAGGCCGATACCAGGCCGCCAAGGAAAAGAACGCCCCGATCGCGATCGTGCTGCACCCGCATCCGCGCTTCGGCGGGACGATGAACAACCAGATCGTCTATCAGCTGTTCTACATGTTCGTGGAGCGCGGCTTCACCACGCTGCGGTTCAATTTCCGCGGCATCGGCCGCAGCCAGGGCGAGTTCGACCACGGCACCGGCGAGCTGTCCGATGCCGCCTCGGCGCTCGACTGGGTGCAGAGCCTCCACCCCGATTCCAAGCAGACCTGGGTGGCCGGCTATTCCTTCGGCTCCTGGATCGGCATGCAGCTGCTGATGCGCCGACCCGAGATCGAGGGCTTCCTGTCGGTCTCGCCGCAGCCGAACTCCTATGACTTCTCCTTCCTCGCCCCCTGCCCGTCTTCCGGATTGATCATCCATGGCGGCAAGGACAAGGTGGCGCCGCCCCGCGACGTCCAGACCCTCGTCGACAAGCTGAAGTCCCAGAAGGGCATCATCATCACCCAGAAGACGATGGACGAGGCCAACCATTTCTATACCGAGCATACCGACGAGCTGATCGCCGAATGCGCCGACTATCTCGACCGCCGGCTCGCCGGCGAACTCTCCGATCCGCGGCCGAAGCGGCTGCGCTGAATCGACCGAGTCGCCTGCCGGAACGAGCGGGGCGAGCAGCGGCCGAGCTGCCAGTCCCGCAGAAGATGGTCCGGCGTGACGGCTGCGGCTTCACCCGCCGGCCGCCACCGCCTCGACTGACGCCGTGATTCCAGACCGTGCATGATCTGGCCGGACAGCCCGGACAACGCTCTTTCGGATCATGCGCCGAACAGCATCTCCCCTGCCTCGCTGCGGCCAGAGGCGACCCCGATCGACAGGATCCCGCACCCATGACCGGCTTCAAGTCCGACTTCCTCCGTACACTCTCCGAGCGCGGCTTCATCCACCAGGTCTCGGACGAAAGCGGGCTCGACGACCTGTTCGCGAAGGAAACGGTCACCGCCTATGTCGGCTACGACGCAACGGCGACGAGCCTCCACATCGGCAACCTGATCTCCGCGACCATGCTCTACTGGCTGCAGGAGACGGGCCACCGGCCGATTGCCCTGATGGGCGGCGGCACGTCGATGGTGGGCGATCCGTCCTTCCGCGACGAGCAGCGCAAGCTCCTCACCGCGGAGGCGATCGATCAGAACATCGCGGGCATCAAGAAGATCTTCGCGCGCATCCTGCGGTTCGGCGACGGGCCGACCGACGCGATGATGGTCAACAATGCCGACTGGCTGCTGAAGCTGAACTATGTCGAGTTTCTGCGCGACGTCGGCCGGCATTTCTCCGTCAACCGCATGCTGTCCTTCGATTCGGTGAAGATCCGGCTGGACCGCGAGCAGTCGCTGTCCTTCCTCGAGTTCAACTACATGATCATGCAGGGCTACGACTTCGTCGAGCTCTCGCGTCGCCACGGCTGCCGGCTGCAGATGGGCGGCTCCGACCAGTGGGGCAACATCATCAACGGCGTCGATCTCGGCCATCGGATGGGCACGCCACAGCTCTACGCCCTGACGACGCCGCTCCTGACGACCGCTTCCGGCGCCAAGATGGGCAAGACCGCCCAGGGTGCCGTCTGGCTCAATGGCGATCTCTTCAGCCCCTATGACTTCTGGCAGTTCTTCCGCAACACCGAGGACGCCGATGTCGGCCGCTTCCTGAAGATCTTCACGCGCCTGCCGCTGGACGAGATCGCCCGGCTGGAAGCGCTGGGCGGCCAGGAGATCAACGAGGCGAAGAAGATCCTCGCCACCGAGGCCGCAGCCATCGTCCACGGCCGCGAGGCCGCCGAGGAAGCCGCCGAGACGGCGCGCAAGACCTTCGAGGAAGGCGCCCTCGCCGACACCCTACCGACGATCGCGATTGCGCAATCGGAGCTCGCCGCAGGCACCGGGCTTCTCGCCCTCGTCGTCCAGGCCGGGCTCGCCGGATCGAACGGCGAGGCGCGCCGGCACGTCCAGGGCGGTGCGGTGCGTGTCAACGACGAACCCGTCACCGATCCCCAGACGGTGCTGAGCGACAGGGACCTGAAGGACGGCGTCGTCAAGCTGTCGGTCGGGCGCAAGAAGCACGTGCTGGTGCGCCCGGAGTAGGAGCCGGCCGGGCAAGTCGCGAAGCCAGGCGAGCACACGGGAGCGCTGCCCCTCGCCGGCCTGACTGGGCCGCTCCTGGCCCCGCCCGATGCCGGCGGCAGAAGCCGCCGCTCCTCGCACGTCCGTCCGATCAATATTCGAAGATGCGCCGGAAGATGCCCGGCGCGATCAGCGAGATCGGATTGACCACCAGCGTCGGGTCGGCGAGCGTTCCTTCCAGGCGATAGGTGATGCCGATGAGACCGCCCTCGCCGCCATTGCCGAGAACGCCGCCGACGAAGGGCAGCGCCCCGAACAGCCGGTTGACCCCATAGGCCGGCATGAACGATCCGGCCATGTCGACCCGGCCGGACGGGTCGATCAGGATCCCCGAGAAGCTCGAGCCGAAGACCGGGCCGCGGATGATGCCGTCGTCGAGGATCAGCCGGCCCTTGTCCCACCGCAGATTGGCGCGCGCCGTGTCGAAATAGGCGCTGGCGACGGGCAGGTCCTTGCCGAGCCGCGCGGCGAGGCTGTCCGATTGCTGCCGCGCGGTGCCGACGAGGCTGCGAAGCCGCTCCTCGTCGACGAGGGTGAAGTCGCTCAACCGCACCCCGCCGGCATAGGCGCCGTCCCGCGCGCCGAGATTGGCCTGCAGCCGCCCCTCCCGCATCTTGTCGTAGAGGCCGGCGAACCGCAGCAGCGCGCCGGCCCTGGCGACGTCGACCCGCACGGCCGGGACGCCCTCGACCCCCGGCTGGAACGCCAGCGAGACAGGCGCGCCGCGGATGCTGGCCGATAGCGACGCCGAAAGGACGCGGTCGTCATCGGCCTTGTAGCGGATCTCGGCGTCTTCCAGCGCCTCGTCGCCGAAACCCCGCAGCGTGTCGGCGGACAGTTCCACCACCAGCTTGCCGGTGTCGTCCGGCTCGCCGTCATCGGGTGCCGCAATGCGGCTCTGGAGGGCGGCGAGGATCGGCCGGGCGTCGATGCTGTTGGCGGCGACGCTGAAGCCCATGCCGCCGGCGATCCGCGTCAGCCGGGCCGAGACCGAATCGCCGCGGTTCAGCGCCAGCGAGTTGAGAACCAGCGACTTCAGCCCATCGCCATCGAGCTCCGCCGAGCCGTTGGCCGAGAAGCCCTCGCCTTCGAGGACGGCATCGGCGACCTTCGTCACGCTGCCGTTCCGGGCGATGTCGAAGGTCAAGGTGCCGGGTATGCCGGCGCTCTTCGACCAGCCGATGGCCGGCAAGCGGATTTCCGCCCGCGTCAGATCGGCAGTCGCGGCAAAGCCGTGCGGGCGGCGGGTCAGATCGACGGCGATCGAGCCGCCGAGCATCCGGGCCAGCACCGGCGACAGGCGGGCGATCGAGCGGTCGTCGAGCCGGGCGGCGATCTTCAGCGAAGCCTCGCCGACGGGATCGGGGCCGAGCGGCTGGGCGAAGGTGACCTTGGCCGGGATGTCGTCGATCCGCCCCGACATCTCGCCGATCGCGCTGCCTTCGGCGATCATCGCTGTGCCGGTGAGCCCGGAGAGCCGGTGGCCGTCGATCGGCTTCTTCAGGTCGACGCCGGCCAGTTCGGCGACGACGGTCCAGTTGAGCGCGCTGGGATCGGATCCCTCCGGGCGGACCCGCGGATCGGCCAGATGAAACGCCACGCCGACGCCGACATTCGCCTTCCCCGAAAGGTCTTTCGCCTGCCAGTCCCGCTCCTGCCCCGCCAGGAGCTTCTGGCGCTCGGCCAGCTCCACAAGCTGCGCCGCATCGCCCTCGATGTTCAGCGAGAGGGCCGCGTCGACGCCGTCGCCGGCATGCTGGAAGTCGAGGGAGGACGGCAGCACCGCGAGGCCGGGCTGCCCGTCGACGGATGCCTCGTCGAGACTGACGGCGACGCGGCCGCCCCGGTGCTGGATCGTGCCCGATGCCGTCGACAGGGCCGGCATGTCGTCGAGGGTGGTGAAGGCGCCACCTGAAAACGCGAGAGCGAGCTGGAACTCGTCCTCGCGCATGGGAACCGCCGGTTCGAGGAGGGCGAGCAGCCGCTCGATCGTCAGGTCGAGGCTGAACGCCGTCTCGTCCACCACGCCGGCCCGCAGATGATCCAGCGCCCAGTCCCGCGGCCCGTCGGCGACGAAGAACGGCCAGAACGCGACGAGATCGCGGGCGTCGATCGCCCGGCCTTCGAACGAGGCGGTCAGGTGATCCTGCGGCTGGTGGCCGGCGAGTGCGGCGGTGGCCTTCAGCCACCCGGAGGCGAGTGCGAGCTCGGCGTCGTCGATGCGAATCGCTCCGCGCGTCAGGTCGAACACGCCCCTGGCGGCGAAGCGGGCGCTGCGTTCCTCGGCTAAGGCCGGCGCCGCATGGGATGCGATGGTCGAGACGAGCCGGGTCGAGGCGAGCCGGAATGGTGCGGTCCCGTCGGCGGCGGAGGCGAGATCAATCGCGCCGGAAAACTGCCCCTCGATCGACGTCGCGTCGGAGAAATCGGCAACGACATCCGCGCGTTCGCTGCCTTCGCTCACCTCGAACGCGAGATTGCCGCGCAAGCCCTCGGCAGCCTCCTCTGCCAATTGCCCCGCAGCGGCGAGCCGGAGCCGGCGGGCGCCGGCCTCCCCGTCCAGGCCGAGGGACAGCGACAGGAGCGGGGCGGCGGCCGGCCCGTCGCCGCCTGACGTCGGCAGCTCGACCTCGCCCGTCTGAAGGTCGAGCCGCTCGAGCCCGAGGCCGTCGGCAGAGATCTCTGCCGTGCCGATGGCGCCGAAGCGGGAACCCGCAAGGCTGGCGAGAAGCTCGAGCCCGATGATCCCGGCCGCGCCTTTTTCGACCGCGACGCGGGTGATGCGGGTGTCACCGGCGGCGCCCGCGATTGCCTGCAGATCGTTGATCTCGATCGCATTCAGCGGCATCCCCGATGCGCTCGCCGCGGCATGGTCGAGCGCGGCGAAGATCGCTTCGACATCCGGCGGCTCGAAGCCTTCTCCGGAGCCGAGCGCATCGGGATCGACCGTGAGGTGGTCAACCCGGAGCTTCTGCGCCGAGAGTTCGCCCGAAAGGATGTCGAGGAGGCTGAAGCCGACGGCGACGTTTCCGGCCGCTGCAAGCTGCTGCCCCGACTGCGGCCGTGCCAGGACGACGTCGTCGAAGCGCAGCGTGATGCCGCCGGAGGGCGTGAAGCCGATGTGGCGCGAGCCGACCTCGATCGTCACGTCCGCAGGCAGCAGGCTCGCGGCCAGCTGCTGGCTCTGATCGAGAAGCAGCCGGTTGCCGAACGGCGTCGCGACGAGGAGAACGAGCACACCGGCGACGAAGACGAGCCCGGCCGCCATTGCCGTCGCAAGGATCCTGACGACGGATTTCATGCCGGAGCGCGGCGGTCGTCAGTCACCCGAGGGGTTGCTCCCTGCGGGTCGCCGCGCCCATCCACGAAAGAGCGGTCCCCGGACCTTGCGCACCCCGTCACTTCCCGCATTTATCAGCTTCCCAAGCCGCACCCGAAAGGGATCATGATCAGGCGATTCGTCGTCGCCGCCGAGCCGAGGCCCGCGATCGCCACTCCCGAGGGATGCACCTTCCTTCAACTCGCGTCGAAAGGATGACACGATGACCATTTCCGTCGGCGAGAATTGCCCCGACTGCACTTTGCCCGACGACCATGGCGATCCGGTCGCACTCGCGGACGTTCGCGGCAAGCCCTTTGTCCTCTACTTCTACCCGAAGGACGATACCTCCGGATGCACGCGCGAAGCTGTTGATTTCAGCGGCCTTGCGGCGGATTTCCAGGCGGCTGGCGTCGCCGTCTTCGGGGTGTCGCCGGATCCGGTGAAGAAGCACCAGAAGTTTCGCGACAAATACGAGCTCGCCGTGCGGCTGTTGTCGGACGAGGAGAAGGTACTGCTGGACGCCTTCGGCGTCTGGGTGGAAAAGTCGATGTATGGCCGCAAGTACATGGGCGTCGAGCGCACGACCGCGCTGATCGGCGCGGACGGCACGGTCGCCCGGATCTGGCCGAAGGTGAAGGTGCCGGGCCACGCGGAGGAAGTGCTGGAAGCCGCCCGGCAGCTGTCGGTCGGCGCCTGAACCGCATGGAACAGGCTCCCGAGAAGACGCCGGACACGCTGCGGCGGGCGACCATCGACGCCCTCGCCGCGAGCGATCTGGAAGACAAGGTGCGGCTGACGAATCTCGCCTGCCGCCTCTGGTTCGCGCGTCGGCTCGGCCTCCATTCGCCGACCGATCCGGCCCATCCCGGCCGGCCGGGACGGCCCGAGACGCCGGAGCTGGTCTCGCCGAAGAAGCTGAAGCGGCGCTCGGTGCATACCGAGGAGGGACGGGTCGTCCTGGTCCATGCCCTCGCCCATATCGAGCTGAACGCCATCGACCTCGCCCTCGACATCGTCGCGCGCTTCGCCCGCGAGAAGATGCCGCAGAGCTTCTTCGATGGCTGGATGACGGTGGCGCTGGAGGAGGCCAAACACTTCGGCCTGTTGTCGCGCCGGCTGGGCGAACTCGGCTCCCATTACGGCGCCCTGCCCGCCCATGACGGGCTGTGGCAGGCGGTGGAGGAGACGGCGCACGATCTGTCGGCGCGGCTCGCCGTGGTGCCACTGATCCTCGAGGCGCGCGGCCTCGACGTGACGCCGTCGATGATCGACAAGCTGACCGCCGTCGGCGACCTCGACACCGCGAAGATCCTGGCGATCATCTACCGGGACGAGCAGAAGCACGTCGCCATCGGCGCCAAGTGGTTCCGCTTCCTGTGTGCCCGGCACGGCGTCAACGCCGCCGAGCGTTTCGGCGTGCTGGTTCGCCAGAGCTTCCGCGGCGAGATCAAGGCACCGTTCAACGACCGGGCCCGGGCGGAGGCGGGCCTGACGCCGACCTTCTACCGCTCGCTCTCGCCGCGCTCGCGGTGAAATCCGCCGGGGCCGAGCGCCCGCGCCAACCAAACGTTAACCTTAACGCCCTCTAATCGCCGTCGACGAGAGCCCTCTCCCGGGCCGCCCACCCAAGCGATCGATGTCGATGCAGGCGAGCAAGCTGACCAGCACCTTTGGCCGACGCAAGGAGCCCCATACCGTCATCATCGCGCAGGGGGAACGCGTCCGGCATTTCACCGTCGGGCGCGGAAGCCTGATCCTCGCAGCCGCCGTCACCGTCCTGGTCGCGGCCTCGGCCATTACGATGCCGCTCGGCTACGTCCTGTCGGCGCCAGAGGAAACCGGCGCCGCCGGGCGCCCCTGGGACGGCCAGGACGACTACGAGCGGCGGATCGCCACGCTGCGCGCCGAACTCGACCGGGCGACCAGCCGCCAGTTCCTCGCCCGCAAGATGGTGGAGAGCAAGGTCGACGTCCTGCTCGAACAGCAGGAGCAGCTGGCCGCGCGCTACGAGAAGCTGCAGCCGCTGTTCGACCGGGCGACGTCCACCGGCCTTCTCGTCGCCGCCGTCCCGGTCCCGACGCCGAAACCGGAATCGGATGACCTGTCGGGCCACGACACCGGTCCCGCGTCGGATTCGGTGGAGATCGCCGGCGATGCCGAGATCGACGCGATCGACGCGATTCCCGGTGAGTCCGGCGCACCGGCTCCGTCCGACCCTGCCCCAGCTCCTGCCGCCAACGCCTTCGCTCCCGACGACGGTGCCGCGACGGCCGACTGGCTCGGCCGGCTGCGTGCCGAGGTCGCGCCCCAGGCACGCGCTGTGCCCGTTGCCGCCGCAGCGCAGCCCGCGCGCGCCGGCGGCCGGACAGGCGCCGTCATTTCGGACGAGAGCCTGCGGCAGATCGGCGCCGCGATCAGCGTCGCCGAACTCGCCCAGCTGCGAAACCTCGAGGCGCTCGCCTCCACCGCCCGCGGTCGCGCGGTGCAGATTTCCACCGCCCTCGCCTCGGCCGGCATCGCGGTGGCCGACATCTCTGGCGAGGCCTCCGACCAGGAGGGGGCGACCGGCGGCCCCTACGAGCCGGTTCCCGCTTCGGACGCCTTCGAGGCGAGCGTCGCCGAGCTCGACGCCGCCCTCGACCAGCTCCAGCGCGTCAGCGCCGTTGCGCGGGAGCTGCCCTTCGAGCGCCCGATGCCGGGCTCGCGCGTCACCTCCACCTTCGGGGTGCGGGCCGATCCGTTTCTCGGCCGCAAGGCGCTCCATGCCGGGATCGACTTCGCCGAGGCCCAGGGAACCGCCATCCACGCGACGGCACCGGGAACGGTGACCAAGGCCGGCAATTTCGGCGGCTACGGCAACATGGTCGAGATCGACCACGGCAACGGCATCTCCACCCGCTACGGCCACATGGCGCGGGTCACGGTGGATGTCGGCCAGACGGTCGGGCGCGGCGCGACGATCGGCGCCGTCGGCTCGACGGGGCGCAGCACCGGCCCGCATCTGCACTACGAGGTCCGCCGCGACGGCGTCGCCGTCGACCCGGCGAAGTTCTTCCGCATCGGCGACCGGATCCGCGCCTTCGGGTAAGCGTCGTGGTCGGAGGTCAACGAAAGCGAACGTTCGAAGGGCTGTTATCGATTGAACGCCAATCGAAAATCCGTTGCTGCACCGTCACTCGTTTTTTATCGAAGACATCTGTATAGTTGACGCTTATTCCGAGGGCGATTTCGTTCCCTGCATGATGATCTTGTTTGAGATCTTCATCGCACGAAATAACAATTCGGCGGGTGGCTTCACGCCCCCCTGCCAACATCCCGCACCTTGTCGGTCCAGAAACTGACAGTCGCTCAGCAGAGCTATTCAAGAAATTGCCGTCGGCCGCATATCTCTCGGCTCTACCGATTAAAATCACGTCGTAGGCAGGCGTCGCGCCTGAATTTATGACCGTCAGATCAACGAAGAGATCCGGCCGAACTGTGAGTTGTAGCGAGGTACCGTCGCCGCCCTCAGCGCGCGGTTTGTAGTTCCAATATGCCTGAACCTGCTGGATTATCGGATAAGCTCGGACTTGACGCTCGTGCGAGCTTCTACCGGCATCCAGGGATGCGACAGCGACATCTGCGGTTCTTTTGGCGATGTGGAGCAGACGCCAGCTGACGGCTAGAGAAAGCGCCGACATAACCAGAGCCACATACTCAACCATGTGTGAGCTATCGATCACGTGAACCTCGAAACTACGAGCTTAGAGAGGCTCTAGCACGACTAAGACGAGAACCAACTCGAGAAAACCGTAGTTTCTTGAGCGGCGGGTATCTGCCCGCCGCGGTTGATTTGGCCCGCGACCTACATCAGTCGATGTCCTCGACCTCGGCCTTGCCGCCCTCGACGCGCTGGGCGAGCGCGGCTTCCATGAAGGCGTCGATGTCGCCGTCGAGCACGTCCTGGGGCGTGGTGCTCTCGACGCCGGTCCGCAGGTCCTTGACCAGCTGGTAGGGCTGGAGGACGTAGGAGCGGATCTGGTGGCCCCAGCCGATGTCGCTCTTCGAGGCGGCCTCGGCGTTGGCTGCCGCCTCGCGCCGTTCCAGCTCGGCCTCGTAGAGCCGCGCCTTCAGCATGTTCCAGGCGGTGGCCCGGTTCTTGTGCTGCGAGCGCTCCTGCTGACAGGCGACGACGATGCCGGTCGGGATATGGGTGATGCGCACCGCAGAATCGGTGGTGTTGACGTGCTGGCCGCCGGCGCCCGACGCCCGGTAGGTGTCGATCCGGCAGTCCGACTCGTTCACCTGGATGTCGATCGTGTCGTCGACGACCGGATAGACCCACACCGAGGCGAAGGAGGTGTGCCGCCGGGCCTGGCTGTCATAGGGCGAGATCCGCACCAGGCGATGGACGCCCGATTCGGTCTTCATCCAGCCATAGGCGTTGTGACCCTTGAACAGCAGCGTCGCGGACTTGATCCCGGCCTCTTCGCCGGGATGCTCCTCCAGCACCTCCACCTTCATCTTCGAGCGCTCCGCCCAGCGCATGTACATGCGCTGCAGCATCTCGGCCCAGTCCTGGCTCTCGGTGCCGCCGGCACCGGAATGGACCTCGACATAGGTGTCGTTGGAATCGGCCTCGCCCGAGAGCAGCGATTCGATCTGGCGCTTGGCGACCTCGACCTTGACCGCGCGGATCGCCGTCTCGGCCTCCGTGACGATGCTCTGGTCGCCCTCCTCCTCGCCCATGGCGATGAGTTCGATACTGTCCTGGAGGGTCTGGTCGAGCGAGCGGATCGCTGAGATGGCGCTTTCCAGCTGCTGGCGCTCGCGCATCAGCGCCTGGGCCTCGGCCGGATCGTTCCAGATCGAGGGATCTTCGGCCTTCTGGTTCAGGACATCGAGGCGTCTGAGGGATTTATCCCAGTCAAAGATGCCTCCTCAGCAGGCTTATGGCCTGCTTGATTTCGTCGACCAAGGTCTCGATTTCGGCACGCATGCCGCATTCTCCTGCAAGTGGCTGACGGGCCGGCTGCAATGCTGGCCCGGAGTGGCGAAACTGCGATGGAAGCCCCGGCTCTTACCGGTCCGGGCGCGCCGTCGTCAACACGCGGCAGCCGAACCGCCAGGGATCCCGCGACAGGGCGACGGTCAGAACAGTCCGCCGGCGCCCTGGGTGATGGCCTGCTCGGCCTGCTGCGAGATCTGGCCGCCGCCGGGGCCCGAAGCAATCTCGTCCTCGCCGATGATCTGGTAGGAGTCCGCCGGGCCCGTGCCGGGCTTGAAGGCCTCCATGATCACGTCGGGGCCGGAGCCCGAGGCGCGCATGCCGGTCTTGCGGTTGACGGCGATCAGCTCCATGCCCTCGGGCACCTTGAAGTCGACCGGCTTCTTGCCCTTCAGCGCTTCCTTCATGAAGTCGATGAAGACCGGCGCCGCGAGGCCGCCGCCGGTGGCGCCGTGACCCATCGGCTGCGGGTTGTCGTAGCCGAGATAGACGCCGCAGACGAGATCCGGCGTGAAGCCGACGAACCAGGCGTCCTTCTCGTCGTTGGTTGTGCCGGTCTTGCCGGCCACCGGCACGCCGAGCGCCTTGACCCGCGTCGCCGTGCCGCGCTGGACGACACCCTCCATCATCGAGGTGATCTGGTAGGCGGTCATCGGGTCGAGCACCTGGTCGCGCTCGTCGACGAGCTCCGGCTCGGCCTGGCCGTCATATTCGCGGGTGTTGCAGTCGGCGCAGAAGCGCTGGTCGTGCTTGTAGACGGTCCGGCCGTAGCGGTCCTGCACCCGGTCGATCAGCGACGGCTCGATCGAGCGGCCGCCATTGGCGATCACCGAATAGGCGGTGACCATCCGCAGGACGGTGGTCTCGCCGGCACCGAGGGCCATCGGCAGATAGGGCTTCAGATGGTCGTAGATGCCGAAGCGCTCCGCATAGGCGGCGACGAGATCCATGCCCATGTCCTTGGCGAGGCGCACGGTCATGAGGTTGCGGCTCTTCTCGATGCCGAGCCGCAGGGTCGAGGGACCGGCATAGCCGCCGCCGTAGTTCTGCGGCGTCCAGTAGCCGCCATTGCCGTCCGGCAGCGACACCGGCCCATCCATGATCACCGAGGCGGGCGTGTAGCCGTTGTCGAGGGCGGCCGAATAGACGAATGGCTTGAACGAGGATCCGGGCTGGCGATAGGCTTGGCTGGCCCGGTTGAATTCGGACTGGTCGTAGGAGAAGCCGCCGACCATGGCGCGCACCCGGCCGGTCTCCGGCTCCATGGCGACGAGCGCGCCCTGCACCTTGGGCGGCTGGCGGAGCAGGTAGCCGTCGCCGTCGCCTGCCTTCTCCACATAGACCACGTCGCCACGCGACAGCACCTGGTCGGCGGAGCGGACCGAGCCCTTCTGGTCCCTGGTGTCCAGCCTGAGGGCCCATTTCATGTCGGACAGCGCGATCGTGCCGATGTCGCGCTGGCTGTCCAGCGCCCCCGAGATCGCCCGGCGCGGCTGCACGCCGACGCTGACACGGTCCGCATTGGCTTCGAGCACCACGGCGAGCCGCCACTGCGGCACGTCCGCCAGGGCCTCGACCTTGCCGACCTCGGCGCCCCAGTCGCTGCCGATATCGATGGTCGTCACCGGGCCGCGGTAGCCGCGCTGCTGGTCGAAGGCGACGAGCGCGTTCTGCAGCGCCGCCCTCGCCTCCTTCTGCAGGGCCGGGTCGAGGGTCGTTCTGACCGAGAGTCCGCCCTCGTAGAGCGCCTTGGAGCCGTAGCGCTGGACGATTTCGCGGCGCACGTCCTCGGTGAAGTACTGGGAGGAGGCGAGATAGGTGCCGGACGGGCGCGGATTGACCTTGATCGGCTTCTCCTTCGCCGCGCTGGCCTCCTGCTGATCGATGACGCCGTTCGCCGTCATCTGGGCGATCACCCAGTTGCGGCGGTCGAGCGCCCGATCGTAGTCGCGAAACGGATTGTAGTTCTCCGGCGCCTTCGGCAGCGCGGCGAGATAGGCGGCTTCCTCGACGCTCAGCTCGGTCACCGACTTGTCGAAATAGGCCAGAGCCGCGGCGGCGATGCCGTAGGAGCCCATGCCGAGATAGATCTCGTTCAGATAGAGTTCGAGGATCTTGTCCTTCGAATAGGCCTGCTCGATGCGCAGCGAGAGGATCGCCTCCTTGAGCTTGCGGTCGAGGGTGCGCTCGTTGGTCAGGAGGAAGTTCTTCGCCACCTGCTGGGTGATGGTCGAGGCGCCCTGCATGCGCCCGCCCTTGGCGAGCACCATGACGGCGCGCCCGACGCCCTCGATGTCGATGCCGGGATGGGAGTAGAAGTTCTTGTCCTCGGCGGAGAGGAAGGCGTTCTTGACGAGGTCCGGGATCGCCTGGATCGGCAGGAACAGCCGGCGCTGGGACGCATATTCCGCCATCAGCTGCCCGTCGGAGGCGTGTACCCGCGTCGTCACCGGCGGCTCGTACTTGGCCAGCACCTGATAGTCCGGCAGCCCCTCGGCCGTGCGCTCGACATACCACGCCACCGCACCGGCGACGAAGATGAAGAGAACCGACCCGATGCCGAAGAAATAACCGATCAGTCTGATCATCGAAACTCCGTCCGGCCGCCCGGATTGTCCGGCGCCCGCATTGCCTGGCGCCCGCTGCCCTAGGCCCACTGTCCGGCGGACGATCGCTCAGCCGATCGCCCTCCCCCTCAGGGATGGCCGCCCCATCCCTCTCCCCGCTGGACCGCGCGGGGACAAGCCTGCCATGACCGCAAATTGCGGCGTTGCGATGGATCGGCCCGGATTTTCCGGCATCTGCGCAGATGAATGTTGCCGAATTGCCACGAACATTCGCAAACCCGACAAGGCCCGGTCAAGCTTTGCCGATCCGGCTGCGACGCCAGCGTCGCAGCGGCGAATCGCCCCAGCATCCAACCGGCTGATCGGGCGGTGCTTTTCAGCCGCGCCCTTCCGCCGCCTTGAGCGCGTCCGCCTGGCCGCCGCGAAAGAACCCGATGATCGATTCGGCGATGGCGGAGGTGATCTTGCGCCGCCACGCGTCGTCCTTCAGCAGCTTCTCGTCCTTGTCGTTGGACAGGAACCCCATCTCGACCAGAACCGAGGGGATGTCCGGCGCCTTCAGGACCCGGAAGCCCGCCGAGCGCTTCGGGTTCTTGATGAGTTCGATGTTGCGCCTCGACAGGTCGGTGACGAGGGCCGAGGCGAAGTGCTCGGAAAAGCTCACCGTCTCCCGGCGCGTCAGGTCGAGCAGGATGTCGAAGATCTCCGGCGAGGTCTCCTGGAAGCCCGTCGGAGCGAAACGGTCGGAGGCGTTCTCGTTCGCGGCGATCTGCCGGGAGAGCTCGTCCGATGCGTCTTCCGACAATGTGTAGACCGTCGCCCCGCGCAGCGCCTTGTAATGAATCGAATCGGCGTGGATGGAGAGAAAGAGATCGGCTCCGAACTCGCGCGCCGCCGCGGCCCGCGCGTCGAGCGGGATGAAAACGTCGCTGTTGCGGGTGAGCTCCGCGTCGACGTTCGGATAAGCGCGAAGGAGGTCACGCAGCATCCGGGCGTTTTCCAGATTGACGTTCTTCTCCATGGTCCCGGAGGGCGAGACGGCACCCTTGTCGTCGCCGCCATGACCGGGATCGATGACGATCGTCAGCTTCCGGGGACCGGCCGTCCGGGCCGGGGGACCGTCCTCGCTCCGGGGAGCCGACGGCTCGGCCGCCGTGGCCGCAACCTGCCCCGCGTCGTCAGGCGCGCGGCCCGGCACCGTGAGCGCGACGTCGACGACCTGACTGCCGTCCTCCAACCGCTCGCTCAAGGCGGCGGCCGCCGGAGCCTTGAGCCGGAAGATCACCCGGTAGCGATCCGCGGTCACGAGCCCGTGGCGCACCGTCGAGGCCAGCGGATTGTCCGGCAGCTGGTCGAACCCGACGGCCGGAACCGTGTCCTCGAAGTCCACCGCGATGCGGTCGGGATTCTTCAGGGCGAAGCTGCGGACGCGGGTCTTGCCGGTGAGCGTGAAGCGAACCGACAGGCCGGCCTTGCTGGCGGTGGGCTCGATGCGGGTGATGACGCGCTCCTCTCCGGCCATCGCGACACCACTGGCCGAAAGGCCGAGAACCGGAACGAGAAGGGCAAGGACGAGAGCAGCGAGCGAACGGCCGGCGATCATTCGGACATCTTTCCACGGTTGCCTGTGGCGAAAGGTCACTTTCAGTGTCAGTGCGCAGACGACCTCCGACGATCGGTGCCGCGGCCATAGCACATCCGCCATGGCCAGATCAGGGCACCCGGACGACGAGCGCCTCCGCCTCGGCACCAGCCGTTGCGCAGCCGGTGCTCGCGCAACAGGTCGTGCCGGATGAACGTCGCTGCGACAGGGCGGAACGCCGCGTCGAGGCGTCCATGCCGGACGCCCGACCGGATCAATGGCTGGCGAGCCTTGCGCGAAGCTCGGCGGGATGGCTTCGGAACCGGGTTTTCGCACCGATTTCGTCGCTTTGACCGCCTGCCGAACGGGCAGCACCCTTGTCATGGTCAATAACCCGTCATAAAAGCAGGATCGAGGTTTGTGGTGGCGGAAATCGCGTCGCCGGCAAGAGGTTCGGAAGCCCGCGTCAGGCGCACGCCGCCCCGTGTCGGATGCCGACCCGCCCGAGAGGCGATGCTGCGTTCCACCACCCCGCCTCAAGTCGAGGTTTTTCGCCGATGCCGCAGCTGGAACTGCGATCGGCACACTTCTCGTCGAGATGCGCCGCCCGCCCGGGGGCGCATGCGCGACGTTTCATCGGCCGCCCGATGGCGGTCACCTGTTGTTATAAGGTCGTGTATTTGCCGCATCTGTCCGATTTTCACCGTCAGTCGTTGCCCAGCGTCCGCCTCGTTGCGGCCGGTCATCAGCGCGGAATCGTCGAGCAGCGGCCTGTATGCACGGCCCAGTCGGGCTCGCGCCCAACGAAAGACCGCTTGGCGATGATCTGCCGGATGCGTGTCCCTTGCGCGAGCGCCGGGGAGTCATCTCATGGCAAACAAAATGCTGATCGACGCGTCCCACCCGGAAGAGACGCGCGTCGTCGTCGTCCGCGGTAGCCGGATCGAAGAGTTCGATTTCGAATCGGAACACAAGAAGCAGCTCAAGGGGAACATCTACCTCGCCAAGGTCACGCGGGTCGAACCGTCGCTGCAGGCCGCCTTCGTCGAGTATGGCGGCAACCGCCACGGCTTCCTCGCCTTCTCCGAAATCCACCCCGACTACTACCAGATCCCGAAGGCCGATCGCGAGGCGCTGCTCGCCGAGGAGATGGCGCGCGGCGACGAGGACGACGACGACGAGCCGAAGGCCAAGCCCGCCCCCAAGGCGCAGCGCGGTCGCGGCCGGACGCGCGGCAAGGCTGCCGCCCGCGAGGACGGCGAAACGGTCGCCGAGGACGTTTCGGACAATGCCGGCGAGACCGGCGATGACGATGTCGCCGCGACCGGCGACGGCCGCGACGACGCGCCGCATGCGCAGGACCGTCACGACGATGCGTCCGACACGATCGAGGCCCGCGGCGCCGACGAGGCCGAGGGCTCCGACGACGACGCGGACGAGACCTCTTCCGACGAGGGCGAAGACAACGGCCGTTCGCGCAAGCCGCGCCGTGGCCGGCGGCCGCGTGGCCGCGGCCGGGACGCCGACACCGACGATAACGCCGACGAGGATGGCGAGCCCGAGGAGATCGACGATCTCGGCTCCGAGGACGCGATGGAGGAGGTCCCGGTCCGCCAGAGCCGCCCGCGGCGCCAGTACAAGATCCAGGAGGTCATCAAGCGCCGCCAGATCCTGCTCGTCCAGGTCGTCAAGGAAGAGCGCGGCAACAAGGGCGCGGCGCTGACGACCTATCTGTCGCTCGCCGGTCGCTATTCGGTCCTGATGCCGAACACCGCGCGCGGCGGCGGCATCTCCCGCAAGATCACCAATGCCGCCGACCGCAAGCGTCTGAAGGACGTGGTGCGCGACCTCGAAGTGCCGCGCGGCATGGGCATCATCCTGCGGACCGCCGGCGCCAACCGCACCAAGGCCGAGGTCAAGCGCGACTACGAATATCTGATGCGGCTGTGGGAGACGGTGCGAACCGTCACCCTCTCCTCGATCGCCCCTGCCCTCGTCTATGAGGAAGGCAGCCTGATCAAGCGCTCGATCCGCGACCTCTACAACAAGGACATCGACCAGATCCTGGTCGCCGGCGAAGGCGGCTACCGCGAGGCCAAGGACTTCATGCGGATGCTGATGCCGAGCCAGGCAAAGGTCGTCCAGCCGTACCGCGACCCGACGCCGATCTTCGCCCGCCAGGGCATCGAGACCCAGCTCGACAAGATGCTGCAGCCGCATGTCACGCTGAAGTCCGGCGGCTACATCATCATCAACCAGACCGAGGCGCTGGTCGCCATCGACGTCAACTCCGGCCGCTCGACGCGGGAGCATTCGATCGAGGACACCGCCTACCAGACCAATCTGGAGGCGGCCGAGGAGGTCGCGAGGCAGCTCCGGCTGCGCGACCTCGCCGGCCTGATCGTCATCGACTTCATCGACATGGAAGAGAAGCGCAACAACCGCGCCGTCGAGAAGAAGATCAAGGATTGCCTGAAGGACGACCGGGCGCGCATCCAGGTCGGCAAGATCTCCCATTTCGGTCTTCTGGAGATGAGCCGCCAGCGCATTCGCGCCAGCGTGCTGGAATCCACCATGCAGGCCTGCCCGGTCTGTGGCGGTGCCGGCCATATCCGCTCGGCTTCCTCGCTGGCGCTGCACGTGCTGCGCACGATCGAGGAGCACCTGCAGAAGCACGCGACCCACGATCTCGTCGTCAAGGTTCCGACCGCGACGGCGATCTACGTCCTCAACGAGAAGCGCAAGCGGATCGACGAGCTGGAGCAGCATTTCGGCCTGAGGATCACCATCGAGGCCGATGAAGCCGCCGGCCACCAGGGCGTGACGATCGAACACGGCGCTCCGGCGGAACAGCCGATCATCCGGCAGATCGCGGCGCATCCCGAATCGGTCGTCGCCGATGAGGAGATCGACGTCGTCGAGGAGGAGGCGCCCGAAGAGGCCGTCGCCGAAGAGACCGATACGAAGGCGAGCGACACCCAGAAGGACGAGGGCGACGGCAAGCGCCGTCGCCGGCGGCGGCGGCGCCGGCGGGGCGAACGCGAGGACGCCCAGAATGGGGAGGCGAACGCCTCCTCGGACGGCTCGACCGATTCGGGCGAGGAAGCCGAGAGCGGCGAAGACGAGAGCGATGAGAGCGATGACGACGCGTCGGGCGAAGCCGATGATGGCGATCGCGGCTCGCGCCGCCGCCGGCGCGGCCGCCGGGGCGGCAGGCGCCACCGGGACCAGAATGGCGAGGCCGGCGAAGAAGCCGGCAACGGCACCGAGCCGGTCGCCGCCGTGAGCGAGGCCGCCGTGGTCGCCAGCGAGACGCGGCAGGAAGAGACGGTCTTCTCCGGCGAAGCCACTGCGCATGTCGTCGCGCCGGAGGCGTTTTCGGACGCTCCGCATGACGAAGCCCATGAGGACGCCGTGGCGGTCGCCGTGGTGAGCGAGACGGTCAGCGACACGGTCGTGGTCTCGGAGCAGGTCTGGTCGCAGGCCCCGCACAGCGAGGAGCCGGAGCATCACGCCGAGGCGCCGGTGGAGCATAGCGTCGAGGCGGCGGACCCCATCGATCATGTCGAGGTGCCCGAGGCCGAAGCGAGCCAGCCGGAAGCTGTCACGTCGAGCGACGACGGCGGCGCGGCGGAAACCGTTGCGGCCGGCGAGGAGGTCGTCGCGGCCGATCAGGCTGCTGCCGATCAGTCTGGCGCAGATCAGCCAGCCAATGACGACGTTCCCGAACCCGCAGCTCCCAGGGAGCCGGTGGTGACGTCCTCGACCGGCGAAGAGGCGAGCGGCGAAGACGGCAAGCCGCGGCGCACCGGGTGGTGGGCCCGCCGCAGTTTTTTCTGAGACTCTTCGGGCTCGGCCACTAGGCCGGGCCCGAAGCCTTTACGGGCATCGGTTGCTGCGGCGCCCATCCGCACCGAGCCGGAGCGTCGGCCCTTGCTGCTTCGCAAGATCAGGGCCCCTACACGTCACCTCGGCCGACCCGGTGTCCAGCCGGACGAGGCAAGTTCATGGCGACCCGGAGCGTCATGACGCTCCTTCGGCGACAGTTCCATTCGCGGCGTCGACCGTGACATTCCCTGCACCGGCCACGACGAGACCTGTGGCACGGCGCGCAAGTGAAGCGCAGGCAGGGAATCGCCCCATCGGACGAGCCGGCTGACGCGCGCCTTGAGCCTTTCAACGTCTGATGAATGTCAGCCCACACCCATCCCGACGATCTTAGGGCATCTCCGCAGGATGTCCGGCATCCGCATATCGACGCCAGGCATTCCCGACGAGACATCCGCAACGCTGGCGTCGCAGGACGGCGCAGCCCCGTCACGGCGTGAAGAGACGGCATCCAACCCGGAAACAGGCGGTCTGGGCTTGAGGCAATTGCTGAGAGAGGAAGGAATCAGTGGCCGGCCGGCATTCGCGCGACAGTACGAGGAAACCGTCATTGCGCGGTGCCGACCGACCCCCCACGGGACCCAGGAGATGCGGCGGACCTGAGCATTCCATGGGGTAACTCGGGGGCCTGGCAAGAGGCAGCAGGCGCCCTGAATTCCTTGAGGGAACACTTGCTCAGAACCGGTCGAATTGCAACTTCGCCGCCGGCTCGAAGAGGAAAGTTTTAGCAAGAGGGTTAAGATCCTGCCAACCGTCGAAGCCGCCCCGCGCGGGCTTATCCCCAACTTGCCGGTGCAGGACCCTCACGCCGCCTCGGCACTGGCGACGCGATTGCGGCCCGCGCGTTTGGCCTCGTAGAGCGCCGCGTCGGCCCGCTTGAGAATGGCGCTGCGCGTCTCGCCGCCCCGCGACAGGGCAAGGCCCGCGCTGACCGTCACCGCCAGTGCCTCGCCGCCGATCGAGAACAGGGCTTCCGACACGGCGTTGCGGATCCGTTCGGCGACACCGAAGGCGGTCTCGGCGTCGGCGCCTGCCATGAGCACCGCGAATTCCTCGCCGCCATACCGGCACGCCAGATCGCTCGCGCGAATCGCGCCCCGCAGCCGGCGGGCGAATTCGATCAGCACCCTGTCTCCCGCATCATGGCCGAAGCCGTCGTTGATGCGCTTGAAATGGTCGATGTCGAGCAGCGCGACAGAGAAGGTCCCTTCGGCATTTGCGGCGCGATCGAGATGGATGTCGAGGAAGCGGCGATTGTGGAGACCGGTCAGGGGATCGGTGACGGCAAGTTCGATGGTCTGCTGCAGCGAGCGGCGCAGGCCTTCGTCGTATCGCGAACGGCGCAGCTGCGTGCGCAGCCGGGCTGCGAGCTCGTTGCGGTCGATGGGCCTCGGAACATAGTCGTTGGCGCCGAGCTCCAGCGCGCGTGCCGCCTTCGTCTCGTCGCCGGCCTCGGCGAGGGCGAGGATCGGCTTGAGGCGGGTCGCCTGCCCGGACCGGAGCTGCGAGATCAGCCGCAGCGGATCGTGCGTCGTGGCGGCCAGATCGACGACGAGAACATCGATGCCGTCGCCGGCTGCCCGATCGAGGAAGTCCGCAGCCTGGAAGAGGATCGTCAGCTCGGTCTCGCCGCGCAGTCGCCGCTCGATCAGGCGTCCGTCCTCTGCCGCCTCGATCAGGGCGAGCGTATGCGACCTCTCCGTCGCGAGCTGCCGCAGCAACTCCATCTCGCCGCCGACCAGTTGCATCGCCGTTTCCGCCCTCAGGCGCAGCTCGTCCGTCACGCGCTTCAGCCGCGCCAGGCTGCGCACCCGCGCCAGCAGCGCCAGGTCTCCGACCGGCTTGGTCAGAAAGTCGTCGGCGCCTGCCTCGAGGCCGGCCAGCCGGTCTTCCGGTTGGTCGAGCGCGGTGATCAGGACGACCGGGACATGCATCGATCCCGGCGCTGCCTTGATCCTGCGGCAGACCTCGAAACCGTCGAGCCCGGGCATCATCACGTCGAGAAGGACGAGGTCGACGGGCTGCTGCGCGAGCACCTCGAGGGCCGCCTCGCCGCTGATGGCGGTGACGACGTCGTAATATTCCGCGGCAAGTCGCGCCGATAGCAGCCGCAGGTTCACCTCGATGTCGTCGACGACGAGAATGCGCGCGGTCATCGGGCGGCTCAGGCGTCGTCGAGGAAGGAACGAATCACTTCCATGAAGCGGTTCACCGAGATCGGCTTGGAGATGTAGGCCTCGCAGCCCCCCTGCCGGATCCGCTCCTCGTCGCCCTTCATGGCGAAGGCGGTCACTGCGACGATCGGGATCTTGAACAGCTCCGGATCCGCCTTGAGCTGGCGAGTGACGTCCAGCCCGGAGATTTCCGGCAGCTGAATGTCCATCAGGATCAGGTCCGGCCTGTGGGCACGGGCGAGATCCATCGCTTCCAGGCCACTTCGGGTCTGCACGGTGTCGTAGCCGTGCGCCACGAGGAGATCGCGGAACAGCTTCATGTTCAGCTCATTGTCCTCGACGATCATGACGGTCTTTGTCATCGTCGATACTCCCTGCCTCGACCCGTCCGAATAATTCGGCTACTCCAGCTTATGTAAGCGAATTTCTTTAAGAATCGGGTATCGATCCATTGACGTTCGTTAACGATCCGCGGCTGCCGCGCCGGCCTGGCGACAGACGAAACGCCCTCGACGCGGAAGCGGCGCAGGCGATTGCGATCAAGGCCCTCGCCTTCATCGCCGCCGATCCCGTTCTCCTGCCCCGGTTTCTCGGGCTCACCGGTCTCGACCCCGCCAGCCTGCGGCGCGCGGCGCAGGAGGACGGCTTCCTGCCGGGAGTTCTCGACTTCATTCTCGGGCACGAACCGACGCTTGCGGCGTTCTGCGAAGCGGAGGGCCTGCCGCTCCATCAGGTGCCGGCCGCACGGATGGCACTGCACCCTGTCGACGAGGTTTCCGAATGAAACCTCTCAAAATTGTGATCTGCCGTGACCTCGAAGCCTGAAACAGCGGGCCCGTCCGTCGATTCTCTTCCGCAGCGGAATAATGCACTTCTCGTTCTGGATGTCGATGAAGTTGTTCTGGAATTCATCAGCCCATTTTGTCGCCTGCTCGACGAGCACGGCGCCCGTCTGCATCCGGATAGCTTCCGGCTGACCGGCAATGTCCGCTCGATCGCGACGGGCGCCGCGCTATCGGGCCCCCGTCTGGAAGCGATCACCCAGCAGCTCTACCACGAGCAGCAGACGCGCCAGCCGCCCGTGCCGGGCGTCGGCGAGGCGCTCGCACGCCTGTCGCTGCGCGCCGACATCCTGTTCCTCACGGCGATGACTCCCAGCCACTACGATCGGCGTCGACGGCTTCTCGACGATGCCGGCCTCGCCTTTCCGATGATCGCGACCGAACGCTCCAAGGGGGCTGTGATGGCCGAGCTCTGCGCCCGCAGGAGCGGGCCGGTGGTCTTCGTCGACGACCTGCCGCCCAATCTCGCCGTCGTGCATCGCAGCGCGCCCCACGTGCGGCTCCTGCATCTGATGGCGAACGAGGTGTTCCGGCCCCATCTGCCGGCGCTGACGGCGGCGGCAGCCAGCGCCCGCGACTGGAGCGAGGCGGAGGTGATCATCCGGACATGGATCGGCGACTGATTTCTCGCCTCCCGTCGAAAATTCCCCCTGCCGGCTTGCCAGCGTCATCTCGCCGTTCCTCCTTCGTTCGGCTATGATCGTCGCTCACCGGGTGCGACCGCCATGCCGATCTCCGACATCTCGACTTTCTGCCGCGACTGCTTCGCCCCGGGAAAGGCCGGTCCGCGCCGTTGCCGCCACTGCGGCAGCCCGCGCCTTCTCGACCATCCGGAGGCCTCGCAGCTCTCCCTCGCCCATATCGACTGCGATGCGTTCTATGCCAGCATCGAGAAGCGCGATCGGCCGGAGCTCGCCGACAAGCCCCTGATCATCGGGGGCGGCCGGCGGGGCGTCGTCTCCACCGCCTGCTACATCGCCCGCATCAGAGGCGTGCGGTCCGCCATGCCAATGTTCAAGGCGCTGAAGCTCTGCCCCGACGCCGTCGTCATCCGGCCGAACATGGAGAAATATGTCGGCGTCGGCCGCACCGTCCGGGCGCTGATGAGCGAGATCACGCCGCTGGTCGAGCCGCTGTCGATCGACGAGGCCTTCCTCGATCTCGCGGGGACGCAGGCCCTCCACGGCGAGCCGAGCAGCGTCACGCTCGCCCGCCTTGCCAGACGCATCGAGACGAGCCTCGGCATCACCGTCTCCATCGGACTGTCCCACAACAAGTTCCTCGCCAAGATCGCCAGTGACCTGGAAAAGCCACGCGGCTTCTCGGTCATCGGGCGGGGCGAGACGCTGAGCTTTCTCGCGGGCAAGCCGATCACCCTGATCTGGGGCGTCGGCCAGGCGATGGAGCAGAAGCTCGCGCGCGACGGCCTCACCCGCATCGGCCAGCTCCAGACGATGGAAGAGACCGACCTGATGAAGCGCTATGGCGAGACGGGCCGGCGGCTCTTTCGGCTGGCGCGCGGCATCGACGAGCGACCGGTCAATCCCCGCGGCGAGGCCAAGAGCATCTCCGCCGAGACGACCTTCGACACCGACATCTCGTCCCTGGACGCATTGACGCCGATCCTGCGCGATCTCAGCGAAACCGTCGCGGCGCGGCTGAAGAAGACCGACCTCGCCGCCTCCACCATCGTCCTGAAGCTCAAGACCGCGGACTTCGCGATCCGGACCCGCAACCGCAGGCTCGGCGATCCGACCCGCCTCGCCGACCGCATCTTCGCCACCGGCCGCGCGCTTCTCGAAAAGGAGGCAGACGGCACCAGGTTTCGCCTGATCGGCATCGGTTGCGCGGATTTTTCCCCGGCACTGCGTGCCGATCCGGTCGATCTCGTCGACCAGGGAGCAGCGAAGCGGGCGCGGGCCGAAGCCGCCCTCGACAATCTGCGCGGCAAGTTCGGCAAGAGCGCGATCGAGACCGGCATCACCTTCGGGCGCCTCGAACGCCGCCGCCCCGACCCGGCGCGGACGGGCGATCCCGCGGCCGACGCGCCCGCCGACTGATGTGGCGGGTGCCTGCGACGGTGGACGTCTGACGCTGAGAGGCCTTGGACGGACGAGTTGCCGATGGCTGGCGACGCCGGGAGCCGGAGCCCGATCGGCCCTGGCCCGGGAGGACCGCAGGCGGCCGTACCGTGTCCGCCGCCCGCCCTAGCCGCCCGCCCTAAAGGAGTTCGACGTCCAGCACGCCCGGCGCCGCCTTGACGGCACTCGCCATCTGCGGCGACACCCGGTAGCGGCCCGGCAGCGTGATCTCGACCTCCCGCTCGCCCTCGTCGCGCACGAGAACCAGCGACACCTCGCTGTCGCCGTCGCTCGACAGCTGGCTGCGGAAGCTCGTCAGCGGCTTGGCGTCCCGCATGAAGACGCGCAGCGCCTTCTGGGTCCGCACCGCCTCGTCCTCCAGCGACTGCACCTGCTGGGCACGCAGCGATATCCCCTCCGGCCGCTCCTCGGCCGAGACCGTGACGATGACGGACGCACCGGGCTCGAGCACGTCGCGGAAGGCGACGAGCGCCTCGGAGAACAAGACGACCTCGTACTGGCCGCTCGGATCGGATAGCTGCACGATGCCGATCTTGCCACCGGTGCGGGTCTTTCGCTCCTGGCGCGAGGTCACGGTGCCGGCGAGCCTGCCGGCGCTGGCGCCGCGCTTCACGGCGGAGACGACTTCCGTATGGGACTGCACGCGCAGCCGCCGCAACACGTCCTTGTACTCGTCGAGGGGATGGGCGGAGAGATAGAAGCCCACCGCCTGGAACTCCTTCATCAGCTTTTCCGAGGCGGTCCACAGCGGCGCAGGGCCGAGCGCCAGAGGTTCCGGCGCCCCGCCCGCCGCCTGGCCGAACATGTCGTGCTGGCCGGTGGCGCGTCCCTCCGAGACCCGCAGCGCGTAGGACGCCATTCGCTCGATATTGGCGTAGAGCAGCGAGCGGTCGTGGCCGAAGCAGTCGAACGCGCCCGCCGCGATGAGGAATTCGAGCGTGCGCTTGTTGACGATCTTCGGATCGATCCGCGCGCAGAAATCCTCCAGCGAGGCGAAGGGCTTGTCCCCCCGCCGCTCGACGATGTGGATGACGGCGTGCTCGCCGACCCCCTTGATGGCCGCAAGGGCGTAGAAGATCTTGTTGTCGCCGACCTCGAAGGCCTTGTGCGAGGTCTGCACCGAGGGCTGCACCACCTCGATGCCCAGCCGCCGCGCATCGGAGCGGAAATCGTTCAGCTTGTCGGTGTTGCCGGTATCGAGCGTCATCGACGCGGCGAGGAACTCGACCGGATGGTTGGCCTTCAGATAGGCAGTCTGATAGGCGACGAGGGCGTAGCAGGCCGCGTGCGACTTGTTGAAGCCGTAGTCGGCAAACTTGGCCAGAAGGTCGAAGATCGTGTTCGCCTGGCCCTTGGCGATGCCGTTCTTCACCGCGCCCTCGACGAAGCGCACCCGCTGCTTGTCCATCTCGGCGCGGATCTTCTTGCCCATGGCGCGGCGCAGGAGATCGGCCTCGCCGAGGGAGTAGCCGGACAGGACCTGGGCGATCTGCATCACCTGCTCCTGATAGATGATGACGCCTTGCGTCTCCTTCAGGATCGGCTCGAGCATCGGATGGAGGAAGTCCGGCTCCTCCTCCTTGTGCTTGCGGGCATTGTAGGTCGGGATGTTCTCCATCGGTCCCGGACGGTAGAGCGCCACCAGGGCGATGATGTCCTCGAGGCAGTCCGGCCGCATGCCGATCAGCGCCTTGCGCATGCCGACCGATTCCACCTGGAAGACGCCCACGGTCTCGCCGCGGGTCAGCATCTCGTAGGTTTTGGCGTCGTCGAGCGGCAGGGCCGACAGGTCGATGTCGATGCCCTTGCGGGCGATGAGATCGACCGCCGTCTTCAGGGTCGTCAGGGTCTTCAGGCCGAGGAAGTCGAACTTCACCAGCCCCGCCGGCTCGACCCACTTCATGTTGAACTGGGTGACCGGCATGTCGGATCGCGGATCGCGATACATCGGCACGAGCTTCGACAGCGGCCGGTCGCCGATGACGATGCCCGCCGCGTGGGTCGAGGCGTGGCGGTAGAGCCCCTCGAGCTTCAGGGCGATCGAGATCAGCCGGTCGACCACATCCTCGGCCTTGCGCGCCTCGGCGAGCCGCGGCTCCTCCTCCAGCGCCTGGGCGAGGGTCACCGGATTGGCGGGGTTCTGCGGCACCAGCTTGCAGAGCTTGTCGACCTGGCCATACGACATTTCCAGCACCCGGCCGACGTCGCGCAGCACGGCCCGGGCCTGCAGCGTTCCGAAGGTGATGATCTGGCCGACCTGCTCGCGCCCGTATTTCTCCTGGACGTAGCGGATGACCTCTTCACGCCGGTCCTGGCAGAAGTCGATGTCGAAATCCGGCATCGAGACGCGCTCGGGGTTGAGGAAGCGCTCGAACAGCAGCGAGAAGCGCAAAGGATCGAGGTCGGTGATCGTCAGGGAATAGGCGACGAGGGAGCCGGCGCCCGATCCGCGCCCGGGCCCGACCGGGATGCCTTGCGCCTTTGCCCATTTGATGAAGTCCGAAACGATCAGGAAGTATCCCGGGAACTTCATCCGCTCGATGATGCCGAGCTCGAAGTCGAGACGATCGCGATAGGCCGCCTCGGAGACTCCCGGCGCGCAGCCGAGCTTCGTCAGCCGCGCTTCCAGCCCCTCGAAGGCCTGACGCCGCAGTTCCGCGACCTCCGCCGCGTCCGCAGCCACCGGCTCGGCATCCGCGCCGGCAAAGCGCGGCAGGATCGGTGCGCGGGTGCGCGGCCGGTAGGAGCAGCGCCGGGCGATCTCGACCGTGCTTTCCAGCGCCTCGGGAAGATCGGCGAAGAGCATCGCCATTTCCGACTTGCTCTTGAGGCAATGGTCGCGGGTCAGCCGGCGCCGGTCCTCGTGGCTGACCAGCCGGTTGCTGGCGACGGCAAGCAGCGCGTCATGGGCCTCGAAATCGTCGGGGCAGGCGAAAAAGGGCTCGTTGGTGGCGACGAGCGGCAGGCCCAGCTCATAGGCCAGTTCCACCGTCTCGGCCTCGATGCGGCGGTTGTAGCCGGATTGCCGCTGCAGTTCGACATAGAGCCGGTCGCCGAAGATCGCGGCGAGGCGCTCGATCCGCTGCCGGGCGATGGCGCTGCGCTCGGCCGCCAGCGCTGTCCCGATCACCCCGAGCGGGCCACCGGACAGAGCGATCACGCCTGCGGCGCGGGACGCGATCCACTCCAGCGTGACATGCGGCCGCTGGTTGTCCGGATGCCCGAGATAGGCCAGCGAGACGATTTCGACGAGATTGTCGTAGCCCTCCTCGGTGGCCGCGATCAACACCAGCTGGCCGATCGGCGCCAGGCCGCGATCGCCTCGCCCCGGCCGGCTGTCAACTTCGGAATCGGCGAAATCGACGTCCAGCTGGCAGCCGACGATCGGCTGGATTCCCGCCTTCGACGCCTTCTCGGAGAATTCCAGCGCGCCGAACAGGTTGTTGCTGTCGGCGATGCCGATCGCGGGGGCCTCGTCGCCGGTGGCGAACTTGATGATCTGGTCGAGCTTCAGCGCCCCTTCGAGCAGCGAAAAGGAGCTGTGGACGCGCAGATGCACGAAGGGCAAGGGGTCTGCGATCCGGGTCGTCGCGCTGTCCGCCATGGAAGTGACCTCATGCATTGCTGTCCGCCGCGGTGACGGCAGGCTCGCCCGTCCGGGCGCGGCTTTCAGGAAACGCTCGCCGGCGACCGACGCATTCCGCCATCAAGAAAGGCGTAGTTCTCATACCCGGCGGATGAAAGGCCGGTGCGCTCCATGTCCCCAGAAAAGCCGCGCCTTCCACCTTCGCTCACAACCAGGCGCCGGCATAGGCATGGCAACGGGATCGGGGCCGGGAGCAAGGGTGCGGCCAGCGTGGCCGCCACGTCGGGATCAGACGGCGTGGATGACGAGGCTGAGGGCGAAGAGGAAGCTGGAAATGGCCGCGAGGGAAAGGACATCCTTGGCGAAATCGAGCATGACGTGACCTCCTGTTTTCTCTTATGTCCCTATTTGTTCTTATTTTGTTCCCGACGTCAAGCGCCGCGTTCTCGCCGAAAGCGAATTCCTGTAGCCAGGACCATATCTCGGCGAGGCAGGCGATCGCAGGCAGGCGTTCCCGCAGGCCGCGGCCTGCGGGAACGCGCCGGCAAATGCCTGCGACAGTTCGATGATTCGGGTTGGTCCAGGCGACGATGCCGCAGGCTTGCGGCGGTCAGCCCATGTCGAGCGGGACGATCCTGCCAGCTTCGAGCGTGATCGCGTGATCCATGCGCCGGGCGAGGTCGTGATTGTGGGTGGCGATCAGCGCCGCCACGCCGGACTGGCGCACCAGCGCCGTCAGTGCGTCGAAGACGTAGCCGGACGTCGTCGGATCGAGATTGCCGGTGGGCTCGTCGGCGAGCAGCACGTGGGGCGAATTGGCGACGGCGCGGGCGATGGCAACGCGCTGCTGCTCGCCGCCAGAAAGCTCGGCCGGCCGATGCTGCGAGCGCGCGCCGATCCGCATGTAGTCGAGAAGCTCCTGCGCCCTCGTGGCGGCGCCCTTCTGCGAGAGGCCGCCGATCATCTGCGGCAGCATGACGTTCTCGAGCGCCGAGAACTCCGGCAGGAGATGATGGAACTGGTAGACGAAGCCGATCGCCTGGCGGCGCATCGCGGTGCGCTTCTCGTCGCCGAGCGTGCCGCAGGCGACGCCGCCGATGTAGACCTCGCCGCTGTCGGGCCGGTCGAGCAGCCCGGCGATGTGGAGCAGCGTCGACTTGCCGGCGCCGGACGGCGCGACCAGCGCCACCATCTCGCCGGGAGCGAGCGTCAGCTCGGCCCTGTCGAGGATGGTCAGGCGGTTCTCGCCCTGCACGTACTCTTTGCCGACGGCATCGAGCCGCAGCGCATGGGGTTCAGCCATCATTCGTACCGCAAAGCCTCGACCGGATCGAGCCGCGAGGCTCGCCAGGAGGGAAGGATGGTCGCCAGGAACGACAGGCCGATCGCCATCGACACGACGAGGACGACCTCGCTCGGATCGACCTCGGCCGGCAGCTGGCTGAGGAAGTAGAATTCCGGATTGAACAGGACGACGCCGGTGATCCAGGAAAAGAACTGCCGGATGCTCTCGATATTGATGCAGAAGAGCAGCCCGAGGACGAAGCCGGCGAGCGTGCCGGAAAAGCCGATCGAGGCACCGGTGATCAGGAAGACGCGCATCACCGAGCCTTTCGTCGCCCCCATCGTCCTCAGGATGGCGATGTCGCGGCCCTTGTCCTTCACCAGCATGAACAGCCCGGAGATGATGTTCAGCGCCGCGACGAGGACGATCAGCGTCAGGATGATGAACATGACGTTGCGCTCGACGTTGAGCGCCGAGAAGAAGCTCTCGTTCTGGGACTGCCAGGTCACGGTGTAGCTGGGACGCCCCGCCGCCGCCTCGATCTGCGGCTGCAGCACCTGCACCTCGTCGGGATGGTCGACGAAGATCTCGATCGACTGGACGCGGTCCTCCTGATTGAAGAAGAGCTGCGCCTCGGCGAGCGGCATGTAGACATAGGCGGAGTCGTATTCCGACATGCCGATCTCGAAGATCGCGCTCACCGGATAGGCCTTGACGCGCGGCGCGGTGCCGAAGGCGGTGACGTCGCCGTCGGGCGAGACGAGGGTGATGTTGTCGCCGAGGCCGATCCCCAGCGACTGGGCGAGACGGCTGCCGACGGCGACCCCCTGCCCCGTGTCGAACCCTTCGAGAGTGCCGAGCTTGACGTTGGCGGAGACCGGCGCGAGCTTCGTCAGGTCGGCGAGCCGGACGCCGCGCACCAGCGCGCCGGTCGAGCCGGTGTTCGGGCCCTGCGCCAGGACCTGGCCCTGCACCATGGGCATGACGAACTGGACGCCGTCGACGCCCTGGATGCGTTGGGCCACCGCGTCGTAGTCGGTCAGCGGCTGGTCGATCGGATACATGATCACATGGCCGTTGACGCCGAGGATGCGCATCAGGAGCTCGCCCCTGAAGCCGTTCATCACCGACATGACGATGATCAGCGCGGCCACGCCGAGCATGATTCCGACGAAGGAGAAGCCGGCAATGACCGAGACGCCGGCATCGCGCCGGCGCGAGCGCAGGTAGCGGCCGGCGATCATCCATTCGAAACGCGAGAACGGCCGGGTGGTGCGGGACGCATCGGCCACGGTCGCGTTTTCCGGGAGGCTCATGCGCCCACCCTGGCGACGACGGAGGCGAGCGGAACGGTCTCGCGCTCGCCGGTGGCGCGGACCTTCACCTCCGCCTCCCCGGCCTTGGCCCCGCGCGGGCCGACGATGACCTGCAGCGGCAGCCCGATCAGGTCCATCGAGGCGAACTTGGCGCCGGCCCGCGAGTCCTGATCGTCGTAGAGGACGTCGTAACCGGCCCGGCCGAGTTCGGCATAGAGGGTCTCGCAGGCGGCATCGCACTCGGCGTCGCCAGGCTTCATGTTGATGAGCCCGACGTCGAAGGGCGCGACGGATTTGGGCCAGACGATGCCGGCCTCGTCGTGGGACGCCTCGATGATCGCGGCGACGAGACGGCTGGGTCCGATGCCATAGGAGCCCATGTGGACTGGCACGTCCTTGCCGTCCGGCCCGGTGACGACGGCATTCATCGCCTCGGAATATTTGGTGCCGAAGTAGAAGATGTGGCCGACCTCGATGCCGCGCGCCGCGACCTTGTCCGCCTCGGGCACCGCATCCCAGAGGGCTGCGTCGTGCATCTCGTCGGTGGCGGCGTAGGGCTTCGTCCAGCTTTCGACGATCGCGGCGAGCGAGGCGGCGTCGGAGAAGTCGATCTCTTCGCCCGGGACCGCGAGACCGAGATAGTCGCGATGGCAGAACACCTCGCTCTCGCCGGTAGAGGCGAGGATGATGAACTCGTGGGACAGATTGCCGCCGATCGGGCCGGTGTCCGCCCGCATCGGGATCGCCTTCATGCCGCACCGCGTGAAGGTGCGCAGATAGGCGACGAACATGCGGTGATAGGCGGTCTGGGCGGCGTCGAAGTCGAGATCGAAGGAATAGGCGTCCTTCATCAGGAACTCGCGGGAGCGCATCACGCCGAAGCGGGGCCGCACCTCGTCGCGGAACTTCCACTGGATATGGTAGAGATTGAGCGGCAGATCCTTGTAGGACCGCACCGACGAGCGGAAGATGTCGGTGACCATCTCCTCGTTGGTGGGGCCGAACAGAAGCTCGCGCTCGTGGCGATCCTCGATCCGCAGCATCTCCTTGCCGTAGGCGTCGTAGCGGCCGCTCTCGCGCCACAGGTCGGCGGACTGGATCGTCGGCATCAGGAGCTCGACCGCGCCGGAGCGGTCCTGCTCCTCACGGACGATGGCGCAGACCTTGTCGAGGACGCGCTTGCCGAGCGGCAGGAACGAATAGATTCCCGCCGCCTGCTGCCGGATCATGCCGGCCCGCAGCATCAGCCGATGAGAGACGATCTCCGCCTCCTTCGGATTCTCCTTCAGGATGGGCAGAAAATACCGCGACAGACGCATCGATGGTCCGATCAACTCGAGAGATTGGCGTGGAGCACGCGCATGTCCGGCTCATAACCGGTCATACCCCCGATGAAAAGACGGGATTTTCGTGCCGCAGATGCGGGCTGCCGGCAGCGGCGCCACACGCTGCGAAGAGGATCGCACCGTCGCCGGAGGCGGTCGCGGGAGCCGCAACCGCCTCCGGCAAGACGTCACGCCTTGCGGCACCGTGCCGCACATGATGCTTGCCAACCGGCTGCGCGACGCAGTGCTTGCTTTGCGGTGCGACGGGTTCCGGGCCTCGCATCTTGCGGATAAGCCCGACTGACGCAGCGCAATCCGCCGGACAACGCCCGCGCAACAGGCGACGCCACCTCACGGGACCACAGCCAAACATCTGTCGGATCACATGGATACGCGGGGGAATGTGACAAACCGCATCACTTTCTGTCGGTCTGCAAAATTTCGCGTGACAAGTTGTCTGGCCAACGGTAACGTCCGGCGCATAAAAAGCGTGCCATTAATGGCGCGAAATCAGGCGGTCTAGTCTTGGGAGGACGTGATTTCCGGCGCGGTGCAAACCGCGGCCCCGGCAGAGTTCCGGTGTGAAATCCAGGCGCGCGAATTGTGATGCAAGGCGAAAGCCTTGCATTTTTTTTGTGCAGTTTCCGGCGGGTGGCGTTTGCGGAGGCCCGAGTACCAGCGCCGACGCCGGACGCTTCTTCACCTGCTCGAAGCGTACCGTCGGCCCCGATCTTCGACCCGCGCCAAGGGGTTACCGCTCAGGCGCCGCGCGGGCTCGATAGCAGCGGTACGGGAGGCAACTCACGGGCCGCTGGTATCACAGTTCCCCGGCGGCACCGGCTCGTCTCACGTTCCCGGAATCATGTGCGGGAAGTCGTCCGGGCCGAGGCCGAAGACCTGGGTCACCACGTAGAAGACGACGAACACCACGGTCGCGAGCGCCGTCGTCAGCATGAACTTGAAGCCCATGCGGGCGTTGATCGGCGCGCTGTCGGCAGTGCCGAGCGCCCGTTCGCCGCTCTCGTGCTGGGACTGGTTGCCGATCGGCAGGATGACGAAGAGCGCCGTCCACCAGATGATGAAATAGATCGCCAAGCCTGAAATGATGCCCATCGAGACCTCCCCTTGATAGCGGCGCAGTCGCTTGTGCGGCCATGCGGCGGCGCCTGTCGCGCCGATCCATATTGCCGCCATGCGCCCATTTGAAGATCGGCGTGGCAGCCGGCGCTTCGGGAGCCACCCGGCCGCCGGCTTGCGCCAATCGCTTCGCCGTGCCGCGCACTTCCTGATCCGGGCCGGCTCTTCGTAACGCGGCCCGAAGAACGGACGCAATCACGTTGCGCGGAGCAACCGCAAACTCTGACCCCGGCGGGAGCACCGTCGCCCCGGCCCAGCCGGTTCACACCTGTTCGAGCTCGGTCAGCGTTCCGTGCACGTCGCCCGGATGGAGAAACAGCACCGGCTTGCCATGGGCGCCGATCCGGGGTTCGCCGTCGCCAAGGACCCGGGCACCGGAGGCGACCAGATGATCGCGGGCGGCGACGATGTCGTCAACCTCGTAGCAGAGGTGGTGCATGCCGCCCTTCGGGTTCTTGGCGAGGAAGGCTGCGATGGGGGAGCCTTCCCCGAGCGGCTCGAGGAGCTCGATCTTGGTGTTGCCGAGCACGACGAACACCACCGTGACGCCGTGCTCGGGAAGTGCCTGCGGCGCCGAGACCTTTGCGCCGAGCAATGTGCGATAGGTCGCCGCCGCGGCTTCGAGATCGGGCACCGCGAGGGCGACGTGGTTGAGACCAAGCAGCATCGAACGATCCTCCCCAGATGACCGGGCGCCTCGCGCGCCCGCGCGACGATCAGGCCTTGGAGACGAAGACCGACACGATCGGCTTCTTTCCCCAGGCGTCAGCGGCGGCGAAACGAACGGCCCGGCGCACCGCCTCGCGCACCGTCTCGATGTCGCCCCGGCGCTTCGGCGGGATGCTCTCGAAGGCGTCGACGGCGGCATCGATGAGGATGTCCTCCATCTCGTCGCCCTCCTCGTCCTCCTGCGGCAGGCCGAGGATGACCATGTCCGGGTCGTCCCGCAGCGCGAGCTTGGCGGTCATCTCCACATGCACGGCGACATGGCCGACGAAGGAGAGGCGCCGCCGCTCGACGATGCCCATCTCATCGGGCGTCCCGATCAGCCGCCCGTCCTTGTAGAGCCGCCCGACCGGAACCTCGTCGATCACCATGGCCGGCCCCGGCGCGAGCTGCACCATGGCGCCGTTGCGGATGCACAGGACCGTCTTGACACCCGCCTCCCGCGCCAGCGCCTCGTGAGCGACGAGATGCGCCGCCTCGCCATGGGCGGGGATCGCGATCTGCGGCCGCACCCAGGCGTACATCTCCTTCATCTCGCGGCGACGCGGATGGCCGGAGACGTGAACCAGCTTCTCGCCGTCCTCCAGCACCTTGATGCCGCGATCGATCAGGGCGTTCTTGATCTCGATGATGCCCTTCTCGTTGCCGGGAATCGAGCGCGAGGAGAAGATCACCATGTCGCCCTTCGACAGGCTGACGGAGGGATGCTCGTCGCGCGACAGGCGGGCGAGCGCGGCGCGCGTCTCGCCCTGGCTGCCGGTCAGGATGATCACCGCCTTCTCGCGGGGGATGTAGCCGAAGTCCTGCTCCGACAGGAACGGCGGCAGGCCCTCGAGATAGCCGAGCTCGTCGGAGACGTCGACGACGCGGCGCATGGAGCGGCCCATCAGCAGCACCTGGCGGCCCGCATCGCGCGCCGCCTCCGCCACGGCCCGGATGCGGCCGACATTGGAGGAGAAGGTGGTGACGGCGACGCGGCCCGGCGCCTCCGCAATGATCTTGGCGAGCGACGCCGACACCTCGCGCTCGGACGGACTGACGCCGTCGCGCATGGCGTTGGTCGAGTCGGCGATCATCGCCAAGACGCCCTCGTCGCCGATCGCCCGCAGCCGCGCCTCGTCGGTCGGGGCACCGAGAACCGGGGTCGCGTCGATCTTCCAGTCACCGGTGTGGAGCACGGTGCCAACCGGCGTGCGGATCGCCAGCGCGACGGGCTCGGGGATCGAATGGGTGACGTTGATCGCCTCGATCTCAAACGGCCCGACGCGGAACCGGTCGCCGGCCTTGAACAGCGTCACCGGGATGTCCGGCGCCCCGGCTTCGCCCTCACGCTTGGCCGCCAGCAGCGACGCGGAGAAGGCGGTGGCGTAGACCGGCGCCTTGAGCCGTGGCCACAGGTCGAGCAGCGCTCCGTAGTGATCCTCGTGGGCATGGGTGATCACGATGCCCTTCAGCTTCAGTCGCCGCTCCTTGATGAAGCGGATGTCGGGGAGGACCAGGTCCACCCCCGGCATGTCGGGACCGGCGAAGGACACGCCGCAGTCGACCACGATCCACTCGCGGCTGTCCGCCGGCCCGAAGCCGTAGAGAGCGAAATTCATGCCGATCTCGCCGACACCGCCGAGTGGACAGAAGACCAACTCGCCGTTCGTGTTGTCGTTGTTCATCTAGCCTCTGCTTTCCGGTTTCATCTCTTGTTCGCCGATGGTCTTTTTCATCATCCGGCCACCATCCTCCGGCTCAAATCTTCAGGGTTCGCCCGCTCGCATCGCAGGCCGGGCACCGCCGGTCCGGTTCATGTCCGGACCGATGCCACCGCACCGAAATGCACGTCGCCCGCCGCAATGCGCGTCGCCGCGCCGTCATCGCCTCGAATGACCAGATGGCAGTCGGCGTCGACGGTTTCAAACACCCCGCGCACGATGGTCCCGCCGGTGTCGACGGCGACCTGCGAGCCGAGACCCGCTGCCCCCTCGAGCCATCTGTCGCGAATGGCAGACAACCCCTGCCCGGCTCGCCAGAGACGCAGGTTGTCGACGAAGGCGTCGCTGAGGGCAAAGAACAGCTCGCCCGCCGAACACCCGCAGCCCATGGCGGAAAGGTCCGTCGCCGGATAGGGCGTGCCCCTTGGATGATCGACGACATTCACGCCGATGCCGATCGCGATGGCCAGATCGTCCTGGCCGGCCTGGGCAGTCTCCAGCAGGATGCCGGAGAGCTTCGCCCCGTCGGCGAGGACGTCGTTCGGCCATTTGAGGGCGAAGCGGCCGCCCCGCACGAGATCCCCCGCGTCGGGCGCGATGGCGAAGGCGCCCTTGGGCACCACCGCGAGGAGCGCGTCCCGCAGGGCCAGCGCCGCCACGAAACCGAGGGAGGCTGCCACCGACAGCCCCACCTGCGGGCGCAGCAGCAGCGTCGAGGCCAGATTGCCGGGCCGCCCCTCCCAGGGCCTGCCGCGCCGTCCCCGCCCACCGGTCTGGTGGCCCGTCACGAGCCACAACTTGCCGGGATCGCCCTGCCTCGCCCGTTCGAGCGCCAACTGGTTGGTCGAGCCGATTTCGGCGAAGGATTCCAGCCGAAAACCGTCCGCTACCGCCGTCGGCGAAAGAGCGAAAGCCGCCGTCACCGTCAGAAGAAGGACTTGGCGGCGGCCTCGGCTGCAGCGAAGACGGGGCCGCCGACGAAGATGTAGATCGGGAAGACGATCAGCCCCGTCACCCACAGGACCGCCCGCAGCTCGATCGCCATCGGCACGAAGGCCTCCGCCGGCTCGTCGAACCACATCGTCTTCACGAGGCGCAGATAGTAGAAGAGGCCGACGACCGAAGCGAGCACGCCGATGATCGCCAGCGGCCACAGGCCGGCGTGGACCGCCGCCATGAAGACGAAGTACTTGGCGATGAAGCCGGCGAGCGGCGGCAGGCCGGCAAGCGACAGCATCATAACGGTCAGGAACAGCGCCATCACCGGGTTCGTCTGCGACAGCCCGGCGAGATCGGCGATCTCCTCCACCATGCCGTCGCGCCGGCGCATGGCGAGGATGACCGCAAAGGTGCCGAGCGTCATCATCAGGTAGACCGTCATGTAGATCAGGACGCCGCGCACGCCCTCGCTGTTGGCGGCGGCGAGACCGACGAGCGCGTAGCCCATGTGCGCGATCGACGAGTAGGCCATCAGCCGCTTGATGTTGCGCTGGCCGATCGCGGCGAAAGCGCCGAACACCATCGAGGCGATGGAGATGAAGACGATGACCTGCTGCCACTGGTCCGACATCGGCTCGAAGCCCTGGACGGTGAAGCGGGTGAGCAGCGCCATCGCCGCGACCTTCGGCGCGCCGGCGAGGAAGGCGGTGATCGGCGTCGGGGCGCCCTCATAGACGTCCGGCGTCCACATGTGGAAGGGCACGGCGGAGATCTTGAAGGCGAGACCTGCGAGGACGAAGACCAGGCCGACGACGAGGCCGAGCGAGCGGCCGCTCTCGCCGGCGACGGCCGCGATCTGGGTGAACTCGATGTGGCCCGTGAAGCCATAGACCATCGAGGCGCCGTAGAGCAGCATGCCCGAGGACAGGGCGCCGAGGACGAAGTATTTCAGACCGGCTTCGGTCGAGCGCACGCTGTCCCGGTTGATCGCCGCGAGCACGTAGATCGCCAGCGACTGCAGTTCGAGGCCGAGGTAAAGCGCGATCATGTCGCCGGCGGAGACCATCATCATCATGCCGGTGGTCGACAGGAGGATGAGAACCGGGAACTCGAAGCGGTTGAACCGCTCGCTCTCGGCAAAGCCCACCGACATCACCATCGCCGCGGCGGAGCCGACGAGGACGAGGATCTTCATGAAGCGGGCGAAGGGATCGAGAACGAAGGAGCCGCCAAAGCCGACGCCGAGCGGCGTGATCAGGATCAGCCACAGGGCGGCGATGATGATCACCGCGACCGACAGACCGGTCACCGTCTGCGAGCTCTTCTCGCCCATGAAGACGCCGATCATCAGAAGGATCATCGCGCCGATCGACAGGATCAGCTCAGGCGCGGCGATCCACAGGCTGCTGGCGAGCATATCGGGCATCATGGGCGGTAGGCCTCGAAACGTAAGTGGGACGCCCTCACCGGCTTGGCTGCCGCAACGAGGACGTTCGAATGGTCGTCATGCCGGCGGGGCGAACGCTGCGTCCCGTCGTCGGATGGTCGGCCCGACGCTCAGTGGAGCACCGCGACCGCACCGTTGCCAGCGGCGTCGATCGCCGCCGTGTAGCTCCTGACGAGCGTCTCGACCGAGGCCGCCGTCACGTCGAAGACGGGCATCGGATAGACGCCGAAGAAGATCACCAGCACGACCAGCGGATAGAGCAACAGCTTTTCCCGGCCGGACAGGTCGAGGATATGGCGCAGGCTCTCCTTCTCCAGCGCCCCGAAGATCACCCGGCGATAGAGCCACAGCGCGTAGCCAGCGGAGAGGACGACGCCGGTCGTGGCGAAGATCGCCACCCAGGTATTGACCTGGAAGACGCCGATCAGCGTCAGGAACTCGCCGACGAAGCCCGAGGTGCCCGGAAGGCCGACATTCGCCATGGTGAAGATCAGCATCACCACCGCATAATGCGGCATCCGGTTGACGAGACCGCCATAGGCCGCGATCTCGCGGGTGTGCATCCTGTCATAGACGACGCCGACGCAGAGGAACAGCGCGCCGGAGACGAGGCCGTGGGAGAGCATCTGGAAGATCGCGCCCTGCACGCCCTGCTGGTTGGCGGCGAAGATGCCCATGGTCACGAAGCCCATATGGGCGATGGAGGAGTAGGCGATCAGCTTCTTGATGTCCTCCTGCATCAGCGCGACCAGCGAGGTGTAGATGATCGCCACCACCGACAGCGTGAAGACGAAGGGCGCGAAATCCGCCGAGGCCAGCGGGAACATCGGCAGGGAGAAGCGCAGGAAGCCGTAGCCGCCGAGCTTCAGGAGGATGCCCGCAAGGATCACCGAACCCGCCGTCGGCGCCTCGACATGGGCGTCGGGCAGCCAGGTGTGGACGGGCCACATCGGCATCTTCACCGCGAAGGAGGCGAAGAAGGCCAGCCACAGCCATGTCTGCATCTCGGCGGGGAACTGGTGCTGCAAGAGTTCCGGGATCGAGGTCGTGCCGGCATTCCAGTACATCGCCATGATGGCGATCAGCATCAGAACCGAGCCGAGGAAGGTGTAGAGGAAGAACTTGTAGCTCGCATAGATGCGCCGCTTGCCGCCCCACACGCCGATGATCAGGAACATCGGGATGAGGCCGCCCTCGAAGAAGATGTAGAAGAGCACGAGATCGAGCGAGCAGAAGACGCCGATGACCAGCGTTTCCAAGACGAGGAAGGCGATCATGTACTCCTTCACCCGCGTCTTCACGGACTCGAAGCTCGCCAGGATGCACAGCGGCATCAGGAAGGTCGTCAGGATGACGAACAGCATCGAGATGCCGTCGACGCCCATGTGATAGGTGATGCCGTCACCGATCCATTCGAGCTGCTCGACCATCTGGAAGCCCGGATCGGACGCGTCGAAGTCGATCCAGATCCACAGCGAGACGATGAAGGTGAAGACCGTCGTCAACAGCGCGACGTTGCGCACGTTGCGCCGCGCGAGCTCGTTGTCGTCCTTGATGAACAGGATGAGGAGCGCGCCGACCAGCGGCAGGAAGGTGACGGTCGAGAGGATCGGCCAGTCGGTCATCAGTTCGCTCCCCCGAGCATCATCCAGGTGACCAGCGCGGCAACGCCGATCAGCATCGCGAATGCGTAGTGATAGAGATATCCGCTCTGGAGCCGCACGACCCGGCCGGTGACATCGATGACGCGGGCCGAGACCCCGTCCGGGCCGAGCCCGTCGATCACCCGCCCGTCACCGGTCTTCCAGAGGAAGCGGCCGAGCCACTGCGCCGGCCGGACGAACAGGAAGTCGTAGAGTTCGTCGAAGTACCACTTGTTCAGGAGGAACTGGTAGAGGCCCCGGTTGCGCTGGGCGGTCTCCTTGGGAAGGTTCGGCCGTGCGATGTAGAACATGTAGGCGGTGACGAAACCGACAGCCATGCAGATCGTCGGCAGGAAGGCGATCCAGAACGAGATCTCGTGCATGTCGTGGAGCACGTGGTTCTCGGCGCCGGTGTAGATCGCGGCATGCCAGAACTCGTCATAGCCCTCCCCGATGAAGGCGCCCTCGAAGACGATCCCCGCGAACAGCGCGCCGGCGGCCAGCACGAAGAGCGGGACCAGCATGACCAGCGGCGACTCGTGGATGTGGTGCATGACGTCGGCGGAGGCCCGCGGCTTGCCGTGGAACGTCATGAAGATCAGCCGCCACGAATAGAAGCTCGTCAGCGCCGCCGCGATCACCGTCATGCCCCAGCCGTAGAGGGCGAAGGAATTGTGGCCGACGAAGGCCGCCTCGATGATCGCGTCCTTCGAGTAGTAGCCGGCGGTGAAGGGAAAGCCGGTCAGAGCGAGCGTGCCGATCACCATCATCCAGTAGGTCTTGGGGATGTGGGTCCTGAGGCCGCCCATGCGGCGCATGTCCTGCTCGTCGGAGACGGCGTGGATCACCGAACCGGCGCCGAGGAACAAGAGCGCCTTGAAGAAGGCGTGGGTGAAGAGGTGGAAGATCGCCGGCCCGTAGGCCCCGACGCCGAGCGCGACGAACATGTAGCCGAGCTGCGAGCAGGTCGAGTAGGCGATGACGCGCTTGATGTCGTTCTGGACGAGACCGACGGTCGCCGCAAAGAAGGCGGTCGTCGCGCCGATGAAGGTGACGAAGGTCAACGCCGAGGAGGATAGCTCGAACAGCGGCGACATGCGGGCCAGCATAAAGACGCCGGCGGTGACCATGGTCGCGGCATGGATGAGCGCCGAGACCGGGGTCGGGCCCTCCATGGCGTCGGGGAGCCAGGTGTGCAGGCCGAGCTGGGCAGACTTGCCCATCGCGCCCATGAAGAGCAGCAGGCAGACCGCGGTCAGTGCGCCGCCCATGGTCAGCGCATAGCCGGCGAAGTTGAGGACGACGTCGCCCGCACCATGGGTCGCGGCCTCGGCGCCGGCTGCGGCGGCATCATGACCGCCGAGGGTCGCGGCGACGTCCGCGGCGCCGGCGAAGATCGTGTCGAAGTTCACCGAGCCGAACAGCGCGAAGACGCCGAAGATGCCGAGGGCGAAGCCGAAGTCGCCGACCCGGTTGACGACGAAGGCCTTCATCGCCGCGGCGTTGGCCGAGGGCTTCTTGTACCAGAAGCCGATCAGGAGATAGGACGCGAGGCCGACGCCTTCCCAGCCGAAGAACATCTGCACAAGGTTGTTCGACGTCACCAGCATCAGCATGGCGAAGGTGAACAGCGAGAGATAGGCGAAGAACCGCGGCCGGTGCGGGTCGTGGTGCATGTAGCCGATCGAATAGACGTGCACCAGGCAGGAGACGGTGTTGACGACGACGAGCATGACCAGGGTCAGGCGGTCGATCCTGAGCGACCAGGACACGTCGAGCCCGCCCGACTGCATCCATTGCAGCAGCGGCACGCGAACCGTCTCGCCCTCGCCGAAGCCGAAGGAGATAAAGGCGATCCAGGACAGGACCGCAGCGGCCACCATGAAACCCGACAGCGTGTATTCGCAGGCCTTCGCCCCGATCGACTTGCCGAACAGCCCGGCAAGGAGGAAGCCCGCGAGCGGCAGGAGGACGATGATCGTGTACACCGCGATCAGCCTTTCATCGTGTTGACGTCGTCGACGGCGATCGAGCCGCGATTGCGGAAGAAGACGACCAGGATGGCGAGGCCGATGGCAGCCTCGGCCGCTGCGACCGTCAGGATGAACAGTGCGAAGACCTGGCCGACGAGGTCGTTGAGGAAGGCCGAGAACGCCACCATGTTGAGGTTCACCGCGAGCAGGATCAGCTCCACCGACATCAGGATGGTGATGATGTTCTTGCGGTTCATGAATATGCCGAAGACCCCCGTGACGAAGAGGATCGCGGCGACTGTCAGGTAATGGCCGAGACCGATTTCCATGGTTTCCGGTTCCTTGTCGCTCAGATGCCCCGGCCGCTCTCGACCTTGCGGATCTCGATGGCTGTGGAGGGATTTCTCGCCACCTGCGCGGCGATGGACTGCCGCTTCAGGCCTTCCTTGTGGCGCAGCGTCAGGACGATCGCCCCGACCATCGCGACGAAGAGGATCAGCCCGGCCAGCTGAAAGAAGAGAATGTAGCGGGTGTAGAGGACGCCGCCGAGCGCCCGGATGTTGGACATCTCGTAGAGCGGCTGCATCGGCAGCGACGTCGACTGGGCGAGGTCGGGCTGATAGGCGCCGCCGGTGACGGCGATGACCAGCTCGGCGAGGAGCACGAGGCCGATGATCAGGCCGAAGGGCGCATATTTCAGCGCTCCCTTCTTCATCTGGCCGATGTCGAGATCGAGCATCATGACGACGAACAGGAACAGGATCGCCACGGCGCCGACATAGACGACGATGAGGATGAGCGCCAGGAACTCCGCCCCCGCCAAAAGGAACAGACCCGCCGCGGCGACGAAGGTGAGGATCAGGAACAGCACCGAGTGGACCGGATTGCGCGCGAACACCACCATCAGCGCCGCACCGACCGCGATGAAGGCGAAGATATAGAAAAAGAATGCCTGAAGGCCGAGCATTCTCGGGCTCCCCTCATGTTCCGGTCCGCGGCGACGGCGCCGCTTCGCTTCTGCGTTTGCGGGCGACTCGCGGCCCGGTCTTCACTCGATGCGACGCCGCTCGATTAGCGGTAGGGCGCGTCGAGCGCAATGTTGCGGGCCAGCTCGCGCTCCCAGCGATCGCCGTTGGCGAGCAGCTTGGCCTTGTCGTAGTAGAGTTCCTCGCGGGTCTCGGTCGCGAATTCGAAGTTCGGCCCCTCGACGATGGCGTCGACCGGGCAGGCCTCCTGGCAGAAGCCGCAATAGATGCACTTCACCATGTCGATGTCGTAACGGATCGTGCGGCGCGTGCCGTCGTTGCGGCGCGGGCCGGCCTCGATGGTAATCGCCTGGGCCGGGCAAATCGCCTCGCAGAGCTTGCAGGCGATGCAGCGCTCCTGACCGTTGGGGTAGCGACGCAACGCGTGCTCGCCCCGGAAGCGCGGCGACGCCGGCCCCTTCTCGAAGGGATAGTTCACCGTCGCCTTCGGCTTGAAGAAGTAGCGCATGGACAGAACGAAGGCCTTCGCGAACTCCACCAGGAAGAGCGAACGCACGGTCTGGGCAATCTGGGACATGGGCTCTGCCCTCCCCTTGTCGTCTCAGGGGGCGATGGTCTGGCCGACGAACCAGCCCATCACCGGAAAAAGAATGAGTTGCGAAACCCGGGCGACGTTCAGCGCCGTCTTCGCGCCGAGCCGTTCCGTCGGCCGCTCCCTCGCCATCCGCTCCATCACATAGCCGATGACGAAGAAGTCGAGGACGCCGACGGCAAGGCCGACGAGAGCACCGAGGAGACCCGGATCGAGGATCATGCCGGGCCGGCCCAGCCGGTCAGCTGCAGCACGAAGGCGACGATCACCACCATGCCCAGCGACAGCGGCAGGAAGACCTTCCAGCCGAGGCGCATCAGCTGGTCGTAGCGGTAGCGCGGCACGAAGGCCTTGACCATCGCGAACATGAAGAAGACCAGCGCGACCTTCGCCAGGAACCAGATGGCGCCCGGCACCCAGGTGAAGGGTGCGAAGTCGAAGGGCGGCAGCCAGCCCCCGAGGAACAGGATCGTCGTCAGGCAGCACATCAGGGTGATGGCCGCGTATTCGCCGAGCATGAACATCATGTACGGCGTCGAGCCGTACTCGACCATGAAGCCCGCGACCAGCTCGGATTCGGCCTCAGGCAGGTCGAAGGGCGGCCGGTTCGTCTCGGCGAGCGCCGAGATGAAGAAGATGATGAACATCGGGAACAGGCTGAGCCAGTGCCAGTCGAGGAACGAGTTCGGCAGGCCGACCATGGTGCCGAGACCGGCCGACTGGGCGATCACGATGTCGGTGAGGTTGAGCGACCCGACGCAGAGCAGGACGGTCACGATGACGAAGCCGATGGAGACCTCGTAGGAGACCATCTGCGCGGCAGACCGCAACGCGCCGAGGAAGGCGTATTTCGAATTCGACGCCCAGCCGCCCATGATGACGCCATAGACCTCCAGCGACGAGATCGCGAAGACGTAGAGGATGCCGATGTTGATGTCGGCGATCACCCAGCCATTGGCCACCGGCACCACGGCGAAGGTCGCCAGCGCCAGCGTCACCGCCACCAGCGGCGCGAGGAGGAAGACGAACTTGTCCGAGCTCGCCGGGATGACCGGTTCCTTCAGGACGAACTTCAACAGGTCGGCGAAGGACTGGAACAATCCCCACGGCCCGACGACGTTGGGGCCACGCCGCAGCTGCACGGCCGCCCAGATCTTGCGGTCGGCGAGCAGGATGTAGGCTATCAGCACGAGCAGGACGACCAGGAACAGGACGCTCTGGCCGAGGATGATCAGGCCCGGCCAGACATAGAGGGAGAAGAAGTCCGTCACGGTTGCCGGTCCTTATTCCGCTGCTTGGAGTTTTTCGCCGCTGGCGAGGCGCGAACATTCGGCCATCACCTTGGACGCCCGGGCGATCGGATTGGTGAGGTAGAAGTCGCCGAGCTTCGAGCCGAGCCGGGCGTCGCCGAGAGCAGCGGCCCGATCGGCCAGGGCCGAGATCGCATCGTGAGACGCCGGCACGATCCGGTCACTGCGCATTTCAGGATGCGACTGATACAGCGCCCGCTGCAGTGCGGCAAGCGAGTCGAAGGGCAGCGTACGACCGAGAACCGCCGAGAGCGCCCGAATGATCGCCCAGTCCTCGCGCGCGTCGCCCGGAGGGAACGCTGCCCGAGAGGTCATCTGCGCCCTGCCCTCCAGATTGACGAAGGTGCCATCCTTCTCGGTGTAGGCCGCGCCAGGCAGGATCACGTCGGCGCGGTGGGCGCCGCGATCGCCGTGGGTGCCGACATAGACGACGAAGGGCCCGGGGACGATTTCGGCCTCGTCGGCCCCGAGGTTGAACAGGAGGTCGACACCACCGGAGGCCATTTCGGCGAAGGTCCTGCCGCCCTCGCCCGGCGTGAAGCCGATGTCGAGGCCGCCGACCCGCGAGGCGGCGGTGTGGAGGACGTTGAAGCCGTTCCATCCGTCGGCGATGGCACCGATCTCGCGGGCGAGAGCCGCGGCAGCCGCGAGCACAGCCGAACCGTTCTCGCCGGAAATCGCGCCGGAGCCGACGATGATCATCGGCCGGGCGGCGTTCTTCAGCGCGTCGAAGAAGCCCTGGCTCGCCCGGGCGACATCCGAGAGCGTGTCGGTGCCGGCGCCGAGATAGGTGGTGTCGTAGCGCAGGTCGACATTGTCGCCGATGACGCCGATCGGGAAGCCGCCGAGCCGCCAGCGCTTGCGGATGCGGGCGTTGAGGACGGCCGCCTCGAAGCGCGGATTGGCGCCGATGATCAGGAGCGCGTCGGCATCCTCGATGCCGGCGATGGTGGTGTTGAAGAGATAGCTGCCGCGCCCGTTCGCAGGATCGAGCATGGCGCCGTCCTGGCGGCAGTCGATCGAGGTCGAGCCGAGGCCAGCCAACAGCTGCTTCAGCGCATACATCTCCTCGACGGCGGCGAGATCGCCGGCAACCGCGCCGATCTTCTCGGGCGCAGTCTGGTCGACCTTCGCCTTGATCGCGGCGAAGGCCTCCTGCCACGTCGCCGGCTGCAGCTTGCCGTTGCGGCGCACATAGGGGCGATCGAGGCGCTGGGTGCGCAGCCCGTCCCAGACGAAGCGGGTCTTGTCGGAGATCCACTCCTCGTTCACCGCCTCGTTGACCCGCGGCAGGATGCGCAGCACCTCGCGGCCGCGCGTGTCGACGCGGATCGCCGAACCGACCGCGTCCATGACGTCGATCGTCTGGGTCTTGGTCAGCTCCCACGGACGGGCCTGGAAGGCATAGGGGCGCGAGGTCAGGGCGCCGACCGGGCAGAGGTCGATGACGTTGCCCTGCAGCTCCGAGGTCATCGCCTGCTCGAGGAAGGTGGTGATCTCGGCATCTTCGCCGCGGCCGACCAGGCCGAGCTCGGAAATGCCGGCGACCTCGGTGGTGAAGCGGACGCAGCGCGTGCAGTGGATGCAGCGCGTCATGATCGTCTTGACCAGCGGGCCGATATACTTGTCCTCGACGGCGCGCTTGCTCTCCCGGTAGCGAGACGAGTCGACGCCATAGGCCATCGCCTGGTCCTGCAGGTCGCACTCGCCGCCCTGGTCGCAGATCGGGCAGTCGAGCGGATGGTTGATCAGCAGGAATTCCATCACGCCCTCGCGGGCCTTCTTGACCATCGGCGTGTTGGTGAAGACTTCCGGCAGCTGGCCCTCCGGCCCGGGCCGCAGATCGCGCACGCCCATGGCGCAGGAGGCGGCGGGCTTGGGCGGTCCGCCCTTCACCTCGATCAGGCACATCCGGCAGTTGCCGGCGATCGACAGCCGCTCGTGGAAACAGAACCGCGGAATCTCGGCGCCGGCCTCCTCGCACGCCTGCAAGAGCGTGTAGTGATCCGGAACCTCGATCTCGTTTCCGTCGACTTTCAGCTTCGTCATCGTCAGACTTTCTCTTCCAGACGGGAGACGCGCTCTTCCAGCGTCTTCAACCGCTCCGCCACCGTGTCGTGGCGGACGTTTGCATGCACGGCAGCGCCGGCGACCGTGTAGAGCGTCTCATGGACTTCTTCGAGCCGCTGGTCGACGCGGTCGAACCGCTCGCTGTGCTTGGAAAGCGTCGATTTGACCTCGCCAATATCAGCTCGGATCTCCCGCAGGAGCTGAAGCACCAGATTGTCCGGCTCGTCCGCCATTGCTCCCGCCCCTACTCCGCCGCCTCGAGCACCGGCCTGACCTGATGCGCGTTGTGCGAGTATTCGTCGATGCGGCGCTCGATCTCCGCGCGGAAATGCCGCACCAGCCCCTGGATCGGCCAAGCCGCCGCGTCGCCGAGGGCGCAGATCGTGTGGCCCTCGACCTGCTTGGTCACGTCGAGCAGCATGTCGATCTCGCGCTTCTGGGCGTGGCCGGTGGCCATGCGCTCCATGACACGCCACATCCACCCCGTTCCCTCGCGGCAGGGAGTGCACTGGCCGCAGCTCTCGTGCTTGTAGAAATAGGAGATGCGAGCGATCGCCTTCACGATGTCGGTGGACTTGTCCATGACGATGACGGCAGCCGTGCCGAGCGAGGTCTTGATCTCGCGCAGGCCGTCGAAGTCCATCGGCGCGTCGATGATGTCGGCGCCGGGCACCAGCGGCACCGAGGAGCCGCCGGGAATGACCGCAAGGAGATTGTCCCAGCCGCCGCGCACGCCGCCGCAGTGCTTCTCGATCAGTTCGCGGAACGGAATGCCCATCGCCTCTTCGACGGTGCAGGGCCGCTCGACATGGCCGGAGATGCAGAACAACTTGGTGCCGGTGTTGTTCTGGCGGCCGATGCCGGCGAACCAGGAGCCGCCGCGCCGAAGGATCGTCGGGGCGACGGCGATCGACTCGACGTTGTTGACCGTCGTCGGGCAGCCGTAGAGGCCGACATTCGCCGGGAACGGCGGCTTCAGCCGCGGCTGGCCCTTCTTGCCCTCGAGGCTTTCGAGCAGCGCGGTTTCCTCGCCGCAGATGTAGGCGCCGGCGCCGTGGTGGACGATGATGTCATAGTCCCAGCCGCACTTGTTGTCCTTGCCGAGATAGCCCTCTTCGTAGCACTCGTCGATCGCCCGCTGCAGCGCCTGGCGCTCGCGGACATATTCACCGCGCACATAGATGTAGCAGGTGTGCGCCAGCATCGAGAAACCGGCGATGATGCAGCCCTCGATCAGCGTGAACGGGTCGTTGCGCATGATCTCCCGGTCCTTGCAGGTCCCGGGTTCGGATTCGTCGGCATTGATGACGAGATAATGCGGCCTCTCGCCGACTTCCTTCGGCATGAACGACCATTTCAGGCCCGTCGGGAAGCCCGCGCCACCGCGCCCGCGCAGGCCCGAGGACTTCATCTCGTTGATGATCCAGTCGCGGCCCTTGCCGATGATGTCGGCGGTGCCGTCGAAATGGCCGCGCTTCAGCGCCGCATCGAGGCTCTTGTCGCGCAGGCCGTAGATGTTGGTGAAGATCCGGTCCTTGTCCTGGAGCATCACGCCTCTCCCTCACCCTTGCCCGAGCTTGCGCCCGACCCGGCCTGCAGATCCTTCGCCTGCTGGATCCACTCTTCGCGGACGGCCCGGCCCCGGAAGTTCAGATAGTCGTCGATCCAGATCAGCTCGGTCTCGCGCCACTCTGCGATCTGCCAGAAATGATAGATGCCGAGTTCGTTCAGCCTCGCCTCGATCACCGGCCCGATGCCGCGGATCTTCTGCAGCTCGTCCTTCTCGCCCCGGGGCGCCGAAAGGAGGTCGGCCGGCTTGTCGCCTGGCCGGCTATCGGGCTTGCCCGGCTCCGCGGCACTCTCGAAGTGATCGGCATGCGCCGGGCCGGGCGTGACGTCGGACGTCTCCGTCCGTCTGCCCTCGATCTCGGTAACACCAACCTGGTCGGTGTTGGCGCGGTCGTAATCCTTGCCTTCGGACAGATCCAGCGCCGCACCGGCGGTTCGATCGTCGGGCACGAGCCGCACGTCCGGCACGACCGCTTCGGTCGCCGCCGCTTCCTTGTGCCGCATCGTCCCGTCCGTGTTCGCCTCGGCGCCAGACGAGGCGTCGGCCGCTTGGCCCACCTCGGCGGCATCGCGCTCGGCCTCGCCGGTCCCGCCCTGACGGGTACCGCCGGTCTGCCCGGCCGCGGGAACGTGCGCTTCGGTCGTCAGCTCGTCGCCCTCGTCGCGCTCGCCGGCCGCGACGGTCTCGTTGCCCTGGGCCTTTCCGGGCGCAGCGATCGTCGGATCCGTCTCGGCGGCAGCCGTGTCGGGGCGGCCTGCGTCGGACGGCGGGGTCGAAGCCGCACCGGCACCCGCGCCCTGGGGCGCGGCACCATTGGCGGGGCCGTGGCCGGACTCCCGCCGCTGCGTCTCGATGATGTCGTCGTAGTCGCCGGTCAGCGTCGTCAGACCGCCGAGCGGCGCCGACAGATGCCGGCCGTTCTGCGGGCCGGGCCGAAGCTCGTCGCCGCGCCCTGCCTCGAACAGATCGATGATCGCCTCGAGCCGCTCCGGCGTCAGATCCTCATAGGTGTCCTGGAACACCATCACCATCGGCGCGTTGACGCAGGCACCGAGGCACTCGACCTCTTCCCAGGACAGCGTCCCCGCCTCGTTGCGATGGAACGGCTGGGCATGGATCTTCTTGCGGCAGACCGCCTTCAGATCCTCCGCGCCGCGCAGCATGCAGGGCGTGGTGCCGCAGACCTGCACATGCGCCCGGGTGCCGACCGGGTTCAGCTGGAACTGCGTATAGAAGGTCGCGACCTCCAGCACGCGGATCAGCGGCATCTCGAGCATGTCAGCGACGTGCTCGATGGCGGCCTTGGTCACCCAGCCGTCCTGATCCTGCGCCCGCATGAGCAGCGGGATGACCGCCGACTGCTGGCGGCCTTCGGGATATTTCCGGATCGTCGCTTCAGCCCAAGCGGCGTTCTCTTCGGTAAACGCGAAACCGGCGGGTTGGACGGTTTCTTCCGCGAGACGTCTGACAGACATCGGACCTCGATCTTAGAGCGATTCAACACGCGATGTTGCGGCGCGTTCTATCACAAGACGGACAAAAGGCCAGTGGCCGATGGCCGCGGTTCGGGATTGGCGCCCATGCCGCAAAAGCAGGGGTTCAGCCGGTGAAAAAAGCCTCGACGGACACCGAAATGCCGGGAGGCGAGAGGTCGATCGTCGCATCCCTCCCGATGATCCGGGTGGTGATCTCGTTCGGAACCGCAGAGCGATGCTGGTGGAGCACCCTCCCCTCGCCGGGGAACAGGATCAGGTAGTGCTGGACCGATTCCAGCGAGAAGTAGTCGAGCGTCTTCTTCAGATCCGGGCTCTGCCCGGAAGCGACCTCGACGATCACCACGGGGTTTTCCGCCACGATGCCGTTGGGGTCGTACGGGCCGCAATGGATCAGCGCATCCGGCTCGCGAAGTGTGGTCTCGTCGATCCGCACGCTGACGCCGTCGACGAAGGCTTGGCAATCGCTCTTCCCAGCCCTTTTCAAAGCGGCCTTGAGAGCGACGACCACGGCAAACTTCGTCTCTGCGTGGATGATCCTCTCGGACTGCATCCGCGCGAGCCTGCCGTCGACCAGTTCGTAGCGTTCCCCCTCCGGCAGGTTTTGCGACCAGACCAGAAAATCGTCCACGCTCATCGGGGCCGTCGGCAGGGCGTCGTTCTTCATGACCCTAGTCTAGCATTCCTGGGGGCCAAGGCCCACAAATTCAGCGATCGACCTCGCCGAAGACGATGTCGAGGGTGCCGAGGATCGCCGAGACGTCCGCCAGCATGTGCCCCTTGCACATCACGTCCATCGCCTGGAGATGGGCAAAGCCCGGCGCCTTGATCTTGCAGCGGTGCGGCTTGTTGGTGCCGTCGGAGACCAGGTAGACGCCGAACTCGCCCTTCGGCGCCTCGACCGCGGCATAGACTTCGCCTTCCGGCAGATGGAAGCCTTCGGTATAGAGCTTGAAGTGGTGGATGAGCGCTTCCATCGAGCGCTTCATCTGGCTGCGCTTCGGCGGCACGACCTTGCCCTCAAGCGAGGAGACCGGGCCGGTCCTCTCGCTGCCCGACAGCCGCTCGACGCACTGCTTCATGATCCGGACCGACTCGCGCATCTCGACCATGCGGATGAGATAGCGATCGTAGCAGTCGCCGTTCTTGCCGACCGGGATGTCGAATTCCATCTCGTCGTAGCACTCGTAGGGCTGCGACTTGCGCAGATCCCAGGCGGCGCCCGAACCGCGCACCATCACGCCGGAAAAGCCCATCGCCCAGGCGTCCTCCAGCGTCACGACGCCGATGTCGACGTTGCGCTGCTTGAAGATGCGGTTGCCGGTCAGAAGCTCCTCGAGATCGTCGCAGACCTTCAGGAACGGGTCGCACCAGTCGCCGATGTCGTCGACGAGCTGCGGCGGCAGGTCGACGTGGACACCACCCGGCCGGAAATAGGCCGCATGGAGCCGCGAGCCCGACGCGCGCTCATAGAACACCATCAGTTTCTCGCGCTCCTCGAAGCCCCAGAGCGGCGGCGTCAGCGCACCGACGTCCATGGCCTGCGTGGTGACGTTGAGGATGTGCGAGAGGAGGCGGCCGATCTCGCTGTAGAGAACGCGGATCAGCTGGCCGCGCTTGGGAACCTCCACTCCCGCCAGTCGCTCGATCGCGAGGCAGAAGGCATGTTCCTGGTTCATCGGCGCGACGTAGTCGAGACGATCGAAATAGGGGATCGCCTGGAGGTAGGTCTTGTGCTCGATCAGCTTCTCGGTGCCGCGATGCAGGAGGCCGATGTGGGGATCGACGCGCTCGACGATCTCGCCGTCGAGTTCGAGCACGAGCCGCAGGACACCGTGCGCCGCCGGATGCTGGGGGCCGAAATTGATGTTGAAGTTGCGGACGTCGATCTCAGCCATTCGGCTTGTCCTCTTCGGAAGCGAACTGGGCGAGGAACTCGGCCCCTGTCATCGTCTGCGTCTCGTTGGCGAGAGCGTACCAGCCGGGCTTGGAATCGACGAAGATCTGCTTGGTCAGCACCGCCTCGGTCAGGTCATCGAAGGCCATGGCGGAGATGGCGTAATGCGCCGCGTCCTTGGAGCGCCAGAACAGCGCCGACCCGCACCGGGTGCAGAAGCCGCGCTCGCCCCAGCCGGAGGATTCGTAGATGCCGAGCAGATCGGTTCCGGCGACGACGACCTCCGATCCCGCCTCGACTGCCATGAACGGACCGCCAGCCCAGCGCCGGCATGTGTCGCAATGGCAGACGCCCACCTCCTGGGATTCCAGATCCGCATCGATGCGAATACCGCCGCAAAGGCATTTGGCCTGAAGTCGTTTCGTCGCCATGAGGCGCTCCTCCGGTTACTGGCGCTTGCCGATCACTGGCGCTTGGCCTTCTCGTCGCCGGGAAGCACGTAATCCGTTCCCTCCCACGGCGAGAGGAAGTCGAAGTTGCGGAATTCCTGGCGCAGCTCGACGGGCTCGTAGACCACCTGCTTCTTCACCTCGTCGTAATGCACCTCGACGAAGCCGGTCAGCGGGAAGTCCTTGCGCATCGGATGCCCCTCGAAGCCGTAGTCCGTGAGGATGCGGCGAAGGTCGGGGTGGCCGGTGAAGAGGATGCCGTAGAAATCGTAGGCTTCGCGCTCGTACCAGTCGGCGGCGGGAAAAACGTCGGTGACCGAGGGGACGGGATCGTCCTCGGCGGTGCGGACCTTGACCCGGACGCGCTGGTTCTGGCGCGGCGACAGAAGGTGATAGACCACCTCGAAGCGCTTCTCGCGGGCCGGATAGTCGACCCCGCACAGGTCGGTCAGGTTGATGAACTGCGTCTGCGGATCGTCGCGCAGGACGGTGAGGACCTTGACGATGTCCTCCGGCGCGACGACGAGCGTCAGTTCGCCGAAGCGGACCTCGCTCGTATCGATGCGCTCGCCCAGCGTCTCGACCAGATAGTCGGCCATGTCCTTGGTGGCGAATTCACGCATGACGCGGAGCCCTCAGCGTTCGATGGTGCCGGTGCGGCGGATTTTCTTCTGCAGCAGCAGAACGCCGTAGAGCAAGGCTTCGGCGCTCGGCGGGCAGCCGGGCACGTAGATGTCCACCGGCACGACGCGGTCGCAGCCGCGCACCACCGAGTAGGAGTAATGGTAGTAGCCGCCGCCATTGGCGCAGGAGCCCATGGAGATGACGTAGCGCGGCTCCGGCATCTGGTCGTAGACCTTGCGCAGCGCCGGCGCCATCTTGTTGGTCAGCGTGCCGGCGACGATCATCACGTCGGACTGGCGCGGCGAGGCGCGCGGCGCGAAGCCGAACCGCTCGGCGTCGTAGCGCGGCATCGACATCTGCATCATCTCGACGGCGCAGCAGGCGAGCCCGAAGGTCATCCACATGAGCGAGCCCGTGCGCGCCCACTGGATCAGCTCGTCCGTGGAGGTGACGAGGAAGCCCTTGTCGGCAAGCTCGTCGTTGATCTCGGTGACGAAGGGGTCGCGGGCCGGCGCGGAAGGGCGCGCGGCCGGATCGATGAGGGAACCCGTTCCCGTCTCAGGGGAGCGGGGAGCAAAAGGCTTCTCGCCGATGATCAATCCCATTCCAGTGCGCCTTTCTTCCATTCGTAGATGAAGCCGACCGTCAGGACGCCCAGAAACACCATCATCGACCAGAAGCCGAACCAGCCGAGGGTGCCGAAGCTCGCCGCCCAGGGAAACAGGAACGCGACCTCCAGATCGAAGATGATGAAGAGGATGGAGACCAGATAGAAGCGGACGTCGAACTTCATGCGGGAGTCGTCGAACGCGTCGAAGCCGCATTCGTAGGCCGACAGCTTCTCGTCGTCCGGCGCCTTGAAGGCGACGAGGAACGGCGAAACGAGGAGCGCGAGGCCGATGATCAGCGCGACACCCACGAAGATCACGATCGGCAGATAGGATGCGAGGAGTTCGCTCATCGGACCATTTCATCCAGCGTGACGGTCAGGCAGCGGATCGTCTCCGCGCCGCACGGCTCGGCGGCAATCGGGCGAGCCGTATGCCGCATCGCGGCGAGGGTTATCCGCTTCTTGGAATCTGTGCAAGGCGTTCTCCGGCACAAGGGCCTGAGGCAAGCGAATTTGCCTAGCCGGATGCGATAAAATAGCGTTGATTCAGGGACTTGAGACATAGTGATGCGGCATGCCTTGCCGGCAGCGGCGCATCGCCGCAAGGTGGACGCGATCACGGTGAGAAGTCCCGGCGGGACGATCGAGGGAGAAGGCTTCATGACGGATTCGGCGAAGACGGGCTGGCTGCCGATGGCGAGTGCCAGGCGAGACGGCGAGCGCATCCTGGTGACGGTGCGCGGCGGCGAACAGGGGCCGGCCGAGGTCGACACGGTACGCTTCCAGGCGATCCGGGGATCGCGCGAGCGTTGCTGGGTGGCGACGGACATGGGGCCGGACGGGCTCGTGGCCTATGAAGAGGACGAACTGGTGGCCTGGATGCCATGGCCGCAGCCGACCGGACAGACCGGAAGCGCCGACTTCCCCGCCCCTGCGGACGAGGCCGACTTCGAGGACGCTGGGTCCGGCATCTGAGGGACCTGAGACCCACGACGCGGCGTCGCCCGATTCCGGAGACGCCGCCGGAGCGCAGCAAAGGTCCTGATCAGGATTGCGGCGTGTGGGCGATCCGGCAGACCGGCGCATCCCCGTCGCGCCATTGCACTGCATCCGACGAGGTACCGCCAGGAACCGGCGCCCTCACCGGGCCCGTGCGACCCGAAGGATCCAGGACCGCAGTCCGGCATCCGGCATAGAGAAGAGAAAATGGCGCGAGTGACGGGGCTCGAACCCGCGACCTCCGGCGTGACAGGCCGGCACTCTAACCGACTGAGCTACACCCGCGCTTCGCCGCTTGCGGCGGCTTGTGAGGCGGTCGTTTACGGAGAAGCTGGGGGTCTGTCAAGCGCCAGTGTCGATGCGAAGCGAAGGGAATGTCGCAGCTGACACGAAACCATCATCAAGCCGCCCGGAATGCCTGAAAAGACGCGCTTCCAGCGGATCTGGACGGAAGCGGCGGTCGGCCTGACGAGGCGGGCAGTCGGACGAATCGCCGAATCGCGCGCGCCTCCAGCCGCGATAGGCCGGCCTTGCGAAGGACGGCGGTGGAATCGGCGAGGATCTCTCGACCGAATTCTCCGGCGCGCATTTCAAATCGCGTTCCCGACCATGCGCGATCCACGCCGCGGCTGTGCACGTGGCCGTCTTTTCCCGTCTGCTCCCTTCAGAGACGCAGAGCCGGATTCGGCTGTCGGGCAGTTCCGCCCTCGCCGCGGCATGGCGAAGACATCCTTCGCCCGTCACCTCGTCCTTCCGCGGTAGCGGGCTGATGCCCCGGGCCAGCTGGACCGCCCTGCCGCTCGCCGCCCCCGGCACGCTGGTCTTCCTGCCGGCCATGCCGGTCGGCATGACGGTCGTCACCATCCTGAAGCAGCGCCGGACCGCCCTCGCCCGAGCGGCCCGAAGCCTCATTCGCCGGGGCGGCGTGCCACGAGATCGATCAGCGCCGAGCGGCCGCCATGGCCACTGCCCTCGTGGATCTCCGAATCATGCTCTTCGAGATGCAGAATCTCGAAGCCGGCGAAGGCCTTCTCCAGCATCGGGCGCGTGTACATGTTCTCGCGCTGCGGCGGCCCGCCGGTGCCGTAGTCGACCTGCTCCGGCCGGTAGCCCTCAAGGATCAGAAGTCCGCCGGGCTGCAGCGCCGCCTTCATCCGATCGAACAGGAGATCGCGCAGGGCCGGATCGGCGAACTGGATGAAGATCGCGACGACGACGTCGAATTCGGCCTCTGGCCACGCCCAGCCGGCGACGTCCGCCAGCTTCGCATCCAGCGTCACCCCGCGCTCGGCCGCAAGCTTCCGAGCCTTGGCGATGCCGCGCTTTGAAGCGTCGATCGACGTCACGGCGAGCCCGCGTTCGGCGAGGAAGACGCCGTTGCGCCCCTCGCCATCCGCCACCGCCAGCGCCCTTTCCCCCCTTTTCAGCCGATGCGCCTGGCTTTTCAGGAAGGCGTTCGGCTCGGTTCCGAACAGATAGTCCTCTCCGGCGTAGCGCTCATCCCACCGCATCGTCACGTTCCTTCCCGGTTGAACCCTCGTCGGGCCGTAAAGAGGCACGTCCTCCCGAAAGCCCGACCAGCTGCAATTCCGCCCGCAAGCCCGCCGGCTTGCTGCATGCGAGGATCAGCCGTCCGCCGAGCTTTTCGGCGCAGATCTCGACGATGGCAAGGCCGAGGCCGCTGCCGATCGGCGTCCGGTTGCTGCCGCGGAAGAAGCGATTCGTCGCGCGCTCGATCTCCTCGTCCGGCATGCCGGGGCCTTCGTCCTCGACGGCAATGGCTCTCCCCGTCCACGACAGGCGCACCGTTCCGTCCGACGGCGAATGATTGACCGCGTTCTCGACGAGATTGCGCAAAGCCAGCGCAAGCAGCGTTCCGTTGGCCTCGATCGCGATTCCGTCGAGCGACGGATCGAGGCGAAGCGTGCCGCCCTTGGCCGCCAGCCGTGCCTCCTGGCCGGCAACCGCCTCCCGCGCCACCTCGGACAGGCGCAGCGGCTCGACGTGTGCAGCCGGCACCGCCTCGGCTTCCGCCATGGCGAGGAGTTGGCGCACCAGCCGCGCCGTCCGCTCCACCGCCGTGACGATCTGGTTCAGGGCGAGGGTCCGCGTCTCGGGACGATCGGCCTTCAGCGCGATCTCGGCCTGGGTCTTCAGGCCGCTCAAGGGCGTGCGCAGTTCGTGGGCGGCATAGGAGAGAAACTGGCGCTCGCGCTCGCGGGCCTCGGCCACCCGTCCGAAGAGGCCGTTCAGCGCCGTGACGACGGGGCGGATCTCCGACGCCGTCTCGGTCTGCGGCAAGGCGTGGAGGTCTTCGGCGGCCCGATGCTCGAGGCCGGTCGCCAGCTGCGACAGCGGCCTCAGGCCACGCCCGACGCCGAACCACAGGATCACCGCCAGCGCCGGCATGACCAGCGCCATCGGCAAGGCGAGGCCCTTCACCATGTCGCGCACCAGTCGCGCCCGGATGTCGAGATTGTCGCCGACGAGCACCTGGACGCCGCGTGCCTCGTCACGGATGGCGTAGACCCGCCACATCTCGCCGTCGATGCTGCGTTCGGCAAAGCCGTCCGGCTGGTCGGAGAGGCGCTCGGCGGGGGCACCGTCGGACTTGCCGATCAACGTGCCGGTCAGCGACCAGATCTGGCAGGACAGCTGGCGTTCATAGGGGCTGTGCCGGCGGTCCGGCATGACCTCCGGATCGAGCGAGGCGACGGTGGTGTCGATTTCCTGGCTCTCGATCAGCGAGGCGACCATCCGCGCCGCCTCCATCAGCCGGGCGTCGAGCACGTGCTCCACCTCGGCACGGGTGCTCAGATAGACCCAGGCGGTCGCCGACAGCCAGACGAGGCCGGTGGCGGCGATCAGGATGAGGAACAGCCGGGCGCGCATCGATCGCATGGCTCAGCCCTCCCGCAGCCGGTAGCCGACGCCGCGCACCGTCTCGATGAAGCGGCTCCCGAACTTCGCCCGCAGATGATGGACATGCACCTCCACCGCGTTGCTCTCGACGCCCTCCTGGAACCCATAGAGCCGCTCTTCGAGCTGGGCCCGCGACAGGATCGCGCCCGGATGCTCCATCAGGGCGTGGAGGATGGTGAACTCCCGGCGCGACAGGCCCACCGCCCGATCGGCCACCACCGCCTCCATGCGGGCGGGATCGAGGGTCACCCCGGCGAACTCCAGATGCGCCGTCAGCCGCCCGGCGCCGCGCCGCACCAGCGCCCTGAGCCGCGCCGCCAGTTCGTCGAGGTCGAAGGGCTTGCCGAGATGATCGTCGGCGCCGCCGTCGAGGCCCTGGATCCGGTCGGCGACGCTGTCGAGCGCCGTCAGCATCAGGACGGGCGTCGCGTCGCCGCGCCGGCGCATGATGCGCAGGAGATCATGGCCGCTGCCGTCGGGCAGCATGACATCCAGGGCCAGGGCCGAGAAGCCGCCGGCGAGCAGCGCCGCGTCGGCTTCGGCGACCGAAACGGCAAGGTCCGGCGTGAAGCCGTTCATCGCCAGCCCCACCTTCAGCCCGTCGCCCAGGATCTCGTCGTCTTCGACGATCAGGATGCGCATTCGTCCGCCTCACATCTTCGTTCCCGCTTCGCCTCGCCCGCCCGGCTTAAGCCTGCCTTAAGCTCATAAGGCGATCCGGCGGCTCGACGACACGTCAGGGGGCCGAAATGTCGCTTTTCAGGCGAACTCTCATCGCAATGGTGCTGATGGCGCTGCCGCAGGCGGCGATGGCCGAGCCCGGCCAGCCGCTGGACGTCGACGACGCTTTCGCGTTGTCCGCCCATGCGACGTCCTCCGGCGATCTCACGCTGAACTGGCGGATCGCCGACGGCTATTATCTCTACCGCGACCGGATCACGCTCGAAGCCGCCGATGGCCGGTCCGTTCCGATCGGGACGCCGGAGGGAGAGGCGAAGGACGATCCGTATTTCGGCCGTCTCGAAGTCTATCATCAGGCGGCGACGGCGACCGTCTCCGCAGAGACGCTCCGGGCCCTGCCGAAGGGCGAGACGCTGTCGCTCACCTATCAGGGCTGCCAGGACGGCGGCATCTGCTACCGGCCGAGCATCCGCGACGTCGATCCGGCGGACCTTGCCGCGTTCGGCGCGCCTCCGGCAGAGGGCGGAGCGGCGGCGGCCCTCGGCCGTCTGGCAGAGGCGTCCCGCCCATCCGATCGGTCCAGCCCATGGGCGCAGGCCCCGTCGGCGAACGCGAGCGGCGGATCCGCAGCATCGTCGCCGATCCCCGGCGCCGCCTCCGATCCTGCCGCCACCGGCGATCTGCGCACCGTCAGCAATCTGCCGGCCCCATCCCAGCCGGAACCTTCGGATTCGGCCGGCGTCACCCTCGCATCCTCCACCAACCTCGTCGACGGGCTGCTCGGCGAGGGTGGCAGTCTCTGGGCGGTCGGGGTCTTCTTCGCGCTCGGGCTCGGCCTCGCCTTCACGCCATGCGTGCTGCCGATGTATCCGATCCTCGCGGGCCAGCTCACCCGCAGCGGCGAGCGGCCCTCCATGGCCCGCGGCTTCGTCCTGTCGGCGACCTATGTTCTCGCCATGGCCGCCGCCTTCGCCATCGTCGGCGTCGCCGCCGCCTGGTCGGGGCAGAACCTGCAGATGGCGCTGCAGTCGGAGGCGGCGATCCTCCTCGTCTCCGCGCTGTTCGTCGGTCTGGCCCTGTCGATGTTCGGCCTGTTCGAACTGCGCCTGCCCGCCGCCTGGACGAACGCGGTGGCCGGCCTGCCGGCGCCCCGCCGCGGCAGCCTTGCCGCCAGCGCCGGGCTCGGCTTCACCTCGGCGCTGATCGTCGGCCCCTGCATGACCGCGCCGCTCGCCGGCGGCCTCCTCTACATCGCCCGGACCGGCGACCTCGGCCTCGGCGCCGGGGCGCTGTTCGCCCTCGGTCTCGGCCAGGGCGTGCCGCTGATCGTCTTCGGCACGCTCGGGGCGCGAGCCCTGCCCAAGCCGGGCGCCTGGATGACCCGAGTCACGCAGGGCTTCGGCTTCGTCTTTCTGGCGCTCGCCCTGTGGATGGCCTCCCGCATCCTGCCCGATGCCGCGACGCTGTTCCTCTGGTCGGCGCTGCTGATCGGGGTCGGCGTCTTCATCGGCGCGCTCGACTCGCTGTCGCCCGACAGCGGCCCGCGTCGCCGGCTGGCAAAGGCCACCGGCCTCCTCGCCATCCTCTACGGCGCGATCCTGGCGGTGGGAGCGGCCGCGGGCGGCAGCGACCCGCTGCGCCCGCTGGCGCAGATCGCCTCGGCCAAGGTCGCTCTCGAGGCTTCGCCGCAGTTTCGCCCGGTGGCGAGCGCCGCCGAGGTCGCGAACCGCCTGAAGGACACCGATCGCCCGTCGCTGATCTACGTCACCGCCGACTGGTGCGTTTCCTGCGACGTCATCAAGCGCGACGTCTTTCCCGATCCCGATGTCCGGGCGCGCATGGCCGGAATGCAGCTTCTGGAAGTCGACGTCACCGATGCCGACCAGGGCCGCGATGGCCTGATGCGCGAGCTCGGCGTCGCTGGTCCGCCGACCATGCTGTTCGTCGACCGGAACGGCCGGGAAGCGCCCGGCTCACGGCTGATCGGCGATGTGTCACCGCGGCAGTTCACCCAATCCGCCGATCGCGCCGGAGGCTCATCATGACCGCCCTCACCCTCGGCCCGCTGGTCTTTGCCGGCGAGCGCCTCGCCGCGGTGATCGCCATCGTCGTCTTCCTGGCAATCTCGGCGATCCTCTCGGCCCGGCTCGACGCGCGGATCGGCGGCTGGTCGATGGCGGCGCTCGTCGTCGGCGTCGTCGCGGCGCGGATCGGCCATGTCCTTCTGCATCTGCCGGGCTTTGCCGCCGATCCCTGGCGCATTCCGATGATCTGGCAGGGCGGCTTCTCGCTCCCCGCAGGTCTCCTCGCGGTGGTGGTCTACAGCTTCTTCCGGCTACGCGAGACGCACACCCGCATCGGCTCCCTCGCCGCACTCGCCGCGGCACTGATCGTCTGGAACGTCACCTTCCAGCTGGTCGCGACGACGACGGCCATCGCCGCCCCGCCCGCGACGATGACGACGCTCCAAGGGTCCGAGGTTCAGCTCGCCGACTTCGAGGGACGCCCGGTCGTCGTCAATCTCTGGGCGACCTGGTGCCCGCCCTGCCGGCGCGAGATGCCGACGCTGATGCAGACGGCGAAGGAGCGCACCGACATCGCCTTCGTCCTCGCCAATCAAGGCGAAGGTGCCGGCGCCATCACCCGTTTCCTCGGCACCGCCGGCCTTGCGGCCGACCACGTGGCGCTCGACCAGGAGATGGCGCTGGCCCGCCACTACGGCGTCCAGGGCTTCCCGGTCACCCTGTTCCTCGATCGACGGGGCATTCTCCAGAACATGCATTTCGGCGAGATCTCCCCCGAGGCGCTGAATGCCGCGATCGATGCCCTTCAAGAATGAAAGCCAATGAGATGTCCCACACCCGCGTCCCGACGGTCGCTGCCCTTTCCGTCATGGCCCTCGCGCTCGCCGGCTGCTCGACGGTCGCAGGCCATGGCCGCACCGCGCTCGGCTACGTGACGCCCGGCCCGCTCGATGCGCGCTACGCCGGCTTCGAGGAGGACGGGCACAGGGTGCCGGCGATCCCGGACCGATATCTCGGCAAGGACATGACCCGCCGGGAAGTCGCCTATTTCGGCCCCGAGGCGCCGGGCACCATCATCGTCGAGCCTTTGTCGCATGCGCTCTATCTCGTCCTTGAGGGCGGCAAGGCGATGCGCTACCGCGTCGGCGTCGGCAAGGCGGGCTTCGCCTTCACCGGCCGGGCGACGGTGGCCCGCAAGGCCGACTGGCCCGGCTGGACGCCGACCGCCAACATGCTGCGACGCGAGCCGGAGCGGTTCGGCCCCTATGCCGGCGGCCTTGCGGGCGGCGTCGGCAACCCGCTCGGCGCCCGCGCCCTCTACCTCTACCGGGGCGGCCGCGACACCTATTACCGCATCCACGGCACCAACGACCCGTCCTCCATCGGCAACTCCGTCTCGTCGGGCTGCATCCGCATGTTCAACCAGGACGTCGTCGACCTCGAGCGCCGGGTCGCGCCGGGGGCGCAGGTCGTCGTCAGGGCTGCGGGCGCATCGGCCTGACCGCCATTTCTTCAATCAGCAGAGAACAACTCATGACATCGAAGACCTTGCGGGCCGCCGGCCTGATCGCGCTGGGGCTCGCCGCCGCCGGCTGCTCGACGACGCAGCCGCCGAGCCGGACGCTTGCCTATCAGCAACCGCAGCCGCAGCCGGATCCGCGCATCGCCCGGATGTACGGCGCCGAGGAGGATCAGGGCTGGCGGATTCCCGCCGTCGACCCGCAGAAGATCGAGCCGCGCAACATCCGCCAGATCGTCGACTACCGGACCGACGAGACCCCCGGCACCCTCGTCGTCGACCCGCATGCCCGCTTTCTCTACCTCGTGATGGAGAACGGCAAGGCGATGCGATACGGCGTCGGCGTCGGCAAGGCGGGGCTGGAATTCACCGGCACCGGCACGATCGCCCGCAAGGCGGCCTGGCCGCGCTGGACCCCAACGCCCGGCATGATCGAGCGCGAGCCGGACAAATACGGCGGCGAGCTGCGCCACGGCATGGAGGGCGGCATCGACAACCCGCTCGGCGCGCGCGCCCTCTATCTCTTCAAGGACGGCCGCGACACGCTGTTCCGCATCCACGGCACCAACCAGGAATGGTCGATCGGCCAGGCGGTCTCGTCCGGCTGCATCCGCATGCTGAACCAGGACGTCATCGACCTCAACCGCCGCGTCCCCGACGGCAGCAAGATCGTCGTCGTCGACATGGACCGATCCACCGCAGGAACCCCCAACGGAGAACCGACGTCATGACGTTGAAGCTCGATCGCAGGACCTTTCTGACCGCGTCGCTTGCAAGCGGCGCAGCGCTCGCCGGCGGCGCGGCGCTCGTCGCGGGGCCCGCCCTCGCCGCGCCCGATCCGATGTCGAAGGAGGCCGTGCTCTACGATCCCGAGGCGCCGCTTCTCGGCAATCCCGAGGGCGACCTCACCATCGTCGAATGGTTCGACTACCAGTGCCCCTACTGCAAGAAGGCCTATCCGGATATCCAGAAGATCGTCGCGGAGGACGGCCGGATCCGCATGGTGATGAAGGACTGGCCGATCTTCGGGCCGGCCTCGGAATATGCCACGGACCTCACCCTGGCGGCCGGCGAGCATCGCCCGCAGGCGCTCGACGCCTTGATGCGCACCGAGGGGCGGCTGAGCGATCAGATGATCGACGCCCGCCTGAAGGCGGCCGGTTTCGACGTCGCCGCGCTGAAGCGGGCTCACCAGCGCGAGAAGCGCCGGATCGACGCGCTGATTGCGCGCAATTCGGCCCAGGCCGAGGCTTTCGGATTCCTCGGCACACCGGCCTATATCGTCGGCACCGTCGTGTTCCCCGGCGTGCCGTCGATGCAGGACTTCAGGCAGGCGATCAAGGACACGCGGGCAAAGAACGGCTGACGGCGGACGCCGGTTTTGACGGCCGCAACACGCGCCGCCTCAGGGCTTGACGATGGCATAGCCGTCTTCGTGCAGCCGGATGAGTTCGGCGACGCCGGCCTGCACGACACGGGCATAGGGAACGATGGCCGGGCGCCGACCCTCCTTCGTTTCCAGCGTGTCGAGGGTGTTGCCGCAGGCGGCGAAACGGACGTTGGGCATGCTCTGGCTGAAGGCCTCGAGACGCTCCAGCACCGGCGAGCGGTCGGGCCGCAACATGTCGAGGCCCGGCCCGTAGACGACGATCTCGATGGCGACGCCTTCGGCTTTTTCCGAATAGTCGCGGGAGACGTTGGCGGCGATGTCGAGCGCTGCGCGCATCGCCGCCTCGTCGCGATCGGAGACCTGCAGGGCGAGCTTGTGATCGACGAAGCCGAGGTCCTCCTCGCCGCTCGCCTCGCCGGACGCCTGCGCATGCGCCGGGCCGGCGAGCCCGACGAGGACGGCCATCGCCGCGCCGACCAGACGGACGCGGAAAGCCCGCCATCGCGAAGCACGGGTGGTCTTCGCCTGATGATTCCCTGCCTGGTTCGGAACAAGTCTCGGCGGCGGCGGCGCGCTTCGGCAGGCCAAGCCTGCAGCCGCGCCAATGTTCATGCCCATCTCATCCTCCCGAGTCTCGGGCAGCCCGAACCTGCGCCCGGCAAGCCTGCCGCCTCCGCCGGCCACCGGCTCAGTCGACGCTGCCGCCAGCGGGGCCGCTCTCGTCGCCGCCGCCCTCCGGCGTCACGTCCAGCACCTGCGCGTGCATGGTGATCGTCACCGGTCCCGGCTTGCAATCCGCCATGCAGGGATCCGCGTCGTCCTTGTAGTGCTGTTCCTCCGCCCGGTCGTCGGGGACGAACGCGCCGGCATTCGGCATGGTCACCGAAGTGAAATTCGCGTCGGAAAGCTCGAAGTCCTCGTCGGTCTCGATGTCGTTGAGATAGAGCACGTAAGCCGTCAGCGCGTAGACGTCGTCGTTCGACAGCGAACGGGCATTGCCGAAGGGCATCGCCCGGTGGACGTAGTCGTAAACGGTCGAGAGATACGGCCAATAGGAGCCGACGGTCTTCACCGGCCGGTCGCGGGTCAGGGTGTCGAAGCCGCCGGCGAGCTGCGGCCAGCGGTCCCGCCCCTCGCCGAAGTCGCCGTGGCAGGAGGCGCACTGTTCGGCGAAGATGGTCTCGCCGTCCGACACGGTCCCCTTGCCGACGGGCAGGCCCTGGCCGTCGGGCCGAACGTCGATGTCCCAGGCGGCGACTTCCTCCGGCGTCGCCGCGCGGCCGAGGCCGAGACGGCCGCCGGCGCCCGCATCGGTGGACAGGGCCGCGTTGGTCACACGGCCTTCGGCTGCCTCGGCCTTCTTCGCCGTATCTTGCGCATGAGCCGCCAGCGTCGCCCCGAAGAGGCCGGCCAGGAAGGCGAGCTTACGAAACTTCGACATTTTCGAGCGCTCCGTCCGTCTTCAGATACCAGGTCTGGATGGCGTTGTTGTGGTAGATCGAATTGGCGCCGCGCGCCTTTCGCAGCGCATCCTTCGTCGGCTGGACGAAGCCCTTCTCGTCCATCGCCCGCGACTGCAGCAGAAGCTCCGAGCCGTCCCAGTCGAAATCGTAGTAGAAGCGGTGCACCGCCTTCGGGAAGGACTGCGGGTCGATCCGCGCGGCGTGCCAGTTGCGGCCGCCGTCGAGCGAGACGTCGACACGGCGGATCCTGCCGTTGCCGGACCAGGCGAGGCCGGTGACCACCGTCCGGCCCTTGCCGTGGGCGACAGGCGCCTGGGGGCTCGGTGCGGTGATGACGGACTTCACCTCCATTTCGAAGGTAAACTTGCGCGCCTTGCCGTCGGCGAGGAGGTCGGTGTATTTCGACGTCTCCTCGCGCTGTTCCCAGGGCGCGTCGCCGACTTCCAGCCGGCGCAGCCATTTCACCCACATGTTGCCCTCCCAGCCGGGAACGACGAGGCGAACCGGATAGCCCTGTTCGGGGCGCAGCGCCTCGCCGTTCATCTTCCAGGCGACGAGGCAGTCGTCGAGGGCCTTCTCGATCGGGATCGAGCGGGTCATGGCCGAAGCGTCGGCCCCCTCCGCCAGAAGCCACTTGCCCGAGGATTTCAGCCCGGCCTCGTTCAGGAGGTTCCTCAGCGGCGTGCCGGTATACATCACGCAATGGATCATGCCGTGGGTATACTGGCAGCCATTGAGCTGCGCCCCGCGCCACTCCATGCCGCTGTTTGCCGCGCATTCGAGAAAGTAGACTCGGTTTTCCCGCGGAAAGCGATAAAGGTCCTCCATGGTGAAGACCATCGGCTCGTCGACGAGGCCGTTGATCATCAGCCGATGATCCTGCGGCGGGATCTCGGCGACGCCGCCGTGATGGCGCTCAAAACACAGGCCGCTCGGGGTGATGATACCGTCGAGGGCGTGCAGCGGCGTGAAATTGACCGAACTCGTCGCATCCGCCGTCAGCCAGGGCACGGCGCGGCGCACGACGTCCTTTTCGAACGCCGAGGGCACACCATAGGGCGCCGCATCGACGCCCGGTCCGAGATAGCGGTTCCAGTCCTGGATCTCGGTGATCCTGGGGTCGCCCTCGGCAGCCGCCGGCCTCGCTCCGGCGGCTGCCGCAAGGCCCGCCCCGCCGAGCGCCAGCGTCGATTTCAGGAAGGCCCGGCGCGAGGCGCCGCCTTGGCCCGGCGTCGATCTACTGCCCATGGATCATCACCCTCTTCGATACGATGCTACGCTCCTGCCGCCTTCACGACTTCAGCTTCACGCTGCGGTTCTCGCTCGGCGTGTAGACCGGGTTCGCCTTCAGATGGTCGCTCACCACGTCCCAGATCGGCGGGCCCTCGGTGCCCTCGTTCACCGAGGCCCAGCCGGCGACGACATAGTCCCGCGCCGCCTCGACGGGCGTCTCGGTCTTCAGGACGACCATGTCGGAGATGCGCGAGCCCATCGTCTGGGCCGGGTCGATGGCAAAGCCCATGCCGCCGACGCGCACCATGTCGCCGCCCTGCTGATAATAGGGATCGGCATTGAAGAGATTGTCGGCGACGTCTTCGAGCACGGTCTTCAGCATCGCGCCGGACATCGTCGTGCGGTAGGCCGCCGGATAGGACATGGCGCAGGCATTGTGGAGATCCTCCACCGTGATGTCGCGTCCGGCCGGCAGCGAGGTGCCCCAGCGGAAGCCCGGCGACAGGGCGATCTCGGCGTCGCGCTCCGACAGAAGCGCATCGCAGATCAGGTCGTCCCAGGTGCCGTTGAAATTGCCGCGCCGGTAGAGCAGCCCCTCGGTCCTGCCGAGCACCGCCCCGAGCTGGTCGGCGTATGGCGCACGGACCTCGTCGATCTTGGCGGCCATTTCGCCGTCCGGCGGGATCACGTCCGAAAACACCGGGATCAGCCGGTAGCGCAGGTCCTTCAATTCGCCCTTGCCGATGTCGAGATCGAGCCGGCTGACGAACTTGCCGTTCGAACCGGATGCGATCAGCACCGTCTTGCCGACCTTGACCGGCTCGGGCAGCGCGTCGTGGGTGTGGCCCGTCAGGATCACGTCGATGCCGGGCACCCGCGAGGCCATCGCGCGGTCGACGTCGAAGCCGTTGTGGGAGAGGAGGATGACGACGTCCGCGCCCGCCGCCTTCGCCGCCTCGACATGCTTGGCCACCTCCTCCTCGCGGATGCCGAAGGACCAGCCGGGGATCAGCCAGCGGGGGTTGGCGATCGGCGTATAGGGGAAGGCCTGGCCGATCACCGCGACCTTGGCGCCGCCCCGCTCGAACATCTTCCAGGCCTCGAAGGCCGGCTCGTTCCATTCGGTGTCGAAGATGTTGGAGCCGAGGAAGGGAAACGCCAATGCGTCCTTGGCTTCGCTCACCCGGTCGGCGCCGTAGGTGAATTCCCAGTGGCCGGTCATGGCGTCCGGCTTCAACAGGTTCATGCAGGCGATCATGTCGGCGCCATTCGTCGCGTTCGCCGTGAAGCTGCCCTGCCAGGTGTCGCCGCCATCGAGGAGGATGACGTTCTCCTCGCCGCGCTCGGCCCGCGCCCGTTTCACGATCGTCGCGATGCGGTCGAGCCCGCCCATCTTGCCGTAGCGCTCGGCGAGGGCGGCATAATCCTCGCAGGTCAGCGCGTAGGCTTCCGGCGAGCCGGGTTCGAGCCGATAGAGCTTCAGGAAGTCGGCGCCGCTGAGATGCGGCGGCAGTCCCGCCACCGCGCCGATGCCGATATTGACCGCCGGCTCGCGGAAATAGACCGGCTTCAGCTGGGCGTGGATGTCGGTGACGTGGAGCAGCGTCAGATTGCCGAAGCTCGGCGCGCCGAGGAGGTCGTCCTCGCTCATCCTCTGTTGGGCCGCCGCCCGCGACCACCGCCCGACGAGGCCGGAGCCGGTGATCGATGCGAGGGCGGCGGTCGCCGCCAGGAATTCCCGTCTCGAAACCATGTTCAACGTCCGTCTCTGGCCATCCTCCGGCGAAGCGGCGTCGAGCTTCACGCCCGGTGGTCGATGGCCGGTTGCAGGCATTTCGTGATGTTCGCCCCGCTGCGCCGAAACCCGCGGAGCCTCGTCGATGCGCCCTACTGGCGCACAGCCGGCGTCTCGACGGACAGACCCTCGCCGCGCCAGGCGACATAGACCTCGAGCGCCATCAGCTCGTCCGAGAAGGCCTTGGGCGGTTCGGCCCGCGTATCGCGCACGCAGCCGCGAAAACGGTTGTGCAGCGAGACCAGATTGCCCTGCTTCAGCCGGTAGGTCGGAAATCCGTTCGAGTTGCCCTGGCTGAGATGATCGGCCCGCAGATACCGGCCGCTATTGGCTTCGTGGCAGGAGGCGCAGGCGAAGTTCAGCTGGCCGGTGCGCAGATAGTAGCGATCCTTGCCCTTCTGCCACCAACTCATCATGTCGCCGGCCGAAAGGTCGATCTTCACCGGAATCCCCAGCGACTGGTGCTTGATGTAGGCTGTCAGGTCTACCTGGTCCTGCGCGTCGAACTTGTAGGGCTCGGCCTTCATCTGCGCGGTGCGGCAGGCATTGATCTGGAGTTCGATGTCGAAGGGCTTGCCGGCCTTGGCGTTCCATTTCGGATAGCTGGCGCCGACGCCCTGCATCGATTCCGCCGCATCGCCGTGGCAGGAGGCGCAGGACTTGCCGGCCTCGCCCGCGACGGTGTTCCAGACCACCTCGCCGTGCTCGACATTGAGCATGCCGGGGTTCTCGAAGCTGTCGGCTTCCATCGCCCTCGTATCCGGTTCGCGGTAGAGCCAGCCGGACTTCACGACGTCGAACGGGTGGCCCGGCGGCTCCTTCGGCGCCGGCGCCTCGGTGACGATCGCCTCGCCGTCGATCTCCAGCGCCTCGCTCACCGGATCGGCAAGCGCCGTCGTCGGACCGGCGAGGAGCAAGACCACAGCCAGCGCTGCAAGTGTTCTGTTCTTCACGCCTTTCCCTCCCAAGAATGACGGAGCCGTCGTCATGTCGCGACCGCCGAAGCGTCGAGACGCACGACAGGTCCGCGGGCGCAGTGCCAGCCGCCTCCGCGGCCGGCCATCAGTTCACGGTGATCGTCTGCTCGTCGGTGTAGGTCGAGCCGTCGTCGTCCACCCAGGTGAATTTGAAGGTTCCGCTTTCCGGCACCTTGGCGTTGAACTCGAAATAGGGATTGGCCGCCACCGCCGGATCGAGGTCGCACTCGAAGACCTTCGTACCGTTGAACTCGCAGGTGAATTTGTTGATGATCTGCCGCGGGACGAGGTTGCCGTCCTTGTCCTTGCGCTGGCCGGATTCCATGTCGTGACTGATCAGCGTCTTGATCGTGATGATCTCGCCGGCCGAAGCTTTTTTCGGCACTTTCACGCGAGGCTTGGGCGTTGCCATTTTCGAGGTTTCCTCCCGTTTCGCGGCCCGCTCCGCATTGGGCGGGCCGCTGGATCGTCAAGCGTTTCGAGGCCAAGTCTCAGCCGCCGCAGCCGCCGATCGTCACCTTGACTTCCTTGCGGTCCGAAAAGGTCGAGCCGTCGCTCATCCTGGCGACCGCGATGACGTTCTGGGTCTTGGCGAGGCGGATGCGCGTCGTCGCCGCGGCGGTTCCGCTCAGCGGCGTGAAATGGAAGGTTGCGACCTCCGGATTGGGGTTGCCCTCGGCCAGGATCGTCACGGAGGCGACATAGTCCCCCTCGGTCATCGGGCTGTCGACCTCGACCGTCACCGGAACCGAATTGCCGTTCTCCGCGATCTCCGGCGCGGTCAGGGTGATCCTGCCCGGCTCCGGCGTCTTGCCGCCGGTGAAGGCGCCGATTGCCGCATCGGCCGCCTCCACCGTCGCCCAGGCCGGCCGCGCCAGCATCGCCACGCCGGCCATCGCCGTCAGGGAGGCCGTTCCCGCCAGAAGTCTACGCCGCGTCATCATCTGGGTTTTCTCCTCATTCGCCCTTCAGCGTGGTCAGATAAGCGACGACGTCCTCGACGTCCTTGGCGCTCAGGATCGTCTTGTCCTTGAACTCCTCGGCGACGTCGACGCCGACATCGAGCGAGTAAAAGCCCGGCATCATCGTTTCCGGCCCGAACACCGTCTTGGCATTCACGACGATGGCGCGAAGCTGTGCCGCCTCCCAGCGGTCGCCGACACCATCGAGGGCCGGCCCGACCGTGCCCTGGAAGAGCTCGCTCTTCAGGTCGGCATTGACGTGGCAGGCGAGGCAGTTGCCGAGGCCGCGATCGGCGAAGACCTTGCGACCGGCGACAGGGTCTCCGCCCGCCTCGGAGATCGGTTGCGCCACCGCCATGTCGTCGACGGCCACCGCGCCCGGCGCGGTTTCGGCCGCGGCCGGCGCCGCCGCGAACAGAGCGACCAGGACGACGCTTCGCTTGCAAATGCGGTTCATAGCCAGGTTTTCCTCCCGTGCCGTCGCCGGCGCATCGGACGTTGCCGATGACGATCAGCCTAGCCGAGATCGAAATAAATGCAAGGATATAATTTTTTGAATGTATTGCAGTGCAGCAGCGCGTCCCCGGCCGGTGCTCGAAGGAGCCGGCCGGCGTATGAACCCCGCGCCGCGATTGAGCGTCGACGCCTTGGCGCCGGTCCGATCCCGGTGCCGGGCGGCTTCAGGGCGCCACCTTGCCGGTGCCGTGTGGCTCCGCCCTCAGGGCGCGCAGCGCGTTGAGGATGACCGCGACGTCGATCACCTCCTGCACCAGCGCCCCCTGGACCGGCGGCAGCAGCCCCGCGGCGGCAAGCAGCATCCCGGCGCCGGACAGGCCGATGCCCGCCGCGACGCTCTGGAGCGCGATCCTGCGCGAACGCCGGGCGATCGTCATGGCGTCCGCAAGCCCGTCCAGCCGGTCGCGGAGCAGGATGCCGTCGGCGGCTTCGGCGGCCGCGGCCGTTCCCCTCGCCCCCATGGCGATGCCGAGATCCGCCTCGACGAGGGCCGGCGCGTCGTTGACCCCGTCGCCGACCATCATCACGACTCCATGCGCCTTCTCCCGGCGCACCAGGTCGATCTTGTCTCCCGGCGCGAGATCGGCGGCGATCGCATCCAGATCGACATGCTGCGCGAGCGCGCGCGCGACGTCGTCCCGATCGCCCGTCGCAAGCACGATCCGCCGGACGCCGAGCTTGCGCATCCGGGCCAGGGTCTCGCCAACATCGCCGCGAAGCCCATCCCGCAAGAGGATCAGGCCGGCGAAGTGGCCATCGACGGACACGGCCACGGAGACTGCGCCGGGAGCCACCGCCGCACGCAACTTGCCCGCCTCGCCTGCCGGAAGCGCCGCCGCGACGAAGGCCTTCCCGCCGACGCGAACGCGGCGGTGCCCGATCATCCCCTCGACGCCCTCACCGGCGGTCTCGCGGCCCTCCCGGGGAAGTTCGAGGGCCAGGCCACCCGCCTGAGCAGCCGTCACGATGGCTCTCGCCATCCCATGCTGCGACACCTGGTCGAGGCTGGCCGCCAGGCGCAGCACCTCCGCCCCGTCCCAGCCCGGCGCCAGAACGATCTCGGAGACCTCGGCGATGCCGTGGGTCAGCGTCCCGGTCTTGTCGATGACCAGCGTGTCGATCCGGCCGAGGGTTTCCAGGGCGCCTCCCCCCTTGACGAGGACGCCGATCCGCGCCGCCCGGGAGATGCCGGCGACGATGGCGACGGGGACGGCGAGGATCAGCGGACAGGGGGTGGCGACGACCAGCACGGCAACGGCCCGGACGGGATCGCCGGAAAGCCACCAGGCGACACCGGCGAGGACCAGCGTCGCCAGCATGAATCCGAGCGCATAGCGGTCGGCAAGGCGGGTCATCGGCGCCTGCGACCGGGTCGCCTCTTCGACGAGGCGGACGATGCCGGCATAGGTGCTGCGGGCGGCGGTCTCCTCGGCGAGAAGGTCGAAGGCGCCGCCGACATTCGTCGAGCCGCTGCGGACCGGCTCCCCCCCCCCCCC
>NZ_AQQS01000010.1 GCF_002088275.1 Aurantimonas sp. 22II-16-19i
TTCTGGTTCAGCCGGTGTGCGGCGCGTGCCCCCGCGTCTTCCACAGGCTCCAGACGACGCCGGCGGCGAGGATCGCGAAGGTCGCGCCGAGCGAGATTGCCGGCGGGATCTTGTCGAGACCGAGGAGGTCGGCGGCGAAGACCTTGGCGCCGATGAAGATCAAGACGAAGGACAGCGCGACCTTGAGATACTGGAAGCGATGGATCATTGCCGCCAGCGCGAAATAGAGCGCGCGCAGGCCGAGGATGGCGAAGATGTTGGAGGTGTAGACGATGAAGGGGTCGGTGGTGATGGCGAAGATCGCCGGCACCGAATCCACCGCGAAGATCACGTCGGCGATCTCGATCATGATCAGCGCCATGAACAGCGGCGTGACATAGCGCGTCAGCTTGCCGGTCTTCGGGTCCGGCTTGGTCACGAAGAAGCGCTCGCCATGGTGCTCGTCGGTGACGTTCAGGTGCCGGCGCAGGAACTTGACGAGCGGATTGTCGCCGAGCGGCTTCTCCTTGCCATCGGTCAGCAGCATCTTGATGCCGGTCGCGATCAGGAAGGCGGCGAAGACGTAGAGCACCCAGGAGAAGTTGTTCACCAGCGCCGCGCCGAAGCCGATCATGATGGCGCGCAGCACGATGACGCCGAGAATGCCCCAGAACAGCACTCGGTGCTGGTAGATCCGCGGCACGGCGAAGAACGAGAAGATCATCGCGATGACGAAGACGTTGTCCATCGCCAGCGCCTTCTCGACGACGAAGCCGGTGAAGTAGTCGATGGCCGGATCGACGCCCTTCAGCCACCAGACGGCGCCGCCGAAGAGAAGGCCGAGGGTGATGTAGAAGGCGGAGAGCTTCAGGCTCTCGCTGACTTCGATCTCGTGGTCCTCCTTGTTGAGGATACCGAGGTCGAAGGCGAGGACGAGCAGCACGAGGGCGAAGAATCCGCCCCACATCCAGAGCGGCGTGCCGAGCCATGGCGTCACGAGAAACGCAAGATCCACGGGTGTAACTCCTGCCGGCCGCGATGCCGAAAGAAGATCCGACATCGCGAGAGAGCCGGCAGCTCTCGCCAGAGGGGCCCGGATCAGGACGTTCCGGTCAGATGGGCGGGCCAGGCGACGCGATCAATCCCTCCCGTTGCGGGCACGACAGCGTTGGCGAAGACGTGATCTGCGCGTTATCGGACGTGTCATCAGCTTGGCTTGTCCGTCCTGTCCGGAAACGATCCGCGCCCGTCCTTGAGTCCGATGTCCCGCAGGAGGCTGTCCGGCGCCGTGTCGATCCCCAGCGGATGCCCGCGACTGCCGGTCCGCCGGAAACCTTCGAGCACTCGGATCAGGGCGCGCACAGGGGCGCTCCCGGTTCGTTGGAACCTGGTCATTGGGCACCTCGCCGGCAGCGCCGTCGGCGCCGCCATTCGTTGGATTCGATGGCCCAACGTGGCGCAATTGGCGATTGCCGACCAACGCGAACTGCCGCATCATACATAAGGAGGATTTATGCATGAGCCGCCGTGACCTGCCGCCGCTCCCCGCGTTGCGCGCCTTCGAAGCGGCGGCGCGACATCTGAGCTTCACCCGAGCGGCGCAAGAGCTGGGCATGACCCAGGCCGCCATCAGCTATCAGATCAGGCTGCTGGAGGAGCGGCTGGGCGCGCCCGTCTTCCTGCGCCGCCCACGCGCCGTCGAGCTGACGCCGGCCGGCCGCCTGCTCGGCGCGGCTGCCAGCGACGCGCTGGACCGTCTGGCGGCGGCCTATGCGGCCGCGGGGAGCACTGCCGGCGGCGTCCTGTCGATCAGCGTCCTGCCCACCTTCGCCGCCCACTGGCTGGCGCCACGCATCGGGCGCTTCCAGATGAAGCATCCCGACATCGCCGTTCGCACCACTGCCACGCGCGAGGTCGCGGATTTCAGCCGCGACGACGTCGACGTCGCGATCCGCAGCGGCAGGGGCGACTGGCCGGGACTGGCGGTCCAACCGCTCTTCCCGGTGGCATTCACGCCGATGCTGAGCCCGAAGGTCGTCGCGAGATGCGGCCCCGTCGAGACGCCGGCCGACATCTTGCGGCTGCTGCTGATCGATCCGGGCGACCGCTGGTGGCCCTTGTGGTTCGACGCCATGGGCGTTGCGGGCTACGATCCCGGCGCCCATCCCGACTCGCGCATGGGCGACCAGCATCTGGAGGCGCGGGCGGCGATGGGCGGACATGGCGTCGCCATCCTCACCCCGGCCTTCTACCGCGAGGAGATCGAGGCCGGCCTCCTCCTGCAGCCCTTTCCCGCCGTGTCCGAGGCGGGCCAGTACTACTTCCTCGTCTATCCCGAAGCACGCCGCAACGTGGCGAAGATCAGGGCATTCCGGGAGTGGTTCGACGAAGAGCTGCGGGGCGACGAGCTGCGGCGGGACGAGGCATCGGAGACGTTCGGCTGAGGCCGGTCGGGCTTCGGGGTCGCTCGTTTCAGAGCGACGCCGTCACGCAGATCCGGGCGCCGGGTCCGCCGCCATAGTCGACCTCCGCGCCGAGGCTCTGGGCCATCGCCTTGATCAGCCGCGTGCCGATGCCGGTGCCCTTCGGCTTGGCCGTCGGATCGTAGCCGGGCCCGTCGTCCTCGACGCTGAGCCGGAACATGGGGGTCTCCTGGACGAGACGGATGCGCACCTCGCCGGGCTCGGCGTTGCGATAGGCGTATTTGCAGGCATTGCCGACGAGTTCGGTGACGATGATGCCGACGGAGACCGCCTTGTCCGTCTTCAGGCGGATGGGATCGGACTGCAGGCTCACCGTGCGGGGAGAGGTCGGCGTCGACCAGGTGGCGGCAAGTTCCTCGGCCAGCGGAAGCAGATATTCCGCCATGTCGATGGTGGCGATGTCGTCGGAATTGTAGAGTCGGCGATGCACCTGGGCGATCGCGGCGATCCGCTGCTGGGTGTCCTTCAGGGCGCCTTTCGCATCCTCGCTGGTGGCGGCCGATGCCTGGAGGTTCACGAAAGCGGACAGGATCTGCAGGCTGTTGGCGACACGGTGGTTCGCCTCCTTCACCATCGCCGCCAGCCGCTCGTTCGAGGCGATCAGCGCCTGTTCGGCCTGTTCCTTGGCCGCCAGCAGCGCGCGACGCTCCAGCGACTGCCGGAAGCTCGACGCGAGAAGATCGAAGAACTCCTCGCCGATGGTCTTGACGACATAATCCGACGCGCCGGCCTTCAGGGCAGCGACGGCGACGGAGGTCTCGTCGGAACCGGTGACGAAGACGACGGGCGGCGGCGCCGCGAGCGCCGCAATGGCCTCGAGCGCCTCGAGCCCCGTCTTGCCGGGCATGTAGTGGTCGATGGCGACGAGATCGAAGCCGCCTTCGGCCAGTCGCCCGACACCGCTGTCGGCGTCGGCGGCCGTTTCCACCTCGAAGCCACGCCGACGCAAGGCCCGGCTGGTGAGAACCCTCAGCCCCTCGTCGTCATCGATGTAGAGAACTCGTGGCATCGGCCTCGACTTTGAGTATGCGGCAGGAACCGGTCGCAGCGATGACCATCCGCAGGCATGACGGACCTAACCTGAAAGCTATGAAAAAACCAGTAGAACAAGAACTTGGACGCGCAGGGCGCCGAAAGACTCAGTCCATCTCCGGATCCGGCACCTGAATGACCGACAGGAACAACCCCAGCTGGCGGATCGCCTGAGCGAACGTCTCGTAGTTGACCGGCTTGGTTATGTAGACATTGGCGCCGAGATCGTAGCAACGCTCGATCTCGACCTTGTCGTCGGTCGTCGTCAGAACGACCACCGGGGTCCGCTTCAACGGGCTGTCGGGGGCCTTCATCTTCTGGAGGATGTCGATGCCGCTCATGTCCGGCAGGTTAAGGTCGAGGAGCACCAGCGCCGGTCCGTTGCGGGCCGGGCCTTCCGGCGCGTCGAAGAGATACTGGAGCGCCGCCGTCCCCTCGAGGAAGTGGCGGATGGGGTTGTTGACGCCGGCGCGCCGGATGTTCTTCTCGATCAGCCGCGCATGTCCCTCGTCATCTTCGATCATGACGATGTTGACGGTCTGGTGTTTGCTCACGTCTGAGATCCCTGTTGCGGTGCGAGTGCCATCGGAAGCGAGAGGCGGAACGTCGCGCCCTCGCCGAGTGCGGACTCGCAGCTTATGGTGCCGCCCAATCGGTATGCCAGAGCCCGCACATGGGCAAGCCCGATCCCCTCGCCCGGCTGATCCTGGGTTCCGGAGCGCCGGAACAGGTCGAAGATGCGCTCGTGATCCCTCGGATCGATGCCGCGGCCATTGTCCTCGACCTCGTAGAGCACGCGGCCGGCATGCTTGCGACCCCGAATAGTGACGCGCCCCGGGCGATCCGACTTGAGATATTTGAGGGCGTTTTCGACAAGGTTCGAAAGGATCTGCTCGACCGCCAGCCGGTCGGTCACCACCGTCGGCAACGGCTCCGCATCGACGGTCACGCCGAGGTCGTCGATGCGGTGCTGGAGGCTGTCGACGATGCCTTCGGCCAGTGCATTCATGTCGACGGCTTCCGGCGTCAGCACCCGGCGACCTTCCCGCGACAGTCTGAGGATCGCGTTGATCAGCCGGTCCATCTTCTCGGTCGAGGTGCGAATGAAGCCGATCGCCTCCGGCAGATCCTCGCGCACCGCATATTTCATCTCGTCGGTGACGAGATCGGCCTGCCGCTCCTCGACACTGTCGACGAGTTCGGACAGCGGCTTGATCGCGGCGTCGAGCTCGGCGGTGAAGCCCATGACGTTGACCAGCGGCGATCTCAGATCATGGGAGACGATGTAGGCGAAGCGCTGGATCTCGGCATTGGCGCGCTGCAGCTCGGCGGTCCGTTCCTGCACCGCCGATTCCAGATCTTCGTTGAGAACCTGCAGCTGCGTTCCCGTCTCGGCAAGGGCTCGCAGCGTCCGCCGTGTCGCCCAGATCGTCCCGGCGGCGACGAGCAGGAAGAGAAGCGCCGCGACCGATGCGACGATCGTCGACAGCTGGACACTGCCGCGGCGCTCGGCCTCTCGCGAGATCAGCAGTCGCCGCTCCGCGACGCTCATCTCTTCCGAGAGGGCGCGCAACTGTTCCACGACCGCGATGTTCTCCTCGTCAAGGAGGCTGGCGCCCCGGATGCCGCGGCCCCCGGCCTGCTTGTCGGCGATCGACTCGCGAAGGAGTGCCAGATACCGGTCCGTCAGTTCGCGGAACCTCGCGACTCGTGCAACCTGATCGGGATTGTCGATGGTCAGATCGGTGATTCGCTGCATCTGAACCGGGATCGCGGCGGCGGTCTTCTCGAAGGTTTCAATGAATCGCGGATTGCCTTCCAGAAGATACCCCCGGCGCGCCGCTTCGATGCGCTCGTCGAGCCGATTGAGATCGGCGACTGCGGCTTCGACCTCGATCGTGTGAGAGACGAGCTGGCTGAAGTCCTGGCTGCGTTCGAACGCCCAGACGACGGCCCAGGCGGCGATGGCCAGCGTGGCGAAGCCGGCGGCGATGGCGAAGAAGATCGCGCGGTTGGCCCGGCGTTGGGATCTCTGCATCGGGTCGTTCGGGACCGTTCTTGAAGCGGCGTTCCACAGGGCCGCTTGGGGGCCGGGAACGCTCGCCATGATCGCTCGACCGCTGGGAAGAACGATGAGTTGCGTTGCAATGCTCTGTAGCCCGGCCTCCGATGCCGCTCAAGAGCCGGCAGGGGGAAGGTTGCGAAAAGCGGTGGAGCCTGGGCCGCTCGCTACTTCACCAGGACCTGCGAGCTCGCGGCGGCCCCGGTCGCATCGACGACGGAGATGGCCAGAAAACCCGGCTCCTTCGGCTGGAAGGCCGACTGGCGCAGGAGCTGGTCCTGTTCGACGGGCAGTCCGTCGACATACCATGTGAAGGGGGGCCGGCCATTGCGCACCTTCAGATAGAGCGGGGCCGTCGCACCGTCGCGCCCGCCGGGTCCGAAGAGCTCGATGCGGCTGCGGTCCGGCGGATAGACGATCTCAGGCTTCAGGCCCGCCTGGCGGCGCTCGGCCGCTCGCCCCACCCGCTGCAGCGGCGGCGGCAGGCCGGCGCCGGCCGAGGCGAGGATGCCGGGCGGCGGGCCGACGAGGCGCGTCGCAGGTCCGATCCGCGAGAACACGTCATGCATCACCGGCACGGCGGCATCCTGGCCTATAAGGCCGGGCACCGGTGCGCCGTCCGGCCGCCCGAGCCAGACTCCGACCACGTGGCGGCCGTCATAGCCGACGGTCCAGGCGTCGCGGTAGCCGTAGGAGGTGCCGGTCTTGTGGGCGATCTCGCCGGGCGAGCCCTTGGTGGTCGAGGTCGCGCCGGCCAGGATCGAGGTGACGTACCATGCCGCCTGCTCGGACAGGATGCGCCGGTGCACCTGCGGCTCGCCGCCGGCCTCGATGTGGAGGGGCACCGAGACCCCGCCATTGGCGACACCCGCATAGAGCCGCACGAGATCCTCGAGCGTCAGGCCGAGACCGCCGAGGCCGATGGCGAGGCCCGGCAGCGACCGGTCGCCGAGCTCCGGCCGCGCGCCGGCGCGGCGGATGCGATGGACGAGCCGGCTCGGGCCGACGGCGGCCAGAAGCTCGACCGCCGGCAGGTTGCGCGACAGCTGCAGGGCCCGGCGGGCGGTGATCACGCCCTCGAAATGATGGTCGAAATTCTGCGGTGTGTAGCCGGAGAACCCGCCCGGCGAATCGTCGACGAGGCTTTCCGGATGGGCGACGCCGCGCTCGAAGGCGAGGCCGTAGATCAGCGGCTTGAGGGTCGAGCCCGGCGAGCGCAGCGCCTGGGTCAGGTCGACGAAGCCCTGCCGGGAACGGTCGAAGACATCGGGCGAGCCGACCTCGGCGAGGATTTCCCCCGTCGCGTGATCGGCGACGACGAGAGCGAGGGAGACAGGGCTCTTCAGGCTCTTCGCCTTCTGCCGCGCATAGGTCTCGAGCGCCTCCTGCAGCCGGCCGTCGATCGTCAGGTTGATCGGGCTGCGCTGCGGGCTCGCCGCGTGCAGCCGGTCCGACACATGCGCCGCCATCATCGGCATCTGCCGCCGCACCGCCGGCATCGGCTCGCGCTCCGCCCGGCCGGCCTCCCGCCCGTCGATGACGGAGAGTTCGGCCATGCGGGCGAGCACCCGGTCGCGGGCGGCCCTGGCGCGGTCGGGGAAGCGGTCCGGCCGGTAGCGCTCGGGCGATTGCGGGAGCGCGACGAGGAGCGCGGCCTCCGCCGCCGTCAGCCGCCGCGGCTCCTTGCCGAAGAGCTGCAGCGAGGCGGCCCTGATCCCCTCGACATTGCCGCCATAGGGCGCCAGCCGGAAATACAGCGACAGGATCTCAGCCTTGTCGTAGCGCCGCTCCAGGGCGATCGCCGTCAGCATCTGCTCGATCTTCGCCGGGACGCTCCCCGTCGGCAGATTGCCCAGCATGCGGGCGACCTGCATGGTCAGGGTCGACCCGCCGGAGACGATGCGGCGGTGGCGCAGCGACTGCCAGGCGGCCCGGATGAGCGCCCGCCCGTCGATGCCTCCGTGGTCGAGGAAGCGCTTGTCCTCCCAGGCGAGCAGCATCTTCAGGAAGCGCGGGTCGACGTCGCCGCCGGTCGCGGCCAGCCGCCAGCGGCCGTCGCTGACCGGAAAGGCCCGCAGCAGCCGCCCCTCCCGGTCGACCACCTCGACCCCGACCTCGGGCTGCGACAGCGCGGCGACGCGCTGTCCAACGGCCGCCTCGAAGGCGGACCAGGACCAGAGGCCGGCGATGAGGAACAGGAGGAGGCCGAGGAGCCCGGCCTGTGCCGCGCGGCGCAGCGACGACATGTCAGCCAAGCCCCGAACGGGCGACCGGCACGGGCTGCCAAATGCCCGCGCCTTTCGCGTCGAGGACAAGCCGGGCGGGCGCCCCCGTCGCGATACGGATGCCTCGCATCGGTGTGCCCGTCACTGCAGCGGCCCGATCACCGTCACCCGGCCAGCGCCCGTTCGCCCACGCCGGCTGGGATCGTACATGTTCTCGATCACCGCCGCCGGATGCTCGAACTCGCCCGGCGCGACCGCCCGCACGATATAGGCGAAGCGACGCGTCGCCGTGTCGTCGGCGCCCTGGTCGATCGCGGCGAGGAACCGGTCGGTGCGGAACTCGGTATGCGCCGCATCGCCGCTGAGCTGCAGCCACTCGAGGGACGCCACGTCGCCGGCGCGCAGGATCGCCGGATTGTCGATGGCAAAGCCGGCCGGCAGCGGATCATCCAGCATCAGCCGTGCGGGGCCGCGATCGACGAGGGTGACCTCGTCGACGACCACCAGCCTGTCACCCTGGCCGATCCTCGCGGGATCGGCGGGTTGTCCCTCGAGGGTGTAGTAGCTGCGGGCAACGGCATAACCCTCGGCCGACGCGGGCGGCGCGACTTGCGGCACGCCGCGGATCGTCACGGAGGCCGCCACCGGCTGGGCGGCACGGTTGGCGATGTCGAGACCGCCGGCGAGCCCCGCCTCGTCGATCGAGGCCGAATAGGGTCCGCTGACGTCCTTGCCGTCCACCGTCAGCATCGGCGGGTTGCGGTCCAGGAGGGCGTGGGCGGCGAGCAGCGACCAGGTGTCCTCCTGGGTCGAGGTGTGGCGCTGGCTGCGGCGCTGGGTGTTCACCTTGGTGATCAGATCCTCGAAGGACAGCCCGTCGACGGCGGTCTCGAGGCCGAGCGTCAGCACCGCGGCATCGTCGCGAAGCGCCGTGCCGTAGTCGGAGCGCGCGACGTTGGACCGCGGTTCCAGCGTGTCGGCGATGGAGGTGCGGAACACCTGTTCGGCCCGGGTCCGGTCGCCGTAGAGCGCCAGGGCCGCCGCCATCTGCGCCTTGGACAGGGGGGTCGGGAAGTTCGCCAGCTCGTTGTCGGCATAATAGCGCAGGTCGCCGATCGAGGCCCGGCCGTTGCGGGCGAGGACGTAGTAGGCGTAAGCGACCGGCCCCCAGTCCGGCTTCTCCGGCAGATAGGCGAGGCTGTTGCGCAAATTGTCGACGGCGAGCGTAAAGCCCTGCTCGGGCACGTCGTAACCGGCCTCCCGGGCCCGGGTCAGGAAATCGGTGACGAAGGAGTCCAGCCAGAGGTCGCCATAGCCGGGTCCCCACAGGCCGAAGGAGCCGTTCGAGGCCTGGTTGGCGAGGACGCTGGCAATCGCGTCGCTCACCCGCTTCCTGACGTCCTCGCCGCGCCCGAGGCCGGCCGAGAGAACGGTCTGGTCGAGATAGACCAGCGGCATCGCCCGGCTCGTCAGCTGCTCGGTGCAGCCATAGGGATAGCGGTCGAGGGAGCGGACGACGCCCGCGACGTCGAACTCGGCCGCACCGTTGATCGAGACCGTCGCCGAGGCCGTTCCCGGAACGTAGCCGGCAAAAAGCTGCGGATCGAGGCCGAGTGTGCCGCCATTCGCGGCGATCGTGATCTGCGTCTTGTCGACCTCCTTCGGCGCGTTGGAACGCACCGGCAGGACGATCGTCTTGCGCAGCGTCTCTCCCGACGGCGTCACGAGTGCAACTTCGATGCTGGCGTCGCCGACACCCTCTCCGGTGACAGGCACGAGCACCCGCTCGCGGCCCTGCTCGGCGAGCGTCAGCGTCGTCTCCGCGTTGGCGCCGAGCGAGACGATGCCGCCGCCGCCGCGCAGCGACAGCCTCGCCTGACCGGCCGGGCCTTCGACATGGGTGACGTCGATGGCGAGGCGCGACTTGTCGCCAGGCGCGAGGAAGGCCGGGCGCGAGACGGCGATGACGATCGGATCGCGGACGATCATGTCCCGGCTGCCCTCGCCGACGGCCGACTTCGACCAGGCGATAGCCATCAGCTTGAGCGTGCCGTTGAAGTCCGGAATGTCGAGGGCGATGGTGGCGCGGCCATTTCCGTCCACCGCGACGGGGCCGGAATAGAGCGACACCAGCTCGTCCATCGGCGGCGGACTGTCGTAGCTCGCCCCGGCGTCGCCGCCAGAGCGCACGGTACCCGGCGCGCCGGCCATGCGGTCGATGAGTTTGGAATAGAGATCGCGGATCTCGACGCCGAGCCGCCGCTGGCCGAAATAGTGGCCCTTCGGCGAGGGCGGCTGGAACGACGTGACGTTGAGGATGCCGACATCGACGGCCGCCAGCGTCACATAGGCCGTCTCGCCGGCGGCGATCCCGCCGATCTCGATGCCGATCTCCTGCGTCTGGCGCGGCTCGATCGTCTCCGGCGCGTCGAGCGCGACGGCGAGCGCCCGGTCGCCGGGCTCCACCGTCACATGGGCGATGCCGATCGCCCGGCCGGGCATGCGCTTTTCATCGAGATTCATCGGCCGGTAGACGACCGCCGCGACATAGGCACCCGCTCCCCAGTCCCGGGTGACGGGCAGGCTGACCTCGCCCCCCTCAGCCGGGATCTCGGCGGTCGTCCGGGCGATGATCCGCTCGTCCATGACGAAGACCTCGGCCTTGCCGGCAAAGCGCGGCTCGATCCGCACCTTCGCGGTTTCGCCGGCCCGGTAGGACGGCTTGTCGAGGGAGACGCTCGCGACGTCCGGCGTGTCGAGGGAGGTCGCCGACACGTACCAGCCGGCCTCGAAGGAGAGGCTGGCCGGGATCGCCCCGCCGGCGGGATCGACCACCGCCAGCTCGTATTCCCCCCATTCCACCGGCATCTCGAAGGAAGCCGGCGTGTCGGCGGCAACGGCAAGCGTTCCGCTGGCGACGCGGGTGGAGGTCTTCACCGGCTCGTAATTCCACGAGCCGGAAGTCGAATACCACTGGAAATCGACGCTGACCTTCTTCAGCTCCCACTGCAGCCCCTCGGCCGCCATGCGATCGCCGGACGCATCAAGGGCGATGACGTCGAATGCCGCCTGCGAGCCTTCCGGGACCGCTCCGTCGAAGCGCGGCTTGAGGCCGATCCGCGGGTCGGACGCCGCCACCGGCAGCGCCCTCACCCGCTCCACCGGCTTGCCGCTGGCGTCGATGACGCGCAGCTGCAGCGCGGCGGACAGCGGCCGGGTGGTGGCGGGCGGCTCGAAGGCCGCCATGGTGAGTTCGGCCTTGCCGCCCGCGTCGGTGCGCCCGGCGTCGAAGGACTGGCGCGTCGCCGTCACCTCGTCGCTGGCAAGACCAAACGTGTAGCCGGGATAGGCGGCGATCGCGGCGGACGCCGTCAGCACCGCCTCGCCATTGACCTCCAGATCGCCGGCCGGCGCACCGAAGAGGTAGCGGGCATCGACGGTCACGGTCGGCGGCGACGCCGGATCGAGGCTCGCGGCGTCGGTGGCGATCGCAAAATCGATCTTCTCGGGCTCGAAATCCTCGACGAGGAAGCTCGTCTCGCCGAGCGCCGGCTGCTCGGGGTCGGTGTGGAGCGCGACCTTCCAGAGGCCGCGCATCGCGCCGTCAGGCAGCGCGAGAGGAAAGGCGTAGCCGCCCTCGGCAAAGTCCGACACGCTCTGGCGGGAGAATTCCACCCCGTCGGGCCGCCTGACGATCTCGGTCAGCGACAGGCCGGGCATGGCGCTGCCCGTCGCATCGCGGGCGAGCGCATTGAGGCGGACCGTGTCGCCGGCCCGGTAGATGCCCCGGTCGGCCGTGAGGAAGACGTCGATCGGCCCGGCAGGCGCGCGGCCGCTGACGCCGCGATCGGTCAGGTCGAAGGGCGAATCCCCGACGTTCAGGAAGACGAAGTCGCCGTCCTTCTTCGCCATCAGCAGCGACGGCCGGTCGCCGCCGGTGCCGCGCATCAGGCCGGCGGGAAGTCGCAGGTGGCCGGCCTCGTCGCTGGTCGCGGTGGCGAGGACCTGGTTGTTGGCGGCGACGAGTTCGACGGCGACGCCGGCCAGCGGCGCGGCGCTGCCGAGCGAGCGGGTGACGACGTGGAAGCCGTCGGAGGCCGAGAAGGTCGACAGCCCGATGTCGGAGACGACGAACCACTGGGTCGCCAGCTGGTCCTGATATTGCGGGCCGTTCTTCGCCTTGGCGGAGAGAGCGTAGACGCCGGGCTTCAGCTCCGGCACCATCTCCGCGACCGGGATCGCGGTGGTGACCTCGGCATTCGTCTCGCGCTGCACCGACACCGTCCCGGTCCACACGTCGGCGCCGCTCTGTCCGGAAATGTCGTCGATCTGATAGCGGGACAGCGATTTCAGGAACTGGTCGCCGGCCAGCATGCCGGCCAGGCCGCGCTCACCGATCCGCTGCACCTTCGCCTCGATGGTGTCGGCGTTGATCGTCACCACCGGGATCGTCGCGTCGCCGCCCGACGGCAGCACATAGGCGTTGACGGCGAAACGGACCGCAGGATCGCGGTCTCGGACATAGATCGACAGCTCGGCCTGCTTCGCCAGCTTCTCGCCGTCGATGGCGGTGATGCCCGGACGCGCGACGATGCGGTAGCGCTCGCCATGCTTCACGCCGTCGATGCAGATCTGCGATCCCTCCGCCGTCACCGGCAAGGTATCGCCGCCCTCGATGCTGACGTAGTCGCCGGGGTTTTCGGAGGTGGTGAGGGCCCGTGACAGCCGGTCGGAGAAGGTCAGACAGATGCGCGGGTTGGCGGCGTTGTTGTCGACGGTGTGCTCGGTGATGCGGAAGCCATGGGCGGCCACCACCGTGTCGAGCCTTGCGGCGACCTGCGGCTCGTTCGCGGCGGCGAGGCTGCTGCGAAGGGCCCGGATCGCGAGCTTCCAGTTCTCGTCGGCCTCGAAGATCGCGCCGATCGTGGCCAGTGCCTGCGCCTTCTCCGCGTCGTCGGCAGCGGTGAGATAGGCGTTGACGGCGGCGTTCGTGCGCAGCTGGAGATTGGCCCGCTGCTCGTCGTATTCGACCGGCTGGAAGGCGAGCGCGGCATCGGCCAGCGCCTGCCACGCCGCGTGATCGAGCGGCTCGCGCTTCAGGACCTCCTGCCAAAGGCGGATCGCCTCCGGAAAGGTCAGGGCAGCCGCCGCCTGGCGAGCCAGCCCGCCGGCCGGAATCGCCGCGAATTCCGGGTCACGGGCAGTATCGGCAAGCGCCAGGCGCAGGCCGTTGGCCGCATCGAGGCTGGAGGACGGGATGAAGTCGAGCTCCCTGGCGCGCGTCGCGAGGCCGGCCTCGTCGACCCGGGGCGCGGCGACGATCTCGCCGGAGACGGCGCCCGCGACGCGGCGCAACTCGCCGACGCCGTCCTTCAGGAAGCACCAGCGGGTGCGCTCGTTGAGCGTGAAGGCCCGGCAGCGGTCGTCGGCCTTGCAGGCGGCGGTGCAAGCGTCGAGGTCGACGTTCTTCAGAATATCGTAGTCGCGGCCGAAATAGTCGGCGTCCCGGGTGACGACGACGCTACGTTCGCCGCCCGCCTGGGCGAAGGCCGCCGATGGCATCGCCACCAGTGTAACGACGACGGCCAGAGCCCTCAGAACAAACCTGTCGAACCTCATGTCGGATCGACTCCCGTACCAGCCTTGCCCCGCCGCATCCTTACGACGAAGTCCTGTGGCCGGCTAGCCAGCGCGATCAAAAACATTCGGTGATCGCCCATCGCGACGCACGGGCCGAGCCCCGCGCAAAAATCTCCGCCGAACGATCCCGCAAAAACCGGTCTCGGCCTTTCACTCTAGGGGCATCGGCCAACCAGAGGAGAGACCGAAATGATCCGCAACACCATCATCGCCATCGCCACCGTCGCCGCCGCCGCCGCCGCCCTGTCGGCTCCCGCCAATGCCGGCGGCTACCACAAGAAGCACAACGGCTACGACACCGTCCGCTACGAAAAGGTCTGCCACGTCGAGAAGCGCAAGGTCTTCGCCGGCTACGACTATCACGGCAACAAGCTCTGGGTCTGGAAGCGCGTCCGCACCTGCTACTGAGCCCTGTCACGGCGCAACCTGGAGAGACCCCCTCCCGCTGTCCGCCTCCTCCCTCCCGCCGCCAGAGCGGACAGCCCATGGAAAACCGCCCCGTCCTCCCCGGGGCGGTTTTTCGTCGAGGGGGGCGGCCGGAACCGTCACCACCGACTGCCCCCAGCGACGAAAAACCGTATGCCGCAGCGTCACAAGTTGGAACGCACGGCACCCGTTCGGGGTTTGCCTCACCCGAAGCGGACAATCGCTGAACTGAGGTGAATACCCATGAAGACCCTTTCCACCACGCTGGCGCTCGCCGCTGCGACGGCCCTCTCGCTCCCCCTCCTCACCGCACCGGCTTCTGCCGAAGTGACGGTCGGAACGCTCGGCTGCCACAGCGACGGCTCGACCGGCTTCATCATCGGCTCTTCGGAAGATCTCGTCTGCGAATTCACGCCCGCCGACGGCGGACAGCGCGAAGTCTACGCCGGCACGCTCGACACCTTCGGGCTGGACGTCGGCGTGACCGGCCGCACCGTGATGACCTGGGGCGTCGTCATGTCGGACGGCAACGCCTATCAGCAGAGCGCGCTGGCCGGCACCTATGTCGGCGCGAGCGCCGATGCCTCGGCCCTCGTCGGCGGCGGCGCCAACCTCCTCGTCGGCGGTGCCAATGACAGCTTCACGCTGCAGCCGCTGAGCGTCCAGGCCCAGGAAGGCATCAACGCCGCCATCGGTGTCTCGAAGCTGACGCTGCAGCCGGCCGTGGCGGTTCCGGCCACTCAGGCGCCGGTGGCTGTGCCGGCGCAGCCCAATGCCGACGGAACGGTTCGCCCGGAGTAAGGCCGAGCCGGGAGAGCTGCGACAAGGAACACCAGGAAATGGCGGCGCCGGCGGGGCGCCGCCATTCTGTTGCAGGCCTGCCGCAAGCCTCGAAGCAGATGGCGAAACGCAGTCGGCGCCTCGAGTTTTTGGGCTTTCACCGGAAATCCGCTATCGATTCTGCGACATCCCGAATCGATAAAGGCAGATCATGACCATCCGCGTGCACAAGGGCGACCTTCCCGACCTCTCCCGCTACAGTGGCCCCGTCGCCATCGACACCGAGACGCTCGGCCTCGACACGCGGCGCGATCGGCTCTGCGTGGTCCAGCTGTCGCCGGGCGACGGCACGGCGGACATCGTCCAGATCGCCAAGGGCCAGAACGAAGCCCCGAACATCGCAGCGCTCCTCAAGGACGCCTCGAAGACCAAGATCTTCCACTACGCCCGCTTCGACGTCGCCGCGCTCTACCACGCCTTCGGCGCGATGACGCAGACCATCTTCTGCACCAAGATCGCCTCCCGCCTGACCCGCACCTACACCGACCGGCACGGCCTCAAGGACCTCGCCCGCGAGCTCATCGGCGTCGACCTGTCGAAGCAGCAGCAGTCCTCCGACTGGGCGGCCGAGACCCTGTCGCCGGCCCAGGTCGAATATGCCGCCTCCGACGTCCTCTATCTCCACGACATCATGGGCGTCCTCTACAAGCGCCTCGAGCGGGAAGAGCGGATGGACCTCGCCAAGGCCTGCTTCACCTTCCTGCCGACCCGGGTGAAGCTCGATCTCGCCGGCTGGGGCGAACAGGACATCTTCTCCCACTCGGCCTGAGCAGCCGGCAGGATGCGGCGAGCGGGCGGCGGCCATCGCGAGGCCGCAGCGCCCGGGCGCCTTTCGAGGCGGACATCGTGTGGCGGCGGCCTTCTGCAGACGCGCCCCTGCCGACAAACGGCTCGGGGCGATCGAGGGACCGTTCCAGACACGCCATCAGAGGGCGTCCGACGGCCCCTCGATCACGGGAAACCGGATGGCAGCTTTCGCGAAAATCGGCTGCTCCGAAAGAATGTATGGGTTGCGTCACGCCATGTCGCAAACCAGATGTCGTCCGGCGAGCGAAACATCCACATGCATCGCCGAACGCAACCGCAATCCGAAGAAGATCGCCGCCATGATCCGCTCCTGTTTCCGCAATGAAGCCGCCCAGACCGTCGCCGTCACCGGCCTCCTGTCCGCTGCCCTCCTCCTGACCGTGGGCTTTCTTCAGCTCGTCGCATAAGCGGCGTCGCGGCGGGCGCCTCGCCGCCCCGCCATCATCGCGCATCATCATCGAAGGCCGGACGCACCCTGCGTGTCCGGCCTTCGTTTTGCGTCGGGACCTCGGTGATCGAACCACGGATCTTCCGGCGGCTCCGATGCCGACCGGCGACGACGGCACCGGGCCGTCGTTCCATCCGTCCCTCCACCCGTCAGACCACGATGCGGCGCAGGGCGTCGTCCGGAGCGCGGCGCCCCTGCCACTGCTTCGGATAGCCGAACGACACCTCCTCGAAGGCGACGCCGTCGATCACCCGTGTCCGCGGCATGTGGAGGTGGCCGGAGATCACCGATGCCGCCCCGAACCGCAGGTGCCAGTCCTCGCTCGTCTTCGTGCCGCACCACAGCGAGAATCGCGGGATGCGCGGCGGCTTCGCCAGTTCCTCGCGCAGCGGCCAGTGATTGACGAGAATGCGCGGGACGTCCTCTTTGCCGAGCGCCGTCAGCCGCGCCTCCGTGACTTCGCATCGCGCCCGGCACCAGGCCGCCCGGCTCGCATGGGGATGGGGAGACAGGAACTGCTCGTCGGCGCAGCGCACCCGATCCTCCCGGGCCCAGGCGAGCGCATCCGCCTCCGCAACCTCGGGCGGGCGGAACGAGTAGTCGTAGAGGAGGAACATCGGCACCAGTCGCGCCGCCCGGCCCTCCACCTCGATCAGCGGATAGTCGTCCTCCGGCGTCAGCACGCCGTATTCTCGGCAGAGCTCGACGAAGGCGCGGTAGCGCTCCTCCCCGCGCAGAGCCGGGGCGCCGGGTTCGGCGTCGCGGCCGGCCACCGCCCAGAGTTCGTGATTGCCCGGGACCCAGACGAGCCTGCGAAACTTCGGCAGCAGCGCATCGAAGGCGATGCGCATGTGCCGGATCGTCTCGCCGACATCCCCGGCAAGGATCAGCCAGTCGTCCGGCCGCGGCCGGATCTCGGCCAAGGCCTCGCGATTGGCGGCAAAGCCCAGATGGAGATCGGCGACGGCGTAAAGTCTCACGAGGCGGCCAGCCCGCCGCCGCGGACGAGCAGCGCGTCTTCGGGGGCGGCGAGCCCACTGGCGTCGTCCGCCCCTGCCCCGACATCGCCGGGCGTCGACCATGCGAAACGCACCCGCAAGAGCGCCTCGGGCGAAGACACGGCGAGTGCCAGCCGGTGCCGGTCCCCGATTGCCCGCCGGAGGAACCGCCAGCGCGCCGGATCGTCGGGACAGGTCGGCTCGAACCGGATCGTCGGCCGGTCCCCGGTGATGTCGTAGGCAAAGCCGTCGAGTGGCAGGGCGAGCCCCATGCCGCGCGCCTTGATATACGCCTCGCCGAGGGTCCAGAAGGCGAAGAAGCGCTCGGTCAGCTCGTCGCCCTCGGCGGCCCGGACATAGGCCGTCTCGTCGGCGGCGAAATACCGGGTGCAGAGGTCGGAGAGGCGGCTCTGCCGGTCGATCCATTCGACGTCGACGCCGACGTCGCAATCCCGGCCGACGGCGAGCGCCACCAGCCCCCTGGTGTGGGAGAGGTTGAAGACGAGGCCCGGAACGAGCCGAGCCTGCTCGGCAACGACGGACGGTCGTCCATAGCGGTTGGCCTCGAAGCGCCAGTCGGCCGGATCGACGTCCGCATGACGCGACAGGCCGGTGCGCACCAGCGCCCGCCCCGTCAGATATTCCTGACGCGCGCCCTCGACCCTGTAGCGATCGTAACGCGCCCGCTCGGCGGGCTCGATGAGCCGCAGCCATTCGGTGGCGCGGGCGCCTTGCGCGGCCGCCGGATCGGCGAGCATGACGTCGATTTGGTCAGATGGATTCAAGGATCGGTTTGCCTGGACTGGTGAGGCGCCGCCGCGGGAGCGCCGGTTGGATCAGAGCTCGAAGATGGGGCCGCTCGTCGCACCATGCGAGCCATAGGCCCATGGTCGCATGGTTCCGTGGATCCGTCGGAGCCTGCAAGGCCGTCGGGCGTGCGACGCGACGCAGCGCGTCAGACGGCCGCGACCGGCATGGAAAGCGACCACAACGCCGAGAAGATCAGCCCGAAGAAGATGATCCAGCCGAACACCGCATTCGACTTGAACAAGGCGAGGCACTGGTCGGCATCGTCGATGTCGAGGGTGGAGATCTGCCAGATCATCTGGACGGCGCCGATGGCAAGCCCCGCATAGGCAGGCCAGGACGGGCCGCCGGAGGGGCCGACCCCGGCCGCTACGAAGGCGGCGAGGAAAAGGATGATCGTCCCGAGATAGAGCACCGACAGCGCCGCACGCGTCCGGCTGCCGAACAGGCGCGCCGTCGAACGCACGCCGACGAGGGCGTCGTCCTCCTTGTCCTGGTGGGCGTAGATCGTGTCGTAGCCGATCGTCCACAGGATTGCGCCTGCGTAGAGCAGCACCGGCGCCAGCGACAGGGAGCCCCAATGGACGGCCCAGCCCATCAGCGCGCCCCAGGAGAAGGCCAGCCCGAGGCCGAGCTGCGGCCAGTCGGTGAAGCGCTTCAGGAACGGATACACCGCGACGGTGGCGAGCGAGAGAATGCCGAGGAAGACGGCGAAGGGATTGAACTGGATCAGCACCAGGAAGCCGACCAGCGCCTGCACCACGAGGAAGAGTTTCGCCTGCAGCCGGCTGACCCGGCCGGAAGGGAGCGGCCGCGACCGCGTCCTTGCGACCTTGTCGTCGATCTCGTGGTCGACGAGGTCGTTGTAGGTGCAGCCGGCGCCGCGCATGGCGATCGCGCCGACGAGGAACAGCATGAGATGCCAGAGGCTCGGCAGGCCGGTATGCACGGCGCTCGGCGCGACGGCCTGCGGCGCCAGCGCCGCCGACCACCAGCAGGGCCACAGGAGCAGTTGCCAGCCGATCGGCCGATCCCACCGGGCCAGCTGCGCGTAGGGCCAGATGGCCCGCGGCAGCATGCGATAGACCCAATTGTAGACCGGCGCGTCGGACACCCGATCGGACGGTTCAGCCAGGCTGGTTTTGAGATTCGCCATGGTTACAGAGTGAGTGCATCAATGCTGCAGTCAAGTGAAAATCTCGCCGCAATCTTCGTTTCGCTGAGTTTTGCGCCAATTGGCGCGCTTGACCTTGCCGGGCAAGGCCCCGTATCGCCTTTGAGACAATAGGATGCACCAGAAAGCGCGGGGCGCGAGGGAATGCCAATGAATGTCCTGCTGATCGGTTCGGGCGGCCGCGAACATGCCCTCGCCTGGAAGATCGCGCAGTCGCCGCTGCTGGCAAGCCTTTATGCCGCGCCCGGCAATCCCGGGATCGGCGAGCATGCCGAGCTGGTCCCGCTCGACGCCGCCGACCACGACGCCGTCGTCCACTTCTGCCGCGAAAAGGCGATCGACCTCGTCGTCGTCGGCCCGGAAGCACCGCTGGTGGACGGGCTCGCCGACAGCCTGTCGGCGGCCGGCATCGCCGTGTTCGGCCCCTCCGCCACCGCCGCCCGGCTGGAGGGCTCGAAGGGCTTCACCAAGGATCTGTGCTCGCGCCACGACATCCCCACCGCCCGCTACAAGCGATTTTCCGAGGTCGCCGCCGCCAGGGCACATCTCGACGAGAGCGGCTATCCGATGGTGATCAAGGCCGACGGCCTCGCCGCCGGCAAGGGCGTCACCATCGCGCAGAGCCGCGCCGAGGCCATGGCGGCGATCGATTCATGCTTCGACGGCGCCTTCGGCGGCCCCGGCGCCGAGATCGTCATCGAGGAGTTCCTCGAGGGGGAAGAGGCCAGCCTCTTCTGCCTCTGCGACGGCAGCCGGGCGCTGGTCTTCGGAACGGCCCAGGACCACAAGCGCGCCTTCGACCGCGACCGCGGCCCGAACACCGGCGGCATGGGCGCCTATTCCCCGGCGCTGGCGATGAGCGAGCGGCTGGTCGAGCGGACCATGCGCGAGATCATCGAGCCGACGCTGAAGGGCATGGCGGAGATCGGCGCGCCGTTCCAGGGCGTTCTCTATGCGGGGCTGATGCTCACCGAGACCGGGCCGAAGCTGATCGAATACAACGTCCGCTTCGGCGATCCCGAGACGCAGGTGCTGATGATGCGTCTCGAGAGCGATCCGCTGCCGGTGTTTCTCGCCGCCGCCAAGGGCGACCTTTCCGGCATCGAGCCGACATGGTCCCGCGACCGGGCCCTGACGGTGGTGATGGCGGCGGAGGGCTATCCCGGCAGCTACGCGAAGGGAACCGAGATCGTCCACCTGCCGAAGGACGACGCGACGACGCGGATCTTCCATGCCGGAACCAGCCGGGACGGCGACCGGCTGGTTGCGGCCGGAGGCCGGGTACTGAACGTGACCGCCCGGGGCGCCAGCGTCCGCGAGGCGGCAAGCCGGGCCTATGCCGCGGTCGAGCAGGTCGTCTGGGATGATGGCTTCTTCCGGTCCGACATCGGGCACCGCGCGATCATGGTGGAAGACGCCTGAGGCGGAGGCCGCGGAATCGCGCAAGGTTCCCGAAGCGACGCTGGACCGCAGTTCCCGAAACGCTCTGTCTTTCGGTTCGGGTCGTATCTGGGACAGCCGGTCCACGAGAATGCGGCCGGAACTCTCTCGCCCCGCCGCGAAACCGGCGGATCGCCTCTCAGCGAATGGCGGGCCAGGTATAGGCGATCTTGCGCAGCTTCTTGTCTTTGAAGCACTCTTCGCCTTCGGCGAAGGGCATTCCACCCATCCGCTCGTAAAAGCCGGTGGCGAGTTCATTATCGGCCAACGCCCACACCACATGCGGCGCGAGATCGCGTTCGCGCAGCAGCCTCTGCGAGGCGGCAAAAAGGCGCCGGCCGAAACCGACGCCCTGATAGGAAGGCTTGAGATAGAGCTCGTAGATCTCGCCGGAGACCGCAAGCGCCTCGGTCCGGTTTCGCCCCATGGTCGCGTAGCCGACGGTCTCGCCGCAATAGTCTACGACGAGGATGCCCGCGCCGCTCTGGACCGCCCGGATCCACCAGCCGAAATGCCGGCGCCCGATGATGGCGTTCAGGCAGCCATGCGGGATGATGCCGGCATAAGCGCCGCGCCAAGCCGCTTCATGGACGCTCGCAAGGGCGGTAGCGTCCTTCTGTTCGGCGAAGCGGATGGCGGTTGTGATCGTCGGCATCGCTTCTCAACATCTGAGACGCGGATTCGATCCATCCTTTGCAAAAGTTTTTTCCACGGCTTCGAAAAAATGTCGCTCATCCGCTCATCGACAGCCGATTCAGACACTTCCGAGCAGCATCCGGGCTCGTCACCGCCGACCGAGGACGCCTTCGGCCAGCGCCTTCTGGATGCCGGCGATGTTCGAGCGGCGGGACAGCTCGCGGTGGATGGGCGGCTGGCCGCTCATCCAGATGGTCATTTCGGAATCGGCATCGAAGGTGCCCGCGGTCTCGATCGAGAAGGTGGTGATCGCCCGGTAGGGAATCGACTGGATCGTCCGCTTGCGCCCGGTCATGCCCTGCTTGTCGACGAGGATCAGCCTGAGGTCGGTGAAGACGAGCATGTCGCGCACCACCATGAAGGCGAGGACGATCTCCTCGCCGTCGATCATGATCGGGGCGAGGTCCGATCGGACGCTCTCCACGTCGACGTCACTGGTCAGTCCCATCAGTCCGGAGAGTAGTCCCATCGCAGCGTCGCGCCTCCACATCGTTCACCCAAGGCGGGCGGCATGCGCCCGCGTCGGCATCCGCCTCACATAGGATGCCGCCGGCCTTTTCCGCAGCCCCGTAAATTTTACTTTCTGTCTTGATCAGAAAATGAAAGTTCCCATTACTCCTCCACAGTGGGTACCATCGTTGCAAAACATCGGGCGCTGAAAGCGCCCACGCGTCGGCAGATGGCGATGCGGCAGGGAGGACGATGTGAAACACGGCATCACGCAGCTATTCATTCCGGGGCCGACCAACGTGCCGGACCGGGTTCGCCGAGCCATGAACGTGCCGATGGAGGACCAGCGTGCGCCGGATTTTCCGTCGCTCACGCTCGGGCTGTTTCAGGACCTCAAGCGCGCCTTCCGGAACTCGTCGGGGCGGGTGTTCATGTTCCCCTCCTCCGGCACCGGCGCCTGGGAAGCGGCGATCCAGAACACCCTCGCGCCCGGCGACAAGGTGCTGATGTCGCGCTTCGGCCAGTTCTCCCATCTCTGGGTGGAGATGGCCCAGCGGCTGGGCCTCGACGTCACCGTGATCGACGTGGAATGGGGCAAGGGTGTGCCGCTCGACGCCTATGAGCAGGCGATCGCCGCCGATGCGGCGCACGAGATCCGCGCCGTCTTCGTCACCCACAATGAAACCGCGACGGGCGTCACCTCCGACATCCCGGGCGTGCGCAGGCTGCTCGACGCCCATTCGCATCCGGCCCTGCTGTTCGTCGACGGCGTCTCCTCCATCGCCTCGATCGATTTCCGCCAGGACGAATGGGGGGTCGATCTCGCCGTCGCGGGATCGCAGAAAGGGTTCATGTTGCCGGCCGGGCTGTCGTTCCTGTCGGTCTCGGACAAGGCGCTCGCCGCCAACAAGGACAACCGGCCGAAGTTTCCCCGCAGCTACTTCATCTTCGCCGACCAGATCGCCATGAACGATCAGGGCTATTTTCCCTACACGCCGCCGACGCAGTTCTTCCACGGGCTCCGCGCCTCGCTGGACATGCTGTTCGAGGAGGGGCTCGAGAACGTCTTCGCCCGGCACCATCGCCTCGCCGAGGGCGTGCGACGCGGCATCGCCGGCCTCGGGCTCAAGCTCGTCGCGGCGGGCCCGGAATGGCATTCGGACACGGTCTCGGCGATCACCGTGCCGGAGGGCGTCGATGCGAACCGCGTCATCCGGATCGGCTACGAGCGCTACAACACCTCCTTCGGCGGCGGCCTCGCGCGGTTGAACGGCAGGGTCTTCCGGATCGGCCATCTCGGCGACCTCAACGAGGTGATGTGCCTCGCGGCGCTGGCCTCGGCCGAGATTTCGCTGGCCGATGCGGGCGCGAAGTTGACCCCCGGCGCCGGCGTCGCGGCGGCCCACGCCTATTACCGCGAGGCTCACGCCGTCGCAGAGGAAGCCAGAGTGGCGGCCGAGTAGACCGTCGACCGGAAGCCTCCCCCGGTCGATCGCGTCGGGCGTCCGCGGGTCAGCGGGCGCCCGTCTCGTCGAACAGCACCGAGATGCGGAGCGTTCGGCATCGTTGCTGCGACGACGTAGCCAAGCCAGCGACTGTTCGGCGTCGTTTTCGAAGGACGACGCCGCAGCTCCGGCAACGAGCGATCAGCGATTGAGAAAGGCCGCGAAGGCCGCGCGCGCCTCCGTCGAGCGCAGGCGTGCGGAGAAGATCTGCATCTCCTCGTCCATCCGCTTGAGCACGTCCTCGCGCCGGCCGCGCAGCAGGTCGCGGGCGATCCTGAGTGCCTCCGGCGGCTTCTTCGCCAGGCTGGCGGCCGCCTTGGCCGCTTCCGCCTCCGGATCCTCCGTCACCTTGTAGATCAGCCCCGCCGCGCGGGCCGCCGCCGCGTCGAAGCCGTCGCCGAGGACGAGCAGGGCGAAGGCCCGCTGGTCGCCCATCATACGGGGCGCGATCAGGCTGGAGGCGGCCTCCGGCGTCACGCCGAGATCGAGGAAGGGCGTCTTGAACAGCGATCCGGGGCTGGCGAAGGCCAGGTCGCAATGCATCAGCAACGTCGTGCCGATGCCGATGGCCAGGCCGTCTACGGCCGCGACCAACGGCTTGTCGAAGGACGCGATCGCCGGCAGGAATGTCGCCACCTCGCCGGGCAGCGCACCGCCCTCGGCGATCGCCATGAAGTCCTTGATATCGTTGCCGGCCGAAAAGGCCCCCGGCACCCCGGCGAACACCACGGCCCGGATCGCCGGATCGGCGGAGGCTTCGGCGAGCGCATCGGTCATCGCCCGGTACATCTCGCGATTGATGGCGTTCTTCTTGTCGGCCCGGTTCATCCGGATGGTGGTCACACCGTCCCGGGAGGTCGTCTGGATCAGGTCGGACATCATGCAGCTCCCGAAAGCAGAAGGTCATGGGCGGCGGCCAGGCTCGCAGCGCCGGTAACCACGGTGCGTCTGAGGCCCGAGGTCTCGGGCACGAGGTTCTCCGCGACGAATCGGCAGAGCGCCACCCGTTCGGTCGATGTGTCCGCGAGCGCGCCCCTGGCGGCGTAGACCCCGCTCGCCGTCAGGCCGAAAAGCCGCAGATAGGGCGTCGCGCCGGCAAGCGCCGCCTCGCTCTCGCCGGAGTCCAGACACCCCTGCAGATACTCGGTCGCGGCCCTGAGGTCGTCCATCGCAGCGCCGAGGCAGGACGCCGTCTCGCCGAATTCCGGCGCGTTGCGGCGCAAGACCTCTGCCACCGTCTCGTCGAATTCGGCAAACAGCGCCGCGACCGTCGCTCCACCGGACTGGCCGATCTTGCGGACGACGAGGTCGATCGCCTGGATGCCGTTGGTGCCCTCGTAGATCGGGGTGATCCGCGCGTTGCGCATGAGCCGCGCGGCGCCGGTCTCCTCGACGAAGCCCATGCCGCCATGGACCTGGATCCCCATCGAGGCGACCTCGCAGGCGACGTCGGTGGAAAAGGCCTTGGCGATGGGGGTCAAGAGATTGGCCCGTTCCTGCCAGGCCCTCGCCTTGTCCGGATCGCTCTTGCCGTAGGCCTTCGCCCGGTCGATGGCGACGGCGCAGGAGAACGCGATGGCGCGTGCGCCGTCGGTGAGGCCCTTCATCGTCAGCAGCGTGCGGGCGATGTCGGGATGGGCGAGGATCGGGCTCATCTCGCCGGACTTTTCCACACCGGGCGCAAGCCGCGTCGCCCGCCCCTGCCGGCGGTCCCTCGCATAGGCGAGCGCCTTGTCATAGGCTGCGTCGGCAATGCCGACGCCTTCCATGCCGACCATCAGCCGGGCGTTGTTCATCATCGTGAACATGCAGGCGAGGCCGCGATTCTCCTCGCCGATGAGGAAGCCGGTGGCGCCGGGCTCCTCGCCCTCCACCGTCCCCTCGCCGAACAGCATGGTGCAGGTGGGGGAGGCGTGGATACCGAGCTTGTGCTCGATCGAATGGCAGACGACATCGTTGCGGCGGCCGGGATCGCCTGCCTCGTCGGGCAGGAACTTCGGCACCAGGAACAACGAGATGCCCTTCACGCCGGCGGGCGCATCGGGCAGCCGCGCCAGCACCAGATGGACGATGTTGTCCGTCAGGTCGTGCTCGCCATAGGTGATGTAGATCTTCTGGCCGAAGATCCGGTAGCTGCCGTCGTCCCGCCGCTCGGCGCGACTTCTGAGCGCCGCGAGATCCGAGCCCGCCTGCGGCTCGGTGAGGTTCATCGTCCCCATCCAGGCGCCCGAGACGAGCTTCTCCAGATAGACCCGCTTCAGCTCCTGCGACCCGTGCTTGTCGAGCGCCTCGACGGCTCCGATGGTCAGCAGCGGCCCAAGGGCGAAGGGCATCGAGGCGTGGTTCCACATCTCCGACACGGCGGCGGCGAGCGCGGTGCCGAGTTCCTGGCCGCCATACTCGGCCGGGCCGGCGATGGCGTTCCAGCCGCCGGCCGTCCAGTCGCGATAGAGCTCGCGCCAGCCGTCGGGCATGGTGACGGCGCCATCCTTGAAGCGCGCGCCCTGGCGGTCGCCGATCGCATCCAGCGGCTCCATCCGCTCGGCGGCGAATCTCGCGGCTTCCTCCAGCACCGCCTCGACGAGGTCGGGGGCGAGATCGGGCAACAGCCCCTCTTCCATCGCGGCGTCGAGACCGGCGATCGTCCTCAGGGTGAAGGCGATCTCCTTGACGGGTGGCTGCGGCATGATGGCGTCTCCTCCTTGGTGTCGACATCGGCTTCCAGGGCGCCGGCCTCCACACATCTCGAATAATTTATGCTGCTACGGAAAGAGCTTGTCGACGACTCATCGACTTTCCCAATATGACACGCCTGCTGTCCCGCCCGTCATCCGATGAATGGTCGACGGCAAGGAACCCGGCGGGCCATGTGGCCATTCCGGCGTCAGGACGTCAGGGAGGTAGGCATGCGGCTTGTTCGGTTTGGCGATCGCGGAGCGGAACGCCCCGGCATGGTCGACGAGGCCGGAAGGATCCGGGATCTGTCGCAACATGTGGGTGCGCTGGAAGGGGCGGCGCTGGATCCCGACCGCCTGTCTGCGCTCGCCGCCATCGATCCCGCGACGTTGCCGCTGATCGCGGAGGGAACGCGCCTGTGCAAGCCGGTCGAGCGGATCGGCAAGATCGTCGGCGTCGGTCCGAACTACACCGACAGCGCCCAGCTCGCCGGCTTCCGGATCAATCCCGAGCCGACCCTCTTCCTCAAGGCCTCCACATCCGCCTGCGGGCCGAACGATGCGATCGAGATACCGAAGCTCGCCGGACGGGTGGACTGGGGCGTCGAACTCGCGGTGGTCATCGGCCGGATCGCGAAATATGCCAGCGTCGAAGACGCCCAGCGGGCCATCGCCGGCTATTGCCTCGCCAACGACATCACCGAGCGGAACTACCAGCTGCAGCGCGGCGGCCAGTGGACCAAGGGCAAGTCCCACGACACCTTCTGCCCGCTCGGCCCCTGGCTCGTCACTCCCGACGAACTGCCGGAGCCGGACCGGATCGAGCTCTGGCTCGACGTCAATGGCGAGAGCCAGCAGGTCGGCGCGCTCGGCGAGATGATCTTCAAGATCCCCTATCTCGTTTCCTACATCTCGCGCTTCATGCGGCTGGAGCCCGGCGACGTTATCCTGACCGGCACCCTTGCCGGGGTCGGCCTGTCCTACGACCCGCCGCGCTTCCTGAAGGCGGGAGACCGCATCCGCCTCGGCGGCACGGGGCTCGGCGAACAGGAAAACACCTGCATCGCGATCTGACGGCGAGAAGCCGCGGTGCGAGGCACCGAGGCGGGTCAAGGAGCTTCTCCTTCATGCCCGCCCGGAGAAGCCAACGGCGCCGCCTGCGCATGCCTGTCGCGTCCCCTGCTCCGCTCGTCCTGCAGGGCTGCCAGAAGCAGCGCCCGCATGCCGCGCTCGGCGAGGCCTTCGGGCCGCGCCAGGCCCATCCTCGCGAGGGCCGCCGCCTCGTCCGGTGCCGGGCTGGCGACGACGCCCCGCGCGAACAGACGGGCCAGCGCCAGCCGATCGTCCTTCGCATCCTTCAGCCGCCGGAGCGCCGGCGCCAGCCGGCGTTCGTCCTCGGTGAGATCGGTCCCGAACGGATAGTCCGGCAGGACGTCGGCGAAGGGTGCGAGCGCTGCCTCAAGCCTTCCGCGCGAGTTCCAGCGGGCGGGCCGGTGGCCCGGCTCGAGCTTCAGCCCGGCGACCGCCTCGCCGATCAGCGTGCCTTGAGCGCTTTCGTCGGCAATGGCGATCATGGCGGCGACGGTGTCGCGGTCGGTGCGACCGCGCAGGTCGGCAACGCCATATTCGGTGACGACGATGTCCTTCAGGTGCCGCGGGACGGTGGTGTGGCCGTAGCGCCAGCGGATGTTCGAGTGACGGCCGCCATTGCGGGTGGAGGCCAGCATCAGGATCGAGCGCGCGCCGTCGAGGGCGAAGGCCTGGGAGACGAAGTTGAACTGGCCGCCGACGCCGGAGACCACCTGCCCTTCCTCGACCTGATCCGAGCAGACGTCGCCGAGCACGGTCGCGATCATCGCCGAATTGCAGAAGCGGGCGTCGCGCCGGTCCGCCACATGGCGTGCCCGGTCCGCGGCCGGCAGGTCGTTGATGAAGGAGATCTCGCGCATGGAAAGCGTCTCCTTCAGCGCCGGCTCCATCTCGCGCAGCCGGCGGTAGAAGCTTTCGGGTCCGACGAAGAAGCCGGCATGGAGGATCTTGCCATCCGAGGCGGCCCGCCTGACGATGCCGGCGTCGATCAGCTGCATCAACGGATCGACGAACATCTCCGACAGCCCGTAGAGCCCTTCCTCGAAGCGGCCGGTCTGCGGCTCGATCGTCGAGGGAAAGCCGCCGAGCGCCTCCAGCGCCGCACGGAAGCGGGCCGGGTCGCGGTGCCTGAGGATGAGCGCATTGGCGATGGCGTCCCCCATGCCGCCGATGCCGATCTGGAGCGTGCCGCCGTCCTTCACCAGCGCCGCGAAATAGAGCCCGATCGCGTGGTCGGTGATCGAGACGGGCTGCCTGGGGACGCAGAAGAGCTGGGCCGCCTCGGCGCTGCCGCCCTCGAGGATCATGTCGAAGCGCGCCGCCTCCAGTGCCGCCGCGCCGGGCATGAACGGCATCTGGAGGTTCGCCTCGCCGACGAACAGCACCTCCCGCCCGTCCCGTCGGAACCTGTCGAGGACGGGCAGGAGATCGAGCGTCATGTCGGTGTTCGAGCCGAGCGAGTAGTGCGCGCGGTCGTCTGACGGCGCCACCATCTGGGCGACGACGTTGACGCCGCTCTCCACGACGTAGCGGGCGGCGTGGGTGTAGTTGGCGGAGATGTAGTTCTCCTGCGCCGTGCGGTTCGACAGGAGCGAGCCCGCCTGCAGGAAGAACTCGACGACGCGGATGTTCTTCGGCAGCCGGCCTCTCTTGCGGGCCGCCACGTAATCGAGCCGCGTCACGCCGTCATAGAGGCGCTCCGCGAGCGGCCCGGAAAAGCGCCCTGCCAGGCTCTTGCCGCCCGCCGGCGGATCGAGGGACAGAGCGGTGAAGATGGTGAGGTCGATCGACGGATCGCCCTCGGCCAGCCGGTACAGGGCGTTGGCGACGTGGTTGCCCTTGCCGAGGCCGAGCGGCAGGGCGAGCACGATCCTCTTGCCCACCCGCTCGACGATCCGGCGGGCGAGCGCGTCTTCCTCGGAGAAGCGCTGGACCATCAGCCCTTGAGCCGCTCCCAGCCGGAATGCGGCTTGAAGCGGGGCCCGTGTTTGGCCTCGAGTTCGCCCATCCGGGTGATGATGGCGTCGATGCCGCGCTGGCGCGCGTAGTGGATGGGCCCGCCGCGGAAGGGGGCGAAGCCGGTGCCGAAGATCATCGCGCCGTCGGCGACCTCCTCGTCGGTGATGACGCCCTCGTCGATGCAGGCGACGACGGCGTTCAGCATCGGCAGGATCAGCCGGTCGAGCATGTCCGGATCGTCCTTCGATCCGTCCGGCAGGGCCTCGGGGGCGAGCTTCTTCGGCTTGCCGTCGTCGTCATAATCATAGAGCCCGCGGCCGGTCTTGCGGCCGAGGCGCTTCTCCTCGACCATCTTCGTCAGCCATTGGGGCGCGGCGGGCAACGTGTCCTCGCCGAGCCGTTCGCGAAGCGAGGTCGCGACGTCGAGGGCGATGTCGAGCCCGACCTGGTCGGTCAGCTCGATCGGGCCCATCGGCATGCCGAACTCTTCCGCGCGGTGGTCGATCCGCTCCTTCGGGATGCCCTCGTCGAGCAGCACGAGCGCCTCGGCCATGTACGGCGTCAGCGCGCGGTTGACGAGGAAGCCCGGAGCGGAGGCCACCGGCGCCGGCAGGCGGGAGATCTCGGCGGCAAAAGCCGTCGCGCGGCGTGCCGTCTCCGACGAGATGCGATCATGGCCGACGATCTCGACGAGCTGCATGCGCGAGACGGGGTTGAAGAAGTGCAGGCCGACGAAACGCGACGGGTCCTTGAGGCCGGAGGCGAGATCGGCGAGCGGCAGCGCCGAGGTGTTGGTGGCGAGCAGCGCCCCCTCCTTCAGCTGCGGCTCGATCTCGGCATAGATCTTGTGCTTCAGGTCGAGCTTCTCGGGCGCCGCCTCGATGACGAGATCGGCATGGGCGATGCCGATGCCGTCCGGATCGGGGATCAACCGGTCGAGTGCGTCGCGCACCTTCAGCGGATCCTTCAGCGCGCGCTCCAGCATCTTCGTCGCCTTGCCGATGGCAGCCCCGATCGGCGCCAGCTTGACGTCGCCGAGGGTGACCCGAAAGCCCTGCGCTGCCGCCCAGGCGGCGATCTCGCCGCCCATGGCGCCGGCGCCGACGACATGGAGATGCCGGACGCCGGAGGAGCCGTCCTTCAGGCTCTTCATCTTCTCGCGCAGGAAGAAGACGCGGACGAGGTTCTTCGAGGTATCGGTCTCGATCAGCTCGGCGAAACTGTCGATCTCGGCCCGCTGCATCGCCTTAGGGTCGCCGCCATGGGCCTCCCACAGGTCGATCAGCTTGAAGGGCGCCGGATAGTTGGCCTGGCTGGCCTTTTCCTCCGTCTTCTTGCGCATCATCCGCGCCGCGAACTGGCGGGCCGGCTTGAAGCCCATGGCGCGCCCCTGGAGCGACTGCGGCTTGCGGCGCAGGTCGCCGTAGAAGGCCGCCTCGACCGCCGCGGCGACATGTCGCTCCTCGACGACCGCATCGACCAGGCCAATCGACTTCGCCCGCCTCGCCGGCATCGAGCGGCCGGTCAGCATCATCGTCATCGCCTCGACGGGATCGGCCACCGCCGGTGCCCGGAAGGTGCCACCGAGCCCCGGATGAAGGCCGAGCATGACTTCGGGAAAGCCGAGCGAGGCGTCCGAGACGGCGATGCGCCGGTCACAGGCGAGCGCGAGTTCGAGCCCGGCCCCGAGGCAGTGGCCATGGATCACGGCGATGGTCCGGCAGGGCAGCGCCGCCAGCCGGTCGAGCACCTGATGCCCCTGTTCGAGAGCGGCCTTGATCTCGGCCGCCGAGGCGCCGACGAACTGGTTGATGTCGGCGCCGGCGGCAAAGCCCGCCGACTTGCCGGACCGGATGACCACCGCCGCCGGCTTCTCCCGCTCGAAGCGTTCGATGTGGGTGGCGAGTTCCTCCAGCACCGGCCGGTCGATGGTGTTGACCCGCTTGTCGGTCCGGTCGAGCACCATCCAGACGACGCCGTGGAGGTCGGTGGAGACCGTGAAGTGCCCCGTCGGCTCGGCGCCCCGCGCCGGCCCGCGTTCGAGAGCACGCTTCGAAAGCGCGTTCAGCATCCTGCCCATGTCGTCCGTTTCCGTCCGCTTTTGCCGCGTTCTTGTCGAGGAGCCCGGCGCGCCGGGCCCGTTTGATGTCGGGTCAGGCCGCTTCGAGCAGCATCGCCCCGCCGAGGCCACCACCGATGCACTGGGTGGCGATCCCGCGCTTCTTGCCGAGGCGCTTCAGCGTGTTGGCGAGATGCAGCGTGATCCGGTTGCCCGACGTGCCGACCGGATGGCCGAGCGCGATCGCGCCGCCGTCGACATTGAGCCTGCCATGGTCGATCCGGCCGCCGCGCCCCTCGAGGCCGAGGACGCCGTCGGCGATGTCAGGCTGGTCGAGGGCAGCGACGCAGGACAGCACCTGCGCGGCGAAGGCCTCGTTGAGCTCCCACAGATCGACGTCGGCCACCGCCATGTCCTGGCGCCTGAGGATCGGCGCCACCGAGGTGACCGGCCCGAGGCCCATGATCGACGGGTCGAGCCCGCCCCAGTCGCTGTCGACGATCCGTGCGAGCGGCTTCAGGCCGTATTTCTCGACGGCGGCCTCGGAGGCGAGGATGTTCCAGGACGCGCCGTCGGTGATCTGCGAGGCGTTGCCGGGCGTCACCTTGCCATAGGGTCGCTCGAAGACCGGGCGGAGCTTGGCGAGATCCTTGACCGTCGTGCCCGGCCTGATGCCGTCGTCATGGTCGTAGACCTTGCCGTCGCGGGCCACGGCGGGCAGCATCTCGCCCTTCAGCCAGCCCTTCGCCGTCGCCTCGCCCAGCCGGCGATGGCTCTCCACCGCATAGGCATCGGCATACCGGCGCGAGACGTCGAAGAGATGCGCCAGAATCTCGGCGGTCTGGCCCATGTTGAGATCGGTGATCGGATCGGTCAGCCCGCGCTCGAGGCCGATGACGGGCTTCAGATAGCCCGGCTTCAGCTGCGAGAAGGCTTTCGCCCGATCGCCCATCGTCTTCGCCCGGTTCAGCCGCGCGAACCATTCGACGGCGCCGCGGGTCAGCACCAGAGGCGAGTGGCTGAGCGCTTCCGTCCCGCCGGCGAGCACGATCTCGTGGGTGCCCCGCTCGATGTAGCGGAAGGCCGTGTCCAGCGACTGCATGCCGGAGCCGCAGTTGATCTGCACGGTGAAGGCCGGGGTTTCGTCGGAGACGCCGAGCCGCAGGGACGCGACGCGCGCCGGGTTCATCTCGTCGGCGATGACGTTGACGCAGCCGAGGATGACGAGGTCGATGGCGGAGACCGGGAAGTCCTGCCGCAGCAGCAGCGGCCGACCGCACTGGACGGCGAGATCCACCGGGGTGAAGGGACCTGGCCGCCCGCGCGCCTTGATGAAGGGCGTGCGGGCACCATCGACGAGATAAACGGGTTGTCCTGTCACTCAGCAGCCTCGCGCGAAATCTGTTCCTCGCCGGCCTTGCGCTGGGTGGCGTGCTGGCCCGCGATCGGCGAAATGGTGTGCGCATCATAGGCGTCCACCGCGACCACCTTGGCGACCGCCGCCTTCACCTGCATGAGACGCTCGTATTCCCCCTCGGTGATAACGCCCGCATCGCGCGCGGCAACCGGATCCTTGATTTTCTTTTCGCGCATCTTCTTCTCGATCGGCGCGGCGTCGCAGACCAGTTCGAAGGCGGTCTCGAGATCCTTGACCGGATGCTCGGCATGGCGCTCGCCGAGATAGAGGTCGGGCGTCAGCCGGTCGCGCTGGGAGGACGGGCGCATCATGATCGCCGCCACCTCGCTGGTCAGCTCGTCCGAGGGCTCCTCGTAGGGAACGCCGAGCGGGAAGGCGAGGAAGCGCACCAGCACCGCCGCCCAGCGGGCCGGCAGGTTGTCGAGCACGCCGTTGAAGGCGATGCCGAGGCGGCAGTAGCCCTTCTCCATGATGTAGTCGATCAGCGGCTTGTCGGCCTCCGGCCGGCCCTCGACCTCGAAACGCTTCAGCACCGCGCCGAGGAGGTAGAGCTCCGACAGGATGTCACCGAGCCGCGCCGACAGCATCTCCTTGCGCTTCAGGGCGCCGCCGAGGGTCAGGAGCGACAGGTCGGACAGGAGCGAGAAGGCGGCCGCATAGCGCGACAGCTGGCGCCAGTGGCCGGTGAAGGCCGCGTCCTTCGGCGCCGGCGCTGCAAGCCCCCCCGTCCAGCCGCGGGCAAAGGTGCGCCAGGCGGTCTTCAGGGAGTGGCCGACATGGGCCCAGAAGTGCTTGTCGAACTCGGCAATGCCCCTCTCGCGATCCTCGTCGGAGAGCGCCATCATCTCCTTCAGCATGTAGGGATGGGCGCGGATCGCCCCCTGGCCGAAGATCATCAGGTTGCGCGTCAGGATGTTGGCGCCCTCGACGGTGATGCCGATCGGGACCGACTGGTACATCGGCGCGAGATAGTTCTTCTCGCCCTCGATGATGCCCTTGCCGCCGTGGATGTCCATTGCCCGCTCGACGCATTCGCGCATCCGGTAGGTGGCGTGGGCCTTCATGATCGCCGAGAGGACCGACGGCTTGTGGCCCTGGTCGAGGGCGGCGACCGTCAGCCGGCGGGCCGCGTCGATCAGATAGGCGTTGGCGACGATCTCGGCGAGCGGCTGCTGGATCCCCTCGAACATGCCGATCGGCACGCCGAACTGGGTGCGGACACGAGCATAGGCGCCGGTGACGCGGGCGCAGTAGGCGGCGGCGGCGGCCGACTGCGACGGCAGCGAGATCGAACGTCCGGCGGCGAGCGCCGTCATCAGCATCGTCCAGCCCTGGCCGATCTGCTTGGGTCCGCCGAGGATCCAGTCGAGCGGGACGAAGACGTCCTCGCCGGAGAGCGGGCCGTTCTGGAAATAGGTGTTGAGCGGGATGTGCCGCTCGCCATGGCTGACGCCCGGATGCGAGGTCGGCAGCAGCGCGACGGTGATGCCGAGCTCCTCGCCCTTGCCGAGATGGTTGTCCGGATCGCGCATCTTGAAGGCGAGGCCCATGACGGTCGCGACCGGGCCGAGGGTAATGTAGCGCTTGTGGAAGTTGAGGCGGATGCCGAGCACCCGCTTGCCCTCGTGCTCGCCATATTCGACGACGCCGTTGTCGGTCATCGCCGCAGCGTCGGAGCCCGCATCCGCGGAGGTCAGGCCGAAGCACGGGATGTCACGGCCGTCGGCGAGGCGCGGCAGCCAGAAGTCGCGCTGCTCCTTCGTGCCGAAATGCAAGAGAAGCTCGCCCGGCCCGAGAGAGTTCGGCACCATGACCGTGACGCCGGCAACGACGGAGACCGAGGAGACCTTGCGCACGATCTCCGAATGGGCGGTGTTGGAAAAGCCGAGGCCGCCATACTCCTTCGGAATGATCATGCCGAAGAATTTCTTCTCGCGCAGGAACCTCCAGACCGCCTCGGGCAGATCGTGGTCGCGCGAGGTGATCGTCCAGTCGTCGATCATCCCGCAGAGCTCGTTCACCGGCCCGTCCATGAAGGCCTGCTCCTCGGGGGAGAGCCGCGCCGGAGGCGTCGCGATCAGCTCGTTCCAGTCCGGATTGCCGGAGAACAGCGCGCCGTCCCACCAGACCGTGCCGGCGCCGATCGCTTCCGATTCGGTCTTCGAGATGGCGGGCATGACGCCCTTGGCCCATTTGAAGATCGGGCGGGTGATCCTGTCCTTGCGAAACGACATGAGAGGCTCCTTTCAGCTCCTGCCTGGGGCGAATGCCGAACCTGCCCCCCGGGTCTCGAACTCCGCGGCTTTCTATCGTGCTTTTACGTAAACGTCAAAACCCGTCTCGCTGCACCGGAGAGCGCGGAGGCCGGCTCGCCCTCCCAGACTACTCCCGCGAAGGCCGCGACGGAATCCCGGCAGAGCTCCTTCCGGGTGCCATCACCAGGCATCCGGCGCGGCGCTGCACGGCAGCCAACCACCGTCGGCCCACAAATGCGACCTGTCGAGCGATCCGCCATGCCGTCGCCCTCTGCCGCCGGCGCACTAAATCGTGAAAGCCGTTCGCGGCGCAGCGTCGATCCGACGCGGGTCCGCATCAGCCAACCTGGAGTTCTCGTCGTGCTGACCGTCCATCACCTGAACAACTCCCGCTCCCAGCGCGTCCTCTGGCTGCTGGAGGAACTCGGCGCCCCCTACGAGGTGAAGCACTATCAGCGCACCAAGGACATGCAGGCGCCGAGGGAGCTGAAGCAGGTGCACCCGCTGGGCAAGTCGCCGGTGATCACCGACGAGGGCCGCACCATCGCGGAAACCGGCGCGATCGTCGAATACATCCTCGCCAGATACGGCGAAGGCCGGCTGATGCCGCCCGAGGGCAGCGACGACTACTGGACCGTCCGGCATTTCCTGCACTACGCCGAAGGCTCGGCGATGCCGCCGCTCTTCCTCATGCTGGTCCTGCAGATGATCCCGGACCGGGCGCCGTTCTTCGCCAAACCGATCCTCAAGGCCTCCATGGAAAAGGTCGACGAGCTGCTGGTGCAGCCGCAGATGACGCTGCACATCAACCACTGGGAACAGGCGATCGGCCGGACCGGCTGGTTCGCCGGACCGGAGATGACCGTCGCCGACGTGATGATGAGCTTTCCGGTCGAGGCGGCGGCCAAGCGCTTCGGCTACGAGAACCATCCCCGCCTGCGCGAGTTTCTCCAGCGCATCCACGAGCGCCGAGCCTACCGCCAGGCCCTGAAGCGCGGCGGACCCTATGACTATGCGTGAGGCTCTGTGCCGGACGTGACGATCCGACGCCGGATCGGCCGTGCGGACATTCACCCTGCACGAACGACGATCGGGGCACCGACGACGGCCGGTGCCCCGATCCTCCCAACGGTGCCGGACTGCCATCCGGCGTCTCACGCACCGCCAACAGCAACAGGATCTGCCGTTCAGAACCGATAGGTCACGCCGGTGCCGATCAGCCAGGGATTGAGCTTGGCCTTGCCGGACAGCCTGGTCCCGCCGACGACGACGTCGAAGTCGGGCTCGAGGAAGATCTTCTTCACGTCGACGTTCCAGCCCCAATGCTCGTCGATCATGTAGTCGAAACCCACCTGCAGCGTCGCACCGAAGGTGTTCTCGATGTCGAGCTCGTCGACCCCGTCGGCATCCTGGCTGTAGAAGATCGCGTAGGTTCCGCCCGCCCCGACATAGGGCTTGAACTTGCCGAAATCGGTGAAGTGATATTGCAGGGTGAGCGTCGGCGGCAGCAGCCAGGTCTTGCCGATCCGCCCCATCGAGGTCAGCGATCCGTCACCGTTCACATTGGCGTAGGTCGTGCCGAGAATGAGTTCGGCCGCGATGTTGTCGGTGAAGAAATAGCTGATGTCGAGTTCGGGAACCAGCGTGTCCGAGTAGGACAGCCCCGAATCGATGACACCATCGACGGAACCCTCGTCCTCGGTGACCACGCCGAGGCCGCGCAGGCGGATCTGCCATGGGCTCTGGTATTCTGCCGGCGCCGAAATGCCGGTGACATCAAGGTCCGCCGCCCCTGCAGGGCTGGTCAGGGCAAGGGCCGGAAGAACGACGCCTGCGAGAAGGGCGGCGAGGCGGGTCGGTTTCAGCGGGGTCATGGAGGGTCTCTGCGGTTATGCTTGAATGGACGGCGAAGACTTAATTCGCCAGCCTTACGGGCGTCTTGATCCAGATCAAGATCCCGCCACATTCCTCGCATGCCGGCCGATGGTATCGTCGGCCCGGCGGATAATTGGCGCCTCGGCACGCGCCTGCAGGATGGAGACGATGCGATGCCCCTGAAGTTTCTCGTCCTCTACGGCTCCTATCGCCGCGACCGCATGGGCATCCGCCTTGCCGACTTCGTGGTCGAGGGTTTCAAGTCCCGCGGCGCCGACTGCGAGCTGATCGACGCCAAGGCGCTCGACCTGCCGATGCTCGACCGGATGTACAAGGAATATCCGGCCGGCACGGCACCGGCGGCGCTCGAAACCCTCGCCGCCAAGATCAAGGCCGCCGACGGCTTCGTCTTCGTCACCGGCGAGTACAATTGGGGTGTGCAGCCGGGGCTGAAGAACCTCACCGATCATTTCCTCGAGGAGTGGTTCTGGCGCCCGGCGGCGATCGCCAGCTATTCCGCCGGACGTTTCGCCGGGGTGAGGGCCGCCCTCGCCTGGCACGGCACGCTGTCGGAAATGGGCATGGTGGTGATCTCCTCGGCGCTCACCGTCGGGCCGATCTCGGCGACGCTCGACGAAGCGGGCCAGCCGACGGGCGATGCCGGCGGCCATCTCGAAAAGGCGTTCCCGCGCTTTGCGAGCGATCTGGAATGGTGGGCCGAGGCGGCGAAGAGCCAGAAGGCCAAGACCCCGCCGCCCTATTGAGGCAGCCGCAGCCCCCTCACCGCCCCTGGGTCATCAGGATCTTCACGGCGAAGACGGAGAAGACGCTGGCAAAGACCCAGTCGATCGCTCGGGTGATCTTCGGCCGGCGCTTCAGGCCTTCGGCGAGCCGGTCGGCGGCGAAGATCATCGCCAGCGAGAACGGCGTCGCGAAGACGATGAAATAAAGGCCGAGGAAGAACAGCTTGCCGCCGGCGCCGGGATCGCCCGCATGGACGAATTGCGGCAGGAAGGTCACGAAGAACAGGATGATCTTCGGGTTGGACAGGTTGATGCCGATCCCGGTCAGCCAGCTGCCGCGCAGCGACTGGGCTTTCGGAACGCCCTTTTCATCCAGCCGGAACGTCGAGCCGGAGCGGACCGCCTGGACGGCAAGGAAGATCAGGTATCCCGCGCCGAAGATCTTCAGCACCAGAAATGCCTCCGGCGACGCGGCGATCAGCGCCGAGAGGCCGACGGCGGCCAGCGTCGTGTGGATCAGCGATCCGGTCGAGGCACCGGCATAGGCGGCGATCCCCGCCGCCCGGCCGCCGGCCAGCGTGCGGCCGAGAAACAGCGTCATGTCCGGCCCCGGCGTGATCGTCAGGACGAAACACGCGACCGAGAAGGCGAGGATGGTGGGAAGGTCGGGGATGAAGCTCATGAACGGCACACGACGAAGCTACGACGAGAAAAGACGTCTACGCTCATTGTCCCATGCCGACAATCTCGCGGGTCGAATGCAGACCACGATCGGCCATCCCTCTGCCGCGCATCAGAAGTGGTAGCTGAAGCCGATGCGGGCGTTGTGGATCTTTGTATCGAATTCGGCTTCGAGATCCTGAAACGACGCCGATTCGAAGATGTAGCGCTGCGTGCCGAGATCGGTGAAGACGTATTCGCCCCGCAGGGAGACGTTTTCGAGGATCGCCACATCCAGGCCGGCCCCCAACGTGTAGCCGAACTGCACCTGGTCGTCGGAAATCTCGGGCGTGTAGCGGATCTGCCCGACCAGGGCTCCGTTCCGGGTCGTGTCCGAGAGATACCGCGCCGCGTAGTCCGTCTGGACATGTCCCGCCGTGACGCCGCCGGTCACGAAGGGCATGAACCGGCCGAGCTGGTATCCGGCTCGCACTTTCGCCGAGACCGTTTGGCGAACCCTCTGACGGTACGATTCCTCGATCCTGATCGATTCTTGGAGCCTTCCCGGTCGCACGGGCGCTCCCACGATCGCGCCGGCGATCGGACCCGACAAACGCAACAGATTGAGCGCGCCCGAGTCTTCGAAACCGTCATCGTCGAAAAACTGAACATCACCTTCCGCCCCGAGATAGAGCGACCCGAACGTTGCCCCGTAGCCCGCATGGAAGCCCGCGGAGACATGATCGCTCTTGTCGCTCTCTGCGGGCAGCAGGCCGAAATTCGACGAAAAGCCCCGATCGACCTGCGAAAACGCACCACTGAAGCCGACATAGGCGCCGTCGAAGGAGGCACCCGGTGCGGCACTGCCTGCCGAACCGGACGGTCGGAAATCCTGTGCTTCGGCAGCGCCGGCCATCAGGACGACGAGGGCGACGATCAGCGCTTCACGATGGGGCATCAAGATCCTTCCGTCACGAACGAGGTTCGTTCTGCTCAGCCTTTGGGCGCGACCGACAACCGAAAGCTGTTCTCACGCCGCAGTGCCTCGCCTAACACATGTCGGCAGAACCGGTTGTGCTCTTGACAACACAGGCCGCGAGAATGCCTTGCGTCTGTCAGGCTCGGCCATAAAGTGCAGCCGCAGCAGGACATTCGACGAAAACAGGATCTCAAGCCCCGCCATGACCCCCACCAAACGCGACGTCAAGAAGGTCGTCCTCGCCTATTCCGGCGGGCTCGACACCTCGATCATCCTGAAATGGCTGCAGACCGAGCTCGGCGCCGAGGTGGTGACCTTCACCGCCGATCTCGGCCAGGGCGAGGAGCTGACCCCGGCCCGCGAGAAGGCCGAACGGGCCGGCGTCAAGGACATTCGCATCGTCGACGTGCGCGAGGAATTCTGCCGCGACTTCGTCTTCCCGATGTTCCGGGCGAACGCCGTCTACGAAGGCACCTATCTCCTCGGCACCTCGATCGCCCGGCCGCTCATCTCCAAGCACCTCGTCGACATCGCCCGCGAGACCGGCGCCGACGCGATCGCCCATGGCGCGACCGGCAAGGGCAACGACCAGGTCCGCTTCGAGCTGTCGGCCTATGCGCTCAACCCGGACATCAAGGTCATCGCCCCCTGGCGGGACTGGAAGTTCAAGTCGCGCACCGACCTGATCGACTTTGCCGAGAAGAACCAGATCCTCGTCACCAAGGACAAGCGCGGCGAGGCGCCCTTCTCGGTCGACGCCAACCTCCTGCACTCCTCCTCCGAGGGCAAGGTGCTGGAGGACCCGGCCGAGACGCCGCCGCCCTACGTCTTCATGCGCACCCTCAGCCCGGAAGAAGCGCCCGACACCCCGACCGTCATCACCATCGGCTTTTCGAAGGGTGACCCGGTCTCGATCGACGGCCAGGGGATGAAGCCGCACGAGCTGCTGGCGGCGCTGAACGATCTCGGCCGCGACAACGGCATCGGCCGGCTGGATCTCGTCGAGAACCGCTTCGTCGGCATGAAGTCGCGCGGCATCTACGAGACGCCGGGCGGCACGATCCTTCTCGTCGCGCACCGGGCGATCGAGTCGATCACGCTCGACCGCGGCGCCGCGCATCTGAAGGACGAGCTGATGCCGCGCTATGCCGAGCTGATCTACAACGGCTTCTGGTTCTCGCCCGAGCGCGAGATGCTGCAGGCGGCGATCGATCTCAGCCAGCGCCAGGTCGAGGGCGAGGTGCGGCTGAAGCTCTACAAGGGCAACGTCATCGTCGAGGGCCGCTCCTCGGAAAAGTCGCTCTATTCCGACGCCCTCGTCACCTTCGAGGACGATCATGGCGCCTACGACCAGAAGGACGCCGCCGGCTTCATCAAGCTGAATGCGCTGAGGCTCAGGACGCTCGCCAAGCGCGACGGGCGCTGAGGCCGCGCCTCCCCGACCAGCCCGATAAAGATGCAAGAAAGGCCCGCCGATCGCTCGGCGGGCCTTTCGTTCGTCTCGAGCGCCGACCGCCCGCCCCTACTCCGCCGGCACCGGCCGTGCCTGCGCCCTCACCGGATCGCCCTTGTTGAAGGCCATCCCGGCGATGACGAGCGCCAGCCAGATCAGCGCCAGGAACGGCCACACCCCGCCATAGATGATCGCCATGCCGATCAGCCCGGCCTGGACCACGTAGTAGACCATGGTGATCAGCGTCATGCGGATCACCTCGCCCTCGCGGTCGGTCAGGCCGACGACGGCCGAGGCCGCGACGACGTTGTGGACGCAGATCATGTTGCCGGCCGCACCTCCGACCGCCTGCAGGGTGACGACGATCATCGCCCCGGCAGCCCCGAGGCCGATCTGTTCGGCGGCGGAGAACTGGAACAGCGAGAACATCATGTTCGACACGGTGTTCGAGCCGGCGATGAAGGCGCCCAGCGCCCCGATCAGTGGCGCGAACAGCGGCCAGGCCGCCCCGACGACGCTGGAGACGCCCTCGGCGAGCACCAGCGGCATCGATTGCAGCGGCCCCTTGCCGGTGTTGAGGAACACCTGGACCATCGGCACGGCAAGCAGCAGGGCCGGCGCCGCCGCGACCATGGTGCGGCCCGAACTCGCCCAGGCCCTCGCATAGGCCGAGCCGCTCATCCTGAAGATCGCGACGGAGAGCAGCGACGCCAGGATCAGGACGGTTCCGGGCGAATAGAGCAGCTGCGCCCTGGCGTCGATGCCCGAGCCGAACAGGTCGGTGACGGCGATGGTGGTGTCCGGCGAGGTCAGCCAGGCCTTCAGCGGCGCGATCGTCCGGGTGAGGACGAGAAGGACCGCGATGATCAGGTAGGGCGACCAGGCGCGCATCAGCGAGATGGCGGCGGACCCGTCCGTGCCACGGATGGCGTCCTCGGCCTCGCCGGTCTTCAGCGTGCCGAACCAGCTCTCGTTCCAGGCGGCCCTTGCCGGGAACTCGAACCGATCCTTCGGCAGGAACAGCCCGGCACGGGCGGCCGGAACGACGATCAGGAGCCCGATCAGCCCGCCGATCAGCGACGGGAACTCCGGTCCCAGCAGCCAGGCGACCAGATAATAGGGGACGGTGAAGGCGACACCGGCGAAGAGCGCGAACTTCCAGACGCGAAAGCCCTCGATGAAGGAGCGGTTGGCGCCGAAGAAGCGGGTCAGCATGCCGACCATCAGGAGCGGGATGACGAAGCCGATCAGCGCGTGGACCATGGCGACGTTGGCGGCGACGCCGAAGACGTAGTCGATCAGCGGCATCGGCGCGATCGCTTCGGTGACGCCGGCATTGCCGGACAGGCCGGTGTTGACGCCGACGAGCATCGGCGTGCCGACGGCGCCGAAGGAGACGGGCGTCGACTGGATGATCAGCGTGACCAGCACGGCCGCCATGGCCGGAAAGCCGATGGCGACGAGCAGCGGCGCGGCGACCGCCGCAGGCGTTCCAAAGCCCGAGGCGCCCTCGATCATCGAGCCGAACAGCCAGGCGATGATGATCGCCTGGATTCGCCGGTCGGGCGACAGGTCGGTGAAGCCGCGGCGGATGGCGCGGATCGCGCCGCTCTCATGCACCGTCTGCAGGACGAGGATCGCGCCGAAGATGATGAAAAGCAGCGTCAGTGCCGTAACGAGGCCGTTGACGGTCGCCCCGGCGACCGTGCCGACGGACTGTCCCCAGACCGACAGCGCGATGGCCGCCGTCGCCACATAGGCGACGAGCATGGCGAGTTTGGCCGACCGTCGCATGACGACGAGCAGCACGAAGACGATCGCGATCGGCAGCAATGCCAGTACGAACAGAAAGCCCTGTCCCATTCCATTCCTCCCCAGGATGGTTGCGATGCAACCAGAACAGCATCCGCGGAGATGATAGGAAAGCAAGACGATCTACAAGCCTTGCGATCGCCCCCTCGCGCGACTGTGCACAGCTGCTGCCAGACTGCGACTTTTGGACGCCGCGCCAGGGGCTTGGCGGATTCGGCGGCACTGTCCCGGAGGCTCGCCCCAAGTAGCGCCTGGCGCCTCGCCTATCGCCCTCCCACACGGGGAGCGTGCACATGAAAAAAGGGCGGCGCGTCTTGCGACGCGCCGCCCCGGATCGAAGTCCCGCCGCGCCTTGAAGCGCGCGAGCGGTCAGAACTCGGCCCAGCTCTCCTCGGAGGCGGCCGGCTTGCGCGCGGCACCCCCGCTTCCGGCCGTGCGCATCTGCGGCACCGGCCGGGCGGACGATCTGCCGGCCGATGGCTGGGAGCTGCGGGCGGGCGAGGCGGCGTTGCGCGTCTGCGCCGTCTTGAACCTTGCGATGGTCTGGGCGAGCCCGTCGGTCTCGGCCGACAGCGTCTGGGCAGCGGCGGTCGACTGCTCGACCATGGCGGCGTTCTGCTGGGTCACCTTGTCCATCTGGTCGGCCGCGCCCGACACTTCGCGCAGGCTGGTCGCCTGTTCGCGGGCGCTCTCGGCGATCTGCGCGATGACCTCGGCCATGCCCGCGACCTCGGCGACGATCTCGTCCAGCGACTTGCCCGACGCGGTCACCAGGTCGACGCCGCGGCCCACCTGATCCGAGGACGTCGTGATCAGGCTCTTGATCTCCTTGGCCGCTTCCGCCGAGCGCTGGGCCAGCGCCCGCACTTCCTGGGCAACCACCGCGAAGCCCTTGCCGGCCTCGCCGGCCCGGGCCGCCTCGACGCCGGCATTCAGCGCCAAGAGGTTGGTCTGGAAGGCGATCTCGTCGATGACACCGATGATCTGCGAGATCTGCTGGGACGAGCTCTCGATCTCGCTCATCGCCGTCACGGCCTGCGCGACGATTTCGCCGCCACGGGTCGCCTTCAGGCGTGCCGCGTCGGCGCTCTTGCGCGCCTCGCTCGCCCCATCGGCCGTCTGATTCACCGCGCTCGTCACCTGGCCGAGCGCCGCGACGGTCTCTTCCAGGCTCGCGGCCTGCTGCTCGGTGCGGTGGGCGAGATCGTTCGAGGCGACGGTGATCTCGTTGAGCCCCACGCGGATCGTTCCGACGGTGCCGACGACGCGGCCGATCGCCTGCTCGAGCTCTTCCACCGATGCGTTGAACTTCGCCTTGATCGGCTCGAACTCCTGGGCCACCGGCCCGGACATGCGGACCGTCAGGTCGCCCGAGGAGAGGCGGTCGAAGCTGGCGTCGACGACGCCCATGAAGGCCCTCAGATCCTCGGCCTTGGCATGTTCGAGATCGGCCTGGCGCTGCTTGGCCTGTGCCTCGGAGACCCGGGAGGCTTCGGCCTCCTTCTCCAGGCGCAGGCGCTCGATGGCCTGCTCCTTGAAGATCTGGACGGCACCGGCCATCTGGCCGATCTCGTCGCCGCGACCCTGCGCCGGGATCTCCACGGACTGCTCGCCGGATGCCAGCCGCCGCATGGCCGCCGTCATCTGGTTGATCGGCCGGGAGATCGATCGGGCGATCGGCAGGGCGCTGGCGATCAGGACGGCGAGGAGCAGCCCCGACCACAGCAGCGTCTTGTAGACCTCGTTCATGAACTGCGTCTGGAGATCGTCGACATAGAGGCCAGCGGCGACGGTCCAGTCCCACGGGCCGAAGAGCTGGGCGTAGGAGAGCTTCTGCGAGAGGTCGGTCGAGCCCTTCAGGCGCGCCCGGTAATAGGGAGTGAAGCCGCCGCCCTTGTGGGCGTTCTCGACCATTTCGCGATTGTAGAAGCGCCCGGTCGGATCCTTCGCCTCGAAGGACTGCGTGCCCTGCAGCTTCGGATCGGGATGCATCACCCGGATGCCGTCGGCGCTCATCATGAAGAGGTAGTCGCCCTCGCCGAAGCGGATCGGCGTCGCCGCCTCGCGGGCGCGGTCCTGGGCCTGCTGCAACGTCATCTCGCCGCTTTCCACCCGCGCCTGGAAGCCGGCCAGCATCGAGATGGCGCTGTCCACCTGAGACACGATCAGGGCCTTGCGATCCTTCCAGATTGTCTCATGAAGCGCGTAGAGCTGCAGCGACATGGCAACGAGGCTCACGAGAGCCGCCACGGCGATCAGCGCGGACAATTTGCGGGTGATCGAGAAATTCATCGATGTCGGTCCTGTACGGAAATCCTGCCGGAGCACCGGCTATTCCAGGACCATGGCCCGCAAAGTCAAAAAAAGCCTTAATTGGTGAGGCGGCTACAAAATAAGCGAGACATAGAGATAAGATCTCTCCGACGTAACGCGCCTCGATGGCAGGGTGCGGACGTTGCGGAAGCGATCGGAACCATCGCCTCGCCAACCGTGGGAGCCGTGATCGGTCCGGACGGCAGCACGGAACACGGCTGGCTCACCACGCGGTCGCGGGCATAGCCGAGGCCGGCAATCCCGGCGAGGATCTGACGGAACGGCGCTGGAGGCACCCCGTCGAACCCGAAGGCTCTACCCGTCTCACGTCCGGGCGGCCGATAGCCGCCCTCATCGATGGTCAGTAGATGTTGCGCGACGACTGGAACAGGCCACGCTCGATCTCGCGCTGGCGCCGCTCGAGGTCGGCCATCGACACCGACTGCTCGAGATAGCTGCGTTCGCGGGATTGCCGGCTCGTGGGGCCGAGAATGGTGCGGAGCGTCTGGGTAATCTTCATGGCATTTCTCCTTGTTCGCCATGAAGCTAGGGGTTTGCGTGCAGTGCAGCAATCCGGCGTGCCGCATCCCTCCCATGCAGCGGCCGGGAGGCCGTTCGGCAGTTGCGTTAAGTCCTCGGTCATCCTTTTCGGCAGGACCGAGATCCCTCCTCCCCAGCGCGGACGCGAAAGGGCCGGCGCGATTGCGCCGGCCCCTGTCGTACAGGCTTATTCAGATGGTCCGATCGGAATCAGACGCTGCCGAGCGTGATGGCGCGGTCACCGTCCAGCATCGGGTACTGCCCGGTGTTGAACTCCTGCATGCCCTCGATCTGGTTCTCGGAGATGCTCGGAGCGACGAAGCCGCCGTCCTGGACCATGAGCGACTTCAGCGGGATGGCCACCTGCTTCTCGCCCATGCCGAGGAATCCCCCGGCCCCGATCACGGCATAGAGGTCGCCGTTGATGTTGGCCACGTTTTCGATGTCGCCCAGCACGTCACCGTTCGCACCCATGATGTTGTACTCGGCGATCTCGTCGACCGTCATCTGGACTTCGCGTGCCGCATCGACTGCGACTGCGATGTACAGGTTGGCATCGTTGCCCTGCGTACCGGCCTGCTCCGAGGTGCTCGACGTCTGCACCGTGTCGTCGTCGGACTGCGCCATGCGGTCCTGCGCATTCATGTTCGAACCGTCGGCGGACATCTCGTTGCCCTCCGCATCCTCATAGCGGATCCGCGGCTCGCCTTCCGGCTGGTTGACCGTCACGTTGGCTTCTTCACGCTCGTAGCGGATCTCGGGACGCTGGTCGGAGTCCTGGATCGAGACCTGCGGCCGGGACTGCTGAACCGTGACATTCGCCTGGGTCTCGTCGTCGTTGGTCTCAACGTCCGCCCTGTCCTGATCGCCGATGTTCACCTGCGGCTGGCCCTGCGAGACATTGACGTCCGGCTGCGACTGGCTCACGTCGACCTGCGGCTCCGGCATGCGCACCGTGATCTCCGGCTGCGGGATGTCCACGGTGACGTTCGGCGCCGGCTGGCGGACGATGACGGTCGCACGCGGCTGCGTCACGTTGACGTCGGGGCTGGCCTGGTCGACGGAGACGTCCGGCTCCGGCACATTGACGCGGATTTCCGGCGCGTCCGGATCGACGACGACGTCGGCGCCACCGGTCTGCTGGTCCTGCGCGAGGGCCGGGTCGTTGGCGTTCCGGGTGTTGTCCTGAGCAAAGGCGGCAGGCGCCACCAGAATCGAGCTCATCAACAGTGCGGCTTTGAGATTGGTCTTCATCAAGTTCCTCCGAACAATATTGGGGATGTGCCGCATGAGCGCTGTCGATGCGGCGATCGTGATAGACCAACCGTCGTGTCGGCGATGTGTTCCAAATATGTTTGAGCGACTATCGTCACGGCTAAATATCATGCTTCCGAAATGATGTACTCCCGACCATCGAGATGTTTGCAGCATCTTCTTCCGATGGCGGATCATCATCTACCTGCGCGCACGGATTCCATTCGGTTCAGATGTTGGCGTGCGGCTGATCTCGGCAATCGGAGATCCGGCAGCGGGGTGTGCGAGGGACTGCACGGGCGGAGGACCTGGCAGACGTCAAAAAGGGCCGGGCTGGTGCCCGACCCTTCGCGTCGCGGATAGATCTGGTCGTCAGGGGATCTGGAAGTTCCTTCAGGTCTCGCGCCGCAAGGCGCGAGACCTCTCCAGAACCGCGGCTTACTCGGCCGCAGCGCTGTGGCTGGTCGACAGGCTCGCCTCGGCATCGTCACGGCTCTGTTCGGCGATCGCCTTGCGCACGCCGGCGCCGTAGTCCGGATGCACCTTCTCGAAGTGGGCGAGCTGCCGGTCGACGATGAACTGCGGCACGCCCTGCATCGCACCGGCGATGTTGTTGAACAGCCGCTGCTTCTGACCGTCGTCGAAAAGCTCGAAGAGCGCCCGCGGCTGCGAATAGTGATCGGCCTTGCCCCGGTACTCGTAGCGCCCGACCTGGCCCGCATAGCGGTGCGGCGGCTCCTCGACGGAAGGATCCTCGACCGGGCCATCGAAGGAATTGGGCTCGTAATAGGCGTCCGGGTTGGTGCGCATGCCGAACGGCATTTCGCCGTCGCGGTGATAGTGATGCACCGGGCTCTTCGGCTTGTTGACCGGCAGCGCGTCGTAATGGGTGCCGATGCGGTAACGGTGGGCGTCCGGATAGGAGAACAGCCGCCCCTGCAGCATCTTGTCCGGCGAGAAGCCGATGCCGGGCACGATGTTCGACGGGTTGAAGGCCGACTGCTCGATGTCGGAGAAATAGTTCTCCGGATTGCGGTTCAACTCCATCTCGCCGACCTTGATCAGCGGATACATCGAGTGCGGCCAGACCTTGGTGAGGTCGAAGGCGGACCAGCCGGTCTTTTCCTCGAACCCGGCCTCTTCACCCTCGGGCATCACCTGGATGAACATCGTCCACTTCGGGAAGCGGCCGGCCTCGATCATGCCGTAGAGCGCTTCCTGATAGCTCTCGCGCGACTTGGCGATGACCTTCTCGGCTTCCTCGTTGACGAAGTGGGCATGGCCCTGCTGGGTCTTGAAGTGGAACTTCACCCAGAAGCGCTCGCCATTGTCGTTCCACAGCGAGAAGGTGTGCGAGCCGTAGCCGTTCATGCGCGAGGGGTCGACCGGGATGCCGCGGTCGGACATCAGGATCGTCACCTGATGCAGCGATTCCGGGCAGAGCGACCAGAAGTCCCACATCGCCGTCGCCGAACGAAGATTGGTACGCGGATGGCGCTTCTGCGTGTGGATGAAATCGGGGAACTTGTAGGGATCGGCGACGAAGAACACCGGCGTGTTGTTGCCGACGACGTCCCAGTTGCCCTCTTCGGTGTAGAACTTCAGCGAGAAGCCGCGCACGTCGCGCTCGGCGTCGGCCGCGCCCTGCTCGCCGGCCACCGTCGAGAAGCGGGCCAGCATGTCGGTCTTCGTCCCCGGCTGCAGCACCTTGGCGCGGGTATAGCGGCTGATGTCCTCGGTGACGGTGAGGTTGCCGAAGGCGCCCCAGCCCTTGGCATGGACGACGCGCTCGGGAATGCGCTCGCGGTTCTGGTGGGCGAGCTTCTCGATCAGCTGGTAGTCCTCGAGCAGGACGGGACCGTGCTCGCCGACGGTCTTGGAATTCTGGTTGCTGGACAGCGGCGCGCCGGCCGTCGTCGTCAGTCTCGGGCGATCAGCCATGTGTGGCCTCCCTGGTCTGGATTGGCGGCCTGCGCCGATGCACGGGCCTTGGAAATGTTCCAAACCACTATGTAGGAATGCCGCGATCACCTCCAATCGTATTTCCATCGGCCCGCGATCGGGATAACTTATCGGGCATGTTCACACTCCGGCAGATCCGCTATTTCCAGGCCCTCGTCGAAACCCGCCATTTCGGCCGCGCCGCCAGACGCCTCAACATCAGCCAGCCCGCCTTGTCCGGTCAGATCGCCCAGCTGGAGGCGGAGATGCAGGCGGCCCTGTTCCGGCGCGAGCCGGCCGGCGTGTTCCTCACCGCCGACGGTGAACTCGTCGCCGACCGGGTGCGGCGGATCCTCTCCGAGGTGCGCGAACTGGAAAGCCTCGCCGACCGCAGCGCCGGCCTGCTCGGCAGGCGCATCCGGGTCGGCATGATCGCCACCGTCGCCCCCTATCTCCTGCCCCGCCTCCTGCCGCTCCTCGCCAACACCTTCCAGAACCTCGAATGCCAGGTTCGCGAGAGCGTGACGGAGAAGCTGATGGCCGACCTCCTGTCCGGCGAGATCGACTGCGCGGTGATCGCCCTGCCGCTGCCCCTCGAGGACCGCCACGAGGTCGAAACCATCGAGCTCTTCGACGATCCGTTCCTTCTCGCCGTGCCCGCGGCGGACGCCGCATCGCTGCCCGATCCGGTTCCGGCGGAGGCCCTGCCCCGGCAGAAGATGATTCTCCTCGAAGAGGGGCACTGCCTGCGGACCCAGGCGCTGGACGTCTGCCGCACGGCTAGCGACCAGGATTTTGCGACTCTCGGCGCGACCAGCCTGACGACCATCCTCAGAATGGTGGCGGGCGGGCTCGGTGCCACCCTCATCCCGGAAATGGCGATCCGCGACGAGGCGCCGGCCGACGGGATCGCGGTCCTTCGCCTGGCAAAGCCGGTCCCGTCCCGCCGTCTCGTCCTGGCGTTCCGCCCGACGACGGTGCGCCGGCGCGATTTCAACGCTTTCGCCGACGTCGTCTGCCGCTCGATGGACAAGCCCTCGCCGGCAGACGCTTAGATGGCTGACGGCTGCCCGGCCCGGCCTTTGCAGCCCCCTCGCCGCGACCTTCGCCATGCGCAGCTGCGGCGTCGTACAGACCCCCGCAGAATGGTCGCAATGCCGGGTTCTTTCTCCTGAACCGAACCACCCGCGAGGACGAACGGCATGTCTGCAGCCCCCGAGAGCGCACGCCGGCCCGGCACCCTGCGACGGGCGCTTCGCCAGAAGATCCCGGCCCGGCTGCGCGATCCGCTGCGCTGGCGTCAGGCGACGGGGATCGTGCTGTTCGCCTACGCCACCACCCACCTGCTGAACCACGCTCTCGGCAACATCTCCCTGGACGCCCTCGCCTTCGGGGCCGGCATCAAGTGGGCGATCTGGGACAATCCGGTCGGGACGGTCCTCCTCTACGGGTCGCTCGCCATCCACGTCGTCGTCGCGTTCCAGTCCCTCGCCAGACGCCACAACTGGCGCCTGCCGGGAACCCAGATCCTCCAGATCGCCACCGGCCTCGCCATCCCGATCGTCCTGTTTCCGCACATCGTCGGCACGCGCGGCGCCGACATCCTCTTCGGCGAGCAGATCGGCTATGACCGGCTGCTCGCCCAGATCTGGCCGGCAGGGGCGCTGCTCCAGACCGTGCTGCTCGCCTTCGTCTGGGTGCATGGCTGCCTCGGCATCCGCCAGTGGCTGCAGACCAAGCCCATCTATCCGCGGATCGAGGCGATGCTGGCCGCGCTGGCGACCGCGATCCTGCTCCTCGCCTTCACCGGCTTCGTCGCCGGCGGCAGAACCGTCGTGGCGAACGGTCCCACCGGGACGCCGATTCCCCCGGAGGTCATCGACGCCTCCCAGACGACCCGCCTCGCCGCAATCGCCGGCCTCGCCCTGTTGATCCTCTACCAGGTGCTGAAGCCGATCATCCGGCGACGGCGCCGGCGCGTCGTCATGCATTACGACAACGGCGACGGGACGACGCGAACGGTGGTGACGGCCAGGGGCGGCACGGTGCTCGAAGCCAGCCGGCAGGCCGACATTCCCCATGCCTCGGCCTGCAACGGCCGGGCCCGCTGCTCGACCTGCCGGATTCTCGTCCTGAAGGGCCACGATCCGCTCGTCGACCCGCCGAATGCCGGCGAAGCGGCCCTCCTGAAGAAGATCAAGGCGCCGCCCGACGTGCGCCTCGCCTGCCAGTATCGGCCGAGCCGCGACGTCGCGCTGCGCCGGCTGGTCGGCGCCGGCGAGATCTACGACGCGGCGACGCTCGCCGATCCCTACCGCTTCGGCGTCGAGCGGGAGGTCGTCGCCCTGTTCGCCGATCTGCGCGGCTTCACCGGGATCGCCGAGCGCTGGCTGCCCTATGACGTGGTGCATCTCCTCAACGCCTATTTCGACCGGGTGGGCCGGCAGATCGAGGCCCATGGCGGCGAGATCGACAAGTTCATGGGCGACGGGGTGATGGCGCTGTTCCCGATCGGGCGCCAGAGCGAGCGCTCGGCGCGCCAGGCGCTTCACGCCGCGCTGAAGATCCTCGAGACCGTCGAGGCGATGAACCGCGAGAACGCGACGGAGTGGGAGGTGCCTCTGCGGGTCGCCATCGGCATCCATGGCGGCCCGGCCATCCTTGGGCAGATCGGCGGCGGCGCCCACGGGCCCCTGGCGCGAACCGCGCTCGGCCGCACCATCAACGTCGCCTCGCGGCTGCAGGATTTCGCCAAGTCGCAGGAGGCGGCGCTGAGCGTCTCCGCCGACATCGTCGCGCTCGCCGGCCTCCCGCACGACGGCGCCGGCCAGCGCCGCATCGCGGAGCTGCGCGGCTCCACCCGGGCGATCGAGGTGCTCGTCTTCGCCGACGCTGCGTCCCTGGCGGAGGCGCTCGCCATGGCCGCGCCGCCGGCGGGCAATGTGGCCGCCCCCACGGCGGCGGTCACGACAGGGTGAAGCCGGATTGACCGCCTTGGGTCTCTCGCCGCACCGCGAGCGCGCCATATCGCTCCGACGAACCCGTGCCGAACGTCGAACGCCGCCAATAACTTCGGCGGCGTCTGGGCTTCGCCGGGGCTCACGACAACGGGAAAAGCAACATGCCAAAGCTCCAGAAACTGACGTCTGTCGCCACCCTGCCGCTCCTCGCCCTCATCTGTTCGGCGCCTGCCGCGGCCCAGACGACGCTGGAAAGTGCCTCGGGCGCGGCGATCGCGGTGGAGCCCGTCGCCGAATTCGACGAGCCCTGGGCGATGACCTTCCTGCCGGACGGCTCGATGCTCATCACCGAACAGGCCGGGACACTGATGCAGGTTTCCGCCGACGGCAGCGAGAAGACGCCGGTATCGGGCGTGCCCGCCGTCGCCTATGGCGGCCAGGGCGGCCTCGGCGACGTGGTCCTGCATCCGAACTTCGCCGAGAACCGGACGGTCTATCTGTCCTTTGCGGAAGAAGGCGACGGCGGCCAGGGCGCGGCCATCGCCCGCGGCACGCTCGCCACCGATGGCGACCGGCCCCGGCTGGAAGGCATGGAAGTGATCTGGCGACAGGTGCCGAAGGTCTCCGGCCAGGGGCACTATTCCCACCGCATCGCCTTCGGCCCGGACGGTCTGATGTTCGTCACCTCCGGCGACCGCCAGAAGCAGACGCCGGCTCAGGACATGGACACCAATCTCGGCAAGATCCTCCGGCTCAACGACGACGGGACGCCGGCGGCCGACAATCCCTTCCAGGACCAGGGGGACCTCGCCCGCCAGTTCTGGACCGTCGGCAACCGCAACATGCTGGGCCTCGCCTTCAACGGCGACGGCCAGCTCTGGGCGCACGAGATGGGTCCTCGGGGCGGCGACGAGTTGAACCGTATCGTTGCCGGCGAGAACTACGGCTGGCCGGTCGTCTCCAACGGCGACAACTACAATGGCTCGCAGATCCCCGATCACGACACCAACGACGCGTTCAAGAAGCCCGAGATCTCCTGGAGCCCCGTCATCTCGCCGGCCGGCTTCGTCATCTATGACGGCGAGATGTTCCCCGAGTGGCAGGGCAACGGCTTCATGGGCGGGCTCTCCAGCAAGGCTCTCATCCGGGTCGGCTTCGGCGAGCAGGCCGACGGCACGCTCGGCGCCGAGACCGAACGCTTCAACATGGGCGAGCGCATCCGTGAGGTGGAGCAGGGTCCGGACGGGGCGTTGTGGCTTCTCGAGGACGGCTCGGGCGGCCGCCTCCTGAAGCTGACCCCGGCCGATGCCAACGGCTGACGCCAACGACCGACTTCGACACGAGAAATCGGCGGGGACGGCATCGGCCCCGCCTGTTCGAGCCGCATCGGCACCGCTAGTCTGGAGATCCGTCGGGGCCCTGTCCGGCCGCGGCCCTGCCCAGACTGGAGCGAACCGGATGAGCACTCCCCTCCTGCGATGGGCCATCATCGGCACCGGCCACATCGCCCGGCGTTTTGCCGGCGACCTCCGGCATTCATCGACGGGACGCCTCGTCGCCGTCGGCTCGCGGGATGCGAGCCGCGCCTGGGGCTTCACCGCCGAGTTCGGGGCCGGCATCGCGGCTGACGAGACGGCGAAGATCCTGGCGCGGGACGACGTCGACGCGATCTATGTCGGAACGATCAACCGCGCCCATGCGCCCATCGCGCTGGCCGCCCTGAAGGCCGGCAAGCCGGTGCTGGTGGAAAAGCCGCTGGCGCCGACGCTCGCCGAAGCCGAGGCGATCCGGGAGACGGCGGCGGCCCGCGGCCTCCTCGCCATGGAAGCCATGTGGATGGTCTTCACGCCGGGGATCGCGAGGCTCAAGACGCTGCTCGCCGAAGGCGTCATCGGCGAGCCGCGGATGCTGTCCGCCAATCTCTCCTATGCCCGGAACTACCATCCGGACCTCGATCTCTTCGACCCCGAGACCGGCGGCGCGCTGCTCGACCTCGGCGTCTATCCGATCGCACTGGCGCTGCATCTCTTCGGGCCTGCCGACGAGACGGCGGCGATCGCCGAGCGCAACGGTGCCGGCAGCCTGCGCCAGGCGGCTCTCGTCACCCGCCACGGGAGGGTGCTGACGAAGCTCTCCTGCGGCTTCGAGACCGAAGGGCCGAACGGCGCCACCGTGTCCGGGGAGCATGGCCGGATCGCCCTGGCGGGTCCGTTCTTCTGCCCGCCGCTCCTGATGCTCCACCGGCACGTGGCGGGAACCGCACTCGACGCCCGTCACGACGCGCCGTCCCTCCACGGCAATGCCCATGGCGACGACGATGCGTCCGGCGCGACGTCCGGTCCGGCTGCCCACGCGCCGAAAGCCGAAACCTACGAGACGCCCCATGTGGGCAGCGGGCTGCAGTATCAGGCCGACCACTTCGCCGAATGCCTTCGTGCCGGCCTGACGCAGAGCCCTGTCCACCCGCTCTCGGCGAGCATCGCCGCGCTGGAGGTGATCGCGCGGGCGGCTCGCCGATAGGATTTCACCGGGCGCTCATACCCTTGGCCCCGGTCCTCGACCGGCGCCAAGGGGGTCTTCGCTCAAGCGCCGCGCGGGCTCGATACCAGCGGCACGGGAACCGATCCCCCGGGCTGCTGGCATCAGTTGCCGGGATAGTTCGGGCTCTCGCGGGTGATCGTCACGTCGTGGGGATGGCTCTCCCGCAGGCCCGCATTGGAGATGCGGATGAAGCGGGCGCGGTTGCGCAGCTCCTCGAGATTGGCCGCGCCGACATAGCCCATCGCCGCCTTCAGGCCGCCGGCGAGCTGGTGCAGCACGGTCGCCACCTGCCCCTTGTAGGCGACCTGGCCCTCGATGCCCTCGGGCACGAGCTTCAGCGTGTCGCGCACCTCGGCCTGGAAGTAGCGATCGGCCGAGCCCCGCGCCATCGCGCCGACCGACCCCATGCCCCGATACGCCTTGTAGGAGCGTCCCTGGTGCAGATAGATCTCGCCGGGGCTCTCGTCGGTGCCGGCCAGAAGCGAGCCGACCATGGCCGCCGCGGCGCCCGCCGCCAGCGCCTTGGCGATGTCGCCGGAGAACTTGATGCCGCCATCGGCGATGATCGGGATGCCGGCCTTGTCGGCGGCTTCCGCCGCGCTCATGATCGCCGACAGCTGCGGCATGCCGACGCCGGCGACGACGCGGGTGGTGCAGATCGAGCCCGGCCCGATGCCGACCTTGACGCCGTCGGCGCCCACGTCGATCAGTGCCTTGGTGCCGTCGCCGGTGGCGACGTTGCCGGCGATGATCTGGACCGTGTTGGAGATCCGCCGCGCCCGCGCCACCGCGTCGAGCACCCGCTGCGAATGGCCGTGGGCGGTGTCGATGACGAGGAGGTCGACGCCGGCGTCGATCAGCCGCTCGGCCCGCTCGAAGCCGTCGTCTCCCACCGAGGTCGCGGCCGCCGCCAGGAGCCGGCCCTGCGGGTCCTTGGCGGCATTGGGGTTGAGCTGCGACTTCTCGATGTCCTTGACGGTGATCAGGCCGATGCAGTTGTCCTCGGCGTCGACGACCACGAGCTTCTCGATCCGGTGCTGATGGAGCAGACGCTTGGCCTCTTCCTGCTCGACCGATTCGCGCACGGTGATGAGGTTGCGCTTGGTCATCAGCTCGGCGATCGGCTGGCGGTCGTCGGTGGCGAAGCGGACGTCGCGATTGGTCAGGATGCCGACCAGCCGGCCGCGCGTCTGGCCGCCGCGCCCGCCATTCGCAACGACGGGGATGCCCGAGATGTGATGCGCCGCCATCAGCGCGCGGGCATCGCCCAGCGTCGCCTCCGGTCCGATGGTGACCGGGTTGACCACCATGCCGCTCTCGAACTTCTTCACCTGCCGCACTTCCTCGGCCTGCTCGGCCGGGGTGAGGTTGCGGTGGATGACGCCGATGCCGCCGGCCTGGGCCATGGCGATGGCGAGGCGCGCCTCGGTCACCGTGTCCATCGCCGCCGAGATGATCGGCAGGTTCAGCTCCAGCGTCCGAGTAATCCGGGTTCGGATGTTGGTCTGGTTCGGCAGGACCTCCGAGTGGCCGGGCTGCAGCAGCACGTCGTCGAAGGTGAGCGCCGTCGCGCCGGTCGGGGTCTCGATGATCTGGGCCATGCCATGCCTCCGGAAGGCGAAGCGCTTTCGCAGCGCGTCAAAAGGGATGGCAAGGGCTGCTACCACGCGTTCATGACAATGGGAAGCGTGGCCGGCCAAGAAGACCCGGAAACGGCTGGCCATTTCGTCGGCTCCGAACCCATCCGCCGGCGACGGTGCGTTCGACGATCGAGCGATTTCCGGCCGGAGCACCCGGCCGGAGGTGCTGGAAACTGCCGCCGGCTTCTTCTAATCAGGCGGCAACGGTCGGCGACCCCTTGTCCCCGGCACGATCCGCGAGGCAGACCATGACCACATCCACCATCCTCACCCTCTCCTGCGAGGACCGCCCCGGCATCGTCGCCGGGCTGACGACGGAGCTCTTCGAGGCCGGTGCCAACATCGCCGAGAGCGCCCAGTTCTGGGATCGCGATTCGGGCCGGTTCTTCCTGCGCATCGCCGCCGACTTCGAGGCCGACATTTCCCGCGACAGCCTGGAGCGCCAGCTCGCGCCGCTCGCCGACCGCTTCGGCATGAGCCTGAAGATCCGCGACGCGGGCCGGCGGCCGAAGATCATCGTCATGGTCTCGGCCTTCGACCATGCCCTCCTCCACCTCCTCTACCAGATCCGCACCGGCTGGCTGAACGCCGAGGTCGTCGCCATCGTCTCGAACCGGGACAACAGCCGCGAGACGGCGGAGGCCAACGGCATCCCCTTCCACCACTGGCCGGTGACGAAGGAGACCAAGGCCGAGCAGGAGGACAAGCTCCTGAAGCTGGTGCGCGAGAGCGACTGCGACCTCGTCGTCCTCGCCCGCTACATGCAGATCCTGTCGGACAACCTGTCGAAACGGCTGTCGGGCAAGGTCATCAACATCCACCACTCCTTCCTGCCGAGCTTCAAGGGCGCCAAGCCCTATCACCAGGCCCATCAGAGGGGCGTGAAGCTGATCGGCGCGACGGCCCACTACGTCACCGCCGACCTCGACGAGGGGCCGATCATCGAGCAGGAGACCGAGCGCGTCTCCCACGCCCTGTCGCCGGACGACCTCGTCGCGACGGGCCGCGACATCGAGGCCCGGGTCCTCGCCCGGGCGGTCAAGCTGCACCTGGAAGGCCGGGTGATGCTGAACGGCTCGCGGACGGTGGTGTTCGGGTGAAGCCAGCCTTCAGATGCTGCTGGCTTCCGTCGCCCAAGGTAGCCGACGGCGCGCATCCTGATGCTGACTGGGAACATGGTGCGGGTGGTCGGACTCGAACCGACACTCTGTCACCAGAAACGGATTTTGAGTCCGTCGCGTCTACCATTCCGCCACACCCGCAAGCCATCCGGCAGTCTGCCGGGATCGGTGACGATCGCGGCAGTCTCAATGACACAGCCATGGCCGCCGCGTCCAGATGGCGAGGCGGAGATTCGCCGCGGGAAGAGACAGTCGGGGGCGATCCCGGCGCTGGCTTGCGGGGCCCCTCTTGCCGCGTGGCGCCCGGGCGGGATTGCCATCGCCGCCGCTTCGGCCTAATCGCAGGCGCAGTCGCCTGCCCTCTCCCGCCGCCAGAGCCCGGACCCACCCTTTCATGCTGCGCCGCCTCTACGACTGGGTCATGTCGCTCGCCGCGACCCGCCATGCCGAACGGGCGCTGGGCGCCATCGCCTTCATCGAGAGCTCGGTCTTCCCGATCCCGCCGGACGTCCTGATCATCCCGATGGTGATCGCCGAGCGCCGGAAGTGGTTCCGGATCGGGCTCGTGGCGACGGTCGGCTCGGTGCTCGGGGCGTTTCTCGGCTATGCCATCGGCGCCCTGTTCTTCGACGTCCTCGGCGAGCCGATCCTCGCCTTCTACGGCAAGGCCGACGCGTTCGCCGAAATGACGGCGAAATACAACGAATGGGGCGGCTGGGCGGTGCTCTTCGCGGCACTGACGCCCTTCCCTTACAAGGTCCTGACGATCTTCTCGGGCGTCACCGGCCTCAACCTCGTCGTCTTCACCCTCGTCTCAATCGTCGGGCGCGGCGCGAGGTTCTTCCTGATCGCCTTCCTGCTCAACCGCTACGGCGCCCCGATCCAGGGCTTCATCGAGAGGAACCTCGGCCTCCTCTTCACCGTGTTCATGATCCTTCTGATCGGCGGGTTCGCTGCGATCCGCTTTCTCTTCTGAGGCACAGACCATGGCAATCTCAGACCTTGCGCGCCGACCGACCGGCTTCCGGCAGGTGCTCGCCACCGGCTTCCTTCTCGCCGGCATGGCGATCACCGTCGGCTCGGCGCTCCTGTTCCAATATGTCGGCGGCTACATTCCCTGCGCGCTCTGCCTCACCCAGCGCATTCCCTACTATGTCGGCGTGCCCCTCGCCCTCGTCGCCTTCGTCGCGGCGGCCGGCCGCGCGCCGGCGCCGCTGGTCCGCGGGCTGATCCTCCTCATCGGGCTGGTGATGCTCGTCTCGCTCGGCCTCGGCATCTATCACGCCGGCGTCGAGTGGCACCTCTGGCTGGGCCCGAGCGGCTGCTCCCAGGTCGGCGGCGGCGACCTGTCGTCCGGCGATCTCCTCGCCGATATCGACGCGGTGCATCCGCCGTCCTGCGATGCCGCCGCCGGACGCTTCCTCGGCCTGTCCTTCGCCGGCTGGAATGCCGTCGCCTCGGCGCTGTTTGCCGCCGTCGCGCTCAGATCCGCCTTCGCGAAGGCCGACCGCCTCGCCTGAGCGGCAGGCTCGCGCGGAACCGGCGCGCCGGCATCATGCCAGGGCCGCGGGACGTGAACGCTTGCGCAGCGCCATCGCCGCGGCGGCCGCGTAGCCGCCCATCGCGCCGTCGACGAAGTGAACGTGATCGGAGCGGCCCGCGGCCGGAACGAAGCATGTCATCAGCGCGGCGTCCTGGCGGTGCAGTCCGGCACAGACGATGCCCTCGGCTTCCGCCCGGCCGACCCGCTCGGCGATGCGATCGGCGACCTCGACGGTGCAGTCGAGCGTCAGCCGGAGGCCGTCGTCGAACTTGCGGAAGTCGGTGTTGCGCACGAGCTCGGCGCGGTAGCGGGCAGGCTCGAAGCCGCCGATCCGGATGCCGGCCGCAAACGCCAGATGGGCGAGCAGCGACCGCACGGCCACCACCGGCGTCGACAGCCACAGCGGGCGCCCGGAACGGGCCGCGGCCGTGCGGGCTTCCAGCATCAGCCCCGCCGTCGGCCAGCGCTGTTCCGGGCCGGCTTCCGGCACCGGCCGGCCGGCATCCGCATCGTCGGCGGCAAGCGCCAGGATGTCGGCCGCAACGGCGGAGAAGGCTGCCGCATCGGCCCCTTCGGCCGGCAGCACGATCAGCGAGAGGATCACCCCGCGGCGCGCCGGGATCGGCGAGAAGCGGCACAGAAGGCCGGACAGGTCGGGACGCGCCGCCTCCCCCGTCGCCGGTTCGATGGCGAACTCGCCCGCTTTCATCCGCGCCTCGGCATAGGCCAGCCCGCCACCGGAGAACATCGTGTAGGCGACGCTCGGCGAGGCGGCGAAACGCGCCACCCGGACATCCTGGCCGCGCGTCCGGATCGTCTCGACGGGCACCATCGCCACCCGCAGGCGAAAGCCGAAGGCCTCCAGCGCCCAGCCGGCAACGGCGGACAGCGCCGCACGGCCGGTCTCGGCATAGTCCGGCGGCAGCGCGAAGCTCGCCCCGTCGCCGGCAAAGACGAAGGGGAAGTCGCGCTCCGGCAGCTGATTGGCCAGCGCGGCGATGACCGCGGCGGCAACCGTATTCACCGCCTTGTAGCGACCGCTCCCGATGGCGTCGGTAGAGCGCTCGATGTCGGCGATGCCGAGCACCCAGTCGCCGGGCAGCGCATGGTAGAGGGCCAGATCCGCGAGGCGGGCGAAATCGGTCTCGACCGGCAGGGACGCGAAGAAGGCCAGGGGAGCAGACGCCGCAGGCCGCTCATCCGCAGAAAAACCGGCGCCGATGGGCGAAATGCCGTCCGAAATGCCGTGCACCGTCATTGTCCGAGATCGTCCCCGCGCCACGCCAGACCGCGCGAGGCGGCAGCTCCCGCCGCGATGCCATCACGCCGGGCCGTCGAACGCAACCATCTGCGCGAAAGGCGCAGTCGTCCAGACGGCGTGCGGGCTCCATCCGGCCTGACGATCGTGTGATGGACGCCGGATCGGCTGCAGCCGGTCTCCAACGCGCGCCGCGTGACGGCATCGCGCGCGGTCACTGGCGTTGTTCGTCGAGCTTCTCTTTACGCGTCTTCGGCTTCAGACGCCGGAACAGCCTGTCGAGGCCAGCCAGCGGCTTGATGATGGAGTACAGCCGGTCGACGGAGCGGTTGGTTCCTTCCTGCCGGGCGGCGAGCACCTCGCAGGCGACCAGCGCCACCTCGGCCGGATCGATCTGCGGAAACCGCGCGGCGATCGCGTCGAGCGACCCTGCCGAGCGACCGCCGGCCATCACGATGCGGCCGGAGCGCGCCATCAGCCTCAGGACGATCTGCTCGAAGGTCCAGTCGTGGTCGTGGAAGAGTTTCCAGCGGTCCGAGCGTTCCGCCGAGAAGCCGGCGAGGACGACCCGCAATTCGGGACAGGCCTCGGTCAGCCAGACCGCGAGGGCGAAGCCCGTCGTCGGGGCGTAGTCGGCGGGATAGAAGCCGGCGAAGTGGTCGGTGAGGTCGATGTGGCCGACCGGCCGTTCGCCGAATTCCTCGGCCTCGCTGAACCGCTCGGCCGCAACGGCCTTGAGATTGAGGACGCCGTGGAAGTCCGGGCCGGGGAAGTGCTTGCAGACGGTCTCCACCTCGCGGCGATGCACGATGTTGGCGCCGGCCGGGCTCGACCGCGCGACGAGCAGGCTGGGGCGTTCGAACGGTCCCGGCAGGACCTTGTAGACCTTGTTGAAGAAGACGAAGAGCACGCGGCCCGAATGGCGCTCGCGCAACGCGCCGACATCGGCCGCCTCGCTGTTGGCGACGAGGACGACGGTCGCAAAGCGGGAGAAGTAGCCGGCCCAGCCGGCAACGTCCTCAGGCAGGTCTTGCCTTTGTGGCGACATGGGCGGCCCTCACGAGCATCGCCGGCCGCGCATCACGCGACCGGCGAAAGGGACAGGCGTCGGAAAGGGACGCGCGTTGCGGATCAGGACCGCTGCTGGACGAACAGGGTGCGTTCGCGGGCCGCGAACCACTCGTCGGCATAGTCGCAGCCCTTGTATTCGTCGAAATACGGGCCGCCATCGGTGAAGTGGACGTTCCTGGCGTCCTCCTTGTAGTCGTATTCGTTGACCAGCCAGTTCCACTCCGCCGGCAATTCGCCGATCAGGTCGTCGCTCTCCAGCCACTTGAACTGGTGCAGCTGCAGGCCCGTCGCCGAGTTCACGTAGTCGGGCGTGAGCGCGCGGCACTTGGCGTTGTTGAAGAGGATGACGCTCGACCAGTTCTTCTTCTCGTACTTGGTCTGGGTCTGGCCGAGGAACTTGGTCTCGACCTTCGGCACGTAGTCGTGCTTGACGCACATCGCAGCATAGCGGTCGTCCCGCAGCTTCCACAATTCGGCGATGTCGGTGCGCATCAGCATGTCGCAATCCATGAACAGGCTCCAACCCTCGAAGTTCGAGAGCGCCGGCACGAGGAAGCGGGAAAAGGAAAACTCGGTGGTCTGCAGGTTGTTGCGCTCACGGGTGAAGACACCCTCGAGGTTCTTTAGAACGATTGGAGAAAACTCGACCGGCATCGAAGACTTTTCGAGGATGCTCTGGGCGAGCACATGGTAGGCGACCACCTCCTTGGTGTCGAAGCCGATGAAAACGCGGGCGGTATCGATGGACATTGGAGACTTTTCCCTTTCCGTTTGCGCCTGCTCTAGCAAGAAGCGTGCGCGACTTGAAGCCGAAGCTGGCAGATTCGGGATCCGCGGGCGCGGATTCGATCCTGGCTGCGCATCGGGTGGCGTTTCACCCGCATTGGCATGCAGCGTCCTTGCGCTGGATCAAGTCCGCATCCAACGGGGCTGGAGTGGCAGAGCGCGCGGCCGAAGCCGGCGCATGCCCTTCCCAAGCAAGCTTCGCCGCCCGCCATGCAGCCCTTCCGAACGTCCCAGCTTCGAGCCCCCCGGGCGTCGTCGCGTGCGCCGCTCTGCGCCCGCGTCGACCCCATCGGCGATGGAGTTTGCCACCGTGTTTCACCGACATGGCCTTGCTGCTGCTGGCCTTCGCTGTGCTGGAATTATATAGACCGCTCATCCTCGATGCCGCGACGGAGACGATCATGAATGCCAAGCATCCGAGCGCGATCGAAAAAAAGAACCACTCGCTGCTGATGCGCTGGCGGATCGGACGATGCGTCGCCCGGGTCATCGCCTCCGACGAGGCCCATGCGGCGGATTACGCCCGGATCGAGAAGACCATCCTCGGCACGCTGCCAGAGGGCGAAGGTGCGCCGGTGCTTCTGGCCGCCTGCAATGACCTCTACTATCGCGAATTCGCCGTGACTATGCTGCGCTCGATCGAACGCCATGGCCAGCCCGAGCGCTTTCACCTGCATCTTTGCGGACCCACGACGGAGGTGCTCGACGACGCTCGCGCCCTCGCGGCCAGACTGTCGCACGTCGACCTCACCGTCACGTGGGACGAAGGCTACGGTGCGAGCCTGCCCCACGTCCCGACGATCTATTACACCTGCGTGCGTTTCCTGATCGCGCCGCTGATCCTGAAAGCTACCCGGTCTCCCGTTCTGTGCCTCGACATCGACGGCATCGCCCGCCGGCCGATCACCCCAGCCTATGACGAGGTGCGGGGCGGCTCGGACATACTTCTGATCAAGCGGCCGCAGATGGCCAGCAGCGTGCGCAAGGTCCTGGCCAGCGCCCTCGGCTTCAACCCGACGGCAAACGGCATCCGGTTCGCCGATCGTCTGGCCCGCGCTCTCGCGGGAATGCTCTCGATGCGTCCCCGCTACCATATCGACCAGATCGCCGTGTATCGCCTCGTCAGGAGTATCGAGCCGCGGGGGGAACTGTCCACGGCCCAGATGCCGATATCATTCGCCGACCACGACTTCGGAGAAGGCTCCGCGATCTGGACGGCCAAGGGCTGGGTACGCAAGAACTCGGAGGCATACCGCTCGGAAATGGCCCGTATCGAGGCACCGAGCAGTTGAGCGATATGGCGTCGCTCGATCCCCGGCGCGCTCGCGTCGACCCGATGAGCGGCCTGACACCAGCGCGCCAGCACGCTTGTTCAACGCCGGCAGGACCGACCTCGTCCGCGACTCAGGCCCTTGCCATTCGTACGGTTATCTTCCAGTCGATAGATGACCGTCCTCGCATCAAGCATCGGATTTCGACGCCCATGTCCGGCGCCAGTTCTCTTTCGTCCCTCGACCGTCCGCTCGCCAAGCCGGACACCCACCTCGCCGAGTTCGTCCGTTTCCACGGCGCGTGGCTCGACGGCCTCGGCATAAGAGACCGGCCCTGGCTGATCCTCGGCTCGGCTCCGGATCCGACCGTTCCGCCGGAACTCTTCCCCAGCCACGCGCGCATCGACATCAACAATGCGGGCCGCACGGCGGCAGCGCTGGGGCTCGGTCGCGCGGACCTGACGCTGAGAGCCAAGAAGAAGTCCTGGGCCGAGCATCCGCACATCGACACCCGGGGCCTGTTGTGGATCCACACGGCGCCGAGGTTCCTGCTGCGCCCTCTCCTCATCAACAAGCCGTACGACCACATCGGTCGGGTGGCGCCGCTGCGGCGCAGGGACAGGGAGGCCATGGTCACCCATGTCAGCGGCGCCTCGGTCGAGATGATCGGCGATCTCGGCAAGGTGACGAACGGCGTCGCGGCCATCTGCTACGGTCTGCTGCTCGGCGTGCCGGAAATCGTCGTCGCGGGAATCTCGCTCTCGAAGACCGGACACTCCTACGACGATCTCGGCCGGGTGCGGCGCCAGGTCGAAGAGGATGCCGTGATTCTCGACCGGCTCCGCACCGAACCGCGCGTGTCGACGACCGAAGACGATCTGGCCGAGACCGCGGGGCTCCGAAGATGGCGTCCGTCGAATGGTTGAGCCTTATGGCACATCCGGCTGCGTGACCGGGGGAAGCCTACGGCCGGGTCGCAGCATGGGGTTTTGCGAAACCTCTCCCGCTCGCAGCGTCTGGAAGGGGAATTGCGGCAACGTCAGCCCGCATCCAGGATCAGATGCGACCGCAAGCGTCATTTCGAGAATCCTGAAGAGACCCCGGACCCAGAACCATGCCCAAAGCAAATTCCGTCTCGGCCAATTTCAAGCGCACATTGCGCTTCAATGAGACATGGCTGCAGCAACACGGCCTGCTGGGCCGGCCATGGTTCATGCTCGGCTCGGCGCCCAATCCGTCCATCCCGTCGAAGCTGCCAGACGATACCGTCTACGCCTATGTGAAGTTCGCGGGACGCAGCGCCAGGCAGCATGGCCTTCCGGACGCCGACATCACCCTCGCGACCACGTGGGACGAGGCGCGCTGGAACGATCTCAACCTGTCGCTGGTGCTGCGGGTTCGCAACAAGGTCTCCTGGCGGGTCTATTTCTCGCGACTGGGCCGCAAGGCGTCGGACAAGGAATGCGAACTGCTCAGCCACGAGCGGGACGACTACGTGCTGCATGCGATGCATTCGCGGTTCCGCGGTGTCGGAGACCATCTGAGACCATCCAGCGCCCTGTCGATGCTCGCATTCGCGATCGCCCACGAGGTCCCCGAGGTCGTCATCGCGGGCATCTCCCTCGATCAGACGGGCCACGCCTACAACGACCTGAATCTGCAGCGCAAACACGGTCCGGAAGATCGTGCGGCACTGATCGCGGTCGCCGCCCATCATCCCCACGTGAAAACCAGCGAGCCGAGCCTCTCGGAGGCGACAGGGCTGCCGCTCTATCGCGGCTGAGAAGCCGGCGGGCGGCCCCGTCCGCAGGCCCGGTGACGCGTTCTGGCGACGCCGCCGGTCCAAGGTCACATTCGAGACGGTATCTGCGGGCTCGGCCGAGGGCCGGCGGGTACGGCGGACTGCCCGCAGCCTGTTCCCTCCCGGCGGCCTCGTCATCCTGCCCCGCATTCCCGGATGAAGCTCGCTTCGTCCTTTCAGCCGATCCTTCCCCATTTCCACCGGACATGAAGCAGACATCGTTCGCCTGGATGAACTATCTGTCTCGTCACGGCGTCAGGCAGCTTCGGGGCGAAGGGGCGAGATGGGCAGACACTGGAGGATCGGTCGAACGATGTCGCTGAAGGCCCGCCTCGCGCTGACCCTGACACTGGCCTTCGCCGCCATCGTCATCATCGGCGCGGTGCTGACCTTCTTCCAGGCGCGCGACAACATCCACACCGAGCTGCAGGCCGCCCGCAGCGTCGCCACCAACCGCGTCGCCCAGCTGGTCGCCGAACTGCCGGCATCGGGCGATGCGCGCGGCAAGCTCGCCGGCTTCGTTCGCACCTTCAACGGCGATCGCCGGGTCAAGATCCTGCTGATCGATTCCCTCGGCGTCATCCGCGACCAGTCGTTCATGGCGGAGGGTTTCGGCGCCCTGCCCAACTGGTTCGCCAGGCTGCTTTCCTCCGATCCCTCGACGACGGTCATGCCGCTCACGGCCGTCTCCGCCCCGATCACGTCGGCCGCGATCATCGTCGATCCGCGCAACGAGCTCGCCGACGCCTGGTTCGATCTCCTGACGTCGCTCGGCCTTCTGGTGCTGTTCCTCGCCCTCGCCTTCCTGGCCATCTGGATCGTCGCCGACCGGGCGCTCCGGCCCCTGACCGCGATCCACGACGCCTTCACCCGCATCGGCGGCGGCGACTATTCGGTCAAGGTCCAGCCGGAAGGCCCGCCCGAGATGCGCGAGCTGGCGAGCGGGCTGAACACCATGACGGAGCGCATCGAGGCGATCTCGAGCCGCAACCGGCGGCTCTCCGAACGCCTGCTGCATCTCCAGGACGAGGAGCGCGCCGAGCTCGCCCGCGATCTCCACGACGACATCGGGCCGCTGCTCTTCGCCATCGACGTCGATGCCTCCAGCATCCGCCGCGCGGCGAACGCCGAGAGCCCCTCGCCTAAGGTCATCGTCGAGCGCGCCGGGGGGATCGTCGCGGCGGCCCATCAGGCGCGCCGGCAACTGCGGCGCATTCTCGGCAATCTGCGGCCGGGCGCGATGTCCGGCCTCGGCCTCAAGGGCGCGATCGAGGAGATGGTCGCCGAGCTTCGCTCGCGCCACGAAGGAATCGACTTCGACCTCGAGCTCTGCGACGGCGAATTCGGCGCCACCGTCGAGACTCTCGTCCACCGCGCCGTCAGGGAAGCCGTGACAAACGCGCTGCGCCATGGCACGCCGGACGTGATCACCATCACGGTCGAGGCAGTTGCCGGCTGCCTCGCCTTCACGGTCAGCGACGACGGCGGCGGTTTTTCCGGCAAGCGGCCGGAGGGCGGCTTCGGCCTCGTCGGCATGCGCGAACGGATCGAGGCCGCCGGCGGCGCGATGCAGGTGGAGGAAATCGCCCGGCCACGCGGGGTGAAGGTGTCCGGCGCCGTGCCCGTTGCCGCAAGCCGCCTTGCCGGCGCCCCTCGGCTGTCCGATAGAATGCCGCTCGACGAGACGGCCGCGACGGGCGCCATGGCGACCTTGAGGGACGAGACGTGAAGGACGCGAGATGAAACTGCTGATCGTCGACGACCACAAGGTGGTTCGCGACGGCATCCGCCGGTTGGTCGAACCCATCACCATCACGGCGATCGCCGAGGCCGAGAGCCCGTCGGAGGCGCTGCGCGAGTTCCGCGCCATGCGGCCGGACGTGACGATCCTCGACATCAACCTGAAGAACGGCAGCGGTCTCGACGTGCTGCGCCGGCTGCGGGCCGACGATCCGAAGGCGAGGATCGTCATCTTCTCGATGTATTCCGACGTCGTCTACGCCGTCTCGGCCCGGCGCGAGGGCGCGCTCGGCTACGTCTCGAAGAGCGCTCCCTCGGACGAGCTGCTGGTGGCGCTGGAAAAGGCCAAGGCGAACGAGCCCTATGTCGACAGCGAGACATCGGCGCTGATGAGCGAGCACACCACCCGCGACACCGGCGTTTCCGACCTCACCCGGCGCGAGCTGCAGATCCTCCACATGCTCGGCGACGGCAAGAGCCTCACCGAGATCGCCGACGGCCTCGGCGTCGCCTACAAGACCGTCGCCAACACCTCGACCCGGATGAAGGAGAAGCTCGGCGTCGAGCGCACCTCCGATCTCGTGCGGTTCGCGCTGGAAACCAAGGGCGGGCGCATGCTGGGCAGCGGCGAATGATCGGCCCTGGCGAGATTTAAGGGAACTTGTCCTGTTGCGGAGAGGGAATTCTGCACGCTAGCAATTCAGGTGTCGCCGCCCCTCGCGGCTTGTCTCTCCCAAGGGCAAGTCGTGCGGGGCGGTGGGCACCGGCACACGGGACGGGAGGCTCGCAATGTCCATGACGAACATGTCCATGACGAAACGGCTCGCACTGACCCTGGCATTGGCCCTCGCGCCTGTCTTCGCGTCGGGTCCCGTCCTTGCCCAGCAAGCGGAAACCGTCGAAGACATGGCGTCCGCCGATGAGGTCGCCAAGGTCGCAGAAACGCTGGCGAAGATCGGCTGCACGGCGCCGGCCGTCGAGAAGGAGAGCGAGACCCTCTTCGAGGTCGACGATGCGACCTGCGAGATCGGCCAGTACGACATCAAGCTCAATGGCGACTACAAGATCATCGTGATGTCGATCGACGAATAGTCCATCGCATCGCCTGAAGGGTCCACCGGCCGCACAACGCGACCGGCTCATGGGAGGAACGATTTGAGACGTCTGTCCGTAGCGGCCCTCGCCGCACTTCTCGCCTCATCGGCGAGCCCGGCCTTCGCCTACAAGGTCTTCGTGTCGAACGAAAAGGGCAACGACATCACGGTGCTCGATTCGCAGCAGGACTTCGCCGTCGTCGACACCTTCAAGGTCGGGCAGCGGCCCCGCGGCATCGCGGTCAGTCCGGACGGCAAGTCTCTCTACGTCTGCGCGAGCGACGACGACACCATCCAGGAATACGACACCGAGACCCACGCCTTCAAGCGCACACTCCCCTCGGGGCCCGACCCCGAGCTCCTCGTCGTGTCGCCGAGCGGCGACCAGCTCTACGCCGCCAACGAGGACGACAATCTCGTCACCGTCATCGACCTGAAGACCGGCGCCCGCCTCGCCGAGATCCCGGTCGGCGTCGAGCCGGAAGGGATGGGCGTTTCGCCCGACGGCAACACCATCGTGAACACGTCGGAAACGACGAACATGGCGCATTTCATCGATCGCGACAGCCAGCAGATCACCGCCAACGTCCTCGTCGATTCCCGCCCCCGCTTCGCCCAGTACAAGCAGGACGGATCGGAGATCTGGGTGTCCGCCGAGATCGGCGGGACGGTCTCGGTGATCGATGCCGCGACCAAGGAGATCACCCACAAGATCACCTTCGAGATTCCCGGCATCCGCTCCGAGGCGATCCAGCCGGTGGGCGTCCGCATCAGCGACGACGGCACCAAGGCCTATGTGGCGCTCGGACCCGCCAACCGGGTGGCGGTGATCGACACCTCGACCTACGAGGTCACGGACTATCTGCTCGTCGGCCAGCGCGTCTGGCAGTTGGCCTTCTCGCCGGACCAGCAGTACCTCTTCACCACCAATGGCCTGTCGAACGACATCACGATCATCGACGTCGCATCCGACAAGGCCATCAAGAGCGTCCAGGTCGGCCAGCAACCGTGGGGCGTCGCCGTCACGCCGAACTGATCTGGCCGCTCTGCCTGAACCGATCTGCGCTGTACGATTTTCTGAAATCCGGGAGGATATCGAGATGAAATCACCTTGGCTCGCACTGATGGCGACCGTTTTCGGCCTGGGCGTCGCATTCGCGCCGGCCGGCCCTGCCTTTGCTCAGGCAGACGATGACGACGCGGCCAAGCCGGCGGCATCGGCCACCGCCGAGGCCGATGACGATGATGACGACGATGATGACGGCGAAAGCCATGGTGCGAACATGGTTCCGGCGGCCGACGGGCTGAAGATCCCGAAGGGCTCGGAGATGATGCCGGCGGCGGCGTTGAACGGCGACCAGATCGGCCTGCCGAAGAACAGCCTGTCCTCGCAGATCATCACGCCTCTCGTGCTCGGCCAGGGCGGTGAGCCCTTCAAGGTCAGTCACAACGACTTCTACATGCGCGCCGGCCAGGCCTATCGCTGGGACATCAAGTCCGAGGGCGACATCGAGTACAAGTTCAACGCGCCGGACTTCTTCCGCAACGTCTGGATGAACCAGATCGTCATCGACGATCTCGAGATCCACATGGCGGGCGCGCCGGCCTGGCTGGAATATGACGCCCACGGCACCATCACCGTCCAGTTCCAGACCGTTCGGCCCGGCCGCTACGAATGGAGCGTCGGCGGGCTCGACGAAGAGCACGAGATGAAGGGCACGATCACCGTCGTACCGTGACATCGGTCATCGCAGCGACAGAGAGGCCGCGGATCACTCCGCGGCCTCATGCCGTTCGAGCCTGAAGCCGTTCAGGCCTCTGGCCTCCAGACAAGCCTCTGCCCTATAAGGGACAAGGCGCCGAGGAAAGCGATGCAGGAATGCAGGACGGGACCCTGACACACCACCAGCCGCACGGTCTTCCCGCCCTCGCCGTCGAGCGGGTCAGCCATTCCTATGGCCAGCGCAAGGCCCTCGACGCCGTCTCCTTCACCGTGCCGCAGGGCTCCTTCACCGCGCTTCTCGGGCCCAACGGCGCCGGCAAGTCGACCCTGTTCTCGCTGATCACGCGGCTGTTCAACGTCCGCGATGGCGCGATGCGCATCCTCGGCTTCGACCTTTCGACCGATCCTGGCGAGGCGCTGCGCCGGCTCGGCGTCGTCTTCCAGGCCCGCACCCTCGACCTCGACCTGTCGATCAGCCAGAACCTCGTCTATCACGCTGCGCTGCACGGCATGCCCGCATCGGCGGCCAGGGCGCGAATCGCCGAGATTCTCGCGACCTCCGAGTTGCGCTCGCGGCTCCAGGAAAAGGCGCGCAACCTCTCCGGGGGACAGCTCAGGAGCATCGAGATCGTCCGCGCCTTCATGCACCGGCCGCGGCTGATCCTGCTCGACGAGCCGACCGTCGGCCTCGACATCCGCTCGCGGGCCGCGATCCTCGCCGAGGTCCGCCGGCTGGTGAAGGAGGAAGGCGTCAGCGTCCTCTGGGCGACGCACCTCATCGACGAGATCGACGCCAGCGACCGGGTGGTCGTCCTCCACCAGGGCAAGGTGCTGGCCGAAGGGCGGGTCCCGGACATCCTCGCGGCCGAAGGCGCGAAGACGATCGGCGACGCCTTCACCCGGCTCACCGGCGTGCGGGCAAGGGCGATCGAGCCGGAGGAGATGCACGCATGAGCGAGATGTCGATCGAGCGGGCCGGTGCGGTGCCGATCCGGCGCGGGTTTCCGCTGTCGGCCTATCTCATCTGCGCCGGCGGCATCGTCTGGCGCGAGGCGCTGCGCTTCATCCATCAGCGCGAGCGCTTCGTCTCGGCGCTGGTCCGCCCGCTCCTCTGGCTGTTCATCTTCGCCGCCGGCTTCCGCCAGGTGCTCGGCGTCTCGATCATCGCCCCCTACCAGACCTACATTCTCTACGAGGTCTACATCGCGCCCGGCCTCGTCGGCATGATCCTCCTGTTCAACGGCATGCAGTCGTCGCTGTCGATGGTCTACGACCGCGAGACCGGCACGATGAAGACCCTGCTCGTCTCGCCGCTGCCGCGGTGGTTCCTCCTGGTCTCCAAGCTGTTTGCCGGCGTCTCCGTCGGCGTCGTCCAGGTCTATGTGTTCTTCGCCATCGCCTGGTTCTGGGAGGTCCAGCCCGAGCCCCTCAGCTATCTGACCGCCCTGCCGGCGATCGTGCTCGCCGGGCTGATGCTCGGCGCGCTCGGCATGCTGCTTTCCTCGCTGGTCCAGCAGTTGGAGAACTTCGCCGGCGTGATGAACTTCGTCATCTTCCCGATGTATTTCGCCTCTTCGGCCCTCTATCCCCTGTGGCGCGTGCAGGAATCGAGCCCGCTGCTCTACCGGATCTGCCAGTTCAACCCTTTCACCCACGCTGTGGAACTCGTGCGCTTCGCGCTGTATCAACAGCTGAACCTTCAGGCCCTGGCGATCGTCGCCGGCTGCACCATCGTCTTTCTCGGCGGCGCCATCGTCGCCTACGATCCGGCGCGCGGCCTGATCAGCCGCAAGCGGCAATAGGCTGGACAGCCTCGGGGGTTCGGGAGCCCCGGGGACGCTCGACGAAAATTCTGGGAGGACATGACATGACGCAACATTCGACGGGAACACGAGCGAGCGGCGCGGCGGCGCTCGGCGGCATGGTGGCGGTCCTCGCCGTCCTCGCACCGCTCGCCGCCAGCGCCCAGGACGGGGCGACGCCCCGCGAGATCCCCAAGGGCTTCGTCGTGCCTGGCCCGGCGCCGACCAACGCCCCGGCCGGCACGGACAATGCACCCGCAGCGGCTCCAAAACCGGCACAAGGCGCCAACAACCCGGTCGCCTTCGCCAAGCCCCCCGCCCCGGCGACAACCAACTGGCCCTGCGTCCAGCGCCGCGTCGACGAGATCACGGCCGGCCAGATCTGGAGCGGCCCGGCGCTTCCCGATCCGGCGTCCGTCGCCGCGAGCGACGAGATGACCCGGCTGATCGACCGGGTTGCAGCCCGGCGGACACCGCTCCCCGAGGCGGAGAAAGCGGTGCAGGACTATCTTGCCGCGACGCCGGAGCCCGAGCGCCAGACGCGGGCCGCCAACTTCGTCGCCGTCCTGCTCGACCGCTTCAACAGCGAACGCACGCAGATCATGAGCGGCATCGAGCGCTACGGCGCCAAGCAGAAGTCGCTGGCCGCCAATCTGCGCGAGCAGGCCAAGGCCTTCTCGACCCAACAGGACAACCCCACCGCCAATCCGACCGTCCTCGACGACGCGCGCCAGCAATTGCTCTGGGACACCCGCGTCTTCAACGAGCGCCGCCAGTCGCTGACCTATGTCTGCGAGGTGCCGACGCTGATCGAGCAGCGGGCCTTCGCCCTCGGCCGAGCCGCCGAACAGGCACTCTGACGATGGTGCAGGAGCCTCGCGAGGACGGCGGAACGCACCGAACCGAGCCGTCCCGACCGCGCAAGCCGAGCGTGACACTGCGCGTCATGGAGGGCAGCTACGCCATCGCCCGGCTGGCGCCGGACGCCGTGATCCCCGACTGGGCGGACGGGCCGGGCTTCGTCTCGATCACCCGGACGACGGAGGAACTCTCGATCCTCTGCCTCGCGGAGCGGGTGCCCCGGGAGATCCGCAGCGATGCGGGATGGTGCGGCTTCCACTTCGCCGGCCCCTTCGCCTTCGACGAGACCGGCATCGCGGCGGCGGTGCTGCAGCCACTGGCGGAAGCGGAGATCGGCATCTTTCTCGTGTCGAGCTTCGATACCGATACGCTGTTCGTGAAGATGGAGATGGCGGGCCGAGCCTCGCAGGTTCTGACTGCCGCCGGCCATGTGATCGCGCCGGCGCTCTGACGGCGCAACGCAGGCGGATGTCGCTCACGTCGGCGCGAGGTGTGGCCAGCGTCGCAAGATGCGGCCAGAGCCGGCGCGGCAGCGGCGTCGAGCGAATCAAGATCGTCGGGATCGGGAAGGACTGGCAGGGGCAACAGGGCTCGAACCTGTGGCCTGCGGTTTTGGAGACCGCCGCTCTACCAACTGAGCTATACCCCTTCAGCCACCGTGGAGATAAATCGTCGGCGGGCCGGATGCAACAGCAATTTTTCGCATCCGCGCTCCGGAGCCGATCTCCTTCACCCGTCCGCCACGTGACGGCCGGGGACGCCAAGGCTCAGCTCGAAACCTGAGCCCGGCGGCCCTGGGCCCCGCTCTCCCGCACTGCCATCCGTCGGACGGCGAGCATGATCGCGATCACCGCCAGATAGGCTGCGAGTTCGCTTGCCGAAGGCTGCGCCGAATAGCCGAGCAGGACATGAGCGATCCGTCCGGCGAGGCTCTCCTCCGACAGGACCGGGCTCGTGTCCCAGAGCGGCGTCACCCACTCGTTCAGCCAGCCGCCCTGCGCCAGGAAGCGCATCGCCTGGGCGGCGAGGCCTGCCGCAAGCAGGGTGATCAGCGCCGTCAGGACGGCGAAGAGATGGCGCAGCGGGATCGCGACGAGGCCGAAATAGAGCAGCGCCGAAAGAAGTGCGCCGCCAGCAATGCCGAGGAGGCCGCCCGCCAGCATGCCGAGCGGGGTGGTCTGCCCGGCGGCGGCGACGCCATAGAGGAAGAGTACGACTTCCGAGCCCTCGCGCAGCACCGCGACAGCGCAGACGATCGATAGAGCCATCAACGACTTCTGCCCCGCCTTCACCTCCTCGCCGACGGCCCTGAGGCTGCGGGCGAGCTCGCGGCCGTGGCTGGCCATCCAGGCATTGTGCCAGACCAGCATGGCGACGGCGATCAAAAGCACCGCCGCGTTGAGGGCTTCCTGGCCGGAGCCTTCGAAGAGATCGGCAATGCCGCCGGCAAACGCGGCGACGAGGCAGGCGCCGAGAAAGCCGGCGAGAATCCCGCCCCCCACATGGGCGCTGCGGCCCACAAGGCCGCGGGTCGCGGCAAGCACGACGCCGACGACGAGGCCCGCCTCGATGACCTCGCGAAAGACGATGACGAAGGCGGCGAGCATCGGACTATTTCGCCACGACGACGCCGCGGGCCGTCGCGGCGTGGTACTCGCCCATGAACATGTAGCGTCCGGGCACCAACGGCTGGATGCGGACGATGCCGGTCTGGCCGCCGCCGACCACCTTCTCGACCCTGAGGTCGTGGGAATCGAACTCGTCGGGAGTGGCGTCCTTGTTGGTCAGCCTGATCTGGAAGCGCTGGTTCGCCGGAACTTCCAGGGTCTCGGGCGAGAACTTGTGGTCCTTCAGCGTCATCTCGAAAGTCGGCACTTCGGCGGCTATGGCCGGCAATGCGGCAGCGCTGAGGGTGGCGGCGCAGAGGGCTGCGGCCAGTGCCGGGCGGAAGATCGAGGACATCGTCGTCATTCCTGGTTGGTGATGTGGGGATGGTTCGAGAGCCGGCCGGCGGGGATCGGCGAGCCCGTCGCTTCGCCTGGCCGAACGCCCCTGGGACATGTGACCTCGAACTGAGCCGGCTTCAGCCGCCCGGAGGCTAGGGGAAACCTCGATCGTGAGGCGCGGTCGACTGCCGGCATGGCCGACCTTGCGGAAATCTTCGGTCCCCAGCCCTGAGCCCTGGACCGAAACGACCCATACACCCGGCTCCCCAACCCTGACAGTTCGGATCAGGTTCAATTTCCTTCATTTTCCGCAGAAGAGACGGCCGATGGCGGGTGGAACTGCGCCGCGCGCGCCGTCGCGGCGCGGAGCGGCCCCAGACGGGCGGCCGTGCGGCGCGACGCAGCAGATGAGCGTTTCGGGGCAATCGCCAGCCTTGCACGGAGGAGATCCGTCGAGGCCTTGAGCGATCAGGAGCGGGTCGGCACCACCCTCACCGCCCCCGCTTCAGGCTGCCGAGGATGCCGCGGACGATCGCCGTGGTTACCGTGGAGGCGACGGTTCGGCCGACCTGTTTCATGATCGTCTCGGTCACGGTCTGGCGCTGATAGCCGGATGCTGCCGGCCGCCGCCGCGGGGCGCGCCGGCGCGGGGCTTCCGGCTCGTCGTCGACATAGTCTTCCGCGTCGTCCCGCCCGCCGCCGCCGAGACCGAAATCCGGGATCTGGAAGCCGGTGCGGGTGCGCCGGGTCTGCGGCACGGACGCGCCGCCGCCCCAGGGGCCCCGCGCCTCGCCGGCCTCGTCTGCCTCGCCGGCCCGCCCCGTCGCGCCGGCCTCGGCGCGGCGTCGCGCAGCCTCGGCCCTGGCGCTCTGCTGGGTCCGCTCGGCCGCCTCGCGCTGGCGGGCGGCTTCGGCCTCCCGGGCGCGCTCCTCCTCTTCGCGCCGCATCTCGGTCTCGGCCCGCTCGACCAGCATCTCATAGGCGGATTCGGAATCGATCGCGTGGTCGTACAGTCCGGCGACCGGGCTCTGGCGCAGGGTCTCGGCGCGCTCCTCGTCGCTGACCGTGCCGAGCCGCGCCGCCGGCGGACGGATCAGCGTGCGCTGGACCATCGACGGCACGCCGCCCTTGCCGAGCGTCGAGACCAGCGCCTCGCCGACACCGAGGGTCGTGATCGCCGCGAAGGCGTCGAAGTCGGGATTGGGCCGGAACGTCTCGGCGGCCGTCTTGACCGCCTTCTGCTCGCGCGGGGTGTAGGCCCTCAGCGCATGCTGCACGCGGTTGCCGAGCTGGGCGAGGACGCCGTCCGGCACGTCCAGCGGGTTCTGGGTGACGAAGAAGACGCCGACGCCCTTGGAGCGGATCAGCTTGACCACCTGCTCGACCCGGTCCAGCAGGATCTGCGGCGCCCCGTCGAACAGGAGATGCGCCTCGTCGAAGAAGAAGACGAGCTTCGGCTTGTCGGGGTCGCCGATCTCCGGCAGTTCCTCGAACAACTCGGACAGCAGCCACAGGAGAAACGTCGCGTAGAGCCGCGGGTTCATCATCAGCCTGTCGGCGGCCAGCACGTTGACGAACCCCCGTCCGTCGCGGTCGGTTCGCATCAGGTCGTCGATCCGCAGCGCCGGCTCGCCGAAGAAATGCTGCGCGCCCTGCTGCTCGAGGACGAGCAGCGAGCGCTGGATCGCGCCCACCGAAGCCTTCGAGACGTTGCCGTAGAGCTTCGAGACGTCGGAGGAATTCTCCGACAGATGCGCCAGCATCGCCTGCAGGTCCTTCAGGTCGAGGAGCAGGAGGCCCTCGTCGTCGGCGATCTTGAAGGCGATGTTGAGCACGCCCTCCTGTGCCTCGGAGAGATTCATCAGCCGGGAGAGGAGCAGCGGCCCCATCTCGGTGATGGTGGCGCGGATCGGGTGGCCCTTCTCGCCGAAGACGTCCCAGAAAATCGTCGGATAGAGGTCGTTGTAATAGGGATCGAGACCGATCTCGGCGGCCCGTTTCAGGAGGAAATCCTTCTCCTCGCCGCGCCGCGAGATGCCGGATAGGTCCCCCTTCACGTCGGCGCAGAACACCGGGACGCCGGCGTCGGAAAAGCCTTCGGCCAGGATCTGCAGCGTCACGGTCTTGCCGGTGCCCGTCGCCCCGGTGACGAGGCCATGGCGGTTGGCCAGCCGAAGGTCGAGATACTCGCCCGCCCCGACCTCGTTCTTGGCGTCGCGGCTCGCGCCGAGAAAGATCCGGTTCGTCTCGGCCATCACCCGCAGTCTCCGTTCATCGCGGCCAGTGTATATGCGGCCGGAGCCCCCGGACAAGCGGCGGGACGAGCGAGAGGGCCACGCCGCGGTGGGGTGACGCGGGTGCCCCCGATCGCCGAGGCAACGGCGAACACTTATGGTAAAATTCCGCCGGCTCGCGTAAGCTGTTCGCCGAGTGGGGAAATCGGCAAGGAGGCGCAGCGGGGTCCGGCAGAGGACCTTGCGCGCGGGAAGAAGCGGCGGTGAGCGTTCAGACGCGATCAGATGGGCGACCGACCGATGACGTTCGGCGGCAACCCGCCCTTGCGCATGCGCCGCGCAAGGGGAGACTGGCCATCTGGCGGCTGTGGCGCCGGCCGACCCTGCTCGTCCATCTGATCACCTTCGCGCTGATCGTCCTGGTCCCGGCGCTCCTGTTCAGCGCCTTTCTGATCGTCCAGTTCTCTCAGCAGCAGCAGGAAATCGCCGCGGCTCAGGTCAACGACACCGCCGAGATCGTGTCCAATGCCATCGATCGCGAAATCTACGGCCTCATGACGTCCGGACGGGTTCTCGCGGCCTCGCCCACGCTGATCGAGGATCGGCTCGCCCAGTTTCACGAGCGGACGGCGGCAGCGCTTCTCGGCACCTCGACCACCGCCGAGCTCGTCGATGGCGCGATGGATGTCCTGGTGAATACCCGCGGGGCTTTTCCGCCCGACACCCTCCCCTTCGACGATCGCCGGCTCGCCCGGCAGGTGTTCGAGACCCGGCGTCCGGCGGTCTCGGGCGTCCGGTTCCGCGATGATCGCGGCGAATTCGTCTATCACGTGGCGATCCCGGTGAACCAGGAGGAGGACGTGAAGTTCGTCCTCGTTCTCTCCAAGGCGACGACCTCCTTCGAGGCGGTGATCGCCGACCGCAACCTGCCGAGCCAGTGGTCGGCGATCATCAAGGACGCCGCGGGCAAGCGCGTCTTCGCGGCGGTCACCAGCGACGGGCGGATGCGCGCCCACCAGAGCGTCTCCTACGACAATCCGTCGATCGTGGAGACCATCGGCAACTCCAGCATGGAAGCCGAGCTGATCAAGGCGTCCACCGTCTCCAGCCTGTCGGGCTGGACGACGACGGTGGCCGTTCCCAGCGCCGTCATCGGCCGGCCGGTGATGCGCTCCTGGCTGCTTCTCATCGGCGCCGGGGCGCTGCTGCTCGCCTTCTCCATCGCGCTCGGCATCACCTTCGGGCGCCGCCTCGCCCAGCCCATCCTCAAGCTCGCCAGGCAGGCCGAGCAGATCGGCCGCGGCGAGCCGGCAACGGTGATTTCCACCGACATCGCCGAGATCGGTCAGGTCTCCAAGGTGCTGGCCCAGGCGTCGCGGGAACGCCGCGAAGCGGAGGAACAGAACCGCTTCCTGATGCGCGAGATGAGCCACCGCGCCAAGAACCAGTATGCGCTGATCGCCTCGATCGCCCGGCGCGCGGCCAACGAAAGCGCCGATACGACGCAGTTCCTGGCGACCTTGTCCGAGGCTCTGAACTCGCTCGCCCGCTCCGCCGACCTCCTCTCCTCGGGCGGCTGGCAGAGCGCCTCGATGAGCGAACTGGCGAAGAGCCAGCTCAAGGCCTTCGGCTCGAACAGCGATCAGATCGTCACGCAGGGTCCGCCGCTGTTCCTGAATGCGACCGCGGCCCAGACGATCGGCCTCGCCCTGCACGAACTCGCCACCAACGCCGCCAAATACGGCGCCCTGTCGAAGCCGGACGGCAATGTGCAGGTCCTGTGGGCGGCGGGCGACAGCTTCACCCTCACCTGGCGCGAGAGCGGCGGCCCGCCGGTGACGCCGCCGCGACACTCGGGCTTCGGCACGCTGGTCACCCAGAAGATGACGGCGCGCGGTCTCGGCGGGTCGGTGGACATGGATTACGCGACCACCGGCGTCGTCTGGACGCTGACCGCGCCGCTCGATGCGATCGAGCCCCGGCCGGAATCCGGCGAGGACGGCGCTTCCTAGCGCGCGGGTCCCGGAGGACGAACCCGCTCGTCGGACGCCTCGCCCGACGGGAGCAGGACGGACGCGATTGCCGGCCGGAGCCCGACGGCTGTGGCCCGGCAAGCCGCCCCGGCGCTCGGGATGCAGGCAACTGGCCGCAAACGATCCGATCGACGGCCGCGCGTCGCTTCTCTCCGGCCTGACACTGGCGAATTCGCCGAGGCGGCGCCCGAGCGGCCCGCGAGCGTGGCGCCATCCTCGACATCAGCGCGATTGAAATCGCTGCTACCAAATCCAGCCGTATACGAATTGGTGATGGACGTGGCGGCAGGTGGATATGGCGAGGCCCTCGTCACCAACGGGCCGACCGCGAAGTCGAGAGAGACCGGATGATCGAAACCTACAGCTTCGACGGCCTCAAGGTCGTCCACCAGACCGCCAGCCCGGCGGATCTTCCCGAGACGGCCCTCTGGATCGATCTCGATTCCCCCACGGTCGAGGAAGTCGCCGCCGTGGAGGCGCTCTGCGCCATCGAGATCCCGACGCGCGAGGAAATGAGCGAGATCGAGGTCTCGAGCCGGCTCTATTCGGAAGATGGCGCCGACGTGATGACCGCGAGCGTCGTGCACGGCGTCCAGAACGGTTCGCCGGCTTTCGCGCCGGTCACCTTCATTCTCACGCGGGGCCGCCTCGTCACCGTGCGCTACAGCGAGCCGAAGAGCTTCAAGATCTTCGTCGCCAAGCTCTGCCGCGACCCGAGCACGTTGCCGGCGCACCAACAGCTGTCCCAGGAGACGGCCGAGGCGGGCGAAGTGCCCCGCGCGGCCGGCAAGCCGCCCGCCGCCGAGCAGCTGCTGGTCGGGCTCCTGGAGACCGTCATCGACCGCATGGCCGACCTTCTCGAGCTGGTCTCGGCCGATCTCGACCGGATCGGCGACGACATCTTCTCCTCCTCGGCGAAGAAGAAGCCGACGGGCACCGCCGACTTCAAGAAGCTGCTGCAGCGCATCGGCGCGGCGGGCGACCTGACCTCGCGGGTGCGCGAGAGCCTTGCGACCCTCGACCGGCTGCTGCCCTTCCTGCAGCTCTCGCTCGATCGCAAGAAGGGCAACGGCATGAAGGACGGCAAGGCGCGGGTGAAGGTGATGGCCCGCGACATCCATTCCCTCAACGACTTCGTCTCGTTCCTGTCGAACAAGACGACCTTCCTTCTCGACACCACCGTCGGAATGATCTCGATCGAGCAGAACGCGATCATCAAGATCTTCTCGGTGGCGGCCGTCGCCTTCCTGCCGCCGACCCTCGTCGCCTCGATCTACGGCATGAACTTCCAGCACATGCCCGAGCTCGGCTGGGACTACGGCTATCCCTACGCGCTCGCCCTGATGGCGGTCTCGGCCCTCCTGCCGATGGTGTATTTCCGCTACAAGAACTGGCTGTAGACCACGGTGCGGCGGCAGGGCGCGCCCGGTCGACGGACGAAGTCGTCGAAGAAGTGAACGCTGCGGTCAGCCCCGGCGGCGGGGCTTTCCGATGCCACGGCGAAGGGCCATCTGATCAGGCAGACGTATCGTGATCATCCGCTCCCGGAGCCATGCAATGCCCGCCTTTTCCGTTCTCGATCTCTCGCCCGTGCCGGAAGGCTTTTCGGCGGAAGACGCCCTGAAGAACTCCGCGTCCCTCGCAAGGCACGCCGAGGACCTCGGCTATCGGCGCTACTGGATGGCCGAGCACCACAACATGCCGGGCATCGCCAGCGCCGCGACCGCCGTCGCGCTGGCCTATATCGGCAGCCAGACGCGGACGATCCGCATCGGCGCGGGCGGCGTGATGCTCCCGAACCACGCGCCGCTGGTCATCGCCGAGCAGTTCGGCACGCTGGCGACGCTCTATCCGAACCGGATCGATCTCGGCCTCGGCCGCGCCCCCGGCACCGACATGATGACGACGCGGGCGCTGCGGCGCAGCCTCGAGGCGAGCGACAGCTTTCCCCAGGACGTCCTGGAGCTGATGCTCTATTTCGAGCCGTCCTCGGCCGGCCAGAAGCTGCGGGCGATCCCCGGCGAGGGCACGCAGGTTCCGGTCTACATCCTCGGCTCGAGCCTCTACGGCGCGCAGCTCGCCGCGCAGCTCGGCCTTCCTTACGCCTTCGCCTCGCATTTCGCGCCCGGCGCCCTCGACCAGGCGGTGGAGATCTACCGCGAGACCTATCGCCCCTCCGAGCGCCACCCCCATCCCTATTTCATCCTGGCCGCCAACGTCTTCGCCGCGGAGACCGACGCCGAGGGCGCCTTCCTGAAGAGCTCGATGGAGCAGGCCTTCGTCAATCTGCGCACCGGCAATCCCGGCAAGCTGTCGCGGCCGATGGAGGGCTACTATGCCCGCCTCGATCCGGCGGCGCGCTCGATGCTCGACCAGGCGCTGGCCATCTCGGCGGTCGGCTCGCCCGAGACGGTGCACGCTCAGCTGTCGGCCTTCGTCGAGCGCTGGCGGCCGGACGAGGTGATTCTCACCGGGCAGATCCACGATCACCAGGCGCGGCTGCGGTCGTTCGAGATCGCCGCCGACGCCATGCGCCGGATCGAGGGCAAGCGGCAGGCCGCCTGAGGCACCCGGCCGGAGCGGTTGCCGGAGCTCGGGATTTCACCGCGAAGCCTAACGCAAGGACGCCAAACGGCTTTTTCTCCGGCGCCGACTGCGCTACAGCCTCCTCCCCAGGAGTTCGCCGCGGGTCTTCCGCGAAATCGAGGGAGGAAGCATGATCACGCGCCGGCTCGTCTGCCTCTTTCCCGGCTTCGAGCCGATGCGGGCGGGCGCCCATGTGAAGCGCTTCCGGCGCGGGGCGGAGAGCGCGGCAGCGCTCTGGGATCTCGCCATCGGGATCGAGGAGCCTGCCGGGACGACAGACCCGGGCGACCTGTTTCCCCGCCTCGACGTTCGGCTCGGCGGGGCGGCGAGCGGCAATGCGCCTTGGCGCACCGACACCGAGATCGTCGTCTTCGACTGGGGCGACCTCATCCTCGCCTATGCCGCGCGGCCGTTCTGGCGGCGCTTCCTCACCGGCTACGTTGCGCTCGCCGATTTCCTCGTCTCGGGAACCGTCCTGCGCTACTTCCGGACGAGCTGGCGCTACGGCCTGTTCTACCTGTTCCCGCTCGTCCTCCTCCTCGTCGCGCTGATCGCCGGCCTCCTCGTCGGCTGGCTCGCCGCCGGGCTCGCGAGCGGGCTCGGCACGGTTGCGGCGACGCTGATCGGTGTTGCCGCGGGCGTGGCGCTCGTCGGCGGAGGACTGTTTCTCGCGAACCGCCGGCTGCATCTCCTGACTGCCCTCGACGACTGGGCGATGGCGCGGGACATCTGCCGCGACCGCAATCCCGCGATCCGCGAGCGCATCCGTCTGCAGGCGGGCGAACTGGAGCGCCGGCTCGCCGACGGCGCCGGCTCGCCCGGCACCGAACTCGTCGTCGCCGCGCACAGCCTCGGAGCGGTGATGGCGGTCATGGCCCTCGACGATGCGCTGGCGAGGCCGGCGCTCGCCGCAGTGCAGCCGCATCTCCTCACCGTCGGCTCCAGCCTGATGAAGACGGCGCTGCATCCGGCGGCGAGCGACGAGCGGATGGCGGTGAAGCGCCTCGTCACCGAGCGGCTGATCCCCTGGACGGACTGCCAGGGACTTTCCGACCCGATCAACTTCTACAAGTCCAACCCGGCAACCTCCCTCGGCATCGACGACGGGCGCACGCCGCGCGTCGTCCGGGTGCATTTCAGGAAGCTCGTGAAGCCCGAGACCTACAGGCGCATCAAGCGCGACTTCTTCCGCCTGCACCGCCAGTTCGTGCTGCCGGTGGAGCGGCGCGCGCCCTATTCCTTCCACATGCTGCTCACCGGGCCGCATCCCCTCGGCGACTTCGCCTATGAGGGCAGCCTCGACCGGCCGCCCCTGATGCCCCTGCCCGAGCCGCCGAAAGACGTGTCGGCGAAGGCGCAAACGGCAGGAGCTTCGGCATGAGCGCGGTGTTGATCGGCAAGATCTGCTGGGTGCTGATGGTCGTCGGCTGGTACGTCATCCGCTACCCCTTCGAGCGGCGCGCCAAGCGCCGCCGCGTCGAGACGACCGCCCGCGGCCGGGCCGAGACCATCCGCATGCTGATCTCGCTGTCGGGGCTCGGGATCCTGCCGGGCGTCTTCGTCGCGACGGGTTTCCCGCGCTTTGCGAGCTATGCGCCCTCGCCCCTCCAGACGGCGCTGGGGGTCGCGGCGATGGTCGCCGCCCTCGTCCTCTTCCGGCTCACCCACAAGGCGCTTGGGCGGATGTGGTCGGTCTCCCTCGACATCCGCGAGAAGCACGAGCTCGTCACCAGCGGCATCTACCGCCATGTGCGCCATCCGATGTACACGGCCTTCTGGACCATGGCACTCGCCCAGGCGCTGCTGCTGCCGAACCTCGTTGCGGGCCTCGCGGGCCTGGTCGGCTTCGGCACGCTGTATTTCCTGCGCGTCGGCCCGGAGGAGGCGATGATGGAAGCGACCTTCGGCGAGGCTTGGCGCGACTACCGTGCCCGCACCGCCCGGCTGATCCCCGGCATCTACTGATCCTGCGGGGACGGGGTTGCCGCCCAAACGGCGGCGATGCGCCGTCGGCGCTCGCTCCGGCGCTTCGCGCCGTGGCTGCGTCGGAGCTGTCAGTCCTGCGGGCGCCTCGGCTTGCGCGGCTTGTCGCGCGGCGCCCCCGACGGGGCGGAGGCCGCGGCGCCGTCCGGCCTGCCGCCCTTGCGCTGGAACGGCTTCTTGGGCCGGGGTCCGTCGAAGCCCGGCTTGCCGCCGGCGAACGGCTTGCCGCCCTTCGGCCCGGATCCGCCGGGCTTGCCGCCGCCGAACTTGCCGCGCGGCGGGGCATCGCCCCCCGCGCCGTCGGCGACGGAGATCGTGATGTCGTCGCCGTCGCTGACCTCCGCCGCGCTGGCGAACTTCTTGGCGACGCTCTCGGCGATCTCGAACTTGGTCTCGCGGTCGTAGATCTTGATCGCGCCGATCTCGGCCCGGGTGATCTTGCCGCGCCGGCAGATCAGCGGCAGGATCCATTTCGGGTCGGCATTGTTGCGCCGGCCGACATCCATGTGGAACCAGACCACCGGCCCGCCGCGGACCTGCTCGCGGCCGGCGCCGCGCTCGCCCGGCTCGCCCTTGCGCTCCCGGCCGGCGAACTCCCGCTCCTTGGCGACCTTCAGGTCCGGCCCGAAGCCAGGGTCGAAGACATCTTCCGGCGCCGGCAGCCGGGACCGGTAGATGCGTGCCAGGGCAGCGGCCAGATCCTCGGGGCTGCGCGTCTCGAGAAGGCGCTTCGCGGCGGCGAGGTCTTCCTCGCTCGCCGGTTCGGTCAGAAGCGGATCGGAGAGCAGCCGCTCCTCGTCGAGGCGGCGGATCGTCTCGGCGGAGGGCGCACCGGACCAGACGGCGCTGATATTCGCCTCGGCCAGAAGCCGCTCGGCCTTGCGGCGGCGGGAAATCGGCACCAGCAGCGCCGAGACGCCCTTGCGCCCGGCCCGGCCGGTGCGGCCTGAGCGGTGCTGCAGGGTCTCGGCGTCACTCGGCAGCTCGGCATGGATGACGAGGTTGAGGCTCGGCAGGTCGAGGCCTCGGGCGGCGACGTCGGTCGCGACGCAGACACGCGCCCGGCCATCACGCAACGCCTGCATCGCCTGGTTCCGCTCGGCCTGGCCGAGCTCGCCCGAGAGCGTCACGACGGAAAAGCCCCGCTCCAGGAGGCCCGACGACAGATGCCGGACCGATTCGCGGGTGTTGCAGAAGACGATGGCGCTGGGCGATTCCGCCTCGCGCAGGACGTTGACGATGGCGTGCTCGACCTCGTTCGGCGCCATGCGGATGGCCCGGTACTCGATGTCGACATGGCCGGTCGTGCCCCTGGCGACCTCGATGCGCATGGCATTGCGCTGGTAGCGCTTGGCCATCGCCATGATGGTCTTCGGCAGGGTGGCGGAAAACAAGAGGGTGCGCCGCTCGGACGGCGTCGCCTCGAGCAGGAATTCCAGATCCTCCCGGAAGCCCAGATTGAGCATCTCGTCGGCCTCGTCGAGCACCAGCGCCTGCAGGGCGCCGATCTTCAGGGCGTTGCGCTCCAGATGATCGCGCAGCCGGCCGGGCGTGCCGACGACGATATGGGCGCCGCGATCGAGCTTGCGGCGCTCGGCCCGCGGATCCATGCCGCCGACGCAGGTGACGATCTCGGCCCCGGCATGGGCGTAGAGCCAGGACAATTCGGCGGTGACCTGGATCGCCAGCTCCCGCGTCGGCGCGACGATCAGCGCCATCGGCGCGCCGGCCTCGGAGAACCGCTCCTCCTCGCCGAGGAGGGTTCCGGCGATGGCGAGGCCGTAGGCGATCGTCTTGCCCGATCCGGTCTGGGCCGAGACGAGCAGGTCGCGCATCGCCGTGCCCTCCTCCAGAACCGAGTCCTGGACGGGCGTCGGCTCTTCGTAGCCGCGCTCGGAAAGCGCCCGGACGAGCGGGGTGATGGAAGTGCGAAACGGCATGAACGGTCCTTGGAAAGGTGGAGGCGCCGGCGCAATCCGCGCGGCATCAAAAAACATCCCCACCCGATGCTCCTATGACACAGAGAGGCGCGAGGTTCAAATGGGAGCGGAACTTGAAACTTGGGTGACAGTCGAGCCGCCGCATTCCCCTTCACCCTCATCCTGAGCCTGTCGAAGGGCGAGGGTGAAGGCTCCAGGTGTGCGGGATACAGGTGATGCCTGGCGCCCCTCGCCCTTCGACAAGCTCAGGATGAGGGGCTACCGGAATGCCCCTCTCACTCCATCAGCAACCTGTCAGGTCGATGCAAACGCCGCTAGGTCAGGCTGTGTTCCGCAGCATAGAGGCTTGCTCTCTCCTTTTAGGGGAATCGAGAACCATGCCGATCCGACCTTACGATGAAGCACTCAAGGCGGTCGCGACACGAAAGCCGGAATTCGCGCGGCATCTCCTCGAAGATGCGGCGAACACACTTTTGAGTGGCGAGACGGACGAAGGGCGGGCGTTGCTGCGCGCCCATGTCAACGCCACGATCGGCTTTGAGGAACTGGGGCGCCGGACAGGGAAAAACCCCAAGAGCCTGATGCGCATGCTCGGGCCGGACGGCAGCCCCACCGCGGTCAACCTCCTCGACATCATGACGCGGCTCGCCCACAGCGAGGGTGCAGCCTTTCAGGTCGAACGGGTCCAGACGACCGAGGCTGCGAAGATCTGAGACAGATAGGCGCCAGCGGGGCTACCCCGCGATATCCACCACCCCGGCCTCGCCATTCTCCGCCCCGAAGGCCAGCAGCGCGCCCTTCGCATCCCAGGCCATCGTCCTGACAGGCGATGCCCCGCCCCGCCGCAGCAGCGCCTCCTTCGAGTCGGCGAATCGCACCGCGAGGATCATGCCGTCCGAATAGCCGATCGCCAGCATGTCCTCGGCCGGGTGACAGGCGACGGCGGTGACCAGCGAGTCGCCCCGGGTGCCGAGTTCGAGCGGCGCCTTGCCCATCGGGCCGTCCTTGCCGGAGAACGGCCAGAGGATCGCCGCCGGAGCGCCCGAGGTGGCGAGGAAGCGGCCCTTGGCGGACCAGCTCCAGTCCTTTACCTTGGACGGATAGCCGGTCATGCGCATGTGCTTGCCGTCGTCGACGCGCCAGCCATGCAGGGCGTTCTCCTGCATGATGGTGACGAGGAAGCGGCCGTCCGGGGAGAAGCTCGCGTCGAGATGCGCGCCCTTCCAGCCGAGCAGCGTCGGAGCGGCGTCGGTCGCCGGGAAGAACAGCGAGGCGCCGTCGTAATGGGCGGTGGCGATGCGCAGGCCCTTCGGGGCGAAGGCGAGGCCCTCGACGGTGCGCGGATGCGCCAGCTCCTTCAGCTCCGCCTTCGGCGCCTGGACATAGGCGCTGCGGCCGGAGGCAAAGCCCACCGCGCCGTTCGGCCCGCCGGCGACGGCGCCGATCCACTTGCGGCCGATGCTCGCCAGTTCCTGCGCCGTCTCGCCGTCCGAGGTCGAAACGACGCGGCCGTCCTCGCCGCCGGACAGGAGCCGCCGGCCGATGCCGTCATAGGCTGCGCAAAGGAGGCCGCCTTCGTGGAGGGTCAGGGCCTTCTCGCCGCCGGCCGGCAGCCGCAGCGTGCCATCGGCGAGTGCAAAGGCCGGCCGGTCGCCGAGGAAGCAGACGGTCTCGACGAATTCGGAGAATTCATAAGCGGCGATCGACGGCATCAGGCGGGGGCCTTCGCCTTGGCCGCACAGGCGGTGAAGCCCGCCTCGAGCTCTTCTGCATCGAGCTGGCGGCCGATGAAGACGAGGCGGCTGAGATGCGCTTCGTCGTCCCGCCAGGGGCGCTGGTGGTCGCCCTCGATGATCATGTGGACGCCCTGCACGACGTAGCGGTCCGGATCGCCGTCGAAGGCGATGATGCCCTTGAGGCGCAGGATGTTCGGCCCCTGCTCCTGGGTCAGCGCCTGGATCCAGGGAAAGAACTTCTTCGGATCGAGCGGCCCGCCGCGCAGCGAGATCGAGGTGACGGTCACGTCGTGGATCGGCGAGACGGCCTGATGAGCATGGGAATGGCCGTGATCATGGTGGTGATGATCGTGCCCGTGCCCGTGATGGTCGTGCCCGTGGTGGTCATGGTCGCAGTCCGGCCCGCAGACATGGTCGTCATGGGCGTGCGCCGCCTCCTCCAGGAAGGCCGGATCCTCGTCGAGGACGCGCTTCAGGTCGAAGGCGCCCTGGCCGAGCACCTTGGCAAGGTCGATGCCGGCGCGCTCGGTGCGATGGATGACGGCATGGGGGTTGATCGCCCGCACCGTCGCCTCGACGGCGGCGAGCTCCTCGGGCGTCACGAGATCGGTCTTGTTGAGGAGGACGACGTCGGCAAAGGCGATCTGGTCCTCGGCCTCGCGGGAGTCCTTCAGCCGCAGCGGCAGGTGCTTGGCGTCGACCAGCGCCACGACGGCGTCGAGCTGGGTCTTGGCCCTGACGTCCTCGTCCATGAAGAAGGTCTGGGCGACGGGGACCGGGTCGGCAAGGCCCGTCGTCTCGACGAGGATGGCGTCGAAGCGGCCCTTGCGGCGGGTCAGGCCCTCGACGACACGCACGAGATCGCCCCGCACCGTGCAGCAGACGCAGCCATTGTTCATCTCGTAGATTTCCTCGTCGCTCTCGACGATGAGGTCGTTGTCGATGCCGATCTCGCCGAACTCGTTGACGATGACGGCGTATTTCTTGCCGTGGTCCTCCGACAGGATGCGATTGAGCAGCGTCGTCTTGCCGGAGCCGAGATAGCCGGTGAGAACGGTGACGGGAATCGGAGCGGCAGCGGTCTCGGACATCGGTGTCTCCTCGTTGAAGCGGGAACGTCTGGGCGTCGTTGGGCCGATATAATCCCGCCAAACCGAGAATGCACGGGGGCCCCTTGTCCTCGATGCCTCGCCGCCGAAGCGTCGGCCGGCAACAGCGCGTTCCGATGGCCTTGCCAACCGCGCCGCGCCGCCCTCCTATGGCCGCCGCGATATCGGGCTTTGCGCCTGATTCTGGAGATCTCGGGCAGGGGCGGGACGATGGACGAGAGCGACGCGATGCCGAAGGGCGAACTCACCGTTCGCATTCCGGCGATGCCGGCCGACGCCAATGCCAATGGCGACATCTTCGGCGGCTGGGTGGTCTCGCAGATGGATCTCGCCGCCGGCATCCGGGCCGCAGAGCGATCGCGGGGCCGGGTCGCGACGGTGGCGATCAACGCGCTGGTGTTCAAGAAGCCGGTGAAGATCGGCGACACGCTCTGCGTCTATACCGCCATCGACAAGGTCGGCCGGACCTCGATCACCCTGTCCATCGAGGCCTGGACCCAGAGGCGCACGTCGCGCGTCGAGGCCAAGGTGACCGAGGGCACCTTCGTGATGGTGGCGATCGACGACGACGGCCGTCCGGCACCGATCCCGGCCGAAACCCTGGACTGATCCGCGCCCCCGTGCCCAGCCTCTCCCGCTCCGACTTTCCGACGATCAGCATCGCGGCGCTCGCCGTCGGCGAAACCATCGTCTGGGCGGCGTTCTACTACACCTTTCCGGCGCTTCTGACCCGGTGGGAAGGCGCCGAGGGCTGGGGCAAGACCACCCTCACCGCCGCCTTCGCCGGCACGATCATGCTCTCGGCGCTGCTCGCCCCCTTCGCCGGGCGGCTGATCGACCGGGGCCACGGCCCGGCGCTGATGACCGGGGCTGCCTGCGTGGGCGCCGGCCTCCTCGCGCTGTCGTCCCTCACCACCAGCCTCGCCCTCTTCGTGGCGATCTGGCTCTGCCTCGGCGTGGTGATGGCCGGCGCGCTCTACGAGCCGTGCTTTGCCGTGGTGACGCGCGCCCTCGGACCAGACGCCCGGCGGGCGATCACCGGGATCACCCTCGTCGCGGGATTTGCCGGAACGCTGAGCTTTCCCATGAACCACTGGATCGCCGAGATCGGCGGCTGGCGGCTCGCCGCGCAGGCGATGGCGGCGCTGGCGCTGCTCGCCGCCGCGCCGCTCCTGTGGTTCTCGACCTCGCGCCTGGAATCCTACGCCCTCGCCCGGGCGCCCGTTCCGACCAGGGAAAGTCCGCCGCCCGAGGCGCCGGGCGCCGCCCCGTCGCGGCGTCGGCTGTTCTTCCTCCTGACGCTCGGATTTGCGCTGGTCGGCGCCGCCCACAGCCTCGTCCTCAACCATCTGCTGCCGATCCTTCAGAGCAACCGGATGAGCGAGGATTTCGCCGTGCTGGTGGCGGCCGGGGTCGGGCCGATGCAGGTGGTCGGCCGCCTCGCCATTCTGGGCTTCGAGCGGCACCTGTCGAACCGGGTGGTGGCGCTGACGAGCTGCGTCGCCGTCGGCCTTGCGGCCTGCTGCCTCCTCGGCGCACAGTTCCTGCCGCTGCTGGCGATCGTCTTCGTCGTCCTGCAGGGCAGCGGCTACGGCACGGTCAGCATCATGCGCCCGGTGATGCTGCGCGAGACCTTGGGCGATACGAATTTCGGCGCGATCAGCGGCGAGATGGCCCGCTACGCGACGGCCGCCGCAGCGCTGGCGCCCTTCGCGGGCTCGCTGCTGTGGCTGATCGGCGGCTACGATCTGACGCTCCTGGTCGTCGCCGCATCCTGCGCCGTCGCCTTCGCGGCCTTCGCTGCCCTCGCCGTGCGGCCGGACCGCCCTTCGACATGCTGACGGCGTGGCCCATCTCTGCAGCCGGCGCCCGCGGATCGTCCGGGTCCGTTCGGGCCATGCATTCTGGCAGGAGAGGCCTTCGAACCATGCTCAAGACGCTCGTGCGCGACTATTCCTGGATCCATCTCGGGATCGGCCTGTTCGGCAATTTCTGCTTCGTCGTCGGCTCGGTCCTGTTCTTCAAGATCTTCGAGACCTACTACACCCTGGGTGTCTGGCTGTTCGTCGTCGGCTCCACGGGCATGTTCCTCGGCTCGCTCGGCGGATTGGCGAAATCGCTCTACGAGCGGCATGAGAAGGCTCGGACCGCAAGTGCGCGCTGACCGATCGATCGGGACTATCCTGGGATTTTCCGCCGTCCTGATGTGGGCGCTGCTGGCGCTCCTCACCGCGCTCAGCGGCAACGTGCCGCCGTTCCAGCTGGCGGCGATGAGCTTTGCCATCGCCAGCGCCATCGGCCTCGTCATGCTGCAGGTCCGGGGCGTCGGCTTCGCCGTCTTCCGGCAGCGCCCGGCCGTCTGGCTCGTGGGTGTCGCCGGCCTGTTCGGCTATCACGCGCTCTACTTCGCCGCACTGCGCAACGCCCCGGCGGCCGAGGCGAGCCTCATCGCCTATCTCTGGCCGCTGCTGATCGTGCTGGGCTCGGCATCGCTGCCGGGCGAGAGGCTGCGCTGGTTCCACATCCTCGGCGCCGTCCTCGGCCTCTGCGGGGCGGCGCTGATCGTGACCCGCGGTGGCGCGGTCTCCCTCGATCCCCGCTTTGCCCTCGGCTACGGCCTCGCCCTCCTCTGCGCGCTGACCTGGTCGAGCTACTCGCTGCTGTCGCGCCGCTTCGGCGAGGTGCCGAGCGACGTCGTCACCGGCTTCTGCCTTGCGACGGCGGTCCTCTCCCTGCTCTGCCATCTCGCCTTCGAGACAACGGTGTGGCCACAGGGCGGCGGCGAATGGACAGCCGTCGTCCTCCTCGGCCTCATGCCGGTGGGCGGAGCCTTCTATGTCTGGGACTACGGCGTCAAGCGCGGCGACATCCAGGTGATCGGCGCGGCGAGCTATGCCGCGCCGCTCCTGTCCACGCTGGTGCTGGTGCTGGCGGGCAAGGCGGAGATGCGCCTCGAACTCGCCGCTGCCGCGCTCCTGATCACCGCCGGTGCCGGGCTCGCCGCGCTGCCCCTTTTCAAGCGGCTGTCGCGCCGGGCAGCCTGAGCCACCCGGCGGTCGATGACGACCGATGCGTCAGCCGGCCGGCTTGCGCGGCGTCGGACGCCAGTCCTTCGGCGCCAGCTCGAAGCTTTCGAACTGGAATGCCGGAGCCACCGTGCAGCCGACGAGGGTGAATTCCCCCAGCGAGGTCGCGGTCTGCCAGCACCCGGCCGGCACGACGAATTGCGGGCGCTCGCCCGCCTCGATGTTCGGGCCGAGGCGGTGGGCGGACGCGTCATGGCCGTTCTCGGAGATGGTGATCACCAGCGGCGCCCCTCCGTACCAGTGCCAGACCTCGGCGGCGTCGCTCACCCGGTGCCATTCGGACGTCTCGCCGGCCTCGAGCAGATAGTAGATCGCCGTCGAGCGGGATCGGCCAGTCTCGTCGGTGCGCTCGTCGCGGAAATTCTCGCGGTACCAGCCGCCCTCTGGGTGCGGCTTCATGTCGAGGCTCCGGACGATCTTGAGCGCGGCAGAACTCATCAGTATTGATCCCTCTTCTTTCTGATCGCTGCAAAGACGTCGACAGGGTCGGCGCCTGCCATCCCCATGGCCGCCATCAGGCCCTCGTCGTCGGCCCTGAGGAACGGGTTCGTCTTCTTCTCCCGCTCGAGCAGGACAGGCAAGGTCGAACGGCCCTCGCGGCGCAATTCTTCCACCTCGCGCGCCCGTTCCTGCAGCGCGACGTTGTCCGGATCGACGGAAAGCGCGCATTTTGCGTTCGTCGCGGTGTATTCGTGACCGCAATAGAGCATCGTTGCGCCGGGCAACGCCCGCAGCCGCTGCAGCGATTCCCACATCATGGCGGCGTCGCCCTCGAACAGCCGCCCGCAGCCGAGCGAGAACAGCGCGTCGGCAGCAAAGACGGCACCGGCGTCCGGCATGAAGTAGGAGACCTCGCCCAGCGTGTGGCCCGGCGTGTCGATCACCTCGACCCTGACCCCGCCGACGTCGATGGTCTGGCCGCCGGCGACCGGGCGGTCGATGCCGGGGATCTTCATCTTCTCCTTCTCCGGCCCGACGATCTCGACGTGGAAGCGGGCCTTGAGGGCCTCGTTGGCCGCGACATGGTCGCCATGGTGGTGAGTCGTCAGGATGTGGGTGAGCGTCCAGCCGGCCGTCTCGAGCTCGGCGAGAATCGCCTGTTCCTCCGGCGCGTCGATCGCGATCGTCGTGCCGCTCTCGGCCTCGTGGACCAGCACGCCGAAATTGTCGCTTCGGCAGGTGAACTGTCTGATGTCGAAGGATGCCATGATCGCCTCCGGTTAGCGTTGCGGGCGTTCGCCGGTCCCGGGCGCGAGGAGCCACCGCCGCCCCGTCGCCGGAACACCGACCTGTCCGAGCGAAAGCGACGCTCCGCGGATCAATTCGCGAAGGGAACGGTTTCGAGCGAGCCAGCCGTGGTCTTATATGGGAAACGGCCGCCGTGCTGGAACCTCGGGAGATCACGCCCTGTCGACCAATGCCGACATCATCGACCTCTGCAATTTCTATGCCTCGCCCCTCGGCGTGGCGGCGGCAAAGTCGATCTCGCTGGCGCTGACGCCGGTCTGGCGGCCGATCTCGGAGGAGCGGCTGCTCGGGCTCGGCTATGCGACGCCCTATCTCACGCGCTTCGGCGCCGATTGCGAACGCTCGCTCGCCTTCATGCCCGCCGCGCAAGGGGCCGAGCGCTGGCCGGCCGGGGCACCGCTGCGGACCGCCCTCGTCGGCATCGAGGACCTGCCGCTCGGCGACGCGTCGATCGACCGCATCCTGATGGTCCATGCGCTGGAATTTGCCGAAAGCGCCGAAGCGCTGCTCGCCGAGGCGTGGCGGGTGCTGGCGCCGGGCGGCAGCCTGGTCATCGTCGTGCCGCACCGGCGCGGCGTCTGGGCGCGGTTCGAGCACACGCCCTTCGGTTCGGGCCGGCCGTGGTCGCGCGGCCAGCTGACGCGGCTCCTGCGCTCGGTAACGTTCACACCCCATGCCTGGAGCGAGGCACTGTACTTTCCGCCCTTCGAGCGCCGGTCGCTGGTCAGCCTGGCGCCGGCACTGGAGCGGCTCGGGCGCCGCTGCTGGCCGATGTTCGCGGGCGTCGTCGTCATCGAGGCCGTCAAGCAGCTCTATCGCGGCGTCCCGGTCGCCTCGGCGGCGAAGGAACGGCGGGTGGCCAAGCCCGTGCTGGTCCCGGCGGGCGCAGGTGTCGGGGCGCGGCGGGAAATCGCCACCATCCGCCCGTGACCGCGGGCCGCGGTCGCTTCGGCCCGGACGACATTCCAACCGTCATGCAGCCATAGTGCTCTCTGGACGTTTGTTCGCTGACCCACGAGACGCAAGGCATCCTGCCACGTCTACAGGAGCAGACCATGTCCGAACTGACACTCCAGGATCTCTCGAAGAAGATGGCGAAGCTCGACTTCGCCATGCTCGTCACCCGGTCCCTCGACGGCGGATCGACAGCCCGCCCCATGAGCAACAACGGCGATGTGGGCTATGACGGCGAGAGCTATTTCTTCGCCTATGCGAACTCCCGCAAGATTGCCGAGATCAGGGCCGAAGACGCCGTCACGCTGACCTATACCGGCGCCCTCGGCATGCTCGGCGGCCCGCCGCTGTTCGTGGCGGCAGAGGGAAGCGCGACGCTGGTCGAGGACAAGGCGGCCTTCGTCGACCATTGGACGAAGGATCTCGACCGCTGGTTCCCCGGTGGCATCGACACGCCCGGCGCGATCATGATCAGGGTGAAGGCGAATCGCATCCGCTACTGGGACGGCGGCGACGAGGGCGAGATCTCCCTCTGATCTTCGCCCATTTCCGCTTCTGCCCGTCCCCCTCCGGAAAGTCACCTCATGGGTCGGGCGGAAGCGGCGTCCTCAGGCACCGCGGCAGATGTTTCGGCCAGCGCGAGCATGCCTCTCCTCGCCTTTCTCGCATTGCGGGATTTGCATTGCCGCGCGAAATCGCTAGCAAGCGGCCGGGGCACCTCGCAGGAGATTTGCATGAAAACGCGCGCAGCCGTCGCCTTCGAGGCGAAGAAACCCCTCGAGATCGTCGAACTCGACCTCGAGGGTCCGAAGCAGGGTGAGGTCCTCGTCGAGATCATGGCGACGGGCATCTGCCACACCGACGCCTACACGCTGGACGGGCTGGATTCGGAAGGGCTGTTTCCCTCGATCCTCGGGCACGAGGGAGCCGGGATCGTGCGCGAGGTCGGCGCGGGCGTCACCTATGTGAAGCCCGGCGACCACGTCATCCCGCTCTACACGCCGGAATGCCGCCAGTGTAAGTCGTGCCTCTCCGGCAAGACCAACCTCTGCACCGCGATCCGCGCCACGCAAGGGAAAGGGCTCATGCCCGACGGCACCTCGCGCTTTTCCTACAAGGGTCAGGCGATCCACCACTACATGGGCTGCTCGACCTTCTCGAACTTCACCGTGCTTCCAGAAATCGCCGTCGCGAAGATCCGTGAGGACGCGCCCTTCAAGACCGCCTGCTACTGCGGCTGCGGCGTCACCACCGGCGTCGGCGCCGTGGTCAACACGGCGAAGGTCGAGCCGGGCGCCAACGTCGTCGTCTTCGGCCTCGGCGGCATCGGTCTCAACGTCATCCAGGGCGCGAGGCTCGTCGGCGCGGACAAGATCATCGGCGTCGACCTCAACGACGACAAGAAGTCCTGGGGCGAGCGCTTCGGCATGACGCATTTCGTCAATCCGAAGCAGATCGAGGGCGACATCGTCGCCCATCTCGTCGAGCTGACCGGCGGCGGCGCCGACTACACCTTCGACTGCACCGGCAACACCACGGTCATGCGGCAGGCGCTGGAAGCGTGCCATCGCGGCTGGGGCGTCTCGGTCGTGATCGGCGTCGCGGAAGCCGGCAAGGAGATCTCCACCCGGCCGTTCCAGCTCGTCACCGGCCGCGTCTGGAAGGGCTCGGCCTTCGGCGGCGCGCGCGGCCGCACCGACACACCGAAGATCGTCGACTGGTACATGAACGGCAAGATCCAGATCGACCCGATGATCACCCACACGCTGAGCCTCGAGGAGATCAACAAGGGCTTCGACCTGATGCACGAGGGCAAGTCGATCCGCTCGGTGGTGGTGTACTGATGGAAACCGTCTCGACCAACACCGCCCATGGCGGCGTCCAGGGCGTCTATCGCCACGCGTCGAAGGAGACCGGCACGGAGATGACCTTCTCGGTCTTCGTGCCGCCCCATGCGGCAGGCGCGAAGCTGCCGGTGGTCTGGTATCTCTCCGGCCTCACCTGCACCCATGCCAACGTCACCGAAAAGGGCGAATTCCGCAGGGCCTGCGCCGAACTCGGCCTGATCTTCGTCGCGCCGGACACATCGCCCCGCGGCGACGGCGTTGCGGACGATGCCGAGGGCGCCTACGACTTCGGCCTCGGGGCCGGCTTCTATGTGGATGCCACCGAGGAGCCCTTCGCGGCGAACTACCGCATGTGGTCCTACGTCACCGAGGAACTCCCCGCCCTGATCGGGCAAGAGTTTCCGGCGGACATGGCGCGCCAGTCGATCATGGGCCACTCCATGGGCGGCCACGGCGCGCTGACGATCGGACTGACCTTCCCGGATCGCTTCAAGGCGGTCTCGGCCTTCTCGCCGATCGTCGCGCCGAGCCAGGTGCCCTGGGGCCACAAGGCCCTGCCCGGCTATCTCGGCGACGACCAGGCAGCCTGGCGCCGCCACGACGCCGTGGCGCTGATCGAGGACGGCGCCCGGGTCGACGCGCTGCTCGTCGACCAGGGCACGGCCGACAACTTCCTCGAAGGCCAGCTGAAGCCGGAGCTGCTCGACCAGGCCTGCAAGGCGGCGGGGATCGACCTCACCCTGCGCATGCAGGAGGGCTACGACCACAGCTACTATTTCATCTCGACCTTCATGGCCGATCACCTCGCCTGGCACGCCCAGCGGCTCGGCTGACCTTGCGATGACGAAAAGCGGGATCGCGGCGCGGAGTTTAGCCGCGATCCTGCAGGAAGTGAGCGGGCGGCCTCGCGCGCGGCGAAGGCGAGGATGCCGGCGCCGGCGCCTGGCGGCTGGCTCCCTGCCCGTCCGTAGCGACCTTCCAGGACAAGCACCCGCGCTACGGCCGTCGTCCGCATGGCGCTCGGCAACGCCACCATCCCGCAGATCGTGTCCGTCACCGGCCACACGGTGGCCAGCGCCCATACCATTCTCGAGCACTCTCTGGCGCAGCGTCCGGACATGGCCGACTCAGCCATCGGCGCGATGATCGCTTGGGAGGCAAAGGCCGAACAGTGAGAACGCCCGTGAACGCCTGAGACTTGTGAGACCTCTTACGAAGTCTCACAAGTCTCAGGCGTTCCACTGACGTTCTACAACGTCAGCTGTACCATATTGATTTTGATGGTGATCCCGACTGGATTCGAACCAGTGACCCTCAGATTAGGAATCTGATGCTCTATCCTGCTGAGCTACGGGACCACACGGCCGCGGACCATAGTGAAACCGGGGCCGCAGGCCAAGGCCTCGCCTGGATCATTCGCAAATTTTCGCGCGAGCGAGCCGGTCGCCGGGTCGGGCGGAGAGCGGATGAACCCGGCGCGCCGGGTCGACCGGCCCTCCCCCGGATGCCCGCTGCCGACACGCCGGAGAAAGCGCGGCTCGTTTCCCGCATCCTCGCGCGGCACGGTACCCCGCGCGGCCGATCGGAGATCGGGAGACCGAAGCTCACCGGACGGTCGGATCGGCCTGGGCGAGCAGGATCGCATCGCCTTGCCTCACGCTGACGCGGATCGGGCCGGCGGCCTCGTTGGACTGGGTGAGGATCGAGGTGAAAGGCAGGTCGACGTCGGCGAGCGGCCATTTGGCGCCCTCGATGGTCAGGCCCGTCACGGCCGAGAACTTCAGCACCGAGAACTGCGTTCCCGGCTCGAGTTCGAAATGCCGGGGCTCGGCCGACAGCGGGAAGGCCGATTCGGCGCCATCGCAAAGGGCGATGTCGAGGCCGGCGCGATAATAGCGCAGCGCCAGGATGAAATGGGCGAAGGCATGGTCGCTGCGCGGACCGCCCAGCGCCCCGACGAGGGTGAGCCGCGTCGCGCCGAGCGCAATCGCCGCCTCGATCGCCAGTTCGCCGTCGGTCTTGTCCTTGTCGCGCTCGAAGGTCTCGCGCCTGACGCCGGCCAAGGCGATCGGCGGCTCGCCGGGAGCGGAATCGAAGTCGCCGACCCAGAGTTCGGGCGCCAGCCCGAGTGTCGCCGCATGGCGGATCCCGTCATCGGCGGCGATCACCCGCGCGGCCGCGACCAGGGCCCGGAGCTCGGCCGTCGGCGCCATGCGGCCGGCAAGCAGGATGGCGAAATGCGACATTGACTGTTATTCCCTTCAGCACGATCCCAGCCGGTACACATCGGCAACGGGTCGATCGTCATGCGGTTCAATGGCTCGATACGCCAGGAAGCGGGTATCGCGAAACCCGCTCGTGCCGACACCGCCGCGATGGCCGCCCGCCTCACGAGCTTGCGCGCGGGCTCGAGGTTGCGGTCGGCCGCCGACCCTCAATTCCCGTGATTGACAAGATTTGTCTTCCCGCGCATATCACCTGCCATGACCGTACGCTCCCAGACCTCGAAAACGTCGATTAGCTGACGCCCCGCCCCGCTTGTCTCCCCCGGGGCGGAGGACGAGCGTGCTCGATCGTTTGGCAAGGGGAGAGCGAGAGAAGGTCGAATTCCCATGGGCTACAAGGTTGCCGTCGTCGGCGCCACCGGCAATGTCGGGCGCGAGATGCTGTCGATCCTTTCCGAGCGCGGCTTTCCGGCCGACGAAGTGGTGGCGCTCGCCTCGCGCCGCAGCCAGGGCACCGAGGTGTCCTTCGGCGACAAGACGCTGAAGGTGAAGCCCCTCGACCAGTTCGATTTCGCCGGCACCGACATCTGCCTGATGTCGGCCGGCGGCGAGATTTCCAAGCAGTGGTCGCCGAGGATCGCAGCGCAGGGCTGCGTCGTCATCGATAATTCCTCCGCCTTCCGCTACGATCCGGACGTGCCGCTGATCGTGCCGGAGGTGAATGCCGACGCCGTCGTGGGCTTCTCCAGGAAGAACATCATCGCCAATCCGAACTGCTCGACCGCCCAGCTGGTCGTCGCGCTGAAGCCGCTGCATGATCATGCCAAGATCAAGCGTGTCGTGGTCTCGACCTACCAGTCGGTCTCCGGCGCCGGCAAGGAAGGCATGGACGAGCTGTTCAAGCAGTCGCGCGCGGTCTTCGTCGCCGACCCGGTCGAGCGCAAGAAGTTCACCAAGCGCATCGCCTTCAACGTCATCCCCCATATCGACGTCTTCATGGAGGACGGTTCGACGAAGGAGGAGTGGAAGGTGATGGTCGAGACCAAGAAGATGCTCGACCCGAAGATCAAGGTCACCTGCACCGCCGTGCGCGTTCCGGTCTTCATCGGCCATTCGGAAGCGGTCAACATCGAGTTCGAGAACCCGATCACCGCCGACGAGGCCCGCGCGATCCTGCGCGAGGCGCCGGGCTGCCTCGTCGTCGACAAGCACGAGGACGGCGGCTACATCACGCCCTACGAGTCCGCCGGCGAGGACGCGACCTACATCTCGCGCATCCGCGAGGACCAGACGCTGGAGAACGGCCTCAACATCTGGGTCGTTTCGGACAACCTGCGCAAGGGCGCGGCGCTCAACACCGTCCAGATCGCCGAGCTCCTCGTCAATCGCGGTCTGCTGAAGCAGAAGCGGGCGGCCTGACGGGCCGGCGGCACCACCGCAAAGCGCCTGACGGCAATTCTGGCGGTGGTGGACCGCTTGCGCCCGATCCCATAGAAGACCCGGGACCGCCAGGCACGCGCCGGCGGTCCCGTGCCTGCGGGGTCCCGCGGCCAGCCTTGCGCCCCTCGGAGACAGCCTTGTCAGCCCCGGCCGATCGATCTCGCCTCCGCGCGCTGCTCAGCCTCGCCTTCGCCAGGACGGCTTCCCTGGATGCTCGCGTCGACCGGCTCGCGGCGGCCCGTCTCGGCCCTCTGCCCCTGCCGCTGGTCTTCGTGGCGCTGGTCCTTCTCGCAAACCTCGCCCTCAACCTCGTCTCGGACATCGCTCCCGGCTACGACGACCGCGAACAACTCGCCGACATGGCGGCCTGGGCCTGGGGCTATCGCGGCGTCCAGCCGCCGCTGCACACCTGGCTGATCAAGCTCGTCGATCTCGCGGTCGGCAGCGACATCGCGGCGATCTACGTCACCCGCTCCGCCGTCCTGTGTGTCATCGCAGTCCTCCTCTACCGCATCGGGCGCGAGCTGCAGCTCTCGCGCCAGGGGGCGGGCGCCGCGGCGCTGGGCCTGTTCCTGATGCCGACGGTCGGATGGGAGGCGCAGCGCAGCTTCAGCCATTCGCTCAGCGGGATGCTGTTCACCGCGCTCTTTCAGCTGGCGGTTCTGATGCTGCTTCGCCGCAGGAGCACCGGCACCTATGCCCTGACCGGCGCGAGTGCCGCGCTCGCCCTCCTCGGCAAGTACAACAGCCTCATCGGGCTCGCAGGGGCAGCCTGCGCGATCGTTCTGTTGCCCGAGGTCCGCAAGCGCCTGCGGGCCGGCGGGATGCTCGTCGCAGCCGCCGTCGGCGCGGCGATCCTCGCGGCGCCGCTGACCTGGCTCGCCGCCGGAAGGCTCGAGACCCTGGACGACAGCGCCGGCAAGTTCGGCTTCCACGGCTCCGGCTCGTTCCTTCTCGACCGGCTGGAAGGGGCCGGCGAGTTCGCCCTCAACACCCTCTCCTATTGCGGCCCGCTGATCGTCCTGGCGCTCATCGCCGGTCTGGTCGCCTGCATCGATGGACGGATCGTGCGCGGCAGCCTCGCACGCCTCGGCGTCGGGACGCGCTATCTGCTGACGGCGATCGCCGCGTCGTTCCTCCTGGCCTTCGCGCTGATTCTGGTCAGCGGAACGACCGAGGTGAAGGGCTATTGGCTGCACCCGATCCTGATCACGCTTCCGGCGGCCGCGGCCGCCATTCTCGAAGCCGTGGACGCGACCGGCTGGGCCAACCGCTTCCTGATCTTCTGCGCGATTATTCTGGCCCTGGCGAGCGTCGTCGCCTTCGTGCTCAGGGCCTATGGGATCGGCATGTGAGCACGAAGGCTCGGCGGCGCGTCGCCGCCGCGAGCCTCTCGCGTCCTTCGGCGCCCGGCCGGGTCATTCGTTTCCGGGCAGGGTGTACAGAATGAACTGGCTCTTCTGGTGACGGCTGAAATTGTTGTCCGAGGCAACCACGAGCGAACGTTCGCCGCCGATGTCGGGCCCCCAGCTGACCGCCTCGATATTGTCGATGTCGAGCCCGCCGAAGTCGCCCTCGTCGATCTTGAACCACAGCGTCTTTTTCAGCGGCGCGATGTCTTTGGCCCGCGCATCGGCCGACACTGCCTGCTCATCCCGCGGCGCGACGACGTAGAAGGCGATGCGATTGCCGATCCCATCGACATAGGCCCGCTCGACGACGATCAGCCGGCCGTCCGGCAGGGCCAGCAATTCGCTCACCCCGTTGTCGGCATACTTCACCGGCTGCGTCGGCCGGAACGGGATCGGGTCGGTCTCGTAGAAATACTCGGCCCCGGGGCGTTCGTTGCCGAGATCGATCGTCAGAAGCCGCGACCGGCTGCCGGCCTCGAAGGTCGCCTTGTCGCCGTCCTGGGCCAGGGCATTTTCGGTGATGGCATAGAGGGTCTGGTCGTCCGGCGAGATCGCGAATCCTTCGAAGGCGAGATTGGAGCGGACGCCGCGGGTTCCATCGCCATTCGGCAGGAAGGCTTCCGGCAGGTCGAGGGTTTTCTCCGCCTTGCCGTCCATCGTTGCCACGACGATCTGCGGCCGGCCTTCGGCATCGCCCTCGCTGGACCAGACGAGACGATCCCGCGTCCCGTCGCGCCGGATCGCCTCGGGATCGACGGCACCCTTGGCGAAGGCCTCGCCGTCCTCGCTGCGCAGCGTATGGGTCGCCGCGATGTCGAGAGTGGCGATGCCCGTGTCCGACAGGGCGAGCCTCAGTTCGTAGAACCGGGCGGGCGCCTTGTCCGAGCGGTCGTCGGAGATGGCGTAGAAGAGACCCGTCTCCGCATCAAAGTCGAGGCCGGAAATGCCGCCGAATTCGGTGCCGGCGATCGTCAGGCCGGTCGGCAGGACGATCTGACCGCGATAGGTCGGCTGCGGCAGCGGCGCGGCGTCCTCGGCGAACACCGCCGTGCTGCTGGCAGCGAGGAAGCCGAGTGCGGCAGTCGCCATCAGGCGACGAGTGAACGACATGGCGTTTGGCCTCATGGAAACGATGCCCCCTTGTCGCGCCTTCACCTGACAGGGCGATGACAGGCGGCTTCAGGCAAGAGCCGCCCCGGCCGTCGCCGGTCGGCAGGACGGGACGGGTCAAACGCCCTGTCACAGACCCTCGACACGCCAACCTGCAGCCGGGCCACCCGGTGAGGTGGTTCGCCCGCTCACAGCGGCGTGCGGGACCATGCAAAGCCGCCCTTTCTCGTCTTCTTCAGCCGATAGAGCGCCTCGTCGGCCTGTCGCAGGAGGTCACGCAGATCGGCGCCGTCCCGCGGCCACAGGCTGGCGCCGATCGTCGCCCCGAGCGTGATCGTGTGATCGCCCGCGATGAACGGTTCCGCGAAGGCCTGCTCGATGCGCCGGGAGAGGGCGTCGACCTGGCTGGGGGCGCTGAGACCGGGGAGCAGGATGACGAATTCGTCACCGCCGATGCGGAACAGCAGATCGCTCCCCGGGACGCATTCCCGCAGCCGCCCGGCGACGGCCGTCAAAGCGGCATCTCCGACCTCGTGGCCCATTTGGTCGTTGACCGGCTTGAAGTTGTCGAGATCAATCAGCAGCACCGCCAGCATCTGGTCCCCGTTGCTGGCGAGGGACGATGTTTCGTCGAGCCACCGCGCCTGCAGGGCGCGCCGGTTGCCCGCCCCTGTGAGGGCGTCTTCATAGGAGATGCGGCGGAGAGCCTCCTCGGCTTCCTTGCGCGAAGAAATGTCCTCGAAGGTCGCGATCCCGATGTTGACGTCGTGCAGGAGGATGCCGCGGTGCTGCACGGTCAGGACCGCCCCATTCGCGCAGAGCACGCGCAACTCGATGGCATCGACCTCCGAAATGCCGCTTGCCCGGGGCTGCCAGAGGTTCTGCCAGCGCTGGCGCGCGTGAGCCCGACCGGCTGGATCTATATAGGCATGATCGATCCATTCATCGACCGTCCGGAAACTGCCGTCGCCATAGCCGAACAGCCGTTTGAAGGCCCGGTTCATGAACTGGATCTCGCCGCTGGGCAGCACCGCCCAGGAAATGGCCATCGGAAGGCAATCCAGGACGACGTACAGGTCGCGCTGGGAGGCGATCTGGCCACTGGTAGCTCTGTCGAGTAGTTCCCGCAATTGTGCCTCCGACAGCCGCATCCGGCTCGGTCAAAGTGTTACGCTGGAATGGGTTTACGATTTGATCGAGATGGCTGTTTCTCGGGAAATTCGACGCAGCGATCGTCGCTCATCGGCGTCACATTCGGCGGCCACCGCTCGACGGCGGTGAACCGACGAGCGCTTGCACGATCGGGCGACCGGTGGATCGTCGTGCCAGATCGTCGACGCTGCAGCGATCAGAAGATGACTTCGCCAGCGCGAGACCGTTGCCTCAAGGCAACACCGGCTCTGAAATCCTGGGCCGCCCGCACAAGCCCTAATCCAGCCGTCTGTGGTCTCTATCGGCCCTTCAGAAGGACAAGCAAGCGGGCGGCGAATGCCCGATCTCAAGGCTGGACATGATGAAGAAACTCGCTCTCGCTCTCGCCCTCACCGCCGCCTTCGCCGGCTGCACCACCGATCCCTATACGGGCGAACAGAAGATCTCCAACACCCTCGGCGGTGCGGGTATCGGCGCCGGCGTCGGCGCCCTCGGCGGCTACGTGATCGGGCGGGCGACCGGCACCGATGCCGGCCGTGCCGCCCTGATCGGTGCCGGCGTCGGCACTTTGACCGGCGGCGGCATCGGTCTCTACATGGACAATCAGGAAGCCAAGCTGCGCCAGCAGCTGCGCGGCACCGGCGTCTCGGTCACCCGCGTCGGCGACCGCATCATCCTCAACATGCCCTCCAACATCACCTTCCCGACCGACCAGGCCTCGATCCTGCCGGGCTTCTACCAGACGCTGAACTCCGTCGCGCTCGTGCTGGAAGAGTTCGACCGGTCGATCGTCGACGTCTATGGCCACACCGACAGCCAGGGCTCGGACTCGTACAACCTGCAGCTCTCGCAGCAGCGCGCTTCCTCGGTCAGCCAGTATCTGGCGAGCCAGGGCGTCAATCCGCGCCGGCTGAACACCCAAGGCTTCGGCGAGAGCCGGCCGGTCGCGTCGAATGCCACGGAGGCCGGCCGCGCGCAGAACCGCCGGGTGGAGATCTCGATCTCGCCGCTGACCTCGGGCTGATCGCGCGCCCGTCATGTCATGAACGACGAAGGCCGGGCTCGATGGGGCCCGGCCTTCGTCGTTTCGATGCTTGCAACTGGCGATCTCGCGGCAATCTGCCCTGCCGCCGCCGGGGAGTGTGGCGCCGGCCCGCGGTCTCGCCGCGCCCGCGTCAGTACTGGTTGCCGACCGCGCCTCCGACGGCCGCGCCGCCGACGCCGCCGACGATGGCGCCGCCGCTACCGGCAATCGCATTTCCGGCCACGGCGCCGGTCGCGCCGCCGATGCCGGCACCCGCCAGCGTCTTCTGGGTCCGGCTGCAGCCGGCGCTGATCGCCAGCCCGGCGACGAGGCTCAGGACGACGGTGCTCCTCACGATGGTCTTCATGTCTCGATCCTTCCGAAACGCACACTTGGTTGGTGAAGGAGAAACTCGGGCACGCTGGCAAAATGACAAGGTTTTTCAACGGCGCCTTTGTGACCCGGCTATCGAGGTGCTCCTCGGCGCCCGCTCCTTCAAACGATTTTAGCCGGCCGGCGCTCTTCCGATCACACGCTGCCGCCGCTATTGGCAGATCAGCCAAACGTCTTCGAAGGAGGGGCACCCCCATGACGACACGGACCGAAACCGATTCCATCGGCGCCATCGAGGTGGCCAGCGATCGCTACTGGGGCGCCCAGACCGAGCGCTCGCGCAACAACTTCAAGATCGGCATCGAGCGCCAGCCGCTGCCCCTGATCCATGCGCTGGCGACGATCAAGAAGGCGGCCGCCCGCGTCAGCGCGGCCAAGGGCCGGCTGCCCGCGGAGATCGCCGATGCGATCGAGAAGGCCGCCGACGAGATCATCGCCGGCAAGCTCGACGACCACTTCCCGCTGGTCGTCTACCAGACCGGCTCGGGCACCCAGACCAACATGAACGTCAACGAGGTCATCTCGAACCGGGCGATCGAGATGATGGGCGGCGAGATGGGCTCGAAGAAGCCCGTCCACCCCAACGACCACGTCAATATGAGCCAGTCGTCCAACGACGTCTTCCCGACGGCGATGCATGTCGCGACCGTGATCGAGGCCCATGCCCGTCTCGTCCCGGCGCTGGAGACGCTGCATGCCTCGCTCGACAGGAAGGCGAAGGAATTCGAGCATATCATCAAGATCGGCCGCACCCATACCCAGGACGCGACGCCAGTCACCCTCGGGCAGGAATTCTCCGGCTATGCCATGGCGCTGCAGCTGGCGAAGAAGCGGATCGCCGATTCCCTCGACGGCGTCCTGGCGCTCGCCCAGGGCGGCACCGCGGTCGGGACCGGGCTCAACGCCCCCATCGGCTTCGACACGGACATCGCCGCCGAGATCGGCAAGCTCACCGGCCATCCCTTCCGCACCGCCGAGAACAAGTTCGAGGCGCTGGCCTCCCACGGCGCGCTGACCTTCTTCCACGGTTCCCTGAACACGTTGGCCGCCGATCTGATGAAGATCGCCAACGACATCCGCTTCCTCGGCTCGGGCCCGCGCTCCGGCCTCGGCGAGTTGAACCTGCCGGCCAACGAGCCGGGCTCCTCGATCATGCCCGGCAAGGTCAACCCGACCCAGTGCGAGGCACTGACGATGGTGGCGACGGAGGTGTTCGGCCACGAGACGACGGTGACCGTCGCCGCCTCCCAGGGTCATTTCGAGCTCAACGTCTTCAAGCCGGTCATCGCCAACGCCGTCCTCTCCTCGATCCGGCTTCTCGCCGACGGCATGGAGAGTTTCGCCGAGCATTGTGTCGACGGCATCGAGGCCAACGAGGAGCGGATCGCCAGCCTCATGCAGCAGTCCCTGATGCTGGTGACGGCACTGGCGCCGACCATCGGCTACGACAACGCTGCCAACATCGCCAAGACGGCTCACAAGAAGGGCACGACGCTCCGCGAAGAGGCGATCGCCACCGGTCTCGTTTCGGGCGAGGACTACGACCGCATCGTCGATCCCCGGACGATGATCGCGCCGGCCTGACGGCCGGGACTGACAAAACGGCACGACGCCATGCCTGACGCATGGGCCAGCCGGACGCAGGGGCTGCGCCAGCTCCCTTTCCCCGCCGCCCAACCCCTTCTCCCCGCCCGGGAGAAGGCCGCCGCAGGGCCCGGCCGGGAGAGGCAGCGCTGGATCTCTGCTGCCCGATTGTATCGTCGATCATTGACAATTCGTTGGCTATTCGCCCCGATGCATTGACGATCGCTCTCGGCTATCTCTGCGTCATCGAAACCGACCCGACGGAAATCCCGGCCGGGCGATCATCGGAGCCACACCATGAACCAGACCCTGATTCTCGCCGGCCGCGTTCTCCTCGCGGCCATCTTCGTCATCTCCGGCTTCGGCAAGCTGGCCGGCGCCGAGGGCTTTTCCGGCTTCCTCGCCAGCCTGAACTTCCCGGCGCCGCTTCTCATGGCCTATCTCGTCGGCGCCTTCGAGCTCTTGGCCGGCATTGCCGTCGTCGTCGGCTTCCAGACGAGGATCGTCGGCATCGCGCTCGCCCTCTTCTGTGTCGCCACCGGCTTCCTCGTCCATGGCGCGGATCAGACGGCGCTTCTGAAGAACATTGCTCTTGCCGGTGGCTTCCTCGTTCTCGCCGGCTCCGGCGCCGGTTCGATCGCCGTCGACAAGACCAAGCGCGAGAGCCGCTACGCCTGATCGGCGGCCAACGCCGCCGCCTGCCTCACGGCGCCGGGTTCTCGGTCGCGAGCGGCATGTTCGCCTTGTATTCCTTCTTGGCGCGTTCGGCTTCGGCGGACGCGCCGGTTTGCGCCCCGGCCGCGGCTGAAGCCTCTTCCGCCTCGTCGCCGGCGGCGAGCGTCGTGACGTCGAGGCGCGCCGTGGGCCTGTAGGGATTGCCCGCCTCGCTCTCGCCGCTCCGGTCCGCCGCGGCTGCGCCGGAACTCGCCGAGGCTGCGGAAGTGCCGCTGCTCCCCGCAGCTTTCTGCGCCCTGGCCAGGTCGGCCGTGTATCTCGAAACCAGCGCCTGCTGCGTCGTCGCCTCCTCGCTGTCGCCGGCGGCCTCGGCATCGCTCGCGGCCTTCTGGGCGGAGGCGAGCCTTTCCTTGATGGCGGCGACGTCGTCTTTGCCGGCACTCGTGCTGTCGCTGGACAGCACGGTGCTGGTCGTGCTCCCCGATCCGATGGTCAGTGACATGCGCCGGTCTCCGCTGGCTGGAAGGTCGTTGAAAAGACGACCATCAGCTAGAGGTATGATCGTCAAGGAAGCCTTGCCGCAGGCGTTTCGGCAGGTTTCATCCTGTTACGAAACCTTTCCCGCAGGGAGGGACCGGCGCGGCCTCAGCGCGCGAAGCGGCCGGCGAGCGCGTCGCGCAAGGCGCCCTCGCCCGCCTCGGGCCGACGCGCATGGGAGCGAACCAGACAGGCCTCCGACTTCAGGATCACCCCGTCCGACAGGATCTTCAGCTGATTGGCGACGAGCGTCGAACCGGTCGAGGTGATGTCGACGATGATGTCGGCGGAGCCCGCCGCCGGCGCACCCTCGGTGGCGCCGAGGCTCTCGACGATGCGATAGCTCTGGATGCCGTGGATACGGCTGAAGAAGCCCTGGGTCAGCCGCCAGTACTTGGTCGCGATCCGCAAGCGGCGCCCGTGGCGCGCCCGGAACGATCCGGCCACGTCGCCGAGATCATCCATGGTCTCGACGTCGACCCAGGCTTCCGGCACCGCCACGACGACGTCGGCATGGCCGAAGCCGAGGCGGGCGACGATGCCGACCGTCCGGTCGGGATCGGCCACCGTCTCGCGGATCAGGTCCTCGCCGGTGATGCCGAAATCGACCGCGCCGTCGCGCAGTTCGCGGGCGATCTCCGAGGCCGACAGGAGCAGGACCTCGAGCCCGTCCAGTCCTTCGACCTGCGTACGGTAGGAGCGGGTCTCGCCGGCGGTGACGGTAATTCCGGCATCCTTCAGCGCGGCCACGGATTTCTCCATCAGCCGGCCCTTGGAGGGAATGGCGAGGGTGATGGTCATTGGCTGCCCTCCCATCGATGGAGATCGCAAAGGCTCTTTCCGACGCTCATGCGGATACTCCGGAATTCGATACCCTCTCGATCCGGTCGAGCCAGAGCGAGAAGCCGACGGCCGGGATCGGCATGTCGGCACCGAGGATGGTCATCAGACGGTCGTAGCGCCCGCCGCCAACGAGCGGATCCTCGGCGCCTCGCTCCCGCGCCTCGAAGACGAGGCCGGTATAGTAGTCGATCGGCCGGCCGAAGGCGGCGCGGTAGGTGACGCGGGCGAGATCGACATTCGCCGCCTGGAGCGCGAGATTGCGGGTCTGGAACGCCGTCATCGCCCGGCCGAGATCGAGGCCGACCGTCCCCATCAGATCGGCAAGACGGTCGCCGGCCTCGTCGAGCGGGCAGTCGATGGCAAGGAAGGTCTCCAGCAGCTGCAAGGGACCCTCCCCGAGCCGCGCCTCGGCGACGGCGACCTTCTCGATCAGCCGCGCAGCGATCTCGCCTGGCGAACGGCCGGAATGGAGCGGCAGCCCCGCCTCTTCCATACGCATCCGTATGAGGCGCGTCAGCGCGCCCTCCTCGCGGTCGCGGGCGAGGTCGAGCAGGTCCGGCGCGACGTCTCCCAGGGCACTTTCGGGCGCCCGCGACAGGTTCTCCAGCGCGGCGCGCAGCTGGCCGTCATGGCCGAAGGTGCGGATCAGCCGCCGCTGCCAGCCTTCCGGCAGCCCCAGCGCCCGCAGCACCGCCTCGAACAGGCCCTGGTCGCCGAGAATGACGTCGAGGTGGTCCGGCGAAACGCCGCAGGTTTCGAGGCTCGCCAGCGCGTCGGCAACGGCGCGGGCATCGGCGGTCGCACGGTTCTCCTCGCCGAGATCTTCGATCCCGGCCTGCACGAATTCTCCCGGTCCGTCCGCCCGCTGGCGAAAGACCAGGCCGCGATAGGAATAGCGCCGGGGCAGGTCCGCGCCCTCGGCGATGTGGCGCATACAGACGGGTATGGTGAAATCCGGCCTGAGGCACAGATTCTCGCCGCCCTCGCCTCGCGTCAGGAAGATGCGCCGGCGCAGCGCTTCGCCGGCCGTGTCGAGATAGGGCTCGGCCGGCAGGATGATCGCGGTCTCGGCCAGCGCCGCGCCGCGCGTGGCGAACAGCCGGTCGAGCGCGTCGCCCATGGCGTCGTCGGAGGTCGGCACGGTGTTCAAGCCTTGCCGGACTGGCGGGCGAGGATGTCGCGAACGGCGGCGATCATCGCTTCCGGATTGGCCGGATCGTAGTCGACCATCTCCTGCCCCGCCCGCGCCTCGCGCCATTCGGCATTGTCGGTGATCGTCGCCGACACTTCCTTGCCGAGCGCCAGATCCTTCACCTGCACCTTGCCGGCGGCCTTTTCGTCGCCACCCTGGATGATCACGCAAGGGGCATTGCGCCGATCGGCATATTGCAGCTGCTTGCCGAACTGCTTGGGATTGCCCTGGAACACCTCGACCGGCACCGGGACTGCGGTCGGATTGCCATTCGCGTCGGTATTCAGCGCATTGCGCAGCGTCGTCGCCATCGCCTGGTAGTCGGCCATGCGGTCGCGGTCCATGACGGTGACGACCACCGGGCCGGTGCGCTCCGACGTCTCGAGCCGCCCGAGATTCTTCAGCGCCGTCATCAATCGCGAGACGCCGATGGAAAAGCCCGTCGCCGGCACCAGCTGGCTCATGAAGCGCGACACCAGCCCGTCATAGCGCCCGCCGCCGCCGACGGAGCCGAAGCGCACGACCTCGCCCTTTTCGTTGGTGACGTCGAAGAGGAGTTCGGCTTCGAAGACCGGGCCGGTGTAGTATTCGAGGCCGCGGACGACTGATGGGTCGATCTTCATGCGGTCGAAAACGTAACCCGCATTCTGACAGAGATCGCTTATTGTCCGAAGTTCCGCCATTCCCTCGTGATAAAGCTTGGATGCGAGAAAAAGCCTGTCCAAGTTGTCGAGGGTTGCCGGATTACCCATGCCGAAAGTAACGTTGTCGTCTCCGAATTTTGCTGTCGCAACCAGTTCACCTGGGGACGCGCCGATTCGAGGATCGCCCTCTTGGCGCACACCCGGCTGGCTCATGACGAAACGGAATAATTGATAGCTGGAATCCTCATCCAGCCCCGCTCCCGGCGTGAAATCGCCGCTCTCGTCTTTGCGCCCCGCGCCGAGCAGCAGCCGGACGCCCTCCGGCCCAAACTTGTCCAACTTGTCGATCGCCCGGAGCACCGTCAGCCGCCGTCCGGCATTCTCCTCGCCACCGAGGCCGATCGCCTCCAGCACCCCGTCGAGCACCTTCCGGTTGTTCACCCGGATGACGTATTGCCCGCGCGGGATGCCCAGCGCCTCCATCGTGTCGGCCATCATCATCGCCATCTCGGCGTCGGCCGAGACGTTCGGCGCGCCGACGATGTCGGCATCGAACTGCATGAACTGGCGAAACCGCCCCGGCCCCGGCTTCTCGTTGCGGAAGACATAGCCCGCCCGGTAGCTGCGATAGGGCTTCGGCAGGGTTTCGTAGTTCTCGGCCACATAGCGGGCGAGCGGCGCGGTGAGATCGTAGCGGAGCGACATCCACTGCTCGTCGTCGTCCTCGATCGAGAACACGCCCTCGTTCGGCCGGTCGCTATCGGGCAGGAACTTGCCGAGCGCATCGGTATATTCGAACACCGGCGTCTCCACCGGCTCGAAACCGTAGGTCTCGTAGACCCGGCGGATCTTCGCCAGCATCTCGTCCTGTGCGCGCAGATCGGAGGCGTCCCGATCGACGAAGCCGCGCGGCACCCGCGCCGTCACCCGTTTCGGCTTTTTCGCAGCCATGTCCGTTTCACCAAAGTTTGCGCGCCGGCCATCTAATGCAATGCGCGAAAAGCGCACCGACACCTGCTCCGTCGCATATGACTTGTCTCGCGAGCGGCTTAGACCATCGAAACGGGTGGCTCAAGGCGGAGGATGGGCTCGCGCGCGCTTCGAAGAGCTGGAACGCGCGGCGCTCATGATACTATATTGGGGCGACCTTGCGAGGAGATGCGCGATGACCAGCATCACGATCACCAATATCGACGGCGATTTGTCTGCTCGGCTTCGGCGTCGGGCCACGGAACACGACCGTTCCATCGAAGAGGAAGCGTCGCTGCTGTTGAAGTGGGCGCTCGAAGTGCCGGAAGATCAGCTCGGCATTCCACCTGCACGCGAGCATGCCTCTCCGCCGCGGAACCTCTACGAGGCCATTCGCAGACACATCGATCCCATCGGCGGTGTCGACTTGGAGCTTCCCGCGCGGGAAATGATCCGCGAACCGCCGACGTTCGACTGAAGCTGAATGATCGTCCTCGATACCAACGTTCTTTCCGAAGTCATCAAGGTGGCGCCGCATCCGGCGGTGCGGAACTGGTTCATCGGCTTGCAACCAGCAAGCGTTTGCATCACAGCCGTAACCGAGGCTGAGTTGCGATACGGTGCCGAGATACTCCCTGACGGTAAGCGCAAGACGTCGTTGCTCAAAGCAATCGACAGCACGATCACATTGGCCAAAGGTGGCGGCACCGTGCCTTTCGACCGAGAGGCAGCCGAGCAATTCGCTTTGATCGCTGCAGCCCGCCGTCGCTCGGGCCGTCCAACCAGTTTGCCGGACTGTCAAATCGCGGCAATCGTTCGCGCACGAAATCTGGTTCTGGCCACACGCAACATCAAGGACTTCACGGATTGCGGGATCGCGCTTGTCGACCCTTGGAAGGCTTAAGCTCCAGCGCCCCCGAAGCCTCCCTCACCCTCCCACCGCCAGTTCCGGCACCGTCTCCAGCACCAGCGCCATGTCCGCCTGGAACGCCTTCGTCTCCCGGTCCTTTGCCGCCTGATCCGGCAGGCGCAGGATATAGGACGGGTGGACCGTCACCAGCAGCTGCGTCTTCTCGTCGAGGTCGATCAGCTTCGAGCGCGTCGCCTTGATGGTCACGGTCTTGCCGAGGACGGCCTGGGCCGCCGTCGCGCCCAGCGCCACGATCAGCTTCGGGGCGATCAGCGCCCGCTCCTGGTCGAGCCACCAGCGGCAGACCTTGATCTCGCTCATGTTCGGCTTGGCATGGATGCGCCGCTTGCCGCGCGGCTCGAACTTGAAGTGCTTCACCGCATTGGTGACATAGGCCTGGGAGCGGTCGATGCCCGCCGCCGCCAGCGCCTGGTCGAACACCTTGCCGGCCGGCCCGACGAAGGGCTCGCCGGCGATGTCCTCCTGGTCCCCCGGCTGCTCGCCGACGAAGATCACCGGCGCATCCTCCGGCCCCTTGCCGAATACCGTCTGGGTGGCAGGCTCCCAGAGCGGGCAGGCCGTGCAATGGGCCGCCTGCTCGCGGGCCGCGGCGATCGTCGCCGGCGCTTTTCCGGTTCCGAGGCCGGGGCTGACCTCGCGGGTCTGTTCCATGCGTGGCAAAGCCATGGCGCGGCGCTCCCTGAGCTTTTGCGAATGCAAACTCGGCAGCGTCGGCTGGGTTTCCAGCATGCGGCGCGTCGCCGCCTCGGCGCCGGCGATCAGCGGCTTGACCAGCGCGGTCTCCGGCATGTTGGCCCAGTATTTCTTCGGCATTTCGGCCGTCATCGCCTTCACCTTCAGCCGCGCCGGGTTGAAGATCGAGGCGTAATAGGTCAGCCACAGCGCCTCCATGTCGTCGTCCGCCGGCGCCATGTCGCGGGTCGCACCCGGGAGAAACGCGAGCTCCTCGCCGTTCCAGTGGGCGCTGCGCTCCGGTGTCAGGATCGTCCAGACCATGCCGGCGAAGCGCCGGGCGAAGAACGGCGCGGTGAGCTCGACGGTGTGGTGGAAGGGCTCGAACCAGGCGATGGAATGGCGGCCGAGTTCGCCGTCCTCGATCTCGCGGAACCGCACGAAGGCCTTCATCTTGTGGCTGTCGCGGCGCACCGCCTTTTCCATCTCCGCCGCGCGGAGGATGTCCGGGTCGGAGGCGATCTCCAAGAGCCGCTTCTCGCTCTGCAGCCGCCAGAGCAGGCGATAGGCGAAGACGAAGCGGTCCTCGTCGGCATGGCAGACGAGCTTGCGGGCAAGCTCCGGAAAGGCCTTCGGCACCGTCGGCTGCAAGGCGCCCGCCGGCGGCTCGGGCAAGGGCTCGGCAAACAGCCCGGGTGCTGCATCGCCGATGGTGAAGCCGATGTCTTCCGGAGCGACACCCAGCGTCAGCGCTCGGCGCGCGGCATTCCGCCAGCCGTCGAAATCGGCGGGAAAGGCGAGTGGAACGTTGAACATTTTGCCGAACACCTCAACCGCGAACCAATTGCCGTCATTCGCCAAACGTAGTAACAACTAGCCGCCTGAGACTAGGGCGGAGCGAGCCCGTGAACTTTCACGAACATAAGATGAACGCGCGGATGTTCAATCAGAAGCTCTCGACCGCCAAGCGAGTTGCCGAGGTCAATCCCGTCGTCGTGACCGATCGGGGCCGGCCGACGCATGTCCTCATGAGTTACGCGGAGTATGAGAGACTTCGGAGCAATCGCGGATCGGTACTGGACTTTTTTGCCGATAGGCGCCCGGAAGCGGATTTCGATTTCGATCCTCCGCGGGACAAGAGCCTGCCGCGAGAAGTCGATTTCGATTGAATGCCGCGGTGTATCTTCTCGACACCAATGATCTCGGCCGCACGCAAGCCCTGGACTCTCGATGAGCGCGTCGCTCAAACCATCGGCTCACTGCCGCTCCAGACGGCGTATGTTTCCGTCATCACGCTGATGGAACTGGAGATCGGAGTCATCTCCATGGAGCGGCGCGACCGGCAACAGGGCGCCGATCTTCGGCAATGGCTGCGATCGCGGCGCGCCGAGCTCGCCGACTCTCAGATCCTGCCGGTGACGGAACTGGTGGCTCTCCGATGTGCGACCCTCCACGTTCCAGATCGTCGTCCGCGAAACGATTCTCTCATCGCCGCGACAGCGCTCGTCCACGGCCTGACGCTGGTCACGAGAAACGTCGCCGACTTCGATACGATCGACGGATTGCGCATCCTGAATCTCTGGGCCTGAGCCGCGACCTGACGCTCAGCGCCGATGAACCCGCTCGTGCATCGCCTTGATCTCGGCGGCAAACGCCTCGAACGGTCCCACGATCTCCACATGCGGCAGCAATTCGCGCATCGTCACCGGCTTGTAGGGCAGCGGCGGGGCGCCGAACTCTTCGAGCCACGCGATCAGTTGCGGCGTCGAGGTGGCGAAGACCGCGCGGCCGATACCGCACCATCCGTGCGCCGCCGCGCACATCGGGCAGTGCTCGCCGGAGGTGTAAATCGTCGCCGCGGCGCGCTCAGCCTTCGACAGGTTCAGCGCAGCCCAGCGGGCGAGCGCCAATTCAGGATGCGCCGTCGGATCGCCGGAGCCGGTGCGGTTGTGATCCTCCTTCAGAATCTCGCCCGCGCCGGAGACGAGCACCGAGCCGAAGGGCCGGTTTCCGGTCTCAACGGCCTCGCGGGCAAGCTCGACGCAGCGGCGAAGATGGGTGATGTCGGCGGCGTCGGATTCAGTCATGACAGTTCTCCGGGGAACGGCTTCGCAGGTCTCTCGCGCGTCTGTCGTTCGGCATCTCTGGTCGTTGCAACTACCCTCGAAGCGATGACCTCTTCCTGAGCCGATCGAATCGTGTATCATGATGTGATACAAGCCGAGACGATCATATGATCCTTTCAACGCGAGGCAAGTTCGTCGAGCAGATCGCGGCCGGCAAAGCGCCCAAGGGATTTCCTGCCGATCTCGTCGCTCGGGCGGAGCGCCGTCTTCGTGCTGTCGACCTGGCCGTCGATCTGAAGGATCTGCGGTCGCCGCCGGGCAACCGGTTGGAGGCCTTGAAAGGCGATCGGCAGGGGCAGCACTCCATCAGGATAAACGACCAGTGGCGGATATGCTTCCGCTGGACGCAAACCGGTGTGGAAGATGTCGAGATCGTCGATTATCATTCCGGATGAACCCGGATGCAGGAGGTAGGCTCCATGTCGCTGCGGTTTGCACGACCGATTCATCCCGGCGAATATCTGCGGGAGGAATATCTCGTTCCGCTCGCGATCAGTGCCGGCGCATTGGCCAAGCGCCTCGACTTGCCGAGGACACGGATCGAACGGCTGATCCGCGAAGAGGTCGGCGTCACGCCGGACACTGCCCTGCGGCTCGCACGAGTCTTCGACACCACGCCGCAATTCTGGCTGAACTTGCAGAACGCCTATGACCTTCATGTCACGGGCGAACGGCTCGGCGATGTCATCGCGAAGATCGCCCCCCTGACCCACCCCGATCAGGCCGCCTGACATGGTCAAAACAGCTCCAGCTGGCTCGCCGCGCGCTTGGCCTTCGGCAGGAAGCTCTCCTTGAGCCTCTCCCGGTCCGTCAGCCCGCCCGGCGACCAGTCGAGCGCCATGACGAACGGCCGGACCTTGTCGATCGACTGGCAGAGCCGGGCGACGTCGTCGAGCCTGAGCGTCCGGTGCCGGCGTGTCGAGAGGATGCGCTTGACCGCCCGGGTGCCGAGGCCGGGCACCCGCAGCAGCATCTCCCGGTCGGCGCGGTTGACGTCCACGGGAAAGCTCTCGCGGTTCCGCAGCGCCCAGGCGAGCTTCGGATCGACGGCGAGATCGAGCATGCCGCCCTCCCCGCCCGAGACGATCTCGGCGCGCTGGAAGCCGTAGAAGCGCATCAGCCAGTCGGCCTGATAGAGCCGGTGCTCGCGCATCATCGGCGGCTTTAACAGCGGCAGTCGGCTCGACGAATCCGGAATCGGCGAGAAGGCGGAATAGTAGACGCGGCTGAGGCGATAGTTGCCATAGAGGTTTTCCGAGCGGATCAGCACGTCGTCGTCGGTGGAGGCGTCCGCCCCGACGATCATCTGCGTCGACTGGCCGCCCGCCGAGAACCGCTGCGGCTTCGTCCGGTCCCGCTTCTCGCCCTTGTGCTCCTCGATCTTCGCCCGCAGGTGCCCCATGGAGCGGCGGATGTCGCGCGCGTCCTTTTCCGGCGCCAGGGCCGAGAGCGTCGCATCGGTCGGCATCTCGATGTTCACCGACAGGCGGTCGGCGAAGAGACCGGCCTCCTCCAGGAGCGCCGGCGAGGCGTCGGGGATCGTTTTCAGGTGGATGTAGCCGGAGAAGTTCTCCTCGAGGCGCAGCTTCCTTGCGACGCGGACCATCTCCTCCATCGTGTAGTCGGAGTTCCTGATGATGCCCGAGGAGAGGAACAGACCCTCGATGTAGTTCCGGCGATAGAAGTTCATCGTCAGCGCGACCACCTCGTCGACGCTGAACCGCGCCCGCTGGACGTTCGAGGACGAGCGGTTGATGCAGTAGACGCAGTCGTAGATGCAGAAGTTGGTGAGCAGGATCTTCAGGAGGGAGATGCAGCGGCCGTCCGGCGCATAGGCGTGGCAGATGCCGGAACCCTCGGTCGAACCGATGCCCTTCGACTTGACGGAGTTGCGCCCCGCCGCCCCGCTGGAAGCGCAGGAGGCGTCGTACTTCGCCGCATCGGACAGAACGGCGAGCTTGGTGCGGAGATCGAGCGTCGGCATGAGACGGACATAGCGTTCATGAAACGTTCGCGCCAGAGCGATCCTGCAACCGTTACCTTTTGTCGCGGCGCCTGCCACCGCGCGCCGACCGGAAACACCAAGATCTTGACTCTCAATCAGTTTTGATCGGCCGTATGAACCAAATCAGCGAAAGCGGCGTTATATCAGGCAGTGGGACAATCCGGGGGCGTGACTGTGCGAGGGCGTCGATCTCGTTCTCGGACTTCGGCATTTCGAACGCCCCCGACGACCGGAGCATCTTCATGCAGAAAATCATCTCGATGGCCCTGGCCTTGCTGCTGGCCATCGGCACCCTCGGAACTGGCACCGTCAGTGCCAGCGCCGAACCGCACTGGCGGGGCCATAATGGCGGGCAGCACTGGAACCGCGGGAACTGGAACGGACCGCGCCATTATCGCGGCGGGCGCCACTATCGGGGTGGCCGTCACTATCGCGGGGGTCGCCATTATGGCCGCCGCCACAACAATAATGGAGCGGCGATCGGCGCCGGCATTGCAGGCCTGGCGATCGGCGCGATCGTCGGTGGTGCATTGGCAGACCGGGATCGTCCGGTCCCGGTGCAGCGCGTCTATCCGAGCCGCGGCTATGGATCGCATGTGGCGCGCTGCGAGGCGCGCTACCGTTCCTATGACCGTCGCACGGACACCTTCCTCGGCTATGACGGTCATCGCCACCGCTGCAAGTACTGATCGCTCGCCGATCTGTTCGACATGAGACACCCGAAGCGCCGGCGGATCCTTCCGCCGGCGCTTTTGCGTTGTCGGTGGGCATCGCAGGACGCCTTGCTCCCCTGAATGGAGCGCCGCCTTTCAGCGGCCGTGAGCCCTGCCCTCCCTACCGCTCCTCCACTTACCGCTCCGACGCCCCCCGATCGGACAAGTCCCGGGGAAATGATGGCGGCCGTCTCCGCCGCAATTTCTGACTCCCTATCGGCTCAACCGAGCGGACGGAAACCAAGCCGCGGCGGGCAACCGAGCCGACATCAAGTGCGCGGTCCGAGGCGAGATACCGGACATCGCAGGACGCGCGTCGCCGCCGAAATCAATGAGCCTGGAATCGAAACGCCGGCGGGACGATCCGCCGGCGTTGTCTTGTCTGGAAGGGCTTGGCGGCCGCCGGCCGCCCGAACCTCGATCAGTGGGCGAGCGCCTTCTTCACGGCGCGCTTGGTGACGACCTTGACCAGATTGGCGCGATAGGCCGACGAGCCGTGGATGTCGGCGATCATGTCGCCTTCCGATGCCGCAAGTCCGTCCACGGCTTCCGGCGAGAAGTTGCCCGACAGCGCGCTCTCGGCGTCGCTCCAGTGGAAGGCGCCGCTCGATCCGGCGCCGGTGACACCGACCTTCACGCCGTCGGCGCGCCTTGCGACGAAGACGCCGCACATGGCGTAACGCGAAGCCGGGTTGCGGAACTTCTCATAGGCGCACTGGTCCGGCGCCTCGAAGGAGACCGCGGTGACGATCTCGCCCTCGTCCAGCGCCGTCTCGAACAGGCCCTGGAAGAACTCGTCGGCCGGCATGTCGCGCTTGTCGGTATGGATCGTTGCCCCGAGGGCGAGAAGCGCCGCCGGATAATCCGCCGCCGGGTCGAAATTGGCGACCGAGCCGCCGACCGTGCCCATGTGGCGCACGGCCGGATCGCCGATCAGCCCGGCGAGCGCGGCAAAGCCGGGGCATACGGACTTGATCTCCGGGTTCGTCGCGACTTCGGCATGGGTCATGCCGCCGCCGATGCGGATCGACCGGCCGTTCACCGAGATGCCCTTCAGTTCCGCCACGTGGCGAAGGTCGATCAGCGCCTCGGGCGCCGCGAGCCGCTGCTTCATGGTCGGGATCAGCGTCATGCCGCCCGACAGGTATTTTGCCTCGTCGCCCTTTTCCGCGGCGAGCTGCGTCGCCTCTGCCAGCGAAGACGGGCGGTGGTAGCTGGTCTCGTACATCGGTCGTGCCTCCTTGGGGGCTCATCGGGGCGCCGGGCTGGCAGCTTCGCCAGCCGCGCGGCGCAATCTTCGAATCTGGCGGGCCGGACGACCGGCCGCGCCGGCCGCGCCCCGAAGGGCACGGCCGATCGTCATCGTCAGGCCTGGCGGACCGCGTTCAGCGCCTTCCAGACCTTCTCCGGGGTCGCCGGCATGGTCAGCTCGTTGTTGCCGATCGCGTCGGTGATGGCGTTGATCACCGCCGGCGGCGAGCCGATGGCGCCGGCCTCGCCGCAGCCCTTCATGCCGAGCGGATTGCCCGGGCAGAGGGTCTCGGTGGTGGAGACCTTGAAATTCGGCAGGTCCCAGGCCCGCGGCATCGCGTAGTCCATGTAGGAGGCCGTCGTCAGCTGGCCGCTCTCGTCGTAATGGGTGCCCTCGAGCAGCGCCTGGCCGATGCCCTGGGCCAAACCGCCATGCACCTGGCCCTCGACGATCATCGGGTTGATCACCCGGCCGAAGTCGTCGGCCGCGACGAACTGGATGATCTCGGTCGTGCCGGTCTCGGGATCGACCTCCACCTCGCATATGTAGCATCCGGCCGGGAAGGTGAAGTTGGTCGGGTCGTAGAACGCCCCCTCCTTCAGACCCGGCTCCATGCCGTCGGGCAGGTTGTGCCCGGTATAGGCGCCGAGGCAAACCTCGTGCCAGCCGAGCTTCTTGTCGGTCCCGGCGACCTTCACCTCGCCATTCTCGATGACGATGTCGCCCTCGTCCGCCTCCAGCACATGGGCGGCGATCTTCTTGGCCTTGGCTTCCACCTTGTCCAGAGCCTTGTGGATCGCCGACATGCCGACGGCGCCGGAGCGCGAGCCATAGGTGCCCATGCCGAACTGCACCTTGTCGGTGTCGCCATGGATGACCTGGACGTTGTCGACCGGCAGGCCGAAACGCTCGGCGACGAGCTGGGCGAAGGTCGTCTCGTGCCCCTGGCCGTGGCTGTGCGAACCGGTGAGGATCTCGATCGTGCCGACCGGATTGACCCTGACTTCGGCCGATTCCCACAGGCCGACGCCTGCGCCGAGGGAACCGACGGCCTTCGAGGGCGCGATGCCGCAGGCCTCGATGTAGCAGCTCATGCCGAGGCCGCGCAGCTTGCCGCGGCTTCTCGCCTCCTCGCGCCGCGCCTCGAAGCCGGCGACGTCGGCGGCTTCCATGCCGGCGTTCAGCGTGGCGTCGAAGTCGCCGGCGTCATAGGCCATGATGACCGGCGTCTGGTGCGGGAAGGAGCGGATGAAGTTCATGCGGCGCAAGTCCGCCGGCGAGATGCCGAGCTCGCGTGCCGCCGTCTCCATCGTCCGCTCGACGACGTATGTCGCCTCCGGCCGCCCGGCGCCGCGATAGGCGTCGACGGGAACGGTGTTGGTGTAGACCGCCTTGACGTTGGCGTGGATCGCCGGGATGTCGTACTGGCCGGAGAGCAGCGTCGCATAGAGATAGGTCGGCGTCGCCGACGAGAACAGCGACATGTAGGCGCCGAGATTGGCGACCGTTTCGACCTTCAAAGCGAGGATCTTGTTGTCGGCATCGAGCGCCATCTCGACCTCGGTCTCGTGGTCGCGGCCATGGGCGTCGGTGAGGAAGGCCTCGGTGCGGTCGGAGGTCCACTTGACCGGAACCCCGGTGCGCTTGGAGGCCCAGAGGCAGACGATCTCTTCGGGATAGATGTAGATCTTCGAGCCGAAGCCGCCGCCGACATCCGGCGCGATGACCCGTAGCTTGTGCTCGGGCGCGACGTTGTAGAAAGCGCTCATCACCAGGCGGGCGACATGCGGGTTCTGCGACGTCGTCCAGCAGGTGTAGTGATCCTCGGCCGGATCGTAGAGCCCGAGCGCGGCGCGCGGCTCCATCGGATTGGGCACGAGGCGGTTGTTGTGGATGTGCAGCTTGGTGACGTGGGCGGCCCTCGAAAAGGCCTCGTCCGTCGCCGCCTTGTCGCCGATCTCCCAGTCGAAGATCAGATTGCCGGGCGCCTCGGGATGAAGCTGCGGCGCGCCGTCCTTCAGGGCGTCGACGGCCCTGGTGACGACGGGAAGCTCGTCATAATCGACCACCACCGCCTCGGCGGCGTCGCGGGCCTGGGCCTGCGTGTCGGCGACGACGATCGCGACCGCCTGCCCGACATGGCGGACGGTCTCGCTGGCGAGCGCCGGCCAGGCGCCCATCTTCATCGGCGTGCCATCCTTCGAGGACACCGCCCAGCCGCAGATCAGATTGCCGATGCCGTCGCCCTGCAGCTGCCGGCCGTTCAGGACGCCGACGACGCCCGGCATGGCCTCTGCCGCGCTGGTGTCGAGGCCGGTGATCGTCGCATGCGCATGCGGCGAGCGCACGAAGGCGGCGTATTTCATGCCCGGCACGCTCATGTCGTCGACATAGCGGCCGCGCCCGGTGATGAAGCGGCGGTCCTCCTTGCGAAGAACCTTCGCACCGATACCTTCAACGCCCATAGTCAAACCCTCCCTAAGCTCGGTCACGGCTCCCATGCGCCAGGGCGCATCCGCGACCGATGAAACCGTTCAAGGACCGCGGCGCCCAGCAGCGGGGCCGCGGCAGCTCGTCACGTCACTCGGCTGCCATGGCCGGAGCCTGCGAAGCACTCGCGGCAGCCAGGATCGCCTTGACGATGTTGTGGTAGCCGGTGCAGCGGCAGATGTTGCCGTCGAGCTCCTCGCGCACCGTCTCCTCGTCGAGGGACGAGCCGTGCCGCTCGATCATGTCGACCGCGGTCATGATCATGCCGGGGGTGCAGTAGCCGCACTGCAGGCCATGATGCTCGCGAAAGGCCGCCTGAACGGGGTGCAGTTCCTGGCCGTTGGCGAGACCCTCGATCGTCGTGACGCTGGAGCCGGACGCCTGAACAGCCAGCATGGTGCAGGACTTCACCGCCCTGCCGTCGACATGGACGACGCAGGCGCCGCACTGCGACGTGTCGCAGCCGACATGGGTCCCGGTCAGACCGAGATTTTCGCGCAGGAACTGCACCAGGAGGGTGCGGTCTTCGACCGATCCCTTCATCTCGCGCCCGTTCACGGTGATGGTGACGTCCGTCATGAAACTCCTCCCAAACTCGCCGGCACGACGGCCGGTCTTCAAACCCTTCGCGCCCCCCACGGCCGGCTGAGCGCGATCCTTCTCGCGATGCACGAAGCAGCCCAGGGTTCGTTCGGCCGGAGATTGCCCCTTTGCGGGCGAGGCTTCAAGCGCTTTTCAGAATCATTCCATCATGGTGGGAGCGTCATGACGACGCCGAGGTTCGGCGAGGGCGCCAGGCGGCTCTCGGCGCCGCATGCATGCCGGAACGCGCCCTCGTCGCCAGGGCGCGTCAGCAAGCCTGTGCCGGACGGCTCGGCTGCATGATGTGCGCCGGCAACAGGCTAGCCGCGTCGAGCCGACGCACCGAGACTGCGACAGTAAGTCCGGCTTTGCGACGAAGCTGTTGTCGCATCGGCACAGACCCAGCTCAATCGACCCATCAAGGTGCCCTCGCGCCCGGTTTGGGGGCCGGAGGTAGTTGTTATTTCATCAATTCCCGTCATCCTTACCTGCACCTGAAGGGGGGAGTGAAACTTTTCGGGAGGGGCCTCTTCGGCCTCGCCGCGCCATGACAGCCGGCACTCGTCCCTCCGCATGATCGCTGGCTCAGGGGATGTAAGCGTTTGCTCGGAATTGGACGCCCGCCTGCAATCTGTCTGTCGATTGCCATGGCGATCTGCCTGACCTCGCCTGCCCATGCGTTCGAGATCTTCGGCGTAACGTTCTTCGAGAGCCCCGATTCGGCGGTCGAGGTGATCGACCCGCTGAACTACGACGCGACCCTGACGGTCGAGCCGGCGCCGGACGACGACGGCACGCTGCAGGATTCTCTCAGCACCGCGTCCAGCCTCGTCGGCGAGGAGGACGAGCCGGTGTCCGGTTCCCTCGGGCTGCTCTCAAAGGCGAAGACCGATCGCAAGCGTCTCGTCGCCGCCCTGTTCGAGAACGCCCGCTATGACGGCCTCGTCGACATCTTCATCGAGGGCCGCGACATCACGACGCTGCAGCCGGATGCGGAATTCTCGGCCCGCCCGGTGCCGGTGACGATCCGCGTTCGGCCGGGGCCGAAATATACGCTCGGCCGGATCGCGGTGACGAGCGGCGGCATTCCCGTCGATCCGGCGGAATACGGACTGGCACCCGGAGGCGCGGCCGGCTCGGCCGAGGTTCTCGAAGCCGAGGCGAGGATGTTCTCGAAGCTGCGACAGGACGGACGCCCCTTCGTCGCCGTCACCGACCGCGACATCATCGCCGACGCCGCCAACAACCGCCTCGAATATGAGGCGCGCCTCGATCCTGGCCCCCGCGTGCCGTTCGGCGACATCTGGGTCGAGGGCGCCGAGGACGTCGATCCCGGCTTCATCGCCTACATGACCGGCATCAAGGCGGGCGAGGTGTTCTCGCCGCAGGAACTCGCCGATGCGCGGGACCGGCTCCTGAAGCTCGGCGTCTTCTCGTCGGTGACCGTCAAGGAGGCGAAAGCCCAGGCCGCGGACGGCTCGCTGCCGGTGCAGGTCGAGGTGGGGGAGCGCAAGTTCGGCTATTACGGCGTCGGCGCGACCTATTCCAACACCGAAGGCGCCGGTGCCAACGGCTATGTCGGCTATCGCAACCTCTTCGGCCGGGCCGAGTCGATCCGCTTCGACGCCTCCGTCTCGCGGATCGGCGCGACCGCCGTGTCCGGCGAGGCCCGCGAGACTGACGGTTTCGACTATTCGAGCTCGCTGGTGTTCAAGAAGCCGGGCGTTCTCGGCCCCAACTCCGTCTATATCGGCTCGCTGGAGATCAAGCGGGAGCAACCCCTCGCCTACGACCGGACGAGCTATGCCGCCACCAGCGGCGTCGAATACGAGATCGACAAGCAGCAGACGGTGAACGTCTCGCTGCGGGGCGAATACGAAGAGATCACCGACTATCTCGGAACCCGCGATTATTTCATCGCCTCGGTGCCGATCACCTACACCTATGACGGCCGCGACAACGAGCTGAACCCCACCGAGGGCTTCTATTTCCAGGCGCTGGCCGAGCCTTCCTACGGCTTCAATACCTCGACGCCCTTCGTCAAGACCAGGCTCGACGGCCGTGCCTATCTGTCGCTGACGGAGAGCGACCGGCTCATCCTCGCCAGCCGCCTCGGCTACGGCACGGTCTTCGGCGCCGACCTCCTCGACATCCCCAACGATCGGCGCTTCTACGCCGGCGGCGGCGGCTCGGTGCGCGGCTACGAGTTCCAGTCCATCGGGCCATACTTCCCCGGCAATGTGCCGGCGGGCTCGGGCTTCAATCCGGAATTCACCGATACGCCGACGGGCGGCCTGTCGCTGTTCGACGGCTCGGTCGAGGCACGCATCGGCATCACAGAGAACATCCAGGTCGTGCCCTTCCTCGACTTCGGCACGGTCTCCGACGACCTCGTGCCGGACTTTTCCAACTTCAAGCTCGGTGCCGGTATCGGCGCCCGCTACCTGACGAGCTTCGGGCCGATCCGCATCGACGTCGGCATCCCGCTCGATCCCGGGCCGCGGGACGCGGGCTACCAGATCTATGCCGGTATCGGACAGGCCTTCTGATGATCAACGAACGCCTCGCCGCCCTCGCCCTGACGTTCTTCCTGGCCCTCGCCGCACTCGTTCCGACGAGCCGACCGGCAGAGGCCCAGCAATTCATCGCCAGCCAGATCGAGAACCTCGTCTCGACCGACACGATGAAGGTCGACATCGAGGGACTGTCCGGCGCCCTCACCGGCGCGATCCGCATCGAGAAGGTCACGGTCTCCGACCCCCAGGGCACGTTCCTGACCGCCACCGACCTCGCCATGGACTGGTCGCCGCTGGCGCTGGTGCGCTCCAACGTCTCGATCGAGCAGCTCACCGCCGGCCAGATCGTCTTCGAGCGCCTGCCCCGCGGGCAGCCCGCCAGCGAAGGCGGCGGCGGCTTGTCGCTGCCGTCGATCACCGCCGACATCCGGTCCATCGCCATCGACGAGTTCATCCTCGGCGAGGCGATCGCCGGCACGCGGGCGCGTCTCAAGGCCAATGCCAGCCTGAAGCTCGAGGCCGACCCGACGCAGGTCTCGGCCGAGGCCACCGTCGAGCGCCTGGACCAGCCGGGCCGCGTCGCCTTCAACGTCGAGTTCGCGCCGGACGACAACCGGCTCGTCATCGCCGTCGACGCCAGCGAGCCGCAGGGCGGCCTCGTCGCCACCCTTCTCGGCATTCCCGGCGCGCCGCCGGTGCAACTGGCGGTCAACGGGTCCGGCCCGCTTTCCGGCTTCATGGCGAACGGCGCTCTCACCGTCGACAACCAGCAGGCCGCCACCCTGACGGCCCGGGTCGACCGGCAGGATGCGGCCTATCGCGCCGCCCTGTCGCTCAACGTCGCGGCCGAGCGCTTCGTGCCCGAGGCCTATCAGCGCTACGTCGCACGCGGCGCCAATCTCGACGCCACCGTCGAGATCCGGGACGACGGCACCTACCGTATCGAGCAGGGCACCTTGTCGTCCGAGGCGATCCAGCTCTCGGCGACGGGTGCGGTGGATCCGTCCGGCTCCGGCAACGACCTCGCCGTCCAGCTGAGCGCCCCCGGGGGTGGCCCCCTCGCCTTGTCGCTGGGAACGGCGGAGACGCCGATCGAGATCTCCATCGCCAGCGTCGAAGCCGCCCTGACGGGCGCGCTGTCCAGCGCCGACCTGTCGGTGAATGCCAGCCTGCCCCAGCTCGTCTATGGCGACTACGCCGCCGACAATCTCGGCGCCCGGCTGTCGAGCCAGGGCTTCGACGTCACCGGCCTCGCCGGTCCCGTGCAGCTTTCGGCGAGCGCCGCCTCGGCAAGGGCGCCGGAAGGCGTCCAGCAGCGCTTCTTCGACGGCCCGATCAGGATCGAGGGCAACGGCGCCCTCGGCGAGGCGGGCCTCCGGCTCGACCCGGTGACGCTCCAGACGGACACCGCCAACCTGCGCGTCACCGGTTCGGCGGCGCTGAATTTCTCGACCTTCGACCTGGCGCTCGACTCGAACTTCCAGACCGTGGCGCTGTCGGCAGCGCTCTCACCGGTGGCAGGCGAGACGCTGGCCGTCGCGGGCAATGTCACACGGACCGCGGATGGCGCGCTCGCCGCCAGCGATCTCAAGGTCACCGGCGACAACCTCTCCGTCGAAGGCTCCGCCGGCCTCTCCGGCGAGACCGTCACAGCCGACATCTCCGGCCGCCTCGCCAATGCCGGCAGCGTCAGCCAGTCGCTCTCGGGCGCAGCCACCTTCGATCTCACCGCCAGCGGCCCGGTGGAAAAGCCCGACGTGAACCTCACCGTCGACGGCAACGGCCTGTCGATCAACGGCCGCGAACTCGCCGAACTCACCGTCCGGGCGACGGGCACCCTGGATCCCGGTTCGCCCCGCGCCAGCGTCGACATCTCCGGTGTCATCGACGGCCAGCCGCTCGAAGGCAAGGCGCAGCTGACGACGCAGGACAGCGGCGAACGGCGGCTCTCCGGCCTCGTCATCCGCCAGGGCCCGAACCGCATCTCGGGCGACCTCGTCCTCGGCGAGAACTTCCTGCCGACCGGCACGCTCGACGTCAATCTCGACGATCTCGCCGCCCTCGCCGCTCTCGGCGGCGTCGAGGCCAGCGGCGACGTCTCCGGCACGATCGGTTTCGACGTGCTGCCCGATGGAACGCCGGTGGCGCGGCCGAACCTTGCCGGCGACAGCGTCTCGGTCGCGGGCACCACTCTTGCCGGCGCGAAGATCGACCTCAGCCTCTTCGACTATCTGGGTGTTCCCAAGCCCGAAGGCAGCGTCACCGCGCTCTCCATCGGCACCGCCGGCATCGACATCGAGAACCTCACCATTCAACTCGCGCGCGCGGGCGACGGCACCGGGATCGACGTCTCGGCGCGGGCGAACGGCGTGCCGGTCGACCTCGCCGGCAACGCCAGCTTCACGCCCAACGAGACGCTGATCGCGCTCGAAACGCTCACCGCCGCAATCCCCGACGCGGCGGTCGCGCTGGTGGATCCGGCGCGGGTGCGGATCGCCGACGGCACGACCTCCCTCAGCGATCTCGTCCTGTCGATCGGCGACGGACGGCTCACCGCCTCCGGCACCGCCGGCGAGACGCTGGACCTGTCGGCAACGCTGGAAGCCGTGCCTGCCGCCGTCGCCAGCCCGTTCGTTCCCGATCTCGCGCTGGCCGGCACGATCGACGGCACGGCCGCGGTCTCCGGCCAGGCGAGCGACCCCGACGCACGGTTCGACCTGCGGCTGCGCCAGATCGTCGCCGACCGCACGGGCGGCCCCGCGACACCGCCGGTCGACGGAACCATCGCCGGAAGTTATTCCGGCGGCACGCTGCAGCTCCAGACGGCGCGGCTCGATCTCGGCGAAGGCTCGCTGACGGCATCGGGATCGATCGGCGAGACGATCGACCTCGACATCGACCTCTCCCAGGCCCCCGTCGCCATCGCCAACGCCTTCGTCGAGGGGCTCGACGCCTCGGGGACGCTCTCGGGCGAGGCGCAGCTGTCCGGCACGACCAGCGAGCCGGCGGCGTCCTTCTCGCTCACCGGGCGCGAGATCACCGCCAGGGCCATCGGCGAGGCCGGCATCGAGCCGCTGTCGCTCGATGCCTCGGGCTCCTACGAGCAAGGCACATTGACCCTCGCCAATGCCGACATCGACGTCGGCGACGGCTCGCTCGCGGCGTCAGGCACGGTCGGCGAAGCGCTCGACATTGAGGTGCGAGCGCAAAATCTCCCCGTCGGGCTGGTGAACGGCTTCGTGCCGGACCTGTCCGCGGAGGGTACGATCTCCGGCACGGCCAGCGCCACCGGAACCCTCGACGACCCCAGCGCCACCTTCGACCTCACCGGCAGCGGGATCACCACAAACGAGATCGCTAAGTCCGGCGTCAAGCCGCTCGACCTGCGGCTTGCCGGCCGCTATGCCGACGGCACGGCCGATATCGAGACCGGCGTCGTCAATGTCGGCGACGGCTCGCTCAATGTCTCCGGCCGCGTCGGCGACACGCTCGACTTGACCGCTGAAGTCAACCGCCTGCCGGTCGGCCTCGCCAACGGCTTCGTCGACGGTCTTGCCGCCGAAGGCACGATCTCCGGCAGCGCGAAGGCGACCGGCACGCTCCAGAACCCCGTCGCGAGCTTCGACCTCACCGGCACCGCCATCACCACGGAGGCGATCGCCAAGGGCGGCGTGCCGCCGCTGACGATGGATGCAGCGGGCAATTTCCGCGATGGGACGCTGAGCCTCGACACCGCCCGGCTCGACGTCGGCGACGGCTCGCTCAGGGCATCGGGCACGGTCGGCGAGGAGTTGAACCTCGATCTCGCGCTGGACGCCCTCCCCGTCGGCCTCGCCAACGGCTTCGTCTCCGGGCTGAACGCCACGGGCACGATCTCGGGCACCGGCAGGGCGACCGGATCGCTGTCCGATCCCAACGCGACCTTCCAGCTGACGGGCAGCGGGATCACGACCGACCAGATCGCCGCGTCCGGCGTCGCGCCGCTCAGCCTCGACGCGAGCGGCTCCTATGCCGACGGCACCGCGACCATCGAGACGGCCGATGTGCAGGTCGGCGAGGGATCGCTGACGGCGAAGGGCACCGTCGGCGACCAGCTGAACCTCGACGTCACCGCCGACGACATCCCCGCGGGGCTTGCCAACGGCTTCGTCCAGGGCCTCGGCGCCAGTGGCACGATCTCGGGCAGCGCGAGGGCGACCGGCTCCCTGTCGAACCCGTCCGCCGAGTTCACCGTCACCGGCCGGGGCATCACCACGAGCGACATCGCCCGCTCGGGCACGGCGCCGCTCACCCTCGACGCCGCCGGCACCTATGACGACGGCACCCTCAACCTCGCCAATGCCGAGGTCGTCGTGGGCAACGGCAGGCTCACCGCCAGGGGCACGGTCGGCCAGGCCCTCGACATCGCCGTGGACCTGAATCAGCTGCCGGTCGGCATCGCCAATGGCTTCGTCGCCGGTCTCGGCGCGCAGGGCACCGTGTCCGGCACGGCCAGCGCGTCGGGTTCTCTTTCCAGCCCGAATGCGCGTTTCAAGCTCTCGGCGGCGAACATCTCCGTCGCCCAGAGCCGGGCCGCCGGCGCCCCTCCCCTCAGCGCCGACCTTGCCGGCGCCTATCAGAACGGCAACCTCGCCCTCGACCAGGCACTCGTCCGGGCCGGCGGCGGCACCATCCGCGTCACCGGCGGGGCGAGCACCAGCAATCTGAACCTCACGGCGGAGATCCGCGACCTGCCCGCCTCGATCGCCAGCGCGGCCGCCGGCGATCTGGCCCCCCAGGGCACGATCAACGGCACCGTCCGGGCGACCGGCGCGCCGAGCAATCCCCAGGTCCGCTACGACGTCACCGCCTCCGGCGTCTCGATCCAGCCAACCCGGCAGGCCGGCGTCGGCGCGCTGCAGATCGCCACGCAGGGCCAGTATGCCGGCAACCGGGTCACCACCGACACCCGGCTGACCGGCAGCGGCATCGAACTCGCGGTCAACGGCTCGGTCGGGCTGTCCGGCACGCCCACCCTCGACCTCACCGCGAACGGCACCGCTCCCCTGTCGCTGGCCAACCCGATCCTGGCGGAGGGCGGCCGCTCCCTCGATGGCACGGCGCGCGTGGATGCCCGCATCACCGGCCCGGCCACCCAGCCGAACGTCAACGGCACGGTCAGCGTCGCCGGTGCGAGGCTGGTGGATACCGGCTTCAATATCGCCCTCAACGACATCACCACGACGATCGCGCTCAACGGCAGCAGCGCGACGATCCAGAGCTTCACCGGCCAGATCTCCTCCGGCGGCACCGTCACGATCGGCGGCACGATCGGCCTTACCGGCCAGTTCCCGGCCGACCTGACGATCAACGCCGACAGGGCGCGCTACAACGACGGCGAACTCGTCGCCGCGCGGCTCTCGGCCGACCTGACGCTGACCGGCCCGCTGGTCGCGACGCCGACCCTTGCCGGCACGATCAACGCCACCGAGATCGACATCATCGTGCCGGACAACCTGCCCTCGTCGCTGGCGCGGATCGACGTCACCCACCGCAATGCCAGCGCCGCGGTGCTGGAACAGCAGCGCGAACTCTTCCCCAAGAACGCCGGCGGCACCAGCGGCGGCGGCATCGATCTCGACATCACCTTCAACGCGCCGAACCGGGTCTTCGTGCGCGGCCGCGGCCTCGATCTCGAGCTCGGCGGCTCGCTGCGGATCACCGGGCCGGCTTCCAATCTCTCCATCGTCGGCGGCTTCGAACTGGTCCGGGGCCGCTTCCAGATCCTCGCCAAGCAGCTGACCTTCCAGCGCGGCAATCTGAGCTTCACCGGCAATCTGGTCCCGACCCTCGACCTCGAGGCCTCCTCGACCGTCAACGACACGACGATCTTCGTGACCGTCACCGGGCCGGCGGACAATCCCTCCGTCAGCTTCTCGTCGAACCCGGCCCTGCCCCAGGACGAGGTGCTGGCGCGGCTGATCTTCGGCCAGGGCACCTCCGACCTGTCGCCGCTGCAGATCGCCCAGCTGGCGGAGGCCGCGGCAACGCTCGCCGGCGTCGGCGGCTCGACCGGCCTTCTCGACAATCTGCGCTCGCAGCTCGGCGTCGACGACCTGAACGTCAGCACCACGGCCGATGGCCAGACCGCGGTCGGCGTCGGCAAGTATCTGAACGAGAATACCTATGTCGGCGTCGATTCGACCGGCCGGGTGTCGATCGACCTGAAGCTCGGCGGCGGCTTGAAGGCCCGCGGCGCCGTCACCTCCTCCGGCGGAGGCGAGGTGGGCGTGTTCTACGAGGGCGAGTTCTGAGGCTGGGGCGGGCGACGCGATCGCGCCGCTTCCCGCGTTGCTGAACTCAAAAACTCGTCTCGTTTGACTGCCTCGGGGCGGGTTCGCTCCGGTGGCTGTCGGTCGTCGCTGGAATGTCGGCAGCGGCCCGAGTGGTGGAACACCGCGGCAAAACGGATTGTCTTGTCATCGGCAGGGTCGGTCCCCGGCTCTCACGCATACCCGCAAGACCAATCGTGCGTGTCACGGGTCGCAGTGCAACGCTGCGAACACGCCTTCTCAGGCGGCTTCTCTCACCGCGGCGTCATCTCTCGGCTCGTACCGGGATCGACCGGAGTGTCTGCTGCAGCACCGCAGCAGCGGGGAGAGAAGACCCTGCCCTCGCCGTTGGCTCATCGACTACAGATACTTGTCGATCAGCGCCGTGGCTTCGGCGTTGCGGACGGCGCCCGTCTGGCCGCCCATCACGACGACGACGATCCGCCGGCCGCCGCGCGTGGCGGTGGCGACGAGGTGGAAGCCGGAATCGCGGATGTAGCCGGTCTTCAGCCCGTCGACGCCGTCGACCTTGCCGAGCAGCTTGTTGGTGGCCCGGAAGGTGCGGCCCTTGAAGGAGAATTCGGTGACGCGGAACATCGGCATGTAGCGCTGGTTGCGCGAGATCAGGGCCCGCGCCAGGATCGCCATGTCGCGCGCCGTCGAGATCTGGCGGGGGTCGGGGAGACCCGAGGCGTTGACGAAGCGGGTGTTGCGCATGCCGAGCGACCGCGCTTTGGCGGTCATGACGGCGGCGAAATTCTCCTGCGTTCCGCCGAGATTTTCCGCGACGGCGACGGCGACGTCGTTGGCCGACTTGGTTGCAAGAGCCTGCGCGGCATCGCGCACGGAGATCGTCTCGCCCGGCTTGAAGCCGAGCTTGGATGGCGGCTCTGATGCCGCCTCGGCGCTGACCACCAGCTCGGTATCGAGGGAGATCCTGCCCGTGTCGACCGCCTCGAACAGCAGATACAGCGTCATCATCTTCGACAGCGACGCCGGATAGCGCAGCGCGTCCGGCTTTTCCGCCTCGAGGATGCGGCCGGACTGGTAGTCCATCACGAGGACCGAGCGCCCGCGGATCTCGGCGACGCTCTGGTCGTTCAGCGTCGCGATGCCGAGGCCGGCCGGCGAGAGCTCGGCGGTCTGGCAGCCGGCGAGCGTGGCCGCGAGAAGCATCGCGGCAAGAAGACGGAAAGGCCGGGCGGAACGAATTGCCTGAGACCAGTGTCGCATGGGCCTGCCGTCAGTTTGGGGGGTTGCGCTGCAGGAGCTATGCGCAACCTGCCGGAATCCTGTCAAACCGAGAAGAGAGCCTTGAAAGACTTCCCGCTTCGCCTGTGCCGGCCATGCCACATGACGGTGTGTCTCGCGTGGGGCGCAGGTTGGAGGCGGCTCCAAGGGGTGGACGTTTCCCGACTGTCCTGACATCACCGCGTCACCATGACGGGAGCACTGTGGTCCGCAACGGCCCGCGGCGGGGCGCAAGCGGCTGACCATGCATCGCGTTCGGCAGGCGGCCAGCTTCCGCCTTGACTGGCCATATCTGGAGGCGAACCCATGCGCGCGGCGATCTACTTCACTCCGCCGGCCGGTTCGGCGCTGGCCCAGGCGGCGGCTCAATGGCTCGGCCGCAATCCGTTCGACGGCGAACCCACCCGCATGCCAGACGAGCAGCGCGATCCGCTCGTGGCTTCGCCGGCCCGCTACGGCTTCCATGCGACCATCGTCGCGCCGTTTCGCCTGATCGGGACGTCCCATCTCGAGGACGTCGACGCGCGGCTGGCCGAATTCTGCGCCAGCCAGACGCCGTTCGAGGTCACCGCCGCCGTTCCGCGGGCGCTCGGGGCCTTCTTCGCCCTCGTTCCCGCCGAGCCCTCGGCGAAGCTGCAGACGCTGGAGGAGGCCGCCGTTCGGGCCTTCGCGCCGTTCCGGGCGCAGCCGACGGAGGCGGAGATCGCGCGCCGTCGACCGGAGCGACTGACCGAGCGCCAGCGGGACTATCTCGCTGAATGGGGCTATCCTTACGTCTTCGAGGAATTCCGCTTCCACATGACGCTGTCGGGCGCCCTGCCCGCCGCCGAGGCCGAGACGCTCCGCCCGGATCTCGAGGCGGCATTCGGCGGCTTCGACGGCCAGAAGCTTGCGATCGACCAGCTGGCGATCTTCGTCGAGCCGGAGCCGGAAGCGCCGTTCCGTGTCCACTCGGTGCATCGCTTCGAGACGCTGCCCTCGTAACGCAGAAAACCGCCGAGGCGGGTCAGCGCCTCGGCGGTTCCCACCCGCTCGGTCGGTGGCGGCCGGCCTGGCGGAACGGCGGCAATGCCGAGGGGATGGCCCCGCCGCCGTATCTGGTCGCCTAGAGCGGGATGAGATCAGCTTCGATCGACATCCCGCTCCATCTTATTGTTGCCGCATGATCCCGAAAACCGGTTCCCACTTTTCGGGATCATCCTCTGGGAGCGGGGCGTGCCTCGTCCTCCGTCCCGCTCCAGCTCTTCATCCCGCATGATCGGGCCGGATCTGCGGCAACGATATTGCCGCCCCTCCGCGACCATGCCCGGAAGGCTCAGCCGCGTTCCGGGCCGCCATCCTCGTCGTCATCGGAGCCGGCGCCGTCCGGCATGCCCTGCCTGTCCGGCTGATTGCGCATCTCGTCCGGCTTCGGGCCGCGCGGACCGTCGTCGCGATCGCCGAACCGATGACCGTCCCGGCCGCCGTGGCGTGGGCCCATGCCATGGCGGGGTCCGTGCTCACCCCGGCGCCACTCGTGGCGCATGTCGCGCATCATCGAGCGGACGAGACCACGCGCCGTGTCGATCTGCTCCGGCGTCAGCGTCCTCTCGAGATCGGCCAGAGCCGATTTCAGGGTCTCGGCCCTTTCCCCGGCCTCGATCGCGCGGTCGGCGAAGCGGTCGAGCATCTTGAAAGCGAAGAGTTCACGCCCGTCCCGGTTCTGCGAACCGCTCGCGCCCGGCGAGGCCTGTGCCGCGCCGTCCTGTGGCGCCGTCACGTCCGGCGCATCGGCCGCATCATCCGCCTCGTCGTCCGCTCCCATGCCGCGGGGTCCGGGGCCCATGCCACGCATTCCATGGCGCGGCGGCTGCACCGATTCGGCGAAGGCGATCAGCGCGCCGGTGAAGGTGCGCCACGTCGCCATCTGGTCGGGCTGGATGCCGACGCCGGTTTCCAGCGCCGCCAGCGCGCCGGCGAGCTTGGCCGGGGACATCATCATGCCGCCGCGCGGCCCGTGCCGGCCGGGTCCGCGATGGCCCGGTCCGCGATCGTCGCGCCCGTGGTGCCATCTGGGGCCACCCTCCCGGTCGCCGCGCTCGGCAAAGCGCATCTGGCCCTTGGCCGCATCGCCGGGCCGCATCGTCTGCGCCTGCTCCCGGCCGGACTGGGGAGCGGACTGGGCAAAGGCGCTGGTGCCGACGAGTGCCGCCGCGAGAATGGCGCCGGTGGTCATGCCGGCACGGCGGCCGAAGCGGCGCTTCTTCATGACGGCGGTTTCGGTATCTCGAACTGATCTCATCACTGATCTCCTCTGCTTCGAGTGATGAACGAGTGATAGAGAGGGGTTGTTGCGCAGATGCGGCGGAAAGTTGCCGAACGTCGCCAGGAAGCGCCTGATTTGTTACGGCATGTATCGACAGCCGGCGGGGCAACACGCGGTAACAATTTGCGTCTCGCGCCCATGCGCCGGACGGCGCAATGACAGCCTCGCACGAGGCAGGATCCATGACCTTCGCAATGGGACACCCGACGATGACCCAACCCAACATTCTCGTCGTCGACGACGATCCGGAGATCTGCCGTCTCCTCGGCAAATATCTCGAGGGGCAAGGCTTTCGTTGCCAGCTCGCCGCCAATCGCCGGCAATGCCAGCAGCGGCTGGCCGATTCCCGCGTCGACCTCGTCGTGCTCGACGTCATGCTCCCGGACGCCTCCGGGCTGGATATCTGCCGGCAGATCAAGGACGAGAAGCCCGAGGTGGCGGTGATCCTCCTGACCGCGCTCAAGGAGGACGTCGACCGGATCATCGGCCTCGAACTCGGCGCCGACGACTATCTCGGCAAGCCCTTCAACCCGCGCGAGCTGGCCGCCCGGATCCGCGCGGTGCTGCGTCGCGGCGGTGGCGCCGCGGCCGCGGCGACCAGGGAGGGCGAGACGGCGCCGATCTACCGCTTCGAGGGCTTCGTCGCCGTTCCCGAGCGGCGCAGCCTCACCGGGCCCGACGGCGCGGACGTGCCCCTCACCGGCGCCGAATTCGATCTCCTGATGATCTTCCTCGACCGGCCGGGACGGGTTCTCTCCCGCGAGATCCTCATGGACCTCCTGCATGGCCGCTCGGTCGATCCCTTCGACCGCTCGATCGACGTGACGATGAGCCGCCTCAGGCGCAAGCTCAACGACAATGGCGTCTTCCGGCTGTTCAAGACAGTGCGCAATGGGGGCTACCAGTTCGCCGCGCGAGTGGACCGGGACGAGGACGGCGGCGACGAGGCGCGGCCGTGAAGTCGCTCCGCTTCCGGCTCGCCGTCCTTCTCGTCGGCTCGATCCTCGGCGTCGTCGTCCTCGCCGCCCTCGTCTCGCTGCTGACGCTCGACCGTCCGGACCGCGACAGCTTCCGGACGACCTTCGCCGAGGAGGTGCGGATCGTCACGGCGGTCCTGCGGGAGGATCCGTCGGCCGCCGAGCGGCTCGGCATCACCATCGGCAGGATGCCGACCCGGGAGCCGGACGTCTTCGTCCACGACAGCCGCGGCATCAACGAGGCCCTGGCGCAGCGCGGCGTCCGGACAAAGGTGCGGATCGTCGGGGATCCGACCTCGCGCACCCGCCAGATCGCCTTCGAGATCACGCCGGGTCGCTGGGCCTACCTGCCCTATCCGGGCTTTCCCCCACGAAATCTGCGCGGCTTCCTCACCTATCTCACGGTGCTGGCGATCGGCGTCGCCGCCGTGTCGATCTTCGCCGCGACGAAGATGACCCGGCCGCTCGTCATCCTCGACCGGGCCGTCTCCACGGTCGGTCCGGACGGACTTCCCGCCCATGTCCCCGAGGACGGGCCGGCCGAGGTGCGCGCCACGGCTTCGGCGCTGAACCGGCTGACGGCGCGGGTGCGGGCGGCGGTCGAGAGCCGCATGCGCCTCGTCGCCGCCGCCGGCCACGACCTCAGGACGCCGATGACGCGCATGCGGCTGCGGGCCGAATTCCTGCCCGACGACGAACGGGAGACCTGGCTGAAGGATCTCGAGGAGCTCGACCGCATCGCCGACAGCGCCATCCGGCTGGTGCGCGAGGAGGTCGAGCCCCAGGCCGCCGAGCCGGTGGCGCTGCCGGGGCTTTTGGCCGACATCGCGCGGGAGCTGACGGAAATCGGCCGCGACATCGAGCCGCTTTCGCGCAAGATGCCGGCGCTGACGGTGATGGCCCGGCCCCTCGCCCTCAAGCGCGCCTTGCGCAATCTCATCGACAATGCCGCCGTGCATGGCGGCAAGGCTCACGTGACGCTGCGACAGTCGGACCGCGAGGCCGAGATCCGCATCGAGGACGACGGCCCCGGCATTCCCGAGGACATGCTGGAGCGGGCTTTCGAACCGTTCTTCCGGGTCGATCCCGGCCGCCGCAAGCTGAAGCCCGGCGCCGGGCTCGGCATGGCGATCGCGAAAGAGATCGTCGACCAGGCAGGCGGCATGATCCGGATCGCCAACCGGCCCGAAGGTGGCCTCAGGCAGGTGATCGTGCTGCCGCTGGCGCCGGCGTGAAACCCGCTAGGCGCCGGTCGAAGACCGGGCCGAGGTCATGAGCAGCTACGGCCTGCCGGTTTCCCGGCGAAAGCGCTTCTCGAGCTCGGGATTGGCCGGCGGCGGCGTCAGGTCGACGCCTTCCGAGAGCCTGTCGGCGATGTGGGTCAGGGCGTCGATCCGCGCGTATTTCTTCTGGTTCGCCGGAACGACATGCCAGGGGGCGTCGGCGGTGTCGGCGCGCGCCAGCATGTCGTTCACCGCCTCGACATAGTCGCCCCATTTCTCGCGGTTGCGGAAGTCCTCATAGGTGAGCTTCCAGCGCTTCAGGGGATCGGCCAGCCGCTTCTCGAAGCGCTTCAGCTGCTCATGCGGGTCGATGTAGAGGAACACCTTGGCGATCTTCGTCCCGCCGTCGGCCAGCATCGCCTCGAAGGCATTGATCTCGCCGTAGGCCCGCTGCCAGGCCTTCTCGCTGGTGATCGCCTCGACCCGCTCGACGAGCACGCGGCCATACCAGGAGCGGTCGAAGACGGCGATCTCCCTGGCGCGCGGGAGCCGCTCGAAGAACCGGGCGAGATAGTGGCGCGTGCGTTCCTCCTCGCTCGGCGCGCCGATCGGCCAGACCTTCAGCCCGCGCGGGTCCATCACCGACGACATGCGCCGGATGGTACCGCCCTTGCCGGCCGCGTCCCATCCCTCGAATGCCACCACGGCCTTTTCGCCATGGTAGAGATAGGCCTGATGGATCGCCTGGAACCGCGTCATCAGCGCGGCCATCGCCTCTTCGTAGGCGTGGTCGTCGATCTTCGCGTCCATGTCGAGCTGTTCGAGCTTCATCGCGCTGCCGGCCTTTCCGTTCGATCGTCCGAGGCCCGCCCGCCGCGAGCAGCCCCCCATATTCGCCCTTCGGCCCGTGATCCAAAGCCGGAGGTCTCACTCCGGAGTATCGGACCTGCGGCCCGCTCCTGTGACGCACGGGCCCGATGCGCGATCCGGTCTCTTCGGCCGATACCGTATCATATGGTCTTGGCGGCGGCGTGCTCCACATGCGAGACAGAGCTGTGCCCCACTATCTGCGCGAACGGCCTGTCCAGGGCCATTGCCGCCGCGAGAGCCCGCCGATCCCATGCGATCCACTGCCAAGCTTCTTCTTGGGGGAAGCCTCACCCTTGCCATCGTCATGGGTGTCGGCCGCTTCCTCTACACGCCGCTGCTGCCGCTGATGCAGCGCCAGTACGGCTTCGGCCCGGATGTGGCCGGGCTGATCGCCAGCGCCAACTTCGCCGGCTATTTCGCCGGCTCGATGCTCGCGGCGCTGGTCTCGAGGGGCAACGCGCGCCGGCTGGCCTTCCAGGGCGGCCTGATTGCGAGCGTCCTCACCACGATCCTGATGGGCCTCACGGGCGACGTCACGCTCTGGCTGATCCTGCGCACCCTGTCCGGCCTCGCCAGCGCCTTCGCGATGATCTCGGCGGCCGGGATCGTCGCCGAAAAGCTGGCGGAAGTCGGCGAAGAGGCTCGCCTCGCCTGGGTCTTCGGCGGCGTCGGAGCCGGCATCGCCGCGTCCGGCCTCGTCGTCCATCTCCTCGTCGCGACGCTGGAATCTTCGACGCTCTGGGTGTTGGTCGGCGCCATCACGGCGCTCATCGCACCGGTCGCGCTGATGCTGGTGCGCGAGCGCGACCTGCCGGCCTCCCGGCGGGTCGCCGACCCGCGCCGGCGGGTGCCCCGCCCCCTGCCCTTCTGGCCGCTCTTCGTCGGCTACACGCTCCAGGGCCTCGGCTACTCGGTCTTTGCGACCTTCATCGTCGCACTGATCAAAACCCGGCCGGGGATCGAGGACCTCGGCGACTGGGTGTGGATCGTCACCGGCCTCGCGATCCTGCCGAGCTGCCTGTTCTGGTCGAGGATCGCCGAGCGGATCGGCTTCTCGCTGGCGCTGGTCGCGGCCTACGGGGCGCAGATCGTCGGTGTCCTCTTGCCGGTGGTGAGCGGCGCCCCGGCGGCGGCGCTCCTCGGCGCGGTGCTGTTCGGCGGCACCTTTATCGCCATCACGCTGCTGACCATGCCGCTGGGGCGAAGCGGCCTCGGCGGTCGCGGCTTTGCGGTCCTGACCGCCGGCTTCGGCCTCGGCCAGATGGTCGGCCCCTATGTCGCCGGCAAGCTGGTGGCCGGAGCTGCCGACTACACGCTGCCCCTCGCGGCTTCCGCCGGCGTCCTTGGCGCCGGACTGCTGGCGGTCCTCTGGGCGATCCGCGGCCGGGCGTCCTGATCGGAGCCCGGCGCGACCGTTGCCCCGACCCTCAGGACGGGTGCGCCTCGACCATCGCTTCGGCGGCCGGGCCATCGTCGTCGCCCCCCGCCTTCTCCAGCCGGTCGATGAAGCCGTCGCACCAATGGGCCGAGGTGCCGCGGAAAACCGACTCGCGCATCTTCTCCCATCGCTGCCGGCGTTCATCGAGAGGCATCGTCAGCGCCCGTTGCAGGGCCCTCGCCATGTCGTCGGTCGAATAGGGATTGACCACCAGCGCGTCCTTCAGCTCCGAGCGGGCACCGGCAAAACGCGACAGGACGAGAACGCCCGGATCGTCGGGATCCTGCGCGGCGACATATTCCTTGGCGACGAGGTTCATCCCGTCGCGCAGCGGCGTGACGAGGCAGACCCGCGCCGCCCGGTAGATGCCGGCCAGCGCCCGCCGGGTGAAGCCGCGGGTCATGATCTGCAGCGGCGTCCAGTCGAGGGTGGCGAAGCGGCCGTTGACATGGCCGGCGAGTTCCTCGAGTTCGCGCCGAAGTTCGACATAGGCGTCGAGCTCCGAGCGCGACAGCGGCGCCACCTGCAGGAACTGCACCGTGCCGCGGTTCTCCGGATATTCCTCGAGCAGCCGCTCGAAGCCGCGGAACCGCTCGACCAGGCCCTTCGAATAGTCCATCCGGTCGACGCCGATGATCTGCAGCCGGTCGCCGGCGATCTCGCGGACCATCTCCTCGTGCTCGCCGGCCTCGGGCGAGACGGCGAAGCGCGCATAGCCCGGCGCGTCGATGCCGATCGGGAAGGTGTCGGCGACGACGATCCGGTCGCCCACCTGGACGCGGTGGCCCGGCAGCTTCTCGCCGCCGAGCTCGCGGACGCAGAAGTTGGCGAAGTTGCGCCGGTCGGTGTCGGTCTGGAAGCCGATCACATCATAGGCGAGCATCGCCCGCACGATGTCGTGGCTCGACGGCAGGGCGGTGAAGATCTCCGGCGGACAAAACGGGATGTGCAGGAAGAAGCCGATCTTGCCCTTGAAGCCGCACTGGCGCAGCTCCGAGCCCATGTAGAAGAAGTGGTAGTCGTGGATCCAGACGAGGTCGTCCTCCTCCAGCATCGGCGCCAGACGCGCCGCGAAGCGCTGGTTGACCGAGCGATAGACCCGATCCGACTGCCGATCGAACTCGGCAAGGTCCAGACGGTAGTGCAGCAGCGGCCACAGCGACCGGTTGGCGTAGCCGTAGTAGAAGCCCTCGAGTTCCTCGTCGTTCATGTCGATGGTGGTCAGCGCGACGGCGCCCTCGACCTCGGTCACCACTTCGCTGAACGTGCCCTCGGGCGAGGTGTTGCCGCTCCAGCCGAACCACAGGCCGCCGCGCCGCCGCAGCGCGTCGGACAAGCCGACGGCCAGCCCTCCCGCCTTGCCCTCGTCGTTCAGCGGCCCCACTCGGTTCGATACTGCGACCAGTCGGCGATGCCCCTCAGCCATCGTCTCCCTTCCTCTTCATGCTGCCGGCCGGAGCCCGCCCGGCCGATCGTTGATCAGATTCCGCAAATGTCCAGCCAGTGATGGACGTCCGCCACGTCCGCAAGGCGGTATTCGGCGACGCTGTCCTTCGTCCCGACTTTGATGGCGATGCCACCCATCGTCCCAACCGTCTTCAGGGCGAACTCGTCGGTGGTGTCGTCGCCGAGATAGACCGGGATGCGTCCCTCGAAGGGCGACGCGGTCATGATGTCGGCAAGCGCCCTGCCCTTGTCCATTCCGGCGGGGTGAACCTCGACGATGTTGTCGCCCTCCATGACGAGGAGGTCGTCGCGGTCGCGGGTGGCCTTGTGCATCACCGTCTTCGCCAGTTCGGCGAGGTCCGGCGCCGTGCGATAATGCAGGACGAGCGCCGTGCCCTTGTCCTCGAGCGACAGGCGCCGGTTCTCCTCCAATGTCGGAGCGAGGGCGTCGCGCACGGGATCGAGCGCTTCCGGCGCCATCAGGAATCGGGTCTCGCCGCCCGGCCGCACCCGGCGCTCCAGCCCGTGCACGCCAGCCGCCGCGAAAGCCAGCGGCGACAGGAATCGGTCGAGCGCCTCGATCCGCCGGCCACTGACGATGGCCAGCGCCCCGCCCAGCCGCTCGGTCATCTCCTGCAGCCGCTCGATGCGATCAGGAGCCAGCGCGACGCTCTCGGGGTCATCGACGAGATCGACGAGCGTGCCGTCGAAATCGAGAAACAGCGCATGGGTCTTGGCGTCGATCGCAGGGGGTCGCTTCATCGCTCCACAGGCTCGTCAAGTCAGAGGGATCGTTTCGTTGTTCCCAAAGATAGGGCGGCGGCGGAAAGATTGTATCGCAAAACGTGCTCGCTGCCTTCGAAACGCGCAGCGCGGGCACGGCCGAAGGATGCGGAGGCTGGTCTCGCCAGCTCGATCCGGCATCGACCGGGGATCAGCGCTCCACCCGAAACGACTGCAGGCTCACAGAGACGGGGATCGAAGCCTGCTTCAGCTTGCGGGCGAGGTCCTCGAATACGCTGCCTGCCTGCGCCGGCAATCCGGGCAGCATCTCCCCCAGCGGCGTCCCGGCGGTCATCACCATCATCAGCTGGCGCTCGGGCGCATCCCGCTTCAGCCGGAAGAACAGGCCGAGGCTGGCCGCATCACCGCGCCGCTTGGCGACGGGCGTCGCATCCTGAACGAAGCCCAGGCCGTCGACGAAGAGGACGAGGAAGGCATGATCGCCGAGATTGCCGATCCGCGCCTTCAGCGGCGCGCCGCGCCCGACGACGTCGTCTTCGAGCGCGATCGCCGCCCGATCGACGCGACTCCTGCGCCGCTCGGCGGCGAAGTCGACGGCGGCGCACTGGCCTTCGGTCACCGGCCGCAGCCCGATGTCAGGCTCGATGCCGAAGCGCGCCTGGAACCGGTCGAGCAGGCGCTGGGCGGGACCTGCACCCTTGCCATAGGCATCGATCCGGACCTTCGTGTCGGAGACGCTGGCCGGAACGGCGTGGAAGCAGGTTCCGCCCTCGAACCGCTGGATGAAGTCGACGAAGCGCGCGGTATCGTCCATAGCCTCCACCGGTTCCTGCGGCGGCTCGAAGGATCCGTCGGGGAGCAACGGATCGGCGGGTTGCGGTTGCGGCAGCGCGATCGGCGGCTGGCTGTAGGGTGGAGAATCGGCGGGCCGGTCCGGAGCCGGATCCTGCGCATCCCTCCGACCAGTCGGGGGATCGGGTCGCGGATCGTGATCCGCCGGTGCGGGCAGCCGATACCGGGGCGGATCGGCGGCAAGCGGCGGCAAGCGCGGCGGCTCGCCCAGCATCGCCTGCCGGTCCTCGCCGACCGTCGGGCCCGCCGGCGCCCCGCGGGGCAGTGCCGGCACGAGGCGCCCTGGCGGCTGGTCATCCTGCGACGCCGTCTCCTCACCAGTTGCTGGCGGGCCCGCATCGACGGACGGATCATCTCGCGGCTCGCCGAGGCCGATACGGGCGGCGATCTGCAGGGCCGTTTCGCTGACGCCGCCGGCAAAGTCCGGCCTCGCCCAGACGATGCCGCCGACTGAGACGCCAGCGGCGGCGACGATCGCGACCGCCACGACCGGCCAGCGCCGCGGCTTCCGCCGCTCCGTCCAACGTATCCTTCCGTCCCTTGCCGGACCGGCTCCTCCTGCAGCCGCCGCCGTGGCGCCATCCGCACCTTGCGAGCCGGGCGGCACGCCTCCCGCGGATCGCCGCGGATGCCATCCCTGGCCCGTCGGCGCGCCGCCGGGAAGCTCCGCTCCGATGTCGAGCAGCGCTCCGCAGATCTCGGCCATGTCGGACGGCCGGTGGGCCGGGTCGGGCTGCAGCATCGCCGCGAGGAGCCCGCCGAGCCGCTCCGGCACATCGGCGAGATCCGGCACGCGGGCGCGCTTTTCCAAGCGCTCGAAGTCGCTGCCGGCCATATCGACGGGGCGGCCCCGCAGCGCCGCGACGGCGACGAGGGCGAGGCTGTAGATGTCCGACTTGCCGGTGACCTCGCCGCCGAAGCGGCCGAGCTGCTCGGGCGAGACGAAATTGTACTTGCCGGCGAAGCTGCCGCCGAGGATGGTCTTGTCCCCCGGCCGGGCGGATTTGGCGATGCCGAAGTCGATCAGCTTGGCCCGCTCCACGTCGTCGTCGGGCAGGAGGACGTTGTCGGGCGCGATGTCGCGATGGACGATGCCGGCGCGGTGGGCGACGTCGAGGCCGGAGGCGAGACGCAACATCAGGCGACAGACGGCGCCGGGCGACAGCGGACGCTCGGCGGCGACCTCCTTCAAAGAGCGGCCGGTGACGAACTCCATGGCGAAGTAGGCGCGGTTCAGCCGCTTGTCGATGGACATCACCTGCGAGCGGACGATGGCATCGTGGCTCAGCCGCGACAGGGTCGACGCCTCGCGCAGGAACAGCCGCATGAAGGTCGGATCGCCGGCGAATTCCGGCAGGATCACCTTGATCGCCACCGTTTCGCCGGTGGCGAGGTTGTGGCCGCGATAGACCTCGCCCATGCCGCCCGCGGCGAGCAGTTCCTCGACCACATAGGTGTCGTTGAGTTCAGTGCCGGGTTCCAGGCGCGCAGCGGGCCGGTGGACCTCCGTCACGCCGGCAAGGCCGCCTGCGACGACCGTATCGGACGGGCGGTCAGACATTCCCGGCTCCCGGCGAAGCGGTGGATTCGAGGCAGCGCAGGACGAGCGCGGTGACGTTGTCCGAGCCGCCGCGCTGCAGCGCCGCCGCGATCAGCCCCTCGGCGGCGCCCTTCGCGTCGGCGCGGGCGAGCCAGGTGGCGATCTCGTCGTCGCCGACATGGCCGGTGAGCCCGTCGCTGCACAGGAGGAAGACGTCGCCCGCCCGCACCGCATCGGACATGCGGGAGAGTTCGAGCTCGGAAAAGACGCCGACCGCCCTGGTGATGACGTTGCGCTCCGGCCAGTTCGCGGCTTCCCCTGCCGTGATGAGGCCGGCGTCGAGCAGCTCCTGGACCTTCGAATGGTCGCGGCTGACCTGCCAGAGAATGCCGCGCGAGAAGCGGTAGAGGCGGCTGTCGCCGGCCCAGAGGCAGGCGAAGCGATCGCCGAAGAGGAGGAGGACCACCACGGTCGAGCCGATCGTCGCGCCGGCGGCCTCGCCGAGCGCGACGATCTCCGCATTGGCGGCGTTCAGCCTGGCCTCGACGCGGGCCCTAAGATCCGGCGCCGTCGTCGCGACGCCCACGCTGGCGAGCCGCTCGACGATCGCCGCGCTGGCGCGCTCGCCGCCATGATGGCCGCCCATGCCGTCGGCGACGGCGAAGACGCCGGTGCGGGCGTCGGCGAAGAAGCGGTCCTCGTTGAGATCGCGCACCCGGCCGACATCGCTCGCGCCGAAGACGTCGAGGCGGAAGAGCCGCGGCGTCATGGCCGACCCTCGGACGGCGCATCCGGAGCGCTCGCCGCCTCCAGGCGAAGGCCGGAAGACGTCGTGTCATCCCGGTGCGCCGTATGCGTCGGTGCGTCGGCGGGAGCGATGCCGAGCACCATCGCCGTGAAGTCGGACGGCGACGGCAGACCGCAGCGGACGAACCTCGCCGGCCGATGCCCACCATGGCCGGCGGTCCAAAACCGGCATCCCATATCCGTTCGAGCGGCTTCACCGCAAGCCAGCGGCGGCGGATCGAGGCCGGCGGTCAAGGCGCCGAGATCGCACGGCGCGCCCATGTCGGCGCGAAGTGCCGACAAGAGCCGCGCCTCGATCAGCGCCAGGCCCGCCTCGATCCGTTCGTGGGCCGCAAGGTCGAAGGCCGCACCCTGCGGCGCAAGGGCGAGGATCGACAGCGGAAACAGCCGCCCCATGGCATCGACCGATGGCACCAGCACGCCGAGGCCGGCGACCTCGCAGCATCCTGCGCCGAGAAAGAAGCGCCAGGCGGGCATGACGAGATAGTCGGCCTCGAACTCCGTCGTGAGCGTCCTGCGGGCGGCCGCCATCCCGGCTTGAAGAAACCCTTCCCAAGCAAGGAGCAGCGGCCGAGGCAGGCGATGTTCGACGAAATCCCGGCGCTGCGGCAGCTTGCCGAAGACCGCGAAGGACACCTCGCAGGTGGCCGGCGAAGGCCCGGCGGCCCCATCCCCGCGCCCCCTCTCCGCAGCGGCCACCCCGCTGAATTCGGCCGCGCGGGCCGTTTCGCCCGCCTTGACGCTCACAGATCCGCCGGACATTGGAAGTCCTTCAGCTCGAGCAGATAGAAGGGATTGAGCGCCGTATCGATCTTGAACTGGTAACTCACCGAGCGCCCGCCGATCGGATAGCGCAACTGGATCACGTCCCCGCGCTTCTGGGGCGAGCCGGCCGCGATGATCCGCATCAGGGCCCAGGGCCCGTCCTTCTTGATGAAGTGCTGGCGCCCCTCGATCGGCGGCATCAGATGGACCATCACTTCGCCGCCGCCGCCGCCCGGCCACTCGAAGGTGCGTGCCTGGCTGCTGGAGAAACCCTGGGCATAGGTCTGGAGGATCTCGTCGTTGACCGTCAGCAGCGCGTATTGGGCGGCGCCGTCGAGGGCCGTCTGCTCGACCCGGAGCGTCACCTTCGGCGAAGAGCCGCCCTGCGGGAAGAACGCGTCGCGGATCGTCGCCGCCCGCTGAAAGCTGGCCAGGGACGATTGGGAAAGCGACCGGCCGAGTGGGGTGTCGTCGCGCCAGCGCCAGGACTTGCCGCTGAGATCGACATAGGGCGCGAGCTTCTGCTGGAAGAAGCGCTCGATGATGCCGTCGGGCGAGAACAGCCGGGCGAATTCGTCGATCGACACGTCGCTGCTGCTCCCGCGGTCGAAGGGGTAGCGGCCGGAGACGATGCGCTTGCAGTCGCGCGTGACCCGGCCCTGGAGGTCCTGCACCAGTTCGGCCCTGGAGGCGTCGATCGCGCCGCCCTCGATGTCGGCGAGAGCCGCCTGGACCATCCGCGCGACCGGCTCGGGCAGGCGGGAGACGGTCGAGCGCAGCGTGCCGACATAGCCCTGCAGCGCCGCCTCCCCCTGGCCGACGAAGGCCGGGTTCTCGCCCATCGTGACGAGGGTCTTGTGCACCTCGGCGAAGTTCTGGCGCAGGGCGTCGATCGGCCGGTTGCCGCGTTCTCCGTCGGCGAGCCGGTGATAGGCGCGGAAGTGCGCCTCGATGTTACGACCGGACAGAAGCTCCGCCGGGTCGGAGGCGGCGCCACCGCCGACCAGCGCCCCGAGCCGGCTCTGGGACTTGCGAACCGCGATGTCGAGGCCGATCCGCGACAGCCCGCCGAGGCGGTCGCTGATCCGCGTCTTCACCGCGCCGGCCACCTCGGCCAGGGCCGAGACGTCGCTGGTCGCGCCGGGGCTGCCGGCCGGGCCTTCCCCCTGGCCATCCGCCTCGCCCTTCGACAGCTCGGTCTCCCGCGCCACCTCCTCGACCAGGACGACCAGGGGCGAGGTCGGCGCGCCGAGCGCCCCCAGCGCCGCGTGATAGGGCTCGTCGGCCGCCATCGGCTGGAGTTCGAGATTGCCGAGCATCCCCTCCCAGGCGGCGACGAAGTCCCGCCCGTAACGCTCCAGAAGCTCCGGCCCGAGATTGCCGAGCTGGTCCTCGATGGCGCTCTGGTCGCCATATTCGCCGAGGACCCAGCGGTTTTCGGCGAACCGGGCGGCGGCCTGCGAAAGCCGGTCGAGGAACACCGCGTGGAAACCGGACGCCGTGTATAGCATCGGGATGCGCAGGGTTTCGAGCGACGATCCGTCGCGCGTGCGAAAGACGACGTCGGCGTCCTGGACGATCCGCCGGGTGAGGACGAAGTCGGGAAAGGCAGCGGTCTTGCCGGCCTCGCCGGACTGGATGGCCGCATAGACCTGGTCGGCGATGGTCATGCGGGCGAGCGTCTTGCGGGCCGTCTCGATGAGGTCGGCATTCACCCCGAAGCTCGGCGCGCGCCGCGCCGACAGGTCGAGCATCGCGGCGACGTGGCGGTCGAGGCTCTCGGTGAGGCGCCGCCCGTCCGGCCCGACGAAGGCGCCCTCCCAGAGATTGCGCTGCAGCCAGTCGCGGACCAGCTCCGCGTCGACCTTCGTCGCCTCGCCGCCGAGCATCAGATAGACCTTCAGCGCGTCGAAGATCGGCATCGGGTCGCTGGCGGTCACCAGCCCCGCCAGGCGCTGCTCGACGTCGATCAGGATGCGCGACTTCAGCATCCGGTCGAGCCCCGCCTGATATCCCACCGCCGCCGCCGAGACGAGTTGCGGCCGGACCGCGAGGCCGAAACCCTCGGCCAGCGGCGTCGGCTGGTCGCGGTTGTCGTAGCCGACCTGCATGGCCCGCAGGATGTCGAGCGCACCGGCCGGGCGGACGACGTCGGTGTCGGCGATCTCGGTGGCAGTGAGATCCGCCCCCGCCTCGGCATTGAAACGCCGGACGTCGGCCCGCGTCTCGGAGATCAGCGCCCGGTTGCCGACATAGCTGAGGCCCCAGAGGCCGGCGAGCGCAAGGGTCGCGATACCGATCGCAGCGAAGGCGCCGTAGCGCACGGCGAGGCCGCGCAGCACCGCCCGGCGGTCATGGGAGACGAGGCCGGCCTCCGCGAAGATCACCTTCTTCAACAGATCATGGAGGAAGAAGCTCTTGCCGAGGCCCGACATCAGCCCGCCGACCGCGGCCCCTCGCCTGTCGGCTCCCGTGCCTGCCTCCACCATGGCGCCGAGCAGCTGGTCGATCGGCGTTTCTTCCTGGGTGCCGGAGGTGAAGTAGAAGCCCCTCAGGCTGGCTTTCGCCCGGTAGCGGGTCGGCTCGAAGATGCGGCCGAGCATGCCCGTGACCGCCTCCTTCAGCATCGCCACCTGGGCCGGGAAGCCGTAGATGGCGATGCGGGCGTGGTTGTCCGGCTCTTCCTGCAGGCGGTCGGTCAGTTCCTCGGTCAGCCGGCGCACCAGGGCGTCGAACTCCTCCGGCACCTTGTCGAGCAGCGAGGCGTCGCGCCGGCCGCTCTGCACCGTCGCCCCCCAGACCTTCTGCCGCCGCGCCTTGGTGAAGCTGCCGAAGAAATCTGAGAAGCCGGCGACGAGATCGGCCTTGGTGAAGAGCACGTAGACGGGGAAATCGACCTTCAGCTCCTTGTGGACCTCGGTCAGCCGCTCCCGGATCCGGGTGGCGAACGTCTCCGTCGCGGCGGCGGGAAGGGTCATCAGGTCTTCGAGGCTGATCGCCACGATGACGCCGTTGATCGGCTGGCGCGGGCGCTGCGCCTTGAGGAGCGCCAGGAAGGCCAGCCAGCTGCGGGCGTCTGACCTCTCGTCGGAATCCTGGGTGGTATAGCGGCCGGCGGTGTCGATCAGCACCGCATCCTCGGTGAACCAGAAGTCGCAGTAGCGCGTGCCGCCGGCCCCGGCGATCGCCGCCGGCCCGCCCGGCCCCGCCAGCGGGAATTCCAGTCCGGAATTGACCAGCGCGGTCGTCTTCCCGGAACCGGGTGGCCCGATGATCACGTACCAGGGAAGCTCGTAGAGATAGGTGCTCCTGCCGCTGGACGTCTTCAGGACGGCGATGGCGTCGGCCATGCGGTCAGACAGACCGGCCCCGTCACCGATGACGTCGTCCGCGCCGCCCTCGGCGACGAGCGCTTCCTCGAGGGCTTTCTCGCGCCGCCGCCGCTTCCAGTGGCGAAGGCCGTACCAGGTCCCGACGACGGCGATCACCGCGAAGCGCATGCCAGCCGAGGCGAACGGCCGCACGTCGGCGACAGCGACGAACGGGCCGGCCAGCCAGACGACCGTCGCAAAGGCGAGAAGACCGGCGAGGACGAGGCTCGGGAGGACGAGGCGCTTCATGAGCCACTCCCGGGCTGCGGCAGCGCGTTCACAGGGTTTCCTCCCGCGGGATGGCGATCTCCACCCGCCGGTTGCGCGCCTGCCCTTCCTTCGTCGCGTTGTCGGCGATCGGCTGGTCCGCGCCCCTCCCCTCGACGACGATGCGCGAGGGATCGTCGAGATTTGCGGCAAGGACGGCCTCGACCGATTTCGCCCGGGCGAGCGAGAGCTCCTGGTTCGACTTGAACCGCCCGAAGCCGCTCAGCTTCACGTCGTCGGTATGGCCGGTGACGAAGATCTGGCCGGGCTCGGCATCGAGAGCCGCGGCGATGTCGTCGGCGAGCGTCTGGAAGGCCGGCGTGACGTCGGCGCTGCCGCTGTCGAAGAGCAGCGAATTGTCGACCCGGATGGTGATGCTCTCGCCCACCGGCTCGACGGCGAGGCCGCCCTTGTCGATCTCGCCGCGCAGGGCCGAGCGGATGCGCTCGAGCTGGCTCGTCTCGGGTGGCTTCGGCGTGACGATCTCGGCGCTCGCGGGGCGCAGCAGCGCCACCTTCGGGGCGGCGTTCAGCGCCGTGAGTTCGGCGGCAACGGCCTCGGCCTCGCCGGACAAAAGGATGCGCAGGGTGAAGAACAGGCCGACCAGCCCCACCGCGGCAAGGCTTCCGACCACCCAGAGCGGAACGGCGGCGCGCAGCGCCCTCGCCGCGATCGCCTGGCCCTGCCAGCGCGGCGAGATGTCGTCGTCGGGCCGGGCCTTCACCCGCCTGAGCGCCTCGTAGACCCGCCGCCGCTCGTTGGACAGCCCGGCGTCGCCGCCATGGGCGGTGCGATACATGCCGACGAAGCCGAGGGACAGGCAGGCGTGATAGAGTTCGAGGAGGTCGTACTCGGCCGCCGGATTGTCGAGGATGTCGCGCAGGACCTCGAAGAACTCGACGCCGGAGTCGCGCACCTCGAAGAAGCGGGCAAGCATCGGATAGCGCAGCCATTCGGCCCGCTCGCGGCTCGGCAGGTTCTGGACGATGTCGTCGGCGGTGGCGCAGAGGGCATATTGCCCGCGCCTCGCGTCGTCGTTGGAATAGCCGGCATCGAGCGCCTTGGCGGCGAAGCGCTCGATCTCGCCGATGACATGGTTCATCAGCGGCGCCGCCTCCATCTCGACGACGCCGAGGCGCAGGCGCCCGATCAGGATGAGCAGCGGCGCGGCGGCATCGAGCAGCGGGTTGGCGCTGGCCATGCGCTCGCCCTCGCGGGCGCCGATGACGGCTGCGAGCGCGATCTTGCGGGTCGGCGCTGCGGGCTTCTCCTTCGTCGGGCCTTCGGGAAACAGCCGGCCGGCATCGCCGCCGGCCCGCGGCGCCTGCCAGTTGCCGGGGGCCTCGCCGGTGCGCGCCCAGACCGGCTGGCGTGCCTCGTCGGATACCGACCAGCCATCGCCCCTGCCCGCCGGCCGGGCCCAGTCGTCCCGCCGCGGCGAAGAAGGCGGCAAGCCGGGCGACGCGCCCCTGCGGACGCCGCCCGGATTGGGCCGGATCACCGTCCGCCCGCCCCATTCGTCGTCCCGGCCGCTCACCGGTAGCCCTCCTGGATCGCCCACAGCTCCATGTGCAGCTCCGGCCAGTCGGCGGAGATCTGGATGCCGATGCCGGACGCGACCGAGAATTCCGGCCAGAGCCGCGACTCCTTGTCGAGGTAGAAATAGACCCGGTCGGAATAGGTGCGGATCTGCCGCGGCGGCGTCGGCGTATGCACCAGCTGGATTCCCGGAAGATGCATCTGGACGATCTCCTTCATGCGGGAGTTGGGGCCGATCTTGCAGAGGTCGGGAAACTTGTCGCGAATGGTGACGAGCGGCCGGGCCGCCGAAACCTCGAGGACGAAGGCGGCGTCGCGGAAGAGGTTGCGATTGGTGATCGGGGCGAGGAACTGGTTCTTGTCGCGCTCCACCAGTTCCAGGCGGACCGGCCGCCCGATGTCGAGGTTGAGCAGACGCTGGATGTCGTCGAGCACCGGCTCGAAGCTCGCCTTCAGGTCGTCCTGGTCGTAGGGCCGGTAGGTTCTGGCCAGCCGCTCGGGCGAATAGGTCGAGAGCTCGCCGGCGATCGCCAGGACCTCGCGGTAAAGTTCGACCGGATGGGTGTAGCGCGAGGCGGTGAGGTGCTTCAGCCCGCCGATTACCCGGTTCAGCATCTGCAGGCGGAAATAGTCGATGTTCTGCAGGCCGCCACTGGCAGAGGGATCGGCGGCGTGACGTGCCAGGGTCGACAGGTGGTTGTCGATCCAGCCGATGACGCGCTCGGCAAAGCCCGCCACCACCCGGTGCGCCCCGAGGGACAGGACCGGCGGGGCGAAGCCCTGGTCGTAGACGACGGTGCGGTCGCGCACCTCGACGATCCGTGCGATCTTCAGGGCGTGGAAGCCGGGGCGCGGCGTCTCGCGGATGTCGAAGGCGAGACGCGGATGGGCGACCTCGATCTCCTCCTCCAGCTGCATCGCCGCCGCCGAATCGACGATCCTCTCCAGTTCGCGGGTGTAGCGGCTGGCGCTGCCGGCCTCCGCCATGTCGAGCTCCCGCCCGTTGACCAGGGCCGCCGGCAGCGACAGCCAGGCGAACAGGTTGCCCGCCTCCGGCCTCACCTCGACGGGGTCCGGCAGCGGGCTGACGCCGGGCATGTCGAAGGGGGTGCCGTCCGGCATGATCCCGCAGGCCCGGCGCAGCGCGAATTTCGACTGCTGGGCGAGATCGTTGTCGATCTCCAGCTCCGAGAATCCCCAGGGATAGGGCGACAGATGCCGGACCCGGCACTCGATCAGCTTTTCCAGATACCGGTCATGCTGCTGCAGATGATGCTGCCTGAGGAACAGCCCTTCCGTCCAGGCGACCTTGCTATACCAGGACATTGGGCAGGACGCTCTCCGGTCGCACTAAATGGGTGCATAAATGGATAGCGTTAAATCCTGGGTTGTTCAACCTTGGATCGCCCCCGCAGCCAGCCCGGTGGTTGGACCGCCCAGCCCCTCATGGGCGCATCCGGAGTGCCCGCGCCGGCAAGTACGGGAGATTGGAATCGCTCGATTGTCAGAGCGGGGTCGAGTTGTTATTTTCCGCCGCGATGAACGGGTTTTCGAAATCATGGGCGCACGCCAGGCGGCGCCTCAGGCTGCCGACCAGCGAGGGCTTCGCCAAGCTCTCCGATCACGCGCGCCTGCCCGGCCGGTTCTTCTACCGGCTGATGGTCGCCGGCGGCCGATAGCGGCGTCGCGTGGCCGACCCTTCGGGCGGCCATCTGCATCTCTGCCCGATCTCGGCCCATGTCGGGCAAGTGATTTCCGACCTTCTGCACATCGATTTGCGAGCGCCCCGCCGACAGGATCGGGCCGGCGCCCCGGGAGACCAGCCTCCATGACGACTTCCACGACGACCCCCAGCGAACAGCCCCGCACGCTCTACGACAAGATCTGGGACGCCCATCTGATCGGCAGCCAGGACAACGGCTCCTCGCTGCTCTACATCGACCGCCATCTCGTCCACGAGGTGACGAGCCCGCAGGCCTTCGAGGGCCTGCGCCTCGCCGGCCGCAAGGTGCATCAGCCCTCCCGCACGCTGGCCGTCGTCGACCACAACGTGCCGACGACCTCGGACCGGGTGAACGGCATCAAGAACGAGGAAAGCCGCATCCAGGTCGAGGCGCTGGCGAAGAATGCCGCCGACTTCGGCGTCGAGTATTTCGACGCCGCCGACAGCCGTCAGGGCATCGTCCACATCATCGGCCCCGAGCAGGGCTTCACCCTGCCCGGCATGACCATCGTCTGCGGCGACAGCCACACCTCCACCCACGGCGCCTTCGGGGCGCTCGCCCACGGCATCGGCACCAGCGAGGTCGAGCACGTCCTCGCCACCCAGACGCTGATCCAGTCGAAGGGCAAGAACATGCTCGTCGAGGTGGACGGGCCGATCCCGGAGGGCGTCACGGCCAAGGACATCATCCTCGCCATCATCGGCCAGATCGGCACGGCGGGCGGCACCGGCTACGTCATCGAATATGCCGGCGAGGCGATCCGCCAGCTGTCGATGGAAGGCCGCATGACCGTCTGCAACATGTCCATCGAGGCCGGCGCGCGGGCGGGCCTGATCGCCCCCGACGAGACCACCTTCGCCTATATCGAGGGCAAGCCCCGCGCTCCGAAGGGCGCGGAGTTCGAGCGGGCCGTCGCCTACTGGCGGACCCTCGTCTCCGATCCCGGCGCCCGCTACGACAAGATCGTCCGGCTCGACGCCCGCAACCTGCCGCCGATCGTCACCTGGGGATCCTCGCCGGAGGACGTCGTCTCGATCGAGGGCGTCGTGCCGGATCCGGCCGAGATTCCCGACGAGAACAAGCGCAAGTCGAAGCAGCGCGCGTTGGAATATATGGGCCTGACGCCGGGCACGAAGATGACCGACGTCACCATCGACCGGGTTTTCCTCGGCTCCTGCACCAATGGCCGGATCGAGGATCTGAGGGCCGCGGCGAAGATCGTCGAGGGCCGCAGGGTGGCCGATGGCGTCTCCGCGATGGTGGTGCCGGGGTCGGGTCTCGTGAAGCTCCAGGCCGAGGCCGAAGGCCTCGACCGGATCTTCAAGGATGCCGGCTTCGAATGGCGCGAGGCCGGCTGCTCCATGTGCCTCGGCATGAACGAGGACCGGCTGGAGCCCTATGAGCGCTGCGCCTCCACCTCGAACCGCAATTTCGAGGGGCGCCAGGGCTCCAAGGGCCGCACCCACCTCGTCTCCCCCGCCATGGCGGCGGCGGCGGCGGTCGCGGGCCGCTTCGTCGACGTGCGGCAGTTCGGCAAGGCGCAAGCGCTGGAGCCGGCGGAATAGGCTCTTCCTCGCCGAGGAGAGCGCTCCCGAGGATCGCGCGACGCCACGAGGGCGGGGCCCTCAGACGAGCCGACGCGTCGCCGCCGGCGAAGCCGGGCGATCGCCGCGACCTGAAAGAGACGGCCGGATTGAGGTCGCCACCGCTGCGCCATGAGGCGCAGCGGCCAGCCCATGGGCCGATCCAGCGCATGGGATGCGGGGTGATGGCCCCTCATCACGGAAAAAACATGTCCGCCGCAGTCTCGCCCCCCTCCGGGCCGGTCTTCGTGCCGCGCCCCCACCAGTTGGAAGCCCGCGACGCCATCCTCGCGGCGCGGCAGCGCGGGCGACCGGGCTTCCTCCTCGGCGACCTGACCGGCCTCGGCAAGACGCTGTCCGCCTGGAGCGCGATCAGCGAAATGCCCGAGGAAGACGTGCTGATCGTCTGCCCGAAGGGCGCGATCCCGCAGTGGCGGCGCACCATCGCCGGCTCGCCCGCGACCGGCAAGGACGTCACCATCCTCAACTTCGAGCGCACCAAGTCGCTGATGGCGCCGCCTGCCGCCAGCAGCCGCCGCTCGACCCGGGCGAAGAACAACGAACTGGCGAAGCTCGGCACGCTGAAGCGGCGCTGGCCGCTGGTGATCGTCGACGAGAGCCACCGCATCCGCAACCCGGCCTCCCAGCAGGGCCAGGTCTGCCGGCACGTCGCGGCAGCGGCCGATTTCACCATCTACATGAGCGCCACTGCCGGGCAGTCGCCGCATGAACTCTCCTATCTCGGCAGGCTCCTCGCATTCGCGGCGGGCGGAGCCTCCGGCGAGATGGACGAATTCCGGGCGCTGATGAAGCGGCTGAAGATCGGCCGCGCCAGGGGGCGGTGGAAGAACTGGAGCTGGGAGCCCAACGAGAGGGACCGGCAGGTCATGTCGGCGCTGCTCTACAGGGGCACGGATGCGATCGGCATGCGCCGCCGGCCGGAACAGATCGCCGGCTGGCCGCAGGTGCAGCGGGAGCTGGCGCCGACGGCGCTCGATGCGGCGGCGCGGCGTCTCTACGACGCCACCTGGCGCGAGTTCCGCCGCGAACTCGGCCTTGCCGGCGGCTCGACCCGGCGACCGGCGGGATGGGCCGCCGACCTGCGGTTTCGCCAGAAGGCCAGCCTCATCCGGGTGAAGGGCACGGCCGACTTTGCCGACGACATCCTCGGCAACGGCCAGCAGGTGGCGCTTTCCGTTGCCTTCCTCGAGACCAGCACGATGCTCGCCGAGACGCTTTCCGGCCATGGCTGGCGCGTCGGCGAGATCAACGGCAACCAGACCGGCGAGGCGAACGAGGCGACCCGCCTCGCCTTCCAGACCGGCGAACTCGACGCAGTGATCTTCACGGTGACGGAATCGATCTCGCTCCACCAAAGCGAGATGCCCGGCGGCGACCGGCAGCGCTCCCTCGTCGTCCACGACATGCGCCACAGCGCGATCCAGCTGCAGCAGATCGAGGGCCGTTGCCATCGCGACGGACAGCGGGCGGTCATCTACTACACCTATGGGGAAGGCACCGTCGAAGAGAAGATCGCCGCGATCGTGATTGCCCGCATGGCCGCGATGGACGGCATGGCCGGCGACGACACGGCCCTCCTCGACGCGATCGCCGAGGAGCTGCGGCTCGCGGCTTGATCCGACCGCCATACCCTCCCGAAACGGCCGATCGTGAACGCCTGATCCCGAACATCCGACGGCCCGCCGGCGCCGCGACAGCTGGACGTGCCCTTCGCACCGACAGCGATTCGTGGCGCCTTTCAGAGCAAATCTGCTTGATCGTCGCGCACCGCCGGGTTGAACTCGCGGCTGCGAGCGCGTAGATCGTGGCCGGATTGCCGGAATGTCCCGGTTTCCCTCCAAACATGATCGGTCGGACAAACTTGAAGAGCAAGGATGCGGATTTCGTCGAGCGTCGCGCGGCGGCAAAGGATGCCAAGGCGGCGCTTCTGGAGAAGGTGAAGGCGAGGCAGGCCGATCCGGCCGCCGAGGAACGCCGGGCCGAGCGCGCCGCCGTCGTCGCCGCCCGCGAGGAGCGCGAGGCCGCGAAACGCGAGGAGGCCGACCGGATCGCCCGCGAAACCGCCGAGCGCGAGGAGGCCGAGAAGGCCGAGAAGGCCGCCGAGGACAACAAGCTGATCAACCGCATGGTTCAGGACGAGGCCGCTCTGAAGGCCGCCCGGGACGAACGCTATGCGGCCCGCAAGGCCCGCAAGGGGAACGGCTGACCCCAGCGGTCGCGGCCCGGCTCGGCTTGGCTTGGTCGGCCATCACTGCCGCCGCCGTGATGTCCCCTTCGGCACACTCTTTTCCTCGTCGGCGCCGGGGCACCGACGGGCCCCGTGGCCGTTCCTGAACTTTCCTGTCCCGCGCATCCGCGAGCCGCTCGAAACATTTCCCGAGGCGGTCCGAGTCGAGCGGCTGCCCTTCCGCCTTCTCCGTGCCGTGATGCCTCGGCATTCTCGCACGTCGGGACGCACCGGCGGTCCCGCGCCTCGCGATCCGTGGCACGCGGTATGGGACGCCTGCCAATCCCGGCAGGTTCGCGATGAGCCACTTGGATGGGCCTCTTTCGGAAGGTGTCCCTGTGACCAATCGGGCACCCTGCCCCGCTGATCCGGCTGCAGCGCAGTCAAGCGTGCCGATCTCCCGCGATCTGCGACGGAAACACCGCTGCGAGGGGGTTGCGCAAATCGGCCGGTTGCGCCTAGAAGAGCGGCGTCGGAGAGGTGGCCGAGTGGTCGAAGGCGCTCCCCTGCTAAGGGAGTATACCGGAGACGGTATCGAGGGTTCGAATCCCTTCC
>NZ_AQQS01000100.1 GCF_002088275.1 Aurantimonas sp. 22II-16-19i
ACTCAGGATCCACTCTGGAGGGAAAGCTATTTCAACTACCGGGCTGTTACCGTCTTTGGCGGGCCTTTCCAGACCGCTTCATTTATAACTTTCTTTTGTAACTCCGTATAGAGTGTCCTACAACCCCAAGAAGCAAGCTTCTTGGTTTGGGCTCTTTCCGTTTCGCTCGCCGCTACTCAGGAAATCGATTTTTCTTTCTCTTCCTCCA
>NZ_AQQS01000011.1 GCF_002088275.1 Aurantimonas sp. 22II-16-19i
GACATACGCCGCTGGCGCGGCGTGGCGGGCGAGCCGTCTCCTGCGTGATGGGCGCGTTCCGTCTCGCCCGCCCTGGCGCTCTTCTCGTCTGTCATGGCTCCTCCTCAACGGAGCCACTCAAGGCCAAAATCTTGTCTCAGAAAACTCTACACCGGAGGAGTTGCGCAGGAGACCGCGGACGTCGTTTTCGATGGCAATGGCCTTCCGACTGGATAATCGGCACCTTTTCATCTTCTAAAATTTCGGCTTGCTCCTCCAGCCACTCGAGGTGTTACGCCGCCCCTTGAAAGCTTGTCGGTTCAACAGGCGACACAGCGATGCCGCCGGAATCGATCCAAACGGAGCGCGTGATGACAAGACACGACCACGGCGACAATCACGGCCATGAAGGGCACCACCATCATCACGCCCCTGCTACGTTCGGCAAGGCGTTTGCAATCGGCATAAGTCTCAATATCGTGTTCGTGGCGATCGAGGCAGGTTATGGATATGCGGTCAATTCGGTCGCGCTCATCGCCGACGCCGGTCATAACCTTTCCGATGTTTTTGGACTTATCGTAGCCTGGGTCGCCGTATTTCTTGGAACCCGCCCTCCAACGGAACGGTATACTTACGGACTTCACAAATCGTCCATTCTGGCAGCACTGTTTAACGGAATAATCCTGCTCGTCGTGGTCGGCGTGATCGCGTGGGAAGCTGTCCGGCGGTTCCAGGATCCGCAACCGGTAGGGGGCACGACGGTCATCGTCGTCGCCGCCATCGGCATCGTCATCAACGGGATAACCACGTGGCTTTTTTCATCCGGGCAGAAGGGCGACATCAACATCCGCGGTGCCTACCTCCATATGTTGGCCGACACGCTGGTTTCCGCCGGTGTCGTCGTCGCCGGCTTTGCCATTATCTTTACCGGTTGGCTCTGGATCGATCCTGTGCTGAGCCTTGTCATCGCCGCCGTCATCTTCTGGAGCACGTGCAGTTTGCTGAAGGACAGCCTCGCTATGTCGATGGCAGCGGTGCCCCCGGGCATCGATCTGACGGCGATTCGTTCCTCACTAGAAGCAATGCCAGGTGTGACGGATGTTCATGATCTTCACGTGTGGCCGCTCAGCACAACAGAGACCGCTCTCACCACCCATCTCGTCATGCCGGATGGTGCGGGCGACGGGTTTCTTGAAAACGCCAAGGCCGAAATGAAAAAGCGGTTCGGTATCGGGCATGCAACATTCCAGCATGAGACCGAAAATCAGTGCCGCTGCAGTCTCGAACCCCATGGCCATTCGTAATTCCACGGGCGCAGGTGTCAGGTCGCGAGCCAACATGCTCTTGTTCGTCGACCCAGCAACGGAACGGACGTCAGCGGCTATCAAGCGATCGCGCACGCCTGATCGATCCAGCGATATAATTGCTGCCACTGCAGCTTGCGGCGCTTTCATCGGGACCTTGTTGATCAGCGTACCCCAAGCGCAAGCTCATGGCGGTGTTGATTTTACGGAAGGCGCTGTCTGGTCGGCATGGTCGATTTCCTTGGATATCGCCTTGCCGACGATCGCTCTGCTCCTTGTGTACGTCTGGGGAGCCAGGCGGCGCTCCGACGTGGGCTTGTCGACGCCTCGCTGGCGTCATCTGGCTTTCCTCGGGGGCGTCGCCTCCATCGTCATCGCATTGCAGTCACCGATCGACCCATTGGCCGAGCGACTTTTTTTCGTCCATCAGATTCAGCATTTTCTTCTGCGGATGTTGGGGCCGATGCTGATCGCGTTGTCGTGGCCATCGGCCTTTCTGATTGCCGGACTTCCCCGATCAATTCGCAAGACGATCCTCGTTCCGATTCTCTCGAGCCCGCCATTGCGCCGGGGTTTTGGAATGATCGGACATCCCGCCGCCGCAACCATCCTTTTCATCGGGGTCCTCTATTTCTGGCAAGTTCCGCGCTATCACGATGCAGCTCTGTCCAGTGAGCCGCTGCATTATCTGATGCATGTTTCGATGCTGGCAGTCGGATTGCTGTTCTGGTGGAAGATATTCGATCCACGACCCGACCCAAAGGGCTGGCCCTTTGGTCTGCGACTGATGACGTTACTTATCGTGATCCTCTCCAACATCGGCCTTGGTTCCTACACCGTATTGAAGGCGGCGGTGCTCTATCCAGCCTACGATGTGAATGGTCGTATGTACGGGTTTTCCGGCATCGCCGATGAACAGTTCGGTGGCCTCATCATCTGGATTCCCAGCAGTATGATGTGCCTCCTGGCCCTCTTGCTTACCATTCACGCGATGGGGTTGAACGAAACCCGGCACGAAGCAACACGCCTGAAATGGACGCCATCGAATTCGGCGGCCATGGACTATCCGACCACCGGAGCAGCTCTGATTGAGAAGGCAAGGCCGAAAAACAAAGCGATGGCCCTTGGGTTCTCGATCTTCTCCATATCGATGTTCCTGGCCGCGATCGGTATCGGTGTGTTGGCATGAGGGAAAAAGCGTTCCAAAGAGTTTACTCGCATTCGTGAGCCTATTCGTCGAAACAAGGCAAGGAAATCAAGGCGATGACAAAACGAAATCATCAAAAAGACAATTATTTTCGCCATTACGTTCGTTCTAATACGTTCGGATTATTGTTCTATTTTCATTCGTTTCGATAATTGTCATTGTATACATGGAGTTCTCGGCTCGAACCGCGTGATTTACATCCGGCATGAGGGCCGTGCGATCAATGCGTTTTAATCCCCGACGGCACACTTGGCGGATAATATGCGTCGCGACCGTGTTCGCAACGATTGCCACTCCGGGATCAGCAGGCGTTGACCTGCCCGTTCCGCGCTTCGTTTCCCTGAAGGCCTCCAAGGCCAACGTTCGAAGCGGCCCAAGTCTCTCTTATCAAATCTCATGGGTTTACGTCAGATCGGGCATTCCGTTGGAAATCTATCAGGAATTCGGAAACTGGCGACGAATTCGTGGGATGGATGGTAAAAGTGGATGGATCAACGGAGCGCTTTTGTCTGGCCGCAGAACGGCTCAGGTCGCAAGCTGGGCGCAGACACCAGTTCCGCTATACGCCGCCCCCGACAAGCGCAGTGCCGTCGATGCAAAGCTCGAACAGGGCGTAATACTCAACGATCTATCTTGTGATGGACGCTGGTGCGCCGTCGCGGTTCGCCAAGCGCAGATCAACGGATATTTGCGGCAACGAGTTCTGTGGGGTGTCTACCCGAACGAGAAGATCAACCAAGCTTCCCAATCCTGGCTGTCGCAGGTCATGGAAATATTTGGGAACGTTTTTTGATTCCAAAGGCAGCGTCACTCGGATCGTCATCGACAATTCGATTCCTCTGAAACGATCGTCGAGCCAACAGGTCGGCGTAGCAGCCGGATGGCGCGTAAGATCAATGGTCGCACATGGTTTCAGCGCGGCGCATCGCGACTTAGGTGCGATGCGGCAAGTCCAGAGAGTGGAAGAGATAACCGATGTTTGAAGGCTTCGACCCCGTCCTCCTCGCCCGCATCCAGTTCGCCTTGACGGTCTCCTTCCACATCATCTTCCCGGCCTTCTCGATCGGCCTCGCCTCATATCTCGCGGTGCTCGAAGGCCTGTGGCTGTGGACCGGCAAGGCCGTCTACATGGACACGTTCAAATACTGGATAAAGATCTTCGCCGTGTCCTTCGGCATGGGCGTCGTTTCCGGCATCACCATGAGCTACCAGTTCGGCACCAACTGGTCGGTCTTCTCCGACAAGACTGGCCCCGTGCTGGGCCCGATGATGGCCTATGAGGTACTTTCCGCTTTCTTCCTGGAAGCCGGATTTCTCGGCATCATGCTGTTCGGGCAGAAGCGTGTCGGCAAGGCGTTGCATTTTGCGGCGACCCTTGTCGTCGCCATCGGCACGTTGTTTTCGGCGTTCTGGATCCTGTCGGTCAATTCCTGGATGCACACGCCGGCGGGCTTCTCGATGAACGAGGTCGGGCAGTTCGTGCCGGAAGACTGGTGGGCGATTGTCTTCAACCCCTCCTTCCCGTACCGCCTCGTCCACATGGTCCTCGCCGCGTATCTGACGACGGCCTTCGTCGTCGGCGCGGTCGGCGCGTTTCACCTCCTGCACAACCGGTACAATGCCAGCGCCCGAAAAATGTTCTCGATGGCGCTGTGGATGGCGGTGATCGTCGCGCCGCTGCAGATCCTGGCCGGCGATGCTCATGGGCTCAACACGCTCGAATACGAGCCGGCCAAGATCGCCGCGATGGAGGGTCATTTCGAAGCCGACGCGCAAGGGCCCTTGCCGCTGACGCTGTTCGGCATTCCCGACATGCAGGCGGCGGTCACCCGCTACGCGCTCGACGTTCCCTATCTCGGCTCCCTCATCCTGACGCATTCGCTCGACGGCCAGATCAAGGGCCTCAAGGCGTTCCCGCGCGAAGACTGGCCGAACGCGGCGCTGATCTTCTGGACCTTCCGCATCATGGTCGGCATCGGCTTTGCCATGCTCGGCGTCGGGCTGTGGTCGCTTTACACCCGATTCAAAGGAGCTCTCTATGAGAGTCCGTGGCTGAATCGGGCGATGATCGCGATGGGACCTGCTGGCTTCGTCGCCGTCATCTGCGGCTGGATAACCACTGAGGTCGGGCGTCAGCCGTTCACGGTCTACGGCCTTTTACGTACCGCCGAAAGCCATTCGCCCATCGCGGCGGAAGCGGTCGGCACATCCCTCATCGCCTTCATCGTCGTCTACTTCCTGCTCTTTGGCGCCGGCACCTTCTATATCCTTCGCCTGATGAGCCACGAGCCGACGCCTTTCGAGGCCGACACTCCCCACCATCCGATCCGCACGGCGGGCCTGACCCCGGCGCCGGCCTTCGAAGACCGCACTATCGCCGATCCGGCCGAATAGAAAAGGACGACATCATGGATCTCGCCGTCGTCTGGGCCTTCATCATCGCCTTCGCCGTCATCGCCTACGTCATTCTCGACGGCTTCGATCTCGGCACCGGAATCCTGTTTCCGTTCCTCGCGCGGCACGAAAACCGCGACACGGCCATGAACACTCTCGCGCCGATCTGGGACGGCAACGAGACCTGGCTGATCCTCGGCGGTGGCGGCCTCTTCGCCGTGTTCCCGCTCGCCTACGCCATCATCATGCCGGCGCTCTACGCACCGATCATCGCCATGCTACTCGCGCTAGTCTTCCGCGGCGTTGCCTTCGAATACCGCTTCAAGACGGTGCGCGGCCGCTGGCTATGGGACGTGTCGTTCTTCATCGGCTCGTTGGTCGCAGCCCTCACGCAAGGGATCGCACTCGGTGCCCTCGTCCAGGGCATCGACGTCGAGGGTCGGGCCTATGCCGGCGGCTGGTTCGACTGGTTCACGCCGTTCTCGCTCCTGACCGGCGTCGCGGTCGTCGTGGGCTATGCGCTGCTCGGCGCCACCTGGCTCGTGATGAAGACCGAAGGGGAACTCCACGACATCGCACGGCGCTACGCCTTCATCACCGGCATCGGCATTCTCACTCTGATCGGCGGCGTCAGTCTGTGGATGCCGTTTCTCGACGTCGAATTCTACTTCCGGTGGTTCACCTTTCCGCAGTTCTTCTACGCCGCGCCGGTGCCGATCTTCGTCGCCTTCGCGGCCTTCAGCCTTTTCCAGTCGTTGGGAACGGGAAAACATGTCCAGCCGTTCCTGTCGGCGCTGACACTGTTCCTGCTCTCCTATACCGGGCTCGGCATCAACTTCTATCCGCACATCATCCCGCCGGACGTCACCATCTGGCAGGCTGCCGCGCCTGATGCCTCGATGAAGTTCCTGCTGGTCGGCGCGTCCATCCTGATTCCGACGATTCTCGCCTATACGACCTTTGCCTACTGGATCTTCCGGGGCAAGATCGGCCGCGACGAGGGGTATCACCATTGATTTCGTCTGGGCGAAAACGAGAATGCAATCGCCCTTCCCGCCCATCGACGACGGATGGAGACGCGCCGCCAGGCTGGGTCAAGCGGATCGGCTGGTTCGTTCTTCTCTGGCTCGCCGGCGTCGGCGTCGTTGGCGTTATCGCCTTCATCATTCGCAGTGCGCTGATCAGCTGATCGTCGTCAGGCCAAGAAAGGCAGAAGCCAAGCGAACAACGAGGGGGGAATTTAGTCCCCCGTGAAGAAGGCTCCCTAAGCGGCGGCGGCGGTTTGGCGGGTTCCGAATAGGCTGATGATCGCGATCTGGATGAAGGCGACAAAAAGCTTCAGCCAAGCGAGGATGCGGCGGAAGTTGTAGCCGACGGCGGCGAGGACGGCGTTGGCGGCGTCGCCGATGCGGTGGGCCAGATGATTGAGGTGGTCCCGGTTTCCTGGCTCTTCCGCAGATTGTGTGGTTCATGATGCCATGAGGAACCGTCGGCGAAGGAGATCGAGGTTTCCGCGTCCGTACATTGAACGCTTGAACAGTTTGAGCTTGTTGACCTGCCCTTCCGTTTGCGCGTTGCTCCAGCCGGTTTGCAAAGCGGCGTTGACTGCGCTGCGGTCCTGTTCGAGCCCTGCGGCGAAGGTTTCCATCGCACGCACGCCGCACGTTTTTGCTTCAAGAAGCCATGTGTCGAAGACCGGGCCGGCATCGCGAGCTTTCGTGCCGACACGGCGGACGAGGTCAACAAATCGACGGACAAGATGAATCAGGACGATGGCGTCACGGTCCTGGCCGATCCGCCGGATCACGTCGACTTCATCTGACCTGAGACCCCAATCTCCTCCGGTTTGAGCGAGAGTCCTGGGTTTCGTTCTTGGCCTCATGCGGCCTGTTTTTCCAGCGTGGATTTCATTGCGAACTCGGCCGGCGGCACGTTGCCGAGGGCCGAGTGTGGTCTGTGGTGGTTGTAATCTTCCTTCCATGAGGTGATGGCGCTGCGGGCCTCGGACAGTGTCGAGAACAGCGTGTCGTTGAGGCACTCGTCCCTGAAGCGCCCGTTGAAGCTCTCCACGAAGGCGTTCTGCATGGGCTTTCCCGGCGCGATGTAATGCCATTCGACGCCGGTCTGTTGGCACCATCGCAGGACCGCCATCGAGGTCAGTTCAGTGCCATTGTCGGAGACGATCGTAGCGGGCTGCCCACGCCAGCAGATGATGGCGTTCAACTCGCGCACGACACGCAGTCCCGACAGCGAGGTGTCGGCGATCAGCGCCAGGCATTCCCGCGTATAATCGTCGACCACGGCCAGCACCCGGAAGCGACGGCCGTCGGTGAAGGCGTCGGAGACAAAGTCCAGGCTCCAGCGGGCGTTGGCGCGATCGGGAACGAGCATGGGCCTTCGCGTGCCCAGCGCGCGCTTGCGGCCGCCACGGCGGCGCACCTGCAGCTTCTCCTCGCGGTAGAGGCGCCGCAGCTTCTTCTGGTTCATCACGAGGCCCTGACGATGCAGCATGACGTGGATCCTGCGATAGCCGAACCGCCGACGCTCCGCCGCCACGGTCTTCATCGCCTCGCGCAACGGTTCATCGTCCGGACGGATGCTGGTGTAGCGCACCGTCGAACGGTCGATCCTCAGAGCTTGGCACGCCCGACGCTGGCTCACACCCCATGCACCTCGCAGGCATGAACCACAGCCTTCCGCTTCGCGTCGGGCGTCACCATTTTTTTGCGGCGACATCCTTCAGGATCGCGTTGTCGAGCATCTGCTCGGCAAGGAGCTTCTTCAGCCGGGCATTCTCGTCCTCAAGCGCCTTCAGGCGGCGGGCGTCCGACACCTCCATGCCGCCGAACTTCGCCTTGAACTTGTAGAAGGTCGCCGACGAGATGCCGTGCTTGCGGCAGACATCCGCCGTCTTCGCGCCGGCCTCCTGCTCCTTCAGCATTCCAATGATCTGTTCCTCTGTGAACCGTGATGGTCGCATCGTCCGTCTCCGTGATCGACGGACTCTACCCAAATTTGGAGGAAGTTCAGGGTCTCATACCAACGTGCGTGGAGGCTGACTCTCTGGGGATTCCCAACGCTAGGAAAGTCTGAATCATTGATGGCAAACGGAGGTTTGCCATGGCGATACCGATCCCGCTTCGGCCAGATTTCGATGGGCCTTTGCTGAGAAGAGCGGCAAAGAGGACGAAGGACGCCGCCCAGGCCCGGCGCCTTTTGGCACTGGCCGAGATCTACGACGGCGGCTCGCGCAGCGATGCGGCACGGATCGGCGGCGTCACCTTGCAGATCATCCGCGACTGGGTGATGCGGTTCAATGCCCGCGGTCTGGATGGACTGATCAACGGCAAGGCGCCGGGCAATCGGCCGAAGCTGAACGAGGAGCAGCGTCAGGCGCTGGTAGACGTGGTCGAACGGGGACCGATCCCGGCGATCCACGGCGTCGTCAGGTGGCGACGCAAGGATCTGGTGCGCTGGATATTCGAGGAATTCCGCATCGAGATCGACGAGACGACGGTCGGGCGCGAACTCAAGGCGCTGGGCTTTGCCAAACTCTCGGCTCGCCCGCGCCACCATGCCCAGAACGAGGTCGAGGTGGAGGATTTTAAAAAAGCTTCCCGAGCGAGTTGGCAGCCATCCAGACGAGCCTCCCGGAAGGCACCGAGATCGAACTCTGGTGGGCTGACGAGGCCCGGATAGGCCAGAAGAACAAGGTCACGCGACGATGGGCCAAGCGTGGAACCCGCCCCTCGGCTCCCAGCGACCTGCGCACCCAATGGGCCTACATCTTCGGCGCCATCTGTCCGAAGAAGGGCAAGGGCGCCGGTCTCGTCCTGCCCTATTGCGACACCGGCGGAATGAACCAGCATTTGAAGGAGATCAGTCTCGCCATCGACCCCGGCGCTCACGCCGTTCTCATCCTCGATCAGGCCGGCTGGCACACGACGCCCAAGCTCGAGGTGCCTGCCAACATCACCCTGATGTTCCTGCCATCGAAGGCGCCCGAATTGAACCCGCAGGAAAACGTCTGGCAGTTCATGCGCGACAACTGGCTGTCGAACCGCATCTTCTTCGACTACGACGACATCCTCGCCCACTGCTGCCAAGCTTGGAACAAGCTCGTCGACCAGCCGTGGAAAATCATCTCCATCGGCATGCGTGACTGGGCTCACGGGTTCTGATGAATGCCCGTTGGTATCAGGTCACATCGACCGATCTCGTCTCGGGCGCCTTGACGATCATCCACGCGAGTTGCTGAGGAAGGCAGGGACGGTGGTTGCGGGGCTTGCTGCGGTCGAGCATGATCGCCGTTACGATGCGTGGTGAACTTCGAGAGGCCGGTCCGTCGATCCTGAAGCCACCGCCGAATTTGCTTGGGCGTTCCAGGAAAGCCCTGATCCCGGGCTTCACGCCAAAGCCGAAGACCGTTCTCGCAGCCCTCTGCCAATCGCGCTTCGAGCATCGGCAGATAAGGGTCGATGATGCTCCTCCGCGGCGCTCGAGCCGAGCGTTCGGGAAAGCTTTCGGCATGAGCAAACTTGCGCACGGTTGCTCGAGCCAGGCCGGTCGAACGGGTCATCGCCATCAGCGTCTCGCCCGCGAGATAGCGGCGGCGGATGTCTTCATACTGGGCCATGCGCCGTCCTCGGCTATCGGCGGCGCTCGTGGCGTCCGACCGCGTGCGGGGAAACGCCTTGGTGCGGCCCTTTCCTGACGTCTCTACGCTCTGGAGCGGCGGCAAACTCCGAAGCCGCGCATGAGCGCCTGCAGTCCATCGCTCGACCATTTGCCGCGTGTTGGAGAGAAGATGCCAACGATCGGCGACCTGGACGGCGTTCGCAGCGCCCGTCGTGATCCCACGACGGTATTCGGTCGAGCGACCCGTGCGACGATTTCGATCTCAGGCCTTTGGCGAAGCCAATCGGTCACCGTTCCCGCCGTACGATCTGGTAGGAGGTCGATCGGGCAATGTCGCTCGAGATCGACGATGATCGTGCCGTAACGCAAACGCTTCTTCATGGCCCAGTCGTCAATACCGATGACCGTGGCCGGCGGCAGGACTGGCTGCGGCATCTGGCGGATCAGGCGCAGAACCGTGTCGCCGCTCACGGGCATGGCGATCTTCGCTGCAAGGCGGCTGCCTGCCGCGCCACCGAGAGCCACTCCGATCCTCGCCTGCGCCTTCGCCAGACGTTTGGTCCGTTGCGCCGAGGGCGCGATCAGCATCGGGAGTCGTTCTCCGAAAGTTTGGCGTCGGCAATTTGCGTTCTGGCAGGCATACCGCCGAACGCGCAGATCGAGCCGGACATGGCGACCAATCAGGGGCAGATCCAACGGACGCCGGTGATAGTGCCCGTGAATGATTGTCGATCGCTGCTGACATTCCGGGCATGTTGCCCCGCTACGCCGGCTCTGCGCAGAAACGGATAATCCCGACGGCCCTTCGCGCCGGGTTCGACCGCAGAGGCAGCCGGGAACCATGGATATCTGAAGCATGCCTTCTCCACCGCATCATCTGCGGTGTCAGAAAGAGTCGCAAAGCCTCATGACCACACAATCTGCGGAAGAGTCGGAGAACGGGGACCACCTAAGATTGCGGTCCATTCGGTGATCGGCCTTGAGGTGCCCGATGACGGGTTCGACGGCCGCCCGCCTTCGCATCTCGCGGCGGATGGCCTCGGTCATGCCGCGTTTCTGGCCCGAGGTGTAGACCTTGAGGCGATGGCTTTGAGGGGCGTTGTGGCCCTTGTAGCCGGCGTCCGCGATGATCCTCGTGAGGGTCGCGCCGACCTGGCGCTCGATGGCGGGGATGACGTTTGCCAATGTATGGCCGTCATATGGCTTGCCCGGCAGCGCCGCGACATGGGTGACGAACTGGCCGCCCTTCGAGCGCTTCAACGTTGTGGCGACGGAGACCTTGACGCCGAACTCGTAGGGCCGGTGGGCTTTTCCCTTGCCGATGCATTCGACCTCGGGCGCATGCAGGCTGAAGACCCTGAGATCGGCGTCTCTCGGCTGGCCCCTGACGGGGTTGAGATTGCGGTTGCCGGCATGGACCCGGCGGGCCAGCATCAGCTCATGGGCGGTGGCGGCTTCCAGCTCGGCGTCGCCCTTGGTCTTCCTGACGATGTCGCGGATGACCCGGCCGAGATAGGTCCTGAGGGTTCTCAGCGCCTTGTTCGCCCGCTTGAACTGCTTGGCATGGGCATAGCGCTGCTGCTTGATCAGGGCGAACTTGCTGACCCGCTCATAGGACTGGCGCAGATCGATCCCCAGCGTCTTGGCCAAGCGCACCAGGCGCTCGCGCGAGCGCTGCATCAGCTTGGCATCGGTCGGATGGGCGACGGCCTTGGGCTGCACGGTCGTGTCGACGATGGCCTTGGTGAAGTCGGCGGGCCTGGCCGCGCCGGTGCGCGTCGCCGTGGCGAGGCTCTCCTGCAGAAGCGCGTTCAACCTCTCTTCGCCCATCCGCTGGCGCCAGCGCGTCATCGAGGATCGGTCGAAGGGCAGCCTGTGGCAGAAGAACTCCTCGCCGCAGAACAGTTGATAATAGGGGTTCTCCAGCCAGCGATCGCACAGTGCCTCGTCGGACAAATCGTGCATCGCCTTCAGGATCGCCAGTCCGGCCATCAGCCGCGTCGCAAGAGGCGGGTGGCCGGGCGCGTCCGTGTAGACCGCGCCGAGCCGCTCTTCCAGAAATTGCCAGTCGATCGCCCGGCCGAGCCTGGCGAGAGCATGGTTCGTGTCGACGATCTGGTCGAGCCGGGCACGGAACATGTCCGTCTGCCCGCTGTCCCGCCGCTCCTTCGGACGCATTCCGCAGCTCCCGATTCATGGACCCGAAAGCCATGGAATAATGCCAGCCACCGCAACGCAATTTGCAAGTGTCTCAGCCCACAGACGGCTAAAACTGGCGAAAATTAATTCTTCCCTGAAGCCGATAAGCCCGCCATTTCAATGGCTTCGACATACTTCACGGGAGACAATTTAGATTCAGTACGAAAGTCTTGCCCGTCACTTGCGCGGTCATTCAAGGACTGACCGACATCAGATTTCCTTTTCGGCTGCAACGGCTCCGATCAAAGAGTCAAACAGCGACAGCCAGCCATGAAGAAAATGCACAGGAATTAGAACTTGCGTCAATCAATCACCAGACGGATCTTCGACTTCGACGTCGAGAACCTGAGTTCCTGCGCGCCCGAAGTCAAATGTCACTTTGACGCTATCACCGTGAACCAAGGTCCTTTTCAAATTGGTCAAGACAACATGCTCGCGCCAAGGGGCCGTAGCGACCGGCTTACCCGGCGGGAGATCGACAGCCGCGATTGGCAGATCGCCGTCGTCCGCAGATCCATGCAACTGCGCACTGTCAGAGATTGGGCTTGACACGGCGACCAGCTTCGCCTCGGTGTCCCCCATATTGAAGATCGGCGCGTAGAGATCGGCATCGCTTCCCGCCACCGCGGGTTTCGTCCAGGTGTGGCCGATCTGAAGATCGCCCAGGCGATAGTCATGCGCAACCGCGTGGTCCACTTTGACTGTCGGTGCGGCCGCAAAGAAGGTAAAGCTTAAAGCGGTACTGGCGCGCGTCATCCGCATCGTTCGGCTTAGTTGCATGGCGGTCCTCTGTGTTCAAACTCGATTCCGCGGGCACGCACGAAATTGGCTATTTTCGCGGCGCATCGTTGGCGTAAGTCGCCGCTTCGAAGTTTTCACTCAGTTCCGCTGCCTTTTCTCGAGAACCCTCACCGAGATCCCTGGCGTTGGCGATTGTCTCCGCCGATGGATTTACCTGCTTGTAGAAGGTGTAGGAAAGCGTCACGCTGTTGAGCGAAGCCGTCGTCGGATCCTTGGCCATCTGACCGTCAACGTAAAGGACCAATGGCATTTTGGCGCTTTCACCCGGCTTCAGCTTCTCATCGGTGAAACAAAAGCACTCGATTTTGAAGAAATACGGCGCCGCCTGGTAGGGCGTGACGTTGAAGACGGCGTGGGCCACGACTGTCTTGTCGGAATTGTTCGTCGCCGTGTAGTAGGTTTGGATCGGCTCCCCGAACTTGCCGGTGATTTGACGCCTTTCAGGAGCAAAGTCCCAGTCGAGGCCAGCCGCCACATTCGCATCGAAGCGCACCGTCACCGACCGGTCGATCATTTTGGCCGGAGCGGTCGCGGCATTCGCCCGCTGCACCGTACCGCCGTAACCCGTCGCAGCGCAAAACAGCTGGTAGAGCGTCGGCGAATAAGAAACAAGGCCGATCATCACGGCAACGACTGTTGTCGTGCCGAAGATGACGGCACCATTCTTGCCGGGGCGCCAATTCATTTTTGCTCCTGCCTTCCGTTTACGCTAAAGCTTATAGCGATAATCATGGCCATCTCAGCGTCAATCTCGTTCTCGTCGTTCCGCAACGTCTCACCTTGAAGGTGGGACGTTACAAATTGTCTATGCTGTTTAGTCGCAGACGTCTCGCTGCGATAACCAAGAATCGAATCTCAAACTCGCGGTTCACAAACGGGCGACGTAGTTGCACAGAAGACGAGCCGCAACGAAAGGCGCGAAGCGGTCTGGGCAAGTGGGTTGGTCGAGGGAATGAGCCTCCTCAGCCTCCGGATCGCAGTCATTCTAGTCGTGATGACCTTCGCGATGGCGAAGCGTCCGGGCCGCTAGACACTCAGACAGGATAGCTGCCGAAGATCTCGGCCGTGCCATCATTCTTCACGAGAAACACGTCGTAGTGTTCATCGCCGGTTCCCATGCCCGGCGCATCCTGAGGCATCCCCGGTACCGTCAGCCCGATGGCATCAGGTTTTTCGCTTAGAAGCCGACCGACGTCTGTCGCGGGAACATGCCCCTCGATTACATAGCCATTCACGAACGCGGTGTGGCAGGATGTCTGGCCTTGCTTCAGGCCGGCTTGCATTTTTCTGGCATGTAGGTCGGCCATTGCCAGATTGGTGACCTTGTAGCCGGCGTCCTGCATATGGCGCACCCAGCCTATGCAACACCCGCAACCAGACGTCGAAATTACGTCGATCTTATCATGCGCAGAAGCCAGAGAAGAGGTCAGCAAGAGACCGGAAACGATGCCGGCGGCGAAAGCTGTCTTAAAGCTCATAGACGAGGTACTCCTTTTGTCGGAAACGAGCGTCTCTGTTCCGCTTCAAACAAGACTATGCTCGACAATCGGATTGCTTGCATCATCAGGCCTATGACGATGCCGTGAATAAAAACGCCGCAGATCATTGAGCAACGCGGACCACCGATCACCGATCGTAGCAGCGTTTGCATACATCCCGAAAAGTGCGGTCATTAATGGGCGACGAAAATAAGCGTGAATTTGGTCCAGACTTTACCAACTCACCGGCAAGGGATCGCCCAAAGCCGAAGGAGCATAGCTTTCCGCGATGATGTCGATAATCAGCTCCATCCGCCGCCGAAGGTCCGGTAGAAGATATGACGACCGATCTTGTCGACCCGCTCCATCGCTTTTGCCCATCGCGGCTTGACGTAGGTGGCATGGTAACTTGTCGCCGATCCCACGGTCGGCACCCATGTCTTTCCGGCCGTGACCTTATGAGCGATGCGCTTGGCTATTGCAAAAGCTTGGCGATCGTCAATACGATCTTCGACGCCGTCGCAGGCAAACGAGAACTGGCAACGATTCTTCCAGCTTTGGTTTTGATATACAACGCCGCAGATCGTTTTTGGGTAGGCAGGATTTCTTACGCGATTTAGGATCACTTGGGCGACGGCCGCCTGCCCTTCTTCTTCTTCGCCTCGCGCCTCGAAATAAATTGCATTGCTAAGGCATTTTTGTTCGCGATCCGAATACGCAGCTGCCGGCAACGATTTTGCCGCCCAGGAATGGTCTTGAGGTCCGATCGGCGGAGTGAAGCCACGCTCCTTTTCGTTCAGGACATGGTCGAAAACATCCGAAGTCAATGTCGACGCGGGCGCATAGGCAAGCGTTAAGAGCGACTTTTTCTTTTCTTTTTCCAAGACATTCTTCGCAGGGGCGCTCGCTGCAAGTGCGGCAAATCTGGCGTCTATCGATGTTGCCGTTTCGGCTGCGTCATCTGCGGGGCGTCTCAACTCATCTAGAACGCGAGAGCTGAAAGTTTGCGCGACCATGTCACGATTGTCCGCCGCAGCTCGGCCAGCAAGCGTTCTACGCATTCTGGCATCGCCAAGAGCCCGGCTGGCTTGAACGAAACTTTGCCCCGTCGCGGCCGTTATCCGTGTTACTCCACCTGACGACGACACGACACGACTACCCTTTTCCGCAAGCCTTGAAGCCCCGATTTTTGTTGAGGCCGATAGGTGGGCTGACACCGTTGTCGTCGAGGCGTGACGCGTGCTGGCCAAAGCACTCTGGACAGATAGGGTGCTGTGCTGCCCAGATCGTTTAAATGGCGTTGCGACTTTCGTTTCTAGCGTGGGCGAGATCCCCATACTCGGAACCCTCACATCCTGAAATGCCACTTCCCCGATCGAAAAGAGAACCGATACCATCAGAATCAGGGCCGTTCCAAACGCACGTGCGGCAATCGTGTGAGGGAGGACTTGCACGCGACTGCGTGTGCGCTTCTTCAAACCCATCGGCGGCATTCCCAGCTCTCAATTCCAGTCACGACCGGAGCCGAGAATCATTTATTAACCTTAGTGAAGGGTTAACGTTTGCATCGAGGCGACGAAATGACGGCATGAACGAAAATGATGGAATGTGATTGATCCGCAACATCTCTGGCCGTAGCCGCGCCATGTCTTCGCCGATGGCGGTTAAGCGAGCCCGAAGCTGCGGGAGCGCTCAAAAAGGGACGTCCTCTTCGCACTGGAAATCGTCGAGCGTCCAATTGGGGTCCGGAGCTTCGAGATTGCGCCCTGAGAGTTGGACGCCACGATCGCTGTGATGGACGAGGCCTCCTTTCCGGACGGGCCGTCGATTGTGAAGCGCCTGCTCCAGAGCATCGAGAACGAAGTCCGTCCTGGCCGAGCGCGACACGCGCCAGCCGACGATGCGCCGGGCGAAGACGTCGATCACGAAGGCGACATAGACGAACCCGGCCCAGGTAGCGACGTAGGTGAAGTCGGAAACCCAGAGGGTATCCGGACACGGCGCCTTGAACTGGCGGCTCACCCGATCGAGCGGACACGGGGTGGCAGGATTGCTGATCGTGGTCCGCACGGTCTTGCCGCGGACGGCACCCTTGAAGCCCATCTGCCGCATCAAGCGGGCCACCGTGCAGCGGGCGACGTCGCTCCCTTCGCGCTTCATCTGCCGCCATACCTTGCGCACGCCGTAGACTTCGAAGTTCGCCGCGAAGACCCGGCGGATGTCTTCGCAGAGGCCGGCATCACGGCGTTCACGCGCTGACGCCCGGCCCGGATCAGCTTGTCGGGCAGCATGCTCGCGGTAGGTCGACGGGGCGATCGGCAGCACTTTGCAGATCGGCTCGACCCCATAGACGCCGCGATGCTCGTCGATGAAGGCCTTCATCGCTTGAACGGGCGGTCGAGCTCCGCCTGGGCAAAATACGCTGACGCCTTGCGAAGGATCTCGTTGGCCTGGCGTAGCTCGCGGACCTCCCGCTCCAGCGCCTTGATCCGGTCGCGCTCTTCACTGCTCGGTCCGGGACGAAGGCCTTGATCACGCTCCGCTTGCCGAACCCAGTTCCGAAGCGTCTCGGCCGTGCAGCCGATCTTCGCTGCGATCGAACCAATCGCCGCCCATTGCGAGGCGTGATCGCTCTGGTGTTCGAGCACCATTCGCACAGCGCGTTCGCGCACTTCCGCGGAAAACCTATTCGTCGTCTTGCTTGTCATGGCTCCAGTCTCTCAAGAGTTGGAGCCTCCGGCAAACCCGGTGCGTGTGTGGATGCCCCCTGTTTGGCAAGCGTAATCTTCGGTCTTTCGGCGGCGGGGTCTTCGATCGGACGTGTGTCAGGCCTCTCGATGTGGCCTTGATGACGCCACGGGCCGGTATGCTGTTCGGAAAGCGGGGTTCACATCGGTTCAGAGAGCTGCATGCGCTCGAGCCCCGGGTCTGAATGTCCCTGCCTTGAACTTCGAAGTCCGTGTCGCCTACTCCTCGTCGATCGCTCACCCCGGCCTTGCGGCCATGCCGTGCCTTGTTCCCCTGACGGGCTTCAGGTCACGCCATCCGGTAATCTTCCTTCTTCATGGTCATGGCCCAGATCATGCGCGCCATCTTGTTCGCGAGTGCGACAGCCGCGACCATCTTCGGCTTGCGCGCAACGAGATTCGCGAGCCAGCGGTTCGCACTACCACCCTTGCTGACCACCCATCGGATCACGCTCATGGCGCCAACGATGAGGAGCCGCCTGATGTCGGTCTGGCCCATTTTGCTGACCGATCCCAGCTTGGACTTGCCGCCCGTCGACCGCTGCCTGGGCACGAGGCCCAGCCAAGCCGCGAAGTTGCGCCCGCTGTCGAACGTGTCGAGGTCCGGCGCGAAGGCCGCAACAGCGCCCGCCGTTACCGGCCCGATCCCCGGTATGGTGCAGAGCCGTCGAAGCTCTGTGTCCGTCTTCGAGGCTGTCTCAAGTTCATCGGCCAGCCGCTCGATCACCTCCGTGAGCTGCGCGATCTGCCCAAGATATATCGCCCCCATCTCTCGCACGACGGCAGGCAGATCACTGGCCTCGTCAGCGAGCGCACCCTCCAGCACTTTGAGGTTCGCCGGCCCCTTCGGCGCCACGAGTCCGAACTCGGCCAGATGGCCACGGAGCGCGTTGATCAGTTGCGTCCTTTGCCGCACCAGGCATTGGTGGGTGCGGAAGGCGACTGCACGGCCCTGCGTCTCGGTGCTCTTCACCGCTACGAAGCGCATCGAGGGTCGCGACGCGGCCTCCGCAATCGCTTCGGCATCCGCGCGATCGTTCTTCTGGCGCTTGACGAAGGGCTTCACGTAGACGGCCGGAACCAGTCGGACCTCATGGCCGTGCGCCTGCGCCACCCGGCCCCAGTGATGCGACGTCGCGCAGGCCTCCATCGCCACCACGCAAGCCGGTTCGCCGGCTAGTAATGCCATCAAACGCGGCCGCGACAGCGCCCGATTGTAGAGAACCGCCCCATCCGGCCCGACGGCGCAGACCTGAAAGCTTCCCTTTGCCAGGTCGATCGCCAACATGCTGATCTTCGTCATTGATGCGCCCTCCGCTTGGTTCCTATAGAACCGTCATGGCATACAGGATGCCGCTGCGTGGGGGCATCCACCGCATCAGTTCAGCCGTGCGGGTCTTGATCAGATCCCGCTCGACGTCGGCGAGACCGCCGAGCACGGCCAGCATGAGACGGCCGGTGCTGTCGTCGGTATCCGCCCAAGGCTGGGCGAGCGAGCGGAAGCGCGCACCGGCATCGACGATGCGCTTGACGATGGCGAACATGTCGAAGGTTGAGCGAGCCAGGCGGTCAATGCGCGTCACCACCAACTCGTCGCCAGGACCGAGAGTGGCGAGGAGCTTCATCAGCTCCTTGCGGTCAGCCTTCGCACCGGAGACTTTTTCCCGGAAGACGTTGGTGCAGCCAGCGGCGTGCAGCTCCTCAAGCTGGGCCTCGAGCGTCTGGCCGACGGTCGAGACCCAGGCATAGCCGAACGAGCGAAAAGGGGCGATACTTTTGTCCATGATTTATGGACAGTGTAACCCATTGAGCAAACTGCACAACCAAAACTGTCCATAATTCTTGAATTATGTACGGGGGCGAGCAAGATAAGCCCTGCGCCCATGATGCAGACGGTCGCGCCCGTAACGTCCCACCAGTCCGGAGGGTGCCCCTCGGCTAGCCATAGCCAGAGATGGAAGCGACGATGTAAACGCCGCCGTAGGCCGCATAGGTCCGCCCCGCCACCTCACTCTCAACGAGAGTCAACAGGTAGGCAAACAGCGTAAGCGACAATATTCCCGGCACTAGCCACACAGGCGACTTGTCGAGGCGAAGCCATGCCCAAAAGGCGAAGCATCCAGCAATTTCAGCGAGGGCAGGGCCCGCATAGGCAAAAAAGGTCAACATAGCTGACTTTTTCCCATGCGGCCTTATGTATGGCAATTCCTACACTCCGAAAGCACACAAATGCGAATTTACGACCCGTCGTTGTTTGATGGGATTTCGCTCACGATAAGATCGTAGAGCTGTTGAGGACCAAACTCTGTCAGCGGCTTTCCGTTGACGAAAAAGGTTGGTGTTCTTTGGATTTTGGCAGCTTCCATATCCTTAACATCCTGCCGGAGTACTTCCGCGATCTCCGGCGACGCCGCATCTCTCTTGGCGCGGTCGATATCGAGGCCGGCGGCTCCGGCGATGTTCCACGCCTTGTCAAGATCGGGAGCACCGTGGACCGCCCATTCGGCCTGACGAGCTAGTAGGGCCTCCAGAACGGTTTCAAACATGTTTTGACGCCGGGCAGCTTCAACGATGCGGACCACCTCGTCCGAGCCCTCGTGAAGTGGGGTATAGCGCAAGACCAACTTAACATCGTCCGGGTGGGCGGCCAGGATCTGCTTCATGATCGGATAAAAGGCTCGGCACGCCTCGCAAGAGGGATCAAAGAACTCCACCACGGTTACCGGCGCGTCCGCCGTGCCGATAACGGGCGAATGAGAGCGGATGAGTTGGCTTCCCCCAGCCGCCGCGAGAGCTTCAGCGCTGCGCTGGCGCCCATACAGGACAGCAGACCCGGCGAACGCGGCAACCGCCAGAAGGGCGGTCGTGGATACGAGAGTTCGGCGGTTCATGGGCGATAAGGCCTGCGCGAAAGTAGGAGAAACGTAGCGATGAGCGCGAATGCCGCGAACGAGAGAAGCGGAAGCGGTAAACCGCTGAGGACTGTCATATCGGCGCTCGCACAAGAAGGCCCCTGTCCGCAAGGTTCGATCGCCTCCGGCATAACGCCGAGATAGATCAGGCCGTGGAAGCCGGCAATCAGACCTCCGATCACCGCGATAGGGAAGGCGTAGCGCCATATGCTTGTGTCGCCACGGAACGCCGCAATGGCCAGGATAACCGCCAGCGGGAACATGAAGGCTCGCTGGTGCCAACAAAGGTTGCAAGGCACTTGCCCCATCACCTCACCGACGAACAATGCCCCGAGTGTCGAGCCGAGCGCGATCAGCCATGCCGCGAACAACGCTAGCCATGAACCACTTGTCGTCGCTTCGGCCGGAACTTCCGCGCCGTCCGGTTTCTCCCCGGCTGCCGTCGACCCCACGCTTCCGGTCATCGCCGACGCTCTCGACGCATCGTCTCGATCATATTCAACAGCTGATTTTCCTTCCCTAGACTGATTGTGATGCTCGGTCTCTAGCGCGAGCCAGAATTCATTCCATGATCATCCAAGTGAGGTGGAGACTAAGGTAAACAGGGCGAAGCCGCCGAGAAAGGCCATAATCGAGATCTTGCTATCCTCTGCGCTCTCATGGGCTTCCGTAATCATGTCCTCCACGGCCGCCAGCACGAGCGGTGCAGCCGTGAAGACGATGGCGGCCATCTGCAGGGATTCGCTGCGGCCGCGCAGCAGGACATAGGCCAGCGTAGCAGCCAGAAGGACCGGCACCGCGAAGGACACGGAAAGTAAGAGGCGCCTGGTCCGCGGGACATTCTTCCCCTTGAAATTGACCATCGCGGCGAACCCTTCGGGGACGTCGGCCAGAAGCTGGCCGAGCGCCAAGACCAAGGCCAGGCTCGATGATGCAGCGGAGCCCGCCCCAATCAGCAGCCCGTCGCTGAAAAGGTCCATGCAGACGGCGAAATAGATCATCCACATGCCCGAGCCGCCGGCGCCCTGGACGCGGCCGACGACCCAGTCCACGGCCATGTAGAAGGCCCCGCCGAGCAGGAACGACACCGTGAGGCCCCAGCCCGGGACCTTGGAAATCGCCTCCGGCATGATCTCGACCGCGACGACCGCAATGACGATGCCGGCGGCCGCGTGCAGCGCCCAGCTCAGGGCACGCGGTGAGGTTCGGATGAACTCGGCCAGGAGGCCGCCTCCGAAATTGCCGAGCGCCGGCAGGAGCGCAAAGCCGAGAACTGCGAGCAAGCCGCTCATGCGCTTCTCCTCAGTAACACTTCTGATCGCCTGGGCGGCGGAAGAATGGTCAGTGCCTGTCGCTCTCCTCGCATCTTCTCACTCCTGCCGAATAACCGCGCGGTCGTGATCGATAGCATCAGCGAATTCGACCTCGAGCGTCGCATGGTCGATCTTGAAACGCTCTTGCAGCAAGCGCTTGATCCGATGCCTCAGCTCGTCGACTTTGGCGAGATCTCGCTCTTTGGTCGCGATATGGGCTTCCAAGGCGAGGCGCTCCTCATCGGGACGCCAAACATGGACGTGATGAATGTCCTCTACGCCGTCCACGCTCTTCACATCCCGGATCATCCCGTCGAAGTCGAAGTCCTTCGGGGCGCTTTCCATGAGTACACTGATGGTCTTGCGGATCTCGTGATAGCCGTGAATGAAGATGTAGACGGCGATCAGGGCGGTGATCAGCGGGTCAACCCACTTGATGTCGAAGAGAAGGATGAGAACGCCGCCGATGATCACGCCGACCGTCGCCATGGTGTCAGCGATCATGTGCAGGAAGGCGCTCTTCATGTTGAGGCTGCCCTGGTCCTTCGAGAGCACCCACACGGACAGGCCGTCCTCGACGGCGGCGATCGCGCCGACGATGATCATGACCCAGCCACCGACCTCCTGAGGGTTGAAGAACCGGTTGATGGCCTCGTAGAGCAGGTACAGCGCGATCACGAAGAGCGTCGTGAGGTTGATCAACGCCCCGACCGTCTCGGCACGCTTATAGCCGAAGGTGCGCCTCTCATCGGCCTTGCGTCTCGACAGACGCCAGGCGCCATAGGAGATCCCGAGGGTTGCGGCATCGCTGGCGTTGTGGGCCGCGTCTGCGAGCACGGAGAGGCTACCGGAGATCAGGCCGCCGACGATCTGCGCCACGGTGATGCCGACATTGAGCGCAACCGCGATTAGCAGGCGCTTGCCTCGGCCTTCGGCATTGTTTTCGGAGTGGTCGTGCATGGGCCTCATTCCGCTCGTGATCGGGATGACAAATGGAAGGGACCTTGTTCAGCCCGGTTCCGATTTTGGGTAGGGGCGGACGTCCGAGCGGGCCAGGCGCAGGGCCGGACGTGCGGACTCATACTCGCTTAGAAATGACGGAGCTGAGACGTTTTGCCGCTCGATCTGGCCTAGCCAAGCGGCGAGAAGGAGAACCCCAGCCACGATATAGATCGTGCCGCAGATCACCCACATGATGATACCGGCAATTTGCTGATCCTCGAGCGGCGTCAGGCCCCATGCCAGGGGGCTGTCGCCATAGGCCAAATAGAGCGGTCTCGGCGTGAAGGTGAGGAGTGCACCGAGAAGGCCGGTGTGCATCATGGTCAAGAACGACAGCGCGGCCGTCTCGGCATATCCGGTCCCCCGCCTCCGGCCCGCATGGGCCAGCGCGTGCCAGAACAACAAGCCGCCCACCAGGAAGCTGAGGTGCATGGCGGCATGGATCGCCTCGTTTTCAAGAGCCGCCGCAATGGCGCCCGGAGCATGCCAGCCCCACAAGATAGCTCCTTCCAGGAGGAAGGCTGGAAGCGGCAGGGTCATCCAGGTCCAGAGCGTGCGAACCGGCCGGATCCGGAGCCACGCACCGACATGGCTGCGAAGCTGCCTCGGAACGCTCCAAAGCAGGATCACGGGCCGCCCGAGCCAGAGGAGGGGCGGAACGACAGCGGTCAGGACGATGTGCTGGGCCATATGCGCCGAGAACAGGATCTCGCCGAGCGCGTCGAGAGGCCAGACCATCGCGACAGAAAAGGCCGCCATGCCCGCCGTGAAGCTTGCAACCCCCGACGGGGCGATCCCGCGACCGGCCCCGGCCCGGCGCCACAGCTTTCCGACCCCAAGCGCATATCCGGCGACGATTGCTACAAAGCCAACCAAGACGATCGGATCCAACGTCCAGGCCGCCCACAGATCGGCGGGACCCTCCGGCGGATTGGCCGCATGCGCCTCGGCAAATCGTGGCGACAGCACCATGGCACCGAGAGCCACGATGCTGGTCGCAAGACGCTTGCCTAGTTTGGCCAGTGCCTGACCTTCGCCCGCGGGCCGCGTATCATTTAGCTGTGCCAGCGCAAGTCCTCCGCAATTCGCGTTGCCGCTCTCTATGGCTTTTCCTCAATGATCGCGGCCATCTGGTCGGCGGGAAGCGAGCCTGCATATTTGTCGCCGTTGATGAAGAAGGTGGGCGTCGCGTCGACGCCGAATTCCTGCTGCCCGCGCTCCTGCGTCTCGACGATCTGCTGTTGGAGCTCCTTATTGTTCAGGCAGGCGGTGAAGCTCTCCTGGGTGAAGCCAGCGAGCTTGGCGATGTTCAGGAGCGCGGCGGAGGCGTTCTCAGCCCGCGCCCACTGGTCCTGCTGGTCGAAGAGAACGTCGATCATCGCCGTGCGCTTCTCGTCGTCGCCCGTGCAGCGCGCCAGCATGAAGGCGGCAAGGGCGCGTGGATCGAAGGGGAACTCGCGGATGATCAGCTTCGCCTTGCCGGTGTCGATGTAGTCCTTCTTGATCACAGGATAGCTGCTCTCGTGGAAATTGGCGCAGTGGCCGCAGGTCATCGAGGCGTATTCCACGATCGTCACGGGCGCGTTCGGATCCCCGATCACGATATCCGGCAGCGGGCCCTCGGCCATGAGCTCGGCGACGTCCACAGACCCGGCGGGCTCCGGCGCCTCGACGCCTACGGCTGCCGATGACTCGGCCGTCTGTCCAGTTTGTGCTTCGGCTGCCGATTGTGCTGCCGCGCTCGTGGCTCCAATCGCCGAGCATCCGAGCAGGGCGAGAAGAAGAAGGCCTGGGCCGCGCCCTCTCAACTTGCAGGATGCTCGTGAGGGCACGACTATCTGACGACTGTGCTTGATGATCCCGATCACTGCTGATCTCCGTGGTTGAGGATGGGTGTTGGCTTCGGCAAACTAGGTCGCCGCCAGTCGGGTGAAAGCGACGAAACCGCCGAACAGAAGGGGCTGGTGAAGCAGGTAGATCGGCAGCGTTCGTTTCCCGATCCACACCAGTGCCCTGGTGAGGGCGCCTTCCGCAGGCTTCTGCGATGTATGTCCTGCCGTCTGCCTGGACAGGAAGAGGCGAGTGCAGCCCATCCCGGCGAGCGTGACGCCGAACCACGGGAACACGGGAACGAAGTCGTTCGCCATTGGCGGATTTGCGGCAAAGCCGATCCAGGCGAGGATTCGGGTGTCGAAGGTGGATGTCTCAAAGAAGAAGGGCGCCGCGAGCATCACCAGGGCGGCAAGCAAGATCAGCCCTGTCGGAAGCGGCAGGAAGGCAAGTCCGAGCACCGAGGCCAGCGCGATCGCATGGAGGATCCCGAAATAGATGAACCCTTCGGGGAACAGGACATAGGTGATGATCGAGATCGCGGCGGCGGCCGCGACGAGCTTGGCAAGACGTACAAGAAACTTGCGCCAGCGAACGTTGCTCTCGTGGGCCAGGACCAGGCTGACGCCGGCGAGAAACATGAAGGAGCCGGCAAGGGCGCGGGCGAAGATCGTGACCGGCCCGCTGAACATCACTGCGGGCGAGATGAAGCCGAAGAAGTTCAGGTCCCAGCCGAAATGGTAGAGGACGACGCCGATGATGGCCAAGCCGCGCCACACGTCGACGAAGACGTACCGTGCCGGAGAGGCGGGCCGGGTTTGCGCGACGCTTGTGCCCCTCGTAGCCGCCTTCGCGTCATCGAGGGTCGCCGACATCAGGTTTCCTCGCCCTTGGCCGGCGAAGAAAACGCCGCGCAGCTTGCGACCCAGCAGGCCTTTTTCTCGGCGGGATGGGCAGAGCGCACCGCGACTGAACGTCCCAAATTGAAGAGAGTCATCCCTGAGCTCCTTGCACAATATCTCGCGCGCCGATAGTTCCTCCAGCGACTAGAGGAGCAAGCAAAAAATGGCTAAACGTGGATATTCCATCGGCGAAGCCTCACAGCGCAGCGGCGTGAAGGTCACGACCATCAGGTTCTATGAGGGCATCGGACTGATCTCACCTCCGATCCGAACGGAGGGAAACCGTCGCCAGTACCGGGAAGAGGAGATCGAGCGTATCACCTTCATCCGGCATGCGCGCGAGCTCGGCTTCGAGATCGAGGACATCCGGGGCCTCTTGAGCATGGCCAAAAGGCCCAACGCCTCCTGCCAGGAGGCCGATCGGATCGCCCGTCATCACATGAAGGGCGTGGATCGCCGGATCAACCAGTTGAACCTGCTCCGCAAGGAGCTCCAGCGAATGATCGATGAATGCGGACACGGCCGGGTCTGTAACTGCCGCGTCATCCAGACGCTGGCCGACCACTCCCAGTGTCAGCACCACCTGACCGACGCTTGAGTCCGGCGCAGCCCCGGAATATCGCTTGCTCCTACAGCGGCTGGAGGAACTATCGGCCTCCTTCATGGATCTTCTCGATGGAAGGCGCTGATGAGACGAGCCCTGCACAATCTGGCGATTGGCATATATGCCTTCGTCTATGCCGTTCTTGGCCTCCTCCTTGGCGTCACGACCGGCTTCCTCACCTTGAAGCTTGTGGAGACCATCTTCGGCCTCGGCAACGCTTCTCCGGCCCTTCTTCAATTGGCCGTCGCGGGCTGGGCGATACTCCTCGCGGTGCTCGCGCCCGTCGCGTATCTCAGGTCGTCGGCAGGCGATCGTCTGTCCCAAAGCGGGACCTGATCCCGGAACAGGAAGTCTGAAGGGGCCGGCGCCGGTGAGCCGGCCTAAGCGGATCCCGCTAGGCCGGGCTTGCTGCAAGCTATGTCGAAATCGCCGTCGATTGATCGGGAATGACCACGATCGGTGTGCCGTCCGGGACGCGGCCGTAGAGGTCGATGACATCTTGGTTCAAAAGGCGGATGCAGCCCGAGGACACAGCCCGTCCGATCGACCATGCCTGATTGGTCCCGTGAACGCGGTAGAGGGTGTCCCGCCCGTCCTGGAAGATGTAGAGCGCCCGAGCGCCCAGGGGATTGTCGAGGCTCGGCGGCATGCCCCCATTGGCGGCACTGTAAGGCGCCAGTTCGGGCTGCCGCTCGATCATCTCGGCGGGCGGAGTCCAGGTCGGCCATTTGCGCTTGTAGGCGATGACAGCACGTCCCGACCAGGAGAAGCCGTCGCGGCCGACACCGATCCCGTAACGCATGGCTTTTCCGCCTTCCCTTACCAGATAGAGATATTTAGCGGGTGTGTCGACGACCAGCGTTCCGACGCGCTCCTGCGTCGGGTAGTCGACGACCTGCCGCCAGAGATGCGGCTCGAGCTTCCTGACGTTGACGGCCGGGATCGGAAAGCGTTCATTCGGCAGAGCCTGGTACATCGCAGGACGAATTGGCTCCGGTTCCGGTTCGGGAACGATGATGGGCGCCGGTGTCGGCGTGCCGACGCAGCCCGAGAGGGCGACGGTGGCCGCTCCGATCAGAAAGGCGCGGCGATGGACCTTGCTGCCGACGTGAGCGAGGCTGCCTTGGTGAGGTGAAGAAGCCGGCAGCGGACGCATGTCGGTCCCGCTCCGCCGCTTTTTGAGATTGATCATGCTATTTCCTCGAAATGTAAGTCAGTGTGGAGCACGAGCGTGCTCGCCGGACCCGAAGCGCGCGTTTGCGGGCTCTGCGACAGGGCGCACCAGAAAGCGGTGGCTGCGGATGGGATGCTCTTTCGGCGAGGGCTCAGGCGCTCGGCTTTGTCGCGTTCAATCCTGAAGGCACGACGAGAGCCTCGCGTCAGACCGTCGCCCTCCGCAGCAGAGGATTAGGCGGCCGATCGATACGGGCCGACGCTTGTCCCGATCCGTGGCTTTTCGGGGTAGGAAGAGGAGACGAAACCGATCGGTGACAGCCGACGACGACGGGCGGGGAAGCCTGAACGGCGGCAAATTTGCAATGCAAGCTGTCGGATGGGAAGGCGTCGCTCGGTCCGGACGGTGACGGTATTCGGTCATCGGCTGCGTCGCCCGTCATGGCGAGGAGCGCCACGGCGCTTGGCTCCAGCATGAGCAGATCGTTGCAAGAGCCGGGCACGGGCTGGGCGAGGCTCACCGATCCGAGCAGGAGATTGGCCAGCAGCATGAGCCGAATGAAGCACTTCATCATCGAGGTCTTAGCAGCAGGGCCGTTGCCTTGCGCTTAAGACACGGACGAGATTGATTCATCTGGCTCGGAAAATGGGCGATGGCGCCGCCATCAAAGGTCCGCAGGCGCAGCGTCAAGGGCGCCCCGTCTGCGGCATGCCGTGATGGTGATCTTCGAGCGCTGCCCCGTCAGGCTTGATCATTGCCGCGACTTCAGCCGACGTACCGTTCGCGTAGAGGATTTCCAGACTGACCTGTTCACCCACGCGGAGCGCCAGTTTCCCAGGATCGATGGATAGAAAGACCCCTCCAGGCCGCATCAACAGTTCAGAATGGGCAGGGATCGAGAGGGTCTCTTGCACAACCACCCGCGCCTCGCCCTTTGTCTTGACCGTCTGGACGAACGTGATCTCCTCGAAGGCACTGCTGCGCATGTCAGTGATGCTGGTGCTTTGGTCTGTCCCATTCCAAATGACCAGGTAGCCCTCCAGCGACGGATCATCGGAGTTTGAAGAGATGATCAGATCCGCGTGCTCAACGACGACTTCGGCAGAACGTTGCGGTTCCTGCGTACCAGCGCTCAATCCGATGCTGCTCTGAGCGAGAAGAGTGGCAGTGGTTGCCAACAACGGGGCTATGCGGCCAAACATGTGCGGCTCCCTTACGCTGAGTTCAGGGGCGGTTCACGGTAACGGTCCGCGTCCGCTGCGGCGGTGCCTATGTGTTCAATTCCTGCAGCGTGTTGATGTAGGCCTCCGGGAAGAGGAGCGAACTTGGTGTGCGCAGGCCCATATATTGGGCGATGTCCCCCACGAAGGCACTGCAGTTGTAGAGCACTGCGTGCCAGACCGGCGAGCTCGCTTGGAGCTCGCGAATATAGTCGACCACGTCGTCATATTCGGCCTTCGACAGGTCGAGGCGGTAGCGCGCCGTCATGTACTGATCTTCAAGATCGCCGTCGCTCGGGCCGGTCTCAGAGGGAACGGGAATGATGTGCCCGAGCACGTAGGGAACGTCGCTTGTCGAAGCGGGGTGAAGGCCTGCAACCTCCCGTGTGAGAATGTCTCCCTTTGCGTTTCTTCTGCCGAACATCGCAAAGGTGTGACCATAGCTCTCGGCCGAGCGGGCACGAAATTCCAGATAATAGAGTTCCTGGACTGCTTCGCCCGAAGGGGTATCTGCCGTGGGGATAGGATTCGCTGCAGCTCTGTCGGTCTCGAGCGCCCCAGTCGATACGGTGGATACGGGCGGCGTATCGGTTGAACTGCCGGTAGACGCGCACCCCGCCGCAAAGGCGACCGCTACGCCTAGTAATGCGATCCTGATCAAATTTGTTATTCCTGTTTTCATTCTGTCTCTTGCATCCATGCAGGGTTGCTGCCCCGGACCGCTAATTGATTGGACGCCACGTTTCTAACGTCCTTCCGGCGTCGTTAGGGCCGGTGGACGAAATTATTGCCGCCAACGTGCCCTAAATGGCCAAAAGACGCTCGATTTTCTGCCGCTGAACGTCCTTTGATTCGTGGCTGTCCAGGATTCCGAAGAAATCGCCTTTGCGGTCGAACAGGTAGACGCCGGCGGGATGATCGACGGTGTAGTTCCCGCTATCCAGTGGCACGATCGCCCGATAGGCCTTGAACACCTTGAAGGCTCGGTCGACCTCCTCCTCAGCACCCGTCAAGCCAACGATGCGCGGATCAAAGGATTGCAGATACTCGTTCAAACGCTCCGGCGTGTCACGCTTCGGATCGCCGGAGAGCAGCACCACTTGGAGGTCATCACCTTGCGGGCCTAAATCGTCGAGAAGCACTGACAACTCTCCTAGGGTCGTGGGACAAACGTCGGGGCAGTTGGTGAAGCCGAAGAACAGCGCCACTGGAGTGCCACGAAAGTCAGACCAAGTTCGACGCTGGCCTTCATCATCGACAAGCGTGAACTCGCCGCCGATGTCTGCCACGCCGGTTGAGCTAACGGGCGTGATCGGCCGCTGACTTGCGCTTTGTAGGAACATCAACCCCACAACCGAGCCAAGCCCTGTGAAGAGCACGACCACAGCACTCCAAAGGATCCAGCGAAAGACGGTAAAGCTCATGGTTGGTGCCCTCCATGAGCATCCGCTGCCGCTTCGGGGCGCACGCCGAAGCCCTCGACCATAAACTCGATCGGAACCTCTCCTGCCCGTTCGAAAACCAACGTGCCGGCAAAGGGCTTGCCCTTCTGGATCGGCTCCTTAATGCCTGTCAGCATCGCGTGTGTGCCGCCCGGCTCCAGGGTTACCGTCGCGCCGGCTGGGATGGTAAGGCCGTTCGTGAGTGGACGCATCTTCGCGACGCTGTCGACGATTACCGAGGTATGGAGTTCGAAGCCTTCCGATATCTCGGCCGAACCGCCAACTAGCCTGTCCGTCTCGGTTCCATTGTTGGTCACCGTCACGTAACCGGCGCCGGTACGCGCGCCGGATGGCGTCGTCCGGGACCAAGGATGATCAATGACGAGATCTCCCGTCTTGAATTCATGCGCAGCGGTGACGCCGGTGAGGGCGACGGATATGGCGAAGGCGATCGGCAATCTCATTCTGCAGTCGATCCTTTCGGTTGGGGGTAGCTGGCAAAGATTTCGGTTGAGCCATCCTTCAGGACAAGCAGAACATCATAGGGCTCGTCACTCTCGCCCATGCCGGGCGACCCCGCCGGCATACCCGGTACCGTCAAGCCGATCGCGTCGGGCCGCTCGGTGAGGAGGCGTGTGACGTCCCTGGCTGGAACGTGGCCTTCAAGGACGTAACCCTCAGCGAACCCGGTATGGCAGGAGGTCAGCTCCGGCGTCAGACCGGCCCCGGTCTTCTTCGCCCAGAGATCCGCCATGGCAAGGTTCTCGTTGGTGACGTCGAATCCGGCTTCTTCCAGATGCCGCACCCAGCCCAGGCAGCAGCCGCAGCCGGATGTCGAGAACACCTCGACCTTCTCGCCCGCAGCCGCGAGCGCAGAGGTCGACAGCAGGCTTAGCGCGCCTGCCACAAGCAATTTTCGATACGCACCCATGGTGTCTTCCTTCCTTTTGATTTTCTTCAGATCCAGCGTCGGACCGATCGCCGGTAGGCCGTGTAATCGGCCCCGAAGGCGTTTTCGAGGAACATCTCCTCGTCCCACACCTGGATCTCGCAAGCGAGCCAGAACGCCACCGTGCAAGCGACTATCACAGCGGACGGCAGAGCCAAGGCCAATCCCAGCGCCAGCATCAGCATGCCGAGAAACACGGGATTCCGGGACATGCCGAACAGGCCGGTCGTGACCAGCGCGTCCGGAGCCCTCTCCGGAACACCCACTCGCCACCGCCGCCCCATGTTCGACTGCGCGATCGCCGTCAGGCCCGATCCCAGGAGCGCTATCGCCAGCCCGGTGAGGCGAAGCGACGCGGAAACATCGATCATTGGGTGCAACACCGCCCATTCGAGACCGATCGCATAGCCGCCGGCACCGAAGAGCGCTCCGACGATGCTCACGCGGAACAGTCGCTGGGCGGCTTGCTGACGGATGGTGCCGCCGAACCCATAAGCCGTGTGCCCGACCGCCGAGGAGGTTCGCCCGGTGGCGAGCATCAGCCATAGGCAGGCGGCCGCCAGGAGAACGAGAGGTCCGGAGCGAAGAAGGGCGTCGGTCAATGGGCTCTCCAGCCCAGGAGCCGCATGGCGTTGGCCGTGACGAGCACGGTCGCGCCGGTGTCGGCGAGAATGGCAGGCCAGAGGCCGGTGATGCCAAGAAGCGTCGTGACCAGGAACACCGCCTTCAGCCCCAGCGCGATGGTGATGTTCTGACGGATGTTGCCCATCGTCGATCGCGACAGCGCGATCATGTCCGGGATGTCTTGGACCCGGGCGTGCAGGATGGCCGCATCGGCTGTCTCCAGCGCCACGTCCGTTCCCCCGCCCATCGCGATGCCGATGTCGGCGGCGGCGAGCGCCGGGGCATCGTTGATGCCATCGCCGACCTTGGCGACGAGATAGCCGCTCATCTGAAGGTCGCGAACAATCGCTTGCTTGTCCTGCGGCAGTAGCTCAGCACGAGCTTCGATCCCGAGGCTGGCCGCAACAGCTTCGGCGGTCCTGCGATTGTCGCCCGTCAGCATGAGCGTGCGCACGCCCGCCGCCTTCAACGCGGCGAGGCCCTCCCTTGCGTCGGGCCGCGGCTCGTCGCGCATGGCGATCAGCCCCGCGACCGCATTGCCGACCAGCAGTACGGAAACCGTCTTGCCTTCGTGGTTGAGGGCACCGATCGTGAGGTCCCGGTCTTGCAGCGGAACACGCTTCGCGGCGGCTTGCGGGGAGCCAAGGAACACTAGTTCTCCGCCAACGGTGCCGGTGACACCTTCTCCTGGGATGGCCTGTGCATCGAAGGCGGGCGGGACCGGCGCCGAAGAGGTTTTGGCGTGATCGAGAATGGCCGAGGCCAGCGGATGGCTGGATCCTTGCTCCAGAGCGGCCGCCAGGGAGATGACGTCGCGCGCGGACCGGCCGACCGGGATGACGTCGACGACCTTCGGGCGCCCTTCCGTGATCGTGCCTGTCTTGTCGAGCGCGACGGCCGTGATCTTGCCGAGGTTCTCCAGTACCGCGCCGCCCTTCATCAGGAGGCCGCGACGGGCGCCGGCGGACAGGCCGGCAGCGATGGCGGCAGGCGTCGAGATGACCAGGGCGCAGGGGCAGCCGATCAGCAGGATCGCCAAGGCCTTATAAACCCACTCGTTCCACGGCTCGCCAAACAGAAGCGGCGGAAGGACCGCCGTCAGCGCTGCGATGCCGATGACGCCGGGCGTGTAGAACCTCGAGAAGCGATCGATGAAGCGCTCGGTCGGGGCCTTCTTCTCCTGCGCCTCCTCGACCAGCCGCACCACGCGGGCGATGGTGTTGTCGGCCGCGGCCGCGGTCACCCTGACGCGCAGCACGCCGTCGGTGTTGATCGTGCCGGCGAAGACGGTGTCCCCGTTACCCTTGCGCTTGGGAACGCTCTCGCCCGTGACCGGCGCCTCGTCGATCTCGCTCGAGCCCTCGACAATGACACCATCGGCCGCGATCCGGTCGCCCGGGCGAGTCATGATGATGGAGCCGACGGCGAGCCCTTCAGCAGGAACCGACACCGTCCCGCCATCCTGTTCGAGCAGCGCCGTCTTGGGCACGAGGTCCGTCAGGCCCTGGATACTCTTACGCGCCCGGCCCGTGGCCACGCCCTCCAGCATCTCACCGACGAGAAAGAGGAGCACGACGGCCGCCGCCTCTTCCACGGCGCCGATAATCACGGCGCCAATGGCAGCGATCGTCATCAGCATCTCGATCGAGAACGGTGTCCCGAAACGCGCCGCGACAATTGCGCGCCGGGCGATCGGGATCAGTCCGACGGCGAGCGCCAGGAGAAAGGCCCAGCGCTCGATGGCAGGAAAGGCCAACCCAGCGAGATAGGCAACGGCCAGAGCCGCCCCACAAGCGAATGTCAGCAGCGCCTTCTGCATGCGCCACCAAGGCTTATCATCGGCATCATCATGGCTATGCGAGTGAAGACCATGGCCGTGACCATGCTCATGGCCGTGTTGGTGTTCGCCAGAGCAGTGATCATGCTTATGGTCGTGAGCGCTGTCTGTTCTCGCAGACCGTTCACCTGAACCGGTGCCTGCGGCGGATGCGCCGTAGCCAAGATTTTTTACCTGCCGGACAAGCGCTTCGCCCGACATCGCCTCGCCATGGGTCACCGTCATCGTACCGGCTGCGACCGAGACCGCGACGTCCTCCACACCGGGCAGGCGTCGAACGGCCGTGTCGATTTTGGCCGCGCAGGAGGCGCAGTCCATGCCGCTGACGCGGTAGCGTGTTTGATGAAGCGCTGTTGTCATCGAAGGGGATCCCACATTCATGCCGGCATGCTACTTTCTCCAGCGACTGGAGGAGCAAGAGAAAATTCGCGCAAAAATGTCTGACAGTTGAAGCGTCGAAAGCGAGCGCGACTGGCGCTCAAGAACTGCAGCGGAGAGAGTTGCTCTTCAGTGCTAGCTCGGCGATAGAAGCTGGCTGGCAGGAACATCTGGAGTGATGTTGAAGAGAGGGCAGCAGAAATGTCGCATGTGATGGGCCTCTTACTGACAATCCCTGCCGTATTGGCGGCAACTGGATCGATCGCCGCGAGCCTTGCGCCGCATCGAGCGGTTTATGATCTTGTCCTGACGTCGAAATCGATGGATCTGCTGGACGGATCGGGCAGGATCGCGATCGAGCTTCGTCAGGGGACCTGCGGAACGTTCGATCTCGACTATCGCTTCGTTGCCCGGTTTGAGCGCGAAGACGCCACCGTTGTGACCGACCAGCAGACGGTGTCCACCGAGAATACCGTCGCGAACACCTTCACCTTCACCACCAAGACCTTTGTGGATGGCGCTCCGGCGTGGGTGATCCGGGGTCAGGCGACCAATTCAGGGTCCTCGACAAGGGTTGATCTGCAGGAGCCCGAGGTCCGCAGCATCCAGCTTCCGCTGTCGGTCTTTCCGTCTGCCCACACGCGGGAGCTGGTCGAGAAGGCGAAGGCGGGTGAGAGCATCGTTGAGACCAGGCTGTTTGACGGCGACAACGAGGCCGATAAGCTCCTGTCCACCACCGCCCTCATCACTCCGATCGAAGAAGATTCGCCTTCAGCGGAGCGCGTCGCTCGCGAGTTGCCTGAAGAGCTGAGAGGACTACAAGCCTGGAGAGTCAATGAGGCCTATTACAACAGCGACAGCGATCCCGAGGGGCTGCCGCTCTTCCAAACCACCTACACCCTCTTCGAGAACGGCATCTCCGGAGAAATCGCCTTCGACACGGGTGACTACGGCTTCGCAGGGACGCTGACCCAGCTCGATTTGCTTGCGGCACCGGACTGCCCGCGTCAATAGGCGACGATCGGTGGCGGTTGGGACGACCCTCAAACAAATACAAAGTTCAGCAGCAGCTTCACGTTCAAGGTCGCGATCACGACCGCGATGAATCCCGCTAGGCCGATGAGCCAAACCGGCGCAACATAAGGAAAGCGAGCAAGGTCATCCCGATCATCGGTCTCATTCCTGTTCCTGGGGCGAATGCGGATCAGCGAGCGCCGCATCCGGACGGCTGATCGGGACCGACGTCAGCGATGTCCTCCTGGCAAGCGCTTTCTTCCCAACCCGCTCGAGCAGCTTCCTGAAGGTGGGATGCATGCCGCCGTCGGCGTAGGCATGGGCCGAGAATGCAGCGCCATTCGCCAACAGTTGCTCCGCGGCTGCGAGATCAGTCTCGGTTCTGCCTGCGACAACTGGCTCTGCCGAATTGGCAGAAGGAGGGCATGCCGCCAGAGGGTCGCGCGGCTCTCCTCCCTGAAACTCGGTGTCAAAGACATAGCGGCCGCTGCAGTACGAGACTTTGGGTTGCTGTCGGCTCACCTCGAAGACGTCGTTTCCACGCTTCAGATCGGTCCAGAAGGCGAAATTCGGATCGTTACGGTTCTTCGCCAGGTTCTGCGGCGTCATTCGGAACGGAAACGCCTGAACCTGGAAGGCGATCTGGCCGCCCTGGAGCGCTTCGCGGGCAATCGCGTAGATCTCTGCAACGCCCTCGTCGGTCAGCGCGTAGCATCCCGATGACGAGCAGGCTCCGTGGACCATGAGCGCATCGCCCGTGTAGCCGAGAGCCGCCTCAAGCCGGTTTGGGTAACCGAAGTTGAACGACAGGTAGTATTGGGAATTTGGGTTCAGCATGCCGGCGTTAACATGATAGAAGCCCTCCGGCGCTTGGCGATCGCCGTCCTGTTTCTTCGGACCCAACTTCCCGGACCATCGGCACATCGGATAGACCTTCAAAAGCGCAAACTGGCCACTGCGGTCGCGTTTCCAGATCTCCAACTCGCTTTCCTGCTTGAAGATCCTGATCAGGATAGGCGCCGAGGGAGACATGGATTTCCGCGACATCTCGGCCATGAGCGCTGTGGGAATAGGCTGTGTCGCCTTGCTGTCTACCTCAAGAACGCTGGAGACGCATGCGCTCAGCACGAGGGCCAGCGCCCCGATCCCCGCCATCCTGATCGCTTGCAGCATTCTCTAAACCCGTGTCTGGTTCGCGCATCCCATTATTGCGCGATAAGGCTGTTCCGCCCAGCTTCGACATAGTGTGGTTAAGGAGACGTTGTCGCCAAACTGTGTCGAACAGCTTGCAAATCTGGATCAGCGCTCGGTCTCAACCGCTCGTCGGTGCGCTCCTGAGCAATCGGCGGTCGTGTGCCGTGCCATACAATCGCCTCCGAGCGCCCGTTAACCGCCGATTAGGGTTAACAGATAATGATGACCCGCATTCGGTGAGGGGGATCGGGGGACGTCATGGGAAACCACCGGAACAACAGACAGTTCGCGGCTTGAAGTTGCCAGTCCGCTCAATTGTTAAACGCGCTGTCTTGTTCGGCTTGATTTCGTGCGCTTCAGTTCTCATTCCGAGCGAGCAAGCGACGTTCCAGGAAAGAGCAGCGTCCGGACGCGGCGCGGCCGCTCTAGAGCAGCATTTAGAGAGGGTCGCCGCTTCCAAAGAAGCTGCAGGGGTTAGCCAGTCGCTCGACGGTTTAGGATCGGCAGGTAAAGAACGTTTAGAGGCTATTGACCGACATAAGATTAGCCCGGAAGCCGCATCTCTAACCATAACGGCAAGCGTTGCAGAAAGACCGCAACGCCTGCCTCGAGTTTCGATGGTTGAAGCCAGTAGAACCTCCTCCGGGAAGGGAGGCCGTGTTCTCGTCGCCGCGGATCATAGCCGCTCAAGTTCTCTCAACTTAATACGGCGTCAAGGCATTCTGCGGCCGGCACTCGGGACCGGAGACGAGCAAGTACGCACGACGCTCGCCGGGCCAGAGTCGATCGAGGGTCGCGTCCGGACCGCCACGGTTTTTCGTTCAAGGTACTCCAATCTCCGATCACCCGAGGCTGGAGACGGAGAAATCAATGCGCAGTTGCCTTCCAGCTCTAGTGAACGTGCAGCAGATGCCGCCGGTAAGAAGGACGAGCTCCTGACGCTTGCCTATGCGCCCGCAGTCAGACCGGAGCTTTCGCCTTTCGATCATGTTCTCGGTGAGCCGAAGAGGAGCTTCGTGCCGCCGCTCGGGCCGGAAGACCACTCCTGGGCCGCAACGCCACTGCCGGCCTCCGCCTTCGCAAAAGATGAGCAGACGTGCCTTGCCAATGGCCTCTACTTCGAGGCGCGCGGCGAAGAAGAAAGGGGTCAGGCCGCGGTCGCGCAGGTCATCCTCAACCGTGTCCGCAATCCAGCCTACCCCGATACCATCTGCGGTGTCGTCTATCAGAATCAGAGTTGGAAGAACCGTTGCCAGTTCTCTTTCGCGTGTGATGACATCGCGGATCGCATCACTGATCGCCGCGCCTATGAGACAGCCGAGCTTATCGGCCATAAGGTCACCAACGGAGAGATCTGGCTTCCGAGCGTCGGTTCCGCCACCAATTACCATGCAACCTATGTCAGCCCGCGGTGGGCCCAGGCTATGAAGCGCGTCGACAAGATCGGACGCCATATTTTTTATCGGACGTTCGGCGGTGGCTGGGATTGAATGGCGGCGCTTCGTTCAGTTTTGTTATTCCACGGCCGCTCGCGAGACTCACCTTTCAGGATAGCGAGGCAAATCTAGGCTGGCTCAACTCTCAGAAGGGTAGCATCATATGACATCTCTTGGCCTTCGTGGTTTCGCAGCCGCGGCGGTGATGGCAGGAATGATTGCGCCGGTGATGGCGCAAGTGCCGGCACCCGCCCCGTCCTCATCGCCCTCCGAACAGCATGCGCCGGAGAGCGACGATGCCGTGGTGGCGACGGTCAATGGTCAGCCGATCATGAGATCCGAGGTCTTGGAAGTGATCAGCGGCTTGCCGCCACAGTACCAGCAGGTGCCGATCGAGGTGCTGATACCCGAGATGGCCCAACAGATCGCTGCCGTCCGGCTCGTTGCGGAGAAGGCTTATGAGGCCGGACTTCAGAGCGATCCAGAGGTGCAGGCGCGCATAAAAGAGGAGGAGCGCCGTGTTGTCGGGGACGTCTGGTTACAGCGCGAACTGGATCGTCGCATGAGCGACCAGGCATTCCAGGAGGCCTTCGCGGACTATCTCGCAAACAATCCACCACAGGAGCAGGTGAAGGCACGCCACATACTGGTGGAGAGCGAGGACAAGGCCAGAGAGCTTATCGAGCAGCTCACGAATGGAGCTGAGTTCGAGGATCTGGCCAACGCAAATACGACAGATCCGTCTGGAAAGCAGGTGGGCGGTGATCTCGGATGGTTTGCACAAGGGCAGATGGTGCCCGCCTTTGATGAGGCTGCGTTCGAATTAGACGCCGGGGAATTTACGATAGAGCCGGTCAAGACGCCGTTCGGATGGCATGTAATCTTGGTTGAGGAGAGGCGAATCCCTCCGCAGCCGACTTTGCAGGAGATAAAGCCGCAGCTTCATGAACAACTTGTTCAAACCCTTGTGCCGCAGATTATGGCCGAGGTGAAGCAAGGGGCGGACATTCAGATGATGGATGTGAAAGGCGAGATGCCGAGTTCTCGCGAGGCAGCACCGGCAGACCTGATTTTCGGCACCGTGGTCGATAAACCGGAATCGCAGCAATGATAGGCAGAGAAGGCGCAACCTCGCGCCGGGGTGCAGCCACGTCGTAGGACCGATCAGTTACCCCAGGAGACACTGGAAATTGAGGCGAAGGCTATGCTCATCGAAAATGGCGTCGTCTGTCGTGGGCTGATGCGGGATCCACGCGTTCACCGCACTACCACCACCTCGGCTCCGACGCTGACGCGGTCATAAAGGTCGATGACGTGGTCGTTGATCATGCGGATGCAGCCGTTCGAGACCGCCTTGCCGATCGATGACGGCTCGTTGGTCCCGTGAATCCGGTAGAAGGTATCCTGGCCGTTACGGTAGAGGTAAAGGGCCCGGGCGCCGAGCGGATTTCCCGGGCCGCCCTTCAAGCCGCCAGCGTATCTCGCGTACTTTCCCGGCTCGCGCTTGATCATGTTCGGGGTCGGCGTCCATCGCGGCCATTCAGCCTTGCGTCCGACAATGGCATCGCCGGAAAAGCGCAATCCCGCCCGGCCGACGCCGATCCCGTAGCGCCGGGCAAAGCCGCCTTCTTTCACCAGGTAAAGGAACCTTGCACCGGGGTCCACCACGATGGTGGCGGGTCGATAGCCGGAAAAGGGTACGCGCTGGGGCAGGAATTGCGGATCGAGCTGGAACTCGCCGTGCGCGCCGGCCTCGGTGGCGAGGACCATCCATGCGGCCACGCCGGCCAGAAGCTGCCGCCGATCGATCATCTGCTGCTCTCCCTCAAGTCAACATCCATGACGAATGAAGCAGATCACCATAGCGGCGGTAAATCTTCCGTTGCCATCGATGCGGCGAGGTTCAGGGATAGGGGCTTTCATCTGCCAGGATTGAACGATGTGACTGAAAACATCGGTCGAATGCCCTCACCAGCGTTGGCCTTGCGCCACTAACCTGAGGGTGGAGCGGCCCTCTCATAATCCTCACTTCTGCGCTTCTGCCAGCCTTTGGGTGTTCCTCGGGCGGGATTTCGACAGCGCGTCAGCTTCGATTTGAACACAGCCGCTCAGGGTTGAATTGCGCGCTCCGCGGAATAGGGACTGTCGGGTTTACAACTTTGGTTCCCCGCCCCGCGTCAAGCGCTAGGATTTGGACCAGCCCCTGCGCGATGAGATCGGTCAGCGAATGCTGCCTACGAGGATGTCGCGGTCATCGGCAATGGCGACCCATTTTCCCGCGTCCCGCTCCGACTGCCGCTTGAGATAAAGGTAATCCGTCTCGTTCCAGGCAAGAATACGCTCATCCAGATTGTCGAGCACGAAGTCGCCTTGATCGGTCCGTACGGTCAGCACGGCGTGTCCGGCGCCGTTGCGCTGACGCAGGACGGTGATCAGGAGCGCCGAGCGCGGAACCCCGGCGCGCTGGAGCATATACTGCTTCAGGAGCGCATAGTCTTCGCAATCGCCTTCGGTCGTGGGGTAGGACCAAAGCTCAGGGACGCCAAACATCTCCTCGTCGGTTCGCGGGAGGATAGCCGCGTTGACGGAGCTGTTCACCTCGACCATCTGCTCCCAAACTTCCGCAGTCAGCTCCGGGGTGGCTGCCGGTGCATTCGGCTGGCACTCCGTCGGATACTGCTGGCAGAATTCATAGTGGCCGACGGGTTGAGATGTCGTGCCGGTTGTGGGCATCCACGAAGGATTCGCCGCCGCATTGGTGCAGGAAAGAATAACGGCAAAAAGCCCGAGTGTGAGATTGGTAACCAGCTTAGAACGCGTTAGCATCTTCGTCTCCTCGTCTATGAGGAGAAGAATGACACGCCGGCTTTACTCTCGATCCAAACTCGGCACTCCAATTTAGCTCAATTTCGAACGAATGTTTTCAGAAATTCCCGGCTGGAGAGCGCACTTACAATATGAAGGTCGTCTTCAATCTCCCGAGAAGGCCTTTTGCCGCTCCAATTCTTCGATCATGCCGACATGGATAGACGGTCAGCAGGAAGCATCGTCCCTCGCTCGATATGTCCAAAACTAAGGCCGAAACTATTGCCCCGTTGAGGAAGTCGGCAACGAGCACAGGTTCCGGTGAGCCGATCGTGTAGAACGATCTGCTGTCGCGTTCTAGGGGCTGAAGTCGCGGTTTCCCTCCTAGCGAACCGCGGCGCCATGGGAGCGTTCCCAGTACTGAGGGAGTTGAGCGTGTGGCCATCCTGAACAGCAATGAGGTGCGGCGTCTCTACGATGAGCAGGCCGGTGCATACGACGCCAGTCTCGCCCTGTTCCGGCTATCGGGGCTACGCCGCTGGCGCGCATCGCTCATCAATGCGCTTGAGCTGTCGCCGGGCGACACCGTCGTTGATCTATGCTGCGGGACGGGGGAGAACCTGCTCCAGCTCGCTCGGGCGGTGGGGAGCGGTGGCCGTGTTGTCGGTGTGGATCTGTCCGCAGCGATGCTGGAGCGAGCGCGGGAGAAGGTCGCGCAAGCGGATTTTTGCCACGTCGAGCTGATAGAAGCGGACGTGGCCACGTTCGATCTGCCGCCCAGAACGCGCTCGGCGCTCTCGACCTTTGGCCTGGAGATGGTGCCGGAATATGAGCGGGTAATCGCCCGGACGGCGCATCGACTGCCTGTCGGCGGACGGCTCGGCTTGATCGGCCTCAAGCACCCGCAAGGCTGGCCAGACTGGCTGATCAATGTTGGTGTACGGCTAACCCGACGCTTCGGCGTTAGTCGCGATTATGAGCGATTCCGGCCGTGGGAGGCGGCGCGACAACACATGGCGGTTATCCGTCTCGAACGACGGTTGCTCGGCGCTGGTTACCTCTGCGTAGCGGAGAAGAGGGCGTCCGCTTGTGAGGTCGCGCGCGATCGCGCCTAATGACTGCCGTGGGTGCGGATTTCCGCCCTCCTGCGACCTCTCGCTGTCGCAAAAATCCCACGTTTCGAATGTCGCAAAGTCGGTTTGGGTGTCCGAAAAGGAGCCGTTCGGCCAATATCTCGTCGATGACGAAGGCAAGAGCCTTTACATGCTCGAGACCGACACGCAGGCTACCGGCAGCACCGAAGCAGTCAGCGTCTGCTCCGGCGAGTGCGTCGAGGAGTGGCCGCTCCTGACCACAACGGGCGAACCAGAAGCTGGCGATGGGGTTGACGCCTCCATGCTGGGAACGATCGCGCGTGACGACGGCACGATGCAGGTCACCTATAGCGGCTGGCCCCTCTATTACTACCACGACGATCAGACGTCCGGCGGCACCGGGGGTCAGGACGTTCATGATGATTGGGGCGGCTGGTATCTCCTCGCGCCATCGGGCGAGCCGATCGAAGGCGCGAGGCTGAGCGTAGACCGTCAGAGCACGAGCACGCCTGTCTGCTTCGCCTTCATCTCCGGCTCAACGTGGATGGTGATCGTGCTGTCCTCAATCTCGTTCTTCAGCGCCTCTTCGATCCGATCGCAAATGTCGTGAGCCTCGGCCACGTTCATGGTGCCTGGAACCACCAGATGGAACTCGATGAAGGTCCGTCGGCCCGCGTGGCGCGTGCGCAGGTCGTGGGCCTCGAGCGCACCATCGGCGTGGTTTGAGATCAGCGCGCGAATGCGATCGAGCATGTCCGGCGGGGCCGCCTCGTCCATGAGGCCGCCCACCGACTCGCGCACCAGTCCCCAACCCGACCATAGGATGTTTAGGGCTACAAGAGCGGCAAGCAGCGGGTCGAGGACCAGCCATCCGGTGAGGCCGACCAGCGCCACGCCGATGAGGACCCCACCCGAGGTGACGACGTCCGTGAAAAGGTGCTTGCCGTCAGCGATAAGCGCCGGCGAGCGCCAGCGCCGCCCATTGCGGATCAGCAGCCACGACCAGGCACCGTTGAGGAGGGAGGCAAGGCCGTTGATCGCCAAGCCCGTTGTCGGCGCGTCGATCGGCTGGGGATCGAGGAATCCGAAATAGGCCTCCCGCAGAATGGCGAGGGCCGCGATCACGATCAGGACGCCCTCGATCACGGAGGAGAAATATTCGGCCTTGCTGTGCCCGTAGGGATGATTGGCGTCGGCAGGAATGGAGCTGACGCGCAGCGCCATCACCGCCGCGCAGGCCGCGGCGATGTTGATGATGCTCTCCAACGCGTCGGAGAAGAGGGCTACGCTTCCCGTCAGCCAATAGGCGAGGAATTTCAGGCCGAGCACCACGCAGCCGACGGCGACGCTGCCCAGAGCAAGCTTCACTGTTCTATCCAACTGGCATCCTCGAACGGCAGGCAGGCCCGACCGCCCCTTGCGGGTCGGGCGAGCGGAATGAGCGAAGGTGGTTGGCCGACCTGGCCCGACGCAGATGAACGGCCGCGACCGGGCTTTGAGCCGGGGCTATCCCTTCCGGCATCAACGAGCAACATCAGAACGGGGCGGACCTGCCTCTTCTGGCCGAGCATCCGGCGAGAGGAATGCCCCAACAGCGGCCGCCATCTCGTCCGGATACTCTTCATGTACCGACAGCTTGCCGTTCGAGAGCACGATGGAGCTGACGTTCGGCAGCTTTGCCAGCGCCTCGATCTCCGCCTTCGATTTGCGCGGCGTGTTTGCGCCGTAGATGACGAGAAGCGGGTCGGACACGCGCTCGGCCGCTTCCAGGAAGCCTTCCCGGCTCGGAAAGGGATCGAGGAGCCCGGTGACGAAGCGGATGGAGGCGTGCCGGGCACCGGGGGCCTCGACGACGGCCAGTTTCTCGATCATGCGCTCGCGCGTCATCCAGGCCGGATCGGCATAGACATGGCCCCGCAACATCATGCCGATGACAGGGCGGTTCACATTCAGCCGGTAAAGAAGAGCGCCGAGCACAGGCCGATCGCCGGCTCGCGCGATCCTGGCGAAGGCGGGATGATGTCTTCCCGTCATCGTCGGCAGCGGACCCCGCCACGTCGGAGCGATCAGGCAGAGCCGGCCCGCGGCTCCCGGCGATGCCGCGGCTTCAGCCAGGAGATAGCCCGCGGCATGTCCCGCCGCGATCGTGGCATGAGGGTGAGGAACCAATTCGGCCAGGACATGCGCGAGGAATGCCCGGTAGGCGTCCGGCTCCCAAGCGACGGTGGGCCGCGGCCGATCACCGAAGCCGGGCCAGTCGAGCGACACCGTCGTGAAAGCTTCGGCGAGCCGTTCTTGAAGGGGCCGCATCTCGTGCCGGGTCGAGATCGAGCTGAGTGCCGGCAGCATCAGGAGGGTCGGCCCGGTGCCGAGCCGATCCACTCCGAGGCGGAGGGTTTTGCCCAGCCAATTCCACGTGATCTCATCCTGACGCTGCGCCATGGCCACAAACCTTGAACTTGCAATTCCTGAACGCCTAATATACCCCTCTACCCTATATTCCAACACGGCAGAGACACCGATGGCGCATACAATCCGCGAAAAGACCAAGCTCCTGGCCCGCGTCCGCCGCATCCGAGGTCAGGTTGAAGCGGTCGAGCGCGCGCTGGAAGCTGAGATCGGTTGCGCCGACGTTCTCCAGCTCATCGCCTCCGTTCGCGGTGCAGTGAACGGGCTCACCGCCGAGGTGATGGAAGATCACATCCGCTTCCATGTGGTCGATCCGGCCCACGAGCCCGATCCCGAGCGGGCTCGCGGCGCGGCCGAGCTGATCGATGTCGTGCGCACCTACTTAAAGTGAACCGGAGACGATAATGCCGCGGGATGTGAACGCAGAGCCGATCGGCCACAGCCATGTCTTCTTGGGCGAGAGTCAAGCGCGCAACGAGCGCCGCGTCTGGTTCGTGATCGCGCTGACTGCCTCGATGATGGTCATCGAGATCGTCGCCGGCACGATCTACGGCTCGATGGCGCTGGTGGCCGACGGCTTCCACATGTCGACTCACGCCGCCGCCATGCTGATCGCAGCGGGCGCCTATTACTTCGCTCGCAAGCACGCCCAGAACCCGCGCTTCACCTTCGGAACCGGTAAGGTCGGCGATCTCGCAGCGTTCGCCAGCGCCATCGTCCTGGCGCTGATCGCGCTATTTATCGGCTATGAGAGCTTCCTGCGCCTGTCGAACCCGGTGGCAATCTCCTTCAGCCAAGCCATCGCGGTCGCCGTCCTCGGCCTCTTGGTGAACCTCGCCAGCGCCTGGCTTCTGCGGGACGACCATTCGCATCACCATCACGGCCATGGGCACGCGCACGGTCACGACGACCATGATCATCACGAGCACCGGCACGAGGGAGGCCAGGACCAGAACCTTCGCGCCGCTTATCTCCATGTTCTGGCGGATGCGCTGACATCTGTGCTGGCCATCGTCGCCTTGGCCTTCGGCAGCCTCTACGGCTGGATCTGGCTCGATCCAGTCATGGGTGTCGTCGGGGCGCTCGTCATCGCCCGCTGGTCCTGGGGTCTTATCCGGGACACGGGCGGCGTGCTGCTCGACTATGTGCCGGAGGGCGAGGACCTACCGGAGGAGATCCGCGAGGCGATCGAGACGGACGAGGACCGCATCAGCGATCTTCACGTCTGGCAGGTAGGGCCGGGCCACCACGCCGCGATCGTATCCGTCGTCACGGACCAGCCAAAGCCGGTGGACTTCTATCGGCAGAAGCTCGCCCACATCCACGACCTGTCGCATTTGACCGTCGAGGTCGACGCGCCTCAGGCCGCCTGATCGGGCCGGAGCCTAGAGCGATGGCTGCAAAGTTTATGGAATGGCTCGCCCCTTTCCCTCGGCGCATGATTGCGTCGTCGATGAGGATGGCAGGGAGGCGAGCCGTTGAATGAGATCAGGGTTCTTGGTATCGATCTTGGAAAGGACGTTTGCAGCGTTGTCGGCCTTGATGAGGCTGGGAAAGTGGTGCTGAGGCGCCGAATGCGTCGGGACAGCGTATCGAAGCTGGCGGCGGGCATGCCGGCCTGCGTGATGGCAATGGAAGCCTGTTGCGGCACCCACCATCTGGGCCGCCAGCTTTGCGAGCAGGGCCACGATGTCCGGTTGATGTCGCCCGAATATGTCCGGCCCTACGTGAAAGCGCAGAAGAACGACGATCGGGATGCCGAGGCGATCGCGGAAGCCGCGACCCGTCCCACGATGCGCTTCGTTGATCTGAAGAGCGACGAACAGCTCGACATGCAGAGCCTGCACCGGGCTCGAGATCGGCTTGTTGGGGAGCGCACGGCTCTGATCAACCAGCTTCGGGCGATCTTGCTCGAGCGGGGGATCGTGATCGCCAAGGGGCGGCGCAAGCTTCAACTTCGGCTGGAACAGCTTCTCGCCGAAGAGACGGCGATCGGCCGTCGGATGAGGGTGCTGATCGAGGATATGCGGGACGAATGGCGCGCCCTCGACAACCGGATCGGGGCCCTCGATGCGGAATTCGCGGACCTCGCCCGCACCGATGCATCGATGAGGCTGCTGTCGACGATACCGGGGATCGGCCCATTGAATGCGACCGCCTTCGTCGCTTCGATCGGAAAGGCCGAGACGTTTGGCCGTGGCCGTGACCTCGCGGCCTGGCTCGGTCTCGTCCCTCGACAGATGACGACCGGGGGCAAGCCGCGACTTCTGGGGATCACCAAACGCGGCAACGGCTATCTCCGGCGAATGCTGATCCATGGAGCGCGAGCGGCGCTGCCATCTCTGGCCAAGGGGAAGACGCCGATGGGCGAGTGGCTGCGTGGATTGCTGTCGCGAGCGCACATGAACACAGCCGTCGTCGCGCTGGCGGCGAAGATGGCCAGGATCATCTGGGCGGTGCTGAGAAGCGGCCGCCCCTTCGAGATGGCTGCGTCGCCGTCAGCCGGATGAGATGATCAGAGATCGGCCGGGAGGGAGGGTATCCTTCAGGCCGGCGTTGTCTGTGAGTGGACTGGAAAGATGGCCTGACAGTCGAACGGCGTACCGGCATCCTGACCAAAAAAATGGCGCCAGACGCCGAGGTGTTTATGAGGATCGGTACGTGCGAAAGCTCCATCTTGGCCGGGGAGGATCATGGCCCCGAGACCGGATACGTTGGCGCAGACTGAAAAGCCGTCAAAAAGTCGCTTGCAGGCGGGGCGAGCCATACGTTTTTTGAGTTAATACAACCTCCGTGGATCGGAGCCAGACCCGGCAGCAGGTCTCGCCGGGCGTGAACGGCCCGGTGGACTTCCACCAGCTGACGGTCAGCCCCGCCGATCCGGCGCGGGTCTACGGCGCCTATGCCGGCGGTTGAAGACCGAGACCGCGCCCACGGTTCCAATGAAGAGCGCGACCGGTGCAGCAATGCAGATCAGCGCCCCGGCCACCGTTAGGATGCCCGCCAGCGCCTCGCCGAATGGATAGATATATCTGTAGCGCATCCAGCGCCGCGCCAGGAGGTAGGACTTGCTCCGCGTTCGTGGCTCTTGCGCACTTTGTGTGGTCGTGAGGCGTCGCGACTCTTTCTGACACCGCAGACGATGCGGTGGAGGAACGATGCTTCAGCTTTCCATAATGTCCGGCTGCCTTTGCGACGGAGCTCGGCGCGAAGGACAGGCGGGACTGACCATTTTGTTGCGCGGACGGCATGATGGGGCATGTTGCCCGGAATGCCGGCGGCGATCGAGGGTCGTGCATGGTTATTATTGTCGCCGCCCCAGCGATCTGCCCATTGCCGGACGGCAGGTCAGGCTCGATCTTCGGATTCGGCGATATGCCTGCCGGAACACCTGTTGCCGACGCCGAACCTTCGCCGAGCCGTTACCGTTGCTGGTTGCGCCGTCGGCGCGGAGAACCAGGCGGCTTGCCAAGGCGCAGGCGAAGATCGGGATTGCACTCGGCGGCGCAGCAGGCGGTCGCCTTGCGCGAGAGCTTGCGATGCCGGCGAGCGGCGACACGATCCTGCGTCTTGTCCGCCGAATGCCGCAGCCGGTCCCGCCGAAGCCCACCGTCATCGGCGTCGATGATTGGGCCATGAAGAAGCGGCTGCGCTATGGCACGATCATCGTCGATCTCGAGCGCCATCGCCCAATTGATCTCTTGCCCGATCGCACCGCGAGAACAGTGAGCGACTGGCTCAACCAGAGGCCCAGTGTCGAAATCGTCGCACGGGATCGCTCGACCGAATATCGGCGCGCCATCACCATCGGCGCCCCGGGCGCGGTCCAGGTCGCCGATCGATGGCACTTGCTTTATAATGCGCGGCAGATGGTTGAGCGCTGGGCTGCTGGTGCCCACGCGCATTTGCGGCGACTTCCCGTGCTGCCCCTGCGAAAGACGAACAAAGCCATCCGGCTGAAGAGTTTCAGGCGTATTCGATCGGACGCGGCGGTGGCCGCCGACAGCCGGGCGCGGCGCATGGCCCAGTATGAGGATGTTCGCCGACGTCATCTCACCGGCGAGAAGCTGATGGCGATCACCCGCGCGACGGGCTTGTCCCCTACGACCGTGCGCAAGTTCGCCTATGCCGAAGCCTTTCCCGAGCGCGCGGCGCCGAGGCTCGGAAGAAGCATGATCGATCCGTTTCTGCCGATGCTGGAGGCGCGGCTGGCGGACGGTTGCGAGAATGGCCTGCAGCTCTGGCGCGAATGCAAAGAGTTTGGCTATTCCGGCTCGCCCAAGCAGATCCATCTCTGGCTTCAGGATCACCGGACGGCTCCATCGAAGCATGCGCCGCACCGGCCACGCAATGATGCTCTACCGAGCGTCGAAGCCCGGCGGCCATCGGCGCTTCCGTCGCCAAAGCAGCTTGCGTGGCTGATTGTCCGGGCGCCCGAGACGAGATCGACCGAGGACGTCGCCGCGATCCAGCAGATCGGTCAGGATCGTGAAGCCGCCATGGTGGTCCGACTAGTTCGCCGCTTTGTCGATCTCGTGCGCCGCGTCGGAATTAGGTCCCGCGATGCCGGTCCAGTCTTCGACGCTTGGCTTCTCGACGCGAAGAACTGCGGCGTGCACGCCGTCGAGACCTTCGCTGCGGGGCTCGACCAGGACGGCGCTGCTATCTATGCGGCTCTGCGAACCGGCTGGAGCAACGCTCAGGTCGAAGGCCAGGTCAACAGGCTCAAGCTTCTGAAGCGCTCGATGTATGGCCGCGGGAGCCTCGATCTACTCCGCCGCAGGTTGCTTCTGGCAACATGAAACCACACACTTTGCGCAAGAGCCGCGTTCGTGGAGAGCGTTCTCGATTTTACGCGGCCTGCCTTTCGAACTGAAGCGGGGTGATGAAGTCGAGCGCCGAACGTGTACCAGCTGACGGCGAGGGCCATGAGGAGCGCGACCGAGAAGATCGCGATGACCGGTTGGTAGCTGGTCTCGTCGGCGTCCTTGACCTGCTGCCCGAAATCCTCGCGCAGGTCGTCGTAGCCGCCGATCCGTGCGCCATCAATGAAGGTCTACGGGGTGGTGTCGACCCCGTGCTCTCTCTTAAAGGCATTGATCTCCTCGCGGGTCTTCAGATGGTGATCTTCGACCGCGAAACCCTGTCGTTCGAGCAGATCCTTTGACTTCAGCCCGTAGGGGCAGATGTGGTCGGGCATGACCATCCGGTAGAGTGACGCGGATTTTCCGCTCTGATCCAAAGCCTTGTGAAGCCTCCATTCGAGGAACTCGATCTCCTTGATCGTCAGTTCGCCTCACAGCCGTAGAAGCCGCGATAGCCGACCCTGAAACCCTGATCGAGCTGGAAGACGAGTTCAGCATTCTGGCGCCAGTCGGCTTCGTCGCCGAGCGGCCGGACGGTAACCGTGGCGCCAGGCGCCGAGAACTCCGCGGCGCCATCCTGCGGCTCGCCGGTCGCGTCGAGACTGACGAGAATGCCGTTCAGCTTCATGGTCGCTGCGCCACCGTCCTGGGCAGCCCACAGGACAGGGTCGGTCTCGGGGCTACGATTGAAGGTGCAGCGCGCGGCAGCATCAAGCACTCGGTCGGCTTCGGCTTCCGGCATGGGCGCAAGGTCGAGGGTAGAGATCAGCATATTCGCGAGCGCGTCTTCCACGCTACCTGGCTCGGCCGGCGGGTCTTGGTAGATGCTCTCCACGGTGTTGCCATTGGAAACCTCTGCGATGAGATACCGCATTTCCGCAATCTCACGACGCTGCGCCTCGATGATCTCGTCGGCGAGCTTTCGCACGCGCGGATCCCGGATCTGCGCTCGCTCCGACGTCATGATGGCGATCGAGTGGTGCGGGATCATCGCCCGCATGTAGCTCGGCCCGGACACCGTGACCTGGCTGCGAACGAGCCACAGCGAGAGCGCAAAGACGATCACGGAGCCGGCGAAGATCGCGATGTTCAGCCGCTTGTTGGAATACATGCCGAGCATGTACGCGAGCATGATCACCGCCATGGTCGCGCCCATCATGATCGCCATGTAGGTGCGCGTCTCGGAGAAGAAGACGTGCTCCCAAGCGTAGGTGTTCAGGTACATCAGGATGAACATCACCACCGTGGAGGTGAGGATCATCAGGCCGAAACGGATGTAGGACATGTCTCGCATTCCTGCTGGAATAAGCTATTGGAGGGGGGATTCCGGAGCTCCGCCCTCCGGCTCTCTGTTTGATCCGTCTTCGGTACCAGCTTGCGGCTGCTCCGCATGATCCTCAGCGGAGCCGCTCAGCCTCGCGTAATCATCGGCTGTCAATCCGGGGAGCGCGCTGACGAAGGCGGTAAGCGCAACGATCGCCTCGGGCGAGTGGCTTTTGCCGAAAGCCGGCATGCCCGACATCTTAATGCCGTTGCTGACGATCCAGTGGATCTCCTCCGGCGTCCACTCGCTGGCAGCCTCCCCCAGATGCGGCGGCTCGGGTCGCATGCCCCGCGACCATTCCGCAGGCTCACTGCCCGGCGCTCCGTGGCAATGGGCGCAGCTCTCCGAGTAGTGGCCTGCGCCCTCGGCGAGGAGGTTCTCGGAGACATTCTCTGGTAGCTCTACCCCGCCGGCGCGACTGGCCACCGAACGCCGCATCGTGGTGTCGAGCGTCCACCGGACCACATCAGCATGCTGATCCGACGCAGCGACGTTGTAAGCGCCCGTGTAGGCGACGGTCAGCCAGACGGCGACAGCTATCAGGAGGGTCCCGACGATGCCCAGCGCGAGGCCGGCTCCAAACTTCTTCGTCATGCATTCTCTCCCGCTAGTGTCGCTCGTTCCGCTCGATGCTCTGGTTCACTTCGGGGGCGTCCGCCCATACCCCTCCGGGGTATCAGACCTCAACGGGTTTCATCTTCCGGTGTTCCCTGAAACCTTCTGAAGCCGTTATGGGTTTTTCGGCAGCCGACGAATGAGCAGCGACGCAATGAGAGATCGCAAGCATGCAGCCCTGCAACGCCTCGCCAGGCTTGAAGGACAGGTCCGTGGCGTCATCCGGATGATCGAGGATGACCGCTACTGCGTGGACATCCTCAACCAGACCTTGGCCATCCGTTCCGCGCTAGCCCAGGTGGAAGTCCTCATTCTTGAGGACCATGCAGACGACTGCGTGGAGGAAGCGATCGCCTCGACCAATCCAGAAGCGCAGCGGGAGAAGTTTCGCGAGCTTGTCGGCATCTTCGAGAAAATCTGCAGGTGAAGGAAAGCCGCTGATGCGGTTGCAAGCGCTGCTTTCTCACTCCTTCAGAGCACTGGTCACGCTCTGGCCTGGTGACGGCTGTCGTGAGCATCGACCGGAGCTTCGCCGCCTCCGCCGCGGAAGTGCAACCACAGGAGCGCGGCGGCCACGGCGAGGAAGGCCAGATTGAGGAAGAAGGTGTAGTCGATCCCAAAACGCACCATCTCCTGGAGCGACGGGCGCTCCGTCGGGATCATGCCGACAAGCGCGAAGAGGTAATGCACCGTGATCCCAGCCGCGACCATGCAGACATAAAGCAGGGCCGACAGATAGAGCGCGTATGCCCAGCCGTAGTATTTGGCATGCACCCAAATCACGGTCGCCGCGACGAGGTCTGCTCCGAGGAAGGAAACCACGCCGCCGAAGGAGGCCTCGCGCGACCAGAGCATGGCGGCCAGCGGAACATTGCCCATCGAGCCGATGAAGGTGAAGAAGGCCACGACCGGCGCGACGAGCGCGTTCTCGACAACGGTGAAGAAACCGGGGCTCGCCTCGGCACCGCCCTCCGAGACGAGGAAGATCGCGCTCCAGAAGCTCTGCGGCACGAAGACCGCGATGAAGCCGGCGATGGTGAAGCCTAACAGGATCTCCTTCCACACCATCTTCCATTCCATGAAGAAGGCGTGCGCGATGTTCTGCCAGCCCTTCAGGGAGAGGAGCTTGTCGCGCAGGGAGCCCTCCATGCCGTGCTCCATGTCCATGCCCTCGCTCTTCTGCGCTTCTTCGGCGTGGTGCTTGGCACTCTCCTCCAGATGGCCCGGGAACCAGATCTTGGTCAGCGCATAAGCGTAGATGATCATGATGATGCCGAGCAGTAAGTTGGCGAGCGTGAACTTCCAGCCGAGCAATACCCAGAGCACGATGCCGAGCTCGATGACAAGATTGGTCGAGGCGATCAGGAAGGCGAGGCTGTTGACCGGATGCGCTCCCTTGACCAGGACCGAACGTGAGGCAGCGAGCGCCGCAAAGGAGCAGGAGGAGGAGATGAAGCCGAAGAAGCCGGCGAGACCTGCCTGGCGTAGCCCGCGCTCGCCGAGGAGCTTGGCCATCTGCTCGCGCGTGACGAGGACCTGGATTCCGGCCGAGATGACGTAGCCAAAGATCAGCGCCCACAGCGCCTTCCACAGCATGCCGGCGCCGGTCATAAGAGCTTGCAGTATCTGATCCATTGCTCGGATCTCCCTATCTGGAGGCCCGCTGGCCTTCCGCGCACCGGAATGCGTGGGGCGTTCGGACGATGTCGGTGCAGCTATAGCTTCAGCGTTCGAAGCCGCAGGGCGTTGCCGATCACGCTCACCGAGGACAGACTCATGGCGAGCGCGGCGATCATCGGCGACAGCAAAAGCCCGGTCACCGGGTAGAGAACGCCGGCGGCGATCGGCACCCCAATGCCGTTGTAGATGAAGGCAAAGAAGAGGTTCTGCTTGATGTTGGACACCGTCGCCCGGCTGAGCCGCCGCGCCTTGACCAGGCCGTCCAGATCGCCCCTGACCAGCGTTACTCCGGCGCTTTCGACCGCAACATCCGCCCCGGTTCCCATGGCGACGCCGACGTCCGCCTCGGCAAGCGCCGGGGCGTCGTTGACGCCGTCCCCGGCCATCGCGACCACGCGGCCTTCGTTCTTCAGCCGCTGAACGACCGCATGCTTGTCCTCCGGCAGGACCTCCGCGATCACCTCGTCGATGCCGAGACGGGACGCGACGGCTTCGGCCGTGGCCTTGCTGTCGCCGGTCAGCATGATGACCCGCAGCCCCTCCTCATGAAGAGCCCGGACGGCGGCCTCGGTCGTCGCCTTGATCGGGTCGGCGACGGCGATGATGCCGGCGGCCTTGCCGTCGATCGCGACGAACATCGCCGTCTCGCCCCGTCCCTGACGTTCCTTCGCGATCGACTGAAGGGCTTCGGCGTCCGCTCCGGCCTCGGCCATCATCGCGGCGTTGCCGATCGCGACCGAGCGGCCCCCGACCGTGCCGCGGACGCCCCTGCCCGTGACGCTTTCGAAGTCCTGCACGGGAGGCGCGGAAACGCCGCGCTCGCCCGCACCCTCGACGATGGCGCGGGCCAGCGGATGCTCCGAGGAGCGCTCCAGCCCCGCGACGGAGGTCAGCAGCTCGACTTCAGTGAAGCCTTCGGCGGTCTCCACGCCTACGAGGGCGGGCCGCCCCTCGGTCAGCGTGCCGGTCTTGTCGACGACTAGCGTGTCGACCGCCGAAAAGCGCTCGAGCGCCTCGGCGTTCTTGATGAGGATGCCGCTGCCCGCTCCCTTTCCGACGCCGACCATGATCGACATCGGCGTTGCGAGCCCGAGCGCGCAGGGACAGGCGATGATCAGCACCGACACGGCCGAGACCAGGGCGAAGGCCATGGAGGGCTCGGGACCGAAGATCGACCAGACGATGAAGGCGAGGACGGCAACGGCGATGACGGCGGGCACGAACCAGCCGGCGACCTGATCGGCGAGCTTCTGGATGGGCGCCCGGGAGCGCTGGGCATCGGCGACCATCTGCACGATGCGCGAAAGCATCGTCTCGGAGCCGACCTTTTCGGCCCGCATCAGGAAGGAGCCGGTCTGGTTGATGGAGCCGCCTGTAACGGCGTCGTCCGCCCGCTTCTTCACCGGGATCGGCTCCCCGGTGATCATGCTCTCGTCGACCGAAGAGGAGCCCTCGAGAACGGTGCCGTCGACCGGCACGGCTTCGCCGGGCTTCACGCGCAGCGTGTCGCCCGACCGGACGAGGTCGAGGGGAACCTCTTTCTCCGCCCCGTCTTCGACGAGATGCGCCGTCTTCGGGGCGAGATCGAGAAGGGCGCGGATCGCCCCGCCGGTCTGCTCGCGAGCGCGCAGCTCGAGCACTTGTCCGAGAAGCACCAGGGCGACGATGATGGAGGCGGCCTCGTAATAGACGCCAACTTCGCCCTCGTGGCCGCGGAACTGCGGCGGGAAGATGCCGGGTGCGATCGTCGCGACCACTGAATAGACGTAGGCGACCCCGACGCCGAGCGCGATGAGCGTGAACATATTGAGATGGCGCGTCTTCACCGACTGCCAGCCGCGCACGAAGAAAGGCCAGCCGCCCCACAGGACCACGGGCGTGGCGAGGAGGAGCTCGATCCAGTCGAGAGCCCGGGCCGAGACGATCTCCGACATCGGCGGATAGAAGTGCCGGCCCATGGCGACGACCGCGAGCGGCACGGACAGGACGGCCGACACAATGAGCCGCCGGCGCATGTCCAGATACTCTTCGGACGGGCCTTCCGTGACCGCAACGCCCTTCGGCTCCAGCGCCATGCCGCAGATCGGGCAAGTGCCGGGGCCGATCTGCTCGATTTCGGGATGCATCGGACAGGTGTAGATAGCATCCTTCGGCCCCTGCACGGCCGCTCGTGGCGCCTCGTCCAGAAAAGCGTCGGGCCGGGCTTCGAACTTCGACCGACATCCGGCGGAGCAGAAATAGTAGGTCTTGCCTGCGCGCTCGTGCCGGTGCGGAGTGGTGGCAGGATCCACACTCATCCCGCAGACGGGATCGCGCACGGTGCCGGTTTCTGAAGAGCGAGGGCCGTGGCTATCATGATGCTCATGCCCGGCAAGAAGATCACTCTGGTGTTCAGCACTCATGATGCTCACGTCCTTTCGGGGCTGCCGGCGCTTGGCCCCTGGAGATGGAGGGCCACGCAGATGTGCGGCCTCGAAGGGTTTCGTGAGGGGCCGCAACTGAGCCAAGCTCAGGTACTATCGTCGTCCTCGGCATGATTGCCGCGGCTGAATTCTGCGCGAGTATGTGGGCCGGGGTCATCAGACGATATAACGGTCCCAACTGCCGTAGTGCTCCTTGCTACGAGAGCCTCGAGGCAGGCTCAATCCGATAGCAGCCACGCCAACGACGATGCTCATCAAGGATGCGGCCCATCCCGCGCCGTCGAGGAGCCATGGCGAAACGATCAGCCACAGGCCAAATGCAACGTTGATGAAACGTAGAGGCCGGGCAACCTCGGCCATGGCGATCACGGCCACGGTGATAATCAGCGCCCCGACGAGGTGGTCGCTGTCCGCCATTGGTGCAACCTTGCCGAAGACAAGACGGCTGAACATGAGCCAGACACCGAGAATTACGCTCGCAACAAGCGTCCAGGGTATCGTAACTCCACGGACTGCAGAGGCGATTGCGTCGGGAATGGGCGCCTGAAAGCCCGGCTTCTTGTCTTTTCCGCCGAGCGGGTCAGCGCCGCCCATGAAGAAGGTGCGCCAGAATGGCTCTCCCCGCCGGTGGCTCTGCACCAGGAACTGACCCATGGCGACGAGTTCGTCGAGCGAGTAGGGAATCATGATCAGCATCGCCAGCGCCGCGACGAGGCATAGGGTGCAGTAAGTGCCGATGACGATCGGCTGGATGATGATGAAGTAGATCGATACAACGCCGAGGGGTACGACGATGATGCCGAAAGCGGCCACCCTCCAGGGCATGGTGCGCCAGCGAGCACGACCGCCCATGACCCCCCTCAACACCTCGAACATGTAGGTTGTGGCCCCCAGGCCCCCATCGGCGATCGGCCAGGCACGAGACACGTCGGAGGTGATGATGTATTCGGTGCCGTTTCGGATCGCGTCCCCCGAAAAGAAGGGCTCCCAGACAAAGTCGATATGACCGAGCTGGTACGCGGCGAGCGTGCGGGAGATCAGGAAGCCGAATGCGCCCAGCGCAATGATCGGCAGCCGCTGCAGGTAAGTTGATGGCGAGTAGGTCCAGCCGGCCGGCGTATCGGACGAGTCCATCATGCCCGCCATGCTCATTCCCGGCATCATCGGCACAAGAATGGCGAAGGCGATGACCAGGGCGCCGACAAAGGTATCGTTGGCATAGACCGCAGCGCTCGGCGTCCAGAAAATAAGCGGCGCAAAAAGGAGCCAGATACCGACCGCAGTGTTGGCCCACTGGGCCCAGCTCAGGCGATATGAAAGCGACAGAGCACCAAAGGCCATGATCATAAGGCCGCTGATGACGTCGTTCCAGGCGGTGAGGGTGCTCCGAAAGGAGGGCTCCCAAAGGCCGCGCTCCTGCGAGACCTGCACGACAGCCTCTCTGAATGTGTCCTCGGCGAACGTACCGAAGACGAAGGGGCTTGTCGCAAGCCAGGCACCCAGCAGAATATTCAGGAAGTGTACCCAGAGCATATTGAAGTGCATCTGCCGCATGCCCTGCATATGTTCGTGCATCATATCTTGATGCTGGGCGGGATTCCTTGAAGTCTCCTCGTTCGAGCCGGATTCCTTCTGTTTCGCCGCCACCTTTGCGGCATTCAGCTTGTTTGCGCGATACCATCCGACAGGATCGGCTTTGAGGGCCGAGATCATCTTCGGGAGCGTGTCACGAATGGAGTGCTTCGGCTCCCAGCCGACATGCTCGCGGGCACTGGAAATGTCGAGCTCGTAGTGGTCGTCGGAGATGTCGACCATCCACGGCCTGATGAACGGATCCTCGTCCAAGATCTCGCTCTCGACCCAAGCGCCGGTCCTGGCCAATCCCTTCGGGATCTGCTGGGTCCCCCAGTCCTCGTCATGGATCAGCCGCCCGATCTCGCGCTGAAGCTCACCGAAGGTCAAGGTTTCGCTCTCGCCCAGAAGGAGCGGCAGCTCGGTCGGCAGCTCCTTCCGGTGCTCGACGATCTGCAGCAAAGCATCGGTTAGATCATCGAGATGCAAGAACGGCTGCCCAGCATCGAGGTCGCCCGGATAGACGTGGCCGGTGATTTGGCGCTCGTAGATCCGCGCGATCTGACGAGACAGGAATGCCGAATGACAGATGTCGTCGTAAACGCCCGCAGGGCGCACCATGACGACAGGAATGGAGCCCCGCTGCTCCCGGATCAGAGCCTCGGTGCGGATCTTCGACTCTCGGTAGGGAAGCTTCGGGTCGAGCGGCCAATCCTCGTCGATCGGCTTACCCTTCGCGCCCGGCGCATGGACCAGCATGGTGCTGGCGAAAATGAACTGCTCGACCTCGAACGACTGAAGACCGCGCAAAAGCCTTTCGGTGCCGCGGACCGTCACCTCATCGTATTTCGAGTTTGGCTGGCCACTCAGGTCGAAATAAGCGGCAAGATGGATGACCGAAGCGATGCGACTACCGTGTGCCACACGTACCCGCTTGAGGGCGGCCTCGATGCTCTCAGTCGAGGTCACATCGATGCAGACACACTCGGCCGCCGCCGGCGGGTGCGGCGAAGTCTCGCGATCGAAACCGACGAGCGTGAAACGCTCGGACAACGTGTCGATCACCGCCGATCCGATAAAGCCGCTGCTTCCGGTGATGATGACGATTTCCCTGTCGTTCATTTTTCTTGCGCTCCGAATAGCGACAGTCGCCAGGACGTCAGGTTTTCAAGTATTTGACGAGTGCTATGATCGCGAGCACAAGCACGATTAGGACCAGTATCCAGACGAGCGCCATGCCGCCCATCATCCAGCCCATTCCGTCCATCATCATCATCTTCTGAGTTCCTTTGCAGTCATTCGGCTGTCCAACAGATAGGGTGCGCCCATGTTGAAGAGTTCTGCGCCTCTCGCAAGTCTTGCCGCCGAAGGGGGCGTAGCGTTCGGATATGTCGTGAGACATCCGACAGAACGGCGGCCGTCCATCAGTGTCGGCGGGCCGATCATCTGCCCTTGCGCATGTGATTGCGCATCAGCTTCACAGCCATCGGGAGAAGCGTAATGCCGCCGGCCAATAAAAGGAGGAGCATGAGGCGCTCGGAATTGGCCGAGAAAGCCTGCTCGCCGAAATAGGCGAACGCAAAGCTCAGCGGTACGATCCCTGTGACGGTCGCAATGGCAAACCGCCAGAACGACAACGGCGTCAGCCCGGCGACGTAGCTGACGGCGTCAAAGGAAATAAACGGCACCAGGCGCGAGGCGAAGACGATGGCCATCAGCCGATTTTGTGATCGGTCCTGGCCTAGGCGATCGAAGAGCGCCTGCGCGCTGGGCCACCGCCGAAGCCATTCGTAGCCGAGATGGCGCGCGATGGTGAAGGCGATCAGGGCGCCTGTCTCCGCTCCGATGGCAACATAAGCCGTTCCCCAAAGCGGCCCATAAGCAGCGCCGGCGACAAGGGCGATCGGACCGCTCGGAATCGGGCTCATTACGATAGCCGCCGCCATCAGTCCGATGATCGCCAATGGACCCCACACGCCGAGGCGCTCGATCTCGCGGCGCAGGTCTTCCCTTGACTCGATCGCCGACATCAGTCCCGACTCCGACAGCCCCCAGTAAAGCCCGACCATGGCGAGGAGGACGGCAATGCCGATTGCGATCCTTGCCGTGAGCGACTGCCCGCTCGGGCGGCCAGAGTTGCGCGGCTGGATATCTGCCTCTGCCGATCGGATGCCACCGACGTGCCGCCGATCCTGCAAGCCTCTACTCGCCATCACAGAATGCTTTCTTGAAGAACGACAACGCGCTCTCATCGCTCGGGATGGCGAGTGGCGGAACATCCGCTTCAGCCGATTTTCGTAAGAATTGGAAACTGCTCGAGCAGCCAGAAGGAGAAGGTCGACATGGTGCCCGTGATCATCGCGACACCCATGATGATCATGATCATGCCGGCGCCGATCTGAAGGAGGCGCCCGGTCCGACGCATCCCCTTCAGCCGCTTTGCCAAGCTCTCCGTAAAGAGAGCAGACAGAAGGAACGGCACGCCGAGACCGACGGAGTAGATGCCAAGGAGCGCGACGCCGTTTGATGCGGTCGAGGAGAGCGCGCTAATCGTCAGGATCGCCCCGAGCACCGGGCCGATGCAGGGGGTCCATCCAAAGCCGAAGGCTAGGCCCAAGACATAAGCGCCCAACGGGCGGCCGCCGGCTAGGTCGCCGTGGAAGCGCAGCTCGCGTTGCAGCCACGGAAGACGGACAAGCCCCGTCATGAAGATGCCGAACACGATGATAATGGCGCCGCCGATGATGTTCGTCTCGTAGCGGTACGACAGAAGGAGCCGGCTGATTGCGGTCGCGCTGGCACCCAGCGCGACGAACACAGTGGAGAAGCCGAGAACGAAGTAGGTGCTGAGGAGAAGCGTCGTCCAGCGATCCTGAAGGCTCTGATTCGGCCGACCCGCTACTGCCGCATTGCCCGCCACGTATGAAATATACCCCGGAACGAGGGGCAGAACGCAGGGCGAGAGGAAGGAAATCGCCCCGGCCGCGAGTGCCGTCAGGATGCCGACGTTCGAGATCTCCAGCATCCGGCTATTCTCCCACCTGCCGGCGGGCTTCGGCTATGAAGCCCTGCATTGCTTGCAAGTCCACCAGACCGCGCACGATCTCGTCTCCGACGAAGAAAGAAGGGGTGCCTGTAATGCGCAGGTCCAGGCCGAGCGCGAGGTTGCGCTCGACCGCGGCCATAACTACGGGATCCTGTATGTCACGCTGGAGCTGGTGGACATCCAGGCCGACGCGTTCGGCGATGTCCAGAGTGGAGCTTTCGTTGATGGCGCCGGAATGCCCCATGAGAGCGCTGTGGAATTCCTCGTATTTGTCCTGCTTGCGCGAGGCGAGCGCCGCCTGTGCCGCAAATCTGGAACCGGAGCCGAGGATAGGAAACTCCTTGTAGACCAGCTTCAGCCCGGCATCGGCGTCCTTGGCCTGTCTCACAATGGGAGCTGCTGCACGGCAGTAGGAGCAGTTATAATCAAAGAACTGCACGAGCGTGACGTCGCCTTCTGGGTTGCCGGCAATAGGGGAGGCAGGATCGGCAAAGATTTCCGCATGCCGCTCTTTGAGGCGCACCCTCAGTTCCTCTGTCTGTGCCGCCCGTTCGGTGTAATCGCGCCAGCCTGAGCTCTCCGCTTTGAGGACGTCTGAAGCTAGGAGAGCCGTAAAGCCAAGCACGATCAGGACCAGCATCGACACAGCGAAGGAGGCGGTGAGCGTCAATTTCAGCTTAGACAATCCGCTCGCCCCCGACCTCGGCAGCCTGTAATTCCGCCTTCGCCTCGCGAGAACGGCTCAAGCTCCGCAGCGCCCACCAGAAGCCGATCAGCGGCACGACAATCCATTGGAAAAGCGGCGAGAGCCCGACGTCGAAGCCGAACGCGGACAGGACCGGCATCATGTCGGAGTACGCCCAAGCCGTACGGACGACGATGTTCAGCCACTCGCTGAAGGCGGTGTAGGCAGCGCCGAACAGAACCGTGAGCGCCGCCACCGCCCGATATCGCTTAAGCGGCCAAGCGTCGTTTCCTGCCATCAGAAGCGCAAGCGTCAAGGATGCTAGCGCGATCAGAACGTCGCCGCCCGTGCAATGGACAGCGGCAAAGACAATCTCGCCCCAGGTGCCGGTCCACCAGATCGTGTAGAGCGGCATATGGGCAAATTCCCAGACGAGATTGCCCACGAGCACGACAGCGAGGTAGCGCCGCAAAGCCACATACCAGCCGAACGAGGGTTCTTTGAAGGCGTGAGCCTCGGCGGCGTCATGGTAGACCGATGATCTCACCTTTCAGCTCTGCAGCCTCGCTCCCGTGAGATGCTATGTACTCTTCAAGCGCTTTCGGCCCCTTGTCGAAGAAGGTGTAGGAGAGCGTGATCGCTCGGGTCTTCCTGTTGTCGGGATCGTCCGCGATCGCCGGATCCACAAAGAAGGTGACGGGAAACTCCTTCTCTTCGCCGGGCATGAGGAGCTGCTCGGTGAAGCAGAAGCACTGGATCTTGTTGAAGTACTGACCTGCCTGGAGAGGCGTCACGTTGTAAGTTGCCGTGCCAAGGATCGGTCGGTCCGTCGGATTGCGCCCCTTGTAAGCAACGACTGCGCTCTCACCCAAGGCCACCTCGACCGGCTTTGGCGCTTCGAACACCCAGGGCATGCCCCCCGCAACATTTGCGTCGAAGCGGACGGTGATCTTTTGCTCGACTGGCTCGGGAGCGGCAGCGGCCACCTGTGTCGTGCCGCCATAGCCAGTGACGGAGCAGAATAGGCGATAAAGCGGAACGGCCGCGAAGCTGAGGGCAACCATTGCAAGGACCAAGCCGGCGAGCGACACCGCCGTCCAGCCTTTACGACGCTCCCGGAGCGCCTTCTCCCGATCCTGCTCGACCGCTAATGGTGTGAAACGTGTCTTCTGGTCCTGATTCAATTCTACCCTCTGGCTCCGCTGGCTGGCTACGGGCAGGCGAACAGTTGCGCCGCACCCGTTGGCTGCTGCCGCGCGGACAGACGGCGCGGCAGCTGTGTTCTGGTCCCGGTGTTCGGTCGCCGGCGAGAGAGAAAGAGGGCCTACTCCATCGCGTAAACCGACGGGGTCGGGCCGGGCTCGATGACGTAAATGGTAAATGGCCTGGCCTTCGGCCCGGGCATTCCCGGCGCACCGACAGGCATGCCAGGCAGGGCAACGCCACGGATGTCCGGCTGTTCGGTCAGCAGGCGGTTGAGGATGTCGAGGGGGACAAGGCCTTCCACCACATAGTCCCCGATCATCAAGGTGTGGCAGCCCCCAAGCTGCTCCGGCACGCCGGCCATCTTCTTGACCGTGTCCAGATCAGTGACGTTTTCGACCGTGATCTCGAAGCCTGCCTTTTCGAGCACATCGACATACGCGTCGCAGCATCCGCAGTTGGGGTTCTTGAACAGCTTGCCTTCCTTGGGAACGGCGGCGTGCGCAGCCGACGCGGACAGCACGGAGGCAGCAAGGAGAAGCGGGGTAAGGAGTTTCATGAATATTCTCTTTCGTGTTGCGACCCATAGCAAAGGTCAGTTTTGCTCGTTCGGGAACGGCCGATCCTCGCTTTGCTCCCATTGGAACTGGCGCTGTTCTTCGGTCCACAGGGTTTTCAGATACGTGCTCACCGCCCTGATCTCGTCCGGTGTGAGGATCTCTTCGAAGGCCGGCATGGTAAGACGGTCGGTCTTGTTGAACGGGTCTCGCCATCCCTTCGCAATCGTGTGGTAGAGGGCGGCATCTGCGTGCCTCCAGGTGTGCCCTTCCGGGCCGTGGGGCGGCGGGGGCAACTCTCCCTGATCGTTCTGCTCCTGCCAGTTGGCGGCCCCCTCGCCACGCGATCCATGGCAGGTAGCGCAATATTGACCGTAGACCTTCCGGCCCAACTCAATCTGTTCCGACTCGAGCCGGGGCGGTCCCTCCGCTGCTCCGGCCGTTGATATTGTGATCGCGACCAGTGTGCCGGCAACAAAAGGCCTATTCACCGGCTCGCTCCCAAGTCGCGGCTCCGTCCGAACTCTTGAAGATTTCGCCTTCGTCGGCACCAGCATAGAGAACGCCGGTGGGAGCCATCATGAGGGACGTTACGGCTGCGGCTATGGGAGGCGACGAGACCTTAATCCACTCCTGGCCGCCGTCTGTGCTCTTGAACAGTCCCGCATCCGAGGCCGCATAGAGGTGCTTCGGGTGCTGCGGATCAAAGGCGAGCCCAGTGATAGGGCCGGAAAGATTGCCCGCATCCCGCCAGAGGCAGAAGCAGTCCATGGAAACACGAGTCCCGTCTGGCGTCGCAGCATAGAGCCAGCCGCTTTCCATGCTCCCTTCCATGTTCGTGTGAATAAGGTGGCTCGTGCCTTCAGGGCCGCGGTCCATCATCTTCCACGACTTTCCCGCATCCTGGCTGCGATAGATGCCGGTTTCCGGAACGTAGGCATAGACGGTGTCGGGCTGGGTGGAATGAGCAGCAAGCGCCGTCACGTGAGGGTTTGGAAGACCGCTGTTGAGATTAGACCAGCTCTCGCCACGATCGTCGGTCCGCAGAACACCCATGTCAGGTCCGGCGACATAGATCGCATTGTCGCTCCTGGCAGGCACCGCGGTTGCAGCTATCTCGCCGGCGCCGGGCGGCAGCGGCACCGTCTGCCAAGTCTGGCCCTCATCGGTGCTTCGGAAAAGACCATTCTGGCCGCCCACGAGGAGCGCCTTCGATCCGGCATCGTATGCCATCGCCTCGATCGGCGTTGGCGCCAATTCCGCTTCCTGCGCAGCGGCGCCGTGGCCAGCGATGAGAGCAGGCATTACTGCAGCGAGGGCTAGCCGGGGCAACCATGCCGCTTTTCGTGATGGTATGTTCGTTTCAGGCATCGAGGTTTTCCGTCGTGGAGTATCAGAAGAACGAGCGAACTCGCCCCCACAGTGAGGGATCGGGTTCGTGGTGCGGCACGTTCGCGTTTGTCAGGCCATTGATGAACATGACGAGGTTCGTCGGCTCGAACCCGAGGCCATGAAAGTTCGCGACCCACTCGCCGTTCTGGTCGATTAAGTGCGTGACGACGCTGTGGGTCTGAAAGCCATCATCCGATTTTGTGAAGCTATGGCCGAATTGCTCGGCGAGCTTGCGGGTCGTGTCTTCCGGCTTGCTCGGCCCGCTCGTCAGGAAGGTCCAGTTGACCGGATCGAGGCCATGAGCCTGGCCATATCCCTCCAGCACTTCGGGTCCGTCTCGCGCCGGATCGGTGGTGACGGTGATGAACTCTACCCGATCCTTCATCGGCGTGATGTTCACCATCTCCTGGATTTCAGCGATCTTCTCGGCATGCAGCGGACAGACGTCGGGACAGCTGGCATAGATGAAATGTAGAACCATGACTTTTCCGCGCAGATCCGCGAGGCTGACGGAATTGCCCTTTGCATCCTGCAACGCGAATTCCGGGGCTGGCTCCTCCTTGATCTGGAAGTACTTCTCCTGGTCGAAAAGATCCTGCTGCAGCGTCTCGAGCGAATGGGCGATCGCTGCTCTGGAGGAAAGGGCTGCTGCCGCTGCAGCGACTGAAGCTGCAAGGAAGGTTCGGCGTCTCATAAAGTGCTCCTGAGCGACAGAGGGGGCTGGCCGGCTGCCGAGCCGGCCAGCCTTTGGGCTATGGCTTAGCCGTTGTCGGGCTTCGCGCCGTCCGTTTCAGGCTTCTCCTGGCCCATGTTGTTGTTCATGGCCTGCATCATGTTGTTGCAGTTCTCCATCATCTCGGACATTTGGGACATCATTCCCATCATGCCTTGCATGTTGCCGCCCTGCATGCCTTCCATCATTCCCTGCATTTGCTGAGAGTTCGGGGAGGCTTCGGGCTCCGGCTGAGCAGACTGGTCCTGGGCAAAGACGCCCGTCGCGCCGAGCAGTCCGGCTGCGGTGATCGCAGCGGCGATGGTCTTGGTGATGCTGTTCATGGATTTCTCCTGTTTTGATGTGGTGTCGTTGAGGGGCGGCTTAGGCCGGCACCCTGGTTTCAGCCGGGCTCGCAGGTTGGATCGAACTCCGGCCGAACTGGGAAGAGGCAACCGCGGCATGCTGTTCCGGCGCCTCATGCGTCAGCAACTTTGGACCCGCCTCCGCGGCTGTTGCCGTCGTCTTCTTCGTGGGCTTGCAGCACGCTTTCACGGCGCACATGGCCCCGCACATGATGAGGCAGGGGGCGAGCGCGATCAGCAGCGGCGCGATGCCGGCGATGACCAGCCAGGGCCAGCCGAACCAGAGCGCTGCGCCGCCGAGTGCGACAGCAGCGGCAAGGAGAACGCGTCGGTCGCTCGCCCACGAGCTCATGCTCGTGCCGCCGGTCGAACAGCAGGATTTGGAGGCGGGAGTTGTGCTCATTTTTGTAACCTTTCAGACGTTGGAATGGAGCGATGGGACCGCCGGGATTACCCGGCCGACTTCCCCGTGACCGTGGCATGGACCCCAAGCTCGACCTTCGGCCTCTGGGGGTCACTGGTGGCGAACTTGACGTTTCGGGCGACGGAGCCCTCCACCGGCATCAGCGATGGCTGATAGGTGACGGTGACGACCGCCGTCTCTCCGGGCGCGAGCGTTCCCGTCCAGGCGTTGACCGTCGGCTCGTTGTGCATCGTCATATTGAACTCAGGGCTCTTTTCGCCCGGAAGCTGAACGTCGGCGAAGGTGCACATGCAGGATGTGCCCACCTGGCTGATCTCGACTGGCGCCGTTCCGGCATTGGTCAGCTTGAAGTCGGCGCTCGCGACTTCATCGACCGAAATTGTGCCAAGTTCGGCCTCTTCCCGGTCGATCTTAAGCTTAGCGCCAGGCACTGCCTCGACCGGCTGAATGCCGGCCGACACGATCTCCGGGCGCGGGGAGGTGGCGTTGACCGCGATCACGCCTATCCCTCCCAGCAGTACAGCCGCAACTGCGATTGCTCCGATCGAGTTCTTTGCCTTTGCAAACGCCTTTTTCACGCCCTTAGCCTTCACCATTGCTGCTCTCCTTCTTCGTCCAGGTGGCGCCTGCATCGATGCTCGAGACGAGAGTGCCGTCAGCGCCCACTGCGTAGATCTCGTTCGGTTCGGCCGCGTTCACCGTGACGACGGCATCCTCGACCAGATCCGTCACCTGGTTCCAGGTCTGCCCGCCATCGGAAGTCTTGAAGACGCCCTCGCGCAGCCCGGCGTAGAGAACGTTCGGATCGGAGGAGTCGACCGCCAGGCTGTAGACGCGGCCTTCCGGCAGCCCTTCGTTGGGGAGGCGATCCCAACCACAGAAGCAGTCGGGGCTTTTCACCACCCCGGTGTCGAGACCGGCGTAGAGCCAGATGCCGCCCATTCCCGTCGGGCCGTTGACGGAAACAAGGCTGCGGATTTCCTGCTGCTTTGGGCCATCATCGACGCGCTGCCACGACCCGCCCGCGTCCTTGCTCCGATAGAGGCCAGTGCCGAGAACCCAGACGTACAGCGTGCCCGGATCCTTTGCGTCGACGGCAAAGCCTTCCGTGGACATGCCGCCGAGACCGGAACTGGCGGAACTCCAGGTCTTGCCGGAATCGGTACTCTTCACGACGCCAATGCCGTGACCCGTTGCATACATCACCTGCGGATCGCTCGGACCGATCGCGATGGAGGTGATGTTCGCCCGATCCTCGCTCTTCGGGATGCCTTCCACCGCCGTCCAGCTCTTGCCGCCGTCGGTGCTGCGGTAGATAGGACGGGCGCCGAGAAAGAGCTCGTCCGTCTGTGGATTAACGGCAAGCGCGTGGACGTGACCGCCGAACGGGCTTGCCGCCAGCTTTGTCGGTGAAGCTTCGGTGCTTACGCTCGAAGTCGCTGCAGCAGGACTTTGCTCGGCCATGGCGGGAGCGCTCAAAGCCAAGCTGGTTGCGATAACAGCCATCACGCTATGCTGGAGGGGTCTTTTCATGTTCTGTTTTCCTGGGTTGCTTGGGAAGGTTCAGCGGTTCACTGCCGCTGCCGTTGAGCCGATGTGCTGTTGAAGGAGCGCGGTCATGTCGGGGCTGTCCCACTCGGCCGGGCCGACCAGGCGGCCGAGCTCCTGACCCTCACGGCCGATCAGCAAGGTCGTCGGAATTCCGATCGTGGCGAGTTGCTGAGAGGCCTTCCCAGTCTCGTCGACGTAGATCGGGAGAGCCTTGAGGCCGAGTTCGCGATAGAACGCCTTGACCTTTTCGAGCCCGCCGCGGTCTATCGAGAGTGGGACGACCCGGAACGCGGCGCTGCCCAGCTTCGCCTCGAGCCGGTCGAGCGCGGGCATTTCCTCTCGGCACGGCACGCACCACGTCGCCCAGACGTTGAGAAGAATCGTCGTGCCTTCGAAGGCGCTGAGGCTTGTCTCGCGTCCGTCTCCGTCCACGAAACGCAGATCGGGCACGGCTTGCGGCGTCTCGTGCATCGGGAAGAGCACGCCGTCTTCGGCTTCAGTCGCGCTGGCAGACAGCATGGAAGGCGAGGGTGCCCTCTCGCCGGCGTCTTCTGCGCCAGCGTAGTGATGGTAGCCGGCGCCCGCAGCGAGTGCGAAAACGCCGCCCGCGATCGCAAGGAACGTGAAGGTCTTCAATTTCATGAGGCACCTCCTTGCGCTCGACTGCGCAACGCCTCGATCAGCGGGCCGATCTTGTCTCGGTAGATCTCGGGCGTAATCGGCCCGACCTGCTTGAGGGCGATCCGGCCTTGTGCATCGATGACGAAGGTTTCTGGAACCCCGTAGACGCCCCAATCGATCGCGACGCGGCCGTCGAGATCGGAACCGGTGCGCGTATAAGGGTCGCCCAAGGTGTCGAGCCACTCGGCCGCGTCCTGAGGCCGGTCCTTGTAGTTGATGCCGTGGATCGAAACCGCACCGCTCTGGCTGAGCTGCATGAAGACCGGGTGTTCCTCCCGGCAGGCGACACACCACGAGGCGAAGACGTTGACGAGCGAGACCTCGCCTTTGAGGTCGGCGGTCGACAGCCCAAGCGTCCGTCCCTGCACGGGTGGCAGGCTGAATTCCGGTATTGGCTTGCCGATCAATGGGGACGGCAGGACACTCGGGTCGCGTCCAAGGCCCACACCCAGAGCCACAGCCAGTCCGGCAAAGATGCCGACCGGGAGAAATGCCAGCGCGTAACGACGCCCGAATGACGGTACAATCGCTACATTGGCTTGTTCGTCAGCAGCACTCTGCTGACTGCTCGTACTGGTGCGAGCTGACCGGGAAATTGCGGACATCCCATCCTCGTCGGTCGGCCGGGGCGCGCCGCAGAACAAGGCTGCGGCGGGGCGGCGCGAGGCAACATCTCGATGCGTTGAGGCGCACCGGACACGACAAAGGCCAAGTCTCAGCCGCGTGAGAGCGGTCGAGCCAGCCTTAGGAGAGGATGGTCAGACGGGGAGGGAACGGCTCCGGCGCGCTCTGGACGCTGCGAAGCCGTCGATCAGGAACGCCGATGAAGATCGCATCGGACAGCTCGAAAGCCAGCCCGCTTCGAGCCGCCGCGTCTTGCACGCCCACGCAGGTCGTAAAGCAGGCCGAGGGGGACATTGCCATGTTGCCGCCGCACGCGTCGCAACCGTCAGGCATGGATTGCTCCATCCCTGCTGCCATGGCGGGTTGGCTCATGTCCATTCCCGCCTCGATGACGGCCTGGTTGATCTCACCAGACTGCACGGCATACGCCGGAGTCCCCAACCCAAAGGCGAGGAGCAGCAGAACTGCGAGGATCCGGCGAGCGTGGTTCATCGTGCGGCAATATAAGTGGACCGGTGAGAAATGCCAACCCACTGCGTGAAGCGCTCGTTTGTCGCGGGGGTAGATCTCTTTCAGCGGGCCTGTAGCTCCGAGGAACGGCCGACCAGCGATCCCGCTGCTTGGTCGACGGGAGATAGTCATGGACCAGATCATTCAGTGCCGGTTCGGATGACGATCGTCAATGCCGACGAAGATGACCGCCCGCCGCAATACTGATCTATTGCGGTCACTCCGAGGGCTCCCCACTCAGCACGTCGATAATCGCGCACTCCGGCGCGGTTCCGCCCTCGCAGCGTGTGGCCGTCTCAGCCAGCATCCGCTCCATGCGCCGGAGATCAGCGATCTTCTCACGAATATTCTTGAGATGGGCCAGGGCGGCGTTCTGAACTTTGCCGCAGGCGTGGCCCCCTTCGACTAATCCGAGCAAGTTCCGGATCTCGTCCAGTGTGAAGCCGAGCTCACGGCTACGCCGGATGAAGACGAGCCGGCGCAGGTGCCCTTCAAGGTAGAGCCGGTGCCCGCCCTCGGTCCGTGGTGGCGGCGGCAGTAGCCCGACCTTCTCATAGTAGCGGATCGTCTCGATGTTGACGCCGGTTCGCTCCGACAGGCGCCCAATGCTGAATTCCTGGAAGGCCAATAGAATTCCCCTTGATCCTGTAGTCGCTACAGGAATTAGAAGCCGCGGGAGTACGGATCAAGGAGCTGTTCCCATGAGCGACGTTATCGATGCCACTTCCAAGGCTATCGAGGTGGAGATCAGGCCCGGTGTTCTCCGACCGGACTGGTCGGTCGTAACTTCTAAGATTGCCCGCGACGCCCTTTGCGCCCGTTCCGCGTCACGCTCCAGCTTGGTAGAGGGCTGGGCGGTCGCGTTGGACAGCAGCGAGGATCGTGCTTGGCAGCGCGTCCTCGCTCTGTTTGTGGAGCTCGGGCGCGCGCCTTCGATCGCGGAGATCGCCGCCGATACCGGTCTTGAGGAAGAGACCGCCAAGAGCATCCTCAAGCACCTGCAAAGCCGCGATCTGCTACGGCTTGGCGAGAACGGAGGCATCATTGACGCCTATCCGTTTACCGAACGTGCGACGGGACACGTTGTCAAACTCGGCTGCCATAAGCTGAACGCGCTCTGCGCCATAGACGCGCTCGGCGCGGGCGCGATGTGCGGCCGTGACGTGGCCGTCGAGTCAACATGCCGCGCCTGCGGGATGGCTATTCGGATCGCTACAGCCAATCAGGGAGCACGCATTGCCACCGTCTCTCCAGCCGGAACGGTGGTCTGGCACGACACCTTCTATTCCGGCAGCGCGGCAAGCTCCTGCTGTCCGCGGACCGCCTTCTTCTGTTCGGACGCGCATCTGAACGACTGGCTGTCAGCGTCGGATGAGCGCTCGGGACGGCGACTCTCGGCCGACGAGGCCCTTCAGGTCGGCCGAGCCATCTTTGGCCCCGTCCTCGCGAAAGCGTGATTTGAACCTGTAGCAACTACAGGCGGCACACCTGCGGAAACATGGAAGGCGAGCCGACGATGAACGGGCACAGCGAACCTCTGGAGCGACGGGTCGAATCCTCGATCGGTGACGCGGGGCGGACGCGTCTGACCGTCGCTGGTGGTCTGATGGGCGCGCTCGCCGCCTCCTCCTGCTGCATCCTGCCGCTGGTCCTGTTCAGCTTCGGTATCGGCGGCGCCTGGGTCGGCAATCTAACGGCGCTCGCGCCCTATCAGCCGTTCTTTGTCGCCGTCACCCTCGCCAGTCTCGGTTACGGTTATTGGCGCGTCTACCGCAAACCGGCCGCCTGTGTGGACGGTGACACCTGCGCTCGGCCGTTGCCAAACCTGCTGGTCAAGGTCGGCCTGTGGGCTGCAATAGCCATTGTGGCGGCCGCCCTGGCGTTTCCCTTCGTTGCCCCGCTCCTGCTCGGCCTTTGAAAAGAGGACATCATGCATCGCACGCTTGCACTCGGCCTGACGGCCTTTTTCCTAGCCTCCCCGACGATCGCCGCCGAGCGGACAGTGACGCTCGCCGTCGACAACATGACCTGCGTGACCTGCCCTTACATCGTGGAACAGGCCCTGTCGGCCGTTCCGGGGGTGACTGACGTCGAGGTATCGTTTGAGAGCGCGACCGCCGTGGTCACGTTCGACGACGCCGCAGCCGATCCTGCCGCCCTGATGGCCGCCACGACGAACGCCGGCTTCCCGTCTCGCCCAGTGTCCGGGAGCGAGGGATGAACGGCCACGAGCTGCTGCGCACGGGGCTCGTCGGATTGGCCCATTGGCCTCTGCTGCGTCACCAAGGTGCTGATCCTGTCCGGCGCGGTCGGGCTGTCGGCCCTCGCAGGACGGTCGGGCGTCGCCCTGTTGTCCGCCTTTGCGGTCATGGCTGGATCACCGCTTACATGCTCATCAGAAAGCAACGTACATCATGACACACCTGCAAAGCACGATCACCTGTCCGCGGTGCGGGCACCTGGAAACCGAGACAATGCCCACGGACGCCTGCCAGTTCTTCTACGACTGCAGAGGCTGCGGAGCCCTCCTGCGCCCGAACGAGGGCGATTGCTGCGTCTACTGCTCCTTCGGCTCCGTGCCCTGCCCTCCGATCCAGGAGGCCCAGCGGACCGGGACGGCAAGCTGCTGCGCAGCGTGACGGAGAGCGCCTGATGAGCCAAAATTTCGATCTCGTCGTCATTGGTACGGGAACCGCAGCGCGGGTGGCGGCCATGCGCACCCGCGCTGCCGGATGGTCCGTCGCCGTCATAGACAGCAAGCCATACGGAGGTACCTGTGCTCTTCGCGGCTGCGATCCGAAAAAGATGCTGATCGGCGCCGCCTCAGCGGTCGATCATGCCCGGCGCATGCGAGGAAAGGGAGTGGTCGGCGAGCCGCAGATCGAATGGCGGGATTTGATCGCCTTCAAGCGCAGCTTCACCGATCCGGTGCCGGAGAAGCACGAGGAGAGCTATACCGCCAAGGACATCGCTACCTTCTACGGGGAAGCCCGGTTTACAGGAGCGAACAGCGTTGAGGTCGGCAGCACAATCCTTGAGGGCAAGCACATTCTGATCGCCAGCGGGGCAAAACCGGTCACACTCGGCATTCCCGGCGAGGAACACCTGATCGACAGCGAGCAATTTTTGACCCTAGAGGTCCTGCCGGAACGGATTGTGCTGGTCGGGGGCGGCTACATTGCGGCCGAGTTCTCGCACATTGCCGCGCGGGCCGGAGCGCAGGCGACGATCCTGCAACGGGGCGGACGCATGCTCACCCACTTCGAGCCGGAGCTGGTCGGCTGGCTGATGGAGAGCTTTGAGACGGTCGGGATCGACGTGCGCACCGGAACGGAAGTCACGGGGATCGAGAAGATCGGGACCGGATACCGCGTCGCGGCCTCCTCGGGCGGACAGAGCGTGACGATCGAAGCCGACGTGGTCGTGCACGCCGCCGGGCGTGTCCCGAACCTTGACGGTCTCAATCTCGAGGCCGCCGAGGTTGCGGTGAAGGACGGCCGTTTGCAGCTCAACGCGCATCTGCAAAGCGTCTCGAACCCCGCCGTCTACGCGGCAGGCGACGCGGCCGCCTCCGGTCCGCCGCTCACGCCCGTCTCGAGCCACGATGCCAAGGTGGTGGTCGGCAATCTGCTCGAGGGCAATGAGCACGAGCCCGACTATCGCGGCGTGCCGAGCGTCGCCTTCACGCTTCCGCCCATCGCCGCCGTAGGTTTGAGCGAACAGGAGGCGCATCGGCAAGGGCTGAAGTTCCGAACGAAGGTGGAGAAGGTCCCGACCTGGTTCACGGCCCGCCAGGCGGCCGAGCCGGTCTACGGCTTCAAGGTGATGGTCGAGGAAAAGACGGATCGGGTTCTTGGCGCCCATCTCGTCGGGCCGCACGCCGACGAGGTCATCAACCTGTTCGCCCTGGCGATCCGGCACGATCTGACCGCAACGGCCCTCAAGCAGACGATGTTCGCCTATCCTACGGGCGCATCCGATATCGGCTACATGCTGTAGCCGATGCTCTTTCGTTGACCGCCATGCAGGACCTTCGCGAAAGCGTAACCTTTCACCGAAAACGCCTGTTGATCCTGTCGTCCTTCAGAACCTGCGTTGGCGCTCAGAGCGACACCAGCGGACGTTCACCGTCTTCAGCTATCTGACCCGCAATTGAAGCGCTTCCTGAGAACTCCACAATAAACGCCGCCCGCGCATCCGCGGGCCAGCGGAAGGTATGGAATGGCCGAAATGAAAGAACTGCCGTCAGTGATCCTGCCGCGCCGGAGCCTGCTGGTCGGCTTTGCCGGTCTGGCTCTTTCGGGATGCGTATCGGGAGTGCGGACCGCGGCGGCGCCAGCGGTATCCTTGGCGCCGCCACCTGCACTTCCGCCTGCGCCGCCGCCCGTCCGTCCGGACATGTACGACGCGATGCCGGAGGAACGATTTCCCATCCCGGCCGTGGACATCACGCAGGTCGAGGAGCGGTTTTGGAGGACGGTCGTCGATGATCCGACGGGCGAGGCTCCCGGCACCCTGGTGGTCGATACGCCCGCCAAGTATCTCTACTTCACCATGCCCGACGGGTCGGCCGTCCGCTACGGAATCGGGGTCGGGCGGGAAGGGTTCGCCTGGTCCGGCCGAGCGGAGGTGCAGTACAAGCGCCAGTGGCCGCGCTGGACTCCGCCGGACGAGATGGTGGCCCGCCAGCCGGAACTGGAGCCGTATTCCATCGCCAATGGCGGAATGGACCCTGGTCTCCAGAACCCCCTTGGCGCAAGGGCCCTCTACATCTTTCAGGATGGACAGGACACGCTCTATCGCCTGCACGGAACGCCGGAGGCATGGTCGATCGGCAGGGCGGTCTCCTCGGGCTGCATTCGCCTGCTAAACCAGGATGTCATTGACCTTTACGAGCGCGTCCCCGACGGCACGCCTATCAGAGTGAGCCAGGACACGAGTGTTTAGGCGGTGGCATAGAACATTCTAGAGAATTCGCGATCGAGCGCTGCCGGGCCACCGCCCCCGCCTGCTCTGCCGAATGGACGATGGTATGGAACGAGATCTTGATCGGCTTCACCATCGCCGGTTTCATCTCCGTCGTCGTGCCGCAGTTGTTGTAGCTGCCATCGTTCTGTCCCGGATGGAGGCGCAGAGGCGAACCCCGGTTTCTCGTAGTCGTGGAGAACGCGCTGGTGGCTCCGGTCGTCGCCTTCTTCTCCTTCATCGGCTCGATGGGCAACGTGGGCCTCTTCGCAATACCCTGGTCGCGTGAGGCGTCCTTCGGCGACGTCATGGCCTTTCTCGGCGCAGATCTCGTCGCGACGACTGTGATCTGGGTTCATGGCAAATTTTACGGCTGGCACTACGCCCTCTACACGTCGGCGCTACTCTATAGATGCTTCGTCGCGACTGGGATCACGCGCGTCGCCCTAGACTAGCTGATCGGACTGCCGAGGCTTTCAGTCCAGAGCATCGTTCGCCGGACAGGATGATCTCACAGCACACACTTTAGAAATGGCCGCTCAGTTCGCAAACGCACCTGTGCGGGATGGCACGCGATCAGCGCCCGCGGATTTGGCTCTCCGGTGCTGGCGGAAGAGCGAGACGAATTTCTTCGGACCACCCCTTGACCTTCCAACTGGGGGAAGCCCCACTTTCCATGCAGTCGAAGGATAGGGAGCCAGATTCATGGGATCCGTCACTGCATTGCGCCAGGAGGAGCCGCGCCTAAGCACCGGTCAAAAAGCCTCCACCAGCATCCGAATTGAAGGGATGACTTGCGCGTCCTGCGTCGGCCGCGTCGAGAAGGCGATCCGGGCCGTGCCGGGGGTTGCTGCAGCAAACGTCAACCTCGCAACCGAGCGAGCCGACGTCACCTTCGCCGATAAAGCCCACCCGCTCGCAGTCGTCGAGGCGATTAAAAACGCCGGCTACGAGGCCGGAACGGACACGATTGAGCTCTCCATCCAGGGAATGACCTGCGCCTCCTGCGTCGGGCGGATCGAGAAAGCGTTGAAGGCCGTACCCGGCGTCGCCGCGGCGGATGTCAATCTGGCGACCGAAAAGGCGGTGATCCGCTCGGTCGCCGACATGGTGGAGCTTGCAGATCTTGAAGCGGCCGTGCGCACCGCTGGCTACGAGGCCCAACGGACAATCCAGGGCAGCACGGCCGATACACAGACAGAAGCGCGGGCGACCGAGCTGCGCAATCTGCGCTTCAGCGTTCTGCTAGCAGCCGCGCTGTCCCTGCCAATCTTCGCCCTGGAGATGGGCGCCTATCTCGTGCCCGGCCTCGGGACATGGGTGCATGGCACGCTCGGCGAGCGCAACATGCTCTATCTCATGTTCGTGCTGGCGACCGTCGTTCAGTTCGGCCCTGGCTTGCGCTTCTACAAGAAGGGTGTTCCCGCCCTTCTGCGCGGCGCACCCGACATGAACTCTTTGGTCGCGCTGGGCACGAGCGCCGCCTGGGGCTTTTCGGTCGTTGCGATGTTCGCCACCGGTCTCCTGCCGGAGGGCACGGCTAACGTCTACTTCGAGGCCTCCGCGGTCATCATCACCCTGATCCTGCTGGGCCGCTACATGGAGGCGCGTAATAAAGGTCGCACCGGCGAGGCGATCAAGCGGCTCGTCGGCTTGGCGCCTAAGACCGCCCGCGTGCTGCGTGATGGCCAAGCCGTTGAGATTGCGCTCGATCAGGTGCAGGTCGGCGATCAGGTGCAGGTTCGGCCCGGCGAAAAAATCCCGGTGGACGGCGCGGTGGTCGAGGGCTCCTCGTTTGTCGATGAATCCATGATTTCGGGCGAGCCGGTGCCGGTACAAAAGGTTGCGGGTGCCGAGGTCGTCGGCGGCACCATCAACAAGACCGGCGCCTTCTCCTTCCGGGCCACGAAGGTCGGCAGCGACACCGTGCTGGCTCAGATCATCCAGATGGTGGAGCAGGCGCAGGGGGCGAAACTTCCGATCCAGGCTCTGGTCGACAAGGTGACGAGCTGGTTCGTGCCAGCCGTGATGGCGATCGCAGCCCTGACCTTTCTGGTCTGGCTGGTCTTCGGGCCGGCGCCGGCGCTCACCTTTGCCCTCGTCAATGCCGTCGCGGTGCTGATCATCGCCTGCCCGTGCGCCATGGGTCTTGCCACCCCGACGTCGATCATGGTCGGCACGGGCCGGGCAGCGGAAATGGGCGTCCTGTTCCGCAAAGGCGAGGCGCTGCAGACCTTGCGCGACGCAGACGTTATCGCGCTCGACAAGACGGGCACACTGACCAAGGGCCGGCCGGAACTCACCGACCTTATTGTCGCCGAGAGCTTCGAGCGTAATGAAGTCCTGGGACTGGTGGCGGCGGTCGAGACTCGCTCTGAGCACCCGATCGCGGAGGCGATCGTCGAGGCGGCCGAGTGCGCCGGCTTGGAGGTCCATGCAGTCTCCGACTTCGAGGCGACCCCCGGCTTCGGTGTCGAGGCGCGGGTAGACGGACGCACGGTCGACATCGGCGCCGATCGCCTGATGAAGAAGCTGGGCCTCGATATCTCCGTCTTCGCGGCGGAGGCGGAGCGCCTGGGCGATGAGGGAAAGAGCCCGCTCTATGCCGCTGTCGACGGCAAGCTTGCCGCCATCATCGCCGTCGCCGATCCGATCAGGCCGACGACACCAAAGGCGATCAAGGCGCTGCATGATCTCGGCCTCAAGGTCGCGATGATCACCGGCGACAACCGCCGGACCGCGGAAGCGATCGCAAAGCGCGTCGGTATCGACGAGGTCGTGGCCGAAGTCCTGCCTGACGGCAAGGTGGATGCGATCAAGCGACTGCGCGCAGAAGACCGGACGGTGGCTTTCGTAGGCGACGGTATCAACGATGCGCCTGCGCTCGCGGAGGCCGACGTGGGCATTGCGATCGGCACGGGAACGGACGTGGCAATCGAGAGCGCCGACGTGGTGCTGATGTCCGGCGATCTCAGGAACGTGCCGAACGCCATCGCGCTCTCCCAGGCGACGATGCGGAACATCAAGCAGAACCTGTTCTGGGCCTTCGCCTACAACACGGTTCTGATCCCGGTCGCGGCCGGAGCCCTTTATCCCCTCTACGGCGTGCTCTTGTCGCCGGTTCTCGCCGCAGCCGCCATGGCCATCTCGAGCGTCTTCGTGCTCGGCAATGCGCTCCGGCTGCGCAGCTTCCGCCCGACGATGGAGGCGAATGCGAGGGCCGCTCCGCAGGGACCAGTCCATCTCGCGCCAGCGGAATGAAATTAAATGGAGACGAACATGAACATCGGAGAAACAGCGGCCGCCTCGAACGTGTCGGCGAAGATGATCCGCTATTACGAGAGCATCGAGCTTATTCCTTCCGCGGTTCGCTCGCAGGCCGGCTACAGGGTCTATTCCGAAGCGGAGGTGCATACGCTTCGGTTTATCCACCGCGCTCGGGAACTCGGCTTTTCCATCGCTGACATTCGGCGCCTTCTCGCCCTTTGGCAGGACAAGAACCGCTCAAGCGCCGAAGTGAAAGCGATCGCGTTGGAGTACATCGACGAGCTTCAGAAGAAAGCTGCCAGCCTTGAGGCCGTGAGGGACTCCCTCCAACACCTCGCCGACAGCTGCCATGGTGATGACCGTCCTGAATGCCCGATCCTGGATGATCTGTCGGGGCAGGGCGAGGAGCGCACTTCTCTCCACTGACCATCTCGATGCCGAAGTGAGGCCTTGCGGGGACCGCGGTTCCCGCGCCTCATCGAACGAGCGAGCACTGGTTTGCTCTGCTCGGCACTGTCGCCGCGATTCCAGTGGTCGATCTTGAATGACCGGTGGTGCGGCAAGAAAGCCTTCTCAAAGCCGCACCCATCCTGCGCAAAGAGCGTACGTCCAGCACAACGGCTTGCCCGCTGGTGCGAGACCAGAAAACCTTCCCGGAGACATCGTGGATCTATTCCCTCTGACCTTTCCCGCCATCGACCCTGTGTTGGTCGAGATCGGGCCCCTTGCCATCCGCTGGTACGGTCTGGCTTACGTCGTCGGGATCCTGGCTGGATGGCGATATGCCGTCTACCTCGCCCGGCTCTACGGCGGTCGGCCCAACTCCGACGATGTGGAAAGCGTCGTGCTCTGGGCAACCTTCGGCATCATTCTGGGAGGTCGGCTCGGCTACGTGCTGTTCTATGAGCTGGACTCCTATCTGCAGGACCCCTCGCGCATTTTGGCTGTCTGGCATGGCGGCATGTCCTTCCACGGAGGACTTCTAGGCGTCACCGCTGGAATCGTGATTTGCGCCTGGCGGCGCGAAATCCCGCTGCTCAAGCTCGCCGATGCCGTCGCCCCCGTTGTGCCGATCGGCCTGTTCTTTGGACGTTTGGCCAACTTCATCAACGGAGAACTATGGGGGCGCGTCAGCGATGTGCCTTGGGCCATGGTGTTTCCGGGAGCGGGCGATCTGCCCCGCCACCCCAGCCAGCTCTACGAGGCGTTTCTTGAAGGGTTGGTGCTGTTCGCCATCCTAGCCGTGCTCGCGCACAGACCCTCAGTTCGCGTCCGGCATGGGGTGATCACGGGCGTCTTCCTGCTTGGCTACGGACTGAGTCGCATCACGGCGGAGCTGTTCCGCATGCCCGATCCACAGCTCGGATTTCTTTATGGCGGGCTGACGATGGGCCAGCTCCTGTCCTTGCCGATGGTGCTTCTCGGGATACTCCTGGTCCTGTGGGGCCAGTACCGGGCATCCCGCGAGCCGCAAACAAAGACAGTGGGGCAAGGGAAGAATGAGATCTCAGTGGTATCAAACCGTGCGCGCTGATCCGGGCCATTTAATCGTCCTAGCTGCCACCTCGGGCCGGGACTCCGGCGAGTTGAGGAGATGCTGCGGATGAGCTTCTATCGCGAGAGCGTATGCCCGTGCCTTACCCACCTTGCGATGAGCGCTAGTAGCCTGCGGCCCTACCGCCAGGCTGTCACTCGCCAGGCGAGCGGGCGCGTTCTGGAGATCGGAGTCGGCTCAGGAGCAAATCTTGGCTTCTACGGGAATTCGGTGGAATGCGTCACTGGTATCGACCCGAGCGCGGGAATGCTTCGCCGGGCGGCGGGCGTGGACACGAACATTCCCGTGTTGCTGCTTCAATCGGCGGGAGAGGCTCTTCCCCTCGAGTCAGGCAGCTTTGATTGCGTCGTCTCGACCTGGACGTTGTGCTCTGTTTCAGATCCCCACCTTGTCTTGGAAGAGATCGGCCGTGTTCTGAAACCCGGCGGCCATTTCCTCTATGTCGAGCATGGCCTGTCGCCTGAGGAAAACGTTTCGCGGTGGCAAGACCGGCTGAATCCGGCATGGCACCGCTTTGCTGGTGGATGCAATATCAACCGCCCCATCTCGAAGATCGTGGCCGAAAGCAGTTTCCGCGTCGTATCCGACAATAACGCCTATGCCTCGGGGCCGCGCCTGTTCGCATTCTTCTATCAGGGAGACGCCGTTCGCTGAAGCGCGGCCGCATCCGAAGCTGCGGAACTTCACCCACACGGCCCAGTTCGCGCACTATGGCCGATTACCTCCACGTCCTCGCGCTCGCGCTGATGCCCGCCTTCGGCAACTTCGCCGGAGGCGTGGTGGCCGAACTGATCCCGACGTCCCGGCGGATGCTGAACCGTGCGCTGCACGCGGCCGCCGGGATCGTCACCGCCGTCGTCGCCGTCGAGCTGATGCCGGAGGCGCTCGGCGGTTCGGCGCCGCCCTGGGCCATTGTAGTGGGCCTTTGCCTAGGCGGCGCCTTCTACGTCCTCGTGGAATGGTTTGTCGATCTGATGCAGGGCGGCGACGAGGACGCCGCGGGGGCCTGGATGATCTACGTCGCCGTTGCGATCGACCTGTTCAGCGACGGGCTGATGATCGGCGTCGGCTCTGTCGTTTCCTTCGGCCTGGCGTTCATCCTCGCCCTCGGTCAAATCATGGCTGATGTGCCTGAGGGCTTCGCAACCATCGCCAACTTCAAGGAGAAGGGCGCGTCCCGCCGCCGCCGTATCGTCCTGTCCGCCTCCTTCGTCGTACCCGGCCTCCTGGGCGCCAGCATCGGTTTCTGGCTACTGCGCGGGCAGGGCGAACGCTGAAGCTTGCCGCCCTTGCCTTCACCGCCGGCATCCTGCTCCTGGCCGCCGTCGAGGAGATGCTGGAGGAGGCACACAAGGCGGCCAAGGACACGCGCTATGCAGCCGCCTTCTTCATCGGCGGCTTTGCCCTGTTCACGCTGGTCGCGTCGTATTTCGGGGACTAGTGGGTGACAGCGCCTCGATCATGCCGCCAACGGCGATCGTGCCGCAGCCGCATTGGCTATTTGCCGCGCTCGCAAACCACCGGCGGTGACAAGGCGCAGCTCCCGCACTCTTTCGATCCTGCTCACGGCGCCGAGCCCCAGGATCACCGTGCGCCGTAGTTCCCGCAGGTGTCGACGCCGCAGACGGTCTCCGCTAGCAGCTCGTCAGTGAGCAAAAGCAGATCATTCAGACGCTGATCGCTCAGCCGATAATGAACAAAACGGCCGCGTTGCTCGCCGGCGACGAGGCCGCATTCGCTGAGGCACCGCAGATGGTTCGACGCGTTCGACTGCGACAGGCCGGTAATCGCGACGATCTCGCCGACGGACAACGGTTCCGTGCGCAAGGCGTCCAGGATCGACAGGCGCGAGGCGTCGGCCAGCCCCCGGAAGAGCTTCGCCCGTAAGGCAACGGTCGGACCATCAGTGCGCTCGATGAGTTCGGCGACGCTCGACATATCAGCCACGAATGATATATGACCCTTCTCGATCAGGGAAGATGGCCATGACCATAACAGCGTCAACAAACAATGCCGAGACGGCGCGCTATCGCGTCACCGGGATGGACTGCCCCTCCTGCGCGGCTAAGATCGAGAAGGCCGCGCGCTCCGTCGGTGTCGAGGACGTGAAGGTCTCGACCGCCACGCAAGTCATGACCCTGCGGGTGGACGACCCCGAAACCCGTTTGCCCGAGGTCGAACGTGCCGTGACGGGGATCGGCTATCGGCTCGATCGCCTGGACGCCCCGAGCGTCGATGCCGAAGGCGACATCGACGACCTGCCCGAGGATCTGAGCCATATCACGCCCGCTTATAAGCGGGCGCTGTGGATCGTCGTCGCGCTGAATGTCGGCTACGGCATCATTGAGATGTTCGGCGGCTTTCTGTCGGGCTCGCAGGCGCTCAAGGCCGATGCGCTCGATTTTCTGGGCGATGGCCTGATAACTTTCCTTGGAATCCTGGCGATCGGCTGGAGCCTCGTCTGGCGCGCCCGCTCCGCCCTCATCCAGGGACTGTTCCTTGGCGCCCTCGGTGTCGGGGTTCTCGCCAACACGGTCTATCGCGTGCTCGTGCAGCAGCAGCCGGAAGCCGAGCTGATGGGCTTGTTTGCGGTGATCGCGCTCGTGGTCAACGTCATCGCAGTTCTTCCGCTGCTACCGCACCGGACGGGAGACGCCAATGTCCGCGCCGTCTGGCTGTTCTCGCGCAACGACGCGATCGGCAACGCCGCCGTGGTCGTTGCGGCGGGACTGGTGGCCTGGACGGCCTCGCCCTGGCCGGATCTGGGCGTGGCTGTCATCATCGCCGGGCTGTTTCTGCAATCCTCTTGGTCGATCATCCGTGACGCACGGAGCGATCTGCGCGAAACCTCGTCGGCTTCGGCTCGTGCGCCCGCATGAGACCTGACCGGCAGCAATGAAGCCTAACTGATCGAAGGCCGTCCATGCGCGAAGGCTAAACGATCTGCTGGAAGAAGCATGAGCACATGGATCTGGGCAGCCGTGCTGGTGGCTGCCGTCTTCGCCGCAGAATGGGGCTCGGATCATCTCGCCGAGCCCCTTCGCAGGCTGCGCAAGCAATGGGGACTGTCGGCCGCGGCGGGGGGCTCGCTGATCGGGATCGCCACCGCAAGTCCTGAGGTCGGCGTGAACATCACCAGCGCCGTGCGGGGTGTGTCCGACATCGGGTTGGGGGCGATGCTCGGCTCGACCGCCATCGGCATTCCGGCGCTCGTCTCGGTCGGCTATCTTGCAACGCGCAAGCGCGACATTCCCGACGATCCGGGTCATCAGAGGCATCTCCGGGAGCATCTGCTGCGCGTTGATCCGAGCGCCGTGACCGTGCAGGCGCTCCCGTATCTCGGCATCCTGGCGCTCGCCGCCGTTCTGATCCTTCCCTCGCCATGGCAGGGCTTGCAGCCGATCGACGGCTGGATCCTGCTCGCCGCCTACATCGCCTATGCCGGCCAAGCTTTCTTTCGCGGCCGCGGTGAGGCCGAACAGGTCGAATGGTCGCGGAAGAAAATCTGGCTGGCGGTGGCCGGTGTCGGGGTTCTCGCGCTCGGCGCCTACTTCACCGTCATCTCGACGCAGAACCTGGTCAAGGCGTTCGGCATCTCACCAATCATCGGCGGCCTGTTCATCACTGCGCCTTTGGCGGCCCTCCCGGAAATCTTCGCCTCGTGGAAGCTTTCCCGCAGCGGCCAGATCACGCCGGCGCTCACCAACATCATCGGCGATCACGCCGTGACCATGACGGTCGGCTTTCTGCCTCTGGCGCTTGTCGGGACGCCGATCGACAATTTCCGGCTGGTCTGGGTGAGCTTCGTCTTCGTTGCTCTGATGCCCCTGCTTTATGCCGCGTTCATCCGCTGGGGAGGGCCAGAGCCAGGCTTTCGCCGCTGGCAAGTGCTGACCCTGCTGGGCGCCTACTTCGTCTATGTCGGCGTGGTGGTGGTCTGGGTGCTGGAGCTGGTTTGATGGAGATCTCCAGTATTGGGATTGCGACGGCCTTCGCCGCCGGCGTCGTGTCCTTTCTGTCCCCTTGCGTGCTGCCGCTGGTGCCCGGCTACGTCTCCTATGTCGCCGGGCGCACAATCAGCCCGGACGGGCTCACAACCGAGACCGGCTTCACGGCTGCAGTTCGGACCTTCGGCCTGAGCCTCTGCTTCGTGCTGGGGTTCTCGACCGTATTCGTCCTACTGGGCGCCAGTGCGACGGCCATGAGCGGGCTCCTTCGCACGCATCTCTACGAGGCGAACCTGATCGGGGGCGCGATCGTCATCGTCTTCGGCCTGTTCACGACGGGTCTCGTGCCGATGCCCTGGCTCGACCGTGACCTGAGGGTCCATGCGAGCCCGAGCAGCGGCGGCCCTTGGGCCGCCTATCTCCTCGGTCTGGCCTTCGCCTTCGGCTGGACCCCGTGCATTGGACCGGTGTTGGGCGCGATCCTGGCGCTGTCGGCCGCTAATGCGACGGCCGGAAGCGGAACGGCCTTGCTGGCCGTTTATTCGCTCGGCTTGGGCCTGCCCTTCATCCTGGCCGCGCTCTTCATGCGCGGGTTCATGGCGAAGATGAAGGCCATGCGTCGAACCGGTCGTGTCCTGAAAATCATGGCAGGCGGGGTGATGATGTTGATGGGTATCGCCATGATCACCGGTCACCTCACGCGCTTTGCGTTTTGGCTTCTCGCGATCTTCCCCGCCCTCGGCCAGATCGGCTGAGCTGATTATCTAAGGAGCACTTCCGCGGCATGCTCAAGCTCGGCCTTCCTCTCACCCTTCTCAGCTTCCTCCTCGATCAGGCGACGAAGTGGTGGATCCTGAACCACGTCATGGATCCGCCGCAGGTCATTCCCGTCACCGGCTTCTTCAATCTCGTGCTCGGCTTTAACACCGGCGTGAGCTTCGGCTTGTTCGGCGAAGCACCGGCTTGGCTCCTGATGGCGTTCACACTGGCGATGGTGGCGGGGCTCCTGGTTTGGATGACGCGCACCGACAGCCGCCTGACGGCAATCGCCCTCGGCCTCGTCGTGGGCGGTGCGCTTGGTAACCTGCTCGACCGGCTGAGGCATGGCGCGGTGACGGACTTTTTGGACTTCTACGTGGGCGCCTATCACTGGCCCGCATTCAATTTCGCCGACGTGGCGATCGTCAGCGGCGTCGGGTTACTGCTCATCGAGAGTGTCTTGGCACGTGAAGAAACGAAAGCCGCAACGGATGCCTGAAGTCCCGCGCACCAGAATGCCGGATGCCACTCTGGCCCTCATCAATGATCCCTATCAATTCATCTCGAAGCGGTGCCGAGAGTTTGGGTCAGACCTGTTCAAAACGCGGCTGATGCTGCAAATGGCGACCTGTATGACTGGCCCGGAAGCGGCGCGGCTCTTCTACGATGAAAGCCGATTCATCCGGCGTGGCGCCATGGTCGGGCGCATTCAGAAGACATTGCTCGGCAAAGGCGGCGTGCAGGGCCTCGACGACGAGGCCCACAGACACCGCAAGCAGATGTTCATGTCGCTGATGCGCCCTGAGCGGATCGCATCGCTGGTAGCGAGAACAGCCGAGGAGTGGGATGCCTCCGCTCGCGCCTGGTCGTTGAAGGGCGAGGTGGTTCTTTATGACGAGCTGCACGTCCTTCTGACACGCGCGGCCTGCGCCTGGGCCGGAGTGCCGCTCGCGGAGCCGGAGGTCGAGCAGCGAACGCGGGAGATCACCGCGCTGTTCGACTGTGCCGGATCGGTTGGACCGAAACACTGGTGGGCTCGCCTGGCCCGCAAGCGGAGCAACCGCTGGATCGAGAGCATCATCGGCGACATTCGCGACGCACGAATTCATCCCCCAGAGCAGTCCGCCGCCCATGTCGTCGCATGGCACCGGGATCTTGAGGGCGAGCTGCTGACGCCCCACGTCGCTGCCGTGGAACTCCTCAATGTGGTCAGACCGATCGTGGCCGTCGGCGTCTATATCACCTTCGCCGCCCACGCTCTGCATCGCCATCCCGAATGCCGGCGCAAGCTCCAAGCCGGTGATGATGCCAGTTACACCGAATCCTTCGTGCAGGAGGTCCGGCGATTTTATCCTTTCTTCCCCGCTGTCGCGGCACGGTTGCGCCGCGAGTTCGAATGGAACGGATATCGGTTCCCGAAAGGACGCCGTGTTCTCCTGGACCTATATGGAACGGACCATGATGCCCGGTCATGGGAATCGCCTGAGACCTTTCAGCCGGAGCGGTTTCGTGATTGGGACCGAAGTCCCTTCAGCTTCATTCCCCAAGGTGGCGGCGAATACCACGTTCATCACCGATGCCCGGGCGAGTGGATCACGATCGAGCTGATGAAACTCGCCTCACAGGTCCTTTCCAAGGATATCCAATATGACGTGCCGGAGCAGGACCTGCGGATCGACTATTCGAGGCTCCCCGCTCTGCCGTGTAGCCGCTTCATCATCAGCAACGTAAGGCCGGATCTGACAGGGAGACCTGCTGCGGCGCTAAGCTGATGGGCGAGAGCGAGCCACACTCGTTTTACTCAGTCTCTGGAGTGCGGATGCCCCCCCCTCGGTGTTGCGGTCGGCGACAGCGCCTCGATGATCTGGCACTCGGCGACCGTACCGCGGCTGCATTGGCTGAGAATGCTGTCCAGCTCCCGGCGTAGAGCCTGAAGATCCCGGATCTTGCGCTTCACCTCGGCCAGGTGCTCGCGCGCGATCGCATCGACCGCCTCGCAGGGACGGTCGCGCTGGTCCGACAAGCCGAGAAGGTCACGCACCTGCTCGATGGAGAAGCCGAGATCGCGCGCCCGGCGGATGAAACTGAGGCGGCCCAAATGGGCGGCCGAGTAGCTACGGTAGTTGCCAGCCGTGCGCTCCGGGGCCGGCAGGAGGGAGATCCGCTCGTAATAGCGGATCGTCTCCACCTTCGTGGACGTCGCCTTTGCAAGATCCCCGATCGAGAGGTTTTCGCACGCCATGCCCTTGACCCTGTAGTTGCTACAGGGTGCACATATGATCTGACATCGAAGAAGTCGAGGTGACACCATGGCAGCCGAGGCCGCCACCCAACTCAAGCTCCGTGTCGAAGGCATGGATTGCGGAGCCTGCGCTCTGAAGGTCGAAAACGGACTGAAGCGCCTGCCCGGCGTCAGCGACATCAATGTCAATGTCGGGCTGGAACGGCTTTCCCTCGTCTTCAATGAGGACCGCACCTCGCGCAAAGCAATCGAGGAGCGCATCCGTTCCCTCGGCTACGCTCCGCATTCACTCGACGCTCAGACGTCGGCCGACCGTCCCGCTTTTGAAGCTCCATCGACAGTCGCCGATGGAGCTTTGTGGCAGACGCGCAAAGGGCAGCTTGTCCTCGGCACCGGCGCTGTCCTCATCCTGGCTTTCATCGTCGCGGCGGTCGCGCCCGCTTTGGCCGAATGGGCCTATGTGGCCGCGGCGCTGCTCGGCCTGGTCCCGATCGCCCGGCGTGCTATCGCCGGAGCACGCAACGGCACGCCCTTCAGCATCGAAACCCTGATGTCCGTCGCCGCGATCGGCGCCATCGCGATCGGCGAGGGCGCGGAGGCGGCGGTCGTTGTCTTCCTCTTCGCCATGGGCGAGCTGCTTGAGAACGTCGCCGCTGGCCGGGCACGCGCCGGGATCGAGGCTCTGATGAACCTCGTGCCGCGCGTCGCGCGCCTTGAGCAGGGCGGCGCCGTCTCGGAGGTTCCGGTCGAACGGCTCGGCATCGGCGATATCGTCGTGGTGCGGCCCGGTGATCGCGTGCCCTCGGACGGCGAGGTGATCGATGGCATGTCCGAGATGGACGAGGCGCCGGTCACGGGTGAGTCCGTGCCGGTCCTGAAAGAGGTAGGCAGCAGCGTCTATGCCGGCAGCATCAACGCCAATGGCGTGCTGCGCGTGCGCATCACGCGCACGGCCGCCGACAACACGATCGCCCGCATCATTCACCTCGTCGAGGAGGCGCAAGGCTCAAAGGCGCCGACGGCCCGCTTCATCGACCGGTTCAGCGCCTACTACACACCCGCAGCAATGGCGGTCGCGGCGCTGATCATGGTCGTGCCGCCGCTCCTATTCGGAGCGGAGTGGTCGACGTGGATTTATCGCGGCCTCGCGACGCTGCTAATCGCCTGCCCCTGCGCTCTTGTGATCTCGACGCCGGCGGCGATCGCCTCCGGCCTTGCCGCCGGGGCCCGGCGCGGTCTTCTCATCAAGGGTGGCGCCGCTCTCGAAACGCTGGGCAAGGTTCGCACCGTCGCCTTCGACAAGACCGGCACTCTGACGATCGGGTGCCCGAAGGTGACCGACGTCATCGCGATCGAGGGTGACGAGGCCGAAATCCTGGCGAAGGCCGCGGCCGTCGAGCGCGGGTCCAGCCATCCGCTCGGCGCTGCCATCGTAGAGGCGGCCGAGGCGCGCGGCCTCGAACTGCCGAAGGTGTTCGGCGGGGCGATGGCGATCCCCGGCAAGGCCGTGACGGCGCGCCTGCGCGAAGGCTTCGTCTCGGTCGGTTCGCCGCGCTATGCGGCCGAGCAAGGCGACGTGCCCGAGGCGATCCGTGGCCGGCTTCTTTCTCTGGAGGCCGAGGGCAAGACGGCGGTGGTTGTGATGAGCGGCAAGCGAATCCTTGGCGTCGTCGCCCTGCGCGATGAGGCCCGCGAGGACGCGGCCGCAGGCGTGGCCCGCCTCAATGCGCTCGGCGTCCGCACCGTCATGCTGACCGGCGACAATCGGCGCACCGCCGCCGCGATCGCTGATAGCCTTGGCCTGGAGGCAAAAGCCGAACTGCTGCCGGATGCCAAGCTCGCCGAGATCGGGACGCTTAAGGCGCAGGGCGGCATCGCCATGGTGGGCGACGGCATCAACGATGCGCCGGCGCTGGCCGCTGCTTCGGTCGGTATAGCCATGGGCGGGGGCACGGATGTCGCGCTGGAAACGGCGGATGCCGCCTTGCTCAAGAACCGCGTCACGGGCGTGGCCGAGCTGGTGGAGCTGTCGCGCGCGACGCTCGGCAACATCTGGCAGAACATCGCCCTGGCGCTCGGCCTCAAGGCCATCTTCCTGGTAACGACCCTGACCGGCACGACGACGCTCTGGATGGCGATCCTGGCCGATACCGGCGCCACCGTGCTCGTCACGATCAACGCGCTGCGCCTCCTGCGCTTCCATGCCGATCGTCCGGCTGAGCCGGCGGAAGCGCGCTGATGGCGGCCGTGAACACGATGGACGGCAAGGCGCTACACCGGCGTGCGCTGCGCCTCGAGTGGCTCACCGTTGCCTGGAACGTCGTCGAGGCTGTGGTGGCGATCGGGGCCGGGATTATTTCCGGCAGCACGGCCCTGATCGCCTTCGGCGTGGACAGCGTCATCGAGGTCACCTCCGCGATCGGCTTGCTCTGGCGGCTCTACAGCGCCGGTCCCGAGGCGGAAATCGGCGAGCGCGGCAAGGCCGAACGCCGCGCGCTCTATGTGGTGGCGGGCACGTTCTTCGCGCTGGCCGCCTACATCCTCTTCGAGAGCATCCCGGCGCTGCTGGCTCGCGAGGCACCCGACACGTCAATGGTCGGCCTCGTGCTGTCGGTGCTCTCCCTCCTCGTCATGCCGGCTCTCGCCTGGACGAAGCAGCGTACCGGGCGCGAAATGAACAGTAAGGCGCTCCAGGCCGATGCCGCCGAGACCTGGGTGTGCTCCTGGATGTCATTCTCGCTGCTCCTCGGCGTCGGGCTTAACGCCGCCTTCGGCTGGTGGTGGGCGGACTCAGCCGGGGCGCTGCTCATGCTCCCGGTGATCGTCTGGCAGGGCTGGGACGCTCTCGGCGAAGCGCGGGAGCAAGCCGATGAGAGCTGACCGGCCCGTGCCGTCGCGCTCATATCCGGTGCGGCCGTTGTCCTCGCTTTGGCGGCGACGACGCGCCGCCGGGCGCGCCACGACTATGGGGAGTTGGGGCGCCTTCGGCCGTCCACCTCCGCGTCGGCCTACCTGGCCTATGGCCTTCACGCCGCCCTGCTCGCGGTGGCGGCTTGGCGGAAACCGCGGCCGCTTCCGATCGGCGCGAGGGCAGCCGGTGCTACCGGCCTCATTCTCGCCAGCGCTGGCGCTTCCCTCTATGCCGCCGCGCAAATGACCCTGGCCCCTCCCGAGACGTCCGGCACGCGCATGGGCGAGCTCGCAACCGGCGGAGCCTATCGGGTGAGCCGCAATCCCCAGCTCGTCGGCTGGGGTCTGGTATTGCTCGGCGCCGCGATCGCGGGCCGCTCCGCCGCCGCGCTCGGCCTTTGGGCCGTTTTCGCGGCCTCGCTGCCCGGCACGATCCGCGACGAGTAGCGCACCCTGGAGCGCGTGTACGGGTCGCAATATTGCATCTATCGGCAGATCAAGCCAACTTAAGCGCTACTCGAAATTTTCAGGAGTTTAGCGACAGCCAATTGTTCTAAGCCTCGGCCGATCGATGCTCCTCGCGGGCCGCTTCCCAGACTTCTCGAGCAGCGTCCGCGTTCATCGCGGCGATTCCCAGGCCGACGATCAGGTCGGGCCAGGCGGACGCCCACAGGAAGGCCGTCACCAGTCCCGCCGCGATGATCGCGATGTTGGCAAGAACGTCGTTTCGAGCGGAGAGAAAGGCCGCGCGAGTGAGGCTGCCGCCATGGGTGCGATAGCGGGCGAGCATGTAGGCGCAGGCGAGATTAACCGCGCAGGCCCCGGCCCCCGTCAGGGTTAGCGGTACCGGTTCGGGCGGCGCGGGCATGTTGAACTTCTCCCATGCCATCCAGAGGGTCGCGAGGCCGGGCACGAGCAGGATGCCCGCCAGCGCCATGCCAACACGAGCGCGCCGCACCACGCACCATCCGAGTGCGATGAGGATCAGGAAGTTGACGGAAGCGTCCTCGAGGAAATCCACGCTGTCGGCGAAGAGCGACACCGAGCCGATGGCAAGGGCGACCGCGAACGATGCCGAAATAGGAGAGGTTGAGGACCGCCACGCGGCGAACGATCCTGTGCAGCTCTGAATCCGGCGGCGGGGCTTCCATGTCCTATCCTTTGTAGGCGACGAGGATCGCGCCCCCCGCGATCAGGGCGACGCCGAGCCAATTCGGCAAGGACAGATGCTCCCCGAGAAAGATCACGCCGAACACTGCAACCAGCACGACGCTCAATTTGTCGATCGGTGCGACCCGCGCGGCGTCGCCGAGCTTCAGCGCCCGGAAGTAGCAGATCCAGGAGCCGCCCGTCGCCATCCCTGAGAGCACGAGAAAGAGATAGCTCCGGCTGGAGATCGTGCCGAAGGACTGGAACTGCCTTGTCGCCGCCAGAACGGCGCTGAGAACCGCCAGGATGACGATGGTCCGGATGAAGGTGGCGAAGTCGGAGTTGACGTTCTCGACCCCGACCTTGGCGAAAATCGCGGTGAAGGCCGCGAACGCCGCCGAGAGCAGGGCCCAGAACTGCCAGGATGCGAGAACCGTCTTCATGAGGCTTCCTCAGGTGCTTCGCGTAGATCGGGGTGGGATGCGGTGGGCCTTTCCACCTCGCCCCGCTGTTGGAGCCAGACGGCCGCCACCCAGCACAGGATCGCCCAGGCGGCTCCCACCGCCCATCCGGCGATCACGTCGGTCGGATAGTGGACGCCGAGGTAAAGCCGGCTGAGGCCGACGGCGACGGTGAGGATCACGGCCAGCGCCATAAAGTAAACCTTGATCCGGCGCTCGGCATGCATGCGGGTCAGGAGCGCTCCAAGCGTCAGGAAGGTGACGGCGGAAAGCGTCGCGTGGCCGCTCGGAAAGCTGGCGGTGAAGACGCGGGCGGCATGGGGAACGAGGTCGGGACGGGCGCGATCGATGCCGAGTTTGAGGATCGTGCTGAGGACAGCGCCGCCAAGTACCGCGGCCGTCATGAGGAGGGCGGCGGAGCGCTTGCGGATCAGGAGCAGATAGCCCAGCACCGAAAAGAACACGAAGCCGAGGAACGCATAGCTGCCGAGCGCAGTCACGTCCCTTCCCATTTCTTCGAGCCAGGCGGGGCCGATGGGATCGGCCAGATTGCCGCTGGTGCGCAGGGCGAGAACGACAGCCCGGTCAAAGGCGGCGGTGTCCCCCTCCAGCACCTCCGTCGCGAGATAACCGAACGAGAGAACGAGCGCAGCCGCCACCAACAGCGCCGCAAGAGGTCCGATTTCCCTTCGTGCGAGGTCAAGCAATCGAGGTATAGACAGGCGAGAGGGCATGGAAGCCTCCTATCTCAAGCGAAGTGACGAATGATGAAGAGGCCGGCGAACAGCCCGACGAGGGCCGCCCCGACTGATAGCGTGACGTAGAGAACGGCGATGCCGATCTCCCCGCGCTCATAGAGCAGCACCGAGTCGAGTGAGAAGGTGGAGAAGGTCGTGAACCCGCCGAGGACGCCGGTGGTCAGGAACAGCCGCCAGATCTGGCCGGGTTCCGACCTCAACGCGAAATATCCCCCCAGTAGGCCCATAGCGAGCGAGCCCACCACATTGACGGTGAGCGTCCCGAAGGGAAAGCCGGAGCCGAAGACGCGCAAGGAGGCGACGTTGACGCCGTGGCGCAGCGCCCCGCCGAGTCCGGCTCCGATCAAGACGATGAGATAGGTAAGGCTGCTTTGCATGATGGTCCCTGGCCGGGCGACCGGGACCTGGACAGCCCCTACCGCGCCGGAAACGGCGTTCGGTAGGAGTCATCAGCCAACATGGCGGTTATCGGGGGAACCCCATCCCCATCACTCCCGATGAATAGTGCAGAATGTGATCCAGCGAAAGCTGGATAGGCCTCGCGAAACTTCGGGCAAGAGTCGAAAGCTCTCGACTCACGTCTTCATCGCCGTATCAAGACGACGTCTACACCCAAATCATCCGCTACGTTCGCCCAGGCGCGATCGGCCGTGACCGCTGGCATGTTCAAAGCCCGGGCGAGAGCGAGGCAGCTTCGATCGCCCAAACTCAACCCGTGAGCCTGGGTATGCTCGATCATCTCAGCGGCGCTTTCCGCCAGCATCCAAGAGAGATCATGCCCTTCAAGGTTCAAGGATCGAACCGTCAGACGCGCATCGCCAACACTCATCCCTTTGGAGATCAGTTTCGCCAGAAGCTCCTGCACGTTGACGGTTGATACGATCGCCCGACCCTCGAGCATTCGGCCGACCTCTTCGCCTCCGATTTCGCTGCGCAGGAATGCCATGATTGCCGAGGTGTCCAGAACAGAGCCGGTCATTCTTGAATCGAGCCGTTCCGATCACTGTAAGATGCCTCATCTTCCAATTCATGTTGGGCTTCCGCGCGACGATCGGCGATCACCTCGTCCACGAGATTGACGTCCGCAGGTATGTATTGCCTCACCAGATCCTGTGCGCGCTTTAGGGAGCGACGCAGGGTTGTCACCTCCACCTCTCCGTCGTCCTTTTCGACAAAGACGACCTTGCCGCCGCTTTCCAGGTCGAGTTTGGCACGAAGGGCTGAGGGAAGGTTCATGCGCCCGTTCTTTGCGACGGGTACAACATGCCGATCAAGCATCATTCATTCCTTTTGAGGAGGCAGTGAGCGTTAACACCATAATGCAAGATAGGAGCTCGCTGGCAATTATGGAAGCAGTTAAGAGAGTGAGCCTATCCTGTCCCGTTTCCTCCTGCCCACAATCGACCGTTTGTGGGCATATCGCTGTCGATATGACCGAAAAATAGCTTGCTCGGGTTATGCGCATGCGCAATAACTTCATCCACGTTTTTGATGCTATTTTCCGGGTTCGACGCCATCCATGTCGCGCATTTTCGCCTATGCCCGGGTCTCGACCATCGAGCAGCACACCGAGAACCAGCTCGGCGAGATCCGCGCGGCAGGATTTCAGGTTCAGCCGCGCCGGGTCATCACCGAGACCATCTCTGGAGCGACCGCGGCGTCGGAACGACCGGGCTTTGGCAGGCTTGTTGATCGACTGGAAGACGGCGACATTCTTGTCGTCACCAAACTCGACCGTCTCGGCCGCAACGCCATGGATGTTCGCAAGACCGTCGACCAACTCGACGAGCTCGGCATCAAGGTTCACTGCCTGGCGCTCGGCGGCGTCGACCTGACCAGCCCGGCAGGCCGCATGACCATGGGTGTCATCAATGCCGTCGCCGAGTTTGAGCGCGACCTCCTGATCGAACGCACCCAGGCTGGCTTGATCCGAGCCAAATCCGAGGGCAAGCGGCTCGGCCGTCCGCCACGTCTGACCGAGGATCAGAAGCGGGCCGTTATCACTAAGCTTCAAGATGGTGCGTCAGTCGCACGGCTTGCCCGCGACTATGGCGTCAGCCGGCTGACCATTAGCCGGGCGCGCGACAAATACAAAGAGCAGGGCGCGCTCGATATAATGAAACCGCCAGAGAATGAGGACGCGACCGCCGGGGAGGGGAGCGATGCCGATCCGGCGTGAAGACCGGCACTTCTATCCGATCGACTGGCGTGAACTTTCGGCCGCGATCAGGTTCAATCGAGCCAAGGGACGCTGCGAGCGATGCGGCCGACCCCATGGCCAGCTTGTCTATCACCTGAGCGACGGGCGCTGGTTCGACAACACTGCCGGTCGCTGGCGCGACAACCGCGGACGACTGGTTCGAACAAAGACACCACCCGATCCAAGGGTGTCAGGCGACGAAGGTGGAATTGCGCAGACATTCGTCCGCCTCGCCTGCGCCCATCTCGACCAGAACACGGCCAACAACGCCGACAACAATCTCGCCGCCTTCTGCCAGCGCTGCCACCTCGATCACGACCGCCCTTGGAACATCGAAAAACGCCGTCTGACCGTGCTACTCCGCCGCGCGCTGGGCGACCTCTTCACAGGGCCATATCGGCGGTAGGGAAACGGCGAGATCAGATCCGTAGGCGCCCTGCTTCTTAAAGGCTCGGAACGCCAACGTCCTCAGCGAGGAACAGTGCTCCATTGCTGAGCGCATGTGGCAGCGAATTTCACGCTTGCAGTATATGATATCACCCCCTAACTTGCTTGCATGAACAGCAAGCAGAAGAAGACCTTGGCAGCTGTCTTCAGGGAGCCTGTGCCAGGTACTCTCGAATGGGCGGCCATCGAGGGTCTGCTTGTTGCCGCCGGATGCCGGATCATCGAGGGCAGCGGCTCTCGCGTCCGGTTCGAGAAGGACGGGGAGCTGGAGAGCTTTCATCGTCCGCATCCAGCCAAGGAAGCAGAGCGCTATCAGGTTCGCGCCGCCCGGGCGTTCCTGATCCGACTTGGGATCGAGCCATGACCAACATAATCACCTATAAGGGCTATGCGGCCCGCGTCGAATACGACGACGAAGACGGCATCCTGTTCGGCCAGATCGCCGGCATTCGCGATGGCGTCGGTTTTCATGCCGAGAGCGTTGAGGAACTGCGGACAGCCTTCCACGAGGCCGTGGACGACTATCTCGCGACCTGTGCCACGATCGGTAAGGAGCCGCAGAAGCCTTATTCGGGCAAGATGATGTTCCGGGTCAGCCCAGAGATCCATCGCAAGGCCGCGATCGCGGCGGAACTGGCAGGCAAGAGCCTCAATCAGTGGGCCGAGGAAGCCTTAAGCAAGGCCATCCACTCCTGAGAGCCCGGACAGTGGAGGAGGCTGATGTCGATCTGGTCTGAACACTGAACACCCCCATTTCTACTCGATCACCTGGCGCGAACTCTCCGCCGCCATCCGCTTCGGCCGAGCCGAGGGCTATGTTTCGGCGTGCAAAATTTCCCCGCGATTGACATCCGGCCTATCGTTCATTTTTTAAAATTGCGCAACTTACCGAAATCGCGTCGTTTTTCGTGCTCGCTTTCGACAAAATGCCAATTCCGTTCAAATTGCATTATTGACTCATTACGACGTAATATTTCATACTGTTAATGTAGACAAATTAGAACAGAATTCGCCATGCCGGGATGGCATGACGCTGCGCAAATCTTTATGCTGACCTCCTGTGAACGAAGTGGGAGGTTTGTGTGGCGAAGCTGGAGCCTGGGGGAAGGGTGCTACTCGGCAATGTTGTTCGAGCGTTCTTGGATGCTGGGGGCAAGCTCAAGTACCGCCCCTATAAAGATCGGAATGGTAAAACCAACTGGTTTGTTTTCGGCGTTCGATCTGACGGAAGCGAATCACAGGTCTACATCGCCCGCAACGGCGAGCCCAAACGCTTCCGATCTGCAAATGCCATCCTCTCGTATCACCGGAGCATGTTTCCGCAAGATGAGGGCGTCTTCGTTCCCTGGCTTCGTGGGGACGAAGAGAGCTCTGAAGACGATGAGGAGGACGTCGAAGACACCTCGTGAGTCCGGGGAGCAACCGGGCTCAAACAACGTGATTTCGATCAAAGCCTACAGGGCTCCAATAAGACGCCGCTCCGTCGTTACGACCGCCAAAGCCGCGTCTGGAGTCATCACCTCCACAAATTCACCTGCCGCCGCCGCCCCTGATAGCCTTCGCAGGGGCGTGCACCGTTGCCATTCATTCGCATTGGGCTGTCTGGGTACAGTCGCGATGGGTATAGCTCGGCGGCTGGTCCAATCTTCGCCTTCACAGTCATCGCTGCAGCCTTTGCCGCCGCCTGATTCGATATTTTTGCGTGGCCATACGCCCCGTCGTCACACTGGTGCTCGTCGTCCGGTGTGTCTGCAAAATCCATTTCATAGCTGACCATGCGACCTCTGCTGCTCTTGCCTCTCCTTCTTTGCGCGAGACTACAACCTAGTGTTGCTTTGGTTGTAGAATTCGAACACGACGGCTCCGTTTCAGTCTCCGAGGACTCCACGCGGGAGGCAGCACGGTCTGCCCCCGCTCACCGCCTGTCAGCCAGCACGGCTTCCAAGCAGTACCGCGACACGGCGTACGCGGTCGGTCTGCGACATGCAGGCGGACCTGGGCCACGCGCCGCCGGTCTCGCTGCGACTGAGTTCGCCGATCTTTTCGTAGCGCTGATCGATCAGGAAAGCCGGTTCGACCCCCGCGCCGTTTCGTCGAAGGGCGCTCAAGGGCTCGGGCAACTGATGCCGGACACAGCTCGCCTGCTCGGGGTTTCCGACCCCTTCAACCCTTCTGAGAATCTGGATGGGGCCGCGCGGTACTTCACCGCGCAGCTCGCCCGCTTCGGCGACGTGCGGCTGGCTCTGGCTGCCTACAACGCCGGCCCGCATCGCGTGGAAGAATATGGTGGCGTGCCACCGTTCCGCGAAACGCTCGCCTACGTCGCCACCATCACTGCCGCCGTCGACCGAGCGCCGGCGGGTGCAGCACTCACACGCCCTGCCCCCGAAGCGGCGAGCGCGGCGCGTGGGGTCTCCACCAATCCCGAAATGCAAAGGAACGGCGTATGGGACTTCAACTGAACACAGTTGGCCGCATTGCGGCCACGGCGGCGACGCTGACCGTGGTGAGCACCGGGGCTGCGATGGCGCAGGACCTCTCGCCGGTCACGAACTTCTTCACGACGATCGGTGATGCCCTGACGGGGACGCTCGGACGCGCCATTGGCCTCGTCGCCTTGGCTGGCGTCGGCCTCGCCTTCGCGACCGGCCGGATGAACTGGATGTTCGCCGGATCGGTGCTTATCGGCCTCTCGATCCTTTTCGGCGCGGCCACGCTGCTCTCCGGGTACTCGTGAGCCGGCCCTGCTTCCAGGCATTGACCAGGCCCGTGAGCATCGCGGGCCTGCCAATGAGCTACGTCGTCATCCTCTTCGGCATCACGTTCGGCGGCTTCATCGCCACGCTCTCGTTCATCTACTTCGCAGTGGCCGGCGTCATGAGCTACGTCGGCCTCCGCCTCCTGGCGAACTACGATCCGCGGATCGCGGACGTGGTGTTCATCACGATGATCCGCACACCGCTTCCCCAGAGCTGGTTCAGGGGAAAGGGGATCATCTACCGTGCTTGACGTCGAAAGAGGTCATGGGCGCAAGGCCGTCGAGCCGCGGGGCTTTGCGGGCGAACACATGCTCGCGAAGCATCTCCCCTACCTCGTCCCGGTCGGCGACGACGTGCTGATGCTGCGCGACGGTGACGTGATGGCCTCTTTCATGGTCGAAGGCATCGAGGCGCTCACCGCCGAACAGGCGGCGGTCGGCGACCTGGCCGACGCGATGGGCGGCGGCGTCGCCCAGTCCGGATCCGATGTCGCCTTCTACGTACATCGGGTCTCCAACCCGGCAAGCGTCGCCATGCCGCCGGTCGAAGGCCAAGGCTTCGCCGCGGCGGTGGATCGGGCGTGGCAAGCCGACATTCGCGTGATGGGTCTGCGCACGCGCCGGATCATGGTCACGGTGATCGTGCGCCCCATGACGCTGACCAGTCTGTGGGCCCGGATCACCGGCGGCGGCAAGCGCGATCTCATGGCAATGCGCGAGCGGCGCATCGCCCGGCTCAACGAGGTGGTCGGGCATATGATGGGCGCGCTCTCTGCGGCCTCGCCTTACCGCCTTTCTGTCTCGAACGGTGAATGGCTCGGGATGCTGCAGGCATGCGTGTCGGGTATTTATCGGCCGCTTTCGCCGGGGGCGGAATTTCGGCCGCTGGCCGATCTGATGGCCTCATCGCGAGTTGATTTTAGAGACGACACATTCATCGTCTTCGGCAACGACGCGGAGGAGACGCGCTTCGGCGCGATCTTCACCTACAAGAAATATCCGACCGAAACGCAGGCGGGCGTCTTCGACGGTCTCGACCTGCCGCACGATACGGTCGTCACGCACTCCTTCACTCCGATCGAGCAATTCGAGGCGCTGGCGCGCGTCCAGCGGACGGCACGGCAGATGCGGGCCGCCGACGACGCGGCACGCTCGCTGGAAATCCAGCTTGTCGATGCGGCCGATGATCTGGCCTCTGGCCGGATCAGCTTCGGCCTGCACCAAGCCTCCATCACTGTCTTCGCCCGTTCGGAGGCTGAGCTTGATGAGGTCGCGTCGCGCGTTCGCAGCGCCGGACAACGCACCGGCGGCGTCATGGTGCGTGAGGACATCGGCGCGCGTAGCGCGTACTTCGCGCAGCATCCGGGCAATCACAGCTACCGCGCCCGCGCGGCAATGATCTCCTCGGCCAACTTCGCGGACTTCGCTGCGCTCCACGCGAACGGCGAAGGGCTCGAGCCGGGCCTTGTGCCCTGGGGCGCGCCGATCACGACGTTCCGCACGCTCGGCCATGAGCCTTATCGGTTCAGCTTCCATCTGGCGGGCAAGCCAGGTGAGCGCACCGTCGGCCATTCGCTGATCGTCGGCCGCACGGGCTCGGGCAAGACCGCGGCGATCGCATTCCTGATGGCGCAAGCGCAACGCATCGAACCGCGCCCCCGCATCATCGCCTTCGACAAGGACCGCGGCCTTGAAATGGCGCTTCGCGCGCTCGGCGGCAGCTACTCGGCGGTGCGCATGGGCGAGCAAACCGGCTTCAACCCGTTCCGGGCGGAAGGTGACGCCCGCGGAACGGCATGGCTGACGGACTGGCTTGGCGCGCTGCTTTCGCAGGACGGCGACAAGCTTTCCCCGATGCAGGGGGAAGCCTTGGCGCAAATGACGGCGAGCAACGCCGATGCCGATCCTGTGTTGCAGACGATCAGCCACTTCCGATCGCAGCTTCGCGGCGTCGATGATGACGGCGACCTCTATACGCGCCTGGCGCAATGGGATGAGGGCGGTCGATACGATTGGCTGTTCGGCGGGACCGCCGAAGATCCGTTGCACTTCGCCAATGACGTGACCGGCTTCGATCTGACGGAATTGCTCGACGTCCCGGCCGTGCGCATGGCCTGGCTGAGCTACGTGTTCCGCCGGATCGAACGTACGATCGAGGACGGACGGCCGACGCTGGTGGTGCTCGACGAGGCGTGGAAGCTCCTCGATGACCCGTATTTCCAGAGCCGGTTGAAAGACTGGATGCTGACGATGCGAAAGAAGAACGTCGCGGTCGTCATGCTGACGCAGCGCGTCTCGCACATCGCGGACAGTCGTGCCGGCAACTCGATCCTCGAAAGCATCGCCACGACGATCCTGTTTCCGAACTCGCGCAACACGCAGACCGAGCTTGCGCCGCTCGGCCTGAGCGATGGCGAGACGGAGTTTCTCATGTCGTCGGGGTCAGGCAACCGCTACGCCTCGATCCGCTCCGGCGACAGAAGTGTCTTCGTCGACATGGACCTTGGAGCGCTCGGCCCGCTTCTGACAGCTCTAGTGTCCGGTCCCGGCGGCGAAAACTCGCCCCCGACTGGCGAGAAAATCCCGGCTTCTGGAAGGAGCTTTGACCATGAACATCAAGATCCTCCCCGTCCTTTTGCTGGCCGCCTCGACGGCCGGGTGCGCAAGCTACACCGCCGAAAAGTGGCCCTGCCAGGCGAAGACCTGCGAATGGGCTCCGATCAACCAAGGGAGTGTCGTAGTCCAATGAAACGGATGATCCGAACCCTGGCGGCCTCGATCGTCGTCGTCTCGCTGGGAAGCATCCCGGCCCATGCCGAGGGCGTGCCCGTTATCGACGGTGCGGCCATCGCGCAGTTCATCAAGCAGCTCGAACAGATGCAGAAGGATTACGAGAACCAGCTCGAGCAACTGACGAACCTGCAGGATCAGCTCGAAAGCATGACTGGCGACAAGGGGATCGGCGGCATCCTCAACTCGGCGACCGATCAGAGCGCACGAGAGGCGGCCGATAGCCTAAGCTCGATCATCGACAGTGCCATTTCGGGCGGCGGCCTCTCCGGCAACACCTCTGTCATCAGCGACCGGATCTCGGAACTGAAAGACACGTTCGGCCTCGCCGATCTGACGCAATTTCTCGGCTCCGAACGCACGCAGGACCGGGCGTTGGCGACGCAGGCCGGGTCCGGCATGGCGGCCGTGGCAACGGCCGAAGATACCTACCAGCGCGCCAATGCGTCGATGGATCGGGTGAACGGCATGATCGAGGACATCGACAGCAACGCCGATCTCAAAGCCTCGGTCGACTACAACACGCGGATGCTGGCCGAAGTCGCGGTTCTCCTCAACGAAAACCTGCGCGTTCAGGCCGCGATAGCAAACACGGTCGGCACCGACGCGATTTCGTCAGCTCGTGACCGCGCCGCGCAGCGCAAATTCATGACAGGAGCTGGAAGCAGTGAGGAGTAAGCCATTGAAGATCCTAGCCCTCATTCTCACCGTGGCTGCATCGACGACTGTCCTCGCCGGTTCCGCCTCGGCGGATGAAAAGCGCGGCTTTGGATGCCGCTATGAGTCCAGCGTCGATAAAAGCGAATTGAATGCCCGCGCGCCCAACTACACCCTGCGAGGAATCCTCGAAGAATACAGGCTTCGGTGGGATGCGGCGGACGCACGCGCCCAATGCAAGGCGTTCGCCGAAGGCAAGGCCTACGAGATCGGTTGCCGTCGCGGTCGTCGTGATTGGGACGCCATTGCTGCGATGGTCCCGGACAAGATGTGGGACATGTCGAGGGCAGAAGCAAAGCCATTCCTTAATAAACTCAAAGAGGAGGATGACGGGTACAAGGCGGCGATCGATTATTGTCGGGACGTTGGCGCGGTCGAGAAAAGCTGGTCACGTTAACACGGCCACTACGCAATAGAGTATAGGGCCGATGGCAACATTCATCTCTGATACCTTGAATGAGGTTGACGCTGCTATTGCCGGTTATGCCGAAACTGTCTTTGGAAATTTCAGCAGTTCAGTTTCGACCCTTCTTCAGATGATGGGTGTCGTCGGCCTTGCATTCATTGCGCTGAATACGCTCGTCCAATGGGTGCCGGTCCGTGTGACGGATTACAGCCGATGGATGGTTCGGTACATCGTCATAACAATGATAGCGACTAGCTGGGCGCAGTTTCAGCCGATCTACGACATCATCACCAACACGCCAGGCGATCTTGGAGCGGCGCTATTGGACGCGTCCGGGCCATCGGATCTGAATACGGCTCTCGATGAGATGATTACTGGCTTGTTCGATTTTTCAGAAAGGGCAAACGACGAAAGCGGCTACTTCTCGATCAGCCTGACCGCTGTTTTGGTATGGGTCGTCGGCGCGCTGATGGCATGCGTTGCGATCATCGTGAGCAGCATCGCCAAGGTCGGCCTTGCGATGGCCGTCTCGTTGGCGCCAATCTTCATCCCGACTCTGATGTTCAAGGCAAGCGGCAATCTCTTCGAGAGCTGGGTTCGCTTCACTCTCGGCTTCGCGTTGATCCCGCTCGTCATGGCAGGGGTCATGGGTGCCATCGTCGGGATCGGGCAAGGGATGATCGCCGAGGCCGCCGACGCGGTGGAACTGTCAGAGGCAGCTGGATTCCTGATCGTCGGCGCCGCAGCAATTTTCCTGATGATCCAGGTGCCGACGCTGGTGAACGGCCTCGCCGGCACGTTCGTGGCGACGGCGAACGGCGTGGGGATTGCCCGCCAAGGGACGGGGGTCGCCGGCGGCGGCGTGAAAAGCGCCACGCAGATGGCAACACCGCGCGTCATGCAGGCGGCCTCGGCCATCGGTGCGGCCCGCAGCAGCGGAGGCGGGGCAGGATCGCGCGTCAGCGCCGCGCTGCAGGACGCAAAGCAAACCTCCGCGTCGATGCGCGAGAACCGCGAACGCATCGGCGTGCGGAATATGGAACGAGGCCAGCGCACCTCGATGGGGGAGCGCGCCGAAGCGGGGCGTGCAGCGATGCTCCAGCAGGCCCGCGAGAACCGGACAACTCGCGCTGGCGCCAACGGCAATCAAAGAGCGGCGATCCACAATGCCATGCGCTCGGCGCAGGAGCACAAGACGGGAGGCACCGGCTAATCGCCGCCGTCTCCTGCCGTCCGGGTAGAGAACCAATCCCCTGAACAGCAGGAGTTTGATTGCGCCCCGCTCGGCGCAGGAGAAGGAATTTGTCTGATGGCAAAAAATAGAACCAGCAACGAAATCGCGGCTGGGTTTGCGGACGAAGTGTTTTTCGGCCTTCGCCGTCAGCGGAACGTCCTCGGCTTCGTCGCAGCGGGTAGCATCACTGTAGCAATGACCTCGGTGGTGGCCCTCTGCCTCGCCCTGCCGATGAAGGAAATCCGGCCCTATGTGGTGATGGTGGACAGGTCCACCGGCGAAAGCGAACAGATCGTCTCGACGCGGCCGGGCTCGCTGTCGGATCAAGAGGCCGTCCAAGAAGCCGAAATCGTCCGCTATGTGACCGATCGCGAGACCTACGATGTGGCGGACAACGCCGAGCGCATTCCCATGGTCGCCAACACGTCGGTCGGGCAAGCCAGCGCGTCGATCCGCGCGCTCTGGAACTCCTCGGCCGACAACTACCCGCCCGATATCTACGGCACGGACACGCTGATTACCGTCAAGGTCAGCTCGATCTCGATGCTGGGCGACAAGACCGCACAGGTGCGCTTCACGCGCCGTCTGGAACGCCCTGGCGACAACCCGATTGAGCGCAATTTCGTCGCCACGGTCGGCTTCGAATTTCGCCCGCGCGTCGAACGCAATCTCGAACAGGTCTGGCGCAATCCGCTCGGCTTCACGGTGACGAACTACCGGGTCGATGCCGAAACCCTTCGCGCTCGGGAGAACTGACCATGAAACTTCGTCAGATGACTCTCGGTGCGCTGGCGCTCGGCGCTTCGGTGGCGGCGGCGCAAGCGGAAGTCAAACCCCGGCCCTACGCGGCCGATCCGCGCATTCGCCATTACACCTACAACGAACATCAGGTGTACCGGCTCGACGTGTACATGAAATTCATCACCTCGCTGCAATTTGGCGCCGGCGAGAACGTGGAATCGGTGCAGGTCGGCGATAGCGCGTCCTGGCAGATCGTGCGGCTCTCGCGCGGCGACGTCTTGTCGGTGAAGCCGCTCATTGAGAACGCCTATACCAACATGACGGTCTACACGGATCGGCGTGTCTACACGTTCGAGCTGCGCGCCAAGCGCGGCCGGGTCGGAGATCCGAGCCTCAGCTATCGGATCGACTTCACCTATCCCGACGAGGAGGCCGCGCGGCGGCGGTCGCAACAAGAGCGCGCGGCGCGGCCAAAGGACTTCGACTACTATTACTCGGGCACGGCCCGCAGCATCGTGCCGGTGCAGGTCTACGACGACGGCCGCAGCACCTATTTCCGCTTCGCGCCGGACAGCCCGCGTCCGGCGGTGTTTGCGGCCAATGCCGGCGGCCAGGAAGCCATCGTCAACGTCACTCAAACCCGTGACGGGTTCGTCGTCTCGCGCACCTCGAAGCGTTGGACGCTGCGCCTCGGCGACAAGATTATTCCCATCGCCCACGGCTCTGTTGCCCGCCACAGTGGCGGCGCGTCGCGGTCCGGCTTCTTGCGCGGGAAAGACCGCTGATGGCCGATGACAACACCGTCGATCGCGAACGCCTCGCCGCTGAGCGCCGCCGGGCGTTTGAAACCAAGCCGAAGGGGAAAGGCTCGCGGATCGTCATCGGCGCGATCATGGGCGTCGCCTTCCTCGCCATCGCCGCCCTCGTCCTGGCTCCGGATCAGGTGCGCTCGCTCTTGGGCGGACGCACCTCGACCAGCGAGACGATGCAGGAAACGTCGCGCACGGACAGCGGTATCTCGACGGAGATCACGGTGCCCGATGACGTGGATACGCCGGTTGATGTCGATCCACCGATGCGCCCGGAGCCGGCGCGTCCGGCAGCCGATGACAGCGAGTATCGGTCGAAGATTGCCGCCCTGGAACGGCAGCTCGAAGAGATGCGCTCGCAAAGCGGCAATCAGGTCGACAAGATCCGCTCCCTGCTGGATGAACAGGCACGAGCTCTCCGTGACCAGTTCGAACGGGAGCGAAAAGCGCAAGAAGCCGAGTATGAGCGCCGCTTGCGGGCCGCGCGCGAAGCGGCGGCCGCCGACAAGCTGAGCGAGGAGCAGGCGGCCGCTCGGGCGCGGCTCGAGGAAGAACGCGCGCGGCGCGAAGCGATCGCGCATGAGCAGGTCCAGTCGGATGCGCTCGTGCTGGACGGCGGCGCGAAGACCGCTGGCTCTTCCTCGGTGAAAGGAGGCGATCGCGAGCTTTCGAGCAATGAAGAGTTCATGCGATCCGCCTCGACGCAGAGCTACGACACGGTGCGCGCCACGACAATCGCCAATCCGGCGCGGACGATCGTGCAGGGCACGTCGCTTGCTGCCGTCCTAGAAACGGCGGTTTCGACGGAGTTGCCCGGCATCATCCGCGCCGTCGTCTCGCACGACGTCTATTCCTATGACGGCGACAACGTCCTTTTGCCACGCGGCTCCCGTCTGATCGGCACCTACAATTCCGACGTGTCGATTGCGCAGAACCGGGCGCAAATCGCATGGAATCGGGCAGTGACGCCGAAGGGTGTCAGTGTCGAGCTTGGCGGCTATGGCGCCGACCGGCTGGGCATGTCGGGTCAGTCCGGCCACGTCGATACGCGCTTTCGTGAACGCTTCGGCGCGGCCGCGTTGATCTCCCTCATCACCCTCGGCCCGCAATTCATCGTCAAAGACGGGTCCAGCGAAGGATCCAGCGGGACGGTGAGCGATGCGGCCGACGATCTCACCGGCGATCTGGAAAAAACCACGCAGAGCGTCATGGCGGACTATCTGTCGCTCGGTCCGGTGATCTACATCGACCAGGGCACGGCGATTTCGGTCATGGTCAACCGCGATCTCGTCTTCTGATGGGCGGTGCTCCGAGCAGCCACGCCGAACAAGGGCTCCTCCCCCTTCGCTCCCTGTTGATCTCAGAAGAGGTCAACGAGGTGGTGGTGAACCCTGACAGGCGCATTTGGGTGGAGTACGCCTCTGAGCCGCACATGCGGCTTTGGGACGGGGAAATTCCCGCCGCACGGCTCAAGACGCTCGGCTCGCATCTCGCCGGCGAGTCGAGAAACCAGCTCGGCCCGAACCACCCGATCGTGTCGGGCCGCGTGCAGGTGTTCGGCCAGTCGATGCGTGTGCAGGTGATCGTGCCGCCAGCCATCGAAGACGGCGTGTCGGTCTCCATCCGCAAATACATCTCCCGGGTTCTGGCCGTGACGGAAGTCGACTTCCTCGTCGGCCATCAGGTCGATGTGGAAGGTGAGCGGCAGGCCAAGCTGACCGCACTGGCGCAGCTTGCCGAGAGGGGCAGGCTGCAAGAGCTGCTGCAAAAGGCGATAGACGACCGTCTCAACATTCTCGTATCGGGCGGCACGTCGTCGGGAAAGACGACGCTTGCCCGCGCCATGCTCGCCTTAAGCGACCAGGCCGAACGGATGGTGACGATCGAGGACGCGCCGGAGCTACACTTGCCGCACCCGAACGCGGTGCCGCTGATCGCCGATCGGCGTCCCGGCTCGGAACGCTCGCCCGCCCGCCTTCTCGAAAGCTCTCTGCGGATGCGTCCGGATCGTTTGATCCTGGGCGAAATCCGCGGCGAGGAGGCGTTCAACTTCCTTGAAGCGATCAACACTGGCCATCCGGGATCGATCAGCACCATTCACGCCGACAGTCCCGCCCTGGCGCTCGAACGGCTGGCGATGATGGTGATGCGGGCGGGAATGAATCAAACGCGCCAGGATATCTTGGACTATGCGCGTCACACCGTCGATCTCATCATTCAGGTCGGCCGCCGAGGCGGCAAGCGCGGCGTGCTTGAAGTATACCGGCCCGCAGCGCAGGCACTCGATCCAATCAAGATTACAAAACCGAGTCATACCCAAGCAGCGACGAGCTTGCTGAGCGCGCGATAGTTCGCGTCGTGCTTTCAAAGCTGGTCATGACATTTACGAAGGGCAAGGTCCGTTATCGACCGGACCCTTCGGAGCATCAGGGGTTTATGGGCTGCCACGGGCATTCCAGCTCGATGTCGAACTCCACAAAGTCCTTCACATTCCGGGTGAGCAGAATGAGTCCGTAGTGCTTCGCAGTGGCGGCGATCAAGCTGTCGTAGTCTTTCACACCGTTCGCCGCCTGAAACTTGCCTGCAATCACCGCGATCGGCGTGGTGACCTGTAGGATCTGGCCATTGTCATAATTTCCAAGCACGCGTTGCTGGAACCACTCGCTGAGAACCGCCGCCTGTTGGATGTCGCCGCGCCTTTCGATCAGCTCGATCCCGCGTGCAATCTCCATAATGGTGATCACCGAGATGCGGGTCTCATCGTGATCGATGCCTCTCATGTAGGCGAGAACGGTGGCGTCAGAGCCGAGACCTTTTCGGATCTCGGAAACGACGTTGGTATCGAGCAGGTAAGCCATCAGTCGAGATCGAGCGCACGCGGCTTAATGGCGCGACGGTCGCTATCGGGCTCGAACTCGATGGCCGCAGCCGGCGGAAAGGACAGGGCATCGACCGCACTCAGTCGAGGAGCAGCGGCGCGTTGCCCCACCATCTCCGTGTAAATCTCATAAGACATCAACACGAATGCCGGACGCTTGTGTTCGGTGATGATCACCGGCGCGTTTATCGCAGCCCGCTTCGCCGGGCCGACGTCTCGATTGAAGTCACGAGAGGAGATCGTCGGATTGATGATGGACATAGAGATTCCAAAATAGGTACAAATGAAAAATGTATCTACTATTTTGCTGATGTCAAGCGGTCTAGCTGGCGCGATCGCGGAACTGAACCAGCAAGTCGTCAATAGCGCTCGTCTCAACCGATTTCATCGTCCAGTTGGCGGCGGGGCTTTGTGTCTCCGCAGGAGTTTCGGCCTCAGTCTTCTTGGCCTCCCGCGCTGTATCATCAAGGTCACCGTGACGCCGCAAGCGGCCTCGCGTGGTGTCGATTGCGGTGAGAAGCTGGTCCAGCTTCCGCTGCATGTCGCTCAGTGCTTCTAGTTTCTCCGGTTCGTTGTCCTCGATCGCCTCAGGCGCTTCGGCGCCGGGCTTGCCCGCCTCGCCCTTTGCCTCTTCGGTCTCGGTCTCGTCGTCGGCCCCGGGCTCAGGCTCGGGCTCGGGCTCGGGTACCTGGTCCTTTATCTCATCAGCATCGCTCTCGGCGGCGGCTTCAACCCCTTCGTCCTCCACACCATCGGCGGTATCCACATCGAGCTCGACCGCCTCGGCCTGAGCCTTGCGAATCTCATCCGCCAGGCGCTTTGCAAGAAACGGGTTGGTGTCCTCGGGATAGAGCGACGGTGGCTCGGGCAAGCGGCCGGTCTGCCCCTCGAATAAAGGCCGGAGCTGCTTGTCCTCGTAGTAAGTCACGCGCTGCGCCAGAACCGGTTTCATGTTCTGCACCAGTGCCACCACCTTGTCGGTGCCAAGCTGGCGCAGCTCGGCGGCCCTGATCAGCCGCACCCCCTCCTCTCGCTCCGAATAGGACGATGTGAACTCGTTCGACCGCCATGACTTCGACTTCGCGACGCGGGTAAAATCGCCGATGGCGCTCGACACATATTCCGGTGTGTCGTTGTCTGCTGGCGACATGAAGAGCTGCAAGCGGCAGTTCGCGAGAAACACCGCCGCACCCTCGCGACCATAAAGCCGCTGGTCGCGGATGCTGGCGAGTGTCTGCACCACGATCATGATGCGCCCGCCATAGCCGCGAAGTGTCGTGACCGCTTGCTGCAGAACCTCCATGCGCCCAAGCGAGGCAAACTCATCCAGGAGGAACAGCACCGGATAGGGCTCGTCCTTGCCGGGCTCGGCCCGCTGCAAGATGGCAATGGTCTGTTGGAACATCAGCCGAATGAGCGGCGCCAGCGGCACAAGGTCGTTCGGGGAGACGATAACGAAGATCGACGTGGGATCACGCCGCAAATCCTCGATCCCGAAATCCGACTCGTCGGTGGCATCCCTGACAGCCGGGTCGGCCCATAGACCGAGGCCGCCGTCTGCGAGCACCGACAGATAGGAGGAGAGGATGCGCGACTCCATACCCGCCATGCGATTGAAGATCTTCTTCGCCTCCTCGGCCTGTACCTCGCGGGCAAGGCGCTGGAAGAGCTCGAACGCCTCGCCCGGCTCGGCCAGCGCGTCGTAGATCGCGCTGATCCGGGGTTTGCCACGCTCGATGGCGAGCAAGGCCGTCGCCGCGAAGACCTCCCGCGCCCCTTCCAGAAAACCTTGTCCGTTGCCATGAGCCACAACCAAGGACGCGGCCAACCGGCGGGCCTCGGTGAACCGCCGTCGCGGATGAACCGCGGCGATGGTGGCGAGCGGATTGTAGCGATGCGTTCGTCCGTGCGGATCATAGGGCGAGAACTTGAACACCCGGTCGCCCATCGCGACGCGCCGACGGGCGGTCAGCTCGAAATTCTCACCCTTCACGTCCAGGCAAAACACCGATCCCTGATAGGTGAGCAAGGTCGGGATCACGACCCCGACACCCTTACCGGATCCGGTCGGCGCGGCGATCAGGCTATGCGGGATGTCGTGTGAGGTGATGAACGCGGCGGACGAGCGAGGCGCGCCCAGCTTGCCGTAGATCGGCCCGCGCAAGTCCTCGATCCTGGCGGTGAACCCTGCCCTGCGAAGCTCGTCGATCTTTGCCCACTCGGCCGAACCATGGCTCGTGCGCCTGGGCTTGTAGCCGATAGCTGGAACCGCCACGGCAGAGGCAACGGCGACGGCTGCAAGGATGACGAGGCCAGTCCTGAACGGCTCGCCGAACCGGCCCACGGTCCACGGTGCGTGCTCGAAAAACGCTCCGAAGCCGACATTGGCAATGTCGCCCCCGGCGCGCCAGGTCGTATAGCCGCCGCCGGCCAGCACCCCCAGCATGAGCCCGACGGTCAAACCGATCAGCGCCAGCGTGACGATCTCGCGAGCGGCTTTGCCCATGCTCTCCCCTCTTATAGCCCGCGTCCACCGTCTCGCTCACGCGCCTTGCGATCGGCGTTCTTGCGCAGCTGGTCGGCGTGCTCCTCATCCTGACGATCGGTGTTCTGTCCACCTTTCTCGGCCCCCGCAGCGATCGGGTCTTTGTCGCCTTCGGCCACGACGTTCCGCGCCACGGCCTGGCGCTCGCCGGGGACGGGCTGATCCTCGGCCTCGAGTGTTTCACCAGCCCGGGCCTCATCACGGGCGTCACGATAGACTGCGGCGATCTCAGTGTGCATCCGGTGCAACGCCTGATCCCGCTGCTCGACGGTTTCTTCGCGATCGCCCCGCTGACTGCGATGAAGCTCGCGCTCCTTCGCCTCGGCCGCGCCGTACTGGTCGGCCAACGCCTTCGACGGCGGGCTGCCGGAGTACCGCTCGACAGCAGCCTCGCCGTTGAGGCCGTATGCCTCGGCAATCTTGCGCACCTCCTTGTCGGCCGCCGCCTTGATCGCCGAACTCTTTGCGTCGGTGCCCTCGAAGCTCTGATAGCGGTTGGGCTCTGCCGAACGCTGGAAGTCACGCAAATTGGCGTCACGCATATAAGGCGCGGCCTCTGCTTTCAGGGCCGCCGCTTGCCGCATCAAACGCACGCGCTCGGCCGCATCAGGGAGATCGGCGATCCCTTTGTCGATCTCATCGAAACGCGATTGTGTCTCCGCACGGGCCCGGTCCAGTTGCTGGCTCATGGTGGCGATCTCCTTTCGCGCGATTTTCGTCCGTTCGCCCTGCCGTTCGGACAGGGCGTTGCCATGCTCGATGATGGCTGCGGCATGTCGCAGCGCCTGCGCCATCTCCGGCGCCTCTCGTTCCAGCATCTGCGCCTCCGCCGCGAAGCGTCGGGCGTAGTGAATGATCGCCGCCGCTGCGCGAATGGCGGAAACCTCCGTATGATCGGGCGCGACCGGTGCGCGCCGCTCCTTGGCGGCGCGACGATACTCGGCATCGGGAACGGTACGGTCATGGACGCCGCGCGCCAAGCGTGGCGTCGCCTCGAGATCGATCCCCTCGGCCTGCCCGACCTTCACGGCAAGATCGCGCATCGCGTGATAATTGAACTCGCTGCGCTTGGAGACCTTGAGCCACGTTCCGTTCTCCAGACCGCGCCGATGCACGACGACGTGCGTATGCGGATGGTCGCGGTCGGTGTGGAACGCCGTGTAGTAGTCGAAGCTGTCGCCGCCATACTGGCCGGAGCCGAACATCTCCTCGGCCCATGCGCGCCCCGCGCGGTCGGCCGCGCCATGGTTGGTGTCCTGCGGAAAGCTGACGATGAAGTGCGACGTGCGGTCGGCCTTTCCCTCTCCGTTCGCCGGCATGTTCCAGGCATCGACCATGGTCTCTGCCTCCTCGGCATCGAGCTCGATCCCCATGTACCGCTCGGAGCGTTGCAGTTCGACGTCGCCCTGACGCGCGAGATAGGCCATCTGCGCCTTCAATCCGGCCGTGTTCCGGGCGCCGCCGGATCGAACCATCTTCACCACGGCCTGGGCGTTGCTGCCGGGAACGGTCGGCGACATCGGCGCGCCGCCGGGCGCAATGTCCACCTCGTGCGCCGCCGCGATGGACTGGCGCATCTGCGCGCGCGCCTTGCCCTTGAAGTCGACCTCGCCCCAATCCTCGCCCATGACGGCATCGACCGCCGACACGTAGGCCGGCGCCGCGCGTCCGTTCGCCAGAAGATCGACGACGCGAGCACTCATTTGGAAGCCGCCCGGCACAAGCGCACCTTTCCATCGTCCCGCCGTGCGGCGGTAATCGTGATCTTGAGAAGATGCCGCTCAAGGCGCGCGAGCGCCTTACCGAGTTCGCGGCGCTCCTCCATGAAGGCGCGATAGTCCGGGTCGTGGGTCCGGTTCGCCGCTTTCGCGATCTGGTTCACGTTCCTCGCGATGCCGGTGATCTGCGCCTGAATGTCTCGGATGGCCGCAAGCGTCTCTGGGTCGGCTTCCAGAAAGCCCCCGATCCGGCGCGCCGCGATCCGCAAGGCGCGGTTCCGTTTGAGCCCGAGCGGGGCGATGGTGGCATCAAATTCCGCCAACTCGCTTGCCGTCATCTTCACCGGAACCGTTCGGTCGGCGGGTTCGGGAGTTCTGCTCGAAGCCTCGTCGGTCCAATCGCCGCCTGACATTCGGCGCTTTGTCCATGCCGGCTGGGGCTTGGCGTCCTCGGACATCGTCTGGCTCGAAGAGATCTGGGTTGGCTTATAATATGGCAAAGTTACACTTTTCCATATATCCTGCCTCGCCCTACCTCAACCCCTTCGCTTCGAGCCTCCACTGCCGCAGCCGGTCAACACGGCCAGGCAAGGCCCGTTGGTCATTTTGAAAAAACATCGGCGTGTCGGCGTATCGGCATCTCTCCAGATCGCTGCATCACTGCACCGGGATATCGGCGTGTTATCTCATCGGCTTATCGTCCTGTCGGCGGACCGGCTTTTCGCCATCTCGGTGCATCACTGAATCGTATTGTTTCCTTACCATTGCGCCGATATGTCGGCTGACAGGCGTTGGATGCCGCCTTGCTGAGCACTGAGAATCGAAAGGCGAGACATGAAGCTGATCGCGTTCACGTCCTTCAAAGGCGGCAGCGGCAAGTCCACGACACTTATGTCCGTCGCCTCCGTCCTCGTGGAACGGGGCCACAAGGTGGCCTGCTTCGAGGCGGACGATAATGAACCCCTTGCTGCCTGGCGAGATTACGGCCGGGAACTCCAAACCTGGGACGACAACTGCATCGTCTACGGCGCGCGCGACCTCGACGAATTTGAGGACAGTTACGGCGAGGCCGAGTCCGATGGCTGCGACATCGGCTTGATGGACACGCGTGGCGGCGGCTCGAACCTCAACCAGGCGGTTCTGATGAACGCTTCACTGGTCATCATCCCCACCGGTCTCAGCGTCATAGAGATTGACGAGGCACTGCAAACGCTGCGCTATGTCGTCGAATTCATGAAGACCGCGAACCGCAGCGTGCCGGTCGCCATGTCGATCAACCGCATCCCGACGGGACGTCTCTCCAAGGGAGAAGAGGCAAATCTCGAGGCCCTGCAAGTCGTGCCCGTCCTCGATATGAAGATGCCGTCTCGTCGGATTTATTCCGACATCAAGGGTCTCGGCCTTCTTCACCTCTACCACGCTCGCCTGCAGAACACGCCATCGAAGCGGATCGCGGCCAGTCATTCCGAGGTGGCGTTGGCCGAGTCGCGATCGTTGACGGACGAAATCCTCGCCGGATTTCAGGCGGAGTAACGGCCATGGGTTTCAAACGACCATCTCCCGACATGCCGGATTACGCCGAAGTTCGCAGCCGGATTTCGCCCCTGGGCAAATTCGCGAACAATCCTGTCGAGACTGAAAGCGCCCCACCGAAAAAGCCCCAGCGTGCACAAACGCCAGCGGACAATTCGCCGCCAGCTGCCCCCATCGCCCCTTCTGCGGCGGCAAAGCCGGCGCCGGCGAAAGAGCCTGGCCAGCAAAAGCCCGCCCCCAAGGCGTCCCGCTCACAGATTTCACCGGGCAACACCATCCAGCTCAAGGGAACGGCCGCCTATCCGGCAACGGGCCACGACGCACATTACGATCAAGCCGTAGCGGCCTACGGCGAAAGGCGGGCGCTTCAGCTCCTGCTACCGCCGGCGGTAAAAGCCTATGTTGCGGCGGTTCAGTCGGGCACGATCGGAACGACACTTGCGGACTATCCACGTGCAAAGGGTGGCTTGAAAGTCGCGCGAACCCTCGAGGTGTCGATGGTCGAACAGATCAAGGCGATCCTCGATCCCATGGGCCTCATGTCGCCGGGCAGCCTCGCCAGTGAGATATTCCGTCAGGCGCTCAGCTACAAGATGGGCGCGCGCGGCAAGTGAAGCGCCAAGGCGATACGGTTTCCCACAGCACGCCTCGCTCGATCCTTGACGTCTCGCTCGCGGCCGCTTCGGTCCCCGTCTGCGCTCCCAAGGTCGCTTCAACGCGGACTGGAAAACCGCAACCATGGTGCCGGCTGATCCGCCCCTGGCGCGCTTTGCGCGGGCACCGGGTGGGTGCAAGAGGAAGGTGGCGCAAAACCACGACATCAAGCCCGGCGACGTCGTCTGGCCCCTCCCGGCGTGAAGCACTGGCATGGCGCACGGCCGATACGGGAATGTCGCACATCGCCATCACCAATTTTGCTAACGGCGAGAACGTCACCTGGATGGAGAAGGTCACGGACGCCGAGTATGGCGAGTAAAGCTTTTCCAGGAGATTTGGCGAATGCCTCGAGATCAGGCTTTCCCTCAAGACCCGCACGGGCATTTCGGCCGGGGCTCGGCCCAAATCGGTATCATCGGCCGGTGATACCTGGAAATGCCACGAGCAATCCGACCGCGATGATCTGCAAACAGATGAACGGCAACAGCGACTTGAAGATGTCGCCAAGCGAGATTTCCGGCGGTGTGACGGATTTCAGATAGAAGGCAGCGGGGCCGAAGGGAGGCGACAGGAACGAGATCTGCATGTTCATGCAGAACAGGACGCCGAACCAGACCGGGTCCATGCCGAGGTCGCGCACGATCGGCACGAAGATCGGCATGGTGAGAAGCGCGATCCCGACCCAATCGAGAAATGCCCCGAGAACGAACAGAATGACCATCATCAACAGGATGATCACGGTCGGATTGTCCGAGACGCCGGTGATCAAGCTCGAGACGAAGTTCACGCCGCCCATCAAGTTGTAGACCCCGACGATGGCTGTCGCGCCGATGCCGATCCAGACGATCATGCCGACGGTGGCGAGCGTCTGCATCGCGGCGTCGCGCATCAGGGCGTAGGAGAATTCGCCGCGCAGGATGGTCGACAGGACGACGCCGCCGACGCCGATGGCCGAGGCTTCGGTAACCGAGGCGATGCCGCCATAGATCGAGCCGAGGACGATCACGACCACGAGGATCGGCAGGGCGAGTCCCTTGAGGAGCCGAATCTTTTCGGCGGTCGGGATCGGCTCGGTCTCAGGCGCCGGCACATAGCCGGTCGAGACGTAGGCACGAAAGAGAATATAGGCGACGTAGAACATCGCCAGCATGAAGCCGGGCAGGAAGGCGGCGGTGAAGAGTTCGCCGATCGAGACGTTCGCCGTCAGGCCGTAGATGATGAGAACGATCGATGGCGGGATCATCGTGCCGAGCGAGCCGCCCGCGCAGACGATGCCGATCGAAAGATTGCGGTCGTAGCCGAGCCGCAGCATCTGGGGCAGAGCGATCATGCCGAGAAGAACGATCTCGCCACCGATGATACCGCTCATCGCCGCCAGGATCACCGAAACGAAGACGGTTTGAATGGCGACGCCGCCGCGGATGCGCCCGGCGAAGAGCTTCATGGCATCGAACAGGTCACGGGCGATGCCGGACCTGTCGAGAATTGCCGCCATCAGGACGAACATCGGCACCGAGACGAACACGAAGTTCATCACGAAGGAATAGACGCGGCTGGTGATCAGCGGGATCGACATGGGTCCGAACCAGCCGAGCGCGAAGATCAGCGCCACGAGCAGCGTCACGAAGGCGAGCGGCATGCCGGTGAGCAGCAGCGTCACCAGCATGAGGAACATCACCATTGTTCCCCAGCCGATGCCAAGCGACTGAAGATTGAACGACAGATCGAGGATATGGCTCATTTGGCGGACCGGTGGGAGCCGCGGGCGTAATTGACCGCGAGAATGAGAAACTGAATCACCAGGAGCACCATGACGATGAAGACGAAGATCTTGATCAGGGCCGGGGTCGGCGGGCTCCAGGCACTACCGGTGGTCTCCAGCCGGATCGTGCCGGCGGGCGTCACAACGGCGCGCATGACCATGTGCCAGGCGGCATAGGCAAAGAAGCCGGAGGCGATCGCCGAGACGATCGAAACGCCGATATCGGCGATGCGCCGCAGCCAGGGCGGGAAAATATCGTAGAGCAGGACAACCCGGATATGGCTGTTCCTGGAGGTGCAGTAGAGACCGCCGAAGACGAAGGCGAGGCCGCAGAGGAAGACGCTCGTCTCATGCACCCAGATCGTCGGGCTGTTGAAGAAATAGCGCATGAAGACTTCGTAGAGCAGGATGGCGGCCGCGAGCACGATACCTGCGGCAAAGAGATAGCCACTGCGATCCACGAGCCGGCCCATCAGCCCGGCTTCCGGCGCGGTGCGGCCGCTGCCTTCGCTGGACGCGGCCAGATCGATCTCGTCTTCGGTGCGGGATGGATCGCTCATGGTAATCGTGCCCAAATGGGTGAGAATAACGACGAACAAAAACGGCCGCGCTTCTCATGGGCGCGGCCGTTGAACCTCTTTACTGGAGGAGGTTCTTTTCCTTCAGATAGGCGGTCAGCGTGTCGTAGACCTTCTGAGCCTGGGGCGACTGCTTGGCGATCGTCTCCCACTCCGCCTGGCCGAGCTGGCGGAACTTGGCGCGCTCTTCCTCGGACCAGTCGTGAATGGTGATCTTGCCACCCGCCTTGGCCTCCTCGACGGCCTTCAGATCAGCGGCCTTGTTGCCTTCGATCTGGGTCTTCTGGAACTCTTTCACCGTCTCTTCGAGCATCGTCTTGATGTCGTCGGGCAGCGCGTCCCACTTGCCCTGGTTCATCGACACCTCAACCAGCGGAAGCGAGTGAAACCCCGGATAGACGGGATTGGGGGCGATGTCGTTGAGGCCCTGCTGCTGATTGACCGAGAACACCGAGTAATCGGCGGCGTCGACGACACCCTTGTCGAGCGAGGTAAAGACTTCCGCCGAAGGCAGGTTCACCGGCGAAGCGCCTGCGGCCGCGAAGACGTTGGCGATCGGGCCCTCCGGCGAGCGCATCTTCAAGCCCTTGAGGTCGTCGACCCCGTCGAGCGGAACGCGCGAGACGAAGGCTTCGAGGCCGGGCGTCGAGACGCCGATGAAGTGCAGGCCGTAGGAACCGAGAAGGTCCTGCATGATCTCCTTGCCGCCGCCGTTCTCGACGAAGTCGATCATCTGCGCGGGATCCGACCACGCACCAACCGGATTGGCGATGAGGCCAAAGGCGGGGTCCTTGCCGGCCCAGTAGGAGCTGTCGCAGATCTGGCCGTCGAGAATGCCCGCGGCGACCGCGTCGAGCGTTTCATTGTACTCGACCACGGAGCCGACCGGCAGCAGCTCGATCTGAACCTTGCCGTCCGAGCGCTCCTTGACGAGATCCGTCCAGCCCTTCTGGTATTCGAAATTCGGGTTGCCCGCAGGGTCCGATGACTGGAAGCGGAATGAATAGTCTTGCGCGTTGGCGAAGCCGGCCATCGCGAGAAGTGCAGCGGCGCTCAGCGTCGTCGTGAAGATTGATCGTTTCAAAAAGGATCCTCCCTGGATTGCAGTCGTCTTGAAGATCGAGCGCGGCCCGTAAGGGTCGCCACCCGGGTTGTTCAGCCGCCGTCTTCAGCGGCCGGTCTCTTGGAAGCGAAGCCTGCCTCCTCGATCATCGGCGCAAAGCTCGCATCGAGCCATTGCGGATCGACGACGCCCTCCAGCTCGTCGATCAGGGCCGTGCCATAGGCGACGAGCGCATCGCACGCCTCCCGCGCCGCTTTCTCGTCGCCAGCAAGGACCGCGTCCATGATCGCGATATGACTCTCGACCGTTTTGGCGAGCCCAACCTCGCCGCTGATCCGGGTCAGGTTGAGATAACCGGTTCGACGCGCGATCGCATGCAGCGGCCGCAGCGCCCGTTCCAGAAAGCGCTCGCCGGAAGCTTGGATGAGCAGGACGTCGAAGCTCTTGTCGATCGCGTTGAAACGGTCGACCGTCATTGGTCCCGCCTCGCTTGCAAGTTGGCGCCGGAGATAGTGCACCCGCGCGCGGTCGTTCGGCGTCATGTTCCGCATCGCTGCCTCGGTCACGAACCTGATCAGGTCTCGTCGCAGCACTGCGAGGCGGCGCTCACGCGCAAGATCGATCGGGGCGATCCTCAGTCCGTTGCGTGGCACGATCTCGAGCAGGGTTTCGGCAGCCAGCCGCCGGACGGCCTGGTGCACGGGCGTCCTCCCAAGGCCGACCCTTGCCTGAATGTCCTGAGTCCGGATGAAGGCTCCGGGCGCAAGCTGCATCGAAACGAAGAGCTCCTCGATGCGCTCGTAGGCCGTGGCCGTCAGGTCTCCCGTGCGCCCGGCGACCAGATCGCCCGAGCTCGGCCCGCCAGCCTTGTCCCGCCTGTCAGTCGGAATATTCCGGTCTTCCATTGGAGAGGAAACTTGCAAATGCGGCCTCAAACCCGTATGCGTTCGCCTGTGATATTTCACGGTATTTTGTGGAATGTCAACACACTCTTCTAAGGCGCGAAGGCTTCAGCGAAAGCGCGAACCCTAAAGACGATGGAGAAAGAGCGTTGAAGATCACCGCGATCGAGACACTGCGCACGCAGGAGTTTTCAAACGTCCTTTGGGTGCGTGTTCACACCGATGAGGGGACGATCGGGCTGGGCGAGACCTTCTACGGCGCGGGCGCCGTCGAGGCTCATATCCACGACACTCTCGCCGATCGGCTCCTGGGCAAGGATCCGCTGCGCATCGAGGCCCTTTCGCGTGAACTCGTGAACCTGCCGATGGCTCAGTCGTCGACCGGGGCGGAATACCGTGCGGCCTCCGCCATCGACCTGGCCCTTTGGGACATTTTCGGCAAAGTCTGCGACCAGCCTGTGCACCAGATGCTCGGCGGCCTGTGTCACGACAAGGTGCCTGTCTACAACACCTGCGCCGGCTACGGCTACGTCCGCTCTCACAAGATCAAGCCGGTCGACACCTGGAATTTCGGGGCATCGCAGGATGGTCCTTACGAAGATCTCCAGGGCTTCATGACCGATGCCGGCGCGATCGCCGAAAGCCTGCTCGAGCAGGGCATCACCGGCATGAAGATCTGGCCGTTCGATCCTCCCGCCATCGCGAACGATGGACGCTTCATCTCCACCGCAGAGATGCGAAAGGCCCTTGAGCCCTTCGAGAAGATCCGCAAGCGCGTCGGCGATAAGATGCAGATCATGGTGGAGTTCCACTGCTTGTGGAATCTGCCGACGATCAAGCGCATCGCCCGCGAACTCGAAGCTTTCGATCCGACCTGGTACGAAGACCCCATCCGCATGAATTCTGTCTCGGCGCTGAAGGAGCTCGCGGCCTCCACAAGCGTGCCGATCTGTGCCTCCGAGACGCTGGGGAGCCGCTTTCCCTACAAGGACATGCTGGAGGCCGGCGCCATCGGCGTCGTCATGACCGACCTCGTCTGGACGGGCGGCCTCACCGAGGGGCGCAAGATCGCGGCGTTGGCCGACACCTACCATCGGCCTTACGCCCCGCACGACTGCACCGGGCCGGTTGCCTATGTGGCGGCCGTCCATTCCTCGCTTTCGCAGCCCAACACGCTGATCCAGGAATCGGTGCGGGCCTTCTATACCGGCTGGTACAAGGAACTCGTCACCGAACTGCCGAAGATCGAGAACGGCCATGTCCTGCCCATGCAGGGGCCGGGCCTCGGCACCGAACTTCTGCCGTCGGTCTTCGAACGGTCCGACCTTACCACCCGCAAATCGGAGCTTTCCTGATGCCTGACGCCAAACCCAATCCACTGTTCGATATTTCCGGCAAGACCGCCCTCGTCACCGGCTCCTCGCGCGGGCTCGGCCGGGCGATCGCGGAAGGGCTCGGGGATGCAGGGGCGCGGCTCGTAATCAACGGGCGCAAGGCGGAAACCGTGAAGCAGGCCGCGGACGAGATGCGCGCCAAGGGCTACGAGGTCCTCGAAGCCGTGTTCGACGTCGCGGTCGAGGAAGAAGTCGAAGGGGCCTTCGCCCGGTTCGATGCCGAAGGCATCGAGATCGACATCCTCGTCAACAATGCCGGCATCCAGCATCGCCAGCTCATGGTCGAGCTGAAGCTCGCCGACTGGCAGCGCGTCATCGACACCAATCTGACGGCGGCCTTTCTTCTCGGACGCGAGGCGGCCAAACGCATGATCCCGCGGGGGAGCGGCAAGGTCATCAATATCGGCTCGCTGACCTCCGACCTCGCGCGCCGCACGGTGACGCCCTATACGGTCGCCAAAGGCGGCATCAAGATGCTGACCAAGGGCATGGCCGCAGAATGGGCCGAGCACGGCATCCAGGCGAATGCGATCGGCCCCGGCTACATGGTGACCGAGATGAACGAGGCGCTGCTGTCGGACCCGGAGTTCGATGCCTGGGTCAAGGGGCGTACGCCCGCCAAGCGGTGGGGGCAGCCGGACGAACTCATCGGCGCGGCCGTCTTCCTCGCGTCGCCCGCCTCCAATTACGTCAACGGCCAGCTCATCTTCGTCGACGGCGGCATGATCTCGGTGCTCTGACGGCGACGGCGGGCCAAGCCCGAGCTGCCACGAACCATCCATCAAGGAAGGAAACCATCCGATGCGCGCAATCGTCGCCCACGCCCCCCATGATCTGCGTTTGGACGAGCGCGAGGCGGCGGGAGATCCAGGTCCGGGCGAGGTGCGCCTGCGTCTCGCCGTCGGAGGCATCTGTGGTTCGGATCTCCATTATTATCACAATGGCGGCTTCGGCACGGTGCGGTTGAGAGAGCCGATGATCCTCGGACACGAGGTTTCCGGAACGGTCGAGGCCCTGGGCAAGGGCGTTTCGAAGCTCGCCATCGGCGATATCGGCGCGCTCAACCCCTCGCGTGCCTGCGGTCACTGCGAGGAATGCCGCCGGGGGCTGCCGAACCAGTGCCTCGACATGGTTTTCAACGGCTCGGCGATGCGCTTCCCGCATGTCCAGGGCCTTTTCCGCGAGACGCTCACCGTACCGGAGGCCCAGCTCATCAAGGCGGAGGGCGTCGCGGACGCCTCGCTCCTGGCGCTCGCCGAGCCCTTTGCCGTCTGCCTTCATGCGGCGCGCCGTGCGGGCGATCTATTCGGGCGGACGGTCGTCGTCTTCGGCTGCGGACCGATCGGGTGCCTCGCCGTCGCGGCAGCGAAGCTCGCGGGCGCGGCGAAGATCGTCGCCTGCGACGTCCACGACGCGCCCTTGAAGATCGCCGAGGCGCTTGGCGCCGACCGGCTCGTCAACACCGCGGCGAACCCCGGCGACCTCGATGATCTGAAGGCTGGAAAGGGCCGGACGGACTGCGTCTTCGAATGCTCCGGACATCCGGGCGCTCTCGCCGCCGCGCTCGAGATCTTGAGACCCCGCGGACGCCTCGTGACCGTCGGGCTCGGCGGCGCCATTGAAGTGCCGATGTCGCTCGTCGTGACGAAGGAGATCGAGGCGGTCGGCAGTTTCCGCTTCGACGAGGAGTTTGCCGTCGCCGTGAACCTCATCGCATCGGGCCGGGCGGATCTCAGCCCCCTCGTCACCCACCGAATGCCGGCGGCGCGAGCGATCGAGGCCTTCGATATTGCTTCGGACCGCTCGCAGGCCATGAAGATCCATCTCGATCTGCAGGACTGGGACGGTTGACGCCATGCTGATCGTCTTCCACGGCGCAAATGCCGAAACCTTCTCCATCGGCATTGAGGACCGGCTCGGGGCCGGTCACGAGGTGGCTCGCGTGTCCGATGCCCTCGATGGCGACGGCGAGCGCGAGGCCTTCGAAAAGGCCGAAATCATCGTCGGCATCGCGCTCAAGGAGCACCATCCGACCCCGCGCGCTTTGAAGCTTTACCTGTCGCCTGCAGCGGGCGTCGACCAGATCGACGTCGGCTGCCTGCCGGAGGGCTCCACCCTCTGCAACGCCTTTGGTCACGAGACTGCGATCGCCGAATATGTGATGGCAGCGCTGCTCGCGCGCCACGTGCCGCTCGTTCGCGTCGACGCCCAGCTCAGGCAAGGCAACTGGGAACATTGGGCCGGGCGGCCGACCGGCCTGCGCAGCGAGCTTCGCAGCCAGACGCTCGGCATCGTCGGCTTCGGCCATATCGGCAAGGCGATTGCGAAAGCCGCGAAAGCTTTCGGCATGCGCGTCCTCGTCGCCAATCGCTCGGTGGTCGAGCCGACGGACGTCGTTGACGAGAGCTTTGGTCTTGAGAGGCTCGGCGAGATGGCACCGATGGTCGACGTGCTCCTTGCGACGCTGCCGCTGACGGAAGAGACGCGCGGACTGATCGGTGCCGACGTTCTGTCCGCCCTTCCCAATGGCGCCGTCATAATGAATGTCGGGCGCGGAGCGGTGATCGAGGAACACGCCCTTTACGACGCGTTCGCGTCGGGCCGTATCTCGGGCATCATCGACACTTGGTACCGCTATCCCTCGGTCGAAAATCCCGAACCGCATCCCTCGGAGCTGCCGTTCCACGAATTGCCGAACCTATTGATGACGCCGCACATGTCGGCCTGGACCACCGGGACGATCGCACGGCGCCAGGAGGTGATCGTGGACAATGTCCGGCGGATCTCGCGAGGCGAGCTTCCTGTCAATCGCGTTTATCCGCATGGCTGAACTGCGAGGCGGTCGATGACCTTGCCGGCATCTGCCGGCGCCGCTCGGTTCGCATGACGATCCGGGATGGTCCGGAAGTTGTCTGCGTCCGCTCCGTCGTTCACATTGCGCGCTCCCCCGCGGATATTTCCGACGTCAGGATTCAGAATTGTCTGAATGGCTCGGGCCGGATCGTCGAGGGGCGACATGCTCTGCTTCTCGATCGATCAGAAGACAGTCAGTGCCGCGAATTCGTGACCGGGTTCTTGTCATGCCAGTTCGCTGTAGAGCGGCACGGTCGGGGCATGGGCGTCGATTGCCGCTACGACGTTAGCGGCGAGAGGAAGATGCCCCTTCTCGGTCTCCCACACCTGCCGGAACCGTTGGACGGTTTCGGCGGCAGTGTCGACGACAAGCTTTTCCGGCAGAAGGGCTTTGGCCGCCAGATGCCGAAGCTCATCTGCATCGAAGTCGGCCATCTTCTTCGTCCGGGAGAAATTCAGGGCGGCCGTGTCCTCGCCCTCGATGTAGGCGATGGTCGAAACGAGATCGTAGGCTGGCGAGAGCATGGCCGATCGCTTATCCGGATAGATCAGCGACCAGTTTTTGAGATGCATGTCGCCATTGCCTATCAGCGCACTGAATACGAGGCGGCGAATGAACTCGGCAGCGCCGGCGTCTCCTGCCTCAGTCCCGATAACGCGCGCGATGTTGGCGTAGCTGGCACGCTTGTATTTGTCGTCCGGAAAGACCCCGAAAACCTGCGCGAAATCCTCGGTGTGGACCGGACCGTCGCCGGTTCGGTCGAAGCGGCTGACAGCAAGCGCTCGTCCCTTCAGCTGGCCGACGCCTTCTGGAATACCGGCGATCGCATCGAGAGCCACCAGGTTGATGACAGGCACCTCCATGCCGATCATCCCAGCGATCGTCATCATTGAGAACTCGTTCTCCGGAACCCCGGTGAATTGCTGGGACGGAAGCTTCACGATCCAGGAACCACCAACGCCTTCGGCGGGAATGGTCAGGCCTCCGCCCTTCCCTGTGTTCTCGAACGCGGAGAATTTCAGTTGCACACCCGCGAGCGAAAAGCGCAGCGCATTGGGTTTGACGTTCTCCGGCAAATCCTCGCCGGCACCAGGTGGAAAGGCGTTACCAGCCGCCGGATGGATCGAGAGTGCTCCGGGCAGGTCGAGCCCCAGCACCCAGAGCAGGAAGAATTCTCGCTGCTGATTGACCCCGGCCCGCTCGGCGAGATAGCGGCGTAGGCCGCCCTCCGGCAAAAGGTTCGAGAAGAATGGCGGTACAACCCGCTGTGTCGGGCGGATCCTGGTGATGAGGGCGCCCAGATCATCCTTGAACGATAGGCTGAGGGTCGGTCGATCCGGGTTCCCGACATAGTCTTCGTTGAAGGTAAAGATCGTCCGATCGCCCTGCAAATGGGTCAGCGTGCCGATAGGCTCGTCGTAGAGCCGCACGTCGAGAACCGAGACGTCAGGCATCTCCATCGTCCAACAAATAGGCGGGTCGCGGCTCCGACGGACTGGCATGGGCGATGGAGTTGCGTAGTCGCTGCAGGCTTTGCGCGATGTCACGCACGACAGGGTCCGCCTGCGCGTTCGCCTGATAGCGCTCGAGGCGGACGATCAGCTCACGCACCAGCTGCATTTCCTGATCGCTGAGATTTACCCGTCGCAGAAACCGAAGCGTTTCTTCGATGCGATCGAGATCGGCGGAGCTGCCGTCAAGCTGCTTCATTTTCTTGACCAGCCGCTCGGCACGGGCAAAGCGCTTGTTGTCGGGATGACCGGTACGGATATGCATGTCCGGTGTTGCCTGCGCCTTGATCAGGCCTCGCACCGCGGGCACGAGTTTCTTCGGCACGAGCATGAGCTCGAGATCGAGCGCGCGTGTCATATCGATGAAGCTCGACAGCCCGGGCTCCATCTTGCCGCTCTCAATTTGGGAAATATGGCTCTGCGTCAGCCCCGCCCGTTCGCTGAGCGCGCGCTGACTCATATCCGATGCCTCGCGCACCTCACGGGCATGCGCAATCAGGCTTTCGCTCTGATAGGCCATGATACAGATTCCTAATCAAATTCAAAGCTGCGATCAGGATATTATATCTAACCAACGGCCTAGCCGACGTCAAGAAATTTGATATAGGATAATGATAAATGCTGAATCCTAATCCAGAAAAATATATCGTATTTTTGGCTGAAAGCCGAATGCGAAAGGTCGCTGGGTTCCCGAGAAAGCCAAGCAATTCGAGACCGCTGCCGAGGCGTCACGCCGGTCGAGCGATTTCACCGCTTTTTGAGAGGACGGTGGGTAAAAGCATACGGGCGGAGATCGCCGCTCGCGCCCAAGGTGAGGGATACGAAGCTCGCATCGTCAGCTCCATCGACGTCCTTGCAGGACGGAGGATCGATCGACTTGACCTCTATGGCGTCCGCAATCTCCAGGCCGCGCAGCGGCCTTCGGCGCGAAGCGCCGGGGCGGGCCGGTACAGGGTGGGCTCAGCTCGCCCCCGGCCCGGGCATTTTCTGGGTTCCTCCTCGATCGCTGCCAGGGGATGCGGCTGCCGCTGACGGCACCCCGGAAATTCCGCCGCACCATGACGGCGCGGCGGCTTCTCCCCGACCACCAGTGGCAGCTCAGGCGGCGATTGCACCGGTCTCCTTGGCCTTCGTTGCATCGTCGCGATCGACGCTTTGCATGATGAAGTCAGCGGCCTTCTGGGCTTCGCTTGCCGCTCGGAAGATCGCGCGCTTGTCCTCCTTCAACGCCTTCAGCCACCCCTCGACATAGGCGGCCGACTGGTCGAATGTCGGCTGTACGCCAAGGCGAACGCTCAACATGCACGCGCCGATTTCGGCCACCAGTTCCTCGAAGGCATAGGCTTTGCGGTCATTGAACCGCTTGAACCGCTCAAGGCGTTTGTCTCCGCCCGTCCAGTGGGTCTTATGCCGATATCGGCATAAGACCCATAATGCCGCGACCCGGATTATGCCGCGCGGCGTCGGAATGGCGCGGTCAGCGGCATGATCACGCGCTTCCAGTTCGGCATAATCTTCCGTGCTCCAGCAACATGGAGCATCACGATTATGACCGACATACTTACTGAGGCGGGGACCGCGCGAGCGGTGCTGCTCGCCAATTTCGAGGACTATCTCGTCAAGCAGCGCGGGCTGAGCGCGCGAACGATCTATCACACGCTGCGGTTCGCTAACCGGTTCCTTGATCATCGCTTTGGTGACGGCGCGATCCGCCTCGCGGACCTTCGCCCCGCGGATGTCATCAGCTTTATCGAGCATATTCTGGCGACAGCACGCCGAGACAAGACGGTTGCGACGCATGTTCGCATCTTCCTCCAATATCTGTTTGGGTGTGGGGCGACGGCCAGCAATCTGGCGCTGAGCCTTCCCAAGGCGGCCAAGCGCTGGGATGCGCGGCTCCCCCGACATCTGTCGCCCGATGGTGTCGAGGCGGTGCTCGCTTCGGCGCGCAGTAATCCGCGATATGGCGCGCGCGACTATGCGATGCTGCTGATCATGGCGCGGCTCGGCCTGCGCGCGGTCGAAGTCATCGCGATCCAGCTCGACGACATCGACTGGCGTGCTGGCGAACTGACGGTGCGCGGCAAAGGCCAGTTGCACGACCGGATGCCGATCACGCCGGAGGTCGGCGACGCGCTGAGCACCTATCTGCGCGAGGAACGTGGCCGGGCGACCTGCCGCACACTGTTCGTCACGCAGCGCGCACCCTATCGACCGTTCAAGGACGGGCAGATCGTCAACGCGATCCTCAAGGACGCATTGAAGGCGACCGGACAGAAGCCGGTGACTCCCTATGTGGGATCGCACCTGCTGCGTCATAGCCTTGCGACCCAACTGGTGAACGCGGGCGCATCGCTTGACGAGGTCGGCGACGTGCTGCGGCACCGTTCGCGCTCATCGACCATGATATATGCCCGGCTCGACATCGACGGGCTGCGATCCATTGCGATGCCCTGGCCGGTGGCGGGAGGCGCGCAATGAGCCTCATGCCCCAGCTTGATCGCTATCTTAGCGTTCGCCGCAGCCTCGGTTACGATCTGCGCACTAGCGAGCGCATCCTGCGCCGTTTCACCAGCTATGCCGATACCGAAGGTGCGGCCCACATCGGCACGGCGCTGTTCGTGCGCTGGCACGCAACGCTGGCAGACGCGAACGCGTCGACCAGAGCTACGAGGCTGCGTGTAGTGCGCCTGTTCGCGCAATGGCTGAGCGGCTTCGATCCCGCGCACGAGGTGCCGCCGCAAGGGTTGCTGCCGGACTCTTCCAACCGGCCTCGTCCGCACATCTACACCATTGCCGAGATCGCGGAGATTGTTGCAGCCGCCCGTGAACTGCCGTCGGTCTACGGCCTGCGGGGGCACACCTGCTCGACGCTGTTCGGGCTGATCGCGGTCACCGGCCTGCGGATCAGCGAAGCGTTGGCGCTCGACCGCGATGACCTTGATCAGGGCGTGCTGCGGGTCCGGCGTGGAAAGCTTGGTCGCGAGCGACTGCTGCCGCTCGATCCGGGCGTGGTGGCACATCTTGATGCCTACCTTGCCGAGCGGGACCGCCTGATCGGACACGCGGCGAAACCGCTGTTCGTCACCGGGAAGGCGACGCGGCTGACCGACTGCTCGGCCCGCTACAACTTCGCGCAGGCCTGCCAGCGGATCGGGTTGCGATCCCACCAACGGTATCAGCGACATGGCCGGGGACCGCGTATCCACGACCTGCGTCACACCTTCGCGGTGCGCACGATGATCAACTGGTATCGCACCGGCAAAGACCCGGCGCGCGAGATGATCCGGCTGACGACCTATCTGGGCCATGCCAACCCCTCCCACACATACTGGTATCTGGAAGCGGTGCCGGAACTGCTCGATCTGGCGATGGCGCGCGCAACCGCTGGGGAGGTGGCACGATGAGCGCCGCCTTGCCCGCGCTGATCCAGCGCTTCTTCACCGATCGGCTCTGCACACAGCTGGAAGCGAGCCGCCACACGGTCGCGGGCTACCGCGATACGTTCCGGCTGCTGCTTCGATATGCAAGTGCTGAGCTTGGCAAGCCGCCGGTCAAGTTGACGGTCGAGGACATCGACGCCGATCTGGTCGCCAACTTCCTCGTCCACACCGAGACGGCACGGGGCAACACCGCGCGCAGCCGCAACACCCGGCTCGCCGCCATCCGGTCGTTCTTCCGCTTCGTCGCGATGACTGACCCGACCTGGCTGCTGCACTGCCAGCGCGTGCTCGCGATGCCCAACAAGCGCTACGTGAAGCGCACGGTGACGTTCCTCGATGCTGACGAGATGGCCGCGTTGCTGGCAGCGCCGGATCGCTCGACATGGGCAGGACGGCGCGACCACGCGCTGCTCCTGCTCGCGGTGCAGACTGGCCTCCGGGCATCCGAACTGGTCGGCCTCACGCTGGGTGATGTGGTGCTCGGCACCGGCGCGCACATCCGTTGCTTGGGTAAGGGCCGAAAGGAGCGTGCCACACCGCTTCGCCGTGATACGGCTAAGCTGCTGGCGACGTGGATCGGCGCCGACAAGGATGAATGCAGGCCGCTGTTCCCGTCGATCCGGGGTGAGCGACTGAGCCGGGATGCGTTGGAGCATCTGGTCCGCAAGCACTGCCTGACGGCTGCGCGGATATGCCCGAGCATCGGCGCGAAGCGGGTCACGCCACATACGCTGCGCCACAGCAACGCGATGGACCTGCTGCATCACGGCGTTGATCCAGCGGTGATCGCGCTCTGGCTTGGTCACGAGAACGTTGAGACCACCCAGATCTACATCCACGCCGACATGCGGATGAAGCAAAAGGCGCTCGCCCGCGTCGCTGCTCCGCCCACGCCGTCAGGCCGGTTCCGTCCTGACGACCAACTCCTCGCGTTCCTGGAAGGGCTCTGATTATGCCGAACCGCCGCGCGGCCGAAGGCCAGAAAACTACACTCAACCAGAGGCCGTGCGGCATAATCCGGGTCGCGGCATTATGGGTCAGCTCGTGGGCGAGCGTCCCATAGTAGCCTTGCGCAGCGTGAAAGGTCGCAATCGGAGGCATATGGATCACGTCGCGGCGCCGGTCGTAGAAGGCGCGTGGTTCGCGGGTGCTCTCAATCATCGCGCCCGTGCGGGCAAAGAAAGCATCAAGCGTGGGATCGGCTTCGGTACCAAGGTCGCGCGCCGGGTCGGGGCGAGTGTAAAACTCCTCCGGCAAACCGTCGATTTGATCGGCATTGAACACGCGGTAGGCACGGCAATAGGGAACGCGCCTTTCCTCGCCGTTGTCGTCCTCGCGCTCGACGGTGCCATACTTGACGACGCAGGCGGATTTTTCACCTTTGCGCACCTGCCCGCCAAGCTCGCCAGCCTGGCGATAAGTCATCCATCGCGCCGACGAATAGCCCTGCGTCGCCGCCGTCGCCCACAACATCAAAACGTTGATCCCGCGGTACTCGTCGCCATTGAAGCGGCGAGGAAGACAAGCGCCGGCAGCGCCGCCGGTCCACGGCTTGCGCCACGGCGGAGTGCCCGCCTCGATCTGCGCGATGATTTCGTTGGTAACGTGGTCGTAAACGTCGAATTTCGCCTTGGCCATCTGTGGCCTCCTGTGTGGTGAGGCGGTGGGATCTGGCTGCCCCGTTCCGCGATGGGCTGCGCCTTCGCCGGTCTGATCCGCCCGAAAACGCATGTTTTCGGCGGAACAGAGTGGAGGAGGGCGTAGCCCGACCCACGGTCCTGGCTCGGTCTGTCATGGGATCGGAGCCGGGGGGGTGGTGCGGACCGCAGCAACGCGAGGACACGGCCCCCCGGCGGAGACGACGCGCAGCGGCGCTTGTCCATTGACAGGGCGAGGCGGGACTGTTGGGCGGACCTCGAAGAGAAAGGTGTCGGGGCGGGGGTGAGCGCGGGCTTGCCCGCGTCGATCCAGCGCACCGTCTTTGTTTCAGAGCGATCGCCGCGCATGCGCGGTGATCTCCAAACTCTCTTGCCAAGCACACATCACGCGAAGGGACGAAATCCATAGCCTGGGCGTTGCGCCCGCATCAGACCGGAGCTCGTCAGACCGTACCCGGCGCGTCAGGTGGCAGGACGTGCGGGGCGCGAAGGCTGAGAAGCCCGCTTACAGGCCTGGTCGGATGCCGGCACAGTGCAAGGGATATGAAGCAGCCCCGTCTCTCGCTCTTGAATTCAATACAGTTACGAGAAATTCTCGCTATAAAACAATGACTTCGTATGATGATTGCGTAGACCGGCATCGAAATGGGCATATTGATGTTGATATCTGGAATTACTCTAAAATTATAAGTCGGACATATTTTTGATATTATCGATACGTACGCCTCCTGATGGGATTTATCATGTAAATAGTGAAATCGAGTCCGATGATACTCACTTATAAGAACACGGCGCGCGAAGATGAATTCATCCAACTTGTCAAAGATGGTTATCGCGTTGAAGTAATTTGTGCGAAGTCGGCTCGCAAACAGCATGCCAATTGGTACGGACGTTGGTTCGTTCGCGCGGTGAATGAAAAGAGCGGCAAGGAAACCGTGCTCGTCACTGCGAGAAAGTCCGATGACGGCGCGCGGAAAATGCAGCCTCGTTTCTTTCGAACCCTGCCAGGCCTGTTCAGCTTTCTCTATGAGAACGATTTATCCTCGATCATCGCAGTGCCAGCGCAGAGCGGCATGAGGTCGGTCCAGCCCGACACCGACTGATGCCGGGCGGGCTGGGTGCCACATGCTCCGGGTCCGGTAGATCTGCCGCGAACACGGCTCCGCACGCATGGCCCGCATGGCCGAGTCGGACATGCGGGTTTTTTCTTTATGAAGTGGTCAAGTCGCGTTCGTCTCGAAGCGGGACCGGATTGACGGGATGAAAAGCCAGTCGCAGACCAAGCGCCTTGGACACTTTCATGATGGTTTCGAGCGTTGGGTTGCCTTCCCCGGATAGCGCTTTGTTGAGACCTTCACGGCTGATCCCGGTATCTCGGGCAAGCTGGCTCATATTTCTGGCGCGGGCGACGACACCAAGAGCGTGAGCGATAGACGCAGGATCATCGCCAGCTTCTTCAATCGCCGCTTCCAGGTATTCCGCGATGCTCGCATCGTCCGTCAGATAGTCGGCGGAGTCGTAGCGGGTCAGCTTCTCGACGGTCATATCTGATCTTTCCATTTTTCGGCCAAAGCCTTCGCGGTTTGAATGTCCGTCGTCTGGCTGCTTTTGTCCCCGCCGCAGAGCAACAGGATCATAACCGCCCCGCGCTGCATGAATTAGACGCGGTAGCCGGGTCCGTAGGCGATGCGGAGCTCTGAAACACCTTCGCCAACGGGCTTCACGTCGCCGGGATTGCCGGCTGCCATCCGATCCAACCGAACGGCGATCCGGGCAACGGCGCGGCGATCTTTCAGGCAGGACAGCCAGTCATCAAAGACGGGGGTGCGGAACAGCTCGGCCATATGGCAATTATAGTTATCAGTTGGCCTCAGTGTCAACTATAGTTATCAGAAAGAAGTCGGTCTCGGCGCAACCTTACCCCCACCCAATCGGGTCGATATCGATCCTTCACGACAACAGACGTGAACCAGCTTATGGCGTTTCCACCAACCTGATCGGCGACAGGGATTGCGCGAAGTGGCCGCTGGTTGGCCGACCTATTCGGCGCTGTCGTAACGGATCACGGCGTCTTTTCCGAAGTATTGGATCCAGCGCTTGAAGACGGTATCCGCCTGGGAAAAGGCTCGACGCGACTCGTTTTGTAGGCATCGCATATAATCCTCGATGCTCTCCATGTAGTCGGCATATTCTTGATTGATGTATTCTCGCAGCTCCGGGTCGTTATCAGGCGGAGCGTAGGGGTAAGGCTCAACGGGCGGAACGCAGGCTTGGCCATGGGCCATACCCACTATGGCCATGCTCGCCACTGTTGTGAAGAAGAGATGGCTGACGGCCGCCTTCATCAGTCGGTGATGACACGGACAAATCCGCCATAGGTGCCACCGGTTCTCCACCGCTGCCAGCCGGGCGAATAGGCGGCGTCAGTTCCGGGCTCGACCGTGATGTGGGTGCGCAGATCATAGTATTCGGGCGCAGACTTGCCGACATAGACGGTCGTTCTGCCGTCGCCAAAGCCGTAGGTGGTCGAACTTTTATAACAGAACGCGCGCACCCCGGTCTGCCGATCGTCGATGCCAACCTCATGGTAGAGCGTCTTGCCCTCCGGGCAGGAGAAGGCTTCGCGCGAGGTCACGGGCAACCAACCATATTCCGCATCGTAGTCGTCGTATGGCGTGCCGTCGTTCATGAGGCACGTCCCGATCGGCGACTTTGGCGGGGTGGACGTGATGCGGTCGATCATATGATTGAAGGCATCGGTGCAACCGACCGGAAAGCCCCCCGCGAGACACAGGATGAGCTTGCAGTCGATGTCATAGGGTTCCGCGGCCCTGGCCAACGGAACCCGTGAGCTGGCCGCACCGAAGACCAGCGCAGCGACTGCGACGGTGGATAGGACGGGGTTCTGCTTCATCAGGCACTCTTGCTTGGCCGGGGTCCCGAGGCTCCATCTCGTATCCTATCGCGATATTGAATTTTCAATCAATTCTTAAATATGACGAAGTTGTGATTTTGTGCACAATGGTCGCCTTGGACGCCCAGCCGCGGCTGCTTTTTCTCTTCGCGAAGAGGCTGCAGCTCACTGCGCTCCCGCCGAAGCGCATCATCCACTTTGGCAAGCGTCTCAGGCAAGAGATCTCCGAGTGGCTCGGCATCAGCTGCTTGGATCGCGGCGATCTTGACCGGCCAAATGCGCGATGGCGGCACCCCGTGCTGGACTCTCTGTTATGCACAGCAACCGGCGGCGAGGTAACATCGGTGAGCCCAACACCCGCGCAGCACCGCGACGTTTCAGCCCTTCGGGCGGCGATCACGAGGGGGGACATCATCGTCGGCGAATGGCAGAGGTGTCGCAATCCGAACCTTCTCGAAGATCAGCGATAATCGCCAGCGTCACCGTCGGCCGCGCGCTGCGCTACGCCGAAGGCTCCGCACGCGGCCTCCTATACCACCACCGGGGACACAGCCGGGCGCCGGCAACCCGACCGCCACGGCTGCGGGGCCGGGGCCGGAATTGAGCAGCTTTTCTGGTGGGTAATGCCAAGGCACCTCTGGATCGGGCAACGCCGCAACCCCATAGTCATTTTGACGGGCTACGTTAAAAAGCCAAAGTATATCCGGCTATGTTCGTTTGCGACCTCCTCCATTTTATAGCGACGAGATTTCATGAAACGGCAGACCAGACCCTTCACCGTGGAAGTCAAACGCGCCAAGCTGTCCGGCAAGCCGGCCTCGATCTGGAGCGACACTCTGCCGGTCGGTGCCATGCAGGAGGAAGCGACGGCTGCGCCAGCCAAGTCGCACGTGCGACACCGTCGCAACGGGCTCGACATGGCTGGATCGACGATGAGCGTAGCTTCGTCACCGGACATCGCCCCCCGCATCTTGCAAGACAAGACGCCAGGCTGGGCGCCGCAGGCGGCCGAGATCGTTCGGCCAAAGCGCGGTCGTCCGCCGAAACTGCGTCTGGAGCAGGCGGCGGACGACGAGCAGCCAGCGTGGGCTGCACCAGCAAAAAAGGCGACGCCTCCTGTCGCCGAGGCGATTGCCGAGGTTTGCGAGAGCGAGGCTGTGATCCAATCGGTCACTGACGTCGATCCTTCGATTGGCGTCAGTGACGATGTTCCGCCCGTGCAAACGGAGCAACGCCGATCTCGCCGCGGGACAAGAGGACATATAGGCGAACGCTGGAAACGCCATCTGCCGCGGTGGAAACGATAGGCTGTGGCATCACGCGGTGATCGTAACAGGATAGCTGCACGCACGAAGAGACGCGTTGACGCCGCCCCGTCCTATGAACACGGGAAAATCGCCAGCAGGGAGGGTTCCGGCTGTCCGTAAGTGTGTGAGAGCTGCCAAGAGCCAATCGAAGGCGGCTAATCGCTTTGGCTCGATGCCGCCCGCTTGTTTTTTCGAGAGCTATTTGAATTTCGATAAGAGGAATCTTTTCGGGTTTGGTTTTTGAGTGACAGAAGTGTCATCCCTTGTTTTCCAGACGATTGATCGTCGGGCGCATCCAAACCAGGCCTCGATGCCATCTTCCCGCCCGCCGTTTTCGTTGAAAATGGCATGAACGGAACGAGAGCCTTCAGCCCCGCAGTCTCGCCGAGCCAACGCGCGAGTCTCTTCGTTTCCGTGAAGTACGGCAGCACCTTTTCGCTCAGCGTCAGGACGAGGCCGAGATGCAGGCCGCGGCCGCTCGCCCGGATCTTCGTCACGATATAGCCGCAGCGCTCGAGGTCGCGGAGATAGCGAGTGATCGAGCGGGTCGAGCGGCTGAGGATCGCCGCCAGTGTGCCCTTGGTCACCGCCGTCTGGCGCCCCTTCCCTGCCCTTGCACGGATCACCTGCAAGAGCGCTTTTGCCTGCGGCGTCAGCCGGTCGTCTCGCGCGGCGGTCGTCGCCATCGGATTGGCATATTGCCGGCTGTCATTGGGCTCCGGGCGATCCTGGCGGGGACGGGCCACCGGCGGCCGCGGTTTGCCGGGCGCGCTGTACATGCGCCGGGCCTCGGTCTCGCGGGGGTCCGTCGCGACGCCGATCTTCGCCGAACGACGCTGCGCCTCGGCCATTGAGATCCGGCCCTCGCGAAAGTCCCGCCAGATCTCCGCCTTGGCGGCAAAGCTTGGATGCGGCGTCAGGTTGCCCTGCCCTGCCTCCCCTCTGATGCTGTCGGAAGATCCATCGTCGATGACGGCCGCTTCCGGACGGTCGAAAAGATCACGGGTCTGCGGTCCCGGACGTGCCATCCGGGCAGCCAGGTTCGTTCGCCGGGCAAGGCCCGCCCGGGAGTATTCGGTGGCCATGGTGCTTCCTTGCGCAAGGCAAAAAAATCCCGTGGCGGCAAACCGCTTTTCAGTTGACGATGTCGGTGAAAAAGCCTAGTTCAGAAACTGACCAAAGTTTGCTGAACAAGGCTCCGCGGCTCCCGCCTCGGGGCCTTTTCTTTTGCCTATGACGTCTCCGTTTCGAGGGGAATGATCGGCATCAGTTGGCGCGATCTCTAATCGCGGCAGCGTCAGCCGGGGTGATGGTGTTCGGATCCGTTCGAGCGATCAGGATGCTGATGACGTCCGACCGGCTGGCAAGTCCGAAGCGTTCCTTGATCTCGTCGAGGGCTGCGATTTCTCGCTCATGCAAGATTGTCTCCGTCGACCGGATGCCGAGGGCTCTGCGACGAGCGCGGGTTTTTGCAAGACGGGAGATATTGTTCGACACGGCAAGAATCACGGAATGGTTGCAACTAGGGGCAATACTACGCGACTTGTCCGATTCGCACCATGCCGATTTTGAAATTTGAACCAAGTGTCGGACTTGCGTCCGAATCGACATGATGCTCATGCGGCCATTTTCGACAGCCCTCCCCCATCCGGCCTCGGAACACGGCACATCGTCAGCCAGCGCGATACCGGTTGCACGCGATGTCGATACAGATGCCCGGAACCGCTCGAAGGCGGTCAGCTCCCGACGCTCAGAGGTGTATTCGCAGGTCGCTTGAACTTTTAGGGTGGGCATGGTGCGTTCCTTGCGCGAGACAAAAAAATTCCTTGGCGGCAAACCGCGTTTTTTGTGACGGTGTCAGCAAAGGAAGCTAATTCTGAGGGTAGCAACACCTTCTCAGAACAAGGTCTCTGCGGCTCCCGCTTGGGGCCATTTCTTTTGCCGTGCACGTCTCCTTCGTTCGTCTCAGCGAGGTGACTTCGTGATCCAACGGCGATGGACACCGGAGGCTTTCCTGTTCATGCGCAAGGGGTCAATCGTCCCACCCTGCTCGCTGCCAAGCGATCCGCCTGAAAGCGAAGTCCCGCCGCCTCGGCTTGCTCAAACCCTCACCGGCCCGAAGGCCGAAGATTTCGTTTCAGCTCGCCCAGGCATAGTCACGCCCATTGAAGCCGATCCTGCCCGAAGCTGGACACGACTCGCCTCAGTCCGTGCTAAAACCTAGCGGTATCGCGAAGCTGACGCTATAGACGTCTTTAACGAAGTTTTTCCGTCAGGAGACGTCTTGACCGCAAGTGCCGAAAATTCTGCGGAAGCCCAAGACGCCGCAAGCGTCATCGCCCGCCATTCCGACATTCTGTCGCGGCAGCTCCATGCCATGCGCCAGAGCCTGTTTCCGCCTGAAGCGCGTAAATCATTGCGCAATTTCACCAGCCGGGAAGTCGCCGATCTTCTGAACATCGGGGAATCGACGGTTCGGCAATTGGCGATTGATGGTGAAGCGGTAACGCCGACCCAGCTCGACAATGGGCGCAAGCTATACACCCTGCAGCAGATAAACGAGTTGCGACGCCACCTTGCCGACAAGCGGCCGAACCAGGCCCACAAATTCCTGCCGGGCCGACGTAAGGGTGACCATCTTCAGGTTTTGGCGGTCGCGAATTTCAAGGGCGGATCGGCAAAAACCACGACCTCGATCCATCTCGCCCATTATCTCGCCTTCCAAGGGCTTCGCGTCCTTGTCGTCGATCTCGATCCCCAGGCCTCGCTGACGTCCATGTTCGGCATTCAACCAGAATTCGACGTCCCGGCTGACAAGACGCTCTATCCGGTGATCCGCTATGAGGACACGGTAGATCTGCGCGAGGTGATCACCGAGACCTATTTTCCCGGCCTCGATCTCGTGCCCGGCAATCTGGAACTGATGGAGTTTGAGCACGACACGCCCCGCGCCATCGTCGAGGGACGCTCACGCGGCGACCAGATGTTCTTCCGCCGGCTGAAGGCGGCGTTGCGATCGGTCGACGATCGCTATGACATGGTGCTGATCGACGCCCCGCCCCAGCTCGGCTATCTAACGCTCTCAGCGCTCTACGCCTCGACCAGCATCATTGTGACCATTCATCCCGCCATGCTGGACGTGGCCTCCATGAACCAGTTCCTGGCCATGACCAGCGATCTCCTCGCGGTCATCGAGGGCGCGGGCGGCACAATCCGGCAAGATTTCTTCCGCTATCTCCTCACACGGCACAATCCGCATGATCTGCCGCAGGTCAATGTGGCCACGCTGCTGAGAACCTTGTTTAGCGAGCATGTCTGTGTGACACCGGTTCTGGAAACCACCGCGATCGCCAATGCCGGGCTCGAAAAGAAATCGCTTTACGAGATCGAACGCGGCACGATGAATCGCGATACCCTGCGACGCGCACTGGATGCGGTCGACGCGGCGAATGGCGAGATTTTCGGTCTCATCAAACAGGCATGGGGGCGATCATGAGCAAGGCGAGCGAACGTGCCCAACGAATGAAGGCGATGTTCAGCGAAGCGCCTTCGAACTCCACGGAAGCGGCGCAACCACCGGCCCGCAGTGCTCCGGCGGGCGCCGTACGCTCGCTTGAGTCCTCTCTGTCGCGTATCGAAGAGGAAAATGAGGCGCTGCGCAAGCGGATCGTCGACGAGCAGCATGTGATCGACCTCGATCCGCAAATGATCGAGGCTTCCTTCGTGCAGGATCGTCTTGTGGCGATCGAGTCGGACACCGGGTTCCGCGAACTGATGGAGAGCATTCGCGATCACGGCCAGCAGGTGCCGATCCTTGTCAGGGCTCACCCGAAAAAGGGCGGGCGTTACCAGATTGCCTATGGGCATCGGCGCTGGACGGCTTGTGCCCATCTCGGCCGCACGGTCCGGGCCATCGTCACCGAGCTGAGCGATGAGCAGATGGTGGTCGCGCTCGGCAAGGAAAATACCGAGCGCAAGGATCTCTCCTTCATCGAACAGGCCCTGTTCGCTCAGGAACTCAAGCGGCGTAGCTACAAGCGCGAGACGATCGCGGCGGCGCTCTCGCTTCCTCCCACCAATGTTTCGAAACTCACCACACTGGCCGAGGCCGTCCCGCGTGAAATCATCGAGGCGATCGGCCCGGCGCCAAAGGTCGGACGGCCGCGCTGGGAAGTTTTGGCGCGGGTGATCGAGCAGTCTGGAGCGCCATCGGCCTTTGCAAGCATGACCGCTCTGATCGAAGCACCGGACTGGGCCAATCTTGACAGCAATAGCCGCTTTGCGCGCTTCTTCAAGAATTATGCGGCGACGCCTCGCGTTCCCGGGGCGTGCGTTTTCAAGGGGCAGGGAATCACTGTCCTACAAAGCGGCTCGGCTTCTTCCGCGACGTTTCAGATCAGCGATAGCGACACGACCGGCCTCGTGGATCATCTGCGCGATACACTTCCTGGCCTCATCGAGGCCTATCTTCGGCAAATCCGAGAGAAGAGAGGGAGCTGAGCGAGAAAAGAGTTAGCGTTCTTTGTGGGTCCGTTCGGAAGCATGGCGCTCTTTGGACACGTCGGCCGCTAGTTCGTGAAAAGGTGGCAGCTGCCACTTTTTAGCTGGTGGCAGCTGCCACCCGGCAAGTCGAAGACGACGGTCTGGCGCTGGCAGGAGCGTTTTATGGGCGAAGGCGTCGAGGGGCTGTTGCGCGACAAGACCCGTCCGTCCGGCACGCCGCCGGTTCCCGATGAAACGGTGAAGGAAGTCGTTCGCCTGACCCACGAGGCCCCGCCGCACGAAGCGACGCATTGGACGGCGCAAGCGATGGCCAAGACGGTCGGGGTTGGCGGTCTCGACCATTCAGACAATCTGGAAGGCGCACGGCCTTGCGCCGCACAGATGGCGGACCTTCAAGCTCTCCAACGATCCGGCCTTCGTCGAGAAGCTTCGCGACGTCGTCGGGCTCTATGTCGACCCGCCGGCACACGCCGTGGTTCTCAGCGTCGACGAGAAGAGCCAGATCCAGGCGCTCGACCGTACCCAGCCTGGATTACCCATGAAGACCGGCCGCGGCGCGACGATGACGCATGACTACAAGCGGCATGGAACGACGACGCTGTTTGCCGCCCTCAATATTCTCGACGGGACCGTCATCGGTCGGAACATGCAGCGCCATCGCCATCAGGAGTTCATTCGCTTCCTGAAGGAACTCGAGCGCCAGGTCCCGGCGGGAAAGACCGTCCACGCTATCGTCGACAATTATGCCGCCCACAAGCACCCGAAGGTTCGCGAGTGGTTGGCCCGACATCCGCGCTGGACCTTCCACTTCACGCCTACCTCGTCCTCATGGCTCAACGCGGTCGAGGGCTTCTTCGCCAAGCTGAGCCGGAGACGACTGAGACGCGGCGTCTTTCGCTCGCTCGCCGAGCTTCAGAACGCCATCAACCGCTTCCTTGCCGAATACAACGCCAACAATCCCAAGGCAGAAGAATTGCGCGAGGTTGGCGCGTTCGCTCCGGCTGGAGACGGCCGAACGGACGAGCCTGCGGATGTCGAGGACCAGTGTCACCTGGATGGCGGACACCGCGGCGAAGGCAAGGAGCCTGACGATCGCCGTCCGGAACTCCTCGGACGTCTCGTTTGCGGACCTCTCGGCAGCCGTAGTGCCTGGGAAATTATCCACGTGATCGATCGCGCTCATGCGTGCACCTCTTCGGATCCCTGTCTGACCGACGCGACGTCCCGGCTGACCGCACCGCCCGCCTTCGGCAAGCGCCATCCCTTCACCAGCGCGAACACGGCCGGGATGACGACGAGCGTCAGGACGGTCGAAGAAGCCATGCCGCCGATCATCGGCACCGCGATCCTCTGCATCACCTCCGAGCCTGAACCATGGCTCCACAGGATCGGCAGGAGCCCCGCGGTAATGGCCACCACGGTCATCATCTTCGGCCTGACTCGCTCAACGGCGCCGATCATGATGGCGTCCCGCAAGGATTCACGGTCGAAGGCCCTGCCCTCGGCCTCGCACCGTGCGCGGACCTCCGCGACGGCGTGCTGGAGGTAGATCAGCATGATCACCCCTGTCTCGGCCGCGACGCCCGAAAGGGCAATGAAACCCACTGCCACGGCGACCGACATGTTGAAGCCGAGCCACCACATCAACCAGACGCCGCCGACCACCGCGAACGGCAGGGATAGCATGACGATCAGCGTCTCCGTCATGGACCGGAAGTTCAGGTAGAGCAGGAGGAAGATCAGGAGCAGCGTGACGGGAACGACGACCTTCAGCCTAGCCTCCGCTCGCTGGAGGTACTCGAATTGCCCGCTCCAGGCGACATAGGTGCCGCGCGGAAACGTCACTCCCTTGGCCACCGCCTCCTGCGCCTCCGCGACGTAGCCGCCGAGGTCCCGCCCGGCGATGTCGACGAAGACGTAGATCGCGAGCTGGCCGTTCTCGGTCCTGATCGAGGTCGTCCCACGCGTCAGCTCGACCTTGGCGACCTCGCCGAGCGGAACCGCGCCTCCGCCGGGCAGCGCGATCTGCACGTCCCTCGCGACGGCGTCGGGGTCGGAGCGCAGGTCCCGCGGATAGCGGATCACGACGCCGTACCGCTCGCGTCCCTCCACGGTCGTCGTCACCGTCTCAGCGCCGAGCGCCATCCCGATCGTCTCCTGCACCGCACCGACGGACAGCCCGTAGCGACCGAGCGCCTGCCGGTCGGGAACGATGTCCAGGAAATAACCTCCGACCACCCGCTCGGCGTAGGCGCTGGACGTTCCCGGCACGTCCTTCAGCACGCGCTCGATGTCCCTCGCCGCCGCTTCCATTTCGGTGAGATCCGTGCCGAACACCTTCACGCCGACGGGAGTCCGGATGCCCGTCGAGAGCATGTCGATGCGGGCGCGGATCGGCATCGTCCAGGCGTTCGAAACGCCGGGGAACTGGAGGGCCTTGTCCATCTCGGCCTTGAGGCTGTCGACTGTGACGCCCGGCCGCCATTCCTCCTCCGGCTTCAGGTTGATCAGCGTCTCGAACATCTCCGTCGGGGCGGGATCGGTGGCGGTCTGCGCCCTGCCGGCCTTGCCGTAGACCGAGGCGACCTCGGGAAACGACTTGATGATGCGGTCCTGCGTCTGGAGAAGCTCGGCGGCCTTGGTCACCGACAGCCCCGGGAGCGTCGTCGGCATGTACATCAGCGTCCCCTCGTTGAGGTTCGGCATGAACTCGGACCCGATCTGCCGGGCCGGCCAGACCGTCACGCCGAGCGCGACCACGGCAAGGAGGATGGTCAGGGTCTTCGCCCGCAGGACGCCGCGTATGACTGGGCGATAGACCCAGATCAAGAAGCGGTTCACGGGATTGCGGTGCTCGGGCACGATGCGCCCGCGCACGAAGAGGACCATCAGCGCCGGAACCAGGGTCACCGACAGGATCGCCGCCGCCGCCATGGCGAAGGTCTTGGTGAAGGCCAGCGGCCCGAACAGGCGCCCCTCCTGCGATTCCAGCGTGAAGATCGGCAGGAAAGAGACCGTGATCACGAGGAGGCTGAAGAACAGCGCGGGCCCAACCTCGCTCGCAGCATCAACCAGGACCTCCACCCGCGGCTTGCCGGGCGACGCCCGCTCCAGATGCTTGTGGGCGTTCTCGATCATGACGATGGCGGCGTCGATCATCGCGCCGACGGCGATGGCGATGCCGCCGAGACTCATGATGTTGGAGCCGAGCCCCATCAGCTTCATTGCGCCGAAGGCCATCAGGATCCCGACGGGCAGCATGAGGATGGCGACGAGCGCGCTCCTGAGGTGGAGGAGGAACACCACGCAAACGAGCGCGACGATGAGGCTCTCCTCGAGGAGCGTGCCCTTCAGAGTCTCGATGGCCCGCTCGATGAGCTGCGAGCGGTCGTAGACGGGCAGGATCTCGGTTCCAGCCGGAAGGCTCGGCAGGATGGCCGCGAGCTTCGCCTTCACGTCGCCGATCACGTCGAGGGCGTTGGCCCCGTAGCGTTGCATGACGATGCCGCTCGCGACCTCGCCGTCCCCGTTCAGCTCCGTGATGCCCCGGCGCTCGTCGGGCGTGGTCTCGACCCGGGCGACGTCGCCGAGCCGCAGCGGCACGCCGCCGGAACTCATGAGGACGACGTCCTCGAGGTCCTTCACGCCTTTGAGGTAGCCTCGGCCGCGGATCATGAACTCTGTCTCGGCCATCTCTATCGTCCGGCCGCCGACGTTCATGTTGCTGGCCGCGACGGCCTGCCGGATCATATCCAGGCTGACGCCCTGCGCCCGCATGCGGTTGGGATCGACCACGATCGCGTACTGCTTCACGAAGCCGCCGACGCTCGCGACCTCGGCGACGCCGTCCGCGTCCGAGGCGGCGAAGCGCACGACCCAGTCCTGCATGGACCGAAGCTCGGCGAGCGTCTTGTCCTTGGCGACCAGGGCATACTGGTAGACCCAGCCGACGCCCGTCGCATCCGGCCCGAGGGTCGGGGTCACGCCGGCAGGAAGGCGACGCCCCGCCGCGTTCAGGAACTCGAGGACGCGGCTTCGGGCGAAGTAGGGATCGGTGCCGTCCTCGAACACGACGTAGACGAAGGACACGCCGAAGAAGGAGAAGCCGCGCACGACCTTGGACCTGGGCACCGTCAGCATCGCGGTCGTCAGCGGATAAGTGACCTGGTCCTCGACGACCTGCGGCGCTTGGCCGGGAAACTCGGTGTAGACGATCACCTGGATGTCGGAGAGGTCGGGGATCGCATCGAGCGGCAGCGTCTTCAGGGCGTAGAGGCCGCCCGCGACGGCAAAGAGCGTGCCGACGAGGACTAGGACTAGATTCCTCGTCGACCATGCGATCATGCGGGCGATCACGGCCGTGCCTCGGCCATCGGAGCCTGCTCGGGCATCTTGTGATCGAGGGCGGACAGGGCCGCCTTGATGTTGCTCTCGGCGTCGATCAAAAAGTTCGCGCCGACGACGACGCGGTCGCCCTCCTCCACGCCCTTCGCGATCGCGGTCATGTCCGTCCCCCGGACACCCACCTCCACGGGCCGCGGCTCGAAGCGGCCTCCGCCGCGATCGAGAATGACGACCTGCCGCGACCCCGTGTCAAGGACGGCGTCGTTCGGGACCGCGACTACGGCCTCGCCCGTCCCGGTGTCGATGCCGACGTCGGCATACATGTCCGGCAGCAGGAGTCCGTCGGGGTTGGTGACCTCGATGCGCATCTTCACTGTCCGTGTCTCGGGCGAGACCTGCGGGTAAACGAGGTCGACGCGGCCGTCGAACGTCCGGCCGGGCAACCCCCGAAACGCCGCTGTCACGGTGCTGCCGAGCCGGACCGAACCGACCTCGCGTTCCGGCACGTCCGCGACGACCCAGACCCGCGAGACGTCGGCGAGGCGGAATAGGACATCTCCCGCCTCCGTCATCATGCCGTCGACGGCGGCACGCTCCAGGACGAGCCCGTCACGCGGCGCCGTCCAGGTCATGGACTGCGGCACCTTGCCCGTCCGCTCCATCTCGGTGATGGCTTCCTCGGGAACGCCGAGGTTGCGGAGCTTCAGGCCGGCTCCGCCCGATCTCGCCGCGCCGCCGCTCTTCAGCTCAATGACGTACTGCGCGCCGGCGGCCGCCATTTCGGGGGAATAGAGCCGAACAAGCGGCTGCCCCTTGCTGACGGCCGATCCCGTGGTGACGTCGGCGACCTCCTCGACGAAGGCGTCGGCACGCGTCGCGACGACGGACACCATGCGCTCGTCGAGCTTCACCACGCCGGGCACCCGCAACGGGCGGCCGACGACCTGCCGGGACACCTGCTCCGAACGGAAACCCGTCCTCTGTAGCCGCCCCGGGGAGATCGTGACGACGCCCTCCTCCTCTTCCGGCCCCTCGTAGACCGGGATGTAGTCCATCCCCATCGAGTCCCTCTTCGGCACCGGCGAGGTGTCGGGCAGGCCCATCGGGTTCCGGTAGTAGCGGACCTTCCTGTCCCCGGTCGCGCCGTCCACCATGGCAGGCGTCGGTGCCGCCGCGACCGCCGCCGACGCCGGACCCGCCCCGTCCTCGTGGACGGGAACGAACTCCCGCCCGTCGTCGGTTGTCTTCGGCTTAGCGGAATAGCTCGGTGTCCCGTCGGGGTCGCGCCAGTAGAGGATGGGCAAGGAGGTGGGGGCGGCCTTCGGGCCTACCGGCATCTCCCCTACGATCGCCCGCTCGAGACGAACGGGCGCGGCGCCGGGCGATCCGAGCATCTCCTCGAGCCGGGCAACCGTCACTCCGGCCTGCCCCGCCCAATAGCCTCCCGCCCCCGCCGCCACGACGGCGACGAGGGTGAGGCCGCCAAGGACCGTCCGCATCACTCGGTCGCCTGGAGGACGACCTCGTTCTTCAATGTGCCTTCCTCGCCCTGGATCTTGGCCCCGAGCGAGATCCGCCAGCCGCCTTCCATAACTAGGGCGACCTTGAAGCGGTAGACGCCGGGTTCGTCCGAAGGAACCGCCTCGATGGGCGTCGTCATCGTCTCCATGCCGTCGGGCGCCATGTCGGCACGCGTCTCGAAGACGACGGCGTCGGGGACGGTTTTGCCCGTGCGCTTGTCAACGAGCCGGACGGCGACGACGGCGTCCTTCCCGGACTTCACCTTGGTCTCGACGAGCTGGAACTCGTAGTCCGTCATCGCCGCGAGCGCGGACGCCCCGAGCCCGAACGACACGAGGGTTGCGATCGCCGCCGCGGCGACGCGCATGTTTATCTTCTTCATGGTCTTCGATCCTGATCGACCCGTGCGCGGCTTCGCCTGCGGGAGGTGGGTCATGTGTCAAACGTCAGCATCGGCGCGGAAGGCTCCGCACCGTTCAAACGACGCCACGGCGTCGGCTGGGTCGATCAGGTCTTGGGAGGTCGCGGAGGCGGTTCGTGCCCGAGCGAGGCGAGGAGGTCGTCGAGGTCCGGCATTCCCTCATCCTGGCGGATGAGGTCCGAGATGACGCGGAGTTCAGCCGCTGCCGATGCGGGAACGCACTGCTGCATGCAGGTAGCCATCGTCGGGCACGCCGACTTGTCGCACGTGCTGGACAGGTCCGGCTTTTCCGGTGGACAACAGTCCATGTCGCCGCTGGAGGAGTCCGTGGACGTTCCGGTCATGGACATGCCGGCCATCTGCCCGGCATCCGGAACGCTGCCGCCCATGGCCATCGTCCCGCCGAACGGCACGGCGAGCAGTGCCAGCAGGATCATGGCGACGAGGCATCGCAGGACGGGCGGACGGTTCATCTCTCCAGACTGCCACATGACGCGGCGCGGGAACAGTGCGCACGAGCGGCAACTCGCCCGTTGGCGTCCTGCCGGGTTCATGTGCCGCAGGCTCCGGCTCACGGCGTGAGCGCTCCCGCCGGCGGCGGGACGTTCCTCGGCACCTGCGTCGACTTGAGGGAAACGGCCTTGTCCATCTCTTCGTGCTCGAACGCCGCCCGATACGTTCGGATGTCCTCGCGGTCCATGCCGAACTCGCGGGCCAGGCCTTCCCAACTTTGGGATACGGTCTCCGCCATCGACCCGAGGACCGCCGCCGCATCGTCTTCGGAAAGGTCGAAGAACGCGGCATGCCAGACAAGCGCCTCGATGCTGGCGTCGGGACCGGAGATCTCCGAGATGGCGGTCTTCAGCTCGCGATGGCGCTCGGGAGCGGGATTGACGTCGAACATGTGGGACAGGCGCCAGCGGCCCCTGCCGTCGTACAGGAAGCCGTGGTTCTTCAGGTGGTCGTCGACGTTCGAGACGAGGATCGTGAACCCGATCCGGCCGAAGAGTTCGGCGAGGTCCCGCGCGGGATCGTCGGAATGCTGGCGGATCGCCTCCGCGAGCTGCGTGTAGGTGCCGGATGTGGCGTCAGGCGCGTCCAGCATCGTCTGCGCCGAGATGTACGGAACGCGGCCCGCTCCCTGTCGATCGAACCGCCGGATGAGCGCGACGGGGAGGTCGCCGCTCGTGTCGAGGCGCGCGGGCGGCGCGTTCAGCCCGGTCAGTCGCGCGAGGTTGAGCGTCAGGACCTCGGCCTTCTCGACCGGATACGTGTCGTGGACCGACGTGAACTTGGCGATCAGCAGAGACCCGTCCGCGTCTATGACGGAGCATTTGGGTCGCGCACCGCCGAGGGCGCTGCCGATCTGGCGAAGGCGTTTCAATCCCGCGGCGGTCTGGGGATCCTGCTTCTCGAGGCTCTCGATGGACTGGCCGAGCTGGCCGAGTTCGAGGAGCGGCGGGATTTCGTGCCGCCCCGACGGGTGGGACGCCAAAAAATTTGACCCGTCCGCTTCCTCGCGGAACCGCAGGGCTCCCATCCGGCTGAAGTCGTCGACCGCAAGGAGGTAGTCGAACTCGTGGAGGGGACGCGTGTCCTCACGGTTCTCCCGGGCGTCGCGCCGGATGATGTTGCGTCCCCAGGAGTCGGGCGTCGTGTCCACCAGGGCGAGCGGAAGCGGGGAAACGTGGTTTCCCTCCTTTCGGAAGAAGCGCCTGTTGCGGTCGAGCGGCATCGACGGGACGATGGCGAACCCGCGCGGGCTCTCGATCCATTCGTCGTCGTACTGGAAGCTGCTGAACTCCCGGTTTCCCTGCGCGTCGAAGCTCAGGGTGCCGACCGTCAGCCCGCGGTCTCCGATGCAGACCTTGAGTGTCCTCGCCATCAGAATGCCTCGCCGATGGCATCGTCGTCCGACGGAGACACGGATCCGCTCGAAGACCCGCTGGACGCGACCTTCTTGCGCGGGGACCTCACACGCTTCGGCAAGCCCTGCTGCTCGAGCATCAGCCCCACGTCGTCAGCGCTCGCGTCGAGGAGCTGCGCCAGGCGCCGTCCCTCGCCGAGGACCACGAGGACCATTGCCAAGGTCGCAAGGGAAACGCCGGGATCGCCACTCTCGAGGCGCCTGATCGTCGGAAGCGACACCCCGGCACCCTCGGCGAGACGCCTCTGCGTGAACTGCCGACGTTTCCGGGCGGCGCTCACGTCCTCGCCGAGCTTCTTCAAGCCGTTCGCAGCCAACAGCGATGGGAGAGTAGGCTTGTTCATAACGCAACGCATCTATCACCCATGCGCTCCTTAAGCAATATCAACGTTTCTTTAGGAAGCCTCTAACCTTTGACCGGACGCCCGGTAAAGCTGCCCGGTGCCCGGTTCCGCGATCGATCAGGCCGCGATCTTCGCAGATGACCACGGATCTCGTTCTCGATTTTGACCCGAATGCGAACCCGGCTACCCGGTTGTAGGAATCGGTGAATCCGAGAGTGACGAGATCGGCATGTAAGTGCGTCAAAGGCCGGCGCTGCTTACGTGACTTTGACACCTCGGCCTTCAGCCAGCCCGCAAGCTTGTCGGCGAACCGGGTCGAGCTTACTGGCACGCATTGGCACCGAGAACTTTGGCTCGATCGTGCCAGCCTTTAGATACTTCTTGATGGTGTTCCGAGAGAGCCCGGTCAGCATGGCGATCTCATTCTCACGCGCTCGGGTAGCGCATTGCGTCAGACCCCTTATTCCACGCCGATTCACAATGGGCGACAGGAATCACCGACTTGCAATGGCAGGTGATCGGCTTCCGCTTGGCAGAACCTGGATCTCCTTCTCGGTGGCAACTGCCTGCGTTAGCCTCTAGTCGCTTGTGTTGATGCGTCTTGGACTTCCGCTTCGACGATGCCGACGAGATGACGCCGTAGCGCAAGAGCTTGGCCTTGCAATCTTGAACGCAGTCAACGATGAGGAACAATCGTTCAGGCGTTTGTCTGGACTTGGTCGCCGGAGGTAGAATGACCAAGAGTTCGATCCAGCCGCCGATCTCCTCCGGTATCTCAGGCCTCGACGAAATCCTGCGCGGGGGGTTGCCGCCGTCCAACCTCTATATGCTCCAGGGCGCTCCTGGTGCCGGTAAGACGACCGCCGCCCTGCAGTTTTTGCGGGCCGGCGTCGCGGCAGGTGAGAAATGCATCTATGTCAGTCTGTCGCAGACGAAGACGGAACTGGAATCCATCGCCTTCTCGCACGGGTGGACGATGGACGGTATCAGGGTTGAGGAGCTATCGGCCTCCGACAGTGTCAACGGCACCTCGGACCAGACGATTTTTCAGACCGCTGAACTGCGGCTCGACGAAACGCGCCAGGCGATCGAGCGTGCCATTGATGAGCACAAACCGAGCCGCCTCGTTTATGATTCGCTTCTTGAGATCCGCCTCATCACCGGCGATACGCCACGCTTTCGACGCGAATTGATTGGCTTCAAAGCCTTTCTGGCGAAGCGCAACGTCGTGGCCATTTTGCTCGACACGCAGAATGGCGAGACGATGAACGGCGAGGAGGTGGAGGGCATCGCCCATGGCGTCATCCGCTTCCACAAGTCGCTAGAGGACTACGGCGGGGTGCGCCGGCGGATCGAAGTCAGCAAAATGCGAGGCGTGCCGATCGCCGACGGATTCCATGACATGGCGATCCGAGAAGGCCAGGGCGTCGTGGTCTTTCCGCGCATTATTCCCGGCGCGGTCGCCGAGCAGACCAAGCCCGAGCTCATAAAATCCGGCGTTGCGATGCTGGACAATATGTTTGGGGGCGGCCAGGAGGCCGGCACCATCACGCTCGTCATTGGACAGGCCGGAACGGGCAAATCAACGATGGCGTCGCTTTACGCCACTGCCGCGCTCGACCGGGGAGAAAGCGTGGCTCTGTTCCTCTTCGAGGAGCGGCTCGAGACGTTTTTTCGCAGGTCAGAGGGACTTGGGATGAACCTGCGCCCTTTCTACGAAAGCGGCAAGCTGATCATCCGTGATTTCAATCCGAACGACATCTCTCCTGGAGAGTTTGCCCAGGTAGTGCAGGGTATTGTGTCGTCAGAGAAGTCGCGTGTTGTCGTCATCGATAGCTTTACGGGATACCTCAACTCCTTGCCGAATCGCGACAAGGCGGTGCGGGACATCCAATCGCTGCTGAAGTACCTGGCCCGGGCCGGGGTGCTGACAATGCTAATTGTCGCCCAGCACGGCCTGCTCGGGCAGAACGTTGCGATCGACGTCGATGTCAGCTTCCTTGGCGATACCGTTCTGCTCCTGCGCATTTCGGAGCACGATGGGCGGCTGCGGCGCAATATTACCGTCGTCAAGAAGCGGCATGGCCCGCACGACCTGGACGTCCATGAACTTTTTATCCAGAGTTCGGGCATCACTGTCGTGCCCTATAATCCGCTTCCGGAAGCGTGAGCGATCCAGAATTAGACGACGTTTCGGCGCTGGACCATGTGCTGGTCCTAGCGCCCTATCGCAGCGACGCGATGTTTTTGAGCAAAATGCTCCGTGAGTATGACCTTCGGGTCGTCGTTACATCCGGAATTAACGACTTAGTCGCCTGCCTTTCCGAAGCACCAGGTGTCCTTCTCCTGACGCACGAAGCGCTGACGCCGGCGGTACTGGACGCCATCGCAGCCCACCTTGCCGACCAGCAGGCTTGGTCCGAGATGCCGATCGTCGTCCTGCTTGATCGCGGCTCGCCCGACGGCCGGATCAAGGCCGCGCTCAGCCATGCACGGCCGCGGTCGCGCCAGTTGTTCTACAAGCGACCAATCACGGCCGTCGAATTGGTCAGCGTTGTCCAATCGGCGCTCCTGGCCCGACTAAGGCAGCGCGCCGTTCGTGATCACATCTTCCGCGAGATCGAATTGAGGCGCGAACTGAATCACCGCGTAAAGAACATACTTGCCAGCGTGACATCGATCTTTGAAATGACCCGGCGCGGCGCCACGTCGATGGACGGGCTTGCTGAGGATTTTCGTGGTCGGCTGGGTGCGCTGGACAAGGTGCACTCAGCTGTTTTTCGCGCCGACGGCGAGGTCGTGTCGATTGGGGAGATCGTCAGCCTCACCTTCGATCCCTATCGTCAAGTCGGTTTTGAGCGCATCGCAGCGGGCGGGCCTACGGTCATATTAAGCCGCGAGGCTGGAACGACTCTCGCCTTGTGCCTGCATGAGCTGTCGACGAATGCGATCAAGTACGGGGCTTTATCGCGACCCGAGGGGCAAGTGGCGTTTGAATGGTCAGTATCGGAAAACGAGCCCAGGGAGTTGTCTATGACGTGGCTCGAGAGTGGGGGGCCGCCTGTGGAGGAGCCCTCGCGCGCCGGTTACGGGACCCGGTACCTGCGATCGGCGCTGAAGGGAATGCTGGGACGGGCCCCGAATATTACGTTCGACCGTGGCGGATTGCGGTGTGAGGCAGGGGGGCTCCTTTCACGAGTGGTCGGCAACCCGTGAAAGCGCAGTGCGTTGCCGTCATATGAAACACGCCGTATCTGCAAGCTCTGGGCCTCTGCACATCCTCTACATCGAGGACAACCCATTGATCGTGTTCCATGTTGAGCAAATGATCGAGGATTTGGGGCATGTGTTCGCGGGTTCGTTTGAGAGCTTCGAAGCTCTTAAGGCTGAGTGTGAGGGCATGACATTCGACGGCGCCCTGATAGACATCGATCTGACGGACGGGCGAACCGGCCCCTTGGCAGCGGAATGGTTGCACCGGCGCGGCATCCCGTCGATGTTTCTAACAGGTCAGGCAGACGTCGCGTCTGGATATGGGCATGTTTCGCTCGGGACCCTAAGCAAACCTGTCGGCATGGACAAACTTGCAGAGGCGCTGGAGCTGTTTCGCCGGAAGCCGGGCCCGGATCCCCATGACTAGTCTAGGCGAAGTGTGCTCCGAATTCTGAAGCTCGTACCACCGGTTCGTATTGTCAGACGTAGCTGCGGCAGGCCCCACCCGCTGCAGGTGACAGTAGTCTCATGAGAGTTATTCATTGGCCGTTGCGATGTATTGCCGCATGATCCGGACGGAATCGAGCTATGGCCGGACTTGGGTGATTGGGCCGGTCAGGCGGCGCGTTGATCGGCGGCCGCGGTGACCGCGACGCCGTCGGTAAACTTGACGCCTGCGATGATCATCGGCAAGCGATTTTCGCCCTTCAGCCTTCGCCAGGACTTGGCGGCGGCGATGATGAGCTTGAAGACCATCAGCTGTGATCCGGCGTGCAAATTTGGATCTTCTCTATTCGGCGTGTTGAGGTCAAGCGCTTTCGAGCATTCCACTTCGCCGGCATTTGAGGTCTTCCGCGGGCTCCCGCTTCTCTTCGGGATCGGCTCGTCGGCCCTCCCAGCATGGGATCAGTAGAATGAGGCGGTCCAATCTGACTCGCGTCCTGATCGCTATGGTGCGATCGGCACAAGACCCAAAGCGAGCTCGTCCCATCCGTCGTCCCGCGAAGGACGTCCTTCCACCAGCAGGCGGAACTTTAGTAGTCTCCTTCCCCGTAACCGTCAGGCAGCCTTGACCAATTCTTCCCTTGTCCAGCGGAATTCGGTGCCGTCGCTCCACATCCGATGCATGATCACCGCCAGCCGGCGTGCCAGCGCCACAATGGCCTTTCGCCGCCCGCGCCGCTTGGCGACATTCATCGCCCAGGCTTTCAGCCAGGACCATTTCTTCACTCGGCTCAACATGACCTGCGCCGCCTCGTAAAGCAGGGAGCGCATCATGCCGTCGCCACAGAGTGAGACACGGCCGACCTGATGGTTTTCGCCAGATTGGTGAAGGATCGGCGTCAGGCCCAACGCCGGACCGACGGAGCGAGCGTGGGCAAAGCGCGCCGGGACGTCGATGGTGCTGTTGAACGCGAGCGAGGTGACGGGCCCGACCCCGGGGATCGTCATCAATCGACGACAAACTTCGTCGTCCCGGACAATCGCCAGCAGCTTGCGATGGAGTTCCATGAAGGCCTCCCGCAGCTTCTGTCGTGCTGCCAGCAAAGGCCTCATGATCTCGCCCAGTTCAGGCATTCCGGCGACAAGCTCCCGGACGCGCGCATCGAAGCCGACCGTCCCGACGACGCCGACTTTGAGCCCGAAGTTGCGCAGGAGACCGCGGACGTCGTTCTCGATGGCAATGGCCTTCTCCTGCAAGAGCCTGCGAGCGTTCAGGAGAGCCCGGCGCCGTTGGTTCGCCAGTGTCTTGACGTGTACCGGCCGGAATAAATTCACCCGCATCATCTGTGCAATGCCACGAGCGTCATTGCGGTCGGTCTTGTTCACCTGCGCTTTCAAGAACGCTTTCGCATGACGGGTTTCTATGCAGATCGCCGGTAGGCCCACCTCCACCAATCCGCTAAACAGCCATTGCGACAACGGCCCGGCTTCAAGCCCGACCCGGACAAATCGCCACTCGGGTGCCTTCAACGCCTTGATAAGGTCTTCCGGGTGGCTTGAAGCCTTCATCTCCCGGCAAATCCTGCCGGTTTCGTCGATGATGCATATCGACGTCTCTTTCACCGAAACGTCCAATCCCGCATAGTGTTTCATGCTGCGCTTCCTTTCCTGATGCTTGTGGCCGTTCCAAACAGACCACGTTTTATCATCAGCTCGAAGCGCAGCACCTTACTCCCACCTCGGAGGATGGGCTCGAGCCGAATACCCCATCTGACTCATATTCGGTGCAGTTGAGGAGCGAACTGGCGATTTCTAAAGGAGGTCGCCGTGCCCCACGTCATTTCGCTGTCGTCGCTCATTCCCGCCGGGCTTACGGTCGAGCAGTTCGAAGCCGTTGACGACGTCCTCATCGTCACGGCATCCGGCCGGAACAGGCAGGCGGCGTGTCCCTCCTGCTCATCGCCTGCACGCCGCGTGCACAGCCGATACATTCGAGGCGTGACGGACTTGCCGGCAGCGGGGCGAATGGTCCGGCTGCGGTTGATCACCCGCCGGTTTCGGTGCGACGTTGGCACCTGCCGGCGCAAGATCTTCGCCGAGCGCTTCGGTGAGGCTGTCCCGGAGCGGGCGCGGCGCACGGGCCGGATGGAGTGCATCGTCCATCATCTCGGGCTGGCGCTCGGCGGTCGTCCGGCGGCGAGCTTCGCCGAGCGTTTGATGATGCCGGTCAGCAACGACACGCTGCTCCGGGTCGTCCGGCGCCGGGCGCGACCGCGCAACGACGTTTTGACGACGATCGGCATCGATGACTTCGCGTTCCGCCGGAACCATCGTTATGGCTCGATTGTCTGCGACCTGCAGCGGCGTCAGATCGTCAAGCTGCTGCCGGACCGGGAGATCGCCACGGTCGCAGCCTGGCTGGCCGATCACCCTGATATCCGGATCGTCTCTCGCGATCGCGGTGGTGGCTATGGTGAGGCCGCTGCGCTCGCGTTGCCGGAAGTCGTTCAGGTCGCAGACCGATGGCACCTGATGGAGAATGCAAGCGCAGCCTTTCTCGACGCGGTGAGGAAGTCGATGAAGCTGATCCGCGTCACTCTCGGAGCGACGGCTATCGACCCAAAGCTCCTGACTTCGGCCGAGCGAATCCAGTATGAAGGCTACCTGCGTCGGGAGGAGACCAACGGCGTGGTCGAAGGCCTTGCGGCCGACGGCATCCCGATCAAGGAGATCGTTCGGCGGACGGGCCGTAGCCGGAAGCTGGTTCGCCAGATCGTCCGCGGCGAGCGCACCGATGTATTCCGGACACGACAGGGATCACTCGACCCGCACCTTCCGTATCTCGACGCCCAGTGGGAAGCAGGCTGCCGGAACGGCGCCGAACTATGGCGTCGTCTTCGCGGCCAGGGGTTCCTGGGGTCGCTCCGCGTCGTCGGTGAATGGGCCACGCGGCGCAGGCGATCGGAACATATCTCAGGATCCGAGCTCCGCAGGACCCCGTCCGCGAGAACCATCGCCCGCCTGATGACGCTGAAGCGAGATCATCTGACGAAGTCGGAGACGGTCGTGGTTGCCGCGATCGAAGCCGGAGTGCCCGCCCTGGCCGAGGCGAGAGAACTGACCGACCGGTTTCATGCCATGATACGCGGCCGTGCGGTCGGCGATCTCGTTTCCTGGATGCACGATGCCGAGGAAAGCCTGCTGGCTTCCTTCGCTCGTGGCATCCTAAAGGACGCTTCATTATCAGCAGTTCAGGGCGCAATCATTGAGACGTGGTCGAACGGCCAGACGGAAGGCCAAGTGAACAAGCTCAAGCTGGTGAAGCGGCAGATGTACGGGCGGGCCAAGCTCGATCTCCTCGAGGCCCGCCTGCTCGGCGCCGCCTGATCGTCATCGAGACTGCGTCAGACCCAGCTTTCAGCGCCGAGGAACCTGATCTCGTTCTGAAAGTCGCGGCTCATGT
>NZ_AQQS01000012.1 GCF_002088275.1 Aurantimonas sp. 22II-16-19i
GGGACGAGCCTGCGCCGCGACAGGCAGGCTCGCCGCCAGCACCGCCTCGGCGCGCGACACCCGGCCCGCCATCCGGTCCCGGGGCCTCGCGCCATCCATGTCACGCCTGCGCACCCGCTCGGGCGGCGTATGAACGGTGGGGCGGAAGGCCGCCGCAAGGTCGCCCTCGCCCGCCGCCCCCTGGGGCGGCCTTGACCGGTCCGGTGCGGGGACGTCGTCTTCACGATCATCCGTCCACAGATCGGCCTGGCGCGGCCGACGCGTGAAGTGCCTCAGCAGGCGCAGCAGCGCGATCGCGCCGGCAAGGCCGAGCCCGCCGACGAGCCCGACCAGCATGGAGGCGATGACGATCAGCTTGCGGCTGGTGCTGGAGGGGCTGAGCGGCGGTGTCGCGGCGGAAATCACGTGGACATTGGCCGTGCTCATCTGCTCCTGCTCGCCGGTTTCCCGGGCCCGCAGGAGAAACGCCTCGTAGACGGCTCTGGAGGCGTCGACCTCGCGTTCCAGCTCCCGCAGCCGCACGAAGGACGAGCTCGTCCGCAGCTGCTTGTCCTTGAGACTGTTCAGCTGTTCCGACAATTCGCGATCGGTGTCCTCGGCGCGGGCGAGTTCGGTCTGCGCCCCGGCGACGATGCGTGCCAGTTCCTGGCCGATCGCCTGGCGCACCGACGCCAGCGCGTCTTCGGCCGCGATCCGGCGGGGATGGCGCGGGCCGAGCGTGGCGGCGAGGGTGGCGGTCTGCTGGGAGAGTTCGGAATAGTTGTTGCGCAGCCGGGCGAGGGCGTCGGAGGTCAGCTCTTCGGGCAGCGTTCCGGTGACCACGTCGTCGACGTTCGCCGCCTTCATCTGGTCGGCCCGCACGCGCAGCGTCGTCATGTCGCCGCGTGCCTTGGCGAGCTGGTCGTTGATGCGCACGATGTAGTCGTCGTCGACCAGCCTGCCGCCGACGCCGACGAGGCGATTGTCGCTCTTGTACTTTTCGACCGCGCGCTCGGCATCGACGACGCTCTCGCGCAGCTCGGTCAGGCGCGAGGACAGCGCCTCGCTGGCCCGCTTGGCGGTGTCCGATTGCACCCGTGCGAGCTGGTCGATGAAGGAGTCGGCGACGAGATTGGCGAGCAGTGCCGACTTTTCCCCGTCGCGGGTGGTGACGGCGAGATTGATGACGAAGCTCTTGGCGTCGCGGCTGACGCTGAGGTCGTCGCGCAGGGCCGCGAGGGTCATCAGCTGCCGGCGCCGGGCGCTCTGGGCGTCTTCCTTGCCGGCGAAGAGGGCGAAGAGCGGGTCGAGCAGGCTCTTGGTCTTGCCGTTGAATTCGGGATCGTTGGCGAGATCGGCCTTGTCGATGACCCGCTGCAGGACGTCGTTGGAATAGATGACCGAGATCTGGCTCTGGATGAGCCCGAGCGTGGCGTCGCTCGGCAGGCCGTTGGGCGTCACCTCGTTCTGCACGAGCTTGATGTCGCGCGGGTCGACGAGGATCTCGGCGACGGCGGTGTAGCGATGCGGCGTGCTCAGCGCGAGGAACACGCCCGCGGCGATCCCGAGCAGCGTCAGGAGGACGACCAGCCACTTCAGCGACCAGATCTCGGCCAGGACCTGCAACGGATCGAACAGCGAGCCGCCCCGCTCCCCCGACGCGAAGGCGGGGCCGGCCAAAGCTTCACGCGCAGCGGGCTGCCTCACGTTCGTTTCGGACCCGGGTTTTGCAAACATGGACACCATCGCAGCAGGAAGGATCGCGGACGATCGACGACACTATCGAATTTTACGGTGAACGATCGGTTAATTCTTCACCCGCCTGCGGGAAATCTCCCCATGGGTCCTGGACGGACGGGCCGGGCAAGTCCGGTCAGGCCGCCGAGAGGCGCTTCTCGATGACCTCGAACCACGGCTTGGCGGCCAGCTGCCGGTCGAAGGGCAGCGGCCGGCTCGGCGCGCCGTCCGGCCGCGGCATGACGTCGTTGATCCAGCTGTAGCGATCGGTCAGGCCCCAGGCGATGACGAGTTCCGGCGGCTTGACGGCGAAGAGACTGTCCAGGAACCGCGACACCAGCGTCGCGGCCGTCTTGTCCTGCGACTGGGGGTCGGGCGGCGACTTCCAGTCGATGACGTCGAGCTCGGTGACGAGGAGCTTGATGCCGAGGGCGTCGAGGTCGCGGTGGAAGCGCTCCAGCGCGTCGACGTCGATCACCTTGTCGGCATAGAGATGCCCCTGCAGGCCGACGGCGTCGATCTTGACATTGGCATCCTGGAGCTGGCGGACGATCGACAGGATGATGGTCCGGCGCTCGTCGTAATGCGGCCCCTTGTATTCGAGGTCGTATTCGTTGATCGCGAGCTGCGCCTTCGGGTCGGCGTTGGCCGCCGCCTTGAAGGCGAGGGGGATGTGGCGGGGACCGAGCGTGCGCAGCCAGTAGGTGTCGCGCAGCGAGCGATTCTCGTAGAGCGGGTCGTTGGCGACGACCTCGTTGACCACGTCCCAGCCGAGCAGCTTGCCCTTGTAGCGGTCGCCCACCGTCTCGATGTGCTCGACCAGCACGCGTTCGGCCTCGGACGGGCTTTCGATCGCCTTCGCCCAGTCGGGCGTCGCGCCCCACCAGACATGGCAGGTGCCCCGGCTGGTCTTGCCGTTGGCGAGGGCGAAGTCGACGACCTTGTCGGCCGGCTCGAAGTTCCACACCTCGCGGGTCGGCCGCAGGAGGTTGAACTTCAGGGCGTTCATCGGCATGACGAGGTCGCAATGCTCGACGAAGAGCTGGCGATAGGCCGGGGCGCCGTCCATCAGGTTGAACTGGATCGCCGCGCCGAACGGCACCTTTCGCCTGGCCGCCCGGGCGGCGGAAGGCGCCAGCGCCGGAACGAGGGCGGCCGAGGCGGCACCGGCGAGCACGCAACGCCGCGTTAAGCCGGGCGTGCTACTGCGTGGGGATGCGGAAGGCGGGTCCATCGACGTCGGACCGGCCGTCTGCCGAAGCCGCGCGGCCCCGGCGTCGTCGAAATCGTCGGCTTTCGTCATCGATGGTCGTCTCTTCGCAGGAAATGGCGCATGCCGGCCCATTCATACCTCATCGGCCGACTGAAAGGTAACGTCGCCTTTCTGCGCGACTATGCGTCGCTTTTGTCGGGTTCGGCCGGCCGCCTGGTGCTGTCGCTCGCCTATTTCGTCGCGGTGGCGAACGGCCTGACCGTCGCCGACTTCGGCCTCTTCGCCACGGCTTCGGCAACCGGCATCGTCCTGTCGCGCATCGCCGGCTTCGGCTTCGTCTCGCCGCTCTATCGCACGGCGACCCGGCGACCCCGCCTGATCGGCGCCTACACCGCCGGCTTCCTCGCGGCCCTCATTGCCTCGCTGCCGCTGGTGGCGATCGCGGCGACCGGCTTCTTCCTGGTTTTCTTCGACGGCGAGATGAGCCCCGCAGCCTTCGTCGCCGTCGTCGTCGCCGAGGTCCTGTGCTGGCGCATGCTCGAAGTCGTCGTCATCGTCGCCAACGGCATGGGGCGCTTCTTCGTCGGCGCGGTGATCGTCATCGCAGGATCGGCGGTGCGGGCGCTCGCGGCTCTCCTCTTCGTCGGCCTCGCCGACGGCACGCTGTTCGCCTGGTCGCTGTTCTATCTCGGCGCCAACGCTCTTTCGATGCTGGGCGCCGTCGCCCTCTGCTATCCCCGCCGACGGCTCCGCTGGACGCCGCATCTCTACCTCGCGCGGCTTCGCGACAGCCTCTCGGTCGCCGGCGCCGAGATCGTCTTCTACCTGCAGTCCGAACTCGACAAGCTGCTCGTCCTCTCCATCGGCGGGCCGCAGACGGCCGGCATCTACGCGATCCTGATGCGGCTGGTCGATCTGACCGCCCTGCCGGTGCGCTCCTTCAACACGATGCTCGTCCAGAAGCTGATGCGAAGCCCGGACCTCTTGGCGACCTGGCGGATCCGCTGGGGCATCGAGGCGGGCATCGCGGCGGTCTCGGTCGCGGGTCTCGCCTTTCTCGGCGGGGTGCTGCACGTCTATCCCGGCGCCCTCGGCAAGAACGTCGCCGACGCGGCGCCGCTCGTCCTCCTCCCGCTCCTCGTCCCCGCCTTCCGCAACCTCGTCGAATACCAGAGCGAACTTCTCTATGCGCGCGGCAGGACCACCATCCGGGCCGCCATCATGGCGCTCGTCGGGCTGGTGAAGGCGGGGCTGCTGATCGCCCTTCTGCGGATCTATGCGGATGAGACGCAGTGGATCTTCGGGCTCAACGCCGTCTTCGCGCTGCTCTGGCTCGGCTCGGCGCTGGCGAGCTACACCGCCCTCGACTGGCGCGATCCGCGCCGATCGCCATCGGCAACCCTCAGAGCAGCCCCGCAGCCTGGCGAATGAGCCGCGGATCGGTGGCGGTGAAGGACTGGATGCCGGCGGCGACCTGGCCCTCCTCTAGGCTGTCGACGAAGCGGGCGAGAGTGTCCGCGTCCATCGGCGCGCCGGCCCAGTACATCCGGCAGAGGGATTCCGCCATCGGCACGTAGTCGCCGATCCGCCCTTCCACCTCGTCGACGAAGCGGCCGTAGATCGTGCATTCGGACAGGATGCGCGTTCCCGCCAGCGTCGCCTCCCAGCGGCGGCCGGACACCGCGGCGATGGTCTCGACCATCGCCCTCACGGCCTCGGTGCGCCAGGGGATGAGGGTCGCGACATAGCCGGTGTCGGTGGTCTCGGGTGCGGCGATGCCCAGCAGTCTTCCGGCCTTGCGCGACCATTCCAGATGCACGGCCTGCAGATCCGGCAGGACATGGGCGATGGCGTCCGGCCGGCGGAAGAACATCGTTCGCCCGTCCGGCGAAAAGCTCCCGACGTCGAAGTCCTTCAGGAAGACCACGTCGGAATCGATCGACACCATCACCTCTTCGTCGAGGCTGGCGGCGAGCGCGATCCGCCGCAGCTGCTGCACGTGCCAGCCGCGCAGCGGCAGGCCGAAGGGCGACAGCCAGATGCGGCGCCTGCCGAACGTCGTCGGATCGGGAAACGGCCGCAGCCAGAACGGCAGGAGGTCGCGCTCGTCGACGATCTCGCGCTTCGGCCCGGCGAGCTGCCGGAACAGCGGCACGTCGGCGGCCTCGACGAGGATCAGGTGGCGCGTGTGGCCGGTGACGCGGGCGTCCAGGCTCTCGCAGAGCAGGCGGCAGCGCTCGAAGTCGCCGCGATAGCTGGCAGTGGCGATGGCCGTGGGCACGTCGGATGCTCTTTCGCTGGTCTTGTGCCCCGCAGCATAACGCGGCTTTCCCGGCCCGTGTGTATCGAATTGTCGCGGCATCAGGACGCTCCGCCCCGGCCGCGCAGACGGTCCTGCAGGATGTCCTTCAGGAACAACGGATTGCCGACGACGTAGCGCCGGAACAGCCGTCGCGGCTCGAGCGCCAGGCGAAACGCCCATTCGAGCCGCAGCTTTCGGATGATGCGCGGCGCCCGCGCGACGTTGCCGGCGAGGAAGTCGAACAGCGCGCCGACGCCGAGGAACACCCGGCCGTGGCGCTCGTCGAGATGGCGGGCGATGAACATCTCCTGGGCAGGCACGCCCATGGCGACGAGGACGATGTCGGGGGACGCCGCCGCCAGCCGGGCGAGGACGTCCTCACGCTCGGTCTCCGGGAAATAGCCGTCGGCGAGGGCGAAGATCTCGTGCTGCGGCGCCTGCGCCGAAAGCGCCGCGGCGGCGCGCTCGGCGACGCCGGGTGCGGCGCCGAGGAGAGCGATCCGGCAGGGCCGCGACAGGCTCGTGGCGAGCCGGGGAATGAAGTCGGTGCCGTTGAGGTTTTCCGCAAAGCGCTTCCCGTGCAGGAGTTGCGCCCCGATGTCGACGCCGATCCCGTCGGGAAGCAGGAGAAACTCGGCGAGAGCCGTGCGATAGGCCGCGTCGTGCCGGGCGACGTTGACGCAGTGCGCGTTGACGAAGGCGAGCTTCAGCGCCGGCCCGCCGGACAGCGCCGCCTCGACGCGGGCGATCGCCTCGCTGCCGGACATGTCGGCGACCGCCAGTCCGCCGATCGCCATCCGCGTCGTCCCCGGCATCGCGTCCCGCCTTCCCGCCGAGCCGCTGCCGGCCGTTTCCACCAGCATCAGATACGCTCCGGCTCGTCGCGGGTTGCCTCCGAGGGGCTTCCATCTGTGGTTTTGGTTAACGCGGCCTCGCGTTGCTCCGCCTCGAACAGCGCCAGACCGCTGGCGATGCCCGCGTCGAGCGCCGCCTGCTGGCCCGCGGCGAAGCTTCGGCCGTCGAGGCGCAGCGACCGGCCGGCACGCTCGGCCACGACCCGTTCCACCAGCGCCGCGGCGAAGGCCTGCGGATCGTCGGCGACCCCGACATTATCGGGAAGGGCGCCGATGCCGCGCAGGGCGGCGGGCGTTGCCACCGCCGGCAGCCCTTCCTCGAAGGTCTCGATGGTCTTCAACTGCACGCCGGTGCCGCCCTTGGTCGCAAGGGCCACCACCCTCGAGCCGCGCACGAAGGCCTGGGCGTCCGGCACGCGGCCGAGGAAACGCACGGTCTGCGGCAGGCCCGGCGGCGGGCCGTCGATGCGCCCGGCGATCGCGATGGTGACGTCGCCCGGCAGCAGCGGCACGACCCTCTCGAGAAACCAGTCGAGGCCGACGCGGTTGGGCGCCCAGCTCCAGGTGCCGATGAGGCCGACGTCCTGCTGCCGCTCGCCGTCGTCGACGGCGGGTGTTCCCCGGCCGATCGACAGCGCCAGCGGGATGGCGCGCCGGTCGCCGGCAAGGCCGAGCCCGGTCCGGTCGTCCTCGCTCAGGGTGTGGATCACCGCGGCGCGCCGGCAGATCAGCTCCTCCCGGCGCTTCAGGATGCGCGCCTCGCGGGCATAGAGGAGGCGGCTCGCCCGGCTCCCGGCATTACGGGCGTTCTCCGCGGCCGAGTGATGCTCGACATTGTGGGCGATGAAGATCGACGGCTTGCCGAGGGCGAGAAACGGATAGGCGATCGGCATCTGCACCGAATTCAGCACATGGCCGTCGACCGGGCCTGCCTCGGCCAGCCGCTCCAGAAGGCCCCGGCGCGACAGGCGGGCGAGCTTCTCGGCGGCGATGGGACGGCCGGACAGCACCGCGCCGATCAGCCAGAGCGCCTTCTGGCGGGCCGATGCGGCGGCGTTCTCGATGACGATCGTGCCGAGGTCGATCTCGCCCGCCTCTGCCGGCCGGGCGCCCTCGCGGCGGAAGCCGGCGATCGTCAGCCGGACGCCCTGCCGCCGATAGGCCGCGGCGATCGCCGCATTGGCGATCTCGAAGCCGGTGGTGGCCACGCCGTCGGGGAGCAGCGATGAGAGGAACAAGAGGTGCATTCGCCACAGCCCGGTTGCCGGTCGATCGGGCCGATCCTAAGCCTGACAGGTTTCCGTCAAGCTAACTTCCGCTTGGGAAATCGCGGGCGCAGTTCTCCCGCCGCCGCGGCGCCGCGGCGTCTCCGGCACGCGACGCAGGCATGAGAATTCGCCAGGAGGCCAGACTTTCTTCACCAGGATCGGCTTATCGTCCGCCATGCCCCCGAACCTTGCGAGCGGAATGGACGCATGCGGCAGACGATCACCGTTGAATGCGTGTCCCCTGGACTGGACCCCGGGGCAATCGAGGCCGTCGTCACGTTGCCGACGTTCCGGCGGCCCGAGCATCTCCTCGCCACGCTCGCCAGCCTGACGGCCCAGCGCGGCGCGCCGAACTTCGCCGTCATCGTCATGGAGAACGACGCCGAGGGGCGAGCCGGCCTCGAGGCCGCGCGGCCGCTCTTTGCCGACGGGACGATCGCCGGCCTCCTCCTCGTCGCCCATGAGCGGGGCAACTGCTCGGCTTACAATGCCGGGTGGCAGACGGCGCTGGAGCGCTTTCCCGCAATGCGCCACCTCCTGGTCATCGACGACGACGAGATCGCCGGCGAGGACTGGATCGCCCGGATGGTCGAGACGGCAGCGAGGCTCGGGGTCGACATCGTCGGCGGCCCGCAGGTCCCCCGCTTCGAGCCGGGCGCCAGGATCTTCACCGAAAACCACCCGGTCTTCCGGCCGCACTATACCGCGAGCGGGGCCGTGCCGATCCTCTATTCCTCGGGCAACGTGCTTCTCGCCCGCCATGTCCTCGACACGATGGGCGCGCCCTTCCTCGACACGGCCTTCAACTTCATCGGCGGGGGCGATGCGGATTTCTACTCGCGCTGCCGCGAGCGCGGCTTTCGCTTCGGCTGGTGCGCCGAGGCGCCGGTCTTCGAGACGGTGCCGGCACGGCGCACCGAATTCTCCTGGCTGAACGCCCGGGCGTTGCGCAACGGCGCGATCTCCGCGATCATCGAGCGTCGGCGCCTCGGCGGCGCGCGCGGCGCGGCGCGGCGGATCGCCAAGAGCCTGGCGCTCCTCGCCGCCTCGCCCTGGCGATCGCTGCGGCTCGGCGTCGATACCGGTTCGGCCACGATCGGTCTCTATCACTGCCAGGTCGCCGTCGGGCGGCTGATGGCGGAGTTCGGACAAGTCAATGAGCAATACCGCCAGCCTGAGCGGAACTGACACCGGCCGTCTCGCCGCGGCCCCGGACTTCGTCGGCTTCGCCCGGTTCCTGATCGCGGCGGCGGTCTTCTCGACGCTCCTCGTCACCGTGACGCCCTTCGCCGTCACCTTCGAGGGGAGCATGGACAGCGGCGATCTCGCCAACCAGCTCGGCTACTCCTCCCTCGCCGCCATCGTCCTCGCCGGCCACCTGGTGTTTTCCGACCGCCACGTGCTGGCCGCGCTCATGCGCCCCGCCTGGATGCTCATGACGGTCTGGCTGCTGGCCAGCGCGATGTGGGCGGCCAGTGCGGAAAATGCCGTCCGCTCGGCGCTGTTCACGCTTCTCGCGATGACGGCGGTGACCGGCGTCTTCGCCTTTCCGCGGGATGCGCGGGCGTTTCGCTGGGTGGTGGTCGTCACCGCGCTGATGGTCCTCGGCCTGTCCTATTTCGGCGTCCTCTTCATGCCCCACCTGGCGATCAACGACGGGTCGGGATCCGAGCCCGACCATGCGGGCCTGTGGCGCGGCATCTTCTCGCACAAGAACGTCGCCGGCGCGGTGATCGGCTCGCTGTTCTTCCTCGGCGTCTATCTGATCCGCGCCCGCATGGTCTGGATCGGCCTGCTGATCGCCGGCCTGTCGGTCAACTTCGTGCTCCACACCGGCTCGAAGACCTCCACCGGCCTTCTGCCGCTGGTCATGCTGGTGGTGATCTTCGGCCGGCTGCTCGGCGGCCGCCGGCTGCTCGCCTTCGGCGTCTTCCTGGTCGTCGTCGCCATGGCGCTGCTGACGCTCGGCACGGTGCTGTCGCCGACGCTCGACGCCATCGTCCAGTGGATGGTGCCCGGCACCACCTATACCGGCCGCATGGACCTCTGGCGCTACGCGCTCGAGGTCTGGTACGGCCACGAATGGGCGGGCTTCGGGCTCAACGGCTTCTGGCAGTCCGAGGTGGTCGCGGGCACCGAGCGCAATTTCGAGCTCTCCTGGGATCCCCGCGGCAGCCCGAACGCCCACAACGGCTATCTCGACATCGCCATCTCCATGGGCATTCCGGGTCTCGTCCTGTCGGTGATCGTCCTCGTCATTCTGCCGCTGGTCGACTATGCGCGGATCGGGCGCGACCGCGAGAGCACCTGCCTCGGCGACACGCTGCTGATGATCCTGACCTATCTGCTGCTGAACTCGTTCCTCGAGAGCTATCTCTTCGAGCGGGCCAATCCGGTGTGGATGCTGGTGTGGTTCGCTGTCGTCGGGCTGCGGCTGTTGTCCCGTCACAGGGTCGAGCCCGGCGCGGGCTGACGCTGACCTGGAGGCGGCCGACCGTTTCCGTCGCAGGCCGACGCCTCCGGCGATCGCCGCGGCGAGGGCCTCAGGCGCCGGCGGGTTTGGGGGAGGCTGCCGCGGGAGCCTGGTCCCGCGCCTGCAGACGGCGTCCCAGCGCCATGCCCGGCTTTTCGACCAGCCGGTAGGTCACCGCGCTGACGAGGATCGTCGCGGCGAGGATGGCGGCGAGGGCGAGGCTGCCCTGCCAGCCTTGCGGGCCGATCAACTCGCGCCCGTCCGATCCTTCGACGAAGGGGTTCCAGCCGGTGACCTTGCCGAGGACGCTCGCGGCGTTGTGGACGCGGTCGATGACGAAGGCATGGGTCATGTAGATCGAGTAGGAAATGACGCCGAGAAAGGCGAGGGGGGGCGTCCTGAGGGCGCGGCTGAGAATGCCGCCCTCATGGGCGAAGACGTAGAGGGCGAGGCCGAAGACCAGGGGCGCTGCGACCGACAGGACGGTGCCGCCGAGCCGCGCGACGAAGACGGCGACGAGGATCACGGCAGCCGCTTCGGCAAGGCTCCAGCTCTTGGGGTGGCGCCTGGCCTCCACCTCGCTGCCCTCCCGCCACACCGCCCGGCGCAGGATGACGCCGAGGGCAAATCCGGCGAGGCAGCGCAGCCAGCCGAGCTGCGAGGAGGCATCCATGTTGCCGTTGACGATGGCGATCACCGGCAGGCCGACGACGATGGCGAGGGTGCAGAACGGCAGGATCAGCCGCGGCGCGAAGACGACGACGGCTGCAAAGGCCGCATAGGCGACGAGCTCGGCCGAGATCGACCAGCTCGGATAGTTCCAGCTCAGGCTGTCCATGAAGCCGAGCGACTGGACCATCAGGAGATTGTCGACGAGGCCCGCGATCGACGTGCCGCCCCGGAAGGCTTCGCCCGGTCCCTTGGCGAAGAGCATCGCGCATTCGAAGGCGACGTAGACCGCCAGCATGAAGAGATGCAGCGGATAGACCCGGAACAGTCGCGACAGGAAGAACCGGCCGTATTCCCGGCGCTCGCGCAGCGGCTCGAAGAAGGCGTGGGTGATGACGAAGCCGGAGAGCACGAAGAAGAAGTCGACGAACAGGAAGGCGTGGCGGATCACGCCGTTCGCCTCGCTGGCGCCGCTGACCGGCGCATGGAAGCAGACGACGAGAATGGCGCAGACGCCGCGCCAGCCGTCGAGCGCTGCAAACCTGGCGCCCTCGCCCTTGCCCTCCCGCTTGGTTGCCGCGCGGCCTTCGATCATCGACGGGAACCCTTCCTGCTTGGCTGTCCGTATCCGGCGCGCCGGTGCCGGCTCCCATCCTCGGCGAAAACGGGTAAGGAAGCGTTGAGAAACTGCCGCGAGGCTGCGAAATCCCGCGCGCTTGCCGTCGGCGATCTGCCGCCGGCCGGTCCGGCGACCGCAGTGGCGGGTGCCGTCTCCTGGCGGGGGCCTTCCTCCGATGCCGCCCGTGTCGCCTGTTTCCTTGCACCCCAGCGGCCGCAGCCTAAGTGACACGCCGCGAGAGAGATTTTCCCGGAACCGAGGTTACCAGTCAGTATGGACCAGTTGCGCCTGCTTGCCGTCGATGCGGAGGACCTTGCGATCGTCTCGGCGCATTGTCAGGACTCCGTGATCCGGGTGGAAGAGCTCCACTACGTTCCGGCCGAGCAGAAATTCGTCGTCGAGATGAACCGCTTCGTCTGGGAGAAGCTCGTCCCGCCGAAGCGCTTTTCCCTGTTTCGCCGGCCGGACTACGAGCGGCGTCGGGCGATCCTGCATTTCGACCGGGTGGTGAACGCCTCCCGCCTCGGCTTCGACAAGCTCGCGCCCGACGACGTCCTCGTGCTCCTCGCCATCCGGTTCGAGGAGGGCGACGCCCCCTCGGGCAGCGTCGAACTTGTCTTTGCCGGCGGCTCCGCGATAAGGCTGGACGTCGAGGTGATCGAGGCGCAGCTGGCCGATGTCGGCGGCGCCTGGGGAACCACGGCTCGGCCGAATCATCGCGCCTGACGGCGGCCGGCACCGCGTTCGGCGGCGGCTGGAAGCAGACGTCCGGCGCGCTGCCGGACGTGCGGGGAGCCGCCCGATGCGCATCGCGCTCCGACAGGGGCCAGACGAAGAGGACCTTCACATTGCCCTGCCGCCTCGTTTCGACGGATCCTGATTTCGAGACGCGCTTCGTGGCGCTCCTCGGTGCCAAGCGGGAACAGTCGGCCGACGTCGATGCGGCGGTGCGCGCCATCGTCGCCCGGGTCCGGGAGGAGGGCGACGCCGCCGTCATCGCGCTCACCCGGCAGTTCGACCAGCTCGAGCTGACCGCGGGCACCATGCGGGTGACCGAGGCCGAGATCGAGGCCGCCCATGCGGCGACCTCGCCGGATACGCTCGAAGCCCTCATGCTCGCCCATGACCGCATCGCGGCCCATCATCGCCGGCAGCTGCCGAAGGACGACCGCTACACCGATGCGATCGGCGTCGAGCTCGGCAGCCGCTGGACGGCCATCGAATCCGTCGGCCTCTATGTGCCGGGCGGCACGGCGAGCTATCCCTCCTCGGTCCTGATGAACGCGGTTCCGGCGAAGGTCGCCGGCGTCGAGCGGATCGCCATGGTGGTGCCGGCGATGCGCGGCGCCCTGAACCCGCTGGTGCTGGCCGCCGCCAGGATCGCCGGGGTGTCGGAGATCTACCGCATCGGCGGGGCGCAGGCCGTCGCCGCGCTCGCCTACGGCACCCGGACCATCGCCCCCGTCGCCAAGATCGTCGGGCCGGGCAATGCCTTCGTCGCCGCCGCCAAGCGGCAGGTCTTCGGCCATGTCGGCATCGACATGATCGCCGGCCCGTCGGAAATCCTGGTGATCGCCGACGGCGACAACGATCCCGACTGGATCGCCGCCGATCTCCTCAGCCAGGCCGAGCACGACACGGCGGCGCAGTCGATCCTGATCACCGACGATCAAGGCTTCGCCGACGCGGTGGAAGCGGCGGTGGAACGCCAGCTGGCGAGCCTGTCGCGGGCCGAGACGGCCGCCAAGAGCTGGGCCGAGCACGGGGCGATCATCGTCGTGCCGAGCCTCGACGACGCGGCACCCCTGTCCGATCGCATCGCGCCGGAGCATCTGGAACTCGCCGTCGAGGACCCCGAAGCGCTGTTTGCCAAATTGCGCAATGCAGGCGCGGTGTTCCTCGGCCGCCATACGCCGGAAGTCATCGGCGACTATGTCGGCGGCTCCAACCACGTCCTGCCGACGGCGCGCTCGGCGCGGTTCTCCTCCGGCCTCTCGGTGCTGGACTTCGTCAAGCGGACCTCGATCCTGAAGCTGTCGGCCGAACAGCTGCGCGAACTCGGCCCGGCCGCCATCGAGCTCGCCCGCGTCGAGGGTCTGGATGCCCATGGCCGCTCGGTCGCGGTCAGGCTCAATCTTTGAACGAAGGGGCCGGTGCCATGGGGGAGGAGGCGATGAGGGAAGGCGGCCGACTGATCGACGTCGAACTCGACGAGACGATCGGCCGCGCGGCGCCGGACGTCGAGCACGAGCGCAACGTCGCGATCTTCGATCTCGTCGAGGAGAACGTCTTCCATCCGGTCGGCGCGCCGGACGACGTGAAGTTCAAGCTGAAGCTGTCGCTCGTCGACAAGCGGCTGGTCTTCGACATCCGCGACGAGGCGGGGGCCACCCTCGTGACCCACATCCTCTCGCTGACGCCGTTTCGCCGGGTCATTCGCGACTACTACATGATCTGCGACAGCTATTACGAGGCGATCCGCTCGGCGACGCCGCAGCAGATCGAAGCGATCGACATGGGCCGGCGCGGCATCCACAATGACGGGTCGCAGACGCTGATGGAGCGCCTCAAGGGCAAGATCGAGGTCGATCTCGACACCGCCCGCCGCCTGTTCACGCTGATCTGCGTCCTCAACTGGCGGAGCTGATGGCGATGACCCGCCCCCGTTCTCCCGGTTCTCCCGACCGCCGGCCCCTCCGCGCGCCTGCAAAGACCAGGCTGTCGCAGGGGGCGCGGGCCCGGGGAGGGTGCATCGCCAGATCCGCCGGTGCCGGTGCGGGGGCCAGATCTTTCGGTGCCCGTGTATGAGCGCCGGGCGGGAGCGCGATCCGCATGAGACAGCGGGCTCGGACACCCGCCCCCCCGTATCGTCCGTCCTGTTCCTCTGCGGCATGAACGCCATCCGCTCGCCGATCGCCGAGATGCTGGCGCGCAAGATCCTGCCGCCGACGGTCTACGTCGCCTCCGCCGGGGTCCGTCAGGGCCAGCGCGATCCCTTCGTCGACGCGGTGCTCGCCGAGCGCGGCCTGTCGCTCGGCGAGCGCCAGCCCCAGCGCTACGAGGACATGGAGGACGGCTATTTCGACCTGATCGTCACCATGGCGCCCGAGGCCCACCACGCCGCCCTCGACGCGACCGGCACGGCGTCGGTGGAGGTCGAGTTCTGGCCGATGCCCGATCCCTCCGTCGTCACCGGCTCGCGCGAGCAGATCCTCGACGCCTATCGCGACGTGCTGCGAAGGATCGAGGAGCGGATCAAGGGCCGCTTCGGCGCGTGAGACGAGCGATGCTGCCGGCCGCAGACGATGCGATCGGGCCGGATGCATGATTGTCGGGCGTGCGCGACGGACGGGGCTCCCGATTTGTGCCGCCAGCGCGCTCGACACGCGCGCCTCTGCCGCCTGGTCCACCGCGCCGATTCGCCGGATCGTCGGCGCGACACCGGGAGCGGCGTCCGGCGGCGAACCAGGCTGGTCCGCCATCACCAGGTCGTTGACGCGGCGAAGTGATCCGTCAGGCACCCATATCATCTTGCCAATGATTGCAGATCGCGACGAAAGTGGCGGGCCTCGGGCGCCGCGCCCCGTCTCGTCACTATCCCAGGGCGAGGAGGGGATCGGCGTTCGCAGGGTGCTCGGATCCCGCTTCCCCACGTCTCGCGCAGCCCGGATGTGGCCGATGCGCCTGTCCGGTTCGTCAAACCCCGGCCGCCGGCCCGCGGCCTGAACCAGGAGGATGCACGCCGATGGCCACGACGGGGACACTCTTCGGTTACTCGGCCAGTGCCAATGGCGACGGGACCTATACCGTCGGCGGCTACTGGGGCACCTATACGCTGACGGACCTCTCGGATGAACCCGGCGACAATCCCGCGATCCTGGGCGATGTCGGGACCGATACCCTTCAGGTCGACCAGACCGGTTCGAGCGTGACCTATCAGGCGGCTCTCGCCAACGGCTTCATCGTCAACAATGGAGGCGGCCTGTATCTCTATTCGTACTCGACGTATGCGGACGGCGACATCGTGACCGGCGACCCGAACGCGACATTCACCATCCAGTGCTTCACCACCGGTGCCCGCATCGAGACACCCTGTGGGGCCGTTGCGATCGAGGCGCTCGCCGTCGGGGACACCGTGACGAGCGCGTCGGGCAGTGAGCGCGAGATCGTCTGGATCGGCCGGCGCACCGTGGATTGCTCCGGCAAGGACCAGCACATGGCTCCGGTCCGGGTCATGGCCAACGCCTTCGGCGCGGGCGTTCCGGAACGCGACATGTTCCTGTCGCCGGGCCATCCGGTGCTGGTCAGGCAGAACGACGTCGAGGTCCTCGTGCCGATCATGAACCTGATCAACGGCACGACGATCGAGCGGACTGCGATGCCGTCCGTCACCTACTGGCACATCGAACTCGACCAGCACGACATCCTGCTTGCCGACGGCCTGCCGGCCGAGAGCTTCTTCGACATGGGCTCGCGCGGCTGGTTCGACAACGACCTCGACGACGTCCTCGCCAATCCGGATCTCGTCCCCGCCGGCCGTCACGGCCGCTGCCGCGAGGTCGCGGTCGAGGGGCCGCTGGTCGAGGCCGAGCGCCGGCGCCTCGCCGAGCTGTTCTACGCCGACCTCTGCGCCCAGTGCGCCTGGCCGACGGCGGAGCAGTCCGCAGCGGTCTGAGACGGAAGCGTTTGCGGGCGTCGCGCCAGTTCGACGCCAGGCGCCGGGTATCCGGCCACCGCGCCGGGTGCCGTGATGCCCGGTGATGCGGGCGCCGTCACGGGCGCGTGCAGGCTCTGAAAATCCCGCAAGCGGGAGCCGGCGAAGTCGATGCTCCGCCGGCTCCCTCAGGGTCGTGCTTCAGCCGCAGCGCACGTTGGTGATGCGGTTGGCGTCGTCGGTCTCGAGGTTGAGCCGGCCCGCGACGAATTCCTGGGTGATCGGCTGGTTCGGGAAGAGGATGCGCACGCTCTCGGCTCCCGTCGCCTGCTGGGCCTGGTCGGCCGCGGCCGTCGTGCCGAGTTCGCCGACGAGGAAGCTGGCGGCGGCGGCGTTGCAGGTGCCGCCGGTGTTGCCAAGCGGCTGGCCGCCCGGCATGGCTCCCTGGGACGGCATGGGCGTCGTCGCGGCCGGCAGCGGTGTCGGCCGCTCCCGCGGGCTCGAGCAGGCGCCGGCCGCAAGGGCGAGCGCGATGGTGGCGGCGGTGGCAAGTCGTCTGGGCATCCTGTGCCTTTCCTGTCTCGTCGCTTCAAGTCGATGGCCGCGGGCGGCCGGTAATCTCTGTCTTGCGGCGCCGCTTTCGTCGAGGCTGCGGGCTCAGTGTCGCCTGGCGTCGGGGGAGACGAGGATCTGCGGCGGGCGCAACGCCTCGCTCTCCTCTCCGCCTTCGTCCTGCTGGAGCGGCGGGCGGCGGCGGAAGGCCGCCTGGCCGTTGACCATGCGGACCTCGCCGGACAGCACCAGGCGCAAGGCATGGGGGTAGAGCCGGTGCTCGGCCGCAAGCAGCCGGTCCGCCAGGATCTCGGCACTGTCCCCCGGCTCGATGGCGACCGCCGCCTGGGCGATGATCGGCCCCTCGTCCATGCGCTCGGTGACGTAGTGGACCGTACAGCCATGCACCCGCATGCCGGCGGCGATCGCCCGCGCATGGGTGTCGAGGCCGGGAAACAGCGGCAGCAGAGAGGGGTGGATGTTGATCATCCGGCCCTCGAAGCGGCGCACGAAGTCCGCCGTCAGGAGCCGCATGTAGCCGGCGAGGCAGAGGATCTCCGGCTGGGCCGCTTCGAGGGCGGCGAGGACGGCCGCCTCGTGCGCCTCGCGGCTCGCATAGGCCTTCTGGTCGATGGCATGGACTGCGATGCCGTGGCGCTGCGCCGTCTCCAGCCCCGCGGCGTCCGCGCGGTTGGAGATCACCGCCGCGACCTCGCCCGGAAAGGACGGGTCCATGCAGGCGGCGATGATGGCCCCCATGTTCGAGCCGCGCCCGGAGATGAGGATGGCGATGCGCTTTTTCGGCACGGCCTTCATCGGAACGACAACGCGCCGTCGAAGGTGACGGCAGCGCCGTCGCGGGGCGCCAGCCGGCCGAGCGGCATCACCGTCTCGCCGGCCTCGGCGAGGATGGCCGAGGCGATCGCCGCGTCGGCCTCGGCGACGACGACGATCATGCCGACGCCGCAGTTGAAGGTGCGCAGCATCTCGGCCTCCTCGATGCCCCCGACCGATTTCAGCCAGGAAAACACCGGCGGCACCGGGAAGGCGAGGTCGATCGCCGCGGCAAGATGGTCGGGCAGCACCCGGGGGATGTTCTCGGGGAAGCCGCCGCCGGTGATGTGGGCGAGCGCCTTGATGCCGGCGCCGCCACGGTGGGCGGCAAGCAGCGACTTCACGTAGATCCGGGTCGGCTCGAGCAGCGCCTCGCCGAGGCTGCGGCCGGGCTCGAAGGGGGCGGGGGCATCGTAGGTGAGGCCGGAGCGCTCGACGATGCGCCGCACCAGCGAATAGCCGTTCGAATGGACGCCGGAGGAGACGAGGCCGAGGATGACGTCGCCGGCGGCGAGGTCGTCGGTCCGGGGCAACAGACTGCCGCGCTCGGCGGCGCCGACGGCAAATCCGGCGAGATCGTAGTCGCCCTTGGCGTAGAGCCCCGGCATCTCCGCGGTCTCGCCGCCCAAGAGCGCGCAGCCGGCGATGCGGCAGCCGGCCGCAATGCCCTCGACGATGGCGGCGCCTTCCTCCGGCGCCAGGTGACCGGTGGCGTAGTAGTCGAGGAAGAGCAGCGGCTCGGCGCCCTGGACGATCAGGTCGTTGACGCACATGGCGACGAGATCGATGCCGATCGTATCGTGGCGGCCGGTCTCGATGGCGATCTTGACCTTGGTGCCGACGCCGTCGTTCGCCGCGACGAGAATCGGATCGGAAAAGCCCGCCGCCTTCAGGTCGAACAGGCCGCCGAAGCCGCCGATCTCGCCGTCGGCGCCCTTGCGTGCCGTCGAGCGAACGTGCGGCTTGATCCGCCGGACCATCTCGTTGCCCGCGTCGATGTCGACGCCGGCGTCACGGTAGGTCAATGAATCGCGCTTGTCTGCCATGTCGTCCCGCGCCCCGTTTCTGCCGGAGTTGACATGATCGGGGCCTGCGAGCAAGACCCGGAGCATGGTCGAGCGTTTCGCAAGCTGTTTCCTCAACGCTGCACGGGGCCCGCAACCGGCCGGTCGGGGCAGGACCGCCAGATCCGCACCGGCCAGCCGACCCCCTTGTTCGAGGAGGCGCGCGTGACGATCCCGAACCTCATCTCGATCGCCCGGCTCCTGGCCGTGCCGGTGATGATCTGGGCGCTGATCGGCGGCAACTGGCCGCTCGCCTTCGCGACCTTCGTCATCGCCGGGATCTCCGATGCCGTGGACGGCGCGATCGCCCGTCACTTCGACCAGCAGTCGACCCTCGGCCTCTATCTCGATCCGCTCGCCGACAAGGCCCTGCTCTCGACGGTGTTCATCGGCCTCGGCCTGCTCGGCCGGCTGCCGGACTGGCTGGTGATCGCCGTGGTCAGCCGCGACGTCCTGATCGTCGCCGCCTTCCTCCTCGCCTATGTGATGGGGCTGCCGATGACGGTACGCCCGCTTTTCGTCTCCAAGGCGACGACCGCGGCGCAGATCGTGCTTGCGGCGGTCGTCCTCGGCGAATCGGCGTTCGGCCTGTCGCTCGGCTACGGGACCGATCTCCTCGTCGGCGCGACGCTGATCTTGACCGTCGCCTCGGCCGCCGCCTATCTCACCGACTGGCTACGGCACATGGCCTCGCCCGATGAAGCCGAACCGAAAGACGACGGGACCCCATGACCGACCGCAGCGCGCTCATCCGGCGTCAGGTTCTCTTCTGGAGCGTCACCGCCCTGGTGGCGGTGCTCCTGCTGTGGCTGTTCTCCGGCATCCTCCTGCCCTTCGTCCTCGGCATGGTGATCGCCTATTTCCTCGATCCGGTGGCCGACTGGCTGGAGCGGCGCGGGCTGTCGCGCATGTGGGCGACGGTCCTGATCCTCGCCCTCTTCGTGGTGATCTTCACCGGTGTCATCGTCATTCTGGTGCCGGTCATCGCCAACCAGATCGGCGGCTTCGCCGCCCGCGTCCCCGAATATGTCGACCGGCTCCAGGTGATCCTCGAGAGCATCCGCACGAGCTCGATCGGCTGGCTGCTGCCGGAGGGCGAGGCGAACCTCAAGCAGGATCTCGGCAAGCTGGTCAGCGAGGGCTCGGGCATCATCTCGGCTTTCATCGCTTCGCTCTGGTCGTCGTCGCTGGCGGTGGTCAATTTCGTCTCGCTCTTCGTCGTCACGCCGGTCGTCGCCTTCTACATGCTGCTCGACTGGGACCGGATGGTCGACAAGATCGACGAATGGATTCCCCGCCAGCATGTCGACACGGTGCGCCGCCTCGCCCGCGACATCGACCGCTCGGTGGCCGGCTTCCTGCGCGGCCAGGGCAGCCTCTGCCTCATCCTCGGCACCTTTTACGGTGTCGGCCTGTCGCTGGTCGGGCTGAATTTCGGCCTCCTCATCGGGCTGTTCGCCGGGCTGGTCTCCTTCATCCCCTATGTCGGCTCGATCAGCGGGCTGGTGCTGTCGGTCGGCGTCGCCCTGGTGCAGTTCTGGCCGGAGTGGCCCTGGATCGTCGCCGTCGCCGCCGTGTTCTTCGTCGGCCAGTTCATCGAGGGCAACATCCTGCAGCCCAAGCTCGTCGGCGCCTCCGTCGGCCTGCATCCGGTGTGGCTGATGTTCGCGCTGCTCGCCTTCGGCGCGATGTTCGGCTTCGTCGGGCTGCTGATCGCCGTGCCCTCGGCGGCGGCCGTCGGCGTCCTCGTCCGCTTCGCTTTGACGCAATATCTCCAGAGCGAGATGTATTTCGGCCGCGAGCCGACGCGGCAGGAGGCCGGGATGATCGACAACGACAGGATGCCGCAGGCGCTTCCGGCGCGCTCGAGAGCCGGCATCGATCCGGCGGCGTGAGGCCCACGTGACCCGGCAGCTGCCGCTCGATCTGCCCCACCGGCCGTCGCTGGAGCGGGACGACCTCGTCGTCTCGGCCGCCAACCGGCTGGCCGTGGAGGCCGTCGACGCCTGGCCGGACTGGTCGCACCCGGTCCTCCTCGTCACCGGGCCGCCCGGCTCCGGCAAGAGCCATCTCGCCGAGGTCTGGAGCATGGAGGCCGGGGCGAGGGTCGCCGAGGCGAGCACCGTCGGCGACATTCTGAAGACGCCGGACTTCCGGGTGGTGGTGGACGACGTCGACCGCGGCGGCCTCGAGGAGGACGCGCTGTTCGCCCTCGTCAACGCGGCGAGGCTCGGCGGCGGCTGGCTGTTCCTGACCAGTCGCAGGCTGCCGGCGGCGATGGAGATCGCGACGCCCGACCTGCGCTCGCGGCTGTCCGCCGCAACCATCGTTCCCCTCGGCGCACCGGACGATGCCCTCCTGACCGGGGTTCTCGCCAAGCTCTTCGCCGACCGGCAGATCGAGGTCGAGGCGGGCGCGCTGCGCTATCTGGTCGAGCGGATGGAGCGCTCGCTCGACGCCGCCCGCCATGTCGTCGCGGCCGTGGATCGGGAAGCGCTGGCCGTCAAGGCGCGGGTCACGCGTCCGTTGCTGCGCCGCGTTCTGGAGGAGGGGGGCTGGCACACGGGCTGATCGCCGTGTCATGAAACCGTCTTGCCTGATGGTTAGGCGAAGCGCAGTTGAAGGGGATGAGACTATGAGCGACGAGGACGGCACCCGCACTCCGGAGACACCGGCAGAGACCCCGGCAGGTGGCGAGCCGGCGAGCCAATCCTCGCAGCCCGCGGCCCCCGCCAAGCGGGCCCCGCGGCGCCAGCGCTCGGCCCCCGCCGCCACCCGCACCCGGACGCGTGCCCGTAGCGCCGCCACGTCCCAGTCGAAGCAGGCCGAGCCCGACGCCGACAGGCGCTCCGCGGCCGTGGCCACGAACATCGAGCCGGCCATGCACGAGACGACGGATCCGAGCGCGGCGCTGGTCTCCGAAGCCGCGATGATCCTTGCCGACGTTCCCGCGGCGAATCAGCAGTCCGACAGGCCGGCCGGCGGCGACGCCGAGCTGCCGGCGGATCGCTACATCAACCGCGAACTGTCCTGGCTGCAGTTCAATCGCCGGGTTCTCGACGAATCCCAGAACGAATCCCATCCGCTGCTGGAGCGGGTGCGGTTCCTGTCGATCTCGGCGGACAATCTCGACGAGTTCTTCATGGTCCGCGTCGCCGGCCTCGCCGGGCAGGTGCGCGAGAAGGTGCCGGTGCGCTCGATCGACGGGCTGACGCCGCAGGAACAGCTCGACCGGATCCTCGAGGCGGTCAGCGAGCTGCAGGGCGAGCAGCAGGCCTCGCTCGCCGGGCTGATGAAGGCGCTGCGGGCCGAGAAGATCATGATCGTCGGCGCCGGCGACCTGAAGGGCGAGGACCGCGCCTGGCTCCAGCGCGTCTTCGAGGAGCGGATCTTCCCGATCCTGACGCCCCTGTCGATCGATCCGGCGCACCCGTTCCCGTTCATCCCCAATCTCGGCTTCTCCATCGCGCTCTCCTTGGTGCGCGAGCGTGATTCCAGCGGCATGAACGCGCTTCTGCGCCTGCCGGTGGCGCTGCAGCGTTTTGTCGAGATGCCGCTGACCGAGAGCGGCGCGGCGCGCTTCGTGCCGATCGAGAGCGTCGTCGCCCTGTTCATCGGCAAGCTCTTCCCGGGCTACCGGGTGAAGGGCTCCGGCACCTTCCGCATCATCCGTGACTCGGACATCGAGGTGGAGGAAGAGGCCGAGGATCTGGTCCGCCTGTTCGAGAGCGCGCTGAAGCGCCGCCGCCGGGGCTCGGTCATCCGCATCGAGTTCGATTCGGTGATGCCGGAGGCGTTGCGCAATTTCGTCGCCGCCGAGCTCGAAGTGCCGGATTCGCGGATCTCGGTCATGGACGGCATGCTCGCCCTCGATTCCATGTCGCAGCTGTGCAAGCTGCCGCGGGACGATCTGAAATTCCCGCCCTACATCCCGCGCTTTCCCGAGCGGATCCGCGAGCACAACGGCGATTGCTTCGCGGCGATCCGGGAGAAGGACATCATCGTCCATCACCCCTACGAATCCTTCGATGCCGTGGTCCAGTTCGTGCGCCAGGCGGCGCTCGATCCGAACGTCCTCGCCATCAAGCAGACGCTCTACCGGACCTCGAACGACTCGCCGATCGTGCGGGCGCTGATCGACGCCGCCGAGGCGGGCAAATCGGTGACGGCGCTGATCGAACTGAAGGCGCGCTTCGACGAGGAAGCGAACATCCGCTGGGCCCGCGACATGGAGCGGGCGGGCGTGCAGGTGGTCTTCGGCTTCATCGAGAAGAAGACCCACGCCAAGCTTTCGCTGGTGATCCGGCGCGAAGAGGGGCGGCTCGTCACCTTCTGCCACATCGGCACCGGCAACTATCACCCGATCACCGCCAAGATCTATACGGACCTCTCCTACTTCACGGCCGATCCCGACATCGCCCACGACGTCGGCCTCGTCTTCAACTACATCACCGGTTACGCCGAGCCCTCCGAGGTGAAGCTGCTTGCCGTCTCGCCGGTGACGATGCGATCGACGATCATCGGCCATATCGAGGCGGAGATCGCCCATGTGAAGGCCGGACGGCCGGGCCAGATCTGGATGAAGATGAACTCGCTCGTCGACGCGGCGGTGATCGACGCGCTCTACCGGGCGAGCCGGGCCGGGGTCGAGATCGATCTCGTGGTGCGCGGCATCTGCTGCCTGAAGCCGCGGGTGCCGAACCTGTCCGAGAACATCCGCGTCAAGTCCATCGTCGGCCGCTTCCTCGAGCACAGCCGGGTCTTCTGCTACGGCAACGGCCACGGCCTGCCATCGGACAAGGCGATCATCTACCTCGGCTCCGCCGACATGATGCCGCGCAACCTCGACAGACGGGTCGAGGTGCTGGTGCCGATCACCAATCCCACCGTCCACAGCCAGGTGCTGTCCCAGATCATGCTGGGCAACATTCTTGACAACCAGCAGAGCTGGTCGGTAGCTGCGGACGGGTCGTCACGGCGAATCGTCCCGTCGCCTGGGGAACAGCCCTTCAACGCCCAACGTTACTTCATGACCAACCCGAGCTTGTCGGGACGCGGCAAGGCGCTGAAGACGGATGCTCCAAGACTTATCGCAAGGCAGAAGGCCGAGCACGGCCGCTTTGACTGACGAACGCGCTCCAGGCCGCCTTCCCGGGCGCACGCCTATTGGCGTGATCGACATCGGCTCCAATTCGGTGCGCCTGGTCATCTACGAAGGCATGGCGCGCTCGCTGACGGTGCTGTTCAACGAGAAGGTGCTCAGCGGCCTCGGCAAGGGGCTCGCCCAGACCAACCGGCTCGACGGCCAGGCGGTGGAGAGCGCGCTGGCGGCGCTACGCCGCTTCGCGCTGCTGGCGCGGCAGGCCGGTGTCGTGGATCTCTATCCGATCGCCACCGCTGCGGCCCGCGAGGCGCAGAACGGACCGGACTTCATCGCCGCGGCCGAGGCCGTGCTCGGGCGCCAGATCATCATTCTCTCCGGCGCTGACGAGGCGCGGGGAGCCGCCCATGGCGTTCTGGCCGGCTTTTTTCGGCCGGACGGCATCGTCGGCGATCTCGGCGGCGGCAGCCTGGAACTCATCGACGTGACGCCGGATGGCGGGCTCGGCGAGGGGATCACCACGCCGCTCGGCGGGTTGCGGCTGCGCGACCTGTCCGGCGGCGACCTGGCCAAGGCCCAGGCGATCGCCGACAGCCACATCTCGGCATCGAGCCTTGCCGGGCTCGGCGAGGGCCGGGCCTTCTTCGCGGTCGGCGGCACCTGGCGCAACCTCGCCAAGCTCCACATGGAGCAGGCCAACTATCCGCTCCACGTCATGCATGCCTATGAGGTGCCGACCGCCGGGCTCGACGGCTTCCTCGACGCCGTCATCAGGTCCGATCCCGAGAAGCTGCCGGGCATCGCCGCCGTCTCGAAATCCCGGCGCTCGCTGCTCGCCTATGGGGCCGTGGCGCTGAAGAGCGTCCTGCGCTTCGTCAAGCCGCAGAAGATCGTGATGTCGGCCCTCGGCGTGCGCGAAGGCTATCTTTACGCCCGCCTGTCGCCGGAGATGCAGGCCAAGGACCCGCTGATCGACGCCGCCTGGGAGCTGGCGGTGCTGCGGTCGCGCTCGCCGGAGCATGCGCGCGAGCTCGTCGACTGGTCGCGGCGCAGCTTCGAGGCGCTGTCGATCGACGAGACCCCGGAGGAGGAGCGCCTGCGCGTCGCCGCCTGCCTTCTCGCCGACATTGGCTGGCGCGCCCATCCCGACTATCGCGGCAAGCAGGCGCTGTCGATCATCGCCCATGCCGCGATGCCGGCGGTGGATCACCGGGGCCGGGCGTTTCTCGGACTCACCAACTTCTACCGTCACGAGGGGAGCCTGGAACAGCAGCACATCCCCGAGCTCGAAAGCCTCGTCGACGAACGGCTCCTGAAGCGGGCGCAGATCCTGGCGTCCCTGTTCCGCGTGACCTATCTCCTGACCGCGTCGATGCCGGGAATCCTCGACCAGTTCAAATGGGCGCAGGACCCGCGCGGCGGCTTCACCCTCGTCATGCCGGCCCAGTTCGCCGACATCATCGGCGAGCGTCCGGACGGCCGGCTGCAGCAATTTGCCCGGATCGTCGAGAAGACCCTGCGCATGGAAGCGCGGTGAGGGCCTCGGCCTGATCCGCCCCGGTTGGAGCGGACAAGGCGAAGCGGCCCAGTCGAAGGCCCCGTGGCGACGGGCCCGACGCCGAGAGGCCGATGCCGAGAGGGAAGGATTTCACGATTGAGACGTTCCGGTTCGCCCCGACCGATGCCATACCCAACAGCCCGTTGCCGCTGATCGTTCTCGCCGGGGCGATCGAGGCCGCCGAAGGGCGGCCGGAACAGGTGATGGCACGCTTCGAGGCGAATGGCTGGCAGGGCAGCTGGGTCTACACCGTCTTCGACTACTGGCACTACCATGTGGAGGGCCACGAGGTGCTGGCCTGCGTGGCGGGCCGGGCGAGCGTCGGCTTCGGCGGCGATGGCGGGGCCGAGGTGGCGATGCAGCCCGGCGACGTCGTGATCATTCCGGCCGGCGTCGGCCACAAGCGTCTGTCGGGCGACAGCGGCTTTCAGGTCGTCGGCGCCTATCCGCCCGGACAGAACGGCGCGATCACCAAGGCGGGCGGCCTCGCGATCGACGAGGCCGAGCGAAGGATCGCCGCTTTGCCGCTGCCGGAGCGCGACCCCGTCACCGGCGAGGCGCCCGGGGCGATCGCCGCCTGGCGCGGCTGAAGGCCGGATCGGCGGCGCCTCGTGCCGCTCTGCCGGCACGTGTCGCGCGGCGAGGCGCCCTGCCGCATTCACACATCTTGTCCGGTGCTTCGTCGGCAGTCTCGTGCTGGCGGCGTGGATGCCCGAGGCAGGTCCTGACCCGATGGCGCCGAAGCGCCGTACCCACCCAATTGCGGAAAAAACATGTCGAGGCGGGGCAGATTTTGCCGCTTCACCCTTCCGCTCGGCCGTGAAGGATGAAATAGAGAAGGCCTCCTCCAAGCTTCCAGCCGCAAGTCAGTTCAGTCCATGTCCGTCGTCAATCCTCCCGTCCCTTCCGCTGCGACCGCCGCATCGGAGGCGGAGGCGCCGCCGGAACGGGAAGTGACGCTGAAGGTCATGCTGGTGCTGGCCCTCGTCGTCGGCATCGTCGCCGGCGTCGGCGCGATCTTCTTCAAGTATCTGATCGCCGTCATCTACAATCTTGCCTTCTACGGCGTCTTCACCCTGCATCTCGATCCGAACGCCTATGGCCCTCCGAGCCCCTGGGGCGCCGGGATCATCCTCGTGCCGGTGATCGGCGGCCTCGTCGTCGTCTGGCTGGTGCGCAGCTTCGCGCCGGAGGCCAAGGGACACGGGGTGCCGGAGGTGATGTTCGCGATCTACCACCAGAACGGCAATGTCCGCGGCGTCGTCGCCCTGGTGAAGTCGCTGGCCTCGGCGATATCCATCGGCACCGGTGCCTCGGTCGGCCGCGAGGGGCCGATCATCCAGATCGGCTCGTCCTTCGGCTCGACCTTCGCCCGGGCACTGAACCTCGTGCAGCACCAGAAGATCACGCTTCTGTCGGCCGGTGCCGGCGCCGGCATCGCGGCGACCTTCAACACCCCGCTCGGCGGCGTGCTCTTCGCCTCGGAGGTGCTGCTGCCGGAGGTTTCCACTCGCACCTTCCTGCCGGTGGTCGTTGCCACCGCGACCTCCACCTATGTCTACCGGGCGGTGATGGGGGTCGAATCGGCCTTTGTCGTGCCCTTCGACGGGCTGGCACAGGGCCATGTCGTCAACGGTGCCGAGCTGCTTCTCGCTGCCCTTCTCGGCGTCCTCATGGGGCTTGCGGCCTGGGCCTTCGTCAAGCTGCTCGCCAAGGCCGAGGACGTGTTCGAGGAATCGGGCATCAATCCCTATCTGCAGAACGTCATCGGCATGTTCGCGGTCGGACTTCTCGGCTACGGCTTCCTGCAGTTCACCGGCCACTACCACATCTACAGCGTCGGCTATTCGACCATCCAGGACGTCCTCAGCGGCGGCATGACCACCGCCTGGCTGCTCCTGCTGCTGTTCGTCGGCAAGCTCGTCGCGACCTGCCTGAGTCTGGGTTCGGGTGCCTCCGGCGGCATCTTCTCGCCGAGCCTGTTCATGGGCGCGACGCTCGGCGGCGCCGTCGGGGTGGTCGGCGAGGCGCTCCTGCCGGGAGCGGGCATCACGCCCATCACCTTCGCCATCATCGGCATGGGCGCCATGGTCGGCGGCGCCACCTCGGCGGCGATGACCGCGATCGTGATGATCTTCGAGATGACCCGCGACTACGAGATCATCCTGCCGCTGGTCCTGTCCGTCGCGCTGGCGATCGGGGTGAGGCGGTCGCTCACCACCGCCGACATCTACACGATCAAGCTGCGCAACCGCGGCAAGCCGATCCCGACCGACCGCACCACCAACATGTTCCTGGTGCGCTCGGCGAGCGAGGTGATGTACCGGGATTTCGTCGTCCTGCCGGGCTCGATGACCGTCGCCGAGGCGCTGAAGCAGGTGCAGGTCCACAAGACCCGGGTGGTCACCACGGACGGCACCCGCATCACCGGCTTCGTGCGCTTCGGAACGGTGCCCTACGAGGCCGACCGCTTCGCCAGGCAGACCCTCGGCGACATCGCCTCCTCGGAGTTCATCATCGCCTCGACCGGCAACAACCTCAATACTGTCGTCACCCGGATGAACCGGCGCAACCGGACCTATGCCATCGTCGTGCGCGACACCCGCGGCCTGCCGCGTCCGGAGGACATCGCCGGCATCATCGGCCGCGAGGAGATCGCCAACGCGCTGGTGCGCAACCACTACGGCTGACGGGGCTGCGGGATCTGCCGCGGACGGGGAAGGCCCCCGTCCGCGGCTGTCGTTTCGGCGATCCGGTGCCTTCTGGGGGCGCCGGTCGATCGGGGATCAGAACTCCTCCCAGTCCTTGGCGTCGTTGGCGGGCCGCGGCGCCGTCTGAGCCTGCGAGCCGGTGCGAAGCTGGGGAACCGCCCGGGGTTTCTGGGCCGGGGCCCTCGCAGCCGACGTGCGGCCCCCGGTCGCCACTTCGCGCATCTGGAACTTCGCGACGATCCCGGCGAGCCGCTCGGTGTCGCTGCCGAGGGCCTGGCAGGCGGCGGTCGCCTGCTCGACCATGGCGGCGTTCTGCTGAGTGACCTTGTCCATCTGGTCGGCCGCGGTCGAGACTTCCTTGAGGCTCGTCGCCTGTTCCTTGGCGCTGGAGGCGATCGCCGAAATGATCTCCGCCATGGAGGCGACCTCGGCGACGATCTCCTGAAGGCTCTTGCCGGAGGCCGTGACGAGCTCGACGCCGCGCTCGACCTGCTCCGACGAGGTCGTGATCAGGCCCTTGATCTCCTTGGCCGCTTCCGCCGAGCGCTGGGCCAGCGCCCGCACTTCCTGGGCGACCACCGCAAAGCCCTTGCCCGCTTCGCCGGCCCGCGCCGCCTCGACCCCGGCATTCAGCGCCAGGAGATTGGTCTGGAAGGCGATTTCGTCGATCACCGAGATGATCTGGGTGATCTTCTGGGACGAGCCCTCGATCGCGTTCATCGCGGTGACCGCCTCGGCGACCACCTCGCCGCCCCGCGTCGCCTTGCGGCGTGCCGCCTCGGCCGTGTTGCGGGCCTGGCCCGCCCCGTCCGCGGTCTGGTCGACCGCCGCGGTGACCTCGCCGATCGCGGCGACCGTCTCTTCGAGGCTCGCGGCCTGCTGCTCGGTGCGCTGGGCGATGTCGTTGGTCGCGACGATCATCTCGGAGATGCCGGTGCGGTTGGACGAGATCAGCGACATGACCTCGCCGAAAGCCCGTTCGAGGGTGGCGACGCTGTCGTTGAAGAGCGAGCGGACGCCCTCGTAGTCGGCGGAGAACGGCTGGTCGAGGCGCACCGTCAGGTCGCCGCCGGCCAGCTTTCCGAAGCCGCCCTCGACCTCGGCCATGAAGAACTGGTGGGCCCGGACGTATCCCTCGCCGATCTCGTCGTTGCGGAGGCGCTCGACCTCCGCCTGCGCGGCCGCCTCGATCTGCTCCTGCTTGAGAGCTTGCTGCTCGATGACGGCGTGGCGCAGGCTCTCCACCGAGCGGGCCATCTGGCCGATCTCGTCGCGCCGGTCGAGCCCGTCCACGGTCCCGTCGGTGCGGCCCTCGGCGACCTTGCCGATCGTCAAGGCCAGGCCCTGAAGCGGGCGGAACATGCGCTGGGAGACCAGCAGCGCCAGCGCGCCGATCGTCGCGGCGACGACGAGCGCGATCAGGCCGAACCGGACCTGCAGGGCTTCCACGGACGACAGGAACTCGGCCTTGGGCACGCCGACATAAAGGATGCCGACGGTCTGGCCGCTCTTGTCCTTGATCGGATCGTAGGCCGTGAAGAAGGACGTGCCCAGGATGTCGGCTTCGCCGCGATAGGACTTTCCTTCCTTCAGGACGGCGTCGTAGACGGGGCCGGCCGCCAGCGTGGTGCCGATGGCACGGCTGCCGTCCGGCTTCTTCACGTTGGTCGCGACGCGGGTGTCGCCCATGAAGATGGTCGCGGTCCCCCCGACCAGTTCCTTGATCCGGTCGACGGGCGTGTTGAAGTCGTTGAGCGGCTGGAAACCGGCATAGAGCGTATCGCCGTCACGCTTGAACCACTCGCCATAGCGTCCGATGACGTCCCAGGCGACGCGCATGTTGGCTTCCTGGCGCTCGCGCGCGCGGGCCATGCTGTCGCTGCGAACCTCGATCAGCGCGACGACGGAGAGAAGGACGGCAACGATCGCGATCGCGCCGAGAACCATGGCGGAGACTTTCGCCGAAAGGCTGGATTTGAACATCACGCGACCTGCCAACCAATGTTGTCGTATGAATTTGTGGGATTTGCCGACGGCTGGAGCCATCTCGGCCTCCCGCAGGAATTCCTCCCAATTATCCATGCAAGACTAAACAATTCGTTGCCGGAAGGTCGCTGGTCATTACAGCCAATGCTATGCGGGAAGGTATCTTTCCCAACTATCATTGAGGGGAACTGCTCCGAAGCTGGCGAGGCTTTCTTTGCTTGACCCGAGCGCAATGGCGGCCGGCCGGTCTCGCGGTGCGAACAGACGCGCGCAGACGGCGAGATATACGCGCGCAAGTGCTACCGCCTGCGAGCGGTTCCGGCCCGCAGGCGGGCGGGCAGAGCGCCTCATGAAGCGTTCGACCGGCTCCGGACGATCGCGAGGCGCTGAGGGACCATGGGCGGGCTGAAAAGCCGATCCCGCTCGGGGCGCAGCGCGGGCACCATGCATGACGCACAAGGTGTGCCAGGCACATCACCGAACGCCCCGTGTCCGGGCGAACCGCCTGCTTGTGACGTCGGAAGAGAATTGTCTGGAAAGAAGAATTGGAGCGGGCGAAGGGATTCGAACCCTCGACCCCAACCTTGGCAAGGTTGTGCTCTACCCCTGAGCTACACCCGCCCGCTCCTCGGCGGCGATCCGTTTCCGGTGCCGCGGACGGGCGCTATATCGCTCAAAGAATCGGACAATGCAACAGCGAAATCGCGCTCGTCGCAAAATCGTCTTCGGCGAGGGGGCGGATCGCTGCCAGCCTTCACCCCGGGCGCCCCATGGGCTATGGCTGAGGCCGTTCAATTGCAGGCAAGAGCGACGGGGCAGGCGGTGCCGGCGACACGTGACGAACTGATGACATATTTGGCCGAGCGCTCGATCGAAGCGACGACCATCGAACACCCGGCCCTCTTCACGGTGGCCGAATCGCAGGGCCTGCGGGGCGAGATCGCCGGCGGCCATACGAAGAATCTCTTCGTGAAGGACAAAAAGGGCCGCCACTTCCTCGTCGTGGCCGAGGAGAGTCGCGCGGTGGACCTGAAGTCGCTGCACCGGCTGATCGGCGCGCAGGGCCGGCTGTCGTTTGCCAGCGCCGAGGCAATGATGGCGCTGCTCGGCGTCGAGCCGGGATCGGTGACCGCCTTCGGCGTCCTCAACGATCGCGCGGGTCAGGTCACGGTGGTGCTTGATGAAGGTTTGCTTGCGCACGATATGGTGAACTGCCATCCGCTGACGAACACGGCGACCACCACGGTCGCAACAGACGGATTGATGACATTCTTCAGGTCGACCGGACACGAGCCTCTCGTGGTCCGGCTCGACGGCGAAACGGATCAGGGCAACGGGCGGGACGGATGAGCGACAATCCCTACGGCAATCCCTATGGCGGCTCCCAAGGGGGCTTCGGCCAGCAGACGGTGGGCCTCGGCGAGGCCGGCGGACCCGGCGCGCGGCCGCAGCAGCCGGCCGCGCCGGCGAACCCCGGCCTGTCGGGCTTCGGCCAGCCGGCCGCCGCGCCGCAAGGGCTGATCAAGGACACGACGACGGCGACGTTTGCGGCCGACGTCATCCAGGAATCGCGCCGCCAGCCGGTGATCGTCGACTTCTGGGCCCCCTGGTGCGGGCCCTGCAAGCAATTGACGCCGATCCTTGAAAAGGCCGTCCAGGCCGCCGGTGGCAAGGTCAAGCTGGTCAAGATGAATATCGACCAGCATCCCTCCATCGCCGGCCAGCTGGGCGTGCAGTCGATCCCCGCGGTCTTCGCCTTCGCCAACGGCCAGCCGGTGGATGGCTTCATGGGCGCGCTGCCGGAAAGCGAGGTCAAGGCCTTCATCGCGCGGCTGACGGCCGGCCAGCCGGGGGGCGATCCGATCGCCGAGGCGCTGGAAGAGGCGAACACGCTGCTTGCCGGCGGCGACGCCGCCAGCGCCGCCCAGCTCTTCGGGGCGATCCTCCAGCACGAGCCCGGCCATGCCGGCGCAACGGCTGGGCTTGCCGAGTGCTATCTGGCATCCGGCGACACCGAGCGCGCCAAGACGATGATCGAACAGCTTCCCGCCGACAAGGCCGAGGATCCGGCCGTGGCGGCGGTTCGGGCCAAGGTGAAGCTGAAGGAAGAGATCGCCAGGCTCGGCGACCCGGTCCAGCTGCAGGCGCGGATCGAGGGGGACGCCGACGATCACCAGGCGCGCTTCGACCTCGCTCTCATCGCCAATGCCACGGGCGACCGGCAGACGGCGGCCGGCCATCTCCTCGAACTGATGCGGCGCGATCGCAGCTTCGGCGACGACGCGGCGCGGCTGAAGCTCCTGGAGTTCTTCGCCGCCTGGGGGCCGACCGACCCCGCCACCAAGGAGGCGCGGCGCCGGCTCTCCTCGCTGCTGTTCTCCTAGGGGCCGCAGACGAGCCGCAGCCCCAGGGGCGGTGTTCCGGCCGGAGCGCATCGGCCCGGCGCGGGACGGGGCGCGTGGCGGCCGGCTCCGGCCCGTCACGGCGCGGCTGATGGGAGGCCCGGGCCCGTGCCGACGCGGGGTGTGGCAAATTGCGCCTTGCGCCCCGCTCGGCGCCAGGCAGGCTGTGGAGGCGTGGCGACGGGCCTTGAGATCGGCGGTCGTCGTTCCACCTTTGCGAGAAGGGCGACGGAGGCAATTCTTGGTTCAGGCGGGAAATACCACATACACGGACGAATCTGATCTCCCGGCGACGGTGCCGGTGTTTCCGCTGACGGGGGCGCTGCTGCTCCCGGGCGGCCAGCTGCCGCTCAACATCTTCGAGCCGCGCTACATCCAGATGATCGATGACGCCCTGGCCGGCTCGCGGATCATCGGCATGATCCAGCCGAGCCTCGACGGCGATCACAACGACGCCGGCGAGCCGGAGCTCTGCGAGGTCGGCTGCATGGGCCGGATCGCCTCCTATGCCGAATCCGGCGACGGCCGCTACGTCATCAGCCTGCAGGGCATCGCCCGCTTCCGCATCGTCGAGGAGTTATCCAGGCGCGCGCCCTACCGGACCTGCCGGATCACCGCCTTCCTCGCCGATCTCGAGACCGGCCGGGGCGACGAGACGGTCGACCGGGACGGCCTTTTGCGGGCGTTCCGAAAGTTCTTTGAGGCCAACCAGATGGAAGCCGACTGGGATTCGATCGCCCGGGCCTCCAACGAGACCCTGGTCAACGCCCTGTCGATGATGTCGCCCTATGGTGCGGCGGAAAAACAGGCGCTGCTCGAGGCGAGCGATCTGAAGATGCGGGCCGAGACGCTGATCGCCATCACCGAGATCGCGCTCGCCCGCGATGGCGGCGAGGACGGCTCGACCACCCTGCAGTGACACCGCGCGCCGGCGCTCGCATTCACGCGATCCGCAGCGTACAGGCCCCGATCCGGACGAAAGAACCCATGAGCGAACGCAACCGGGACGGCCAGCCGGACCCGAAACTCCTCGAATTGCTGGTCTGCCCGCTGACCAAATCGCAGCTGGTCTACGACCGCGAGAACAACGAGCTGATCTCCAAGGCGGCCAAGCTCGCCTTCCCGATTCGCGAGGGCATCCCGATCATGCTGCCCTCGGAGGCCCGCGAGATCGACTGACGTCAAGCCCGAAGGGATCTCTTGATTCCTCCGCGCCGCGCCGCGCCCGTCCGCATGGCGTTGCTCCATCCCCGCGAACGACAAGAGCCCGCGGCGATCGCTCGCCGCGGGCTCTTGTCGTTCTGCCGGAGCTGCCGGCGACGCGAGCGCCGCCGGCATGGTCCCGGATCAGTCTTCGTCGCGGTTCTTCAGGGCCGCGCCGAGGATGTCGCCGAGCGAGGCGCCCGAGTCTTGCGACCCGTACTGCGCCACGGCTTCCTTCTCCTCGGCGATCTGCAGCGCCTTGATCGACACGCCGACCTTGCGGGCCTTCTTGTCGAACTGGGTGATGCGGGCATCGACCTTCTGACCGACCTGGTAGCGCTCGGGGCGCTGCTCGTCGCGGTCACGGGCAAGGTCGGAGCGGCGGATGAAGGAGGTCAGATCGGTATCGACGATCTTCACCTCGAGGCCGCCTTCCTTGACCTCGGTCACTTCGCAGGTGACCACCGAGCCACGGCGGATTTCGCCGGCCTCGGCCGCGTCGACGAACGGATCGCCGGCGACCTGCTTCATGCCGAGGGAGATGCGCTCCTTGTCGACATCGACGTCGAGGACCTGGGCCTTGACCATGTCGCCCTTGTTGAACTCCTCGATGACCTGCTCGCCGGGACGGTTCCAGTCGAGGTCGGAGAGATGGACCATGCCGTCCACGTCGCCTTCGAGGCCGATGAACAGGCCGAACTCGGTCTTGTTCTTGACCTCGCCCTCGACCTGGGTGCCGACCGGGAACTTGTCGCGGAAGGCTTCCCACGGGTTCTGCAGGGTCTGCTTGAGGCCGAGCGAGATGCGGCGCTTGTTCGGGTCGACCTCGAGAACGACGACTTCCACTTCCTGGGAGGTGGAGAGGATCTTGCCCGGATGGACGTTCTTCTTCGTCCAGGACATCTCGGAGACGTGGATGAGGCCCTCGATGCCGGGCTCGAGCTCCACGAACGCACCGTAGTCGGTGATGTTGGTGACGCGGCCGGTGACCTTGACGCCCATCGGGTACTTGACGCCGATGCCGTCCCAGGGATCCGCCTCGAGCTGCTTCATGCCCAGCGAGATGCGGTGGGTTTCCTGGTTGATCCGGATGATCTGGACCTTGACGGTCTGGCCGATCTGCAGGATCTCGGTCGGATGGTTGACGCGGCGCCAGGCCATGTCGGTGACGTGCAGCAGGCCGTCGATGCCACCGAGGTCGACGAAGGCGCCGTAGTCGGTGATGTTCTTGACGATGCCGTCGACGGTCTGACCCTCTTCGAGGTTCTGGACGATCTCCGAACGCTGCTCGGCCCGCGACTCCTCGAGGACGGTCCGGCGCGAAACGACGATGTTGCCGCGGCGCTTGTCCATCTTGAGGATCTGGAAGGGCTGAGGCGTGTTCATCAGCGGTGTGACGTCGCGGATCGGACGGATGTCGACCTGCGAACGCGGCAGGAAGGCGACGGCGCCGTCGAGGTCGACGGTGAAGCCGCCCTTGACCTGGTTGAAGATCTGGCCTTCGACCTTCTCGTTGGCGTTGAACTTCTCTTCGAGGCGAACCCAGCTCTCCTCGCGGCGAGCCTTGTCACGCGACAGCACGGCTTCGCCGAGGGCGTTCTCGATGCGCTCGACATAGATCTCGACGGTGTCGCCGATCTTCAGCTCGCCGTCCTTGCCCTTGGCGCCGAACTCCTTGAGCGGCACCCGGCCTTCGACCTTCAGGCCGGCGTCGATGACGGCCATGTCCTTTTCGATCGCGACGACGGTGCCCTTGACCACCATGCCTTCGGCGACGTCCTGCTCGTGAAAGGAAGCTTCGAGCAGCGAAGCGAAGTCTTCGCGCGAGGGGTTGAGGTTAGACATTCTTTCTCCTTGGGAACCCTTCCCACCAATCGTTCGAAAGGAAGGGCATGCGCCTCGGGGTGTCCGCCCCGCGCGGGTTGAGCGTTGTCGGATCGTCCGTTCCCGGCTCTTGGGTCCCGCGATCGATCGGCGGAAACCTCCAGGGCGCCCGGCAACGCGTGCGGCGGGCGAAATTGGTCGGCGCTCGAAAAGCCTGGACCGGACGCGATTGGCGGCACGGCAGGGCGAGGCGAAAGGACGCCGCCGCTCATAGCCGAAAAGGGCTCGCCTCCCTTCGGATGCGGCCCCTCAATGCCTGTCCGGTTCCGCCAGAGCGCGATCGACGACCTCGCAGGCGGCCCGGAATGCCGCATCTATATCCAATTCGCTGGTATCCAGCAAGTGCGCGTCGTCGGCCGGCCGGAGCGGCGCCACGGCCCGGCCGGAGTCGCGCTCGTCGCGTGCCTTCACCTCGGCGAGGATGCGGGCGTAGTCGACGTCGTCGCGGCCGTGGGAGAGCAGCTCGTCGGTGCGCCGCCGGGCCCGGACCTCCGCCGAGGCGGTGACGTAGATCTTCACCCGCGCCTGCGGACAGATCACCGTGCCGATGTCGCGGCCGTCGAGGACGGCTCCTTCGGCGCGCGCGGCGAAGCCGCGCTGGAAGGCGACGAGCGCTTCGCGGACGGCGGCATGGACGGCCACCCGCGAGGCCAGTTCGCCGGCTTCGTGACCTCTGAGGGTCGGATCGTCCAGATGCGCGAGATCGAGGGCGCGGGCGTAGTCGGCCGCCTGGTCCGGATCGTCGGGATCGGCACCGGCCGCCGCGATCTGGCGCCCCACGGCGCGGTAGAGCAGGCCGGTGTCGAGATAGGGGAGGCGGTAGTGGTCGGCGACGCGCTTGGCGAGCGTCCCCTTGCCCGCGGCCGCCGGTCCGTCGATGGCGATGGTCAGCGGGGATGTCATGATGCGGGCTCTTCGGGTTCGGCAGCGAGCGGTCGAAGGGTAATCTCGCCGCAGGAATGGAGAATCAGAAGCGCTGCGGCGATCAGGCTTCCGATGACATAGGGTATGGCGAGGAAGAACAGGATGAGGGAGAATTCCCCGATCCAGCCGGCCATGGTCACCAACAGGCCGACGATCCCGTCCTGGGCGCTCAGGGTCGCCGCGGCGCCGCCGGTCGGCGACGCGAACGGCGCGCCGGCCTGTTCGCGTCGCACCAGCAGCGCGACGGTCAGCGAGACGAGGACCACCATCGGGACCGTCAGCAGGCGCAAGAGCTGCCGTCCCACTCCGGCCGACGTTTCCACGAGGGCGCGGGCCCTGCGGCGGCCATGGATCGCCGCCAGTGGCGCGAAGAACAGGAGGAGGAGGATACCCGCCATCAGCCTTCCGTCTCGACCGTGTCCCGTCTCAGCGCGCCGGCTCCAGCATCGCTCCGAGGCCCGTCATCATCGTCTCGAACTCCGGAAAGCTCGTGGCGATCATCCGCGCGTCGTCGACGGTCACCGGCTTTTCGCTCGCCATGCCGAGCACCAGGAAACTCATGGCGATCCTGTGGTCGAGATGGGTCTCGACCTGCCCGCCGCCAAGGCCCCTGCCGTCAGGCCGTCCCGTCACGGTGAGGCTGTCCTCGCCTTCGACATGGGAAATCCCGTTGACTTCCAGTCCCTTGGCGACGGCCGAGAGGCGATCGCTCTCTTTTACGCGAAGCTCGTCCAGCCCCTGCATCACCGTCGTTCCCTCAGCGAAGGCGGCGGCGATGGCAAGGACGGGATATTCGTCGATCATCGAGGGCGCCCGCTCCGGCGGCACGGTGACGCCGGTGAGGCGGGAGTGCCGCACATGCAGGTCGGCGACGTCCTCGCCGCCCTCCTGGCGCCGGTTGGCAACGTCGATCGAGGCACCCATCTCGAGCAGCGTCTCGATGAGGCCCGTGCGGGTCGGGTTCATCAGGACGTTCTCGATGACCACGTCGGATCCCGGCACGATCAGCGCCGCGACCAGCGGGAAGGCGGCCGAGGAGGGGTCGCCGGGAACGGTCAGCTCCTCGACGGCCCGCAAGGGACCCTGGCCCTCCAGCGCGATGTGACGGGCGCCCTCGGCATCGATCGTCACCTCCAGCGAGGCTCCGAAACCCTGGAGCATCTTCTCGGTGTGATCGCGCGTCGCCACCGGTTCGATCACCGTCGTCGTGCCCGGCGCGTTGAGGCCGGCGAGCAGCACCGCCGACTTCACCTGCGCCGAGGCCATCGGCACCCGGTAGACGATCGGGGCGGCGACCCGGGGCCCGCGGATCGACAGCGGCAGCCGGTCTCCGGTCCGCGCCACCACCTGGACACCCATCAGCCGCAGCGGATCGAGCACCCGGCCCATCGGGCGCCGGGAGAGCGAGGCGTCGCCGACGAAGGTCGCGCCGAAGTCGTAGGGGCCGACGAGGCCCATGGTCAGCCGGGCGCCGGTGCCGGCATTGCCGAAGTCGAGGACGCCGGGCGGCTCGAGCAGCGCGCCGTTGCCGACGCCGCCGACGATCCAGACGTCGCCGTCCTTCCTCATGCGGGCGCCCATCGCCGCCATGGCCCGGCCCGTCGCCAGCACGTCCTCGCCCTCGAGCAGCCCGCGGATGCGCGTCGTTCCGGCGGCGAGGCCGCCGAACAGGAAGGCGCGATGCGAGATCGACTTGTCGCCCGGCACGCGCGCCCGGCCCGCCAGCGCGCCTTCGCGCCTCGCGGCGAGAGGCCGCGGCGCGTGGTCGTTTGACTGCATGGTTCTCACCCTTCGTCTGGGCCGCGCATCCAAGGCGTGCCGGCCGAGGCGGAAAGGTGCGAAAAACCGCTTGATCGCACCCCCGACCATGTGCCCTTTCTGTCGTCCCATAAGGGCTTTGACAAGGGCTGGACGAGGCCGTATGGACCAGCCGATTTTGCCGGACCATGGGTCGGCCGCAATGTTCGCGCCGCTCCCGCGTGAGGGATGGCGCCTCTCGGGGGGGAAAGCCTCGGCGATCGTCGCTTCGCATGGACGAATGTGACGCCCGCCGGCTCGGCCCGCGACGTTGGAAATTCAGACAGGAAGTGATGAGGCAGGAATGGCGAAGCCAGAACTCGGAACCAAGCGCGTCGATCCCGAAACCGGACGCAAGTTCTACGATCTGAACAAGGATCCGATCGTGTCGCCCTTCACGGGCAAGTCCTATCCCCGGTCCTACTTCGAAGGCGACAGCATCAAGGAAGAGGAAGAGGTCGAGGAAGTCGAGACCGTCGAGGTCGAGAGCGCGCCCGACACCGTTTCGCTGGAGGAAGCCGCCGAGGAGGAAAGCGATTCCGACGTCGGCAACCTGCCCGATGTCGACGATGATTCCGACGACGACAGCGACGACGACGACACCTTCCTTGAGGACGAGGAAGACGACGACGACGTGTCCGACATCATCGGCGGCGGGCGCGAAGACGACGACGACTGACGGGACGGCGACCGACAGGGGCTCGGGAGTTCGACCGATCCCGTAAAAGTCGCCGGACGCCGGCGCCGGAAGGGATGGATCCCGGCGCCTGCCGGCCGGTTTCCCCGGCATCCCCTGAGCCGGTTTGGTGCAGCGTGCCCCGGCAGGCGAGCCATTCGCCGCAGTGTCCGCCCGAAGTGGGGGCCGGCCACGGCATCAAGTCGGCAAGCCGGTGCGGCGGAAGCTGCGCCGGCTTCTCGCGTTTCGAGGGGGGCGGGATACTCCGCCCGTCCGGCGACCGGCAGGCGAGCGGGCGTTCCTGCTTTCAGACGAACGATCCGCGGCGGAGAGCCGCACCGGCAGCGCGGCAGGCTCGCGGGGCGGTGGAGGCGCTTGGCGAGGCGGTTCTGCGACCGCGCCTCCCTCAGCCGTCCTCACCGAAGCGGTTGGCGATAAGTTCCTGCAGCGCGTCGAGCACCGCTTCCGCCTCTGGCCCGGTGGCGCTGACGGCGATCGTCGTGCCCTGGCTCGCGGCGAGCATCAGGAGCCCCATGATCGACAGCCCGCCGACGGTCATGCCGTCGCGGGTGATCGTCACATCGGCGTCGAAGTTCTCGACGGTTTCCACGAAGCGGGCGGAGGCCCGGGCATGCAGGCCGCGCTTGTTGACGATCGCGAAGTGCCGGTGGAGCGGACCGCGATCCTGCGCCGTTTCCGCCTTGCCGGCAGCCGGATCGTCGGAGGCGTCCGCTTCGATCGGCTGTGCCGCGGAAGGTCCGTTGCAGCGCCCTTTGTGTTCCAAGCTTGGCACGATACCTGTCTCTAGTTGCCGCTGAGGACGCGGCTTGCAACATTGATGTATTTCCGGCCCGCCTCCTGGGCGGCCAGCAGCGCCTCGGCCATCGGCTTTTCCTCGCGCACGCTGGCGAGCTTGATCAGCATCGGCAGGTTGACGCCGGCGAGCACGTCGACGCGGCTGCCCTCCATGACCGAGATGGCGAGGTTCGACGGCGTGCCCCCGAACATGTCGGTGAGGATGATGACGCCGGATCCGCGGTCGGCCCTGGCGACCGCCTCGACGATGTCGATGCGCCGCTGCTCCATGTCGTCCTCGGGGCCGATCGAGATGGTCTCGAAGGCGTCCTGCGGTCCGACGACATGCTCGACGGCGTTGAGAAACTCGTCGGCGAGCCGGCCGTGAGTGACGAGAACCAGCCCGATCATGCCGAAAGCGCCCCGTGAACCCGTTCGATGGTGCAGCTTTCCATGCCCGCTCTCTCCGTCACCCTGTACCCCGCTCGGCTGTCGACGTTCGTCACCTCCGGAAGGAGGCGCCCGCGGGCTGACCCTGACCGGCGAGCGGCATCTTGGCAGCCCTTTCCGAATCCGCAAGTCAAATGATCGCAGGATGGGCTTGCGTGATGCTTTTCAATGCAGGCCTTCCGATCCGCCGGCCCTCGGCGAGCCTCGGGGCTCATTCGGGCAGGCGGCCGGACAAAGCGAGGGTGAAGAGGATGTCGGCCGACAATGCGGCCTCGCGTTGCGGCAGCCTCACCAGTGGGACCGTCAGCCCTGCGATCTCGGCACTCAATGCACCCGGATGCCTCAGGATGGTCGCCGGCGGGACGAGGTCGGCGACGAGCCAGAGATCGACGCTCTGCCGCGCCGTCTCCGCGACGATGCCGACGCCGGAGATCTCGATCAGGCCGGCCAGGCTCGCCGGCGCCGACAGCCGCAGGGTTTCGCCGTGCCGCTCGGCGATCACCCGGTCGTCGGCGACGAATTGCGCGGCAACACCCAGCGAGGGGCCGCGCCGCAGGAGGGCGAGGACGAGGGTCGACTTGCCGCTGCGGGCCGCGCCGCGGATCAGGATGCCCCGCCCATCGAGGGCGACGGCGGAGGCGTGGAGATTTTCGGCCCCCATCATGCTTCCGTCGCCATCGCCGCCGTCATGCCGCAGGCAGCGAGACGACGAAGCGGGCGCCGCCGATGCCGTTCGGCGCCTCGTCGTCCTCGATGTTCTCGGCCCGGATCGAGCCGTCATGGGCCTCGACGATCTGCCGCGAGATCGACAGGCCGAGACCGGAATTCTGGCCGAAGGCCTCGCCGGCCGGCCGGTCGGTGTAGAAGCGCTCGAAGATCCGGTCGATGATCTCGGCCTGGATGCCCGGGCCGTTGTCCTCGATGGTGACGATCACCCGCTGGCCTCGCCGCCGGATGAAGACGTCGATGCGCCCGTCTTCCGCCGGCACGAAGGAGCGAGCGTTCTCGATCAGGTTGGTGAAGACCTGGCTGAGGCGAAGGTCGTGGCCGGAGACGACGTAGCCGAGCCGCTGGGTGGCGGGCAGCTTCTGCGCCTCGAAGTTGATCGCCAGCCGGCGCCCGGCCTGGGTGTGGCTGCGCGCGCCGTCGACGACCGAGCGCAGCAGGGCGGCGAGATCGACCTTCGCCGCGATGTGGCGGGCGAGCTCGGCGTCGAGCCGGGAGGCATCGGAAATGTCGGTGATCAGCCGGTCGAGGCGCCGGACGTCATGCTGGATGATCTCCATCAGCCGGCTCTTCGAGGTCTCGTTCTTGGCCAGCGGCAGCGTCTCGACGGCGCTGCGCAGCGAGGTCAGGGGGTTCTTGAGTTCGTGGCTGACATCGGCCGCGAAGGATTCGATCGCGTCGATGCGCGCATAGAGCGACCGGGTCATGTCGCTGATGGCGCGGGCGAGATTGCCGATCTCGTCGGTCCGGTCGCCGAAGTCGGGAATCAGGGCCCGGTCCTTGGCGCCGCGGCGCACCCGGATGGCGGCGGCCGACAGCCGCCGCAACGGCGTCGCGATGGTCGAGGCAAGCAGCGTCGACAGGACGATGACCACCAGCGCCGCGACGCCGAAGACGCGCACGATCGCCATCCGCTCGGCCTGGACGATCTTGTCGATGTCGCCGCCCTGGGTGGACAGCAAAAGGACGCCGAGCACGGCCCGGAACCGCTGGATCGGCACGGCGACGGAGACGATCAATTCGCCGTTCTCGGTCGCCCGCACGACCGTCGCCGGGCCGCCGGTGAGGGCGTTCATCACTTCGGGATAGGCCGTGCCGGAGCCGCCCGGCGCCTCCCGATAGATCGGCAGGTCGCTGCCGGTGAGAATGCCGCGCAGCGTATCGAGGATCCGGTTCATCAGGTTCGGCGTGTCGGGCGAGACCGGCGGCAGGTCGTAGCGCAGGATCTGGCCACGCGAATAGAGATGGCGCGAATCGAGGATCAGGTTGGCGTCGCGGTCATAGAGGCGGGCCCGGGTGCGGGTCGGCGAGATCAGCCGTCTGAGCAGCGGCGCGACGCGCTCGGGATTGATCGGAAAGTCGAGGCTGTCGGTCGCCTCCGCCGTCGGCGCCAGCGTGTCGCCGGCCTGCAGCTCGAGCAGCCGTTCCGGATCCAGCGTGATCGAATTGGTCTCGACCGTTGCCGAGGAGGCGATCGCCGCCGCGATGATCTCGCCCTGCGTGAGGAGGCTTTCCACCCGCGCGTCGATCAACCCCGCCCGGAACTGGTTGAGATAGAGGATGCCGGAGACCAGCACGATCAGGGCAACGAGGTTCAGAAAGACGATGCGCCGCGTCAGCGACGAGAAGATCGAGTGGCCGAGCAGCCAGCGCAGCCGGTAGAGCACGCGGCGCACGAAGGGCACGCGGCGCAGCCGCCGACGCACCATGGCATCGCGGCGCCGACGGCGGTCTGCCGCGGCATCGTCCTGGTGCTGCCTGTCGTCGCTGGAGGAAACCGAAACCATGGACCTTCTAGTCTGGGCAAACGTCCCGGCGAACGGGACTGCGCTTCACCGGGCAGCTCGCGGCGGCCAACCCTGCGGCGCCGGCCGCGCCGCGAGGCCGCGCCTGGCGGGAGCGGCGAGGGCGGCGGGAGGGCGGTGGCCGTCCTCTACGCCTCGCGGAAGCGATAGCCCACCCCGTAGAGGGTTTCGATCATGTCGAAATCGTCGTCGATCGCCTTGAACTTCTTGCGCAGTCGCTTGATGTGGCTGTCGATGGTGCGGTCGTCGACATAGACCTGCTCGTCATAGGCCGCATCCATCAGCGCATCGCGGCTCTTCACCACGCCGGGCCGCATCGCCAGAGCGTGCAGGATGAGGAACTCGGTGACCGTCAGCGTCACCGGCTTGGTCTTCCAGGTGCAGGTATGGCGTTCCTGGTCCATGACCAGGAGGCCCCGCTCGAGCGAGGATTCCGGCGAGGCGGCGACACCCGGCTTGGCGCCGGCCTCGCGCGGCGCGCCCCGCCTGAGGATCGCCCGCACCCGCTCCACCAGCAGCCGCTGGGAGAAGGGTTTGCGGATATAGTCGTCGGCGCCCATCTTCAGGCCGAAGAGCTCGTCGATCTCCTCGTCCTTGGAGGTCAGGAAGATCACCGGCAGGTCGGATTTCTGGCGCAGCCGTCGCAACAGCTCCATGCCGTCCATGCGCGGCATCTTGATGTCGAAGATTGCCAGATGCGGGGGGCTCGACTGGAGCCCTTCGAGGGCCGAGGCTCCATCGGTATAGGTTTCGACCCGGTAACCCTCGTTCTCCAGTGCAATCGAGACGGACGTCAGAATGTTTCGGTCGTCATCCACGAGGGCGATTGTCGGCATGTCATGTCTCTCCAGTCTTCGATCCGGCCGCGGGCCGCTGCGCGTGTCGAGCGGTGTCGGCCGCCGGATCAGGCGTGACGCGGATGCGGCGGGTTCGGGAGGCGGGTGCCTCTTGGTCCGATCTCGCCGAGCCGTGCCATCGCATGGAAGGGCCCCTTCGCTGTCATCAATCCGCGTAAAATGTGGCGGAATGCAAATCTTGCAACGTCGCAGGCCCCGTCCTGGCGCCTCAGACGATGAAAGCCGAGAGCCGTCGTCCCGGCTCGTGTCTCGTATCCGCGGCGCCGCCACCCGCCCCGAGCCACCGGGAGCGGCGGCCCGCAGGGAGGATCTGCGGGCGAGTATAGCAGAAGATCGCCGGAATACAGCCCGTTCCCCGCATCGCCGCCGGCACCCCGGCCCCGGCGCCCGCCGGGCCGCCACAATGTCGAGACGGCCCGGCTTCCCGCTGGTGATGCCGCCGCCCGGTGTCCGGCGCATGCAAGCAGCGGGCGGAATCCAAGCATCGAAACGATTAGATCATGCCGAAGCTCGCCTAAATCGATTAAATTACTGATATATATAAGTTTTCTAGAGATGATTGCTTGCTTGCGACTGCGCTGTCCTCTATCTGTCACAAAGTTCGTCGGCGGTTCGGCCGGGTATTGGAGGAAGCAAGTGGTGGATCAGATCGGGACGCGCAATCCGCAGAGCGGGATCGAAACGACGGGGCTCGAGGGGCTGTCCTCCATCCGCTGGAACCTGCCGGAGGCCGAGCTCGTCGAGATCGCCATCCGCCGTGGTGAGGCGCGCCTCACCGCCGAGGGCGCTCTCGTCGCCACCACCGGCAAGCACACCGGCCGCTCTCCCAAGGACAAGTTCGTCGTGCGCGACGAAATGACCGAGGGCGTCGTGTGGTGGGACAACAACGCCGCGATGGAGCCGGAGACCTTCGAGCGCCTCTACGACGACTTCAAGGCGGCGGCGAAGGGGCGCGATCTCTTCGTCCAGGACCTGACCGGCGGCGCCGATCCCGAATATGCGATCAACGTGCGGGTCGTCACCGAATATGCCTGGCACTCGCTGTTCATCCGCAACCTGCTCATCCGCCCCTCGGCCGACGCGCTGTCGAGCTTCGTGCCCGAAATGACGATCATCGACCTGCCGTCCTTCCGGGCCGATCCCGAGCGCCACGGCTGCCGCTCCGAGACGGTGATCGCGGTCGACCTTTCCCGCAACATCGTGCTCATCGGCGGCACCGCCTATGCCGGCGAGATGAAGAAGTCGGTGTTCACCGCCCTCAACTACCGCCTGCCGGCGCGCGGCGTCATGCCGATGCACTGTTCGGCCAATGTCGGGCCGCAGGGCGACGCGGCGGTGTTCTTCGGCCTGTCCGGCACCGGCAAGACCACGCTCTCGGCCGACCACAGCCGCACGCTCATCGGCGACGACGAGCATGGCTGGGGCGAGAACGGCATCTTCAATTTCGAGGGCGGCTGCTACGCCAAGACCATCCGCCTGTCGGCGGAGGCCGAGCCGGAAATCTTCGCCACCACCCGCAGATTCGGCACGGTGCTCGAGAACGTCGTCCTCGACGACCGGCGCATGCCGGACTTCAACGACGGCTCTTTGACCGAAAACACCCGCGCGGCCTATCCGCTGCACTTCATTCCCAACGCGTCCGCGACCGGGCGCGACACCCATCCCCGCAACGTCATCATGCTGACGGCCGACGCCTTCGGCGTCATGCCGCCGATCGCCCGGCTCACCCCGGCCGAGGCGATGTACCACTTCCTGTCCGGCTACACCGCCAAGGTGGCCGGCACCGAGCGCGGCGTCACCGAGCCGGAGGCGACCTTCTCGACCTGCTTCGGCGCGCCCTTCATGCCGCGCCACCCGACCGAATACGGCAACCTCCTGCGCGATCTGATCGCCCGCCACGGCACCAGCTGCTGGCTGGTCAATACCGGCTGGACCGGCGGCGCCTACGGCACCGGCCGGCGCATGCCGATCAAGGTGACGCGCACGCTTCTGAACGCCGCCCTCGACGGCAGCCTGAACGACGCCGAATTCCGCACCGACGGCAATTTCGGCTTCCAGGTTCCGGTCGCGGTGGAGGGCGTCGATGCGGCGATCCTCGATCCCCGCTCGACCTGGAGCGACCCCGCCGCCTACGATCGCCAGGCGCAGAAGCTCGTCGCGATGTTCACCAAGAACTTCGAGAAATTCGCCGGCCATGTGGACGAGACGGTGGCGCAGGCCGCGCCCGTCCTGCCGATGGCCGCCGAATAGCAACCGCTTCCTGGGAGGGAGCACGGCACCGGCCGGCACTGCGTCAAGCAGCCGCCGCCGGTGCCGAAGTGCGTTCGGACCCCGGCGATCTCGGCCCGCGTTCGATCCCTTCGAACTCCTGCTGCCGAATCATCTCCCGAGCAGCTCCGGCTTGGCCTCGGATCGTTGTTGGTCCAGATCGGGCGGATCGCCGGATCGCTCGCCCCGATAGCCCTGATCACGTCCTGAAGGCACGAAGCCGCGCGATCCCTGCGTCGCGGCGGCTGGGCCGGCGCGCGCTTGTCCTATAGAATGGCGGTGCCCGAACGGTGTTTCGCCGGGCGCGGGCGGCTCGGACCGGCGAGAGCCGGCATCAAAGCGGTTGGACGGAAGGACGAGATGGCCGAGACGCGGGACTTGCGGGTGACGAGATCGGTCGTCCTGCCCGAGGCGGAACTCGAGGAGCAGTTCATCCGCGCCTCGGGGCCGGGCGGCCAGAACGTCAACAAGGTCTCCTCAGCCGTTCAGCTGCGCTTCCTCGCCGGCCAGTCCGAGGTGCTGTCCCCGGAGGTGAAGCTCCGGCTCGCCCGGCTGGCCGGGCAGCGGGGAACCAAGGACGGCGACGTCCTGATCGAGGCCTCGCGCTTCCGCAGCCAGGACCGCAACCGGGAAGATGCGCGCGAACGGCTGGCGGAGCTGGTCCGCGAGGCACTGAAGCCGCCGCCGCCGCCGCGCAAGAAGACGCGGCCGTCCAAGGGGGCGGTGGAGCGCCGGATCAAGGAGAAGAAGGGCCGCTCGAAGATCAAGGCGATGCGCCGCTCCACCGGCGACTGATCCGCCAGCCGCGAGGTCAGATCGGGCCCCTCGCGACGAAGGGAGCGGGCGGCGAAGGGAAAGCAGTGCGGGTCGGTGTCATCGGGAAGACCATCGGACGTTGCCGAGCCACCGCGCCGATCGACCGAAATGAACGATACGATCAGCCATCCGATCCGGATGCATGCAGCTGGTGGCGACAAGATGACGCATGAATAGATCAGGCAATAAAGGTGCTGATCATCGAATTTCCAGTGAATCTTCGAAATTTCCCGCGAGGTCCAAATTCATCCAGTGAATTGACGGCTTTGGCGTGACACAAGAAATTCAAGAGGATTTCGATTTCCCGAACTGGGCGTGAAGATATTTTATCGCCGTCGAGATATAAAGAATGCGTGAAAGTAACGTCACGCAACCGAACAGGCTTCCGGCTCGTATCTCCCACATCCTCCGCACCGGAGGTTCGAAACCATGTTTCAAACCGGGAGATTGTTCACATGCTGAAAATGATGATCCGCGCCGCGGCGCTCACCTCGATCCTCGCCGCCGGCTCGCTTGCCGCCGTGCCGTCCGCCTTGGCGCAGGCTGCCATGTCGAGCGGTGACATGCCGATGGTCGGCGGGGCCGCGATGGATCCGCAGAAGACGATCGTCGAGAACGCCTCGCAGGCCAGCAACCTCACCACCCTGGTCGCCGCCGTGAAGGCCGCCGGCCTGGCCGAGACGCTGGGCGGCGAGGGCCCCTTCACCGTTTTCGCCCCGACCAACGAAGCCTTCGCGAAGCTGCCCGCCGGCACGGTGGACGATCTCCTGAAGCCGGAGAACAAGGACCAGCTCGCCAAGATCCTGACCTATCATGTGGTCCCGGCCAAGGCGACGTCGGAAGCCGCCATGAAGATGATCGAGGATGACGGCGGCAAGCATCCGGCCAAGACCGTCGAGGGCGGCGAGATCACCCTCGGCATGGAGGGCGAGAGCATCGTCGTCATGGACGCCTCCGGCAACACGGCCACCGTCACCCAGGCCGATGTCATGCAGTCGAACGGCGTCGTCCACGTCATCGACACGGTGCTGATGCCGAAGAAGTAAAAGGCGGCGCTCCGGCCGCCATGCGCTCGCAGGGCGGTCGGACGCGCGACATCGTGAATTTGCCGGGGGCGGGGAGGGGTGTAACAACCACCACTCCGCCCCCGAACAGTCTTGTGACCGGGGAGGGTCGTGACGGATATGCGAGGCTTCCCCGTGCTGACGGCGCCAGCGCTAGACACCATCTGGTGGGCGTGGTCGCCGTTCGGAGTGGGGCGCCGGAGGGCCGGTGCAGTCACGCCCATAGCGGCACGAATCGGCTGGTGCTCCGGAAATCGGCGCGACGGCAGCCCGGGCGAGATGGTGGTTCGGCTGGATCACGGCGCCGCAAGACGATTGGGTCCCACGGGGCAAGGTTCGACGGGATAAGGCCCCGGGACAAGGCTCCCGTTACAAGGATGGAGTGACTGGCAATGATCAGACGCAATTTTCTGAAGGCGGGACTGGCTGCCGGTGTCGCCGCGATCGGTGGCATGGCCTTCCTGCGACAGGGCGCGGATGCGGCCGAAGGAGCGTTTCCCGTCAGCCGGAGCGAGGCCGAGTGGAAGAAGCTGCTGACGCCGGACCAGTTCGCCGTGCTGCGCCAGGAGGCGACGGAGCGGCCCTTCTCCAGTGCGCTCAACGACAACAAGAAGTCCGGCCTCTACGTCTGCGCCGGCTGCGACACGCCGGTCTATTCGTCGAAGGCGAAGTTCGATTCCGGCACCGGCTGGCCGAGCTTCTGGGAGCCCGTCTCGGCGACGGCGGTGGGCACGACGACGGACTACAAGCTGATCTATCCCCGCACCGAAGTCCATTGCGCGACTTGTGGCGGCCATCTCGGCCACGTCTTCAACGACGGGCCGAAGCCGACCGGCAAGCGCCATTGCATCAACGGCGTCGCGATGAACTTCAAGCCGGGTTCGACCGAGGCCTCGTGATCGCGGCGAGAGGCGCCAGCATCGCGCCTCGACCGTTCTGCTGGCCCGCCCGACCGGTGCGATCGGGCGGGCGCCCGCGTGCGTTCTGCCGGGCCGGGCGGCGTCGCGGCTGCCGGGATCGCCTTGCGGCCGGCAGGCAGCCTCCCGCCGGGTCTTCAACTGTCCCGTCGGCTCCCCTGCCGGCTCTTCAACTCTTGAGAACGATTTCAGCGCAGGATGTCTTCAAGCGCCTCCACTGACGTGGGAGCATTGAAGCGGCGCCCGCCCGACGCCATATCAGTGGTCGGACGGGGACGCCGGTTTCGGGCCCCGATCAGAGAAGTCGCTTGATCAAGGGCTTTCCACCGATGAGTCGCATGACGCCTTTTTCCAGCCCGTTGCTGCTTGGCTTCGACAGCGTCGAGAAGACGCTGGAGCGCATCGCCAAGGGCGGTGACGGTTACCCTCCCTACAATATCGAGCGTGTCCGCGCCCGCGACGGTGGGACGGATGGCTGTGACGCCGGCGGTCTCATCCGCATAACGCTCGCCGTCGCCGGCTTCCTGCCGGAGGACCTCGAGGTGACCGTCGAGGAGAACCAGCTTCTCATCAAGGGCCGCCAGAGCGACGAGGGCGAGCGCGAATACCTGCATCGCGGAATCGCCGCGCGGCAGTTCCAGAAATGCTTTCTGCTTGCCGATGGCATGCGGGTGATCGGCGCCGAGCTGAAGAACGGCCTCTTGCTGATCGATCTGGCCAAGCCCGAACCCGAACGCATCGTCAGGAGAATCGAGATCGCGGTCAACGATTGACCGGGTTTCGCGTTTGCCTTCACAAAGGAGACGATCATGAACGATCCTGTGACCACCCATACCGCCCCGTTCGACCTCGCGTCGCTGGGCGAAGGCCAGATCGCCTACATGCGCCAGATGAGCTCCGACGAGATGCGGGCCCGCTTTCCGGCCGCCAAGTCGATCCAGCCGGGCCTGAAGCTGTGGGCCCTGTTCGGCGCCGACGGCACGCCGCTGGCGGTGTCCGACGACCGCTCGAGCATTCTCGCCAGCGCCACGCAGAACGAGCTCCTGACCGTCAGCCTGCACTGACGGGCCCGAGTGTCGGCCCGCGCTGACGGGCCGTTCAAGGCGTCACGCCTCAAGCTGCGGGATGCGATCTTCACGACCGCATCCCCGCTGCGATCGATTTGTTTCGCGCGGCTTTGCGCTATCCCGACATCGCCATCACGACATCGCCCGCGACGGGAAGCCCACAGGGCTCTCCGCGCGGCGATGCCGTGTCTGGAGGCAGGGCCGAAACCGCGACGGTGCCGGGATCTGCACGCTGCGGCGAAATCGGGAAAACGCCGCCGACCTGACTGCCCGGCCCATTCGCCAGCGATCGGAGACGCCCGCCGGGCGACTCCGCCGCCCGCGTGTCAGGCCGCCATCATCGACGCCTCGGGCGTCTTCGCGCCGGTCATCAGCGCCACGGCGTCGTTCATTGAGGCGAGCTTCGGATCGATGACGCAGAGCCGCTTGCCGAGCCGGTGGACATGGATCCGGTCGGCGATCTCGAAGACATGCGGCATGTTGTGGGAGATCAGCACGATCGGCAGGCCGCGCGAGCGGACGTCCTGGATGAGTTCCAGCACCTTGCGCGATTCCTTCACCCCCAGTGCCGCCGTGGGCTCGTCGAGGATGATCACCTTCGAGCCGAAGGCCGCCGCCCGCGCCACCGCGACGCCCTGGCGCTGGCCGCCCGACAGCGTCTCCACCGCCTGGCCGATGTTCTGGATGGTCATCAGGCCGAGATCCGACAGCTTCTCCCGCGCGATCCGCTCCATCGCCTTGCGGTCGAGCATCCTCAGATACTTGCCGGCAAAGCCAGGCTTGCGGATCTCGCGGCCGAGGAACATGTTGTCGCCGATCGACAGCGCCGGGGAGAGCGCGAGGTTCTGGTAGACGGTCTCGATGCCGGCTTCCTTCGCCTCGATCGGCGAGGTGAAGCGCACCACCTCGCCATTCAGCCGGATCTCGCCCTCGTCGGGCACCACGGCGCCCGACAGCGTCTTGATCAGCGTCGACTTGCCGGCACCGTTGTCGCCGATGACCGCCAGGATCTCGCCCGGATAGAGGTCGAAATCCGCATGATCGATGGCGGTGACGCGGCCGTAGTGCTTGACGATGTTGCGGCCTGAGAGAATGGGCTGTCTGCCACTCATGCCGATATCCTCCGGATCCATTGGTCGAGGGCGACCGCCAGGATGATCAGGCAGCCCGAGGCGAACAGCACCCATTGCGGGTCGGCGCCGGCCAGCTTCAGTCCGGTCGCGAAGGTGCCGACGGTGAGGGCGCCGAAGAGCGAGCCGAGGATCGTTCCCCGGCCGCCGAACAGCGAGGTGCCGCCGATCACCACCGCGGCGATGGAATCGAGATTGGCCTCGGCGAAGGAGGACGGCGAGATCGATCCGACCCGGCCGATCGCGGCCCAGGCGGCGACGGCGGCGATCAGGCCGGCGACGACATAGACCGAGAACACCACCTTGTCGGATCGCACGCCCGCCAGATCGGCCGCCTGCTTGTCGTCGCCCACCGCGTAGACGTGGCGGCCCCACGCCGTCTGCCGCATGATGTAGGAGAACAGGGCGAAGATCGCGATCATCAGGACGACGGCGTAGATGATCGGCGCGCCGAGGATCGTCGGCTGCCAGCCGAAGATCGAGACCCGCTCGCCGAACAGCTTGAGCAGCGGGGCGGCGGCATCGATGTCCTGGCTGCGGATCGATTGCGACCCGGTATAGAGATAGACGGTGGCGAGCACGATCTGCCACATGCCGAGGGTGACGATGAAGGGTGGCAGCTTCACCCGCGTCACCAAAAGGCCGGAAATGCCGCCGAGGCCCATGCCGACGAAGAAGCCGCCGATGAGCGCCACCGGGGCCGGCAGCCCGTAGGTGACGGCGAGATGTCCCATGGCGACGTAGCTCAGCACCATCACCGCGCCGATCGACAGGTCGATGCCGGCCGTCAGGATCACCAGCGTCTGGGCGCAGGCGAGAATCCCGACGATCGAGACCTGCTCGAGCGTGATCTTGATGGCAAGGCCGTTGATCAGCCGCCCGTCGGTGGCGATGGCGAAGACCACGACCGATGCCAGGAGGATGAGCACCGGCACGAGGGTCGGGTTGTTGTGGAGCAGGTGCTGGATCTGGCCGAGCAGGGACCGCTTCGATCGCTCGAAGACCGGCGTGCTCGTGTCCGCCCCACGGGCGACATGCTCGTGATCGGTTTGTTCGCTGACCATCCTCGCCTCTTTCGCTGGTCGGGCAGGCGCGCGGGAACGTCGCCGCGCACCTGCCGTCTCGACTTAAGGTTCAGTCTTGCGGGGCGATCAGCCCCAGCAGCGGTCGAGGCCTTCCTGGACCGAGATCGACGGGACGCCGTCGACCGGCTTGTCGGTGACGAGGTTGACGCCGGTGTTGGTGAAGTCGAGGCCTTCCGAGGCCTTCGGCTTCTCCCCGGTCTCGGCGAACTTGGCGATCGCCTGGATGCCGAGGCGGGCCATGTCGAGCGGATACTGCTGGGAGGTCGCGCCGATGATGCCCTCCTGGACGTTCTTGACGCCGGGGCAGCCGCCATCGACCGAGACGATCAGCACCTCGCCGGCGCGGCCCGCCGACTGCAGGGCCTCGTAGGCGCCGGCCGCGGCCGGCTCGTTGATCGTGTAGACGACGTTGATCTCGGGATCCTTCAGGAGAAGGTTCTCCATCGCCCGCAAGCCGCCTTCCTCGTTGCCCTGGGTGACCTCGTGGCCGACGACGCGCGGGTCGGTCTCGTCGCCCCAGCGCTTCTTGTCGCCGGTGTCGATGCCGAAGCCCTCGAGGAAGCCCTGGTCGCGCAGGACGCCGACGGTGGGCTGGCTCTCGTTGAGATCGAGCATGGCGATCTTGGCGTTGGCGGGATCTTCGACGCTGGCCTTCGCCCAGGCGCCGATCAGGCGGCCGGCCTCGAAGTTGTCGGTGGCGAAGGTCGCATCGGCAGCATCGACGGGGTCGAGCGGGGTATCCAGCGCGATCACCAGGATGCCGCGCTCGCGGGCGCGCTTCACCACGTCGGTGATCGCCGCCGTATCCGATGCGGTGATCAGGATGCCCTTGGCGCCGTCGGCGATGCAGGTCTCGACGGCGTTGACCTGGCTCTCATGGTCGCCATCGACCTTGCCGGCATAGGCCGACAGCTTGATCCCGAGCTTCTCCGCCTCGGCGCTGGCGCCCTCTTTCATCTTGACGAAGAAGGGGTTGATGTCAGTCTTGGTGATCAGGCAGGCGCTGATATCGCCGCTCTGGGCGAGGGCCGGCGCTGCGAAGGCGCAGGCGGACGACAGGATCGAACCTGCAATCAGGGTGCGGATGTTCACGTGATTTCCTCCCGAAACCGTTGATGGCGCCAGATTGCTCCAGCGTCGGACGATCGACCTCCAATCGATCGGTGGCAGGCAGGGAACACCAGAGCCAGGCAGATGTCAACAATTATAATTCAGATGGATTTATTTATCCGGACATGTAAGCTCGGCCCACGGGTGGTTGTGCTTTCGATGCGATGATAGCCTTGCTTCGGCGATTCCTGCGCGCTCCCCGTTCCACATGGCCGGAGCGGCGAGGGCGCCGGGCGGCGCCGGGAGGATCGCGATGGACACACCGGAGACAGGCATGGCGGGGCGTGGGGCAGACGCTGCCGAAAGCCGCATGCGCGGCTCCAACCAGTCCGGCCTCAGGGCCCACAACAAGCGGGCCGTGCTGTCGCTGATTCGCCGCAACGGCCGCCTCGCCAAGGCCGAGATCGCCCGGCGAACCGGGCTTTCGCCGCAGACCGCCTCGGTGATCATGCGCGCGCTGGAGGCCGAGGAGCTGGTGCTTCGGGACCAGCCGCAGCGCGGCCGCGTCGGCCAGCCGTCGATCCCGATGCGGCTCAATCCCGACGGCGCCTTCGCGCTCGGGCTGAAGATCGGCCGGCGGTCGGTCGACCTCGTTCTGATGGACTTCATCGGGCGAATCAGAGGGCACGAACGGGTCGCCTACAGCGTTCCGCGGCTGCGCCAGGTGCTCGATTTCGTCGCCGTCGCCGAACCCAAGCTCCGGGCGCTGCTGCCGGCGAAGCTCGCCGGCCGGGTCACCGGTCTCGGCGTGGCGCTGCCGTACGAACTCTGGTCCTGGGCCGACGAGATCGGCGCGCCTGCCGGCACGATGGAGGAATGGCGCGACCTCGACGTGCCGGCGGCGCTCGCCTCCGTGACCGATCTCACCGTCAACGTCGCCAACGACGCGACGGCGGCCTGCGCCGCCGAGAACGTCTTCGGCTCCACCCGCTCGGCCGACTTCGTCTATTTCTTCGTCGGCGCCTTCGTCGGCGGCGGCATCGTGATGAACGGCGATCTCGTCTCCGGCCGGCTCGGCAATGCCGGGGCGGTCGGCTCGATGCCGGTGCCGCGCGAGGACGGCGGCCATGCCCAGCTGATCAACTTCGCCTCGCTGCATCTCCTCGAGAAGATGTACGAGGCGGAAGGCGGCAACCCGCTCGCTTTGTGGCGCGGGGAGGTGTCGTGGGAGAGCTTCGGCCCGCTGCTCGACCGCTGGCTCGAGACGGCGGCCTACGGTCTCGCCCATGCGATCGTCTCGGCCTGCTCGATCTACGATTTCGAATCCGCCGTCATCGACGGGCGCTTTCCCGCCGGCGTGCGCAGCCGCCTGGTCGAGGCCACCGCGACGGCCATCACGCGGATCAACCGCCAGGGGCTCTCGCCGGTGGCGATCCGGGCCGGCACGATGGGCATCGACGCCCGTGAGATCGGCTCGGCGAGCCTGCCCTTCTTCGCCCATTACCTGCTCGACCATCAGGTCTTCCTGACCGAAGCGGACTAGCCGGAGAGGCTGTTCGCGCGGCCAGCCGGGACGTTGCACCGGGGAAGGACCGAGAACCGTCTCCGGGAGGCCGCGCGGTCGGCGGTTCCTTCCGCACGGCCCGCGGCGCCGCTCGCTGCCCGTCTTTTCGGCACTCCTCTGCCCTGCCCAGTCGTGTTGCCATTTGCGAAATTGATGGTACCGTAACCAGAATTGATGGAGGGACAGAGGCTTCGGCCCGATTGTGACAGGTGGCACATGGCCAGCGAGACTTTCGTCGTCGCCTATGACGGCACCGACCGGACCGTCGTCGACTATGCCGCCAGGCGCGCCGAAGCGAGCGGCGCGGCCCTCTGCCTGATCCACGTGCTGCAGTGGTCCCCTTACAGCTTTCTCACCCCCCAGGAACTGGACGAGCGCCGGATGCGCCGGCGCCAGGAGCTCGAGCGGGCGAAGACCGCCCTGGTCGATCCGATCGTCGCCGAGCTGCAGGCGGCGGGGCTGACGGTCGAGGGCGAGATCCGCTTCGGCTCCCCCACCGCCGTCATTCTCGAGGTCGCCCGCGACCGGGGCGCCTGCCAGATCTTCGTCGGACGCACCGGCAAGTCGGGCCTCGAGAACAAGATCTTCGGCAGCGTCACGCTGGGCCTCGCCCAGGCCGCGACGATCCCGACGGTCATCGTTCCGTGACACCGCAGGGCGACGCCGCCCCGCTCCGGACGGCCGCGTGGCGGTCGCCGTGTTCCTGAGGATACCGCCCATGCGCCTCGTCAGCCGCTGCCTGAGCCCGTTCGTCTTCATGGCCCTTGGCGTCGGCACGGCCAGGGCGCAGGAGGAGGCCGCGGCCGGCAACACGGCGACGATTGACGCGATGGTCGACGGCATCGTCGGGCCTGTGACCAAGCCCTTCGTCGACTTCATCTTCGCCGCGATCCCGGGCACCGACCTTCCCTGGATCGTGCTCTGGCTGATCACCGCGGCGGCGATCTTCACCGTCTATTTCGGCTTCGTGCAGTTCCGCATGGTGCCCCATGCGATCCAGCTGGTGCGCGGCCACTACACCTCGCCAGAGGCGGCCGGCGAAGTGACGCATTTCCAGGCGCTGGCGACGGCGGTCTCCGGCACGGTCGGCCTCGGCAACATCGCCGGCGTCGCCGTCGCGGTCTCGATCGGCGGGCCGGGCGCGACCTTCTGGATGATCCTGTCGGGCCTCCTCGGCATGGCGTCGAAATTCACCGAATGCACCCTCGGCGTGAAGTACCGCACCGAATATGACGACGGCCGCGTCTCGGGCGGCCCGATGCACTACCTGAAGAAGGGCATGGCGGAGATCGGCCACACCACCCTCGGCAAGGTGCTCGCCGTCTGCTTCGCGGTCTGCTGCGTCCTCGCCTCCTGGGGCGGCGGCAACATGTTCCAGGCCAACCAGGCCCATGCGCAGCTTGTGGTGATCACCGGCGGCGAGGCGAGCTTCCTTGCCGATCGCGGCTGGATCACCGGCCTCGTCATGGCGGTGGTTGTCTTCCTCGTCATCGTCGGCGGCATCAAGTCGATCGCAAGGGTGACGGAGAAGCTCGTGCCCTTCATGGGCATCCTCTATCTCGGCGCCGCCCTGATCGTCATCCTTGCCAATGTCGACCAGCTGGGCACCGCCTTCGCGGAGATCTTCGAGGGCGCCTTCACCGGGCTCGGCGTCGCCGGCGGGCTGGTCGGCGCGCTGATCCAGGGGCTGCGGCGGGCGACGTTTTCCAATGAAGCCGGCATCGGTTCGGCGGCGATCGCCCATTCGGCGGTGCAGACCAAGCACCCGGTGACCGAGGGCTTCGTCTCGATGCTGGAGCCGTTCATCGACACGGTGATCATCTGCACGGCGACGGCGCTGGTCATCACCATCTCCGGCGTCCTGCAGCAGGACCCGGCGACGGGGCTGTATGTCTGGGACGAGGCGGCGGGGCAGATCGCCACCGCCAACAACCTGTCCGGCGTCGAGCTGACCTCGGCCGCCTTCGGCACGCGGATCGGCTGGTTCCCCTATGTGCTGGCGGTGGCGGTCGTGCTCTTCGCCTTCTCGACGATGATTTCCTGGTCCTATTACGGCGTGAAGGCCTGGTGCTTCCTGTTCGGCGACACCTACGCCTCCGAGTTGGTCTACAAGGTGCTGTTCTGCCTGTTCGTCGTCCTGGGGGCCGCGGTCAGCCTCGGCGCGGTGCTCGACTTCTCCGACGCCTCGCTCTTTGCCATGGGCATCTTCAACATCGTCGGCCTCTACTTCCTGATGCCGATCGTGAAGCGGGAGATGACGACCTACATGGCCAAGCTGCGCGGCGGCGAGATCCCCAAATATGCCGGAACGTCCGCCGCGGCCGGAAAGGCGTGAAGCCGCCGTCTTCCACTGGCAGGCTTCAGGCGCCGCCCTGCCAGGTCTTCACGGCCTCGATCGGCCAGAGCAGCATCAGGACGTTGAGCGTCAGGTTGTCGCGGATCATGAAGCCGACGAAGAGCTCGAGCCCGATGGCGATCAGGACGGTCAGCCACACCGGCAGCCTGCTCGCCAGAAAGAAGCCGAGCGCCATGAAGCCGATGTCGGACACCGAGTTGAGGATCGAATCGCCGGCATAGTCCAGCGAGATCGTCGTCTCGCGATAATGCTGGATCACCGCATCGGTGTTCTCCGCGATCTCCCAGGCGCATTCGACGACGAGCGCCAGGATGAGCCGGGGCGCAAAGCTAAAGCGGCGCATCGCCAGCCAGGTCGCGCCGAAGAACAGGAAGCCGTGGATCAGATGCGAGGCCGAATACCAGTCCGACAGGTGCTGCGAGTTCTCCTCGCTGTTCACCGCGCCCCACCACAGCTTGACCTCGCCGCAGGGGCAGATCGGGTTGCGGCCCATGGCGTAGAGGATGGCCGCCGTCGCGGCGACGACGGCGAGCGCGATCAGGAGATGGGCGAGGAGCGGGCCGGGCCGGGCGGACGATGCGGTGGACGAATGGGGCAAGGAGCACACCTTCAAGCGGGATGACGGCTCGGCTCGGGGCGGGCCATCGGGCTCCATAGCCGGCTTTCAATCCCAGGCAAACATCGCCGTGCCGTTGCTTCGGCCAGAAATTGATTGACTGATCAATCAATCCCCCTATCTTGGGGCCCATGTCCAGTTCCGATCGCCGCATCCCCGGCCGCCCTTCCGTCGAGGCGGCGCGCCGCGAAGCCGTCGTCGCCGCCGCCATCGCGGCGATCGACGAAGCTGGTTCGCTCGACGTGACGGTGGCCGGCATCGCCGCCCGCGCCGGCATCTCGCCGGCCCTCATCCACCATTACTTCGGCACCAAGGACGACGTGCTGATCGCGGCGATGCGCACCCTCCTGCGCCGCTACCGCCTCGAGGTGACGCGGCGGCTGACCGAGGCGCAGAGCCCGCGCGAGCGGGTCGCCGCGGTGATCACGGCGAGTTTCGCCCCCAGCCAGTTCAGCCAGGAGTCGATCTCGGCCTGGCTGGTCTTCTATCTCTATGCCCGCCGCTCAGGGGAAGCTGCGCGGCTCCTGCGGGTCTATTTCCGAAGGCTCGAGACCAATCTCGTCTCGGCGCTGAAGCCGCTGGTCGGCCAGCCCCGCGCTTCCCGCATCGCCGCCGGGGCCGGCGCGATGATCGACGGCGTCTGGCTGCGCCAGGCCCTCACCCCCCTCACGCAACCCGATCCCTCCAGCGCCGCCGCAATGGTCGGGCGCTTCATCGACGCGGAGCTCGACGCATGAAGACCATCGACGAAGCCGACTACGTCATCGTCGGATCCGGCTCGGCCGGCTCGGCCATGGCCAACCGCCTGTCCGAGGACGGCCGCTATCAGGTACTGGTGCTGGAGGCCGGTGGCACCGACGCCGGCCCGTTCATCCAGATGCCGGGCGCCCTGTCGTTTCCGATGAACATGCGCCGCTACGACTGGGGCTTCGTCGCCGAGCCGGAGAAGACGCTGGCCGGCCGCCGTCTCGTCACCCCGCGCGGCCGGGTCATCGGCGGTTCCTCCTCGATCAACGGCATGGTCTATGTGCGCGGCCACGCCCTCGACTATGAGCACTGGGCGGCGAGTGGGGCGACCGGCTGGGCCTATGCCGACGTGCTTCCCTATTTCAAGCGCATGGAAAACTTCCATGGCGGCGCCGGGCGCGGCGTCGACCCGGCCTGGCGGGGCACCTCCGGACCGCTGCACGTCAAGAACGGCGACATGCAGAACCCGCTCTATGAGGCCTTCATCGAGGCGGGGCGCCAGGCCGGCTATCCCGTCACCGAGGACTACAACGCCGAGAAGCAGGAGGGCTTCGGCCCGATGCAGCAGACGATCTGGCAGGGGCGCCGCTGGTCGGCCGCCAACGCCTATCTGCGCGATGCCCTGAAGCGCGACAACTGCCGGCTCGTCCATGGTCACGCGCTGCGGGTCGAGATCGACCGCAGGACGGGGCGCGCCAGCGGCGTCGTCGTCGGCTCGGGCAGGCGCGTTTCGGGCCTCATCAAGGCGCGGCGCGAGGTGGTGCTGGCGGCGGGCTCGATCAACTCGCCGATGCTCCTCATGCATTCGGGCATCGGCGATCCGGCCGAACTCTCCCGCCACGGCATCGACGTCGTCGCGCCGCGCTCCGGCGTCGGCCGGAACCTGCAGGATCACCTGGAACTCTACATCCAGGAGACCTGCATCCAGCAGATCACCCTCAACGGCTATCTCGGCCTCTTCACCAAGGGGCGGGTCGGCCTCGAATGGATGATGCTCCACACCGGCTACGGCGCCACCAATCACTTCGAGGCCGCCGCCTTCATCCGCTCGGACGCCGGCATCGAGTATCCCGACATCCAGTACCACTTCCTGCCCGGCGCCATCCGCTATGACGGCAAGGCGGCGGCGCCCGGCCACGGCTACCAGTCCCATGTCGGACCGATGCGCTCGAAATCGCGGGGCGAGCTGCGCCTGAAGAGCTCCGATCCGACCGCCGCGCCGTCGATCCGCTTCAACTACATGTCCCATCCGGACGATTGGGCCGAGTTCCGCAAGGCGATCCGCCTGACCCGCGAGATCTACGCGCAGGAGGCCTTTTCTCCCTATCGCGGGCCTGAGATCCAGCCGGGCGCCGATGCGACCAGCGACGAGGATCTCGACCGGTTCGTCTCCGAGCACGCCGAGAGCGCCTATCACCCCTGCGGGACGGCGCGAATCGGCGCGGCCGACGATCCCCTGGCAGTGGTCGATCCGCAATGCCGGGTGATCGGCGTCGAGAACCTGCGGGTGGCGGATTCCTCGATCTTCCCGCGCATCACCAACGGCAATCTCAACGGCCCGTCGATCATGGTGGGCGAGAAGGCCGCCGACCACATCCTCGGCGATGGCATGCTGACGCCCGAGCCGCAGCTGAAGCCCTGGATCCATCCCGACTGGCAGGCCCGGCAGCGCTGATGGCGGCACGGGCGGCGGGACGCGGAGCGGCGGCCGGCCCGGGCGCCGGCGCACTCAGTGCCGGCGAGATCGACGCCGTCTTCCGCCGCCTCGCGGGTCACATGCCCGGCCGCACATCCACGGCGAAAGGCCCCAAGGACCAGCCGGACCCGTTCCGCTCGCTGGTCTCCTGCCTTCTGTCGGCCCAGAGCCGCGACGCGAATACCGCAGCGGCAACCGCCGCCCTGTTCGCCTTAGCGACGACGCCGGAAGCGATGCTGCGCCTGACCGAGGCGGAAATTGCCACCGCGATCAGGCCCTGCGGCCTCTACAACACCAAGGCGCGGAACATCCGGCGGCTCTGCCGCACGCTCGTCGAGGATCTGGCGGGGACGGTGCCACGCAGCCGGGAAGGCCTGATGGCGCTTCCCGGGATCGGCCGCAAATGCGCCGACATCGTCCTCAGCTTCACCTTCGACGAAGACGTCATCGCCGTCGACACCCATGTCCACCGGGTGGCCAACCGCATCGGCCTGACGGCGGCCAGGGGTGCCGACGAGACGGCGCGCCAGTTGGCCGTGGCGGCGCCTGCATGGGCGCTCCGCGACGGGCATTTCTGGCTGATCCAATTCGGCAAGGCGGTGTGCGTGGCGCGGCGGCCGAAATGCGAGACCTGCTTCCTCAACGACCTCTGCCGCTACGATCGCCTGACGCAGTGAGGCGCAAGCGGCGTTCGAACAGCCGTCATCATTGGACCGCCGGCGCGAGAGGCGTGCCGGTGGTCCAATGATGACCCTGCGCAACAGATGTCGATGTCGGGATGCGCGACGCTCGTTCAGGCGGCAAGCGGCAGCACGGCCTCGATCTCGTCCGGCTGGAACGGCTTGTTCACCTGCGGGCAGTCCTGCAGATCGCCGGGAATCGCTTCGGTCGTCGCCGAGACGAAGCAGAACGGCACCTTCGCGGCCATCAGCAGCCGGGCGACGGGGATCGAGGTCGATCCGTCGCGTCCGAGTTGCAGATCGAGCAGCGCGAAGTCGATGTCGTGGCCGGCCTTCTTCACGTAGTCCAGCGCGTCGGCCAGCGTTCCGGTAACGAAGACGCTGCCGTGCAAGTGCTCGCTGACGATTGCCTCGAGATCCACGGCAATGATCGGTTCGTCTTCCAGAATGAGTATGGTCATGTCTTTGTCCTTCCTTCCCGGGCAAATGACCCGGCCAGGATTTGGTTGCGCTGCGATAGATGAACGCGTTCAATTCGGCGCGATTTCGCCAGAGCCGGTTAACGACGACCTTTTCCCACCCGTCCGGACCTGCAATCGCCGGGAAGCGGTGCAGCGACACGTTGCCCCGCGCTGCGGGTCGGCACTGGACAAGGGGGAAGGTTCGCGCATAGAAACGCTCCAATCATCGCGGTGGGGGGCCGTCGAGAATGTTCGTCCGACGGACATCCCCGCATCGCAGCAAGGTTGATGTCGACAAAGGACCACCCGGCGAACCCGGTTGGTCCTCGAGGGAGTGCTAGCGACCGTGAGCGTCCACGATACCGCCGAACCGAATCGCCGGGATTTTCTCTACATCGCGACGGGTGCCGTCGCGGCCGTGGGGGCAGCGGCTGCCGTCTGGCCGTTCATCGACCAGATGAACCCGGACGCCGCGACGCTGGCCCTGGCCGAAATCGAGGTCGACGTCAGCCAGGTTGCCGAAGGCCAGTCGATCACCGCCAAATGGCGCGGCAAGCCGGTCTTCATCCGCCAGCGCACGGCGCAGGAGGTCGAGGAGGCCAAGGGCGTCGCATTGTCGGATCTCAAGGACCCGATCGCCCGCAACGCCAATCTCCCGGCCGACGCACCGGCGACCGACATCAACCGCGTGATGGGCGCCGGCTCTCCGGGCGGTGGCGCCGACCTGCCGGCCGGCCGCGAACAGTGGCTCGTGATGATCGGCGTCTGCACCCATCTCGGCTGCATTCCGAACGGCCAGGCCGGCGACTACGGCGGCTGGTTCTGCCCGTGCCATGGCTCGCACTACGACACGGCCGGCCGCATCCGGTTCGGCCCGGCGCCGGAGAACATGGCGATCCCGCCATTCGAATTCACCAGCGACACTGTCATTCGTATCGGCTGACTGGGGGGCAGCACAGCAAAATGAGTGGTCATTCTTCCTACGTACCCTCCAAGGGCTTCATGCAATGGCTGGACGCGCGGCTTCCGCTGCCCCGGCTGGCATATGATGCCTTCGTCGTCTATCCGGTGCCGCGCAACCTGAATTACGCCTATACCTTCGGCGGAATCCTGGCGCTGTTCCTCGGCGTGCAGATTCTGACCGGCGTCGTGCTGGCCATGCACTACGCGGCCAACTCGGCGATCGCCTTCGATTCGGTCGAGAAGATCATGCGCGACGTCAACTGGGGCTGGATGCTGCGCTACATGCATGCCAACGGCGCCTCGTTCTTCTTCATCGCCGTCTATCTCCACATCTTCCGTGGCCTCTATTACGGCTCCTACAAGGCGCCGCGCGAGGTGCTGTGGATCCTCGGCGTGATCATCTTCCTTCTGATGATGGCGACGGCGTTCATGGGCTACGTCTTGCCCTGGGGCCAGATGTCCTTCTGGGGCGCGACGGTCATCACCGGCTTCTTCACCGCCTTTCCGCTGATCGGCGATCCGATCCAGCAGCTTCTGCTCGGCGGTTTCGCGGTCGACAACGCGACGTTGAACCGGTTCTTCTCGCTGCACTATCTCCTGCCGTTCATGATTGCCGGCGTGGTCATCCTGCATGTCTGGGCGCTGCATGTGACCGGCCAGACCAACCCGACGGGCGTCGAGGTGAAGTCGTCGAAGGACACCGTGCCCTTCACGCCGCACGCGACGATCAAGGACGGCTTCGCCATGGTCGTCTTCCTGGCGATCTTCGCCTACATGCTGTTCTACATGCCGAACTATCTCGGCCATCCGGACAACTACATCGAGGCGAACCCGCTGAAGACGCCGGCGCACATCGTTCCGGAATGGTACTTCCTGCCGTTCTACGCGATGCTGCGGGCGATCACCTTCAACATCGGGCCGATCGATTCCAAGCTCGGCGGCGTCCTCGTGATGTTCGGCTCGATCATCGTCCTGTTCTTCCTGCCGTGGCTCGACACCTCGCGGATCCGCTCGACCGCCTACCGGCCGATGTACAAGATCTTCTTCTGGATCTTCGTGGCGAACGCCATCATGCTCGGCTGGCTCGGCTCCAAACCTGCGGAAGCGCCTTACACCTGGCTTTCGCTGGTCGGCACGATCTACTATTTCGGCCACTTCCTGATCGTTATGCCGGTGCTCGGTCTCGTCGAGACACCGAAGCGGTTGCCGGGCTCCATCACCGAGGCGGTCCTCGCCAAGTCGGGCGGGGGCGGCGGCGGAAGGCCGGCCGGGGCGGCCGCCGCACCGGACACCAAGGGCTGACCGAAAGAGCGTTGGGGGAACGATCCATGAAGAAACTCCTGCCAGCTCTGCTGGCCGCGGGCCTCGCCTTTGCTCCGATCGGGCTGGCTTTCGCCCAGGACGGCCAGGGACCGACGGAGAACACGGCTGCCGAAGAGGCCGCCGTCGGCACCGATGCCAGCGTCGAGGCGGCCGAGGAAGGCCATGCCGAGACGCCGCATTATCCGCTGCGCCATCCCGAGCAGATGAACTGGTCCTTCGCCGGACCGTTCGGCCACTGGGACGTCGGCCAGCTGCAGCGCGGCCTGAAGGTCTATAAGGAAGTCTGCGCGGCCTGCCACGGCATGCGCCTCGTCGCCTTCCGCAACCTCGCGGATCTCGGCTACAACGAGGACCAGGTGAAGGCGTTCGCGGCCGAATACACGGTCCAGGACGGCCCGAACGGCGATGGCGAGATGTTCGAGCGTCCGGGCATCCCGTCGGACTATTTCCCGTCGCCCTACCCGAACAGCGCGGCGGCCGCCGCCGCCAACAACGGCGCGGCGCCGCCGGACTTTTCCCTCCTCGCCAAGGCGCGGGCGGTGGAGCGTGGCTTCCCGACCTTCGTCTTCGACCTGTTCAGCCAGTATCAGGAGGCCGGGCCGGACTACATCCACGCTCTCCTGACCGGCTATGACGAGCAGCCGTCGCCGCAGATCGAGGAATCGCTGCAGCCGGGGACCTACTACAATCCCTACTTCATCTCTGGGCCGGCCCTCGCCATGCCGCCGCCGATCAGCGACGACCAGGTGGAGTATGCCGACGGGGCGCCGCAGACGGTCGATCAGTATTCCCGCGACGTCTCCGCCTTCATGATGTGGGCCGCCGAGCCGCATCTCGTCGAGCGCAAGGCGACGGGCTTCGTGGTGATGCTCTTCCTCGTCGTCTTCGCCGGACTGCTCTTCGTCGTGAAGCGCCGGGTCTGGGCTGGCACGCCGCACTGACGGCGGAACAGGATCGGCCGGACCGAAGCGATGGAAAGGGGAGAGCGCCGCAGCGCTCTCCCCTTTTCTCGTTCGGGCGGGCCTTTTCTCGTTCGGGCGGGCGGCTCGCGACGGCGTTCCACACCCATCCCTCGCAGGGCGCGCTTGCATTCGGCCGGGCGACGGCGGAAAACCCCCTGATGCTCCGGCCCCCTTCGGCCGGCGGCCGTTTCGTGAGAGAGGATCGCCCCATGTTTATCGCGATGAACCGCTTCAAGGTCCTGCCCGGCGCCGAGGAGGAGTTCGAGACGATGTGGCTGAACCGGGATTCCAAGCTGAGAGAGGTCCCCGGCTTCGTCGAGTTTCACATGCTGAAGGGGCCGGAGGGCGAGGGGCATCGCCTCTATTCGTCCCACACGGTGTGGGAGAGCGAGGAGGCCTTCGTCGCCTGGACCCGCTCGGAGGCGTTCCGCGCGGCCCATGGCAGCGCCGGCGGCACGCGGCCGCTCTATGACGGCCATCCCAACTTCGAGGGTTTCGAGGTGATCCAGACGATCGCCAGGGACGCCTGAGGCCGGCATGACCACCAGCGCGCCCCCCGTGGCCGGAAACCGGTTCGCCGACGCCATCCGGAGCATTCCGGACTATCCCAAGCCCGGCATCATGTTCCGGGACATCACGACGCTGCTCGCCAGCCCGGTGTCCTTCCGGGAGGCCGTCGACGCGATGGTGGCGCCCTACAAGGACGCGGGCGTCGCCCTCGTCGCCGGCATCGAGGCGCGGGGCTTCATCCTCGGCGGGGCCATGTCGCATCAGCTCGCCGCCGGCTTCGTGCCGATCCGCAAGAAGGGCAAGCTGCCCCACGAGACGATCCGCGTCGCCTACAGCCTCGAATACGGCGTCGACGAGATGGAGGTGCACCGCGACGCGGTGGCGCCGGGGACTCGCGTTCTCCTCACTGACGACCTGATCGCGACGGGCGGCACCGCCGAGGGCGCCGTGAAGCTCCTGCGCGAACTCGGCGCCGAGATCGTCGGCGCCTGCTTCGTCATCGACCTGCCGGAACTCGGCGGCCGCAAGCGCCTTGAGGCCATGGGCGTCTCGGTGCAGACCCTCGTCGCCTTCGACGGTCACTGACGGACCGACCGGCCCATCGCCGCGTCCCGCAAAACCGTCGTGGCGACGGCGCGCCGGAGAACGGAAGCCCCGAGCGTTTCGCAGCCGCCGCCCCGGATCGCGGCGGGACGGCGCTCTGCAAACGAAAAGAAGGGCGCCCGCCGCTTCATGCGGGGGACGCCCTCGATCATCTCGCGGGGAGCCTGGCGATCCGCCGGCTCCGGGGTTCATCCGTCAGCGCGCGGCGGCTTCCTCGCAGGCCTGGACGTGCTTGGCCAGCGCCTCGTTCGGCAGGAAGCCGGCGATCGACTTGATGTCGCGCTTTTCGAACTTCGGCATCTTCTGCAGTTCCTGCAGTCGCGTGATCAGCTGTGCTCGGCTCATCGACTTCTCCTTGTCTGTGCCGTCACCGGTCAGGGCATCATGCCTTCGGGGCGGCTTTGCGGCGGACGTTCTCTCAGGCCGCTCGCATGCTTGCGGTCACGGGGATCTCGATGTCGACTTCGAGGGTCGAGACGTGCTCGCCCCGCTCCATCGTGACGTTCACCTTGTCGGCGTCGAGCTGGATGTGCTTGGCGATGACGGCGAGGATTTCCTCCCTGAGGAGGCCGACGAGATCGGAGTGACCCACCGTGGCCCGTTCATGGGCCAGGAGGACCTGCAGGCGCTCGCGCGCCATCGGCGCGGAGCTGCGCCTGTTCAGGAAGCTGAAGAGGCTCATGCAGCCCTCCGTCCGAACAGCTTGTTCATGAAGCCGCGGCGCTCGCCGGGAATGGTCATCGGTACCTGCTCGCCGGCGAGGCGGCGGGCCGCATCACGATAGGCGAGGGCGGGGGCGCAGTTGACGTCGTTGAGGGTGACCGGCGCGCCGAGGTTCGAGGCGCGCAGGACATCCATGGACTCGGGGATGATGCCGAGCAGCGGGATCGACAGGATCTCGAGCACGTCCTCGACCTTCAGCATGTCGCCACGCTCGGCACGGTTCGAATCGTAGCGGGTCAGGAGCAGGTGCTTCTCCATCCGCTCGCCGTTTTCGGCCTTCTTGGTCTTGGCGTCGAGGAGGCCGATGATGCGGTCGGAATCGCGCACCGAGGAGACTTCCGGATTGGTCACGACGACGGCCGTGTCGGCATGGCGCATGGCGAGCGTCGCGCCGCGCTCGATGCCGGCCGGCGAATCGCAGATGATCCAGTCGAAGCTCTTGCGCAACTCGTCGATCACCCGCTCGACGCCCTCGGCGGTCAGGTTGTCCTTGTCGCGGGTCTGGGAGGCCGGCAGGAGAAACAGCGTCTCCAGCCGCTTGTCGCGGATCAGCGCCTGGGTGAGCTTGGCATCGCCCTGCACGACGTTGATCAGATCGTAGACCACCCGGCGCTCGGCGCCCATGACGAGGTCGAGGTTGCGCAGGCCGACGTCGAAATCGACGACCACGGTCTTCTCGCCCCTCTGCGCGAGCGCCGCGCCGAGAGCGGCCGTCGACGTGGTCTTGCCGACGCCGCCCTTGCCCGATGTCACCACGATCACTTTCGCCATGTCATTCTCCTGCTATTGCCCGGCCGATCATGGCTCAGGCCAGCCTTTCAGCCTTGATGGTGTCGCCTTCGAGCCAGACCACGACGGGCTGGCCGAGATGTTTGGGGTCCATGTCGTCGGGCATCTTGTAGAGCCCGTCGATCGCCAGAAGCTCGGCTTCCAGCTTGCGGCAGAAGATCCGCGCCGAGGCATTGCCGACCGAGCCGGCCAGCGCCCGGCCGCGCAGCGTGCCGTAGATGTGGATGGAGCCGCCGGCGACGATTTCGGCTCCCGAAGCGACCGAGCCGAGGATGGTGACGTCGCCTTCGGGAAAGATGATCGACTGGCCGGAGCGCACCGGCTCGGTGATGACGATCGAGGAGGCCGCGCGCTGCGCATGCATCTCGATGGCCGGCTCGGCGTGCTTTGCCGGCTGGCTCGCCGGGCTGTCCGCCGCCGTGGCGGCCGGTGCCGGGGCGGCCTCGGGCTCGATGTCGCCGGCCGGGCGGCCGCCCTTCATCAGCGGCGGCATGTTGGGGCCGATCACCGAGCCGCGCACGCCCTCGATGCCCATCACGCGCACGCCGCGCTCGCCGAGTTCGCCGAGAAGCTCCTTCAGGTCGGCCTGCGTGATGTCGAGGCCGTCGAGATCGAGGACGATCGGCCGGCCGAGGAAGAAGCCGGTCGAGCGCGCGGCGAGATCGTCGAGGCGTTCCAGCCAGTTGGAGAACGGCAGCTCGGGCGACAGCACCAGCGCCAGGAAGGAGCGTCCCTTCAGGCGGATCGGGCGGGTGTCGGTCAGCGTCTTGGCAGCGGTCTTGGTCATCTCGGGCAGTCGCGGTCCAGCGGATGGGTTGCGGGTCGGGTGAGCCGGTTAACGAGAATTAACCACCGGAGTTTGCGCCGGGCTGACTCGCGCGCCGAGGTGGCCGTCGTCGGGGAGGAGGGCCACGGAGACTGGCCAGCGAAGCCGGCCCGGGAGGCGGAAACGGCGGCCGTGCCGGCGCCCGGAACCCACCATGCCTTCGTGGCGACAGGAGGGCTTTGCGCGGCGGCGGCTTTCCTGCCAGATCGTGGCAGACGCGCCAACTATCCGAAGGACCACCCCATGGCATCCCCCTCTAGCGCCCAATCCTATGACGGCGACCCGAAGAACGACGACGCGCTGGTCTATCTCAACGGCGAGTTCGTCCACCGCGACAAGGCCTCCGTCTCGGTCTTCGACGCCGGCTTCGTCCTCGGCGACGGCATCTGGGAAGGGCTGCGGCTGGTCAATGGCAAGCTCTTGTCGCTGGATCTTCATCTCGACCGCCTGTTCGAGGGGGCGAAGGCGATCAGCCTGGATATCGGCATGAGCCGGCAGGCGATCACCGAGGCGATCCTCAAGACTTGCGAGATCAACGGCTTTGCCACCGACACCCATATCCGGATGATGATCTCGCGGGGCAGGAAGACGACGCCCAACCAGGACCCGCGCTTCATGGCCTCCGGGGCGACGGTGGTCATCGTCGCCGAGATCAAGCGCCCGCGGGCGAGCTTCGCCGACACCGGCCTGACGCTCTTCACCTCGACCTTCCGCTGCTCGACGCCGGATGTCTTCGACCTCCACCTCAATTCCCACAGCCGGCTGAACCTCATCCAGGCGCTGATCCAGGCGATCGCGGCGGGCGCCGACGAAGCCCTGATGCTGGACCATCGCGGTTTCGTCGCGAGCTGCAACTCGACCAACTTCTTCATCGTCAGGAAGGGTGAACTCTGGACCTCGCCGGGGCTCACCAGCTTCAACGGCATCACCCGGGGTCATGTCAGCCGGCTCTACGGCGAGACGATCGGCCCTTCCTTCGAGAAGGACTTCACCCTCGCGCAGGCCTATTCGGCCGACGAGGCCTTCGTCACCGGAACCCTCGGCGGCATCACGCCGGTGACGAAGATCGACGGCCATGTCATCGGCGACGGCAGGCCAGGCCCGCTCACCCGGCAGGCCGCCAGGACCTATTGGGACTACGTCGCCGAGGTCTCGGCGTGAAGCGACGCCGCCTCGCCCCGGGCGGCGCCTCGTCGCCGACCGGTCGCCAGGGGGCGAGCCGTTCGGCACCGTCACTCGTCATTTGAACCGACAAGACCCTGTCCCTTGACGCGTGTCCCGTGCCGGATGCGATGACGATGGCAATTCTTCCGTCTTCCGGTGCTGCCCAAGCAATGCCGTTGCTGCCGATAAACTAAGCCGAGAAATCATTTTTTTACGAAGCGACGTTTAGGCAGGTGGGGCGATGCCGGGACAATCCGAATCAGGCCGGTTCCGCCAAGCTTGAAGCCCGCAACCTTGCCGGGTGGGGCCGGGCGAGATCCATCCGTTCATCCCTTGCCTCGCGATGACACCCGGCCGCCGATCCCCTCCGCGGCCGTCCCACCAGATGTCTATCGAGCGAGATGAACCCATGGCTACAGACAACGCGCCGACCACGATCGATTTCGGTAACAGGAGCGATGCCGTCTTCTTCGAGGCGGACGACGGCACCCATGGCACCGAGCTCTGGGTGACTGACGGCACCGAGGCCGGCACGCATCTCGTCAGGGACATAGCGGAGGGATCCGTTTCGGGACGCGGCGCCCGATCGGCGGCATTCGGTGAAAGCGGCGTCGTGTTCATTGCTGACGACGGCTCGGGATCCGGCTTCGAGTTGTGGTTAAGCGACGGGACGGAAGCCGGCACCCGCCTCGTCAAGGAACTCACCGTCGATTTGAACTCGGGGATTCCGAACTACCTGACGAGCATGCCGGACGGCCGCGTCATCTTCCAAACCTCCGATACCGATCACGGCTATGAGCTTTGGGTGACGGACGGGACCGAGGCGGGCACGGTGCTCGTGAAGGATATCTACACGGGCACGAGTGGTTCATCGCCGTACGGCTTCGTGGCGCTCGGCGATGGTCGCATGGTCTTCCGGGCAAGTGACGGAACGAATGGCTCCGAGCTTTGGGTGACGGATGGCACCGAGGCAGGGACGGTGCTCCTGAAGGACATCCGATCAGGCTCGGGCAGTTCATCGCCGATCGAGCTCACAGCGCTCGCCGATGGCCGCCTCGTCTTCCGGGCAAATGACGGCACGAATGGCGCCGAGGTTTGGGTGACGGATGGCACCGCGACGGGCACGGTTCTCCTGAAGGACATCGCTGCAGGCTCGAGCAGTTCGACGCCGTCTGGCTTCACGGCGCTCGGCGATGGCCGTCTCGTCTTCCAAAGCTACGACTCCGCGAACGGCTACGAGCTTTGGGTGACGGACGGCACCGAGGCGGGCACGGTTCTCGTGAAGGACATCAGATCAGGCTCGGGCAGTTCATCTCCGTATGGCTTTGAGCCGCTTGCCGATGGCCGTCTGGTCTTTTCGGCGAATGATGGCACCAATGGCTCGGAGCTTTGGGTGACGGACGGCACCGAGGCGGGCACGGTTCTCCTGAAGGATATCTACACAGGCTATAACGGTTCAGCACCGTCCGGCTTCACGGCGCTCGGCAATGGCCGTCTCGTCTTTCTGGCGAATGACGGCACGAACGGCACAGAGCTCTGGGTGACGGATGGCACCGAGGCCGGCACGGTGCTTCTGAAGGATATCTACTCAGGCTCGAGCGCTTCGTCGCTGAACAATTTCACGACCCTCGGTGATGGCCGAATGATCTTTTCGGCGAACGACGGAACGCACGGCGTAGAACTCTGGGTGACGGACGGCACCGCGGCCGGCACGGTCCTGCTCGACGACATCTACAGCGGCGCCAGCAATTCTTCTCTCGATTTCTTCACCTCCGCCGTGCTCTCCTCCGAACCGGTCTTCGTCGAAGATGCCGGTGCCGTGACGCTGCTGCCGCAGGCAGTGCTCTCGGACGCCGACAGCGCGACGCTGCAATCCGTCACGCTGACATTGTCGGCGGCGCCGGACGGTGCGGCGGAAAGCCTTGCCGCAAGCGGCCTGCCGGCCGGGATCACCGCCGGCGCCTACGATCCCGACAGCCGCAGCATCACCCTGTCGGGAAGTGCCAGCGTCGCCGACTACCAGGCGGCCCTGCGCCTCGTCACCTATCTGAACGGCTCGCAGAACCCGGACGAAACCGATCGCACGGTGACGGTGACGGTCACCGACGACGGCGGCCAGACCTCGACCGACAGCTTCGGGCTCGGCGTCACAGCCACCGACGACGCGGGCGTCGCCGTCGACGATGCCTTCACCACCGACGAGGCGACCGCCATCGGCTCCGGACTCAGCCTCTTCGACGCCAATGGCGGCTCCGCCGACGAGGACGTCGATTCCGTGCTGGCGATCGGCGCGGTGAACGGCAGCGGCGCCAATGTCGGGCAGGCGATCACGCTCGCCTCCGGCGCCCTCCTCACCGTCAATGCCGACGGCACCTTCGCCTACGATCCGAACGGCGCCTTCGACAGCCTCGCCGCCGAGGGATCGGGCGCGGCCAATATCAGCGCCACCGACAGCTTTACCTACACCCTCGTCGGCGGCGGCACGGCCACCGTCACCCTCACCATCGACGGTCTCGACACCAACGACACGCTGGAAGGCACCGCAGGCGGCGACGCCTTCGTCGGCGGCCCGGGCTACGACACCGTCAGCTACGCCACTTCCTCGGCCGGCGTGACGATCGACCTCGCGGCGGGCACGGCCAGCGGCGGCGACGCCGAGGGCGACAGCTTCACCTCGATCGAGTTCCTCATCGGCTCGAGCCATGCCGACACCCTGAGCGGCACCGACGGGACGAACAATTTCGACGCCGGCGCCGGGTTGGACATCGTCGTGGCCCGCGGCGGCGACGACGTCGTCACCGGCTCGATCGACGCCGCGAACGACACCTATGACGGCGGCGATGGCGTCGATCTCCTCGACTATTCGGCCGTCACCGACGCGGTCACCGTCGATCTCGATGCAGGCCTGGCGTCGAGCAGCAGCATCGGCAACGACACGCTGGTCTCGTTCGAGCGGCTTCTCACCGGGTCGGGCAACGACGTCATCACCGGGTCGGCGACGACGACCCTGATCGGCTCGGGGCTCGGCGACGACACCATCACCGGCAGCGACGGCGACACCACCATCTATGCCGGCGGCGGCGACGACACGGTCAATGCCGGGGCGGGTAGCGACACCATCTTCGGCGGCCATGGCGCCGACACGCTGAATGGCGATGCCGGCGACGATCTCATCTCCGCCGGACCCGGCCTGTTCTGGGACACGCTCGACGGCGGCGAGGGCTTCGACACCCTGGACATGTCGGATGCCACCGTCGCCGTGAAGGTCAACCTCGCGGCCGGCTACAGCCTGGGGCTCGGCGTCGATACGCTCTCGAACTTCGAGCGGGTGGTGTCCGGCTCGGGTAACGACGTCATTATCGCAAGCACCGGCAGCGAGACGCTCGAGGGCGGTGCCGGCAACGACACGATCCTCGGCGGGGCCGGCTTCGACACCCTCGTCGGCGGCGCCGGGGACGACGTGCTGACCGGCGGCTTCAACGCCGACACCTTCGTCTTCGCCGACGGATTCGGCACCGACACGATCACCGACTTCGCGGCCACCAACGACTTCGAGCGGATCGATCTGTCGGCGGTCACGGCGATCGTCGACTTCGCCGACCTTGCGGCGAACCACATGATGCAGTCGGGCGCCGACGTCGTCATCGCCGACGGCACCGGGGCCACGATCACCCTCCTCAACGTCACTCTCGCCGATCTCGGGACGGCCGACTTCATCTTCTGACCCACCGATCCTGCCGAACGATGCGCCCCGTCGCCGGACCCCGGCGGCGGGGCGCCGTCGTTTCGGCTGGACGGGTCCGTGCCTGCCACGCCCGGGAGCAAGGGCGCATGTCGTCGGGCGAGGCGCAGGGCGCAGGGCAGCGAAGCCGGCGCTCGCCAATCCATGCGCCGCGCAAGATCACTTGCGCCGTCTGGTCGGGGCGTGGAAGTCCGGCGGCTTGTCGGCGATCCAGCGCAGGAACGGCGCAAGCTCGGCTCGCCCGGCGAGGGCTTCGCCGTCGCCGGCCATGCGGCCGAGTTCATGATTGGTGAAGGTGGCGTGCAGGGTCCGGTGGCAGATCGGGTGGACCGGCACCGTCTCTCTGCCGCCGCGGCTCTTCGGCAGGGGATGGTGCCATTCGACCCGGTGCCCGAGCCGGCGGCCGCAGAGCCAGCAGGTCGCGGCGTCGGGGGAGGGCGCCCTGTCGCCGGATCCGGGGCGCGGTTCGGAACCGTGACCGGAAGGGAGCTGCGAGGCCGGCCCTCGCTTGCGTCGTCGTGTCATGGCCGGCGAAGATGGGGCGGCGCGCGCCTCGCGTCACCCGCGATGCTTCGCCTCATCCGCCGCGTTCGCCGCAAGGGCGGCCCGGGCGCCTCGGCCCGAACGCGCCTTTGCGTGCTCGATGGCTCAGATTTTGCCGTCGAGGCCCATCTGGTAGTATTTGTGGACGATCTGGTCCTGGTTCTCGAGCAGCCAGTCGATCGACGGCTCGTTGCGCATGGCCTTGGCGATGGCCTTTTTCATCCCCTCGCGGTGGATGTCGAAGAGCACCTTGTGGTCGAGATTCTCGACGTCGACGATGGTCGGGGCGAGCCAGACCGAGCAGATGATGCCGAGATCGTTGACCTGGTCCTTCGGCAGGATGCCCTCGCGCACCGCGTCGAGGACGCCGTTGGCGATGGCGAACTGCACCGTGCCCATCAGGATGTTGGTGTAGCGCGGATCCTCGACCGTCACCTTGGAGACGCAGAGCGTCGCCGGGCGGACCATGATGTCGGTGTTGAGCAGCGCGAAGACGCGGCTGTGGCCCTTCACCTGGTCGCCGGTGAGGGTCGCCAGCGCGGTGCCGACGGGGCCGTCCAGCGCGCCGATGACGACTTCCGGCTCGGCCGCCGTTCCCGGAGGGCCGCCGACGACCAGCGCCTCGCCGGTCCGCATGATGATCTTTTCGCTCATGAGAAGTCACTCCTTGTCCCACCGTCAACGGGGGTATCAGACAGAGGCGGAGGCCTCAAATATCCAGGGCGCGCAGGTCGCCGTCAGTCCTTGAGGACCCGCTTTTCCGCCACCGTCGTATCCGCGTTCAGCCGGTAGACGATCGGCACGCCCGTCGCGATCTCCTCGCCGACGATCTGGTCGGGCGTCAGCCCGTCCAGCGCCATGACGAGGGAGCGCAGCGAATTGCCGTGGGCGGCGACGACGACGGTGCCGCCGGCCATCACCTTCGGCAGGATGTCGTGGATGAAATAGGGCCAGACCCGCGCCCCGGTGTCCTTCAGGCTCTCGCCGCCCGGAGGGGGCGTGTCGTAGGAGCGGCGCCAGATATGCACCTGTTCCTCGCCCCATTTCTCCCGCGCATCGTCCTTGTTGAGGCCGGAGAGGTCGCCATAGTCGCGCTCGTTGAGGGCGACGTCGCGGGTGATCGCAAGGCCGGTCTGGCCGAGCTCCTCCAGCATCAGCTCGAGGGTGCGCTGGGCTCTTGAAAGCTCGCTGGTGAAGGCGGTGTCGAAGGTAAAACCCTCGGCCTTCAGCTTGCGCCCGGCCGACTTGGCCTCTTCGACGCCCTTCTCGGTCAGGTCGGGGTCCTTCCAGCCGGTGAAGAGGTTCTTCAGGTTCCACTCGCTCTGGCCGTGGCGGACGAGGACGAGACTACGCGACATTTCAGGCTGCCTTTCCAAGGAATTCGTCAGGAGGGGGTTGTAGCGCGGCCGGGCCGGAAAGTCGCGGGGGTCGGTTCAGCCGGAAAGGCCGAGAACGTCGCGCATGGAATAGAGGCCCGCGGGCTTCTCCTTCGCCCAGAGCGCCGCCTTGATGGCGCCTCTGGCAAAGATCGTCCGGTCGCCGGCGGCGTGGGAGAGCTCGATCCGTTCGCCTTCGCCGGCGAGGATCACCGAATGCTCGCCCACCACCGAGCCGCCGCGCAGCGTCGCGAAGCCGATCGTGCCCGCTTCGCGCGGTCCGGTGATGCCGTCGCGCACCCGCACGGAATGGTCGGCGAGGGCGACGCCCCGGCCCGTCGCTGCCGCTTCACCCAGCAGGAGCGCGGCGCCCGACGGCGCGTCGACCTTGTGCTTGTGGTGCATCTCCAGCACCTCGATGTCGAAGGCGTCGGGGCCGAGCGCTCTCGCCGCCTGCTCGACGAGGACGGCGAGGAGATTGACGCCGAGGCTCATGTTGCCGGACTTGACGATGGTCGCGCCGGCCTCGGCCGCCGCGCGGATCGCCGCATCCGCATCCGCCTCGAAGCCGGTGGTGCCGATGACGTGGACGAGGCCCTTTCCGGCGGCCCGCCTGGCGATGTCGACGGATACCGCCGGGGCGGTGAAGTCGACGATCCCCTCGGCGCCGTCCAGCGCCGCGTCGATGTCGCCCGTGACCGCGACGCCGAGTTCGCCGATCCCGGCGAGCAGCCCGGCATCGCTGCCGAGCGCCGGCGAGCCGCCCCGCTCCAGCGCAGCATGCAGCGAGGCGCCCTCGCTCTCGGATATCACCTTGACGAGCGTGCGGCCCATCCGGCCGGCGGCTCCCAGAACGACGAGCTTCATGGGGGTGGCTCCCTTTCAGGCGGCGGGGCGCGGGTCATGGCGATCGGCCACGAAACACCGCACCGCCGTCATCCTCGGGCTTGTCCCGAGGATCGACTGCACTGTCAGCGATGAAATCCGTGCCGGATCGCCGCTCGTCGAGGCTCGGGAGTCTCCGGCCACGGCAAGGGACCCTCGGGACAAGCCCGAGGATGACGACCCGTCGGGTTTCTGACGCTCAAATCTTCGACCGCCTGAATACTCCATTCGCAAACGCCGTCAAAGCATCGATGTCTCGGCAAGAATGCCGGAAATCACCTCATCACTTGGCAGCGGCGAGATCGGCCGATCGCCGGTTGCCGCCGGCCTGCAGGCCGTAGAAGCGCGCATAGAGCCCGCCCTCCCGGTCGACGAGGTCCTGGTGGGAGCCGCGCTCGGCGATCTGGCCGCTGTCGACGACGAGGATCTGGTCGGCATTGGTGATGGTCGACAGCCGGTGGGCGACGACCAGCACCGTGCGATCCTTCATCGCCGCGTCGAGCGCCGCCTGGACCAGCGTCTCCGAGCGCGTGTCGAGCGCCGAGGTCGCCTCGTCGAGGAGGAGGATCGGCGCGTTGCGCACGAGGGCGCGGGCGATCGACAGGCGCTGGCGCTGGCCCCCCGACAGCGTCATGCCGTTCTCGCCGACGGGCGTGTCGTAGCCCTGCGGCGCGGCGAGGATGAACTCCTCGGCCTGGGCCTGCCGGGCTGCGTCCTCGATCTCGGCGTCGGTGGCGTCCGGCCGCCCCAGCCGGATGTTCTCGCGGATGGTGCCCTCGAAGAGATACGGCGCCTGGGGGACATAGGCGATCTTCGAGCGCAGCGACCGCTTGGTGACCTCGCGGATGTCCTCGCCGTCGACGGTGATCGAGCCCTCGTGGACGTCGTAGAAGCGCTGGAGCAGAGCGACGATGGTCGACTTGCCGCCGCCCGACGCGCCGATCAGCGCCGTGGTCTTGCCGGCGGGCGCCACGAAGGACAATTCGCGCAGCACCTTCTCGCCCGGATAATAGCCGAAGGTGACGGCGTTGAAGGCGATCTCGCCGCGCTCGACCTTCAGCTCGCGGGCGTTCGGCGCGTCCGCCTGGCGCGGCTTCATGTCGAGAATCTCGTAGATCATCGAGGCGTTGACCAGGGCCCGCTCCAGCTGCACCTGCAGCTTGGCGAGGCGCCGCGCCGGATCGTAGGCGAGCAGCAGCGCGGTGATGAAGGCGAACATCGAGCCGGGCGAATAGCCGTAGACCACCGCCCGGTAGCCGGAATAGCCGATGACGCCGGCGATCGCGAGGCCGGCGATCATCTCGGTGACGGGGCTCGTGCGCTCGGTGATGCCGGCGATCCTGTTGGAGCGCTCCTCCGCCTTCAGGATCAGCCGCTCGATGCGCTCGCGCAGCGGCGCCTCCATGGTGAAGGCCTTGACCACGGTGATGCCCTGCGCCGCCTCCTGCATGGAGGCGAGCACCCGGGCATTGATGTCGATCGCCTGGCGGGTGGCGGCCCTCAGCTTCCTGGCGAGCTTGCCGATCATCAGGACGATGGGCGGGCCGGCGAGCAGCGCGATGCCCGACAGCACCGGATCCTGCCAGATCATCACGAAGACGAGGAAGACGAGGGTGAGGGCGTCGCGGGCGAGCGAGGTGATCGTCAGGTTCAGCGTGTCGCGGATGCCGGAGACGTTCTGGTTGATCCGGGCGGCGAGATGGGCCGAGCGGTTCTCGGCGAAGAAGTCCACCGACAGCTCGGTGATGTGGGCGAACAGCCGCCGCTGGTAGCGGGCGACGATGTTGTTGCCGATGCGCGCCAGGATCACCGCCTGGCCGTAATTGGCGAGGCCGCGAATGGCGAAGGTGAGGAAGACGATGGCCGGCAGCGTGTAGATCGCCGCGCGGTTCTGCTGCACGAAGATCTTGTCGATCACGTCGCGCATGATCCAGGCGAGAAAGGCGGTGCAGGCCGCGGCGGCGACCAGGCAGACGATGGCGAGCGCGTATTGGCGCACGAAGAGGTGGCCGTTCTCGCGCAGGATCCGCCGGATCAGCCCGATCACCAGCCCGCGCTTTTCCGGGGCGGTGATGGAGAGCGTCTTCTTTTTCGTCGCCGTCTTGGTCAATCTCTCGTCCGGTCGCCGGTGGCGGATTGGTGCGCCTTCGCTTGCGCAAGGGCTGTGACGGCTTATGCCCAACCATGCCGGCCCCGCAATGGGCGAAGGGGCGAAATGCGCCTGCGGCAGGGCCAGAACACAGCCGCGCCGTTGCAGGTTTGCACTGGTCGCCGGGAATTTCGTGTTGCGCCGGTCGCGATCGCCCGCGCCCCAAATGGACGCCGGATCGGCGGTTCGGTAGGTTGCGTCGGGCAGCGGACCGACGCGCAGGGCCCCTGCCGGCGTCGTCTGCCGACTGGAAGGAAAGGGTGTGCCGTGTCCGGCGCTTACATATTGCGTCCCGCCGAGCGGGACGATCTGCCGTCGATCACCGCGATCTACGTGGAAGAAGTCCGCACCGGCACGGCGACCTACGAGCTGACCCCGCCGGACGAAGCGGAGATGGGGCGGCGCTTCGACGCGCTCGCGGAAAGGCACTTTCCCTATCTCGTCGCGCAGGATCACGATGGCGCGGTCCTCGGCTATGCCTATGCCGGCACGTTCCGGGCTCGCCCCGCCTACAACTGGTTCGTCGAGAACTCGATCTATCTGGCGCCGCAGGCCCGCGGCAGGGGCGTCGGAACGGCGCTCCTGACGCGGCTCATCGAGGAATGCGAGCGGCTCGGCTTCCGGCAGATGCTGGCGGTGATCGGCGGCGCGGACAATCACGGCTCGATCCGCCTGCATGCCAGGCTCGGCTTCCAGATGATCGGCACCATGCCGGCGACGGGCCTGAAGTTCGGCCGCTGGATCGACACGGTGCTGATGCAGCGCCCGCTCGGGGAGGGGGCCGGCACCATTCCCGACAAGAGCGCCTATCCGGGCGACTTCGCGGCCCCTCCCGTGCCGCGCTGAGCCGTCGCGAGAAATCCCGTCAGCCGCGGCGGCCGCTGCGCGAAAGGCCGGCGATGGCGACGAGGGCGATGACGGCGGGAATGCCTGCCGCGAGCCACTGGTCGCGCTGCGCCCGTTGCCTGCGGCGCCGGCCGGCGTCGCCGTAGAGCGCGTCGATTTCCCGCTTCAGCGACGGGTCCTTCTCGACGAAGACCCGGTCCCCGGCGACCACCGCGTCGGCGACCTGGTCGGCCATGGTCGCGCCGCGCTCGCCCAGCGGCGCTTCCGCTCCGGTGGTGGTGTCGCGGGCGGTCTGATGCTCCATCTCGGAGTTCAATTCGCCACCGACGATGAGGATGATCATCGTCAGCCACATCCAGGTCATCATGCCGATCAGCGCGCCGAGGGAGCCGTAGGTGGCGTCGTAGGAGCCGAAATTCGCCGTGTACCAGGAGAACAGCAGCGACACGATCGCGATCACCACGACGGCGAGAACGGCGCCGGGGGTGATCCAGCGCCACCTGGCGTCGGCGCGGCAGGGCCCCCAGCGATAGAGCGCCGAAATGCCGAGGGAGACGAGGACGAGCATCGCAAGAAAGCTCGCCGCCGTGATCGCCCACTCGGTGCCCTCGCCGAGGCCGACGAGGCCCAGCACCAGCGGCAGGACGACAGTGAGGGCGACCATCGACAGGGCCGCGGCGAGGAGGCAGAGGGTGAAGGCGAAGGAGACCAGCGTCAGCTTGACGAAGGAGCGTTCCTCCTTCTGCTCGTAGGCGACGTTCATCGCCTCGAACAGCGCCTTGACCCCCGCATTGGCGCTCCAGAGCGAGATGGCGAGGGAGACGGCCAGCGACAGCCCGAGCGTGCCGCTCGCCGCGCTCGCCAGTCGCTGCAGCTGTTCGTCGACGATCTGGACGGCGCCGGCGGGCAACAGCGCCGACAGCGTCCCGACATGTTCCCGCACCGTCGCGGGATCGGCGACGAGGCCGTAGAGCGAGACGATCGCCGCCATGGTCGGAACCATGGCGAGCAGCAGGTAGTAGGTGACGCCGGCCGCCACCAGCAGCACCCGGTCGTCCGAGATTTCCGAGTAGACGCGCGACAGGATGTGCTTCCAGCCGGAGGCCGGGATGGCGGCGGGGCCTTCTGCCTCCAGTCCGAGCTCGGCGGCGCGGGGGTGGCTGGAAGTCTTCGCGGTCGGCTGCGCCATCGTGTCGTCCTGGTCCGTTGCTCAGCCGGGACATGTACCGCGCCCGCGGGCCGGCACAGCTGCGGCACTCCGCCGGATTTGCTTGGGCGGGCAACGATCGGCGCGAGCGGCCTTGCGGCCTGGCCGATCAGCCGTTGTCGGCGGCGCGCAGGTTGCGCTCGAACACCTTCAGGACGGTGGCGAGTTCGTGGCCGCGCTTCAAAACGAGGCCGCCGGCGGCGACCACCTGGTAGGCGCCCTGGCGGCGGGCGAGCTTGGGATCCTTGACGATGCGGTAGAGCGGCATCTCGCTGGTCCGCCGGAACACCGAGAAGACGGCGCGGTCCTTCAGCATGTCGATGGCATAGTCCCGCCACTCGCCGCTGGCGACCATCTGGCCGTAGACCCTGAGGATCGCCGAAAGCTCCCGCCTGTCGAAGGAGACGATGGCGGCGCGCTGGTTGGCGCCCGGAAATGCGACGAGATCGGCAGAGCCGCCACTCGCCGAGTTCGCGCCATTCAGAAGAGATTGCGTCAAGACTGCCCCTGTCCCTCCGGATCGCGAGCCGGCCGTCGCGGCGACCGACCATGACGATATGGTGACACGAAACGCCCTGTCGAGCAAAAACCCGTGGAGCCGCGGAGAGATCGGGCTTTGTGCCGGCGGAGCCGGATTCCTGCCTCTCCGGTCCGACCACGATCACCCGGCGAACCTGCGGGCCGCGCATCTTACGCGGGAGGGGGCCGTCTTTACGCGGGAGGGGCTATCTTGCGCCGGAGGGGAAGGGCCATCGCCGCCGGCGATGCGGGCAAGGAATGGGACGCCGCCCGCGCCGGCGCAACAATCGCGCATGCGAAGACGCCCACCGTCCCTGATCGAGCCCGCTGATCGAGCCCGCCGGCCTCTCCGGACGACCGACGCAGCCGCAGCGATCCTGTCCGTTCGACGCGCTGGCCGCCCCCCCACGACAGATCGTCCCGGATGCCATCCGACCGAAGGGCAGCCGCTTCCGCCACTTATCTTTAATGAGAATCTGCCAGAATTGCGTCGGACCGGTCGCATGAACATGACTTCAGTCGAACAACGCACTTCCGCAGTGAGGAATTGGAATGATACCATTTTTGCGCGCAGCCTTCCTGGCTCTGCTCTATCTTCTTGGACTGTCGCCTGCGCTCGCGGCGGAGCAAGAACCGGTGCAGTTGAGCCCGGGTATCAAGTATGAATTTCTGGCGCTGTGGGACGGCGACCGACTGAACAAGATCCTGAAGACGGACACCCCGGCGTTTTCCGGGATCGACGTCGCCTACACGCCGGCGCGCAACGGAGTGCGACTGTACCGGATCACCTACGACTCGGTGATTCCGGAAATGGGCAACAAGCCGACCGTGACCTCGGGCCTGCTCGCCGTGCCGGACACGGGCGGCACGTCGTTTCCGACGGTCTCCTACCAGCACGGCACCGTCTATGGCCGCCAGGAAGTCCCGTCCTTCGCCGACCAGTCGCCCGAGACCCAGCTGATGATCGCGCAGTTCGCGGGCCAGGGCTACATGGTGATCGGCGCCGACTATTTCGGCCTCGGCATCTCGACCGAGCCTGAGGGCTACATGGTCAAGGGGAGCCATCAGCAGGCGACCTACGACCTCTTGATGGCGAGCCGGGCCGTCATGGCCGACATGAAACTGTCGAGCGACAAGCTGTTTCTCGCCGGCTGGTCCCAGGGCGGTTTCGTGACCATGGCCATGCTCGAGAAGCTCGAGGCCGTCGGCATCAAGGTCGATGCTGCGGCGACGGCGAGCGCTCCCCTCGACGTCTATGCGCTGATGGAAGGCTTCCTCGTCTTTCCGCGCAAGTTCGATGCCGTCTGGCTCAACAGCATCATGATCCTCTCGTCCTTTGCCTATGAGAACTATTACGGCGTGCCGGGCCTCGCCCGCTCGCTGTTGACGGACGAGTATTACGACATCGCCAAGAAGGCCTACGACCGGCAGCCGTTCAATCCCGCCGACATCACGAGCGACCTGCACAAGCTGATCCGGCCGGAATATTTCGATCCTCTGTATTTCGCCAATTCCGCCTTCGGCAAGCTGATCATCGGCGCGCAGTCCTATCGCTGGCTGATCAAGTCGCCGGTGCGCAACTACTACGGCGAAACCGACGAGGCGATCACCACCGGCGTCGGCCGCATGGCCATGACCTACGCCCAGTCGATGGGATCGGGGAACACCAATGTCGAAGCCGTCTCGACGGGGCCGACCACCCATCGCGGCACCTTCGCAACGGCCGTGCCGCAGTGGAAGATCTGGTTCGACAGCAAATGACCCTGGCTCTGCCGAGGACCAGGAACGGCAGAGGCACCTGAGACACTGACCAGGAAGTCACCGAGCGATATCGTCAGCTTGCAGGTCTCTCCCGTCGCGGCGGCAGAGGGGCGACGCAGCCAGGACGGTATCGCTCGACTTGCGTTCGGTCTGATGGCCGGCACCTGAAACGCCATGCCATAGGTGAACGAGCGGCGCGGGTGGGCAGGGGGCTCGGCCGACACGGGCAAACATCGCGCCCCAAGCCGAGGGGAAGCTGGAAACCCGGCTGCGTCACGAGCCGGCACCGATGGCCGGACCGCCACCGTCCGTCCGTCCGCCCTGAAGGGGCGATCCCGCCTGTCTGTGAAGGGCGGAGGGCCGAGGTGATGGACCCTGTCTACCCGATGAAGACCCCCATCGGCGGCAAGACCAGGAACGACCGCATCCATCTCCGCGCGGCCTCAATGGGCTCGGGCGCGAACTTGCCGTCGGACCTTCGCTGAACATTCGGCGCTGCCGCCAGGCGATCGTCATGGGCAGGAGTGGCGACCGGTGATCCGACCGTTCAAGTCCGTGTCCGCCCGATATCCCCTCGCGCCCGAGGCGCCGACGCAGCCGACTTCGCGCGGATGTGAACGCGGCGAAACGGATTTTGCTCGCGGCGATGCTGCGGCCGGCTGCTCGCAGTGCCCTTTGTGGTTTGCGGCAAGCGCCTGAGAGCAAAGTCGAATCGTCGCCAGGGGGACGGCTCGCCTGGGCCGACCGGAGGCTGCGAATCATCGAGGAACCGCAACGTAATAAAAGCCGCACTCACTTCGAAGTACGAGGAAGAAATCGACTAGTACAGGTGAGGGCGCCATGCGTGGCACCGCTTTCGACGACACCCCCGATCAAGTATCCGACATCGCAGAGAACCATCCGCAGATCGAGGGAGCAGGACTCTTCGGGATCGAGGAACGCTGGAGCATGCCGGTCGGAATCTGGCGTGCTCGGCGGGGCTTCGATGTCCGCTACCGCCCGCATGACCACGCGACATTGAGCTTCGTGCGGTCCGGAGGTCCCGTGGAGCGCCTCGACGGCCGCTTCGCTGGACGACGCGGCGGTGCCCATCCGGACAGTTTCATGCTTTATCCCGGCGGCGAGACGCGGCGATACAAGGCCGAAGGATCGGTCTCGATCTGCCAGATATACTTCAAGGCAGAGTTCGTCGCGGCGATCTTCGAAGAAAATACTGACGTCTCGTCGGCGGGACTGGAACTGCGCGACGACCGGATCCTGACACAGGATGCCCAGCTCCGCAGGATGGTCGACTTCTATGTCGACCGCGCACGAGACGGGACGGAACCACCGTCTCTGCTGGAGGCGCAGAGCCACAGCACGCTGCTGACGATCCATCTTCTGCGTCACCATTCCAACCGGACGGTTGCTTCCCGATCGGCTCGCATGGGGCTGGCGCCGAAGGCCTTGCAACGTGTCCTGGAGTTCATCGAGGCCCATCTTGCCGAGGACGTGTCGCTCGCGCGTCTGGCCGGCATCGCGGGCCTCTCGCCCCGCTATTTTTTGCACGGCCTTCCGCCAGTCCACGGGGCTTCCACCGCATCGATACGTCATGAGGCTCCGCATCGAGAGGTCGAAGACGCTCCTGCTCCGCGGCGAGCGGCTGGCGGACGTGGCCCTGATGTGTGGCTTCAGCTCCCAGCAGCATTTCACGTCGAGCTTCCGCCAGGCGACGCACCTGTCTCCCGGCGCCTGGTTGAAAATCTCGAAGAGCTGATCTGCGACGGCCCGTCGAACGAAACTGTAAAGGACCGGAACTAATCGGAATACCGGGATGGTGGAACGGCTTACCCAGTGGGCGCGCAAAGTGGCGCGTCATCCTAACCTGGGTAAGACCGACATGACGTTCAAACGAGACGGTAGACAGAGCAGCGGCCTCCTCGCCCTCGCAATGGTTGGAGCGAGTTTCCTGGTTCACGATGCAGCGGCTGAGGTGATCAATCGCGGCGTTGAAGGCAAGCCGCTGCACGAGGCGCGGCCCGCGCCCCAATCGATCTTTCCGGACCATCACATCGTCGTCGCGCAGCCATCGCCCTCGGAGGTCAATCCCTCGTTCCTCGGTCCGGTGCTTCTGATGAAGTCGGCGATCGTCGATCTCGAAGCGGGAACCGTGACCTTGCCGCTCCGCCAGGGCAAGCTCGCCTCGGGCGAGGCGGTCTGGTCGATCCTCACCGATGTGACGGACGAGAACCTCGCCAATCTCCACGGCATCAACTACTCGGCCAAGCTCGCCTATGGGGTCACCGGCAAGGCGTCGCGCAAGGGCCGGTTCGAGAAAGACGGCACCTTCACCTTCGAGACCGGCAAGATCGACTTCTCGCCCGTCCACAGCGTGACGCCGGGCGAGGCGCCGAACTTCTTTCCGCCGACGGCGTTCCAGCCGGGTTCGGTCGGCGACGCCGACTACTCGCCGCTGGTGGCGCTCGACAATGCCAAGAACGCCGTCTTCAACATGCCGATGGTGGCCTTCGACGTCTCCGCCGAAGAACTCGACGCGATGTGCGACGGCAATCCCGACTACACCAAGGTCCATGACAAGGTGCTGAAGATCTGTCCGCGCGACGGGACCGTGACGCTGCAGATGACGCTCGGCTACACCTTCGGCAAGCCGATCTTCTACATCTCGACCGAGGCGAACCACCCGCTCATCGCCACTCTCGAGGCGGCGACGCTGGCGCCGGCGACGAGCGACCTGCCTTTCGCGCTGGAGGACGCAGCGCCCGGCGAGTCGGCCGAACGCATCTATGCCATCGCCAACGGTCCGACCGGCATCGACAACCCGTTCCGCCAGGGCGTCAACAGCGCGCTGTCGGACGAGGGGAGCCACGGGCCGCTGAACGTTCTCGGCGGGATTCCGACGATCAATCTCGACTACAGCCCGATGTGGCGACTGTTTCCGGTGAAATGGACCGACGCCGCCATCGAGAAGGGCTATCGGACGAAGATGACCGATGCGATCGCCATCGAGGATGCCGGCGCCAAGGGCATCATCGAGAGCCTCGAGGGCGGGCCGCCGAAGGCCGTGGGCTTCCTCGTCAACTGCCCCGTCGTCTACCGGGTGAATTGATCCATCGGCAGGAGCGCGGCGTAACGCCTTGCGCATCCTGCCGCCGCCAGAGCTCGGTTCACGGCCGCCCGGGCGGCCGTGACATCGTCGGCGATCGTCCGGCGTCAGCGCCGTTCCTCATCCCTGCGGGAAAGAGGCGCACCGCCGGTGGAGGATCGACACGGCCCCATTCCCGTCATCCGAACGAACTTCAGAGGACTTGCCCGATGTTGAAACGACTCCGCACCCTTGTTCTTCTGGGCGCCGGCCTTGCGACAGCGCTTCCGTCAACCGCCGGGGCGGAAAGCGTCGATCTGATGGTCGGTGATCCGTCCGGCCGGAACGTGACATTCACGTTCGAGCGAGATGCGAAGCGAAAGCCGGTGTCGCTCACCATCACGACGAACCGGCTCGGCAACCCCGGCGCCAAACTCTCCATATGGATCGACAGCAACCCGGCCCCTCTCCTGTCCCACATCCTGACAGCGCAGGATTGCAAATACTCGGACGCGGGCTCGGCCTGCCGGCTTTCGATCGACGGGAAGAGCGACGCCTATCGCGAGTTCCGGTTGTCGTTCGAGCGCGGACTGACGGCCCATGTGGAAGTTCAGAACGCCAATGTGATGGAGATGCGGGAGGATGTTTCGCTGGTCGGCTTCCGCAAAAGGTATCGCCCCTGACGATTGACCTCCTGACACCTCCAGTCGCCGGTGCGTCGAAAGCCCCGCCGAAGAGGGGCTGCGCTCCGGCGTGCTTCATGCTTCAGGCAAGGTGAACGGCACCGGGTTTCCTGAAGGCGCAGCGTGGCGCATCTCCGGGTACCCGCGGGTGGGCATGAACCACCGGATGGGTCTGAATCATTCCCACTCGATCGTCCCCGGGGGCTTGCTCGTCACGTCGTAGACGACGCGGTTGATGCCCTTGACCTCGTTGATGATCCGCGTCGCGGTGGTGCCGAGGAATTCCATGTCGAAGGAGTAGAAGTCGGCCGTCATGCCGTCGACGGACGTCACGGCCCGGAGCGCGCAGACGAACTCGTAGGTCCGCCCGTCGCCCATCACGCCGACGGTCTGGACGGGGAGGAGCACGGCGAAGGCCTGCCAGATGGCGTCGTAGAGGCCGGCCTTGCGGATCTCGTCGAGATAGATCGCGTCGGCCTCGCGCAGGATCCGCAGCTTCTCGCGGGTCACGCCGCCGGGGCAGCGGATGGCAAGGCCCGGGCCGGGGAAGGGCTGGCGGCCGATGAAATGCTCCGGCAGGCCGAGTTCCTTGCCGAGGATGCGCACCTCGTCCTTGAACAATTCGCGCAGCGGCTCGACGAGCTGCATGTTCATGCGCTCGGGCAGCCCGCCGACATTGTGGTGCGACTTGATCGTCACCGACGGTCCGCCGGTGAACGACACCGATTCGATGACGTCGGGATAGAGCGTTCCCTGGGCGAGGAAGTCCGCCCCGCCCAGCTTCTTCGCCTCGGCCTCGAAGGTCTCGACGAACAGCCGGCCGATGGTCTTGCGCTTGACCTCGGGGTCGAGCTCGCCCTCCAGCGCGTTGAGGAACAGGTCCTGCGCCTGAACATGGACGAGGGGGATGTTGTAGTGGTCGCGGAACATCGTCACCACCTCCTCGGCCTCGTTCATCCTGAGAAGGCCGTGGTCGACGAAGATGCAGGTGAGCTGGTCGCCGATCGCCTCGTGGATGAGGACCGCCGCGACGGAGGAATCGACGCCGCCGGAGAGGCCGCAGATCACCTTGCCGTCGCCGACCTTCCTGCGGATCTCCTCGACCGCCTGCTCGCGGAAGGCGGCCATGGTCCAGTCGCCGGTCAGGCCGGCGACGCGGTGGACGAAGTTCGACAGGAGCCTGCCGCCATCCGGCGTGTGGACGACTTCGGGATGGAACATGATGCCGTACATGCGCCGGTCCTCGTCGCCGAAGACGGCATAGGGCGCACCGGGCGAGCGGGCGAAGATCTCGAAGCCCTCGGGCATGTCGATCACCCGGTCGCCATGGCTCATCCAGACCTGGTGGCGCGTGCCCTCGGGCCAGATTCCGTCGAACAGCGCGCAGTTCTTCTCGATCTCGAGGAAGGCGCGGCCGTATTCGCGATGGGTCGAGGGCTCGGCCTTGCCGCCGAGCTGCACGCACATGGTCATCTGGCCGTAGCAGATGCCGAGGACGGGGATGCCGGCCTCGAAGATCGCCTGCGGCGCCCGCGGCGCGCCGATGTCGCCGGTGGAGGCCGGCGAGCCGGAGAGGATCACCGCCTTCGGCTTCAGGCGGTGGAAGCCTTCTTCGGCCGACTGGAACGGCACGATCTCGGAATAGACGCCGGCTTCGCGCACACGTCGCGCAATCAACTGCGTGACCTGTGAGCCGAAGTCGATGATGAGGACGGTGTCGGGGTGCGCTGTCATGGCGAGGCTTTAGGCAAGGCGGACGCGATTGTCCAGAAGGCGGACGGAGCATTCGTCGCCAACCGGCCGCCATCGCTAGCCGGCTGGTGAATCTTGCGCCGGACCGGCGGGAACGCGCCGCGTCGGATCTCATTGAACCGCCGCGGCATTCAGCCGCCACGGAGCGAAGACATGAGCGTCAAGAGTCTCGACGATCTCTTTCTGCACACGCTGAAAGACGTCTACTATGCCGAAAAGCAGATCGTCAAAGCCCTGCCGAAGATGGCCAAGAAGGCCGGCTCGCCGGATCTGAAGGCGGCCTTCGAGCAGCATCTCGAGGAAACCAAGGGCCACGTGACCAGCCTCGAGAGCGTCTTCGAGGCGATCGGCAAGAAGCCCTCGACGGTGAAGTGCGACGCCATCGTCGGCATCCTGCACGAGGCGACCGAGCTGATGGACGAGGTCGAGGACCCCGACACCCTCGACGCGGCGATGCTGGCCGCGGCCCAGGCCGTCGAGCATTACGAGATCGCCCGTTACGGCACCCTCATCGCCTGGGCCGGCACGCTCGGCCACAAGGACGCGGTGAAGACGCTGGAGGCGACCCTCGCCGAGGAGAAGTCCACCGACGAGAAGCTGTCGAAGCTCGGCAGCAGCAAGGTCAACAAGAAGGCGGCGTAAGGCCTTCGGGCAGGGCGGCGACGCATCCTTCCGCGTCGGCCGCCCGGGTTCGGTCCATCGCGAGGATCGGACCGGGTGCCCTCTGCCACGCCCCCGGCGTCAGCGGTCCGGGGCGGCGAGGAGGCCCGCGCCGATGGCGACTTCCAGTCGGTCGATGGCATCGGCCAGCTTCGCGTCGATCACATGCAGCAGCGTCGCCCAGTCGTCGTAGTGGTGGAGCTCGGCGGCGCCGTCGGAGATCCCCCGCAGGCCGACCAGCGGCACGGCGAAGCGCTGGCAGGCCCTCAGCACCGCGAAGGTCTCCATGTCGACCATGTCGGCGTCGATCCGGTCGTAGCCCGCGCCCGTCACGATGTCGGAGCCGGTGGACAGTCGGGCCGCCGGCACGCTCGGGACCGGCGTCGGCAGCGGCGTTTCCACCGGATGGTCGAGGAAGGGCGTGACGCCCCTGGCAAAGCCGAGCGGCGAGGCGTCGATGTCGCGCCAGGAGACCGAGGCGACCTGATAGACCTCGCCCTGTTCCAGGAGCCGCGATCCCGCCGAGCCCAGCGAGACGACGAGGTCGGGGAAGTGCCCGGCCAGCTGCAGCGCATGCAGCGCGACGCCGGTTCCGAGCGCCGCCTCGATCGGGCCGACGCCGGTCATCAGCGGCCGGATCCGGGCCTTGAGCTTCTCGCCATATTCGGCCCTCGCCGCCATGACGAAGAGGACGCGCCGGCCCGAAAGGGTTTCCAGCGAGCAGTCGAGCTTTGCGGGGTCGAAGTCGGTCATCGCGGATCCAGACGGGACGGGTTCACCCGTCAGTTCAACCACCAGAGCGCCGCGTTGAGAAGAGCCGCATAGGCGACCCAGGCGAGATAGGGCAGAAACAAGAGCGCCGCGGTGCGCTCCGCCCGCCACGTCGCGGCGATGAAGGCCCCGATCGCAGCGGCCAGGGCGAGGATGACCAAAAGGCCGAGCCCCAGGAGATGCGCCGTGAAGAAGATCGGCGGCCAGACGAAGTTCAGCGCCAGCTGCCCCCACCAGAGCTTCTGGGGAGCGCCGAGCCCGGCCCGCCAGACGCGCCAGCCGGCGATGCCGATCAGCACGTAGAGGGTTCCCCAGACCGGGCCGAACACCCAGTCCGGCGGGTTGAAGACGGGCTTGGCGAGATCGGCATACCAGCCGCCGGTCTCGACGGAGAGACCGATCAGCGCCCCGCCGCCGACGGTGAGGAGCAGGAACAGCGGCAGGGCCACGTAGCGCGTCATTTGGCCCGCTCCAGAAGCGCGAAGAAGAATCCGTCGGTGCCGGTGAGGCGAGGCGTCATGGTGAGGACGGTCCCACCCGCCAGCGTCTCGATCCGGCAGCGCCCGGCGCCGCCCGGCACCATGGCGTCCCACCGTGCGCCGGCGTCGGCGACCACGAACCCCTTGTCCGGGTGGCGCTCGAGGCAGGCGGCGATGCGGGCGGCGTTCTCTTCTGCGAGGAGCGAGCAGGTGACATAGGCGAGCCGGCCGCCGGGCCGCACGAAGCGGACGGCGCGGTCGAGCACCGCGTCCTGCTCTTCCAGTCGCTTGGAAAGCGCGGTCTCGGACAGGCGCCACTTGGCGTCCGGCCGGCGCCGCCAGGTGCCCGAGCCGGTGCAGGGCGCATCGACGAGGACGAGGTCCATGCGGCCGAACAGGCCCGCCATGTCCTCACGCGGATCGTGGACCTGGACGTTGCGGGCGCCGGCGCGCGACAGCCGCTCGTGGATCGGCGCGAGCCGGTGGCGGTCGCTGTCGGCGGCATGCACCTGGCCGCTGTTCTCCATCATCGCCGCGAGCGCCAGGGACTTGCCGCCGGCCCCGGCGCAGAGGTCGAGCACCTGTTCGCCGGGGGCGGCCCCCGCGAGAAGCGCCGCGAGCTGCGAGCCCTCGTCCTGGATCTCGAACCAGCCCTTCTGGAAGCCCGCCTCGATCTGGACGTTGGGGTGGCGGCCGGAGCCGGCGATGGCGGCGATCCGCACGGCTTGCGGCGGGAGGTCGCCCGGCCGGGCGTCGAAGGGCGCCAGCGCCTTCACCACCTTGTCGCGGTCGGCCTTCAGCGTGTTGACCCTGAGGTCCAGCGGCGGGCGCTCGCCGAGCGCCGCCGCCTCGCCCGCCCAGCCCTCGCCGAGGGAGGCCGCAAGGCGCTCGCCCAGCCAGTCCGGCACGTCGGCGGCGACGGCCGCGGGAGCCTCGGAGAGATCGGCCGCGAGAAAGCGCTGGAGCTGACCCTGCGTCGGCATCGCAGGCGCGAACCGGTCGCCCTCGAGGGCTGCGGCGAGCGCGTCCGGCGTCATGCCGAGACCCTCGATCGCCGCCGAAAACACCAGCGCGGCGGCGCCGTCGTCGCCCATGCGAAAGCCGAAGGAGCGCTTTCTGCGCAGGGCGTCGTAGACGAGATTGCCGATCGCCGCCCGGTCGCCGGAGCCGGCGAAGCGGTGGGAAAGGCCCCAGTCCTTCAAGGCATCGGCGACCGGCCGGCGGCGCGCCTCCATGTCCTCCAGCACCTCGATCGCGGCGGCGAGACGGCCTCCTAGGCGCATCGCCCCGACCTCGCCTCAATTTCCGTTCGTGCCGTCATCCTGTCGCCCTGCCGCTGTCTGCCCGGCGCCATCCGGCGCGGGTCGAAGGGGCAGGCTGTATCACCGCAGGGGAGGGCCGGGCAAATCCGGTGCGGCCGCCTCGGTCGACCGAGCCTGCCGCAGGGCTTCGCCCGACCGCGTCGATGGCCACTCCCATGGGGATAGACGCGTCCCGGCGCTTGCCCGCGCGGACCCTGCGACCTAAGCCGGACCGACAGCCCGCTCCTTCCCGCCCCCGAACGCGCCGAGCCCCATGGATTTTTCCCTCGCCACCTGGAACATCAACTCCGTGCGCCTGAGGATCGGGCTCGTCGAGCGGTTCCTGAAGGAGCACCAGCCGGACGTCCTGTGCCTGCAGGAGACCAAGTGCCCGAACGACCAGTTCCCCGAGAAGGCGTTCCGGGCGATGGGCTACGGCCACGTCGCGATCCATGGCCAGAAGGGCTATCACGGCGTTGCGACGATCTCGAAGCTGCCCTTCGAGGACATCGTCCGGCAGGATTTCTGTGCCGTCGGCGATGCGCGGCACCTGTCGACGCGGATCGCGGTGGCGGGCCGGAAGGTCCGTGTCCACAATCTCTACGTTCCGGCCGGCGGCGACGAGCCCGACCCGGAGATCAATCCGAAGTTCCGCCACAAGCTCGATTTCGTCGAGGAGCTGCGGCGCACGGATGCCAATGGCGAGGAGGGCGTCTCGGCGCTCCTGTGCGGCGACCTCAACATCGCGCCGCTGGAGACCGACGTGTGGTCCCACAAGCAGCTCCTGAAGATCGTCTCCCACACGCCCGTCGAGACCGAAGGGCTCGTCACCGCCCAGGAAGAGGGCAACTGGACCGACCTGATGCGGGTGCATTTCCCGCCCGAGGAGGTGCTGTTCACCTGGTGGAGCTACCGGGCCAAGGACTGGGCCACCTCCAACCGGGGTCGCCGCCTCGACCATGTGTGGGGCTCGGCCGACATGGCGCCGGCGCTGTCGAAGGTGGAGATCCTCGCCGAGGCGCGGGGCTGGGAGAAGCCCTCCGACCACGTGCCGGTGATCGCCCGGTTCGTGCTGTAGGTCGCTCGCCGGGACCTGCCGCCCGTCGGCGTCCGCCTCAGCTGAAGCGCCCCTCCAGCCGCTCGATGTCGGCGAGCATCGCTTCGAGCTCGTCGCGGATGCGCTGGTGCAGGGCGGCGGTGAATTCCGGATACTCTTCCAGCATGCGCCGGAACAGCGGGCGCGAGATGCGAATCATCTCGCAGTCGGTCTCGGTGCGGGCGCTGGCCGGCCGCGTCGTCTCGGTGATCAGGCAGAGTTCGCCGAGCAGCGTGCCGGGCCCGTGGCGCGACAGCACCCTGGCATCCTCGCCGCGCCCGTGGATCAGCGCCACCTCGCCGCTGGCGATGACGAAGCCGGCATCGGCGCGGGCGCTCTCACGGAACACGAATTCGCCCGCCCGCAGCCGCCGGTGCTCGGCGCCGAAGGCCAGGAGCCGCAGCTGGTCGGTCTGAAGCTCGTCGAAGAGCCGGACCTTGCGGAGGATGGCGATGTCGCTCTCGAGGCTCATGGTTGCGGCGTACCGATCTTCTCCTGCCCCGAGGTGCAGCGTCGTGTTGCGGGTCCGCGGCCCCGCCCGCATTAACCATCACGATGGCTGCAAGCGGCGAATGACAGGCGGTGGCCGCAGCGGCGCGGCGACGTTATCGTGAACGGGATTGGTAGAGGAAGGGTGAACGTCGAGGCAAGCATCATGTGACGTAACGTCAGAAATGCACCGAAGGTCCGGCGGCAGCGGCGCACGCAGCCACCTCCCGCAGGGAGGCGCCGCCGCGCACGGGCCGACCTTGCCAGTGGGCGGCAGCGTCAGGGCATCAGCTTGTAGCCGCCCGATTCGGTCACCAGCAGCCGCGCATTGGAGGGATCGGGCTCGATCTTCTGGCGCAGCCGGTAGACGTGGGTCTCCAGCGTATGGGTGGTGACGCCGGAATTGTAGCCCCACACCTCTTCCAGGAGCACGTCGCGGGTGATCACCTTGCGGTCCGCCCGGTAGAGATAGCGGATGATCGCCGTCTCCTTCTCCGTCAGCCGGATCTTGCCGCCCTTCTCGTCGACCAGCACCTTCTGGCTCGGCTTGAAGACGTAGGGCCCGACCTGGAAGGTCGCGTCCTCGCTCTGCTCGTGCTGGCGCAGCTGCGCCCTGATCCGGGCGAGCAGCACCGCGAAGCGGAACGGCTTGGTGACGTAGTCGTTGGCCCCGGCCTCGAGGCCGAGGATCGTGTCGGAATCGGCGTCCTGTGCCGTCAGGATGATGATCGGCGCCTTGAAGCCGCCCTTGCGCAGGACCTTCACGGCCTCGCGCCCGTCCATGTCCGGCAGGCCGACATCCATCACGACGAGGTCGATCAGGCCGCCGCGTGCCGCGGCAACGCCCTTGGCAGCCGTATTCTCCTGCAGGACATTGAATTCCTCATGCAGGGACAGCTGCTCGGCCAGCGTCTCTCTCAGGTCATCGTCGTCATCGACGATCAATATGCTTCTCGCGCTCATCCCCAACCGCAGTTCGCGTGACACCAATATTGCGGGCTCGCCCGCCCCGATCGTCGGCGGATTGATTGTAACATAGGGACTTCGTGGCTAGGACAACACTGTTGCAGAATCGCAATGTCGAAGTGGCGCCACCCGTGACGATCGATCGCATCATCATTCGCCGCAAGCCGGGCGAGGAAAGGCGCGGCATTCTCGCCGCCGGATCGTTCCGCATCCCCTGCGCGCTGGGGCGTTCCGGCACGACGATCGTCAAGCGCGAGGGCGATGGCGCGACGCCGGTCGCCGCCATGGCCGCCACCGAAATCTGGTTCCGCGGCGGGACCCGCGGTGATCGCATGGCCCGGCCGAAGAGCGCTCTTCCCGTCCGCCGCGTGCGCCCCGGCGTCGACGGCTGGTGCGACGCGCCGGCCCACGCCGCCTACAACCGCCACGTCCGCCTGCCGTTTCCCGCCAGCGCCGAGAGCCTTGCGCGCGACGACCGGCTCTACGACGTCGTCGTCGTCCTCGACTGGAACTACCGCCGCCGCGCCCGCGGCCGCGGCAGCGCCATCTTCTTCCATGTCGCCAAACCCGGCCATCCCCCGACCGAGGGCTGCATCGCCATCGCGCCCTGCGACATGGCGAAGCTCGCACCCTTCCTCACCCGCAGGACGCGGCTCGTCGTCCAGCGTTGACCGGCGTTGGCGGGAGAGGTCCGCAGGGGCGCTGAGGCGCTCTCCCAGGCGGCGGCTCCGCCGGTTGCTGCAGAGGGAGTGCGTTCAGGCCTAAGCGTTAAATCTCGCCCTGCCGGGCCGTCTCCTGCAACCCGAACCCGATCGACGAGTTCCGTCCTCTGGAACAGTTACAATCCAGCCGCGCCCTGCGCCGGCCGAATTGCGAGGACGGACCATGGATCGCTCAGAAAACACCGACAAGCCGATCATCGAGCCCTATGACGAGCCGTCCGGCGGCTGGGGTTCCGTGAAGTCGCTGGTGTCCAAGGCCAACCAGGAGGGGCTGCTCGCCTCGACCGTCTGGGCGACGCTGCAGAACCAGAACAAGCCCGACGGCTACCAGTGCGTCTCCTGCTCCTGGGCCAAGCCCGCCGACCCCAAAGCGTTCGAATATTGCGAGAACGGCGCCAAGGCGACGATGTGGGAGATCACCGCCAAGCGCTGCGACCGGGACTTCTTCGCCAGGCACCGGGTGTCGGAACTCCTCGAATGGACCGACCACGACCTCGAGAAGCAGGGTCGCCTGACCACCCCGATGAAATACGACAAGACGCTCGACCAGTATGTCCCGATCAAGTGGACCGACGCGTTCCGCGAGATCGGCGAGGAGCTGAAGGCTCTCGATCCGAAGTCGGTGGTCTTCTACGTCTCCGGCCGCGCCGCGCTGGAGACGTCGCACATGTGGCAGCTCTTCGCCCGGATCTACGGCTCGAACAACCTGCCGGATTCCTCCAACATGTGCCACGAGTCGACCTCGGTCGGCCTGCCGGAATCGATCGGCTCTCCCGTCGGCACGGTGACGCTGGCCGACTTCGACGTCTGCGACATGATGTTCTTCTTCGGCCACAACACCGGCACCAACGCCCCGCGCCTGCTCCACTGGGTCCAGCAGGCGAGGAAGCGCGGCGCCCCGGTCATCACCTTCAATCCGGTGCTCGAGCGCGGGCTGATGCGCTTCAAGAACCCGCAGAGCCCGGTCGAGATGCTCTCCCCCGGCGAGGGCACGAAAATGTCCAGCGACTACTATCAGGTGAAGGGCGGCGGCGACGTCGCCGCCATGACCGGTATCGCCAAGGCCGTCTTCGCCCTCGACGACGCGGCGAAGGTGTCCGGCGGCAAGCGAGTGCTCGACGTCGGCTTCATCGAGGAGCACTGCCACGGCTTCGACGAGTTCGAATCCTTCGTGCGGGCCGCCGACTGGGACGAGATCGTCCGCTGCTCGGGCCTGCCGCGGGCCGAGCTCGAACATGTCGGCCGGGTCTATTCCAAGGCCGACAAGGTCATCGGCAATTACGGCATGGGCCTCACCCAGCACCGGCACGGCATCGAGAACGTCCAGATGCTGGTGAATCTCCTCCTGATGCGGGGCATGATGGGCAAGACGGGCGCCGGCATCTCGCCGATCCGCGGCCATTCCAACGTGCAGGGGCAGCGCACCGTCGGCATCACCGAGAAGCTCGAGCTGATCCCGGTCGAGAAGTTCGAGGAGTTCTACGGCTTCACGGTGCCCAAGGAGAAGGGTCTCGACACGGTCGAGGCCTGCGAGGGGATGCTCGACGGCTCGGTGAAGGGCTTCGTCTGCCTCGGCGGCAATTTCTCGCGGGCAGTCCCCGATACGGCGCGCATCGAGGAGGCCTGGCGCAAGATGCGCCTCAATGTCCAGATCTCCACGAAGCTCAACCGCAACCATCTCCTCACCTGCGAGAAGACCTACATCCTGCCCTGCATCAGCCGGCTGGAGCGCGATGCCCAGGGCGGCGTCGACCAGGTCGTGTCGATGGAGGATTCGACCGCCTGCATCCACGCCTCCTATGGCAAGACCGAGCCGGCCTCACGCGAGCTCCTGTCGGAGCCGAAGATCACCGCCGAACTCGCCAAGGCGACCGTCGCCGGCAAGTCGACGGTGCCGTGGGACGAATGGGTCGCCGACTACAGCCTCGTGCGCGACGCGATCGAGCGGGCCTATCCGGACGACTTCAAGAACTTCAACGCCCGGATGGGGACCCCCGGCGGCTTCCACCGCGACATCGGCGCCACGAAACGCGAATGGCGCACCGAGACGAAGAAGGCGAACTTCCTCGTCCCCGAGAGCTTCGACGTCGATCCGGACATCGACACGACGCGGCCCGACGTCCTGAAGCTCATCACCATCCGCTCCAACGACCAGTTCAACACCACCGTCTACGGCTATGACGACCGCCTGCGCGGCATCAAGGGCACGCGGATGGTGATCCTGATGAACGAGGCGGACATGCGCCGGCTCGGCCTGACGGACGCGGACCGGGTGGACATCGAGACCCACTGCGACGACGACGTGCCGCGGCGGGTGGAGAACTACCGCGTCCATGCCTGGCCGCTGCCGAAGGGCAACTGCGCGGGCTACTATCCCGAGCTGAACGCGCTCGTGCCGCTCTGGCACCACTCCCGCCGGGCCCATGTGCCGGCGGCGAAATCCGTCCCGGTGCGGATCCTGAAGCGGGCGGCTGGGTGAGCCTGGGCTTCGCGATCTGAGATTAGGGGCGGCTAATCCGTCGAGGGCAGAGGGGGGTAACTCGGCGCTACCCTCAAGAAGCGACAGAACTCGGTCCGGCCCCTACCGACGCCCCATCTTCAACAGCCGCGAGATGATGAACACCGGCACGACGATCGCGGCGCCGAGGAGGAAGTAGTAGACCGCCCGCTCGACCGAGCCGAACAGCGAGCGCCACGCCCATTCGACCGAGCGGATGACCCAGTCGATGATGTCGTGGGGGTTCCAGTTCAGCCATGAGAGGATGAACCCGACGAGGATCGAGATCAGGATCAGCCGGATGGCGACGCCGATCGGCGAGCCTCCGAGGATCTGGTTGATGCGCTCGGACATGGGCGGCGGTGTTCTCCGGGTGGTCGTCGTCCTTCGGCACCGCAGGTAGGCGGGATGCCGGCGGACTGCAAGTTCCCGCCCGCATCCCTTGTCCTCCCCCGAAGCAGGAAGGCGCTGCGCCTCACGGCCGCCAGGAGCCGTCCGGCACCTCGACGTCGCGCTCCGCCGCCGCCAGTGCCACTTTCAGGCCGTCCCGATCGAGCGCCGCGCAATAGGCGGGCTTTGCCCGTTCGAACCGCCAGCTTTCCGCCAGACCGCCCGCATCGAACGGCTCGTAGCCGAGCTCGTCGGTGAGTTCCATGACGACCCGCTTGGCCTCGGCGTCGTCGCCGGCGATCGGCAGCGCCCGGCGCCCCGCCTCGCCGGCAGCCTTCGCGTCGCGGGGCAGCTCGACCGCCCGGATGGCATTGAAGGCCTTGACGATGCGGGCACCCGGCAGGTGCCGGGCGAGGCGCTCGCTGGTCGTCTCTGTATGGTCATCGAGTTCGCCGATCTGGCCGTCGCGCTGGGGGTAGTAGTTGTTGGCGTCCATGACGACCTTCCCCGCGAGCGCTGGCGCCGGCAGCGCGTCGAAGGCCGTCAGCGGCACGGCGACGAGGACGACGTCGCCGAAGGCCGCCGCCTCCTCGGCCGTGCCGGTCCGGCAGCCGAGGGTCGCCCCGGCGCTGAACAGCGTCTTCGGGTCGCGCGAGTTGCTGAGCATCACCTCATGGCCTCTCGCGATGGCGAGGGCCGCAAGATTCTGGCTGACGAAGCCGGCTCCGATCATTCCGATCCGCATCGGTTGTCTCCTTGGCTTTGCGGGGCAGGGCAGGGTCGCCCATCGGCGTTCCCTGACGCCTCGTCGCCCATTTGATTGCGATCACCCCCATGATAAAGCTGCGCCTCATGCGCAAACTCGAAACCAGTGGTTTGGAATGATCGACCGCCTCGCCAGCATGTCGGTCTTCGTGAAGGTCGCCGACAAGGGCTCCTTCGCCGCCGCTGCCGCAGAGCTCGACATGTCGGCGCAGATGGTCGGCAAGCACGTCGCGGCCCTCGAGGCGCGCCTCGGCGCCCGGCTGATCGCCCGCACGACCCGGCGCCAGAGCCTCACCGAACTCGGCCGCGCCTATCGCGACCAGTGCCGCGTCGTCCTCGCCGAGGCGGAAGCGGCCGACGCGCTGGCCGAGGATGTCGCCGCCGAGCCGCGTGGCCGGCTCCGGATCAACGCCTCCGTCACCTTCGGCAGCGCGTTCCTGGCGCCGCTCGTCCTCAGCTATGCCGAGCGCCATCCCAAGGTGGACGTCGATCTCGTCCTCGGCGACCGCCGGGTCGACCTGATCGAGGAGGGGTTCGACGCCGTCGTCCGAATCGGCGAGCTTGCCGATTCCTCGCTGATCGCCCGGCCGCTCGGGCCGTACCGTCTGGTCCTCGCCGCCGCGCCCGCCTATCTGGCCCAGAACGGCCGGCCGTCCCATCCGCGCGACCTTGCCGGACACGAGTGCCTCGTCTTCCTCGGATCGAGCGAGACCCGCAGCCACACATGGCGTTTCCGGCAAGAGGGCGAGGCGGAAGACGTGCGCGTCGCCGGCCGCCTGCGGATGAACGACACCCGCGCCATGCTCCACGCCGCCGAGGCGGGCGCCGGCATCGTCATGGGACCGGAAATGCTGATCGCGCCGCTCGTCGCCGCAGGCCGGCTGGAACGGCTGCTGCCGGGTTGGGACGCGCCGTCCTGGCCGATGCATGTCCTCTACGCCCCGGACCGCCGGCCGACGGCGAAGCTGCGCGCCTTCCTGGACATGCTGGTCGAAGCGTTTCCCCGGCGGTGACCCGCCGCGCTCCCGCTTGCCACTTTCAGTCCCGCAACATCGCCTCGAGGGTCTCGATCCGGTCGGCCTCGAAGGCCGGTTTGTCCCATCTCAGCCGTGAGACGCGCGGGAAGCGCATCGCGACGCCGGACTTGTGCCGGCTCGATCGCGCCAGCCCCTCGAAGGCGACCTCGATGACGAGGCCGTGGCCCGGCTCGGCCCGGACCGAGCGCACCGGCCCGAAGCGCTGCACCGTGTTGTCGCGAATGTACTTGTCGAGCTGCTTCAGCTCCTCGTCGGTGAAGCCGAAATAGGCCTTTCCCACCGGCACGAGTTCGGGATCGTCCGCCGGCCCGCTCCAGACCCCGAAGGTGTAGTCGGAATAGTAGCTCGACCGCTTGCCGTGGCCGCGCTGGGCGTACATCAGCACGGCGTCGACGAGATGCGGGTCCTTCTTCCACTTGAACCAGGGGCCTTTCGGGCGGCCCGGCACATAGGCCGAATCCCGCCGCTTCAGCATCAGCCCCTCGATCACCGGATGGGGCGGCGCGGCGCGCAGCCGGGCGAGATCGTCGAAGCTTCGGAAGCCGACCAGCGGCGAGAGGTCGAAGCGGGTCGGCTCCAGCCGCTCGACGAAGCGCGCCAGGCGCTCCCGCCGCTCGGCGAAGCTGAGGGCGCGCAGGTCCGCGCCGTCCTCGATCAGAAGGTCGTAGCAGCGCAGGAACACCGGATGCTTCTTCAGGATCGCCCCGGAGACGGTCTTGCGGTTCAACCGCTGCTGCAGGTCCGAGAAGGTCGCCGCGAAGATGTCGTCCGGCCTCGCCCCACGCTCCGCGACGCGCGGCGCGCCGCTTTTCTCGGCGGTCTCGGCAACGAGGAGCTCGCCGTCGAGGGTGCCCTCGAAGGTCATGAAGTCGGTCAGATCGGGAAAGGCGGCGGAAATGTCGTCGCCGGTGCGCGAATAGAGCCGGCGGACGCCGCCCTCGGCGCTCGCCTGGACGCGGATGCCGTCCCACTTCCATTCGGCGGCATAGGTTTCGGGATCGATCAGGCCGTGGTCCGGCTCTTCCAGCGGCTGCGACAGCATCACCGGCCGGAACGGCGCCAGCGCCGCGGAGACGGGCTTGTCGGCGCGCCCCTCCAGCCAGGCGAACAGCGCCTCGTAGGGCGGGGCGAGCCCGTGCCAGAGCTCCTCGATCTCGGCAATGTCCTTCTCGCCGAAATCGGCCAGTGCCTGCTTGGCGAGCCGCGCCGAAACGCCGATCCTGAGGCCGCCGGTGACGAGCTTCAGGAGCGCGTAGCGGCCGGAGGCGTCGAGGCGGTCGAGCCAGGCCTCGACGAGCCTTGGCCCCTCCTGCCGGGTGGCGGCGTCGAGGCGGGTGACGATCTCGTCGAGGCTCGGCGGCGGAGGGCTCGCATCGCTCTTTTCGCGCGCCTCGGGCCAGACCAGGGAGATGGTTTCGGCGAGGTCGCCGACATAGTCGTAGGAATAGCGGAACAGCACCTCGTCCATGCGGTCCGCCACGAGGCCGCGCAGCATCGCCGGCTTGACGCTCCGGATGTCGAGGTCGCCGGTGATCGCGGCCAGCGCCAGGCCCCGCTCGGGATCGGCCACCGCGCCGAAATGATCGACGAGCAGCTTCAGCTTGCCATTGCGCGAGGGCTGCAGGACGAGGGCGTCGAGGAGATCGGCGAAGGGTTTCATCGCCGGTGAAGATGCATCGCCCCGGAGCCAAGGCAAGCGGGGCGATCGGCCTCAGGCCCGCCGGGCCGCCCCTCCGCAAAGCCGGCCGCGCGGCACGGCCGTGCAGCGGGCAGCCGGCTGCCGCGAGCGCGGCGATCGGCCTATGCGGCGCAGGTGCCCGCGCCGGCCCCGTGGTCCTTGCCGGGCCAGAACTGCATGAACTGGCGGACGACCTCCTGGAGCTCTTCGGGCTTCGCGCCGCCATTCGCCTGCACCACCAGCCCGTTGCCGACGGTGTTGACGTAGCGGCCGAGGCTTTCGGTGTCGGTGTCGGCGGGCAGGTCTCCCTCGGCCTTCCAGCGCTCCAGCCGCTCGCACAGCCGCTTCAGGTTCGACATGCGCCGCGACATGAGGTCGTCCTTGATGGCGTCTCCCTCAGGGCTGCAGACCAGCGCGCCCTGGACCATCAGGCAGCCGCAGGGCGTGCCGTCGGGGGCCTCGGCGCCGGTAAACATCATCAGGAAGCGCTCGATGGCGCGCCGGGAGGAGGGCTGGCTCAGGATCTCGTCGAGGAAGGCGCCGCGCTTGTCGGCATAGCGGTCGACGGCCTTTTTGAACAGCTGTTCCTTGTTGCCGAAGGCGGCGTAGAGGCTCGGCTTGGTGATGCCCATGGCGGCGATCAGGTCGGCCAGCGAGGTGCCTTCGTAGCCCTGTCGCCAGAACAACAGCACCGCCTTGTCGAGAGCCTCGTCGACGTCGAATTCCCTCGGCCGTCCCTTGGCCATGTCGATTCCTCCCGGGTGTTCGCTTCTTAGTCTGTGTCGGCCGTTGTCATGTAGGAATTCTCCTGCGATTTCAAAGAGTCCCGCCGGCCCGGCGACGATGTTCGAGCGCTGCCGGGCGAATGGCGAGGCCTCACGGGTGGACGGCCGGGGCTTCCTCCATAGGCTCTTGCGCGATCCGTGTCAGCGGCCGGTTGCCGGCCAGCCTGCGCACCAGAACATAGAACACCGGCGTCAGGAAGATGCCGAAGATCGTCACCCCGAGCATGCCGGAGAACACCGCGACGCCCATCGCCGCCCGCATCTCGGCACCCGGGCCGGTGGACAGCACCAGCGGCACGACGCCCGCGATGAAGGCGATCGACGTCATCAGGATCGGGCGCAGGCGCAGCCGACTCGCCTCCACCGCCGCCTTGCGGGTCTCCATTCCGGAGATTTCCAGGTCGCGGGCGAATTCGACGATCAGGATGGCGTTCTTCGCCGACAGGCCGACCAGGACGATGAAGCCGATCTGGGTGAAGATGTTGTTGTCGCCGTGGTCGAGCCAGACGCCGACCAGCGCGGCCAGAATCCCCGTCGGCACGATCATGATGATGGCGAAGGGCAGCGTCAGGCTCTCATATTGCGCTGCGAGCACCAGGAAGACCAGCAGCACCGCCAGCGGGAAGATGATCAGGCCGGAATTGCCGGCGATGATCTGCTGGTAGGTGAGGTCGGTCCATTCGAAGCCGATGCCCTTCGGCAGCGTCTCGGCCGCGACGCGCTCCACCGCCGCCTGGGCCTCGCCGGACGAATAGCCGGGCGCCGGCCCGCCATTGACGTCGGCGGCGAGAAAGCCGTTGTAGCGGCTCGCCAGTTCCGGCCCGGAGGAAGGCCTCACCGTCATCAGCGCCGACAGCGGCACCATCGCGCCATTGGCCGAGCGCACCTTCAGCCGGGCGATGTCGTCGGGCTGGCTGCGATCGCCGGCATCGGCCTGGACGCGCACCGAATAGGTGCGGCCGAAGGCGTTGAAGTCGTTGACATACAGGGAGCCGAGGTAAATCTGCAGCGTGTCGAAGACGTCGGTCACCGAGACGCCGAGCTGGTGCGCCTTGGTGCGGTCGAGATCGGCAAAGAGCTGCGGCACCGAGATCCGGTAGCTGGAGAACATGCCGGCGAGCTCCGGCGCCTGCCGGGCCTTGGCCAGGAAGGCGTTGGTGGCACTGCTGAGGGCCTCGTAGCCGAGGCCGGCACGGTCTTCGAGCTGCAGCTTGAAGCCGCCGATGGTGCCGAGGCCCTGGACGGGCGGCGGCGGGAACATGGCGATGGTCGCCTCGCGGATCCCGGCATATTGCTGGTTCAGCGCCCCGGCGATGGCACCGCCGGGCAGGTTTTCGCGCTCCTCGAACGGGGCCTCGGTGACGAAGACGACGCCGGCGCTGGAGGAGTTGGTGAAGCCGTTGATCGACAGGCCGGGGAAGGACACGGTGTCGGTGGCGCCCGGCTGCTTCAGGGCGATCGCGTCCATCCGCCGGATGACATCCTCGGTGCGGTCGAGGCTGGCCCCGTCGGGAAGCTGGGCGAAGCCGACGAGATAGCCCTTGTCCTGGGCCGGCACAAAGCCGCCCGGCACCTGGTTGAACATGAACACCGTGGCGCCGACGAGCACGAGATAGACGCCCATGACGATCGTCTTGCGGGAGAACAGCCGCCCGACGGAGTTGCCATAGGCCCTCGACCCGGAGCCGAAGGCCCGGTTGAAGCCGCGGAAGAACCAGCCGAAGACGAAGTCCATCGCCCGGGTGAGAAAGTCCTTCTCGGCGCCGTGGCCCTGCAGCAGGAGGGCGGCCAGCGCCGGCGAAAGGGTCAGCGAATTGATCGCCGAGATCACCGTGGAGATCGCGATGGTCACGGCGAACTGCTTGTAGAACTGCCCGGTCAGGCCGGAGATGAAGGCGAGCGGCACGAAGACGGCGACGAGCACGAGGGCGATGGCGATGATCGGCCCGGAGACCTCGCGCATCGCCTTGTAGGTCGCCTCGCGGGGAGCAAGCCCCTCCTCGATGTTGCGCTCGACATTCTCGACGACGACGATGGCGTCGTCGACGACGATGCCGATCGCCAGCACCAGGCCGAAGAGGCTCAAAGCGTTGATCGAGAAGCCGAGCACGTAGAGCGCGCCGAAGGTGCCGACGATCGAGACCGGCACCGCGATCAGCGGGATGATCGAGGCGCGCCAGGTCTGCAGGAAGACGATGACGACGATGACGACGAGCACGATCGCTTCCAGGAGCGTGTGGACGACGGCCTCGATCGAGGCGCGCACGAACTGCGTCGTGTCGTAGACGATCTCGTATTTCACGCCCTGGGGCATGTTCGCCTGCAGCTCGTCCATCGTCGCGTGGATGGCGTCGGAGACGGCGATGGCGTTGGAGCCGGGGGACTGGAAGATCGGCAGGGCGACGGCCGGCTTGCCGCTGAGGAGCGAGCGCAGGGAATAGCCCGACACGCCGAGCTCGACGCGGGCAATGTCACGCAGCCGCACGACGGCGCCGTTCGGGGCGGTCTTCACGATGATGTCGCCGAAGGCCTCCGGCGTGTTCAGACGGCCTTCCGCATTCACCGAAAGCTGCAGCTCCACGTCGCCCCGCGTCGGCGGCGCGCCGATCTGGCCGGCGGCGGCCTGGACGTTCTGCTCGCGGATCGCCGCGACGACGTCGCTCGCCGCAAGCCCCTGCTCGGCGACCTTCTGCGGATCGAGCCAGACCCGCATGGAATAGTCGCCGGAGCCGAACACCTGGACGTCGCCGACGCCGGCGATCTGGGCGAGGCGGTCCTTGACGTTGATGACGGCGTAGTTGCGTAAGTACTTGATGTCGTAGCGCCCGTCCGGCGAGACGAGGTGGACCACCATCATCAGGTCGGGCGAGCTCTTGCGGGTGGTGATGCCGAGGGCGCGCACCTCTTCCGGCAGGCGCGGCTCGGCCTGGCTCACCCGGTTCTGCACGAGCTGCTGGGCCTTGTCCGGATCGGTGCCGAGGGCGAAGGTGACGGTGAGGGTCAGCGCGCCGTCGGCGGTCGCCTGGCTGGACATGTAGAGCATGCCCTCGACGCCGTTGATCTCCTCCTCGATGGGGGTCGCGACGGTCTCGGCGATGACCTTGGGATTGGCGCCCGGATATTGCGCCCGCACCACGACCGAGGGCGGCACGACTTCCGGATATTCGGAGATCGGCAGGGCCTGCATGCCGAGAAGGCCGCAGATCAGGATGAGCACCGACAGGACGCCCGCAAAGACCGGGCGATCGATGAAGAACTTCGAGATGTTCACGGCAGGTGTCTCCGGATCGCCGGTGATGGGGCGGCAGCAGGCGTCGGCCACAGCCCGGCCATCGGCCGGGCGGGCGCTGCGACACGGGGCCGGCCCCGCGGGACGCTGGCCTGGGGGAGGCTTTCGGGTATCGGATAGGCGAGACGGCCCGGCCTCGGGGGGCGGGCCGGGCCGTCTCAGACCGTCGCGGGCTTACTTGGCGGAGGCCAGCGCGACGGGTTCGGGGTCGACGAGAGTGCCAGGGGTCAGGGCCTGGATCCCGTCCACCACGATCTGCTCGCCGGGCTTCAGCCCGTCGGCGACGACCCTGAGGCCGTCGATCGAGGCGCCGAGCTGGACGGTGCGGTACTCGACCTTGTGGTCGTCGCCGACGACGAGGACGAATTTGCGGTCCTGATCGGTGCCGACGGCGCGCTCGCTGATCAGCAGCCTGTCCTGCGGCTTCGGCTGGCCGAGGCGGATGCGGACGAACTCGCCGGGGACGAGAGATCCCTTGGGATTGTCGATCGCGGCCCGGATGCGCAGGGTGCCGCTCAGCGGGTCGACCTCGTTGCCGATCAATTGCACATGCCCGCGCAGCGCCGGCTTGCCGCCATCGGCGTCGAAGCGCTGTACCTCGACCGGGATGTCGCCATAGGCCGGCAGCGGGCCGTCCTGATCGGGAAGGGCGGAGAGGATGCCGGCGACCTCGCCCGCATCGACGTCGAAGCCGGCATAGATCGGATCGACCGAGACCATGGTCGCCAGCACCGGCGACGACAGCCCCGCCGCGACGAGATTGCCCGCGCTGACCTCGATCTGGCCGATCCGCCCGTCGATCGGCGCGCGGACCTCGGTATAGCCGAGATCCAACTCAGCAGTCCGCAGCGCCGCCTTGGCCGCATCGGCGCTGGCGACCGCCTGGTCATAGGCGCTGGAGCGCTGGTCGAGGGTGCTCTGGGAAACGGTGCGCGAGGTGACGAGGGATTTTGCGCGCTCCACTTCCAGCGCCGCCAGATGCACCTGCGCCTCGGCGGCCTCGACGTCGGCGCGGGCCCGCGCGACCGTCGCCTCGTAGGGAGCTGGATCGATGGTCGCGACGCGGTCTCCCTTCTTCACGAGAGCCCCCTCGCGAAAGTGGAACGCCTCGATCGCGCCGCCGACGCGGGGCCGGATCTCGACCCGGTCGACGGCCTCGAGGCGCCCGGAATACTCCTTCCAGAGGGTGATGGAGCGCGGCGTCACCGCCGTGACCGGCACCTGCAGCGCGGCCGGCTGCGTCGGCTGCTGCGGCGAGGCTTCGCTCGCCACCGCGCGCTCCGGCTCGTTGACGGCCACCGTGGCCGCGCCTGCGGCCATCACCAGGGCAAGGCTCGAACTCCACAGGAGCCGACGAAAGACTGTCGTTTTCATATGCGTCACTCGTGAAGGGGAAGGGGATTGCGGCGCGAACCGGCGATGTCGCAGCGGATGGGCGCGCGATGAAGTGTCGGGATGCGAGGTGGGGGCGCCGGAGAGCGGCGTCAGGCAGGATCGCCGGGAAGCTCCGTCGTCAGCGGATGTGGAGACCCGGGGCAGGGGCAAATCGTCATGCCGTCACCGGATCGCGTCTGCTGGCGCCGCGGCAGGCCCGGCGCAGGTGGCGCGGACATCGGCGGCAAGGGCACTGGAACCATGCATCGGCCGTCTCCATATCCTCTCGGCGCAATGCCGGCAGGAACCCGCGAACGGTGACGGAAACTTCTGTACCGCTCGGTATGGATTAGTTAGGCCGGCCGCGGCTCCCGGTCAAGTGGATAATTACCGATTGGTATGAAAATAGACCGGCGCCTCGATCGTGGCCTTTCGGCGCGGTGATTCCTGAGGACTGGGAGGGGTCTGTCGGCGACGGCCGGCCATCAGCCATGACGGCCGGGCGCGCCCACGACGGGGCGATTGCTCTTGTCGAAAGACGAGGCAGGCGAAGCATCGCTCCCGCACGGCGAAGGAATGGGCCCGAAGTCAGGGACCCGAACTCAGGGGCCTAAAGTGAGGGACCCCAAGCCAGGGCCCGAAGTCGTCGGCCCGAAGTCATGGATCCCGCGCCGACCGGATCGCCGACACCCGCCGGTGCTGGCCGCCTCCACGACGCCGCGCCTCCCGGCGAGGGTCAGCGACCCTCGCGATACCAGGTCGCCGACAGCGCCAGCAGCAGCACGGCGAGGCCGAGGAAGCCGGCGAAGAGCGGCGTCCGGTCGACGCCGCGCAGGATCGTCTCGTCGGTGGTCTTGAGGCCGATCCAGTCCCGCCCGTCGCCATCGGCCCGGCCGCTGATCGGGACGATGCGCGGCACCGTCACCTCGCTCGATCCCTCGGTCCCGATGCGGCGCACGCTGCCGCGGGTCGCCTCGGTGATCGGATCCAGCTTCTGCGTCGTCGAGATCGCCTCGCGATATTCCCGTGGATTGACCGGGCCGACCGTGCCGAGGGCGCGCAGATCGCCGTTCGCCGCCTGGAAGAGCCCCATCTCGTCGGTCTTCAGGACGCCTTCCCAAAGTCCGGGACTGACATTGGCCAGCGGCAGGTTCTCGGCCCGGCCCGACGGGGTGATCACCGTCGCCGGTCCCGGATCGTCGCCGATGGTCTGGCGGGTGACGACCAGGTCGGAACCCCGCGCCTCGGCCTCGAGGGACTCCTCCTCGAGCTCGGGCTCCTTCATCAGCCAGTGGGCGACGCGCCGGAACAGGGCGACATGCGGCCCGCCGCCCTCGAAGCCGCGTGACCACAGCCATTCCTGATCCGACAGGAGAAGCGCGATGCGGCCCTCGCCGGCACGGTCGAGTACCAGCAGCGGCTTGTCGTCCGGCCCTGTCATCACCGTCTCGCCCTTCGTCTCGCCGACGTCGATCGAGCGGAACCACGGGCTCCAGTCCGGCGGCTCGGCGTTGGAGCCGGGCAGGTTGCGGGTGACGGGGTGCTTCTGGCCGAGCTCCGACACCTGCGGATAGAACGCCTTGTCCTCGATCTGCCCGGTCGGCAGCGCCGGCAGGATCCATTGCAGCGGGGTCTGGGCGATCGACTCGTTGCCGGCATATTCCGGCCCCGACGCGATCAGCATCGCCCCACCGTTCTCCACATACTGGGCGATATAGTCGAAATACAGAGACGGAAGGACGCCGCGCTCCTGGTAGCGGTCGAAGATGATCAGGTCGAAATCGTTGATCTTCTCGACGAACAGCTCCCGTGTCGGAAAGGCGATCAGCGACAGCTCGTCGATGGGCGTCCCGTCCTGCTTTTCCGGCGGCCTGAGGATGGTGAAGTGCACGAGGTCCACGGTGGCGTCCGACTTCAACAGGTTGCGCCAGGTGCGCTCGCCGGCATGGGGCTCGCCCGAGACGAGAAGGACGCGGAGGTTCTCGCGGATGCCGTCGACGACGGCGATCGCCTTGTTGTTGACGCCGGTGATCTCGCGCTCGGCGCGGGCGACGGAGAGTTCGATGATGTTCTTGCCGGCGCGGTTCAGGCTGAAGTTCACCGTCTCGTCCGCGCCGGGCGTCGCCTGCTCGCGCGAGACGAGGTCGCCGTTCAGGAACACCTGCACCGGCACCGGCGTCGTGCCGGCGCCCGATCCCTCCTCGATCACCCGGTAGGTCAGCCGCTGCTCCTCGTCGACGAGGCCGAAGCGCGGGCTGTTGGTGATCTCGATCCGCCGGTCGAACTCGTCCTCGTGGCCGGTGACGAGGGCATGGACCGGGGCGTCGAAGCCGAGCCTCGCGGCGGCGTCGGGAATGTCGTGGACCTGCCCGTCGGTGACCATGATGGCGCCGGCGACCCGGCCGGGCGCGACGTCCTCGAGGGAGGTCGCCAGCGCCCCGAACAGCGCCGTCGTCGCGTCGTCCGAGGGGGTGCCGGAGGATTTCGCCTCGACGGTCCGCACCTCGAACTGCGGGAACCGCGCCAGACTCTCCTTCAGGGCGGCCTCGGCCGCGTCGGCCTGCGCCGTGCGGTCGCCGATCGACTGGCTCTGGCTGCGGTCGACGACGAGGGAGACGACGCTCTTCATCGGGTCGCGCTCCTCCTGCAGCATCACCGGGTTGGCGAGCGCGAGGATCAGCGCCGCGATCGCCAGGATGCGGACGAGCGCGCCATGGGTGCGGGCGACGAGGAGCACCAGCGCCAGGATCGCCGCCGGAATGCCGAGGGCGGCGAGGACCGGCCAGGAGAAGAACGGGTCGAACGCGATGGACCAGGTCATTGTCCGAGCCTTTCGAGCAGCGCCGGGACGTGGACCTGATCGGCCTTGTAGTTGCCGGTGAGGACGTACATCACGATGTTGACGCCCGACCGATAGGCCATCTCGCGCTGGGAGGGATCGGAGGAGTCGGTCGGGTAGAGGAAGAGGCCCTTGTCGTCCACGGCCCAGGCCCCGGCGAAATCGTTCGAGGTGATCATGATCGAGGAGACGCCGTCGCCGCCGCGGGCGGGGCGGGCCGTGCCCTCGGCATCCGGCACCAGCGATTCGACCCAGAGCGGCGAATCCGAATGCAGGCCGGGAAACGACGCCAGGATGTAGAACGCCTTGGTCAGGACGTGGTCCGGCGGCACCGGCTCGAGCGGCGGAATGTCGAGGTCGCCGAGGATGTCGCGCAGCCGCCGCTGGCCGGCCGAAACGGTGCCGGACAAGGATGACAGCGTGTCGTCGGAGACGTCGAACAGTACCGTGCCGCCCTGTTTCATATAGGCGTCGATGCGGCTGATGGCGTCCTGCGAGGGCATCGGGGCGTCGGCGCTGATCGGCCAGTAGAGCAGCGGGTAGAAGGAGAGCTCGTCGGTGGCGATGTCGACGCCCATGGGATCGCCCGGCTCGAGCGCGGTCTTCGCGCCGATATATTGCGACAGGCCGCGCAGCCCGTCCCGTGACCGGTCGTCGATGGCGCCGTCGCCGGTCTCGACATAGGCGAGATGGGTCTGGGACGTCGCCTCGATGGCCTTCTGGACGTCGAAGCTGTCGGATTGCTCGATCGTCTGGGCGACGGCCGCATGGGGCGAGGCGAGGAGCGCCGCGCCGGCAAGGCCGAGGCCGCAGGCGAGCGCGATCGACACCGCCGCCCCCGAGGAACGGCCGGAGAGCCGGCCCGCGAAGCGGCCGATGCCGCCGCTCAGCCACAGCATGGCGAAGGCATCCAGCGCGAACAGCACCAGCGCCGCGGCGAACAGCCAGGGTCGCAGGTCGAGGCTGTCGGCGTCGGCATAGGGCCGCGCGTCGGTGGCCGCGCCGAGGTCGAGGTCGGGCAGCGGCGCCAGCCGCGCCGAGGGCCCGAGGAGATTGTGCGCCACATAGCCCTCTTCGCTGCCATAGAGTCCCGGCGGGTGCTGCAGGCCGACCGGTGAGGGCGCATCGGCGGCCAGCGACAGCGGCTGCGCCTCCGGGCCGGGCGAGACCAGCCGGCCGGTGCCGTCGAGGACACGGTAGGGCGGCAGGCTGTCGGCCGCCGTCTGGCCGTCCGGCGCGCCGGCATTGGCCCGCGACAGGCTGACGATCCGGCGCAGCATCGAGACGAAGGCGCCGGAGATCGGCAGGTTCGACCAAGTCGCCTCCGCGGTCACGTGAAACAGCACGATGGTGCCGGCCCCCTGGCTGCGCGCGGTGACGAGGGGCGTACCGTCGGTGAGGCTCGCCCAGGTGTGGTCGGCGAGATCGGCCGAGGGTTCGGCGAGGATCTGCCGCGAGACGGTGACGTCCTCGGGAACCGCGATCCCGGCAAAGGGACTGGCTTCGGGAATCGGCGCGAGCTTCTGCGGCTCGGACCAGGACATGGCGCCGCCGAGCTGGCGTTCGCCGGCCCGCAGCCGGACCGGGACGAGGGCATCCTCGCCGGTGGTCCCGGCGAGCCGCGGCCCGGCGAAGCGGACCAGATAGCCCCCATTCTCGACGAAGGCCTGGAGCGCGGTCTGCGCCTCCTCCGGCAACACGCCGATGTCGGCGAGCACCACCACGGACGGCCTGCGCTCCAGAAGCTCGGGAATCGCCTTGCCGAGATCGGCGGTCGAGGGCCGGACCACGTCGGCGAAGGGCCCGAGCGCCCGCGAGATGTAGTAGAGCGGCGACAGCAGCGGCTGCGCCTCGTCGGACGACTCGCCCGAGATCAGCGCGACGCGGCGGCGGCGGAAGGAATCGTCGAGCAGCCGCACGGCGCCCGCCGTGGCGGCGCCCTGGACCTCGATGCGGGCGATGTCGTTGCGCATCTCCACCGGAATCTGGAAGCGCGCCTCGCCGATGCCGTCGCTGCCGGAGAAGGCGACCGGCGCGGTTCCGACCTCGCGCGACTGGGCGTCCCTAGCAATGAGCGTGAAGGCGCCCACCGGAACGCCGGACGGGCGGACCGCCGAGACGACCAGTGCTTCAGTGGAGTTGTCGGCGTTGGTGAGGCCGATCACCCCGTCGAGCGAGGGTTCGTAGACGATCGACTGGCCCGGTGTGAGCGCTGCGAGGGCCTGTGCGGCCTCCTGCGCATCCGGCGTGTCGAGGCCGTCGGAGAGGAAGACCAGCGAGCCCGGCCGTTCGCCGGCGAGCGCCGTCGCGATCCGCCGTGCCGCGGCGAGGCGCTCGGTCGGCACGGGCCGCGGTTCGGCGGCGGCGAGCCGTTCCAGCGCCGCGGCTGCCTCGACGGGCGAGGCGGCGTCGTCGGGCCCCTCGGCGGAGAACGCCATCACCACCGGCCGGCCGGTGTCGCCCGCCTGGCGGATCAGCTCCTCGGCGGCGCGCCGGCGCTGGTCGAAGTCGCCGCCGGAGGACCAGCCGTTGTCGACGAGGATCGCCAGCGGCCCGGTGCCGGAGATCAGCGTCTCGCGCGGATTGAGGGTGGGGGCGGCCAGCGCGAAGATCACCAGCGCCGCCAGAAGCAGGCGCAGGAGCGTCAGCCACCACGGGCTCTTCGACGGGGTCTCCTCGCTCTTCAGGACGCGCTGGAGGATGCGCAGCGGCGGAAACGCCTCGACCTGCGGACGCGGCGGCGTCAGCTTCAAGAGCCACCAGATCACCGGCAAGGCGAGGAGGCCGGCGAGAACGAAGGGCGCGCCGAAGCTGAGTGCGAGACCGCCGATCACGAGCGCGGCCCCGCGGCCTGCGGAACGCCCGACAGGCGCGTGTGCAGCGCCCCCAGCGCCTCCGAGGCCAGCCGGTCGGTGCGGTGGAAGATGAAGCTCCAGCCGAGCCGGCGGCAATGGTCGGAAAGGATGTCGCGCCGGGCGCGGTAGAGTTCGGTATATTCGCTCTTCAGGGTCTCCGCCCTTCCGGCGGTCAGACGCCCGCCGGTCTCCGGATCGCGGAATTCGGTGCGGCCGGCATAGGGGAACGTCTCCTCCGCGGGATCGGCCACCATCACCAGATGGCCGCGGATGCCGCGCTTGGCCACCTTGTCGACGTAGGCGAGGATTTCGTCGAGGGGATCGAGGCAGTCGCTGACCATGACGATCTCCGAGAAGCGGCGCAGCCTGTCATCGGGGGGAAACCGGTGCTGCGGGCGGTCGTTCATCAAGGTCGCGGCGAGGCGCTCGGCGGCGTTGCGGGCGGCGATCGGCTCGATCACGCCCGGATAGCCGATCCGCTCGCCGGAGCGCGACAGGAGCTCGGCAAGGGCCAGAACCAGGACGAGCGCGCGGGACTCCTTGGAGACCTCGGAAGCCGTCGAGCGAAAGCCCATCGACGAGGACGGGTCGGCCCAGACCCAGACCGTGTGGGCGGCTTCCCATTCGCGGTCGCGCAGATAGACATGGTCGTCCCGCGCCGAGCGGCGCCAGTCGATGCGCGACACCTGCTCGCCGTCGACGAAGGGACGGAACTGCCAGAAATTCTCGCCGATACCCCGGCGGCGGCGGCCATGCCAGCCGGCGATCACCGTCGAGACGATGCGGCGCGCCTCGACCAGGAGGTCGGGCAGGAGCACCGCGCGCTGGCGGGCGCGGACCAGCGCGTCGGAAGCATGGGTGAGTTCGACGGTGGAGCCGATCGGCATCAGGCCCGTCCCTTCGTCAAGCGACGTCTCGCTTCAGGGCGGCGATCACGTCGCGCACGCTCATGCCCTCCGCCCGCGCGGCGAAGTTGAGCGCCATGCGGTGCTGGAGGATCGGCTCGGCGAGCGCCATCACATCGTCGATCGAGGGCGCCAGCCGGCCTTCGTAGAGGGCGCGCGCCCTGACGCAGGTCATCAGCGACTGCGAGGCGCGCGGGCCGGGACCCCAGGCGATGTGCGTGTCGGCCTCCTTGTGGCCGCTGCCGGGCCGGGCCGAGCGCACCAGGTTGAGGATCGCGTCGACGACGCTGTCCGGCACCGGCATGCGCCGCACCAGCATCTGGATCTCGCGCAGGCGCTCGGCGCCCAGCACCGGCTCGGCGTGGTCCTCCGAACCGCCGGTCTCCAAGAGGATGCGGCGCTCGGAGGCGAGGTCGGGATAATGCACGTCCACCTGCATCAGGAAGCGGTCGAGCTGCGCCTCGGGCAGCGGATAGGTGCCTTCCTGCTCCAGCGGGTTCTGGGTCGCGAGCACGTGGAAGGGGGCCGGCAGGTCGTAGCGCTCGCCGGCGACGGTGACGTGATATTCCTGCATCGCCTGGAGCAGGGCGGACTGGGTGCGCGGCGAGGCGCGGTTGATCTCGTCGGCCATCAGCAGCTGGGCGAAGACCGGGCCCTTCACATAGCGGAACGACCGGCGGCCGGTCTCGTCCTGGTCCATCACCTCGGTGCCGATGATGTCGGACGGCATCAGGTCCGGCGTGAACTGGATGCGCCGGGCGTCGAGGCCCATGGCGACGCCGAGCGTGTCGACGAGCTTGGTCTTGGCCAAGCCCGGCACGCCGACGAGCAGCGCATGGCCGCCGCCGAGAATGGCGATCACCGTCTGCTCGACGACGCTCTCCTGGCCGAAGATCACCCGGCCGACGGATTCGCGCACCCTCGCGATGTCGGCGAGCGCGGCTTCGGCAAGGCCGACGATGGCGGAGTCGCTGAGGGTCGATTCCTGCGGCGTGAGTATCGTCATGGGTGTCTCTCCATTGCCGGAACCGAAGTGCTCGCTGCGCGCCGACCGCGGGTCCAAGAGGCCAGGGTACGGGATGGAGCGGGTCGATCAATCAATACGATGGGGAATCTTGCTGGCAAGCGCCGGTCGGCCAACTATTTCGTGAGGACGAAGCCGGGCGAAAATGAGACCGGCCCCATCGCGGCGGCTCGGCCGGGACGAAGTGGATCTTATGACGAATCAGCCACCTGACGAATCCGGGAGCCTCGCGGCCCTGATTTCGCGCGCCGAGCGGGCCGGGCGGGGGGCGCCGCCGGTGGAGCAATGGAATCCGGTTTTCTGCGGCGACATCGACATGGTGATCAAGGCGGACGGCACCTGGCTCTATCAGGGGACGCCGATTCGCCGCGAGGCGCTGAAGCGGCTGTTCTCCTCGGTGCTGCGCAAGGACGCCGACGGGCGCACCTATCTGGTGACCCCGGTCGAGCGGCTCGGCATCACCGTCGAGGACGCCCCTTTCGTCGCGGTGGAGATGAGCCGCGAGGATGCCGGCACCGGCCCGGTGCTGACCTTCCGCACCGATGTCGGCGACGTGGTGGCGGCGGGGCCGGAGCACCCGATCCGCTTCGCCGATGCCGAAGATGGCGGCTTCCGGCCCTATCTCCTGGTGCGCGGCCGGCTGGAGGCGGCGCTGACGCGGGCGCTCGCCATCGATCTCGCAGACATGCTCGAGGAGGATCAGGCCGGGCTGTTCCTGGTCTCGAAGGGTGCCCGCTTCGACGTGCCGCAGGGTGCCGCGTGACGGCGGCGACGCCGCTGTTCACGGCAGCCGACCTGAGGGCCCGGATCGGGGCCTCGCCGGACGGCCCCGGCAGGAGCCCCGCTGGAGAGGCCGAGCCGGAATGGGGCGATCACCGCCTCAACCCCGATCTCGTCGCCGAGATGCTGAAGGCCGAGACCCGCGAGGCCGCAGTCCTCGTGCCGGTGGTCGAACGTGCCGGCGAGGCGACGGTGATCCTGACGACGCGCACCCGCTCGCTGCGCAAGCATTCCGGCCAGATCGCCTTTCCCGGCGGCGCCATCGATCCGGAGGACACGTCGCCCGAGGCGGCGGCGATGCGCGAGGCCATGGAGGAGGTGGCGCTGGAGCCGCGCTTCGTCGAGCCGGTCGCGCGCCTGCCGCGCTACCTGACGACGACCGGCTTCCACATCACCCCGGTCGTCGCCATCGTGACGCCGGGTTTTGCCCTGAAGCCCAATCCCGGCGAGGTCGAGGACGTCTTCGAGGTTCCCTTGAGTTTCCTGATGGACGCCGCCAATCATCGCCAGGAGAGCCGCGAATTCGCCGGGCTCGTCCGCCACTATTTCACGATGCCCTTCGGCGAGCGCTTCATCTGGGGCGTCACGGCGGGCATCCTGCGCACACTCTACGAACGGTATTACGCATGACAACGATTTCCGCCGACTGGCTGAAGGACGAGACGCTGCAGACCCTGCTCGCAGCCCTATCCGAGGGCGGCGAGGAGGCGCGCGTCGTCGGCGGGGCGGTGCGCAACACGCTGATGGAGCGTCCCGTCACCGACATCGACATCGCCGTGACGACGCTGCCCGAGGAGACCGTCCGCCGGGTCGAGGCGATCGGCCTCAAGGCGGTGCCGACCGGCATCGAGCATGGCACCATCACCGTCGTCGCCGACGGGCGCCCCTATGAGGTGACGACGCTGCGCCGCGACATCGAGACCGACGGCCGCCACGCCGTCGTCACCTTCGGCCGCGACTGGCAGGCCGACGCCGAGCGGCGCGACTTCACCATCAACGCCCTCTATGTGGACGCTGCGGGCGAGGTGCTCGATCTCGTCGGCGGTATCGCCGACATTCAGCGCGGCATCCTGCGCTTCATCGGCGATGCCGAGCAGCGCATCGTCGAGGACCGGCTGCGGATCCTGCGCTTCTTCCGCTTCTTCGCCTGGTACGGCCAGGGGCGGCCGGACGCCGAGGGCCTGCGCGCCGCGACGCGGCTGAAGGACGGGCTGACGAAGCTCTCCGCCGAGCGGGTCTGGAACGAGCTGCGCAAGCTGCTTTCCGCTCCCGATCCGTCGCGGGCGCTCTTGTGGATGCGCCAGACCGGGGCGTTGACCATCGTCCTGCCGGAGAGCGAGCGCTGGGGCATCGACCACATCCACGCGCTGGTCGAGACCGGCCGGGCGCGGGGCTGGCAGCCCGATCCCCTCTTGCGCCTGATGGCGATCGTGCCGCCGGATCCCGCCCGGCTCGCCGAGCTGGCGAAGCGGCTGAAGCTCGCCAATCACGAGCGCGACCGGCTCGCGGGCTTTGCCGCCGAGGCGGCGCCGGATCCGGACGAGAGCGACCGGGCGCAGAAGGCGCGGCTCTATTTCGGCGACCGCCAGGCGATCGAGGACGTCACGCGGCTGGAACTCGCCAAGGCGCAGGGCAAGATCGGCGAGGACGCCGCCGCGCTGGAACGCGTCGCGCGCCTTGCGGCACGGCTCGACACGGCCGAGACCTTCGTGCCGCCGGTCTTCCCCATCGGCGGCGACGACCTGAAGGCCCGCGGCTTTGCGCCGGGGCCGGAGCTCGGGCGGGAGATCGAGCGGCTGAAGCGGATCTGGGCCGAGGGCGGCTTTCAGCTGTCGGCGCAGGACCTCCTCGCAGCGAGCGGCAAGGGCGCGTAGGGCCGGCCGGCCGGGCGGCGAAGCGCGCGCCGCGGCAAGCCCGCGCGGCGCTCGAGCGCAGACCCCTTTGCGGCCGAAGAGAGCGGGGCCGACAGAATGACGCGGCCGCGCCGAGTTCACACTGCCCCGAACGACAAATTCACACTGCCCCGAACGACAAAGCCCCGCCTTGCGGCAGGGCTCTGGGCATTCGAAGACTTCGCGACGGAAGAACGCGCGCGGCGCTCTGATCAGCCGCGCTCCTCGGGCGAGACGTAGTCGCGCATCGGCGCACCGGTGTAGAGCTGGCGCGGCCGGCCGATCCGCTGATGCGGATCCTCGATCATCTCCTTCCACTGGGCGATCCAGCCGACGGTGCGCGCCACGGCGAAGAGCACCGTGAACATCGTGGTCGGGAAGCCCAGCGCCTTCAGCGTGATGCCGGAGTAGAAGTCGACGTTCGGATAGAGCTTCTTCTCGATGAAATACTCGTCGGTGAGCGCGATGCGCTCCAGCTCCATCGCCACCTCGAGCAGCGGATCGTCCTTGATGCCGAGCTCGTCGAGCACCTCGTGGCAGGTCTGCTGCATGATCTTGGCGCGCGGGTCGTAGTTCTTGTAGACCCGGTGACCGAAGCCCATCAGGCGGAACGGATCGTTCTTGTCCTTGGCCCTCGCGATGAACTCCGGGATGCGGTCCTTCGAACCGATCTCCATGAGCATGTTGAGCGCCGCCTCGTTGGCGCCGCCATGGGCGGGCCCCCAGAGGCAGGCGATGCCGGCGGCGACGCAGGCGAACGGGTTGGCGCCCGACGAGCCGGCAAGCCGCACCGTCGAGGTCGAGGCGTTCTGCTCGTGATCGGCATGCAGGATGAAGATGCGGTCCATCGCCCGCGCCAGCACCGGGTTGATCCGGTAGGGCTCGCAGGGAACCGCGAAGCACATGTGCAGGAAGTTTTCCGCGTAGGACAGGTCGTTGCGCGGGTAAACGAAGGGCTGGCCGATGTGGTACTTGTAGGCCATCGCCGCGATCGTCGGCATCTTGGCGACCATGCGCAGGCTCGCCACCATCCGCTGGTGCGGATCGGCGATGTCGGTCGAATCGTGGTAGAAGGCCGAGAGGGCGCCGACCGAGCCGCACATGACGGCCATCGGATGGGCGTCGCGGCGGAAGCCGGTGAAGAAGCGGCTCATCTGCTCGTGGATCATCGTGTGCCGCGTGACCCGGTAGACGAAGTCGTCCTTCTCGCGCTGGGTCGGCAGCTCGCCATACAGCAGGAGATAGCAGGTCTCGAGATAGTCGCCGCGCTCGGCGAGCTGATCGATCGGGTAACCGCGGTGCAGGAGGATGCCCTCGTCACCGTCGATATAGGTGATCTTCGATTCGCAGGACGCCGTCGAGGAGAACCCGGGATCGTAGGTGAACACGCCGCCCTGCTTGTAGAGGCTGGTGACGTCGATCACGTCCGGACCGAGGGTGCCGCTACGCATCTCCAGACCGGCATTCGTCGATCCGAAATTGAGTTTCGCCGACTGTTCTGTCATGCGTCGTCCTTTCATGAATCGCGGCTACGAATGCGGTTTCGCAGCGCACACGTTTCAGCCACTCTTTGCCTACTCCAAAGGCTTGAGCACCACAAGTTATGCCCCCAAGCCTGCTGCGGCGCAATAAGATGCGCAGATGCTCAGTGGCTCTGGTCCTTCAGCCGGGCGAGCGACTCGTCCCGGCCGAGAACCGCCAGAACGTCGAAGACACCGGGTGACGTGGTGCGGCCGGTGAGCGCGGCGCGCAGCGGCTGGGCCGCCTTGCCGAGCTTGATCTCCGCCCGCTCCGCATAGTCGCGGACGATGGCTTCCAGCGCCTCCGCCGACCAGCTCCCGGATGCCTCGAAAAGCGGCAGAAGGTCGGCGACGACCTTGCGGCCGCCGTCGGCGAGGATCGCCTCGGCCTTCTCTTCCATCGCCAGCGGGCGCGCGGCGAAGAGGAACGCCGCGCCGTCGGTCAGCTCGACGAGCGTCTTCGCCCGGTCCTTCAGGCCGGGCATCGCCGCGGCGAGCTTTTCACGGGTCGTCGCCTCGTCCGCCTGCTTCAGGATCGCGCCATTGGGCAGGATGTCGCGGCTGTCCATCAGCATGTCCACGAGATCCTGATCGGCGCTCGCCCGGATCCAGTGGCCGTTGATCGCCTCGAGCTTCTTGAAGTCGAATCGCGCCGCGCCCTTGTTGACCTGCGGCAGGTCGAACCAGGCGATCAGCTGCTCGGTGGAAATGATCTCCTCGTCGCCATGGGCCCAGCCGAGGCGGACGAGATAGTTGCGCAGCGCCACCGGAAGATAGCCCATCTCGCGGTAAGCCTCGACGCCGAGTGCCCCGTGCCGCTTCGACAGCTTCGCCCCGTCGGCGCCGTGGATCAGCGGGATATGCGCCATCACCGGCACCTTCCAGCCCATCGCCTGGTAGATCAGCGTCTGGCGACCGGCATTTGTCAGGTGGTCGTCGCCGCGGATGATGTGGGTGACGCCCATGTCGTGGTCGTCGACGACGACGGCGAGCATGTAGGTGGGCGAGCCGTCCGAGCGCAAAAGGACCAAGTCGTCGAGGTCCTTGTTCGGGAACCGCACGGTGCCCTGGACCTCGTCCTCCACCACCGTCTCGCCCTCGAGGGGCGCGCGCAGGCGGATCACCGGCGAAACGCCCTCCGGCGCCTCGGACGGATCGCGGTCGCGCCAGCGGCCGTCATAGCGCGGCGGGCGCTTCTCGGCCTTGGCGGTCTCGCGCATCTCCTCGAGCTCGGCCTGGGAGGCGTAGCAGCGATAGGCCTGGCCCTTGGCCAGCATCTCCTCGACCGCCGCCCGGTGGCGATCGGCCCGCTCGTATTGCGACACCGGCGGCTCGTCGGCGGAAAGCCCCAGCCAGTCGAGGCCCTCGATGATCGCCTTGACGGCTGCTTCGGTGGAGCGGGCGCGATCGGTGTCCTCGATGCGCAGCAGCATCTTGCCGCCCTTGGCGCGGGCATAGAGCCAGTTGAACAGGGCCGTGCGGGCGCCGCCGATATGCAGGAAGCCGGTCGGCGAGGGGGCAAAGCGGGTGACGACGGGATCCGCCATGTCGACTCCAGTTTTCAAACGATGCGGCGTGGCGCGGCTTTTTCAAAAACCGTCGCATTCATGGGCCGGCTGTGTAGCATAGGACCGTCGAGGTGCAAGCGAGGGGCGGGACGGCCATTGCCGCAGGCGCCAGCCACGAGGGGGCTCGAGCGCCCGCAAGGACCGGCAGGGGCCGGTCGCTGGGCCTCGCTCCTGCGCCGTTTTTTCGCTCGCGGCAGATGGTCCCGCGGCCGCGGCGGCACGGGCGCTCCGGGCAGCCCCGATGGCATTGGCGGATTTGACGACGACCGGGCGGACGGCTGGCCGGGCGAGGCGTCCCGGCTGGAGGCTGTCGGCGCCTGGCTGGGGCGGCAGGTCGCCATCGAGGCTGCCCGTCGCTCCGGCTTCCACGTCCTGCCCGTCGCGCTGATTTCCGGCGCGGCCGCCGTCTTCGCCCTCGACTGGCGGCCCGACATTTCCGCAACGATCCTGGCCGCCGCCGTCATCGGTGCGCTGGCGCTCCGGGCTGTCGCCCATCCGATGCTGCAGGCGATGCTCCTCGGCGTCGCCGGAATTCTCGCCGGGGCGCTGCTTTCGCTTGCCGATGGCGGTGCGACCCGCACGACGATCATCTCCGGCACCGCGACCACCCGCATCGCCGGCACCATCTTCCAGGCCTCGCGCGACGAGAAGGGCCGCATGCGCTATCTCGTGGCGGTCACCGGCACCGTCCGCCCGGTCCTGTCGCGGCCGCCGGAGCGGGTGCGGATCCTCGTCAGCGCCGACCACGCCGCCAGGGCGCCCGGCGATGCCTATTACGGCCTCGTCCGGCTCGGCCCGCCCTCCGGGCCGGCAGCGCCCGGCAGCCACGATTTCGCCTACCAGCCCTTCTTCGACGGCGTCGGCGGTCTCGGCTTCGCCCTCGGCGCGCCGGATGCGGAGCCCGCCGAAGGGCTCCTGCCGCCGCCGCCGCCCGGCTTCGTCGACGGTCTCGCCATCCGGCTGGAGCGCATCCGCGGGACGATGACCCGCCGCATCACCGAGGCGGCCGGCGGCGGCGAGGCGGGTGCCATTGCCGCGGCCCTCGTCACCGGCGAGCGCACCGGCATTCCGGACGATGCCGAGACCTGGCTGCGCGGCGTCGGTCTCGCCCATGTCCTGTCGATCTCCGGCCTGCATCTCGCCATCGTCGCGGGGTCGGCGCTGCTTCTCCTGCGCTCCGGCCTCGCGCTGGTGCCGGCGCTGGCCCTGAACTACCCGGTCAAGAAGATCGCGGCGGTGGTGGCGCTCCTCGTCGCCGCCCTCTACCTGCTTCTGTCCGGCGGCAACGTCGCCACCCAGCGCGCCTTCGTGATGCTGGCGGTGATGCTCGCCGCCGTCATCGCCGACCGCCCGGCGCTCACCCTGCGCAACGTCTCCATCGCCGCCCTCGTCGTCGTCGTCGCGGCGCCCCATTCCGTCACCACGGCGAGCTTCCAGATGAGCTTTGCCGCGACCCTCTCCCTCGTCGCGGGCTACGGCGCCATCATGCGCCGGCGCGGCGGCGCGAAGGCGCCTCCCGCCGGGCAGCCCCTCGCATGGCGGCTGCTGGCCGGGGCGGGGGCGACGATCCTCGGCATCGTCGTCAGCTCCCTCGTCGCGGGGGCCGCGACCGCGCCCTTCGCGGCTTATCATTTCCACCGCGTCGCTCCCTTCGGTCTCGTCGCCAACGTCCTCACACTGCCGATCTTCACCATGGTCGTGATGCCCCTCGGGCTCGTCGGTTCGCTGCTGATGCCCTTCGGCCTCGACGGCTGGTGCTTCCGGCTGATGGGGCTGTCCCTCGATCTGGTCCTGTGGGTCTCCGAATGGCTCTTCCGCATCCTGCCCGACCGGGGCACCGGGCCGATTTCGGGAACCGGGGTCGTGTTCCTCACCGCCGCGCTGTTCGCCGCCTCCTTCTTCGCCAGCAAGCTGCGTTACATCGCCGTGCCGCTGGCGATCGCCGGCCTCCTGACCATCCGCGACACCTCCGACCCGCCGCAGCTCGTCGTCTACGAGGACGGCCGGACCATCGCCGCCTTCGCCGGGGACGGCGCGATCGCCTATCTCGCCAGGCGGCCGAAGCGCTTCGTCACCGACCAGTGGGAGCGCAGTTTCGGCGTCTCACCCGCCGCCGTCGCCGCGTCTCCGGCGGCCGTAGCCCCGCATGTTCCGCCAGCGTATTCGCCCGCAGCTTTGCCCACTCCTCCGGCCGAGCCTCTGTCCCCGACGGCCGCGGCATCGCCGGCAATGGCGCACGTCCCGCTTCAGAACCTGGCATCGGACGCACTGCCCCCGGCCGTCGCCATGCCGCCGGGGTCGGTCGAGGCGACATCCTCGGCACCCGCACCTTCGTCGCAGGCGGTCGATGGCGGGTTTCCGACAGGCGAGCCGACGTCGCCCGCAGCCGCACCGACGCCGCAAATGGCCGATGCGACGTCCAAGGCCGCTGTTGCGACGCCGCGCGCGAGCGCTCCGGTGGCCGTTGCCGGCAGCACTTCCTCACGGGCGCTCCCGGACCGCTCCGCGCTGCCCTGCGATGCCGACTTCTGCCGCTTCACCACCCGCGACGGCCTGCGCATCGTCTGGACCAGCGACTACAAGCGAACCGGCGAGGCCTGCGACGGCGGCGACGTGGCGATCGTCGCCCGCGCCATCCGCCTCGAACACTGCCGCTCCGGCGCCCTTCTGGTCACCCTGCGCACCCTGCGGGCGACCGGCTCGCTGGCGCTGTATCGCGACCCCGCGACCGGCCGGCCGATCCTGCAGCGGTCCATCGCCGCCGATCCACCGCCCTGGAACCGGCATCGCCTGGCGCCATGGCCGGAATACTGGCGCAAGCCCGCCGCGGACGAGCAGGACTCGGCTCCGATCCTGCAGCGTCCCGGCTCGCGCGCCGAGCCGCCGGCTCCGTCCATGGTTCCGCCCACCGGATCAGCCGCCGAGGCGCTGCCCGGGCAGGCGCCTCAGTAGCGCCGGATCAGCCCGACCAGCCGGCCCTGGACCTTCACCCGGTCGGCCCCGAAGATGCGGGTCTCATAGGCAGGGTTGGCGGCCTCCAGCGCGATCGTGTCGCCGCGGCGGCGAAACCGCTTCAAGGTGGCTTCCTCGTCGTCGACCAGGGCCACGACGATGTCGCCGGGCGAGGCCGTGTCGATGCGGCGAATCACCACCGTGTCGCCGTCGAGGATCCCGGCCTCGACCATCGAATCGCCCTTGACGTCGAGGGCGAAGTGCTCGCCGGCGCCGAGCATCTCGGGCGGAACCTGGATCGAATGGGTGTTGGTCTGGATGGCGGAGATCGGCACGCCCGCCGCGATCCGGCCCATCACCGGCACCGCGACGGCGCTCTCCGGCACGCTCTGGGCCGGACGGGGCGCCGAGGACACCGCCGCCGGCCGTCGTGCCGCGCCGGATCGCTCCGCCGCCTCGCCGCGCGCCGTGCCGAGGCTGCCGTCGATGACGCTCGGCGTGAAGCCGCTCTTGGCCGCCGGCTGCGGCCGGCCGTTGCGCATGGATTCCGGCAGCTTCAGCACCTCGAGCGCCCGGGCCCGATTGGGCAGCCGGCGAATGAAGCCGCGCTCCTCGAGCGCGGTGATCAGCCGATGGATGCCGGACTTCGACCGCAGCTCCAGCGCGTCCTTCATCTCGTCGAAGGAAGGGGGCACGCCGCTCTCCTTCAGCCGCTCATGAATGAACAACAGAAGGTCGTGCTGTTTGCGCGTTAGCATGACGGACCTCTAAAAACAAAACCTGAACAAACCTATCTGTTCTAGTTGTGTTCCGCAAGAGCGTTTTGTGTCCCCATGCATACCCTCATGGATCGGGCCTGCCGTTTGCGATTTCTCGGCGCCGCTGCGGGCCTGCTGCGGTGCGGGTGTTGGTTGCCCGGCGGGGCCGCGGGCTCTTTATGCCATGCAGGTGCCGGAAGTGACCATGCCCGGCCGGGCATCCGGATGTGAATAGCCGCGGCGCCGAGGCACCGCGGCGTTCTTTTGGGGTGACGGGTCGATCGCCCGACCCTGTCAGAAGATGAAGTCCGTCGCGCCGAGATCGGCGAGATCGACGTTCTGCAGCGTGATCGTGTTCGAGCCGTCGGTGATCACCACGTCCGAGCCCGACTGTGCCATGTGATCGGCGAGGAGATCGGCGTAGTCGACAATGCCCGAGACCGCCGACAGATCGATCTTCTCGTAGTCGTTGGTCGCGGCGAAGTCGGTGATCGTGTCGTTGCCGAAAGCGTCGGCGAAGACGAAGGAATCGGCGTTGAAGCCGCCGGTCAGCGTATCGTTGCCGGCGCCGCCGGTGATGCGGTCGAAGCCGGCACCGCCGAGGATGATATCGTCGCCGGCATCGCCGCGAAGCGTGTCGCTGCCCGAACCGCCCCACAGATAGTCCCCGCCGGTCCCGCCTTCGAAGGTGACGTCCGCGGTGCTTCCCATCAGACGGTCGTCGCCGGTGCTGCCGAGGACGCGTTCGATGCCGGAGATCGTGTCGACGCCGGTGCCGAGGCTGTAGCCAGCGCCGAGATGGACGGTGACGGCGACGGCAGAGCCCGAGAAGTCGAGCGTGTCGAAGCCGGCCCCGCCGTCGATGACGTCGGCTTGGAGGCCGGGATCGGCAAGGATGAGGTCGTCGCCACCGTCGCCGAAGATCTGGTCGGCGCCGTAGCCGCCGGCCAGGGTGTCGTTTCCGCCGCCGCCATGGATGACGTCGTCGCCATTGCCGCCGCTGATCGTGTCGTCGCCGTCGCCGCCGGTGATCGTATCCGCGCCATTGCCGCCGAAGACGGCCGTGGCACCGTTGCCGGTGGTGATGGTGTCGTTGCCGTCGCCGCCGGAGATGAAGACGGTGGCATCGTCGGCGGTGATGGTGTCGTTGCCGGCCCCGCCAATGATGCGCTCGAAGGAGACCAGCGTGTCTGTGCCGATTGGCGTGCCGCTTGCCGTCCCGGTGACGAGGTCGATCACGAGGTCGCCGGTCGCGGCGGAATAGTCGATCGTGTCGATCCCCTCGCCGCCGTCATAGCGGTCGGTGGCGGCGTCGAGCGAGCCGATGACGACGTCCATGCCGCGACCGGCGCGGACCTCGTCCTCGCCGAACCCCGCGCCGATCCTGTCGGCCCACTGCGTGCCGTCATGCTGGTCGATCGCGCTTTCCGACGTCGCCACCAGCGCGACGTCGTCGAGGGCGAGGCCGACGCCATTGAGCGAGCCGCCCGTCTGGGCGAAGATCAGCTGGTTCGAGCCGTCGCCCTGGCCCCCGGTGACCTTGACCGAGATCTTCTCCCAGGCGTTGCCCGCGGGGGCGCCCTGCCAGATCACCACGCCGCCGAAGGTGACGGTCAGGCTTTCGTCGTCGGCTGCGTCCGCGTCAGCGAGATCGAAGGTCAGCTCGTAGACCGCGCCGGCCTCCACGCCCGCGACGGTCTGGGCGAGCCGGACGTTGTTGAGCCATCCGTCCAGATCGGTCCAGTACGCACCGTCGGAGGCGCTGACGCCCTCAACCGTGTCCTGGTGCTGTTCGACGCGCCCGCTGTCGAGGTTCGACCAGCCCGGCATGTCGCCGTTCGGGCTGTAGCGACCCCAGGTGCGCGACGACGTGCCGTCGATGTTCTCGAAACTGCCATTGACGATGAGGTTCGGCGTCCTGTCGAGATCGAGGGCGGCCTCGGCTGCCGCGTGGGTATCGCGCAGGTCGTCGACGATCGCTTCCAGATCCGCCGATGCGGTTCCCGAGGCGAGCGCCAGGATCTGCGACGCGGTCAGGGTCTTGCCGTCGGAGAATGCGAAGCTGCCGGGCAGGGAGCCAGCCGTGCCGCTCTCGAAGACGAGGGCGCCGCCATCGGCGAAGCTGACGACCAGCGCGTCGCCGAGCGTCGTCACCGTGACGTCCGTCGACGCGATGTCGGTCAGGGCGACACGGTCGCCGGCGCCAGCCGTCACCAGATCGACGCCATCGCCCGCAGCGTAGCGGATGGTGTCGGAACCGTCGGCGACGATCACGTCGTCGCCGACCCCGCCGGTCAGCGTGTCGGCTCCCGCCCCGCCGAAGAGCACGTCGGTGCCGCTGCCGCCGAACAGCCGGTCGTCGCCGGCCCCGGCGACGATGATGTCGTTGCCGCCATCGCCATAGAGGACGTCTTCGCCCGCGCCGGCCAAGACGGTGTCGTCGCCCTGGAGGGCATAGACGACGCTGGTCTCGTCGGTGGTGCTCACCTTGTCGTCGCCGGTACCGCCATAGACGGTGTCACGGCCCTCGACGCTGTCGATGTATTCGCGGGCGACACGGGTGTTGTCGTCATAGACGCCGTCGACGCCCATATCGATCAGCGCCTGGATTTCCTCGCCCGGTCCGTTGGCCGTCCAGGCATAGACCTTCAGGCCGGCGTCATGGGCCGCCTGGACCATGTCCGCGGTCAGGTAGCTGATGTTCAGCGAGACGCTGCCGACGCCCCAGCCGGCGATCGTCGCCAGATCGCTGTTGGAGAAGCCGTAGCCGATATAGTCGATGAAGAAGGGAATGCCGGCTTCGGGCAGGATGTCGCTGAGCAGCGTCCGCAGGATGGTCGGGTCGAAGGATGCGATCCTGATCTGGTCCGGATCGGTGAAGCCCTTCTCGACCAGTGTCGCGACCAGCCTCTCGGCGAAGGCGACGCCCCTGTCGGAATAGGAGGTCGGATTCTTGATCTCGACGCTGATCTTGAAGTTTCGACCGGTCTCCGCCTCCTTGGCAAGGACCAGTTCGAGGCCCTCGGCGAAGGTCAGGATGCCCGGCTTGGCGGCAATCAGATCGGCATAGGTCGTCGAGGGAATGGTGCCGGTGTCGTGGGCGATCACCAGGACGCCGTCCGAGGTCATCTGCAGATCGAACTCGGCCATGTCGCCGCCCCAGTCGAGGCCGTGGCTGTGCGCTTCCTCGGAATGATCGGCATAGGGGTTGGTGCCGCGGTGGGAGATCAGCTGGAAGCCCTCGTCCTCGGTCTCGCCGCCCGGGGTCTCGCCGCCGCCGTCTCCGCCGTCCCCGCCGTCGCCGCCGCCATTCGAGCCGTCATCGGTTTCGTCGGCGGTGCCCTTGAGCAGCGAAACGTTGTCGAGGGTGACGCCGTCGCCGTTCAGCTCCGCGGAGGTCTGCTTGAAGACGAGCCTGTTCGAGCCGTCGCCGGCGCCGCCTGTCACCTCGATCGTCACCGTCTCCCAGGCCTCGTCCGGGGTGCCGGTATAGACGACCTCGCCGCCCCAGCTGACCTCGATCGTGTCGTCGGCGCTTTCCGGATCGATGTCGGCGATGTCGAAGCGCAGGGTGTAGGTCGCGCCGGTCTCGACGTCGGCGACCGTCTGGACGACCTCCAGATTGTTGCCGTCGCCCTGCATGTCGAGGTAATACTGGCCGTCCGTGGCGCTGATGCCGTTTGCGCTGGTGTTGGCGTGGAGTTCGACGCGCTTGATGTCGCTGGCGTCGACATTCGTCCAGCCGACGATTTCGCCTTCCGGGGCGTAGCGACCCCATGAGCGGTAGGACGTGCCGTTGATGTTCTCGAAGCTGCCATTGACGATGAGATTGCCGTCGTCGCTGTCCTGCGGCGCGTCGGCGGTCTTCACGATGGAGACGTCGTCGAGGAAGATGCCGGTGGTGTCGAGCGTGCCGCCGGTCTCGGCGATCACCAGGGTGTTGGAGCCGTTGCCGGCGCCACCGACGATCGAGAGGGAAACCGTCTCCCATGCGGCGCCGGCCGGCGCGCCCTCATAGATGACCTCGCCGCCGAAGGAGACCGTGACGCTCTCGTCGTCGCCCGTGTCGCCGTCGCCGAAGTCGAAATTCAGCGCATAGGTGGCGCCGGTCTCCATGCCTTCGATGGTCTGGGCCAGTGCGACGTTGTTCTTGTTGCCGTCGAGATCGACGTAGAAGGCGCCTTCCGTCGCGCTCAGTCCCTCGGCGCCGGTGTCCTGGTGCTGCTCGATCCGGCCATTGTTGAGATTGACCCAGCCCGGAATCTCGCCATTGAGGGCAGAGCGGCCCCAGTCACGATAGGCCGAGGAACTGTCGGTCGCCTCGAAGCTGCCGTTCTGGACGAGGTTCGGCGTCGGCTCGGCCGCCGCGGCCGCCTCGGCTGCCGAGCTTGCCGCGATCGACTCCCCGGCCGCCGCGGAGACCGCGTCCGAGACCGTCCCGTCGATCCTTGCGGCCAGATCCGCAGCCGACCAGACGGTGTCGCCACCGTCGAGGACGACGCTGCCGATGCTGCCGGAGGCGATGACCACGGCGCCGCCATCGGCAAATTCCAGGGCGATGTTGGCGCCGAGCGCCGTCACCGAGACGTCCGCCGCTGCGATGTTCTCGAGAACCAGCGCATCCGTGGAGGTGGCGACCAGCGTGTCGATGCCGTCGCCGGCGGTGTAGACGATCGTGTTGGATGAGCCGCCGGTGGTCAGCGCGTCGTTGCCGAGGCCGCCCTCGAGCGTGTCGCTGCCCTCGCCCCCGAACAGGATGTCCGAGCCGGAGCCGCCGACGAGGACGTCGTTGCCGGCCCCGCCGGACAGGATGTCGTCGCCGCCGTCGCCGTGAAGCGTGTCGTTGCCGTCGCCGGCGAGGACGACGTCATCGCCCTGCATGGCGTAGATCAGGTTGTCGCCGCTCGTGCCGCTGACGGTCTGCGACGCCTCGTCGCCATAGACGACCGCGACCCCGGAGACGCCCTCGACATATTCGCGGGCGATGCGGGTGTTGTTGGTGAAGATGCCGTCGACGCCCATGTCGATCAGCGCCTGAATCTGGTCGCCCGGGCCGTCATGCGTCCAGGCATTGACATTGAGGCCGAGCTCGTGGGCAAGCTTCACCTCGTCGGCGTCGAGGCCGCTGATCTTGGCGGAAATGCCGTCGGCATAGGTGGCGATGTCGGCCAGGTTTTCCGCATCGGTGCCCTGATAGGTCATCTCGAGCGGGATATCGACGCCGGCCTCGGGCATCAGCGTGTTGGCGAGATGCTTGAGCGCGTCGCCGTCGCCGCAATTGAACGTGACCCGGTCCGGGTCGGTGAAGTCGCCGGCGACGAGGACGTCGAGGGTCGCCTTGGCGATGTCGATGCCGGCCTCGGTATAGGTCGCGGGGTTCTTCATCTCGATGTTCAGGGCGATGTCGCGCCCGGTCTCGGCGGACTTGGCGTCGACGATCCCGATCAGCTGGGCCAGCGTGATGATGTTCGGATCGGCCGCCACGAGGTCGGCATAGGTCGTCGACAAAATGGTGCCGGTGTCATGGACGAGGACGACGACGCCGTCGCTGGTGACCTGAGCGTCGCATTCGAGGACGTCGGCGCCCCAGTCGATCGCCTTGGTATAGGCGTCGGCGGATTCGTCGGGATAGGGATTGGTGCCGCGATGGGCGAGGACGGTGAAGTCGGACATGGGAAATCTTCCTGATCGTGATTTGGACGCGTTCAAGGGATCGCCCGCGCGGTCTTGGCGGCGGGCGTCGTGGCGATGGACACAGGAGGGGCGTCGTGGGCAGCGCAGCCGTCCACGCGGGGCGTTGATCTTGCTCTAGGAGCCTCGGGTGGCGGCTCGGCGTTCAGCCGGAGGAAGCGTCCCCGGCGATTTCGTCGGAACAGGACACGAAGGACGTGCGGGAACCGGCGAGGAGGTCCTGGATCGCCTGCGGCAGCGCGGTTTCGCAGAAGACCGTGTCGACCTGATCGATCCGCCCGCCATGCACATGGGCGGGGCGGCCGAATTTCGTTGCATCGAGCACGAGGAAGGAGCGGCGGCAGTTCGCGCGCATGGCCTGCCGGGCCTGGACTTCCTCATGGGTGAAATCGAGAAGCGAACCATCCTCGTCGACGCCGCCGACGCCGAAGACGGCGAAATCCACCTTGTAGGCGCCGAAGAAGCCCTCGATCGCGCTTCCGCAGACGTCGAGATCGTTGTTGCGGACGAGCCCCCCCGCAATGGCGACCTCGAAGGTCGGATTCTGCGCCGCCGTCAGGGCGATCGGAAGATTGTTGGTCACGATCTTCAGGCCCTGATGGTCCATCAGGGCCTCCGCGACCATCTGCGGCGTCGTGCCGATGCCGAAGGACACCGAGGCACCGTCGGGAATGCGTGCGGCGAGCGTGCGTCCGATGGCCATCTTCGCCGCCCGATTGAGAACCCGGCGCTCCTGGAAGGCGACGTTGCCGCGGCCGGTCGGGCGACCGATGCCGCCGTGCAGCCGCCGCGCGATCCCTTGCTCGCACAGGCCGTTGATGTCGCGCCGGATCGTCTGGGTCGTCACCTCGAACCGCCCGGCGAGTTCCTCGACACTGAGAAAATCACGCTCGCGCAGCATCGCGGCGATGGCCGCACCGCGGGACTCCGATTTCACAAGAAGGTTCATTCCAACACCATTAATGCTCATATGAATATCGTTAAAGGAAGCTTACGACAACGCGATGACGCCCGGGCATCTCTCGGCGAGAATCTTGGCGGTTCACCCGGGTCCCGATCGATCCCTTTGATTGTCAGGGATTTTCGGCGCAGATGCAGCCCGATCGCCGCAATCCGGTCCCCTGGTGATCCGGAGCGTCCCGCTGCCGGCCGTGCTGAATGAGACCGTCGACGCGAGTTCAAATTCGCGCACGGAGAATGCTCATGCTCGAATATACGTTCATATGAAATTCATCGAAACGACATGCGGATGTCGTCGTCGGCGCATCTAAGTCGGCCCCGAAAGAGAGGGTGCCATGACGACGAATGCTTGCCGGCCATGGGATCGCCGCGCCGCCGGCCGGTCTGCAGACCGGCCGGCGTCACTCATGAGGCGCTGGCCATGACGGGCCAGGTCGCCTTCATCCGGATCCGCAATCTGACGCGGGCCTATTCGTCGAAGACGGGCGTTCACGATCTCTCGCTCGACGTCGCCCCGGGAAGCTTCGTCGTCCTTCTCGGGCCGTCGGGCTGTGGCAAGTCGACGACCCTGCGGCTTCTTGCCGGTCTCGAAGCGCCGGATTCGGGAACGATCGAGGTCGATGGCCGCGACGTCACGCATCTTCCGCCTGCCAGCCGCAAGCTGTCCATGGTGTTCCAGTCCTATGCGTTGTTCCCGCATCTCTCCGTCGCCGAGAACATCGTCTTCGGCTTGAAGGTGCGCGGCGTCGGGCGGGCCGAGCGGGCGGACAAGCTGGCCAACGCCCTCCGTCTGGTCGGTCTCGAGGGCCTCGAAGACCGCAAGCCCTCCCGGCTCTCGGGCGGTCAGCGCCAGCGCGTGGCGCTCGCCCGCGCCGTGGTCTCGGGCCACCCGCTGTGTCTGATGGACGAACCCCTGTCCAATCTCGACGCCAAGCTGCGCCATTCGGTGCGCCAGGAGATCCGCGCCCTGCAGCAGCGGCTCGCCATCACCGTCGTCTACGTCACCCACGACCAGACCGAAGCCATGTCGATGGCAGACCTCGTCATCCTGATGCGCGATGGCCGGATCGAGCAGGCGGCTCCGCCGGCGGACATCTACCAGCGACCGGCGACGACCTTCGCCGCCAGCTTCGTCGGCTCGCCGCCGATGCTGCTGTTGCCGCCGACGGTCCTTCCGCCGACGCAGCGGACCGAGGCGGGTCTGACGCCGGACACCGTGTTCGGCCTGCGGGCGGAGGACGTCGTGGTCGTCTCGCAGGGCGAGGGGCGGCTCGATGCCACCGTCGCCGCCACGGAATTTCTCGGGCCCGAAACCTTCCTCGTCGCAGAAACCGCCAGCGGCGAACGCCTGACCGCGCGCGTCCCCGGCCGCAGCGCATTCGAACCCGGCGCAGGCGTCGGCCTCGACTGGCCGCTTGCCGCCGTCCACCGCTTCCACCGCGAGACCGGCATGCGCCTGCCCTAGCCACGGGCCCGGCCTGTCGCCTCGCGGGCGGATGTCCGCCCCACCGTTCCTCTTGGAGATCCTTCGATGAAGACCATCCTGCGCGGCCTTCTCGCCGCAACGATGCTCGCTTCGGCCGCCACCGCCGCCGCGGCCGAGACCAAGCTCACCATGTACTATCCGATCGCCGTCGGCGGTCCGCTCACCGGGGTCATCGACGGCATGATCGCCGGCTTCGAGGAGGCGCATCCCGACATCGACGTCGAGGCGATCTACGCCGGCAACTACGACGACACCCGCGTGCGGGCGATCTCGGCGATCAACAGCGGCGACCAGCCGCAGCTCTCGGTGCTGTTCTCCATCGACGTCTACGACCTCATCGAGCAGGGCCTCATCGTGCCCTTCGACGACGTCGTGAAGAGCGAAGAGGACAAGGCCTGGCTGTCGAGCTTCTATCCGGCGCTGATGAAGAACGGCGAAGTCGACGGCAAGGTCTGGGGCGTGCCGTTCCAGCGCTCGACCATCGTCATGTTCTACAACAAGGACATGTTCGAGAAAGCCGGCCTCGACCCCAACCAGCCGCCGGCGACCTGGGACGAGATGGTGAAGGACGCCAAGGCGCTGACCAAGGACGGCACCTACGGCATCATGATCCCGTCGACGGGCTATCCCTACTGGATGTTCCAGTGCTTCGCGATCGAGAACGGCGTCGAGCTGATGAGCGCCGACGGCACCAGGACCAATTTCGACGACCCGAAGGTCATCGAGGCGCTGGAGTTCTGGAAGTCGCTGGCGACGACGGAAAAGGTCATGCCGGAAGGCACGACCGAGTGGGGCACGCTGCGCCAGGCCTTCCTGCAGGGCCAGACCGCGATGATGTGGCACACCACCGGCAACCTGACGGCCGTGCGTGACGGAGCCGACTTCGACTTCGGCGTCGCCATGCTGCCGAAGCACGAGCGGGCCGGCTCGCCCACCGGCGGCGGCAACTTCTACCTCTTCAAGGGCTCGTCCGAGGCGGAGAAGCAGGCTTCGCTCGAGCTGATCAAGTACATGACGGCGCCCGAGCAGGCGGCAAAATGGTCGATCGCCACCGGCTATGTCGGCATCAGCTCGCAGGCCTACGAGACCGAGGCGCTTCAGGAATACGCCAAGGACTTCCCGCAGGCGCTCGTCGCCCGCGATCAGCTGGAAGTGGCGATCCCGGAGTTCTCGACCTACGAGACGGCGCGGGTGCGCGAGGCGCTCAACAACGCCATCCAGGCGACGCTCACCGGCTCGAAGAGTGCCAAGGAAGCGCTCACCGAGGCGCAGGCGACGGCCGAGCGCCTGCTGCGCCCCTACCAGTAAGCCGCGAAACGTTGAACGGCCGGGGGCGGCATGTCGCCCCCGGTCCCAAGGCTTGACCAGACGAGACGGAAGGACCTCCATGCCCGCGACACTGGCGGGGCTTCAGAGGCGGCGGCTGACGCTCTACGCCCTGATGCTGCTTTCCCCGGCGATGATCCTGATGACGACCTTCGCCTTCTATCCGGCGATCGCGACGTTCTTCGCCAGCGCCTTTTCGCGCGGCACATCCCGCCGGCCCTCGGTCTTCGTCGGCCTGGAGAACTATGCCGATCTCGCCGCCGACCCGGTCTTCTGGCAGGTGGTCGGCAACAACGTCCTCTACGCCCTGGTCACGGTGCCGCTCTCGGTCGTCCTCGCCCTCGCCATGGCGCTGTGGGCGAACGAGAAGATCCCGGCCCGCAGCTTCGTGCGCGCGTCCTATTTCACGCCGACCATGCTGCCGATGATCGCCGCCGCCAATCTGTGGCTGTTCTTCTACACGCCCGGCATCGGCCTGCTCGACCGGATCGGGGCGCTGTTCGGGGCCTCTTCGGTCAACTGGCTGGGGCAGCCGGAGACGGCGCTGTGGTCGGTGATGGCCGTGGCGGTGTGGAAGGAGTCCGGCTTCTTCATGATCTTCTATCTCGCCGCCCTCCAGACCATTCCGCCGGAACTGAAGGAGGCCGCCCGCATCGAGGGGGCGGGACGCTGGACCTATACGCGCCGGATCGTCCTGCCGCTGCTGATGCCGACCACCCTCTTCGTCGTCGTCAACGCGCTGATCAACTCGGTCCGGGTCATCGACCATCTCTTCATCCTCACCAAGGGCGGGCCGGACAACGCCTCCAAGCTGATCCTCTACTGGATCTGGGAAATGGCCTTCGCCTATTTCGACGCGGCGCATGCCGCGGCCATGACGGCGCTCGTCCTCCTGGCACTGGGGCTGCTCGCCGGCTTCCAGTTCGCGATCATCGACCGCAAGGCGCATTATCGATGACCCGGCCCCGTGTCACGCTGGACGCCGTCGGCGCCATCCTCCTCGCCCTCGTCTGGATCTCGCCGCTGGTCTTCGCCGCCTGGGCCGCAGTCCACACGCCGACCGCCGCCGTCGCCTTCGACGTCACCGCGCCGCTGACCCTCGACAACTTCGTCGCGGTCTGGGAGCGCGCGCCATGGATCGGTTACGTGCTGAACACGATGCAGCTCGTCACGATCGTCCTCTTCGGCCAGTTCGTCCTGTGTACGCTCGCCGGCTTCGCCTTCGCCCGCTTCGAGTTTCCCGGACGCGGCGTGCTCTTCGTTCTCGTCCTGATGCAGCTCTTCGTTCTGCCGGAAGTGCTGATCGTCGAGAACTACGCCATCGTGGCCGAGCTCGGGCTGTTCGACACGACGCTCGGCATGGGCCTGCCCTACATGGCCAGCGCCTTCGGCATCTTCCTGTTGCGCCAGGCCTTCAAGTCGGTGCCGCGGGAACTGGAAGAGGCCGCGCGCGTCGAGGGCTGTTCCTGGACGGGCGTCCTGTGGCGGGTCTATGTGCCGGCCGCCCGGTCGACCTATCTCGCCTATGCCCTCGTCTCGGTGGCGACGCACTGGAACAACTTCCTCTGGCCGCTGGTCGTGACCAACTCGCCCGACGTGCGTCCGCTGACGGTCGGTCTGTCGCTCTTCGGCGCGCCCGAAAACGGCGTCGACATCTCCCTCGTCAGCGCCGCGACGCTGATGGTCGTGGCTCCGCTGCTCGTCGCGTTCCTGATCTTCCAGCGCCAGTTCCTGCAGGCCTTCCTGACGGCCGGGATCAAATAGGCGGAGAGCTCTCCGCTTCGGTCCCCCACGTCCAGATGCATGCAGCATCGTGCCTCCGCGCCCTGGCCGCGCGGCCGGACGGGGCAAGACGCTCCCGTGACGCTTGGTCCGCCGCGATCAGGCGAGGTCGACGACCAGGCAGGCGTCGCCGGCCTGGGCTGCCGGGGCATAAGGCGGGCGCATCACCAGGACGTCGGCTGCCGCATAGATCGACAGGAGCGAGGAATCCTGGCGCGGCAGCGGCGTCGCGACGGTCGTCCCGTCGTCCTGAAGGACGCTGGTCGAGCGCATGAAATCGGTCCGCATGCCGTTGGCGGGCACGTCGGCGCCGAGGATGGCGGCGCGCGCCAGCGGCCGGTCGCCGAGACCGGCGAGGCGCCGGATCAGCGGGGCGAGAAACAGCGTCGCGGCGACCATCGAGGAGGCGGGGTTGCCGGGCAGCCCGACCAGCCGCATCGCGCCGATGCTGCCGGCCATCAGCGGCTTGCCGGGACGCATCGCGACCTTCAGGAAGGCGATGTCGACCTGGCGCTGCTCGAACACCTTGCCGATCAGGTCATGGTCGCCGACCGAGGCGCCGCCGATGGTGACGAAGCAGTCGCAGCCCTCAGCGAGCGCCCGGTCGAGATGGTCGGCGATGACGTCCTCGCGGTCCGGCGCGATGCCGCAGTCGACGACGCTGCCGCCGGCCGCCTCGACGAGGGCGGCGACGCCGTAGCTGTTGGAGGCGACGATCTGGGAGGGGCCGACGGCCTCGCCAGGCGGCACCAGCTCGTCGCCGGTGGCGAGCACCGCGACCTTCGGCCGGTCGAGGACGGCGAGCACCGGATGGCCGCCGCTCGCCGCCAGCGCCACGGCGCCGGGGGTGAGCCGTGTGCCCGCCGAAAGCAGAACCGCGCCGGCCGAGAAGTCGACGCCCGCCGGACGGATGTGCTGGCCAGGCGAGACCGCCTCCGTCGGCAGCAGCGCGCCGTCGCCGGTCCGCTCGGCATCTTCCTGGATCAGGATCGCGTCGGCGCCCCCCGGCACCGGGGCGCCGGTGAAGATGCGCACCGCCTCGCCGGGACCGATGCGGCCGACGAAAGCCCGTCCCGCCGCCGATTCGCCGATCACCCGCAGCGGCCGGAACGGGGCCTTTGCGTCTTCTGCCCGCAGCGCATACCCGTCCATCGCCGAGGCGTCGAAGCCCGGCTGGGTGCGCTTGGCAACGATGTCTTCGGCCAGAACCCGTCCGGCCGCCTCGCGGAGCGTCACCGCGACCGTCCGACGGATCGGCTCGGCGGCGCCGACCAGCCGGCGCTGGGCGTCCTCGACGGAGATCAGGCTCATCGCCCCGGATCCCCGGCCCGGAAGTCGCCCGAGCGTCCGCCGGATTTCGCCAGAAGCCGGATGCCGGTGATCTCCATGGTCCGATCGACCGCCTTGGCCATGTCGTAGATCGTCAGGCAGGCGACGGAGACCGCCGTCAGAGCCTCCATCTCGACGCCGGTGCGCCCGGTCAGCTTCGCCATGGCGGTGACGCGCAGGCCGGGGAGGGCGGGGTCGGCGACGATCTCGACGCCGATCTTCGACAGGATCAGCGGGTGGCAGAGCGGGATCAGCTCATGGGTGCGCTTGGCCGCCATGATGCCGGCGATCCGGGCGACGCCGACGACGTCGCCCTTCTTCGTCTCGCCGCCTTCGATCAGCGCGAGGGTCTCGGGGCGCATCACGACGCAGCCCTCCGCCTCGGCGATGCGGACGGTCTCGGCCTTGTCGCCGACATCGACCATGGCCGCCTTGCCGCTGGCGTCGAGATGGGTGAGGCGCGGCCCGGTCCCGCTTTCGCTCATGTGCCGGCTCCGGCGCGGGCGACCTCTTCGCGAGGACTGCCGAGGAGGACGCTGGTCGCCGCGGCGACGTCCTCCTGGCGCATCAGGCTCTCGCCGACGAGGAAGGTCCGGATGCCGTGTTCGGCGAGCTTCAGGCAGTCGGCATGGGTGAAGATGCCGCTCTCGCCGACGACGATCCGGTCGTCGGGGATGAGGCTCGCCAGCCGCCCGGCATTGTCGAGGCTGGTCTCGAAGGTCTTCAGGTTGCGGTTGTTGATGCCGACGAGAGGCGAGGCGAGCTTCAGCGCCCGCTCGGTCTCGGCCTCGTCATGCACCTCGATGAGGACGTCGAGGCCGTGGCGGTCGGCCGCTTCCTCGAGCGCTCCCGCCACGTCGTCGCTCACCGCCGCCATGATGATCAGGATCGCGTCGGCGCCCCAGGCGCGCGCCTCGGCCACCTGGTAGGGATCGTAGAGGAAGTCCTTGCGCAGCGCCGGCAGGCCGGTCGCCGCCCGCGCCGCCGTCAGGAACGCAGGCTGCCCCTGGAAGGAGGGCGCGTCGGTGAGGATGGAGAGGCAGGTTGCCCCGCCTTGCTCATAGGCACGGGCGAGGCTCGGCGGATCGAAGTCCTCGCGGATCAGGCCCTTGGAGGGGCTCGCCTTCTTCACCTCGGCGATCAGCGCCAGGCGGCCGTCGCGAAGCGTCCGCTCGATGGCCGCCCAGAAGCCGCGCGGCGGCTCGATGCCGGCGATCCGCGCCTCGAGGTCGGCCAGCGGCGTCGCGGCCTTGGCGGCGGCGATCTCCTCCAGCTTGTAGTCTCGGATACGGGAAAGGATGTCGGTCATCGGTTCTCCTTGCCGAGCTTCTGGGTGACGCTGGCGAGGCGGTCCAGCGCGTCCCTCGCGCGGCCGGCGTCGATCGACTCGGCGGCGCGGGCGACGCCGGCGGGAAGCTCCGGCACCACGCCCGCCATCACCAGCGCGCCGGCGGCGTTGAGCAGCACCGTGTCGCGGTAGGCGCCGGGCGCCCCGTCGAGCACCGCCTTCAGCGCTGCCGCGTTGTGGGCGCCGTCGCCGCCCTTCAGCTCGTGCAGCTTCCAGCGCGGCACTCCGGCTTCCTCGGGGTCGATGCTGAACTCGCTGATCACGCCGTCCTTCAGCTCGGCGACATGGGTCGTCCCGGTCGGCGTCATCTCGTCGAGGCCGTCGCCATGCACCACCCAGGCGGCCTCGGTGCCGAGCGCCTTCAGCGTCTCGGCGATCGGCCGCAGCCAGTCCGGCGAGAACACCCCGACGAGCAGCTTCCTGACGCCGGCCGGATTGGCGAGCGGGCCGAGCAGGTTGAAGACGGTGCGGGTGCCGAGCTCGACCCGGCTCGGGCCGACGAAGCGCATCGCCGCATGATGGGTCGGGGCGAACATGAAGCCGAGGCCGGTCTCGGCGATGGCGCGGCCGATCTGCTCGGGCTTCAGGTCGACGTCGATGCCGAGCGCCGCGAGCACGTCGGCCGAGCCGGATTTCGACGACAGGGCGCGGTTGCCGTGCTTGGCGACGACGAGACCGCAGCCGGCGAGGACGAAGGCCGAGGCGGTGGAGATGTTGTAGGTGCCGGCATGGTCGCCGCCGGTGCCGACGATGTCGATCGCCCCGTCGGGACAGGCGACCTTCGCCATGTTCGCCCGCATCACCGACACCGCGCCGGTGATCTCGTCGACGCTCTCGCCGCGCACCCTGAGCGCCATCAGGAGGCCGCCGATCTGCGACGGCGTCGCCTCGCCGCTCATCATCACCTGGAAGGCCGCCGTGGCCTCCTCCCGGGTCAAAGCGTGCCCGTCGGCGACCCTGGCGAGAAACGGCTTCAGCGTCTGGCTCATCGAACCGTCGCCTTCGCCTGTTCCATCGCCTCGGCGTTGATGCGGACCGGGAACTCGTTCTGCAAGAGCGTCACGTAGCTCTGGTAGAGGTCGTTGGCCAGCATTCCCGCCATCTGCTGCCGCTGCGCCGGGCTGACGTTCTCCGCCGGATCGGCGGGCGGCGCGACCTCGGCGACCTTCAGGACGAGGCGCGTGCCGGCATCATTGCCGGGCGCCGTCTCGACCGCGCCGACCGGGCCCGCAAAGGCCGCCTCGACGCCCGGCTGGCCGAGGTCGGCCACGCCCGACTGGCGGGGGATGGCGTTGGCCGTCGCCGCCTGCGCCCCGGCTTCCGCGGCGATGTCGGCGATGCTCCTGCCGTCCTCGACTGCTTTCGCCAGCGTGTTCGCCTGCTCCTCCAGCTGCTCGCCGGCGCGCTCCCGCTTCCAGTCGGCGACGACCGTCTCGCGCACCGCGTCCAGCTGGCGGTCATGGGCCGGGTCGATGCTGGCGACGTCGTAGAAGACGTAGCCGTTCGGATCGACATTGACCGGCAGCGCGTCGAAGCCGGGCTCGCTCTCGAAGGCGGCGGCGAGAAGGTCGGACTTCTGCGGCAGTTCGACCGACTGGCCGTCGGGAGCGTTGCCGTTGCGGTCGATCGCGGCGACGGTCTTCACCGGGATCGCCGCCTGGGCGGCCGCCTCCTGGAAGGTCGCGCCGCCGCCGCGCGCGTCCTCATAGGCCGAATAGGCCGCGTCCACGGCGTCGGCGGCCTTGGAGAGCGCCAGCGCCTGGCGGATGTCGCCCTCGACCTCGGCGAGCGGCCGCACGCTCTCCGGCTCGATCTGGCCGACGCGCAGGATCACCGGGCCGAAGACGCCCTCGACGACGTCCGTCACGCCGCCCGCTTCGAGAGCAAAGGCCGCATCGGCGACCGCCGTGTCGGGGATCGAGGCCCTGGTGACGGTGCCGAGGTCGATGTCGGCCAGCGAGCGGCCCGCCTCCCTGGCGACCTCCTCGAAGCTCGCGCCGGCGTCGAGCCTGGCCTTGGCGGCGTCGGCGGCAGCCCTGTCGGGAAAGACGATCTGCTGCACGGCGCGGCGCTCCGGCGTCGTGTAGCTCTGCCTGCGGGCGTCGTAGTCGGCCTTCACCTCGGCGTCGCTGACCGCCTTCGGGTCGGCGAGCGCCTCAGGCGTCACCTCGGCATAGACGATCGAGCGGTATTCCGGCGCGGCGTAGCGGGCCTTGTTCTCGTCGAAATAGCTCTGCAGCTGCTCCTCGGTCGGGTCCTCGACGCTCTCGGCCGCAGGCGCCCGCAGCGTCACGTAGTCGATCGTCCGGCGCTCGCCATTGTAGAGGCCGAGGGCCGTCAGGAACACCGCCGGCGTGTCGGCGTCGCGGGCGACGGCCTCGATCAGCTGGCTGCGCCGGGCGACGTTCATCTGCTGGGCGACGTAGTCGTTCTCGCTGATGCGGGCATTGGCGAGAACGTTGCGGAACGTCGACCGGGAGAAGGAACCGCTGGCGTCCTGGAAGGTCGGATCCGCCGCGATCAGCTGGGCCAGCCGCTCGTCGGAGACGCCGAGGCCGAGATTGCGGCTCTGCTCGTCGAGCACGGCGCCGGCGATCAGCTCGCTCGTCACGCCCTGGTCGACGCCGAAGGTGGCGGCCTCCTGGGCGGTGACCTGGCGGCCGATCTGGCGGGAGATGCGGTTCAGCGCCTGCGAATAGGTGAAGGCGTATTCGGAGGGGGTCACGTCGGTCTCGCCGGCCGAGATCACCGTGTTCGACAGCCCGCCATTGACCGAGGAGCCGATCCCCCAGACGGCGAAACTCAGGATCAGGAGGCCGAGGAGGATCTTCGCCGTCCAGCCGGACACGCTCCGGCGCATCGTCTCGAGCATCGTCGTCTTCCTCCGTGGCTGCCCGGCGTGTCGTCGCCGGGTCTTGCTTGGATCATGTCGCGGCAGCCGCGCCGCGCATCGCCTTATTAGTGAACAGGCGGCAAGGGGCGCAAGCGACCGGCCGCGATTGATTTTCGCCGACCGATCGCGGATTGTCCCGCGCAACGGGAGGAACCGTCCCGGACCGGGTCCGGACTGCGGCCGGGCCAGGACGGTGGCCGGACCCGGACTAGGGAGGACGAAGAGATCGCAATGAAGCCCAGACCCCTGATCGCCGGCAACTGGAAGATGAACGGCCGCTTGCGCCAGCTGACCGAACTGGAACAGATCGCAGCGGCCGCACAGGACGCCGGCAAGGGCCGCGATCTCCTGATCTGCCCGCCCGCGACGATCCTGTCGGCGAGCGCCGGCCTGCTCCACGGCAAGGTCGCGGTCGGCGGCCAGGATTGCCACGCCGAGGCGAGCGGCGCCCATACCGGCGACATCGCCGCCGAGATGCTGGCCGATCTCGGCGCCACCTACGTCATCGTCGGCCATTCGGAGCGCCGGGCCGACCACGGCGAGAGCGACGCGGTCGTCGGGGCCAAGACGCGGGCCGCCTGGCGGGCCGGGCTCGTCGCCATCGTCTGCATCGGCGAGAGCGAGGCGGAGCGGGAGGCCGGCCAGACGCTCGAGGTCCTCGGCCGCCAGCTCGTCGGCTCCCTGCCGGAGGGCGTCACGCCCGCCAACACCGTCGTCGCCTACGAGCCGGTCTGGGCCATCGGGACGGGCCGCACCCCGACCGTCGACGACGTTGCCGAGGCCCATGACTTCCTGCGCCGCACCCTGGCCGAGCGCTTCGGCGAAACGGTCGCGAGCGGCGTCCGCCTGCTCTATGGCGGTTCGGTGAAGCCCGGCAATGCGGCCGAGCTCCTCGGCGTCGAAAACGTCGACGGAGCGCTGATCGGCGGGGCGAGCTTGAAGGCCGAAGACTTCATCGCGATATGCCGGGCGTGTCCGTCGGCGGAGAGCTGACGCGGAATCTGGTTGGAATACGGCGCCCTCTTCTGTAGAAGGCGCCCAATTCCTTGAAGCAGACCCTCAACGAAAGTTCGATGGAAACCATTCTCATCATCATCCACTTGATGATCGTCGTTGCGCTCGTCATCGTGGTGCTCCTCCAGCGATCGGAAGGCGGAGCCCTTGGCATCGGCGGCGGTGGCGGCCTGATGTCGGCGCGCGGCGCGGCCAACGCCCTGACCCGCACCACGGCGATCCTGGCGGCCGGCTTCTTCGTCACCTCCCTGTCGCTCGGCATCCTGGCCCGCTACGGCGCCCAGCCGACCGACATCCTCGACAACCTGCCGGCCCAGAACGGCCAGACCAGCGGCGAGGAGGGAAGCCTCCTCGACCAGCTCGGCGGCCTGCCGGCATCGCAGGACGGTGCAGCCGGCCAAAGCCAGCCGGCTTCCGGTGCTGCCGGCGGCGGTGCGTCGAGCCCGTCGCTGATCGACCAGTCGTCGCAGCCCGAAGCCCCGGCTGGCGAG
>NZ_AQQS01000013.1 GCF_002088275.1 Aurantimonas sp. 22II-16-19i
TCGGACCGCATGGTGGTCGCGATCGACCAGTAGGCGGCGTTGTCCTGAGCTTCCGAGACCCGGTAGCCGGTGGAGATGCGGCCCTGGGTCGTGTCGAGGGCGTTGTTGATCGACTGCAGGCTCTGGAGAGCCGTCATTGCGGAAGTATTGGTGTTGATGCTGGTCATTCTCTGCGTCCCATACGCGAGTATAATTTGGGAACAGTCCGGATCGGCCGGAATAACGAAACGGCATCATGCCTGCGATCTTTGTTTGTTTGATCGCTTCGTCATGACCAGACTTTGGGTCCCGGACTCACTCCAAACCCTTAACACGCAATGTTAACGCCGGCGGACACAGATTCAACGCTAATGGAACACAAAGATTGGTAGTTAATTCTTAGGCGTTAACCTTATTTATTTACCAGCTCGATTCATCATGAATCGTCGGTTCACGCGACATCCCGCGATCCAGCGCCATTCCCCAGCTTGGAGCGCCGGCCAAAGCGGCGATGGCCGATCCTGCAAGGTCGGACCGGCGTCTGCCGCGATGTCGGGATGCAAGCGCCGTCCGGCCAACCTCTGATCGCGACACGCCAGGCCGGCTCTCTTGTGGACCCAGGCGAAACCGCGTGAGTGGGCGGGCCCGGTGCGGGTGCGGGTGGCGGCAAAGAGGGTTGCGCGCGAGCCGGACGACGTGAGGGCCGCGCCTGCGGCGGCCGACGGGCGGGCGTTGCGCCTGAAGCAGACAGCCGAAACGAAAAAGGCCCGGCAGATTGCCGGGCCTCTCGTTTCGGTGGGCGATCGATCGCGAGACTGTCGCGATCGATCGAGGGCGTTTTCCCTTAGCGGAAGAGCGACAGCAGCGATTCCGAGGAGGAGTTGGCGATCGAGAGCGCCTGGACGCCGAGCTGCTGCTGGGTCTGCAGCGCCTTGAGGCGGGTGGACTCTTCCGTCATGTCGGCGTCGACCAGCGTGCCGACACCTTCGGAGACGGTATCCATCAGCTTGGAGACGAAGTCGGTCTGCATCTCGACGCGGTTCTGGATGGCGCCGAGGCTGGAGGCCGCGCTGGTGACCTGCGACAGCGCCTCGTCGACCACCTTGATGAAGTTCTTGATGTCGGTGACCGACGCCGTGGCGATGTCGATGTCCATGACCGACGTCGCATCGGCGGAAGCCGTGCTGGTGGCGGTCGCCGTTGCGGCGAGGCCGAGGCTGGCCGCGGTGATGCCGGTGGTGCCGGAAGCCGCCGCGTCGCCCAGCGAGAAGGTGTCGGTCGAGGCGAGGACGACGTTGTCAGTGGCGTTGATCGACACGTCGATGCCGATGATGTCGGCATCCTTCAGGGCCTGGGTCAGGACGGCCGCCAAGTCGGCGTTCGAGCGGATCGTCGTGTCGGTGAGGCCGGCGTCGAGCAGCGTCTGGTCGGTGATCTCGACCGTCTTGGCCGCAGCGCCGCCCTGCTTGACCGAGAAGGTCACGAGGTCGTTGGCATTCGCGAAGGACACCGCACTCGTCTCGACCGTCGCGGCGACGCCCGAGTTGTTGGTGTAGGTGGTCAGGTCGATCGTCTTGTCGAGAATGCCCTCCTGGATGCCGCCCGACGCGACGTCGCCGAAGAGGCGGATGTCGGTGATGTCGACGGCGATCGAGCCGACGGTCAGCGAGCCGGTGGCGTCACGGGCGATCGAGGAGACGATTTCCTTGTTGAACGCCGTCGAGGAGCCGGTGGAGAGCCAGTTCTGGCCGGAGAAGGAGGCCGATTCCGCGATCGTCTGCAGCTGGCCCTGGAGGGCGGTGATCTCGGACTGGACCTTCGCCTTGTCGACGCCGTCGGAGGTGGCGGTGGTCAGCTTGGCCTTGATCGTGTCGAGCATGTCCTTGGCCGAGTCGAGGCCGGTATAGGCGGCGTCGACCGTGGCGGCACCGATGCCGAGCGAGTCGGCGACGGCGGACAGGGCGTTGTTGTCGGACCGCATGGTGGTCGCGATCGACCAGTAGGCGGCGTTGTCCTTGGCGTCGGCAACCCGGTAGCCGGTGGAGATGCGGCCCTGGGTCGTGTCGAGGGCGTTGTTGATCGACTGCAGGCTCTGGAGAGCCGTCATTGCCGAAGTATTGGTGTTGATGCTGGTCATTGTCGAAGTCCCGTACGCAGAACATACTCGAGGGACATTCCGGGTTGGCCGGTATGGCGAAACGGCATCATGCCTGCGCCCCTTACTCTTTCCCGGGGCAGCTTCGCGATGGCCAATTGATGCGACGCCCGATCATTATAAAAGCTTAATTTCGCCGAGAGGCACGAAAACCGCTGATCGGAAAGAAGAATTAGGCTTAACGGAACGTAAAAAGGGCCCGGCGTGATGCCGGGCCCTTTCGTCTGGTCGAAGGCTCGGGGAAGGAAAACCCCTTCCCTTCCAGTTCTTAGCGGAAGAGCGACAGCAGCGATTCCGAGGAGGAGTTGGCGATCGAGAGCGCCTGGACGCCGAGCTGCTGCTGTGTCTGCAGCGCCTTGAGGCGGGTGGACTCTTCCGTCATGTCGGCGTCGACCAGTGAACCGACACCTTCGGAGACGGTATCCATCAGCTTGGAGACGAAGTCGGTCTGCATGTCGATGCGGTTCTGGATCGCACCGAGGCTGGAGGCCGCGCTGGTGACCTGCGAGAGCGCCTCGTCGACCACCTTGATGAAGTTCTTGATGTCGGTGACCGACGCCGAGGTGATGTCGATCGTGTCGACGGCCGCGGCACCGGCGGATGCCGAGGTGGTGGTCGCCGCCGTGGTGTTGAGGCCGAGGCTGGCCGCGGTGATGCCGGTGGTGCCGGAAGCCGCCGCGTCGCCGAGCGAGAAGGTGTCGGTCGAGGACAGGACGACGTTGTCCGTGCCGTCGATCGAAACGTCGATGCCGGTGATGTCGGCATCCTTCAGGGCCTGGGTCAGCACGGCGGCCAGATCGGCGTTCGACCGGATGGTGGTGTCGGTGAGGCCGGCGTCGAGCAGCGTCTGGTCGGTGATCTCGACCGTCTTGGCCGCAGCGCCGCCCACCTTCACCGAGAAGGTCACGAGGTCGTCGGCAGCGGCGAAGGACACCGCGGTCGTCTCGACCGTCGTGGCGACGCCCGCGGTGTTGGTGTACTTGGTCAGGTCGATGGTCTTGTTGAGGATGCCCGTGTCAACGCCGGCCCCGTTGTCGGAGAAGAGGCGGACACTGGTGATGTCGCCGGCGATCGAGCCGACGGTCAGCGAGCCGGTGGCGTCACGGGCGATCGAGGAGACGATCTCCTTCGACAGGGCCGTCGAAGAGCCGGTGGAGAGCCAGTTCTGGCCGGAGAAGGAGGCCGATTCCGCGATCGTCTGCAGCTGACCCTGGAGGGCCGTGATTTCCGACTGGACCTTGGACTTGTCGACGCCGTCGGAGGTGGCGGTGGTCAGCTTGGCCTTGATCGTGTCGAGCCTGTCCTTGGCCGAGTTGAGACCGGTATAGGCAGCGTCGACCGTGGCGGCGCCGATGCCGAGCGAGTCGGAGACGGCGGACAGGGCGTTGTTGTCGGCCCGCATGGTGGTCGCGATCGACCAGTAGGCGGCGTTGTCCTGAGCTTCCGAGACCCGGTAGCCGGTGGAGATGCGGCCCTGGGTCGTGTCGAGGGCGTTGTTGATCGACTGCAGGCTCTGGAGAGCCGTCATCGCGGAAGTATTGGTGATGATGCTGGTCATAATCTGCGTCCCATACGCGAATATACAATAACTGGGACAATCCGGGTCGGCCGGGATAGCAAAACGGCATCATGCCTGCGGTCTTTTGCTCTTCGTCTTCGACCGCCTCGCTATGACAACCAACATGCGCCCTCACCCCTTCCGATGAGTTAACTGGAAGAGCCAAACAGGCGACTTGCGATTAAGACTAAAAAGCGTGGTTAATTTAGGTAAAATGCTCGTAGTTAATTGATTTTGACTAGAAAGTACGTAGTACAATTGGTCTTTCAGACATAAAAAAGCCGCCCCGAAGGGCGGCTCGATGCGACGTCTGGCTGTCGCTGGAGGACGATCAGTTCTGGAAGAGCTGCATGATCGCCTGGCTGGAGGAGTTGGCGATCGAGAGCGCCTGGACGCCGAGCTGCTGCTGGGTCTGCAGCGCCTTGAGGCGGGTGGATTCCTCGGTCATGTCGGCGTCGACCAGCGTGCCGACGCCCTTGTCGATCGTATCCATCAGCTTGGACACGAAGTCCTTCTGCATGCTGACGCGGTTCTGGATGGCGCCGAGGGTCGAGGCTGCGGTCGTGACCTGCGACAGCGCGGAATCGACGACGCGGATGTAGTTGTTCACGTCGGCCGCGGTGATGGTCGACAGCGAGATGTCGATGTCCATCACCGAGATCGCCCCTGCCGAGGCAGGCGAGGTCGTGGCGGCGGTGGTGTTCAGGCCGAGGCTCGTCGCGGTCAGGCCGGTGGTGCCGGAGGCGACGGCGTCACCCAGCGAGAAGTCGTCGGTGGAGCCGAAGACGACGTTGTCCGTGGCGTCGATGGTCACGTCGATGCCGGTGATGTCGGCATCCTTCAGCGCCTGCTTCAGGACGGCGGCGAGGTCGGCGTTGGACCGGATGGTGGTGTCGGTGAGGCCGGCGTCGAGCAGCGTCTGGTCGGTGATCTCGACCGTCTTGGCCGCGGCGCCGCCCTGCTTGACCGAGAAGGTCACGAGGTCGTCGGCAGCGGCGAAGGACACCGCGGTCGTCTCGACCGTCGTGGCGACGCCCGAGGTGTTGGTGTACTTGGTCAGGTCGATCGTCTTGTTGAGGATGCCGGTGTCCGTGCCGGCACCGTTGTCGGAGAAGAGCCGGATGTCGGTGATGTCGACGGTGATCGAGCCGACGTTCAGCGCGCCGTCCGAGCTGCGCGACAGCGAGGAGACGATCTCCTTCGTCAGCGATGACGAGGAGCCGGTGGACAGCCAGTTCTGGCCGGAGAAGGAGGAGGAGTCGGCGATGGTGCGCAGCTGCTCCTGGAGAGACTTGATCTCGTCCTGGACCTTGGCCTTGTCGACGCCGTCGGCCGAACCGGCCGTCAGCTTGGCCTTGATCGTGTCGAGCACGTCCTTGGCGGAGGCCAGACCGGTATAGGCCGAATCGACGGTGGCCTCACCGATGCCGAGCGAATCGTAAACGGCGGACATCGCCGAATTGTCCGAACGCATGCCGGTCGCGATGGACCAGTAGGCGGCGTTGTCCTTGGCTTCTGCGACGCGGTAGCCGGTCGAGATCTTGTTCTGGGTCTCCTCCATCGCCCTGTTGGTCTGCTGGAGGGTCTGCAGGGCCGTCATTGCAGCGACGTTGGTGATGATACTCGTCATACTAGTCAACCTTTACAGGCAAGCTGCCCGTTCATTGGGCGCCACCATCTCCAAAGGCCCTCGCTTCATGCCGGCGCCGATGAAGTTAACCTAGTTTTTTAACGTTAAACGCCGGTTAAAACGGCGGGGTCGATCACCGAACGTCAGAAGAATGAACGCACCAGCGATCCCACCAGCATGTTCCATCCGTCGATCAGGACGAAGAACAAGATCTTGAAAGGCAACGAGATGATCGTCGGCGGCAGCATCATCATGCCCATCGACATGGTCAGTGTCGCGACGATCATGTCGATGACCAGGAACGGCAGGACGATCAGGAAGCCGATCTCGAACCCTCGCCGCAGCTCCGAAATCATGAACGCCGGGATGAGGACCCTCAGATCGACGTCGCGCTCGTCGGCGGCCCCCTGCTCTTCCGGCTCCACCCGATCGCGGCTGTTGTTCGCCGCGAGGCTGTCGAACAGCGCGAGATCCGACGGGCGGACCTGGGTCAGCATGAAGTCCTTGAAGGGCTCCGAGATGCGGTAGAACGCCTCCTCCTCGGTGATCTCGTTGGAGAGCATCGGCTGCAGGCCGTCGCGCCATGCCTTGTCGAAGGTCGGAGCCATGACGAAGAAGGTCATGAACAAAGCGAGCGAGATCAGGATCAGGTTGGCGGGCGTCGTCTGCAGGCCGAGCCCCGTGCGCAGGATCGACAGGGCGATGACGATGCGGGTGAACGACGTCACCATCACCAGGAGACCCGGCGCGATCGACAGGACGGTGACGATGCCGAACAGCTGGACGATGCGGCCGGAGACCGAGGCGTCGCCTTCCGGCAACAGGTCGGACAGCGTCTGGACGACGTTGCTGGAGCTCTGGGCGAGGCTCGGATGGACCGCCAGGAGAAGGACGCCGGCCGCCAGCGCGCAAGCGAGGAGGCCGCGTCTCATTCCGCCACCATCGTGCGGATCAGATAGTCGACCACCGCCGGCGAGCGCAGCTTGGCGCGCTCGCGCAGATCGTCGCGAAGGTGGAGGAGGCCGCGCGATCCCTCGACCTGGGCCAGCTGCACCGATCTGAGGAAGGCCAGCGTATCGGCCTCGATCTCCGCCGCCAGGATCTCGGCGTTGACGCTGCCGTCCTGCTTGACGACGAGGGAGGCCTCGATTCGCAGCCACGAATCCGTCGGCGAGTAGATGTTGGTGAGGACGGGCTTCAGCTCGACCAGCTGCAGCGGCGTCGGCTCGTCTTCCGCCTTGGCGATGTCCGACTTCGCCGGCGCCTTGGCGTCCGCTTCGGCATGCGGTTCGGGCTCGGCGGGTTGGGCGGGCTCGGCCGGCGGCGCGCTGGAACCGAGTACGGAGCCGAGCCCCGCTCCGGCGCCCGCCGCGATCAGCGTGACGACCACCGCGGCGATGATGGTCGGCATCATGCCGCCCTTCTTGCTGCCGCCCGCATCCTGTTCCGAATTGTCCGTCTCGGCCATCGAGCAAAGCCTTCTTTAGCTCAGGGACCGGTCCGGGCGGTTCGTCATGACCCGCGACCCCGACCAGTCGCCCCTTGCGTAAACCGGCTTGCTATCGCGAGACTTGCGCGGGCCGAGAAAGCCCTGCCCGAAACGGATCGACCTCCGGCCGGGCGGGAGCCTGGCCGGAGGTCGAGGGTCGAAGGACGTCGAGAACGGCGTCCGGCGCGGTCAGTAGGGAGCGACGATGTCGTAGATCTGCTGGCCCCAGCCCGGCTGCTGCACCTCGGTGAGCCGGCCGCGTCCGCCGTAGGAAATGCGCGCCTCGGCAATCTTGTCGTAGTCGATCGTGTTGTTGGGCAGGATGTCGCGCGGCCGGATGATGCCGGCGATCGACAGCACCCGCACCTCGAAGTTGACCCGCATCTCCTGCTGGCCGGAGATGAACAGGTTGCCGTTGGGCAGCTTCTGCGTGACGACCGCGGCGACCGACAGGTTGATCTTCTCCGAACGGGTGACCTTGCCCTTGCCTTCGGCTTCGGACGAGCCGTCCGCCGACAGGCTGGCGTCGACATCCGGCAGCACCCAGTTGCCGAGGAAGCCGCCGAGGCCGAGCTTCGCCCCGACGCCCGAGGTGCGCGAGCGCTTCGAGTTGTTGTCGAGCGACGCCTGATCCTTGATCTCGATCTTGACGGTGACGATGTCGCCGACGTCGAGGGCGCGCGGATCCTGGTAGAAGTCCGCCCGGTCGTCCGACCACAGCGAATGGCGCGAGCTCGGACCGGCGGCCGGGAACGCGGCCGGCTGGACCGTCACCGGCGGGTATTCATAGAGACCGCTGCCGACCGGCGACAGCTGCGGCTCGCGCAGGAAGTCTTCCTTGGTGGTCGAACAGCCGGCGAGCGCCGCGAGGACCGAAACTGCAACCAGCGTCTTGTTCACGAACGCGTCTCCTACGCCGGCGGCGCGGCGGTCGTGCCGGCGGCCGTCTTCTGCACAATGCGGCCGGCGATCTCGGCGGCGGTGTTGGTGTCCATCTCGGCCAGGATCGAGCTCGCCTGGCGCGGCTTCAGCTTGACGAGGACGGAGGCGGCGGCGTCGCGGTCGAGCTTGCCGAGCTGGGCCGCGGCGGACGTCGCATTCATCTTGGCATAGATGTCGACGACGATGACCGAGGCGCTGTCGAGGAACTTCTTGCGCTCGGCGAGCCACTCCTTGTAGTCGGCGCGCCGCCGCTCCAGCTCGTCGATCTGCTTGCCGACCTCGCTCTCCAGTTCCATCAGCTTGGCCCGCTGCAGGGAATAGCGCTGCTCCTGCGCCTTGTCGGCGATGTTGAGGCAGTATTTCTCCACCTCGGTCGCCGGCGCCGGCGGTCCGACGGGGTTGCCGTTCTCGTCGATGACCCGCAGCTCCTGGGGCGGGATCACCGGCCTCTGGGCGGCCGCGTCGCCCTGGCCGCCGGCGCCGGCGGCCAGGGCACCGACCGTGGAGAGACAGAGGATCGCCCCGGCCAGAAGCGCCTTGGAGCCAGCGAGGGTCGTCCGGATCGTCATCGTCATCGTCATCATTGCACCACGAGTTCCGCCTGGAGAGCACCGGACGTCTTGATCGCCTGCAGGATCGCGATGATCCCGGTCGGCTTCAGACCGATGCGGTTGAGGCCGCGAACGACCGTTTCGAGATCGGCGCCGCCGACAAAGGCGAAGTTGCCGCCATCCTGCTGGACCTCGATGAGGGTTTCCGACGTCACCACCGTCTGGCCGTCCGACAACGGTGCCGGCTGGGACACCGACGGCATCTCGGTGACCCGGACGGTGAGGTTGCCGTGGGTCAGCGCGACGGTCGAGATCTGCACGTCCTTGCCGATCACCACGGTGCCGGTGCGCTCGTCGATCACGACGCGGGCGGGCTGGTCGGGCGCCACGCGCAGATCACCGAGTTCGGCCAGGAAGCGGGTGGCGGAGACCTTCTGCGGCCGGTGCAGATGCACGGTCCGCAGATCCTCTTCCTGGGCCACGGCAATGCCCCAGCGCTTGACGGCGTATTCGTTGATCACGTCGACCATGCGGATGGCGGTCTTGAAGTCCGGGTTCATGAGTTCGTAGGCGAGCTTGCCGTCGTCGTTGAAGGAGCCGGGCACCTCGCGCTCGACGAGGGCGCCGTTGGCGATGCGACCGCTGGTCGGCACGCCCTGAGTGAGCTTTTCGCCGTCGCCTTCCGAGGTGAAGCCGGACACCGCGACGGAGCCCTGCGCCACCGCGTAGATCTCGCCGTCGGCGCCGTAGAGCGGCGTCATCACCAGCGTTCCGCCCATCAGCGAGGAAGCGTCGCCCAGCGACGCCACGGTCACGTCGATGCGCTGGCCGGTGCCGATGAAGGGCGGCAGTTCCGCCGTCACCGTGACGGCCGCGACATTCTTGCCGCGGGCGCTCTGGGAGCGGATGTTGACGCCCATGCGATCGAGCATCGACTGCAGCGACTGCTCGGTGAAGGGGGAGTTGCGCATGGAATCGCCGGAACCCTGCAGGCCGACGATCAGGCCGTAGCCGACGAGCTGGTTGGGCCTGACGCCTCGGACCGCGGTGATGTCCTTGATGCGCACGGTGCCGGCCGCCGAGGCGGGATCGCCGCGCACGGGCCGGAACGGTTCGGCATAGCTTCGCTCGCCGGCCAGGCCGCGGCTTGCGACCATGTCGGCCGCCCGGGCCGTCGAGGCCAACGGGCCCGCCTGGGCGAGGAGGGCTGCGGCCAGAAGCGCGCGGGCGAAGGAAAACAGCCTCATCCGACGATCCTGATCGTTCCGTCCTGCTCCACCACGCCGGCGACGACGATGCCGCTGTCGAGGTTGCGGACCTTGACCATGTCGCCGGCGGCGCCGGAGGCGAGCGCGGTGCCGAGACCGGTGATGACGAGGCCGGACTCGCGATAGACGAGGGTGACCTGGGCGCCGGCCTTGACGAGGTCGGGCAGCGCGATGTCGGTCAGGCGGATGGCGTTGCCGGGCAGGAGCGTACGCTTGGCGACCATGCCCGCGAGCATGCTCTCGTCGAGCACGAAGAGGTCGACCTTGTCGTCCTTGACGATGAAGTCGCCGAGCGACAGGCCGCGCTCGACGATGTTCTGGCCGGGGTAGACCATCGCCACCGGCACCGGCATCTGCAGTTCGGCGGCCCTCGCCGGAAGGCCCTTCGCCCCGACGGCCGCCAGCGCGAACGCGGCGAGAGCGCAAGTCCGGGCGATCCGGGCCGCCAGCGTCCTCGAGGCGATGTTCATGATACTACCTCATGCCCTTGGAGATGACGCTCGACATCTCGTCGGCGGCGGTGATGACCTTGGAGTTCATCTCGTAGGCGCGCTGGGCCGAGATCAGCTCGGAGATCTCCTTGACCGGGTCGACGTTGGAGTCTTCCAGATAGCCCTGGTTGATCGTGCCGTAGCCCTCCTCGCCGGCGACACCGGCCACCGGCCCGCCGGAGGCGATGGTCTCGCGGAAGAGGTTGCCGCCCTGCGCGGACAGGCCGGCATCGTTCGGGAAGGTGGCGATCGTCAGCTGGCCGAGCAGCTGCGGCGCGACCTGGCCGTCGATCGAGGCATAGACCTCGCCGCTGGCATTGACCGTCACCTCGGTGGTGTTCGCCGGCACGGTGATGCCGGGATCGACGGTGAAGCCGTCGAGGGTGACGAGCTGGCCGGTGGCGCTCGTGTTGAAGGCGCCGTCGCGGGTGTAGAGCGTCTCGCCGCCAGGCCCCTGGATCTGGAACCAGCCATTGCCGTTGATGGCGAGATCGAACTTGTTGCCGGTCTGGTTCAGGGTACCCTGGAGATGCACGTTGCGGATCGCCGCGAGCCGGACGCCGAGACCGAGCTGCGCGCCTTCCGGCACGACGCCCTCGCCGCCGCGATTGGGCACGCCCTGCATCCGCTCGATCTGGTAGAGCAGATCGGTGAATTCCGCCCTCGCCCGCTTGAAGCCGGTGGTGTTGATGTTCGCGATGTTGTTCGCGATCACCTCGACATTGGTCTGCTGGGCATTCATGCCGGTGGCGGCAATGGCTAGCGCACGCATGGAAGACTCCGTGAATCGAGATCGCCCGCAGGCTCGGGAATGGGGATCGCCCGCAGGCTCGGCGGCAACCGCCGGCGGGTGAGGAAAGCGCGGCCGCAAAGCCGTGGCGGGAGGCTGGCGCTGCGGCAGGGCGGCTCTCGCCCGCCGCCGTCCGGTCAGATCGCCATGCGGGACAGTTCGAGATAGGCGGCGACGGCCTTGTCGCGAACGGCGATCGCCGTCTGCAGGGTGCGTTCGGCGTCCATCACCGCTTCGACGACGGCCTGGGTCGAGGCTTCGCCGGAGACGCCCTTGATCGAGGTCGCCTCGGCGGTCTTCATCGTCGAGACGGCGTCGGTGGCGAGCTGGGTGAGGACGGCGCCGAAGTTCTGGCCGCCCACCTCCCCGACGCGCGACGCACCGGCGGCGCCGACGTTGCCGGTGGGGGCGAGCTCGACCCTCGGAAGGCTCGATCCGATAGCAGGGATCATGGTCAACTCCTCAGGAGATCGATGGTCATGTTGATGAGTTCACGGGCCTGTTTCACCACCTGGAGATTGGCCTCGTAGGAGCGGTTGGCCTCGCGCATGTCGGCCATTTCGACCAGCATGTTGACGTTCGGCATCTTGACGTAGCCGTCGGCATTGGCGGCCGGATTGCCGGGATCGTGCTCGACGACGTACGGGCTGTCGTCGCGCCCGACCTGCGACACCTTGACGAGATCGGCACCGATCATGCGGTCGAGTTCGGCGCCGAAGGTGACGGTCTTGCGCTGGTAGGGATCGGCCCCGGCGGTTTCGCCCGTCGTGTTGACGTTGGCGATGTTCTCCGAGACGACGCGCAGGCGGGTCGACTGGGCGGAGAGGCCGCTGGAGGCGATCTTCAGCGAGGAAACGATCGGATCGATCATGCCGGTCAACCCTTCACTGCGTTAAGCATCATGCGGTGGAAGGCTTTGACGATCGAGGTGTTGAGCGAATAGGAGCGGGCGATCTCGCCGCCCTTCAGCATCTCCTCCTCGATCGTCACGTCCTTGTCGGTGGTCTCGACCGTCCAGTCCCGCTGGCCGGTGCGCGCGACGCCTTCGCTCTGCCCGCCGCCGATGGAGAGATGGGCGCTGTTGTCGGTGACCAGGCGCACGCCGATGTCGTGCAACACGTCCTCGAAAGGCGCGATGTCCTTGGTCTTGTACTCGGGCGTATCGGCGTTCGCGACGTTCTGGGCGACCACGGACTGGCGAGCCGTCAACCATGCGTTCCGCTGGGAGGCGATACCGAAGATGTAGGCGTTATCCATTGCGAAACTTCCATGTGCTTCGACTGACCCGCTTCTACGCCGGGCCACTTGTCCGAAACTTGTAGGAGAACCGGCTTCTGCGCGGGAAAACCATAAGCTAAGCACATCATATGATCGGATCGGCCTTGCCCCGGAGCGGCCATCCTCTTCACATCGCTGGCGAAGTCCCGCCGCGAGTGGAAGCGGTGGCGACATCGCGGAAGGCCAAGGAAAAAGCGACCCCGAAGAAAGGCTGATGCCGGAAGGCCTGGTGCCGGAAGGCCTGGTGCCGAGAGGATCCGGCGCGGCGCGTCCAGCGGAGCCGCCTCGGCGCCGGACGGTCGGTCTCGGCCCGGATGCCGCGGCCGGCGAAGCGGCCAATGCCCCGCGAACGCCGCGAGAGGCCGCCGCTCCACAAGGGGAAAGGGGATCGAGAGATTTCGGCGGGACGGGAGACCGTGGCCTTTCGATCCACCATAGAGCGTGGCTCGGCGAGGCCGTCTTTCGAAGGGCGGGGCGAGGGACATGCGCCCCGCTCCGCCGTTCCGCAAAGGTGGCTGGGGCAGGATGAGCGGCTGGCGGAGCGGCAGGGGAAGCGGCGGGCGGCGACCAGTGCCGCGCCGATCCGCAAACGCGAAGAGCCCGGCCGCTTCGGCCGGGCGTCCCCTGTCCCGTGTCCGGATGCTCCCGCCGGAGGGCCGGTTGCCCGCCTCGCCCGGCGACGCGCTAGTCGGCGACCTTCAGATGCGCGTCGGCAATGGCGTTCATCAGGAACACCACTTCCTCGTCCCGGCTGGCCGGGCGCTCGTCGAAGCTCACATGGATGATGTCGACGGCAGCGGTGGTGGCGCCGAGCTCCAGGTGAAGATGCGCGGTGACGCCGGCATGGCGAAATTCCAGCGCCAGGATGATGACCGGCACCTCGCCCCATTTCAGCCGGACCTCGCCGCCATCGGCAAAGCGCAGGACGCCCGGCTTCAGGTAGAGTTCCGACGAGGAGGTGACGATGTCGGCCAGATTGCCGAAGCGCTCCAGCCGAAGGAACGCGATGTAGTCGACGACGTCGACGAGCCGCAGTTCAGCGGCGACTTCCTTGATGCCATCCGCGAGCGCCCGCTCGCGCGACATGGTCGATCTTTTCCTGATATCGAGCATGGCTAAGCTGTGGCAACTCCCATCTTGGTCCCGGACCGAGTGTACAGATAATAGATGATTTCGGCGACGGCCTTGAAGAACTGTGGCGGGATCATCTGGTCGATCTCGACATGATCGTACATAGACCTTGCCAAGAGCTTGTCCTCGATGACGGGCACGTCGTTCGCCTCGGCGATTTCGCGGATCTTGAGGGCGAGGAGGTCGGTTCCCTTGGCGACGACGATCGGCGCGCCGCCGTCCTCGCGCACGTAGCGAAGGGCGATGGCGTAGTGGGTCGGGTTGGCGATGACGAGCGTCGCCTTCGGCACGTCGGCCATCATCCGGCGCCGGATGCGGTCGCGGGCGATCTGGCGCTGGCGGGCCTTGATCATCGGATCGCCCTCCATCTGCTTGGATTCGTCCTTGATCTCCTGCTTCGACATCATCAGGTCGCGCTTCCAGTGCATGCGCGACAGGGCGATGTCGGCGGCGACGAGGACGATCGTGGCGATCGACACCGCCGACAGCAGCTTCATCGCCATCTGCAGGATCAGCTCGGGCATCAGCACGGGGTCGGCGTACATGGTCTTCATCATCGTCGGGAAGCCCGAAACGAGGATGGAGCTGACGATGACGCCGATGGCGATGAACTTGAACATGGCCTTGCCGAACTCCGTCACGCCCTTGAGGCCGAATATTCGGCGGAAGCCGGAAGACAGAGAAACGTTCGAAGCCTTGGGAACGATCCGTTCGAAATTGATCTGCGGCGGATTCTGCAGGAGCGATGCGACGACGCCGCCGCCGATGAACAGAAGCAGGGCCGGCATGACGAAGCGACCCATTTCGATCGCCAGCATCTCGAGAACGTGTAACGCATCGGCCCCTGTCTCCAGCTCCCACTGGAGCGGATTTTCCATCGTCGACTTGAGCGCGAGGAGCAGGTGTGCCGACCCGTCCCCCACCTGCAAGGTGAAGAAGGCCATCGCCGCCAGGAGAGACGCCAGGATCGGAGCTTCGCGCGAGACCGGAAGGTTGCCCTTCTCGACCGTGTCGCGGATTTTCTTCTCCGTCGGCTCCTCTGTCTTTGACGACCGATCCTCGTCCGACAACGATCTACTCCCTCAAGCCGTTGACGTCGGATGAACCGGGGCGGGTCCACGTTCGATTAGGGTTGCGCATGTGTTACGAGATGAGCCGGCAGGGCCGGCGGCTCGGGTCTCATACGACGTCCGACGGATCCCTTGGGGACGTCGGGCTTCATGTCCGCTCAGCTGCCGCGCGGGGCCCGATACACTGCCCGATCCGATCGATCCGAGAGCGTCTCAGTCCTCGAGCTGCTCGCGCAGGACGAGCTTGCCTTCGCCGGCAAGCCGCAGGGCCTGCTTGGCGATCTCGCGCCGCGCCCCGTCGATCTCGGACTTCTGCAGCGTGACGTCCTGCTTGAGCTCGGCCTCGGCCATGCGCCGGGCTCTGGCGCCGAGCGAGGACAGGACGAGCTCGACGATCTCCGGTCCGGCGCCCCTGAGGGCCCGCACCATGACCTCGGCATCGACAGCGTCGAACAGGGTCAGGCGCGACTTCAGCGGCAGGGACGGCAGATCCTCGAAGGCGAAGAGCAGCTTTTCCAGTGCCTCGGCGTCCTTCGGGCGGGAGGCGCGCAGGGATTCCAGCACCTCTTCCGACGAATCCTTGTCGAGCCGGTTGACGATCTCGGCGAGGAAGGCGTGGCTGCCGCCCTCTTCGGTGTCGCCGCCGGTGGTCACGAAGTTGCGCCGGATCTGCCCCTCGAGGACCGTCTGCACCGTGTACTGGAGCGGCTTGAGGGTGAGGATGCGGCGCATCACGTCGTTGCGCATGGCGGGGACGAATTCGCGGATGATCGCCGAGGCCATTTCCGGCGGAAGCCGCGCCAGGACGATCGCCACCAGCTGCGGATGCTCGCCGAGCAGCTTCTGGGAGAGCGGCACCGCCTCCATGCCGGCGATCGCCTCCCAGACGTCGCCTTCGCGGTTGTTGTCGAGGAGGTCGGCGAGGGCCGGGTCGCGGCTGTCCGGATCGAAGATCGAGACATACTCCTCGCGCGACAACGCGTTTTCGAGGAGCTCGACCATCTCCTTGCCGGGGCCGGTGAGCGCCGCCCCCTTCTTGAAGTAGCTCTGGAAGTCGTCGACGACCTCGTCGATGTGTTCCGGGCCGACGGTCGGAAGGCTGGCGGCGCTTTCGCGGATGATGCGGATCTCGTCCGGCGAAAGATGCTTCAGGATACGCGCCGCCCCCTGGGAGCCGAGGGCGAGCAGAAGGATGGCAGCGCGAGCGCCGCCGCTTTCGTGCGCTCCGGACTCGGCGTCATAGGCGGCGATGATCGACATGGCGGATCAGGCGGCGCGCGACTTGCGGGCCTGCAGCTTGGAGCCGGGCTTCGCAACGTCGGTGAGGGTGATGCCGAAGCGCTGCTCCTCCTTGTCGATCACCACGATCTCGCCGCGGGCGACGATGCGCCCGTTGACGACGACGTCGACGGGATCGCCGACCTTGGTGTCGAGCTTGACGACGGCGCCGCGGCCGAGCTTCAGGATGTTGGCAACGGTCATGGTCGCGGATCCGAGAACCACCTGCATGGTCACCGGCACGTCCATGACGAGGTTGAGATCGACCTGATCCTCGGCCTGCTCGAACTGGACGGGCGCCTCCGCCCGTGCCGCGCCGGCCCGGCCCATCGCCGCGGACGGATCGAAGCCCGTGGGCATCTCGAAACCACCCAGATCGGATTCCTCTTCGTCGGAATCTTCGAGATCAAGGTCCAGTTCGGAATCGGTCATGGATCGCTCTTTCCAGGTCTTTGGCCTCGAGGGGGACGCATCGTCCCCGTTCGGCTCGGATCTAGGGATTAACGGGCCAGACTGGCGTGAAGCCTGTCATGGGCAGCCGCGAAGATGTCGCGGTAGGGATCGGCGGCGGCGTCCGGAACGGCGCGACGGACGTGAAAGTCGGCACGGGTGACGAGGGCCGAGAGGTCGTCGGCGACGCTGCGGGCCTCGGCCAGCTGGCGCTCCAGTGCCCGCACCGCCTCGACGCCCTCGTAGCGCGCCCCGACGATCGCCTCGGCCGCCCGGTTGAGCGAGACCTCGGCGTCGGTCAGCGCCACCGCGAGATCGGCCTGGCGCAGCGCCCGCAGCTCCTTGTGCATGCGGCCGCAGCGCAGCGCCGTGACGACCAGCGCGACGACGAGGAGAAGGTCAATCAGATAGGATGTCATCGATGAACTCCTGAGCGGGATCGATTCGTTCCTCGATCCGCACCACGTAGGATTCGCGCGAGCGCCCGACCTGGGCGCGGAACATCGGCCGGTCCTCGCATTCGAGCGGAATGAGGCTGGTCAGCCCGACGTCGAGCTCGATCGTGGCGCCCACGTGGAAGCGGGCGACCTGGGACAGCGGGATGTTCTTCTTGCACAGCACGGCCTCGATCTTGAGGTCGCTCTGGGCGAAGCTCGCCTCGATGCCCCGCTTCCAGGCCTCGTCGGACGCCATTTCCGGCTTTTGCGGCGTGCCGCTGAGAAACCGGCGATGGGGCGACAGGAAGCTTTTCGGCAGGGCCAGCGCGAAGGGCGCCTGGAAGCCGGCAGCCGTCAACTCGAAGCGGAAGACGAAGTAGCGCTCGGCTTCCTCGCCGATCGTCTCGGCGAGGTCGGCGGCGGTGCCGAAGCTGCCGAGGGACAGGTCGAAGGCGGTCATCGGCCGGAACACCTTCGCCGCCGTCTCCAGCACCTTGGCGAAGAACAGCCGGACGAAATGCTGGTCGAGGGCCGTCGGCTCCCGGCTCTGGGCGAGGTCGGCGGACGGCTCGCAGCCGAGGAAGGTGGCAACGACCAGTTCGACGAGCTTGCGGTCGGCCGTCACGAAGCTCGGCCGCAGAAAGCAGTTCGACAGCAGCGGCGCGATCAGCGCCTTGGCGAGTTCGGCATCCTCGGGGTCGGGGGCGTCCTCCACCTCGCACTGCTGGTATTCGATCTCGATGACGCCCGGCGCAAGCTCGCGGAGCCGGGCGCTCAGTTCGTCGGTCCAGTCCGCGCAGATGTGCGCCAGGCGCGGCAGGCGGGCGGGATCGAGTTCGGTGGCGCTCTTCAGGCGGGCGTGGATCTCCGCCGGATCCGAGGCGATCGCGGTTTCACTCATGCGATCAGGCTCCCGCGCCGCCGCCGATGGTCTCGTTCTCGACCTGGTCGATGGTCGGGCGATCGTGAGCGGAGATGACCTTGCGGCCGTATTCCAGCGCCACCTGCGGCATCGCACCGTTCATGTAGGCGATGAGCGTCGACTTGACGATGACGAAGACCCGAACCTGCTTCTCGCGGACATACTTGATCTTGGCGGCGATCGGGCCGAACACGCCGTAGGAGAAGAAGATGCCGGCGAAGGTTCCGACGAGCGCGGCGCCGATCAGGGCACCCAGCACCTCGGGCGGCTGGTCGAGGGCGCCCATGGCCTTGATGACGCCGAGCACCGCGGCGACGATGCCGATCGCCGGCAGGCCGTCGGTGACGTCCTGCAGGGCGTGCTTGGCCTTGAGGAGATCGTGGTGGATGGTCTGGATCTCCTCGTCCATCAGCGCCTCGATCTCGTGCGGGCGGGCATTGCCGATGATGATCAGCCGCGCATAGTCGCAGATGAAGTTCAGCATCGGGGTGTTCTTGATGATGTTCGGATAGGCCTGGAAGATCGGCGACTCCTTGGGGTCGTCGATATGGGCCTCGACCTCCGAGCGCGACTTCGAGCGCATCTCGCGCATCAGATTGTGCAGGAGCCCCAGGACCTCGAGATAGTCCTTCTGGTGGGGCACCTTGTTCTTGAAGGCCTCGCCCATCGCCTTGCCGGTGTCCTTGATGGTCTTGGCCGAGTTGGAGATGATGAAGGTGCCGAGCGAGGTGCCGAGAATGATGACGTATTCGAAGGGCTGCACGAGCACCTCGAGATGACCACCCATCGCGACGAAGCCGCCGAGCATCGCGGCGAGTGCCACCACCAGGCCAATCAGGATTCCCATTGTCGTCCTCGAATACACGTTGCTGCGGGGACTGGCCTACGGCAGAAGCGCTTGCGCGAGCCTGATCCTCCCGCCCTGTCCGGCCCCTGAAATTGCGGGGCGCGGGCCTGTCAGTCTGAGACAAGGCTGCTTGGGCAGTTTGCGCATCGACCACGGGTCCGGCCGGGCGAAGGCATGCGTCTCGCAGCGCCGCCGGCCAATCGCGAAGAGGATGATCATGGAGGCCACGCTTCCGCCGGCTTTGTCGGCCCAGCTCGCCATCGAACGCCGTCTCGACACCCTGGCCCACAATCTCGCCAATCTGCGAACCGTCGGCTTCCGCTCCGAAGAGGTGAAGTTCGACGAGCTGATCAAGCCCGGCAACGGCTTCGGCGCCGACCCCGTCAGCATGGCGTCCGAGGGCACCAGCTTCCTGTCGACCAAGAACGGCGAACTCACCCAGACCGGCAATCCCCTCGACATGGCGGTCGCCGGCGACGCCTATTTCGGCTTCCAGGGGCCGAACGGCGTCGTCTACACCCGCGACGGCCGCATGCGGGTCAACCAGGCCGGCACGGTGGAGACGCTCACCGGCTATCCGCTGGTCGATGCGGGCGGCGCCCAGATCCAGATCGACCCGAATGGCGGCGCCCTGACCATCGCCCGCGACGGCATGATCACCCAGGGCGGCCGGCAGCTCGGCGCGGTCGGCCTGTTCACCATTCCGCAGACCGCCAAACTGACCCGCTTCGACACCTCCGGCGTCATTCCCGACCAGGGCGCGCAGCCGGCGCTCGACTTCTCGCAGGTCGGCGTCATGCAGGGCTTCGTCGAAGGCTCGAACGTCAATCCGGTGCTCGAGATGACCCGCCTGATCGAATTGCAGCGAGCCTTCGAAAGCGCCGCCAATCTCGTCCAGTCCAACGAGCGCAGCATGAGCGACGCCATCCAGACGCTGGGGAGCAACAAATGAGCCTCGCCAACGAGAAGGCCCTCGACCTGTCGCCGCTCGACGCGCCGCGCATTTCGGTTTCCGGCCGCATCGTCGATGTCGGGCCGCAGGCCTTCCGGGTCGCGGGGCTGTCGCCCTTCGTCCGGCTCGGCGACTGCATCGCCTGCCCGGGTGCTGCCGGCGACGAGATCGGCGAGGTGGTGCGGATCGAGTCCGACAGCCTGACCGTCAAGCCCTTCGGCATCCGCTCCACCCTCGGCGTCAAGAGCCCGGCGCGGCGCATCGGTCCCTATACCGTCGCCCCCACCGCCGAGTGGAAGGGCCGCGTCGTCAACGCCTTCGGCCAGCCGGTCGACGGCCGCGGCCCGCTGGTCAGGGGCATCGAGGAGCGCATCGCCGACGGCTCGCCGCCGCCGGCGCTGAAGCGCGGCCGGGTCGGCAGCCCGGTGCAGACCGGCATCCGGACGATCGACATCTTCACGCCGCTGGTCAAAGGCCAGCGCATCGGCATCTTCGCCGGCTCCGGCGTCGGCAAGTCGACGCTGATGGGCATGCTGTCGCGGGCCCAGGGCTTCGACACGGCGGTCGTCGCGCTGGTCGGCGAGCGCGGCCGCGAGGTGCGCGAATTCCTCGAGGAGACCATGGCCGGCGGCCTCGACAAGCTGGTCACCGTGGTCGCGACCGGCGACGAAAGCCCGATGATGCGCCGGCTCGCGCCGAAGACCGCGACCGCCATCGCCGAATATTTCCGCGACAAGGGCGAGAACGTCCTCCTGATCATCGACAGCGTGACGCGGCTTGCCCATGCGGCCCGCGACGTCGCGCTGGCGGCCGGCGAGCCGCCGGTGGCGCGCGGCTATCCGCCGAGCGTCTTTTCCGAGCTGCCGCAGCTGCTGGAAAGGGCCGGACCGGGTCTCGAGGGGTCGGGCACGATCACCGGCGTCTTCTCGGTGCTGGTCGACGGCGACGATCACAACGATCCGATCGCCGACGCGATCAGAGGCACGCTCGACGGCCACATCGTCCTCGACCGGGCGATCGCCGAACAGGGCCGTTTCCCGGCCGTCGACGTGCTCAAATCGATCTCGCGCCTCGCCCAAAGGGCCTGGAACCTGCAGGAGCGCGAACTCGTCACGCGGCTCAGGGCGATGATCGCGCGCTTCGAGGACACCCGCGACCTGCGCCTCCTCGGCGGCTACCAGCGCGGCTCGGACGGAACCCTCGACCAGGCGGTCGACCTCGTGCCGCACATCTACGACTATCTCGTCCAGAACCCCGGCGACCCCACCACCGAGAAGCCCTTCAAGGACCTGTCGAAGAAGCTGAAGGAGGCCTTCGCGGCGCCGCCGGCGGGGTGAATGAAGGGGCGGCTTCCGGGCTGGCCGGGCGGCGTTGCGGCGGCGGTTACCCCCCTCTGCCCTGCCGGGCATCTCCCCCCACAAGGAGGGAGATCACCCGGCGCGGACGACGTGTCCACTCAGGAACCTGTTGGCATTTGCACGGCGGGTAAAGATCGAGATCCGAGCGACGACGCTGCCGATCTCCCCCCTTGTGGGGGAGATGTCCGGCAGGACAGAGGGGGGTGCCTCGGCGCCGCCCTTTCCCTCATCCCTCAATACAGCCAGCGCACCAGGAACAGCGTGATCACCGGGAAGACCGCCAGGATCACGGTCCTGACGATGTCCGACGCCACGAAGGGCGCAGCGCCCAGGAAGGTGCGGATCATCGGCGTGTCCTTCGCCATCGAATTGATGATGAAGAGGTTGAGCCCGACCGGCGGGGTGATCAGACCGACCTCCACGACGATCAGGATCAGGATCCCGAACCAGATGGCGAACTCGTCCGGCGACAGGCCGAAGTCGAGGCCGGAGACGATCGGGAAGAAGATCGGCACGGTGAGGAGGATCATCGACAGCGAATCCATCACGCAGCCGAAGACCAGATAGGTGAGCAGAATCACCGTCAGCACCATCCAGGGCGAGAAGCCCTGCTCGACCACCCAGGCGGCCGATTCCTGCGGCAGCTGGCTGAGGGCGAGGAAGGAATTGTAGACCCCCGCCCCGAGGATGATCAGGAAGATCATGCCGGAGGCGACCGCCGTCTCGCGGATCGAATCGCCGAGCGCCCCACCCTTCAGCCCGCCGTTGAACAGCGCGATCAGGCCGGTGCCGGCGGCGCCGATGGCAGCGCCCTCGGTGGGCGTGAACCAGCCGAAATAGATGCCGAAGATGACGAGGAAGAAGACCACGAGCACCGGCCAGACCTCGACGGTCAGCCGCAGCCGCTCGGCCATCGGCGCCTTGTCGCGCAGGCCGCTCGATCCCGGCTTCAGCCGCACGTAGATGGCGATGGTCAGCATGTAGCCGAGCATGGCGAGGATGCCGGGCACGACGGCGGCAAGGAACAGCTTGGCGATGTTCTGCTCGGTGAGGATCGCATAGATGACGAGGATCACCGAGGGCGGGATGAGGATGCCCAGCGTGCCGCCGGCGGCGAGCGCTCCGGTGGCGAGCCCGCCGTCATAGCCGAATCGCTTCAGTTCCGGCAGCGCCACCTTGCCCATGGTGGCCGCCGTGGCGATCGACGAGCCGCAGATGGCGCCGAAGCCGGCGCAGGCGCCGATCGCCGCCATGGCGACGCCGCCCTTGCGATGGCCGATCCAGCCGTTCGCGGCGCGAAACAGCGCCTGGCTCATGCCGCCCTTGGCCGCGAACTGCCCCATCAGGAGAAACAGCGGGATGATCGACAGGGAGTAGCTGGAGAAGGTCGTGAAGGTCAGCGTCTTCATCTGCGCGAGGATCGGCGTGAAGCGGTCGAGCACCAGATAGTTGCCGAAGAAGCCGCAGATCAGCATGGCGAGGCCGATCGGCATGCGCGCGAAGATCAGGACCAGGAGGACCGGAAACGACAGGAGGGCGATGTCGAGATTGGACATGGGATCGCGTTTCCGCCGGTTCAGCTGGAATGCGGCGCGGCGGATGCCTTGCCGGTGGAGAGTTCGCGGACCGAGCGCAGCACCGTGTAGAGGCTGACGAGCGCGAAGGCGGCGGCGCCGACGAGGGACGCCGCATAGCCCCACCAGAGCGGGATCGCCAGGATGAAGGTGGTCTCGCCGCTTCTGAGCTTGTCCTCGAAGCCGAGTTCCAGCCGCCAGAGGATCACGATCGCCGCCGCGCTCATCAGGACATTGCCGACGAGATCGGTCACGAGGACCCCGCGCGGCCCCATCAGCCCGGCGAAGATGTCCACCGTGACGTGGCCGCGCTTCAGCTGGCAGAAGGGCAGGAACAGGAAGACGGCGATCGCCGAGGCGATCTCGATCATCTCGACGTCGCCCGGCACCGGCCCGCAGCAGACATCGAGCGTCAGCAGCGAGCGCCCGGCGATCGAAAGGCAGGTCAGGACGACGATGAACAGCAGGACCAGCCCGCCGGCGAAGGCCAGCACCGAGGCGAACCTGTCGACGATGCGGCCGAGCCGGCCGCTCTCCCGCGTGATGTCGCCTGTCTCGCTCAACCGTCAATCCCTTCGTTGTTCCAATCGCCCGCACGACCCTGGACGGTTCCGCTCCCCCGCCATTCCGGCAGGTTGGCCCTCGCCGCATGGAAAGGGCGGGGCCGGCTGGGCCGGTCCCGCCCTCAGATCGCCGATCGGATGCGTCCCGCTACTGGCTCTTGGCGGCGGCCGGCGCGGTGTCCGTCGCCATGCCGTCGCCGCCCTTGGCGGTCTCGGCGGTGTATTTGGCGATCAGCGCCTTGGCGTCGTCGAGCAGCGCCTGACGGCCCTCGCCCTGCGCGACCCATTCGGCGATCACGGTCTGGCTGGCATCCTTGAAGCGCTGGGTCTCCTCGTCGCCGAGGGTGACGATGTCGTTCCCGGCATCCTCGGCCTTCTTCAGCCCGACCGCGTCCTGCCGCGCCATCGCCTCGCCGGCCATGGTGGCGAGCTTCATGCCGGAATTGGCGTCGATCACCGCCTTCAGATCGTCGGGCAGGCCGTCATAGGTGGCCTGGTTCATGGCGATGGCGAAAGTCTGGGTGTAGAGCCCGTTCTCGCCGGAAAAGCCGGTGTGGTTCGTCACCAGTTCGGAAACGCGCAGGGGCAGCGTGACTTCCCACGGAATCGTCGTGCCGTCGATGACGCCCTTCGACAGCGCCTCGGCGACGGCCGGCACCGGCAGGCCCACCGGCGTCGCGCCGAGCTTGGTCAGGAGCTCGTTGATCACCCGCGAGCCGCCGCGGATCTTCATGCCCTGGAGATCCTCCAGCTTGGCGATCGGCTGCTTGGTGTGGAACAGGCCGGGACCATGGGTGTGGACGGCCAGCAGATGGACGCCGGAAAACTCGTCCATGGCGTTCGTCTCGACGAATTCCTGGAACGCCTTCGACGTCGAAACGGCATCGGTCATGATGAACGGCAATTCGAAGGTCTCGGCCTTCGGGAACCGACCGGGCGTATAGCCGAGCACCGTCCAGACGACGTCAACGACGCCGTCGCGCGCCTGGTCGAAGAGCTCCGGCGGCGTGCCGCCGAGCTGCATCGAGGGATAGAGCTCGACGTTGATGCGCCCCTCGGACTGCTTCTCCACCGCCTCGCCCCACGGCTCCAGCACGTCGTGCGGGATCGTCGCCTGGGGCGGCAGCATCTGGTGAACGCGCAGGGTGACGTCCTGGGCGCTCGCATGGCCCGCCGCCGCGACGCAGATGGCGCCGGCCAGAGCGGCCTTGAATATCGTCTTCAGCATGTATCCTCCCATGTCGCTGCCACGGCCGCGCCTCGTGGCGCGGCCTGCCGCAGTGCCTGGAGCCAGCGTGGTCGAAACTTCGCCTCGAGGCAACGCCACGGCGACCGGTCACTCCCCTTTCCGGCCGCAAAACAAAAATGATATGAACAAAGCGGCCGGTAAAATGACTTTGCTGGCGGTTTTCATATCCAAACGGTTATGGGTCTGGAGAAATAGCGCGCGGCGACCATGTGCCGAACCATGGCGGCAGGGCCCTCTCCGCCCGCCCCGACAGGCCTGTGATCGCAGCCGTTCAACCCGAGAAAAGGCAGGAAACGACGATGACGACACCCCCCTTCAAGGCCGACCACGTCGGCAGCTTCCTTCGGCCGGAGCGGCTGCAGACGGCGCGCGCGCAATTTGCCGAAGGCAAGCTCGCCGCCGAGGAGCTGCGCGGCATCGAGGACGAGTGCATCCGCGAGGTGGTGAAGCGCCAGGAAGACGTCGGCCTCAAGGGAATCACCGACGGCGAGTTCCGGCGCACCTTCTTCCACGTCGACTTCCTCGAGAAGCTCGACGGCGTCGACGTCACCTATGGCGAGTTCAAGACGCATTTCCGCAAGGACGACGGCTCGGAGGTGGGCTTCGCCCCGCCGACCATGCATGTCAACGACAAGATCGCCCACTCCCAGTCGATCCAGGGCGCCGACTTCGACTTCCTCAAGTCCGTCGTCACCCAGACGCCGAAGGTCTCGATCCCGGCCCCGTCGATGCTGCATTTTCGCGGCGGGCGCGACGCGATCTCGGCGGCCGCCTATCCCGACCTCGAGGATTTCTACGACGATCTGACGGCGGCCTACAGGGCCGAGATCAAGGATCTCGCCGACAGAGGCTGCCGCTATCTGCAGATGGACGACACCAATCTCGCCTATCTCTGCGATCCGGAGATCCGCGAGCGCACCGCCAAGCGCGGCGACGACCCGGACGACCTGACGCGCCTCTACTGCCGCCTCGTCAACGACGCGATCCGGGACCGCCCGTCCGACATGGTGATTTCGGTGCATCTGTGCCGCGGCAACTTCAAGAGCGCCTGGGTGGCGTCGGGCGGCTACGAGCCGGTCGCCGAGATCCTGTTCAACGAGATGGCCATCGACGGATTCTTCCTCGAATATGACGACGAGCGCTCGGGCGACTTCGCGCCGCTGCGCCACATGCCGAAGGGCAAGACGGTCGTCCTCGGCCTGATGTCGTCGAAATCGGCCGCTGTCGAGCCGGCCGATCTCGTCAAGAAGCGCATCGACGAGGCGGCTCGCTTCGTCGATCTCGACCAGTGCGCCCTGTCGCACCAGTGCGGCTTCTCCTCGACCGCCCACGGCAACGATCTCACCGACGACGACCAGTGGCGCAAGCTGGAGCGCTGCGTCGAGGTGGCGAACGCCGTCTGGGGCTGAGGCTGCCGCGAAGCGCCGCCGACGAACGGCCGGCGGCGCCTCGCAGCGAGCACCCGACACGCAAAGGGGCCGGCAGATGTCTGCCGGCCCCTTTGTCTTATATGATGTGATCCCTTCCGGCCGGTCAGGCGGCGTAGCGGGCCCGCTCTTCTGCGCTGAGCGCCGGATAGTCGGTGTAGCCCGTCTCGTCCCCGCCATAGAAGGTCTTCTCGTCATATGCGGCGAAGGGCGCGCCGAGGCGGATCCGCTCGACGAGATCGGGATTGGAGATGAACGGCCGGCCGAAGCAGGCGAGGTCGATCTCCCCCTTCGCCAGCCGCTCCTCGGCGAGATCGGCCGTGTAGTTGTTGTTGCCCATGTAGGCGCCGGAAAAATGCTGGCGCAGCGACCAGGCCTTGAAGGCGTGCGGGTCGCGGTCGCCCCGGGTCGCGCCCTCGATGACGTGGAGATAGGCAAGCCGGCGCGCCGACAGCTCCTTCACATAGGCGGTGAAGACGGCCTCGGGATCGCTGTCGGCAAGATCGTTGGCCGGCGAGACCGGCGAGATGCGGATTCCCGTGCGCTCCGGCCCGAACACCTTCGTGACGGCATCCACCACCATCAGCGGGAAGCGCAGGCGGTTCTCGATCGAGCCGCCGAACTCGTCGGTCCGCTGGTTGGCACCGTCGCGCAGGAACTGGTCGAGGAGGTAGCCGTTCGCCGAATGGATCTCGACGCCGTCAAAGCCGGCGGCCTTGGAATTCTCGGTCGCCTTGACGAAGTCCGCGACCACCCGCGGCAGTTCGCCGGCGTCCAGCGCCCGCGGCGCCACGGCATCCTTCATGCCGCTCTCGGTGAAGGCCTGCATCGCCGGCGCGATCGCCGAGGGCGCCACCGGCAGCGCGCCGCCGGGCTGGAGGTCGGGATGCGACACCCGGCCGACATGCCAGAGCTGCAGCACGATCTTGCCACCCTCTTCGTGGACGGCGTCGGTGACCTTCTTCCAGGCGTTCACCTGCGCGTCGTTGAAGATGCCGGGCGTCCAGGCGTAGCCGCGCCCTTCCGGCGAGATGTTGGTCGCCTCGGTGATGATCAGCCCGGCGCCGGCGCGCTGGCGATAATAATCCACATGCATCTCTTTCGGCACGCCGTCGCTGGTCGCCCGGCTGCGGGTGAGCGGCGCCATGACGACGCGGTTCGAAAGCGAAATCGGGCCGAGGTCGTAGGGCTGCAGGAGATGGTCGTGTGTCATGATGGCGCGTTTCCTTGGTGAGGCAGGCCGGAACGAGGCGCTCCGGCCGCAGGTGACACCGCATGTGGTGCGTCGCAGCAAACCGAACAGCGGGATGAACGTTGCGTTCGCGCCAGGAAGACGGTTCTAAGGGAATTGCCGCCACAGCTCTTGCACGGACATGCCGCGTTGAACTACCGCCACGCCTTCCACGCCGGCAATTTCGCCGACGTCGTCAAGCACGCCCTGTTCTGCCGCCTCGTCCGCTACCTGCAGCGCAAGGACGGGGCGATCCGGATCTACGACACTCATGCGGGTCCGGGCCTCTACGACCTGTCCGGCGACGAGGCCTCGCGCACGCTGGAGCATCAGGGGGGAATCGCGGCGCTCGCCGCCGCCGATCCGGCCATTCGAGCCGACCCGCTCCTTTCCGACTATTGGAACTGTGTCGCGCCGGATCTGGCGGAGGGACGCTATCCCGGCTCGCCGCTGATCGCGCGGCGGCTCTTGCGGCCGCAGGACCGGCTGTCGGCCTACGAGCTCCACCCCGTCGACGGCGACGCCCTGAAGACGCGGTTTGCCGGCGATACGGCGGTGAAGGCGATCGCCCTCGACGGCTGGCTCGCCCTTGGCGCCCATGTCCCGCCGAAGGAACGGCGCGGACTCGTGCTGATCGATCCGCCCTTCGAGAAGGTGAGCGAGGTCGACGACATCGCCGCCGCCCTCGCCCGGGCGCTCCACCGCTGGCGGGGCGGCATCTATGCGGTCTGGTATCCGATGAAACGCCAGGCGATGGTCGAGCGGCTGCGCGACGCGCTGGTCGAGGTGGCGCCGGGCGAGGTCGTCTTCGCCGAATTCCTGGCGGAACCGATGTCCGCCGAGGAGCGATTCGTCGGCACCGGGCTGGCGGTGATCAACCCGCCCTTCGTCTTCGCCGAGGAGGCCGAAGCGCTGTTGTCCCGCCTTCTTCCCGTGCTCGGGCGCGGCACGACGGCAACATTCGCGGTCAAACAACGGCCCGCGAGCGGTTCGTGACATACGCCACCCGCCGATCGATGCTAGCGTGGCGCGGAAAACGTTCGGATGCAATCGGTTTCCGGACCTGTCCGGTTTGTACGGGAGTTGCCATCATGACCCGGCTCGGTGCCCTTCTTCTCAGTCTCTGCATCCTGCCCGCAATCGTCGCGGCGCCGGTGCTGCCGGCGGCGGCCGCCGACATCCAGGCCTACCGGGCCGACGCCATTCCTTCGAAGGTACCGGCCTGCGACGACGCGGCGGTGCTCGGCGAGGTCGAGGACCAGTTCGAATACGGCGCCCCGCGGATGCTCGAGGCCAAGCTCGAGATCCTCGAATTCAAGGGGATGTTCGAGAAGGCCTACCAGCCGCAGGTGAAGGACGATCCCTATCCGGCGCCGAACCCGATCGAGCGGCGCTACTGCCAGGCCAAGGCGCTGATCTCCGACCACCAGTGGCGCACCGTCTACTATGTCGTCGAATATCCGATGGGCTATGCGGCGGCCGGCGACTATCTCGGCTTCTTCTCGCCGGTGCGCGGCTGGAAGGCGGAAGGCTGCGTGCTCGGCCTCGACGAGTGGCATGTCTACGGCGCCAACTGCCAGTCGCTGCGGCGCTTTCCGCCGGAAGCGGCGACCGACAACCCCGGCTTCGTGTCGAAATACTGATCCTCGTCGCGGCGCGGCGGCCTGCCCCGCGCCGCGATGCCACCCGCTCCGGCCTCGCCCGCCGAACTCGCGGCCCGGGCGAAGCGGCGCCGAGCCCCTTCGCCCTTTGCTTCTCGGAAAGACATCGATGCGCGTCTTCTATTCCTCCGCCTCCCCCTTCGCCGCCAAGGTGCGGATGGCGGCGAGCCATTGCGGCCTCGCCATCGAGAGCGTTCCCGCCGACACCACCGCCGAGCCGGCCGACCTGCTGGCCGCCAATCCTCTCGGCAAGATCCCGGCGCTCATCCTCGACGACGGGACGGCGCTCTACGACAGCCGGGTGATCTGCGACTATCTCGACAAGCTGACGGGCGGCCAGCTGGTGCCCCAGCAAATGGAGGCCTGGGCGACGGTGAAGCGGATCGAGGCCACCGCCGACGGCATCGGCGACGCCCTGATCCTCGCCGTCTACGAGGAGCGCTACCGACCTGAGGAGCGGCGCCACCAGCCCTGGGTCGACAAGCAGATGCGCAAGGCCGACCGCGGCCTGGCGGCGCTGGAAGCCATGCTCCCCGAGCTTCAAGACGAGCTGACGGTCGCCGATTTCGCCGTCGCCGGCCTCGCCGGCTGGATGAGCTTCCGCTTCAAGGGCAAGCTCGAGGCCGAATATCCCGCCCTCGCCGCCTGGCTGGCGGCGTTTCCGGCCCGATTCCCGGCCTATGACGAGCTCGGGCCGCGCCTCGCCTAAGGCAGGTCCGATCTCCTCGCGGACGCGCGGGCCGAGCGGAGCAGCGCCGCGGCAACGGCGCGACAAGACGCATTGCATGGACGGGCGCGAGCCGATATGAAACCGGCCCACGGCCATCCGCGCCACTGGGGCGTCGCCAAGCGGTAAGGCAGCGGCTTTTGGTGCCGCCATTCGCAGGTTCGAATCCTGCCGCCCCAGCCAGACCCAGCTAAGTCATCGAAATCGCGATCGTTCCGTTCCGGCTGGGGAGCCATTCCACCAAGCGGGACACACGACTGCGACACAACCGTGCGACAGGGAGTGTGGCAATGGGGACTGCCACAGGTCTCGAACGACGCGAGGCTGTCCACGACTGGCGCGAACGCCTGCCAGATGCGCTTGCCACGCGAATCGGTCTGACGCATCTCACGCACGAGGCCTATGGGCGGACCGGCGGATCAGATGACGGGGCATGCCCCCCATCATCTGATGACCAGACTGGCGGCATGAAGGACAGCTGGGACTAGCTCAGCTTCGCCGCCAACCTGTCCAGGGATGCGGGGACCAGTTCCGTCCGCCACCAGCCGACCTGGCGGCCTCTACCGCCCCGCCGTGTCGAGAAGCTGGTACCAGGATGCAACCAGTCGCACTGCCGGTCCCCGCAAGGAATAGAACGGAATCCTCTGCAGCGGCTTCGGCCCGAGCAGCGCGAGATCCGGCTCGTCGCCGAGCGTGACGTCGGCGGCGTAGCGGCCCATCAGCGAGGCCATGGCGATGCCGGCGCCGTTGTATCCCAGCGCGAACGAGATCCTGTCGTCCAGCCGGCCGAGCTGCGGGACCGCGTCGAGGGTCATGGCGACGAGGCCCGACCAGCGATGGGTGATCGGGACGCCGCGCAAATCCGGAAAGACCCGCAGCATCGCCCGCTCCAGCGCGTCGAACGCCGCCTGGCTGTCGGTCCTGCCGAAGGCGCCGCGGCCGCCGAAGATCAGGCGGTCCCGATAGGGTCGGAACCAGCGCATCATCCGCCGCGTCTCCGAGTAGCTGCGGCCATGGCGCAGCAGCCTGGCGCGCAGCTCTTCGGAGAGCGGCCCGGTGGCGACCATGGCGCTGCGAAAGGGAATGACGGCGCGGCGGATCGCGGCGGTTCCGGGGGCGAGGTCGCAATAGCCGTTGGTCGCCAGGAGCGCGTGCTTCGCGCGGATCGTGCCCGAAAGCGTCTCGACCACCACCCCGGAGCCATCCTGGCGGACGGACGTCGCCGGGGCGCCTTCCCAGATACCGACGCCCCTGCCCCGCAGACCCTCGGCGAGGCCGAGGGCGTAGTTGAGGGGATGGATGAGGCCGGCGTGGGAGAGCAGCACGCCGCCGACGAAGTCGGCCGAGCCGGTCTCGTCGGCCACTTCGTCGCGCTCGAGGATGCGGCTCGTCTCGTCGCCGAAATCCTCCCGCATGGTCCGCGCCTCGGCCTTGAGGGCGTCGAAGGCGCTTTGGGTGTGGGCGCAGCGCAGGTTGCCGGTCATGGTGAGGTCGGCATCGTCGATCGCGTCGCGCCGCACCGCCTCCTCGACGGCGTCGACGGCCTCGTGGCCGAGCTCGGCCATGCGCCGCGCGACGCCCTGACCGTGCCGGCGGGCAATGTCGGGAATGGCGAGGCGGAACTTCGGCGACAAAACTCCGCCGTTTCGCCCGCTCGCACCCCAGCCGATCCCATTCGCCTCGACGATCAGCGGCCGGAGGCCGCGTTCGACGAAACGCTGGGCCGCGGACAATCCGGTATAGCCGCCGCCGACGATCACGACGTCGGCGCTGTCCTGGCCGCCCGGCCCGCCCGGAGCCGGACGCGGACGCGCCGTTTCCATCCAGAGCGAGGCCGGCCACCCTTTCGCGGCAGACGCCATCGTCCCGTCCCTGCCGGGCGCCGCGATCGTCACCGTTCGCCGGCCATGTCGGCGTCGATCGCATCGGCCAGCTCTGCGAGCGTCGCGAAATGGAAGTCCGGCTTCGTCACTTCCTTCGGCACCGGCGTTCCGCCAAAGCCCGTCTGCCCCTGCCGCCGCTCGATCCAGCACACGGAATAGCCGAGTTCCCGCGCGACGCCGATGTCGTGATACTGGCTCTGGGCGACGTGCAGGATCTCGTCCTGCCTGTAGCCGAAGGCCGACTGGCGACCCCGGTTGTAGTCGAAGAAGCGCGGGCTCGGCTTCGGGATCCCGACATCGTCCAGGGTGACGCCCTCATGGAAGGGGTTGTCGAGGGTGTGGGAGTAGCTGGAAAAGATCACCCGGTCGGCATTCGTCATCGCCACGAGGCGGAAGCGCTTGCGCAGGCGCTTCAGTGCGGCGACCGAGTCCGGGAAGGCCGGCCATTTCAAGACGTGGGCCTGGAACGCGACGGCCGCGGCCTCGCTGGGGTCGAGCCCGAGCTTGCCGGCGACATGCTGATAGACCTCTCCCATGACCTGGCTGGCGCGGCCGGGATGAATGTGGCGGGCCTCGACATAGGGACCGAAGATGTCGTCGTCGCTCAAGCTCCGGGCCGCCGGTCCGCCGAACGTGCGAAAGCCGTCGAGGAGGCCCTTCTCGAAATCGATGAGGGTTCCCACGACGTCGAAGGTGAGAACCTTGAAGCGGTCGAATTGCATGAGGCAGGTGTCCTTTTCATAGGTGACTGTTGGGGTCGGGCCTGCCCGACCTGTCGGAGCGCCGGTCGTCAGAGCGGGCTGCAGATGCGGACCGCGTCGAGCATGGCGGCATGGATGTTGCGGCTGGAGAGCGCGTCGCCGATGCGATGGAGTTCGAAGCCGTCTCGAGCCGCCATGGGTTGCGGCGCGGCGCGAACGAAAGTCTCGATGTCGGTGACGCCCTCGTTCGACGAGGCGGTGCGAAGCGCCTCGAACAGCTCGTTCATCGGGATGCTGCCCTGCTCGACGATCACCTGGTCGACCGGCACGGCCGTCTCCTGGCGGGAGATCTCGTTCAGGAGCACGGCTTCGAGGCGGTTGTCGCGACGGCGGACGGCGAGGAGCCGGGTATCGGAAATCGGCTGGAGGCCGAGCGAGAGGAAGCGCTTCTTCCAGCGCAGCCTCTCGGCATAGGTCAATTCCTCGGCGAGATTGGCGTCGATCGTCGCATAGGTGACGTTGGCGCCCGCTTCCTTCGCCCGCTCGGCCGCGAGCGGTGCCGGATGGCGGCCGGTTCCGTCATAGACGAGGACGTCGCGGCCGACCGGCGTCTGGCCGGAGACGATGTCCCAGGTGCTGACGCAAAGCTCGCTGCCCTCCGACAGATCGACCTGCGGCAGGCCGCCGGTGGCGAGGATCACCACGTCGGGCCCGAGCGCGGTGATGTCGCCGGCCTCCATGTAGCTGTTGGTGTGGATCGGCACGCCGCGGCGCTCCAGCTCGGCGACGCGCCATTCGACGATGCCGATGAGGTCGCGCCTCCAGGAGCCGGTCGCTCCGAGGAGGATCTGCCCGCCGACATCGGCCGCCGCCTCGTAGAGCGTCACGTCGTGGCCGCGCTCGGCGCTGATCCGGGCGGCTTCCAGCCCGGCCGGCCCGCCGCCGACGATGACGACCTTGCGCTTGCGACCCTTCGTCGGCGCGGTGACGTGGCTGAGCGTGGTCTCCCGGCCGGTCACCGGATTGTGGAGGCAGGAGGGGCGGTAGGGCGACTGGCAGTGGGTCGCGCCGATGCAGGGGCGGACCTGGTCCTCGCGGCCGGCGGCGAGCTTTTCCACCATGTGCGGATCGGCGATCTGGGCCCGCGTCATGCCCGCCATGTCGACCTTGCCTTCGGCGACGGCAAAGCGCGCCGAGGCGAGATCGGAAATCCGCGCGGCGTGAAAGACCGGCAGGCCGACCTCGCGGCGGAAGGCCCCGACGGGCTCGACCCAGGGGGCCAGCGGCGAGCCCATACCGGGCATGTTCTCCTCGGCGAGCGCCCGGGTCGTGTCCATCGTGCCGTAGATGGCGTTGAAGAAGTCGACCGCGCCGTTCTGCGTCAGGATCTGCGCTGCCCTGACGCATTCGTCGAAGTCCATGCCGCCGGGGGTCGCCTCGTCGACGACGAAGCGGATGCCGACGAGGAAGTCCCCGCCGGTGGCCTGGCGGATCGCCTCATGGACCATCAGCGCGAAGCGGCAGCGGTTTTCGAGCGAGCCGCCGAAGCGGTCGGTGCGCCGGTTGGTGACGGGCGACAGGAACTGGCCGATGAGATGGCCGGCCGAGAGCGTCTCGATGCCGTCGAGCCCACCCTCCTTGCAGCGCCGCGCGGCGGCGCCGTAGGCCTTCACCACCCGGTCGATGTCGTGCTCGTCCATCTCCTTCGGGATGCTGCGGTGGAGCGTCTCGCGCAAGGGAGACGGCGCGATGGTGGTCAGCCAGTCGCCGGCATAGGGATCGCCCCGCCGGCCGAGATGGCTGATCTGGCACATCAGCGCCGCGCCTTCGCCGTGCATGCGCTCGGAAAACTGCTGGAGGTGCGGAATGATCGCGTCGGAACCGACATTCAGCTGGCGGAAGATGTTCGGCGAATCCCGGTCGACATTGGACGAGCCGCCGAACATCGACAGGGCGAGGCCACCCTTGGCCTTTTCGAGGTGATAGCGCTGATAGGCCTCCTGCGGCATGCCGCCGACCTCCAGGCCGCAGGCGTGGCTGGTGCTCATGATGCGGTTGCGCAGGGTCAGATGCCTGATCGTGAGGGGCTGCAGAAGCGGGTCCTTCGGCGGCGAAATGCCTGGGGAGGTCGCGTTCGGTTCGAGTGAATCCAGCATGGATCGGTCTCTTTCGTTCAGGCAAAGCGGCGGCGTCGGCTGGACGGGCATTCGTCCGACCGCGGCGTCCACCGGCCCGCCTTGCGCAAGCGGTTAGATGATCTGGCTGAGGAAGCGCTGGGTGCGCTCGTCCCTGGCCTTGGTGAAAAGCTCCTCGGGCGGCCCGTGTTCGACGATCACGCCCCTGTCGGTGAAATACACGTGATCGGCGACCTCCCGGGCGAAGCCCATTTCGTGGGTCACGAGAATGCAGGTCATTCCCTCGGCGGCGAGTTCCTTGATCGTCAGGAGCACCTCCTTGACCGTCTCGGGATCGAGCGCCGCCGTGACCTCGTCGAACAGCATCACGTCGGGCCGCATGGCGAGGCTGCGGGCGATCGCCACGCGCTGCTGCTGGCCGCCGGAGAGATGGCCGGGATAGACGTCCTCCTTGCCGGACAGCCGCACCTTGGCGATCAGCGCCCGCGCCCGCGCCTCGACCTCGCGCCTGGGCTCCTTCAGCACCTTCACCGGCGCCATCATGACGTTTTCAAGCGCCGTCTTGTGGGGGAAGAGATTGTACTGCTGGAAGACGATGCCGACCTTCTTGCGCAGGGCCAGCTTGTCGAGCTTGGGATCGTTGACCTCCTGGCCCTCGACCAGGATCGAGCCCTTCTGGATGTCGTTGAGACCGTTGATGCAGCGGATCAGCGTCGACTTGCCGGAGCCGGACGGGCCGATGATGCACACCACCTCGCCCTTCTTCACGTCCAGGCTGACCCCGCGCAGCACCTCCAGCTTGCCGAAGGACTTGTGAACGTCCTTGATCGAGACCAGCGGCATGTCCGGAGTCCAACTCGCCGGCGCCGCCCGATGCGGGGAAATCTCAGGCTTCGACGGCATATTTTCGCTCGATCATTCGGGTCCAGACGGAAATCGGATAGATGTAGGCGAAGAACAGAAGCAGCAGGAACAGGTAGAACGGGACCAGGAGTTCCGGCCGCGCCCCCGCCGCCTCCATGGCGGCCTGGGCGTTGCCGACCGCCTCGCGCACCCCGAGGATCGAGGCCATCGGCGTCGCCATCGCGAGCAGCGCGTACCAGTTCATCCAGGGCGGTATCGCCCGCTTGACGCATTGCGGCAGGATGATCCAGCGCAGCGTCTGGCCGTGGGTGAAGGCGAGGCTCTCGGCCGATTCCCACTGGCCCTTCGGGATCGAGACGATCGCGCCTCGCACGATCTCGCTCAGATTCGCCATGACCGGCAGCGAGAAGGCGAAGGTGGCCTTCAGCCAGTCCGACATGACGAAGGTCCCGCCGCCGGGCAGCTGAAGCTCGAACGGCACGAGAAGCATGACGACGAAGAGGATCACCAGCCAGGGCGAGTTGCGGAAGAGATGCGTCACCAGCCAGGCCGGGACGCTGAGAAAGCGCGTCCGGCTGAGCTGCAGGAGGCCGAGACCGATGCCGAGGACGGTGGCGATCCCCATGGCGAGGAAGCTCATGCCGAGATTGAGCAGAAAGCCCCACAGGATGAACGGGATCCATTCCACCAGCGTGGCGAGCGGCGATTGCGGCCCCGTCCCGCCGCCGCTCTGGGCATGAGCCGTGGCGATGGCGAGACTGGCGAGGAGCAGCGCCAGAAGCAGGATGCCGTGCCAGCCGCGCAGCGCTCGGCTCGGCAGGAAGGACGAGACCGTCTCGACGTCGATCCGAAAAGCTTTTGCCGGCGCCTTCATCGGCCGTATCCCGGCAGTGCGAGGCGCTTTTCGAGCACGTGCAGTCCCGCCGCGATCAGGCTGACGACGAGAACGTAGAACAGGAAGAGGACGAGCATCATCTCCGGCACGTTGATGTTGTCCGACCAGACCTGGTTCAGCGTGTAGGTCATTTCCGGAACCGAGATGACGTAGGCGAGCGAGGTGGTCTTCGCCAAGGAGACGAGATTGTTGGTCAGCGCCGGCAGGCTGATGCGGAAGGCCAGCGGCAGGGTGACATAGGCGTAGGTCTGCCAGGAGGAGAAGCACAGGCTCTCGGCCGCCTCGGCGGTGGCCTTGGGCACGGCCTCGATGCCGGAGCGGAAGATCTCGACGTTGAAGGCGCCGCCGAAGATCCCGAGCGAGAGGATCGCCCAGGTGAAGGACGAGATCATCGGCTCGTAATAGCCGCCCATGTCGACCTGCGGGGTGAAGGCACCGAGGCCGAAATAGAAGAACAACAGCTGGATCAGCGGCGGCGTGTTGCGAAACAGCTGGATGTAGCCGTTGACGATCCCCCGCAAGAGCGCCGAGCGCGCGGTCTGCACCCACGCGCCCAGCACTCCGATGACGAGAGACAGGAGGATCGACCACAGGATGAGCTGCAGCGAGATCGAGATGCCCGTCACGAACCGGTCATATTCGTAGCGGTCGTAGAATATGATGAAGTTCCATCCGGTCTCGTCGGCGAGACGCTGGAAGATCGGGGCAATCAGCTCGAACAAGCTACGGTCCTGTGCGCGATGGTCTCAGCGGCATCTTCCTTCGGCCGATGTCATTGGCCCTGGAGATAGCTCTCGTCCCATTCGAGCCGCTTGTGCTGCTCGGCGATCCATTCCGACGGCTTCACTTCCCACTTCTTCTCGAGCTCGACGAGCTTGCCGTCGGCCTGCCACTTGTAGGCCATGCCGGTCATGAAGACGCCCCAGGGCTTGTCGAGCTCCTCGATCGGGACGGCCGAGGCCCAGGGATTGTTGTACAGCACGGAGACCGGCATCGTGTAGCCGTCCCACTCGCCGGAGGCGAGGTCGGCCATGACGCTGGCGTCGTCATAGAGCCAGGCGACGCATTTGCCGGCCCGCAGCGCGGCCTTGCCTTCGGTGTTGCCGGCGAAGGCGACGAGGCGCGGACCGTAGTCCTGCTGGACCTGCTTGTTGTAGTTGACGCCCTGCTTGGCGCAGACCGGCTTGTCCTTGATGTCCTCCCAGCTCGTGACCGCGCCTTCCTTGGCCATCAGGGTCGGGCCCGAGGTCCAGTAGGCCGGCTCGATGATGCCGATGATCTGGCGGCGCTCGGCGGTGTCGTACATGCCGCCGATGATCGCGTCGATCTTGCCCTGCTGCAGGAACTGCATGCGGTTCGCCGAGGTCACGACGACCGGCTCGAGCTCCACGCCGAGGGTGTCTGCGACGCTCTGGGCGAGGTCGATCTCGATCCCCTGCATCGCGCCGTCGGGCGAGGGAAACGACCAGGGCTTGAAGGCTCCCAAAACGCCGATGCGCACCGTCCCGCGATCGAGGATCTCTTCCAGCCGGCCGCCCTCCGCCTGTGCAGGAGCCGCGGCAGCAAGAACCGTCGCCCCCATGACGGCGGCAAGGACCGGAAGGCGCATAAGCTTGGCAATCGAGTTCATGGCTGCATGTCTCCTGTTGAGGTTGGCATTGCATAGGATCGATCGGGGGTGCCGGCTCGAAATACGGTGCGCTGGTAGGCGAGGAAGTGGTCGACCGCTTCGGCGGATTGCTCGGGTGTCCAGGCGAGGAGGTCGGCGACCGAGGCCGCGGCGTCCTCGACCTCATGACGCGCCAGGTGCCGGCGCCAGGCCAGCGCCGTGCGCGTGTAGAGGATGCCCTTCAAATCCCGGGCGTGTTCGTCGCTGACGGCCCGGCGCAGCGCCGCCCGGCGAAGGTTACCCGAGGGCTCGGCTTCGGACAGGCGCGGAGCGTGCTTGGTGATGCGCCAGGGCGCCGGCTCGCGGACCACTGCCCTGGACGGTCTGCCGAGCATGGCCTCGGCCCGCTCGCGCATCGTCCTCGCGGCGCTGCGATGCGACATCACCGGGCCCGCCGTCATCGCCAGGACGCCCGGCAGTCCGTCGGCGGACAGATCGTGGATTTCGCGCGAGCGCCGCCCCATCGGCTGATCCGCATCGAAGGTCAGCGGCCGCACCCCGGCCCAGGTGAGGACGACGTCGTTGCGGGTCAGCCCGAGGCCCGGCAGGAGGAAATTCGCCTCGCCGAGGAGAAAGTCGATGTCCGCCTCGGTCGCCGAAATATCCCCCGCATCCCCCTCGAACGGCGTCTCCGTCGGCCCGAAATAGAAGAAGTCGTCGTGGGAGGGCAGGCAATAGAACGGCATGCCCTGGCGGTGCAGGGTGGCGATGCCATAGCCGCGATAGGCCTCGGGCAGCCGCACCATGACGTGGCTTCCCTTGGTGCCGCGGATGAGGCGCCGGGGCAGGGTCGATCCTTCGCCCGCCCCCGCATTCACCCCGTCGATCCAGGTGCCGGCCATATTGAAGACGAGGCGCGCGCCCACCGTGGCGGTCGACCCGTCCCGGGCCTCCAGCGCGATCTCCCAGAGCCCCGCCGGGCCGCGCTCGACGAGCCGTGCGCTGCAGAAGTTCAGCACCGTTGCACCACCGGCCTCGGCCTCGAGCGCGGCGTCGACGCAGAACCGGTCCGGCCAGTCGAAGACGTATTCGCGATAGGTCGCGATCGACTGCAGGCGATCACGGTCCCGCAGATCCTTGGCAAAGGGAAGCCGTGCCTCGAAATCGGCGGTGATCCTGCGATATTCGAGCGGCGGCTCGCTCGGACCGAGCGTCTTCAGCAGCGCCAGACCGGCATCGAGATGCCATGGCCTGACCGGGCTTTCGGGATAGACCGGAAAGCACATGGTGAAGGGCGTCACGGCCTCCGGCGCGGTCGTCGCGATCTCGTGGCGGGCTTCCATCCCGGCCCGGGCCATCGTCATGGCCTGAAGAAGGCGCCGCGGATGAAGACCGAACGCCCGGACGGGCGCTTCGGCCTCGAAATAGCGCAGCCCGCAATGCAGCATGCGGGACGAGCGCCCGGAGGCCCCGCCGGCGAAGTCGCCCTTCTCGCAGAGCAGCACCGAATATCCGGCCATGGTCAGTTCGCGGGCGGTGGCGGCGCCGTTGATACCCGCACCGATGACGACGACGTCCCATTGCGATCCAGCGATATCGGCCAGCTCGTGCTGCATGCGATCCCCGATCAAGCGATTGCGGAGCCGACTATGCAGAGAGATTCGAAATGTTCAAAATTGAAAATATGCGGATGGTTATGCGCAAATGTAATATCGACGCCGGCGGATCCTCCGGCGCCCTGTCGCTGGGTCAGGTCGGGACCTGCGCCAGGATTTCGTCCCGCTCGGCGCGCGCCAGAAGGAGCATGTGCTCCACGGCCGGCGTCGCGCCACGCGAATCCGGGCGCAGCAAGGCGAGGTTGAAGGGGATGGCCGGCCGGAACGGGATCAGCCGGATCCGCTCGTCGGCCTGGAGGATCGCCGTATAGGGATCGACGATGGCGATCCCGAGCCCCTGCTTGACCATCTCGTAGGCGGCGCCGGACAGGCTCGTCTCGCAGAGCGCCTCGATCCGCACGCCGGAGGTGACCATAACCTGATCGATCAGGTGACGGGCCGAGACGAAGGGCGTCCAGTTGATCATCGGTCCCTTGCGAAGGTCCTCGGGCGTCAGGCAGGCGCGACCGGCAAGTTCGTGGCCGCTGGGGACGGCCGCGACATAGGGGGCATTCGAGAAGATGTCCGTCTCGAAACCGGAGCGGCGCACCGGCATCTCGGCGAAACCGAAATCCACCTGCTGGCCCGCCGCCCATTCCTCCACGGTCGTCGACATGCGGATGTTGAGGCTGACCCGGGTCTCCGGCCAGTCCTGCCGAAACCTTGCGATCACTCTCGGCATGAAGCTCATGCCGAGGGCCGGCAGGACGGCGAGGCTGATCTGGTTGCCCTGTCCCTTGGCGAGGCGGGTGGCGAGATTCTGCAGGGAATCGAGCGAGACATAGGCGCGCTCGACCTCGTCGAGCAGCCGATGGGCTTGCGCCGTCGGCCGGATCAGGCCCTTTCTGCGTTCGAAAAGCGCCAGTCCGAGCTCGGCCTCCAGCCGGTCGAGCAGCCGGCTGACGGCCGGCTGGCTTCGCCCCAGGATCTCGGCTGCCCCGCTGACCGTGCCCGTCATCATGACCGCGCGGAAGGCGGCGAAATGCTGGATGTTCACCGGCAGCGCCCCATCAGCGAAGATCGATCTCGGCGAAGACGAAGTCCGAAAGCCGCTCCTCGTCGAGGGCGACGCCGTAGCCCGGCGCATCGTCGATCGGGATGCGCCCGTTCGCGACCCGGGTCTCCAGCGGATCCTTCAGGACTTCGACATGGCCGGGCGTGCGGTCCCAATAGGGAAAATGCTCCTGAATGTAGAAGTTCGGGATGGCGGCGCTGAAATGCGCCCCGATCGCGGTGGACAGGGAACTCGCGCAGATATGCGGTTGCACCTTCAGGCCGTAGGCCTCGGCCATGGCAGCGATTTTCCGGCCTTCCCAGATACCGCCGGTGTTGCCGAGATCGGGCTGGATGATCGCGACGCTGCGGCTTTCCAGGAGATCGCGGAAGCCCTGCCGGCCATAAAGGCGCTCGCCGACGGCGATCGGCTGCGAAATCGCGCGCGAGATCAGTTGCAAGGCGCCGAGATCGTCCGGCTCGGTCGGCTCTTCGACGAAGGCGACGTCGTATCTCTCGATCGCGCGGCAGAACCGGATCGTATCCGAAGGGGTGAGCCCGGCGGAGAGATCCAGCATTATCTCGACATCCGGCCCGACGGCATCGCGGACGGCGGCGACGCGAGCAATCCCCCGCCGCACGAGCTCCCGGTCGCCGGCGCCGCGCAGTGCCGGATGGCGCAGCCGGCCATCGGGCAGAATGGTCGCGAAGGGGTAGAATTTCAGACTGTCATAGCCGTCCGCGACCGCCTTCTCGGCAGCGGCCGGCAGCTCGGCCTCGGAGGCACAGCCAAAATACCAGCCATTGGCATAGGTTCGAAGATCGTCACGCAGCCGGCCGCCGAGAAGCTCGTAGACGGGGACGGCGAGGCTGCGGGCCTTGATCTCGAAGAGCGCCTGTTCGATCGCGCTGAGGGCGGCGTTGAGGATCGGGCCGCCGCCTTTGGCCCAGAAGCTGAAATCGCGGATCGAAGCGGTGATCGCCTCGACCCGGAAGGGATCGACACGCCCGGTGAGGAAGCGGCCGGCAAGTTCCTCCAGCATCGCCGCGGCGGCAATCGAGCCGACACCGTAGGCCACGGCGGCTTCGCCGAGGCCGGCGAGACCGTCCGATGTTTCGAGGTGCAATATCACCGGCCGAATACCGCCACCCTTGACGGCATAGATACGCGCAGACTTCAGAAACATGCTGTTCTCGCCGATCGTCCGGTCGTTGCAAGATGTCAGGAGTATCGCGAGACAAGGCCTTCCGTCGAGTTCATATCGCCCCGGCTCGGCTCCGTCTGGGCGTGGCCTCAGACGGACGCGTCGGCTTGGCGGATGCACCCGGCGTCGGGCTGGAGCTGAAAGGCTCCCTGCACGCCCGGCTGACAGCAAATCTCGCTCCACGAGGCACGGCCGGCGGCGCTTTCCGACACGCGAATGCCGGGGTTCTGACGTTCCGTGCGTCCGGACCGGCGCACCGGGCAACCAACACACTGGCCGACACATCGTGCCGGCCGATTATCGCTTTCGATTTTCGGCCGATGACGTAGGGTAGAGCCCGGTCCGGCCTGTCCCGAAGCGAACGGCGACGCCCCTATCGTCTCGGGCACCTTCCCCCCATCATGTCTAGAGGTTTTGCAGGTGTCTGATCATACGTCTCGGCCGGATGTCATCGTCGAATGCACTCTTCTCGAGCGCGAGCTGCGCTACCGCTCGACCCGCGTGCGGACACCGGACGGGGTGACGATCGCGGTGCAGGACTGGGGAGGCGGACCTGCCAAGCGCGACGTTCTCTTCATCCACGGTTTCTCGCAATCGCACCTGTGCTGGCTGAAGCAGGTCAGCGGCACGATGTCCGAAGCCTTTCGCATCGTCACCTATGACAATCGCGGCCATGGGATGTCGGAAAAGCCCGTGGACCCCGCCCACTATCGCGACCCGAAGCGTTGGGCGGACGAGGTCGATGCGGTCATCACCGGCTGCGGACTGCATCGGCCGATCGTCGTCGTCTGGTCCTATGCAGGCCGCATCGCGCTCGATTATCTGACGCATTATGGCGACGACGGCATTTCAGGACTGGTGATGGTGTGCGCCACGAGTTCGGCCGGCCCCGGAACCGCCGGACCGGCCGCCCCGCTGATGCGCGCGATGGCCGCCCGGGAGCTCGCGCCAAGCGTCGAGGCCTCCGTGCAGTTCGGCCGCGCCTGTTTCGCCAAGCCGCCGTCTGCGGCCGAAATGGAGCTGTTTCTCGCCTGCGCGGCCGTGACACCCAGCGGCGTCCGCGAGGCTCTCATCGGACGGCCCGCCGAATACGCGCAGACTTTGCAGACCATTCGCGTCCCGACGCTGGTCGTCCATGGAGACGAGGATCGCGTGCTTCTGCCTGCGACCGGCGAACATACCGCGCAGATGGTCAGGCATGCGAAGCTGCTCGTCTATGAGGGAGTGGGCCATACGCCCTTCTGGGAAGCGTCGGACCGCTTCAATGCCGACGTGACGGCCTTCATCGAGAGCACGACGTGATCTCGCGGAACCGCGGCGCGCGGGTCATCGATCTCCCCGACAGGACCCTGCGCGCCCCCGGGAATGGATCAGGAGGGCATGTAGGCGGATATGTCGGCGACGATCTCGCCTTTGACGATCGGAACGCAGTCCTTCGGGAACTCCCGAACGATCGTCGCCCCCGCCGCGTCGAGACCATCCAGGAATAGCTCGAGCTGATCCATCGCCGTGGTCGGCAGGTCGTGAAGAACGACCAAGGGCCACTCCTCTGCCGCGCACTGGTCGAGCGCTTGCGACACCCAGCCTTTCGGGTCTTCCCAATCCCTTGGAACGACGTTCCAGAGGACGCAGCTGTAGCCGTCGCGACAAAGCAGATCGACGGCCGCCGAGGAGAGAATCGCCTCGTCCAGGATACCGCCGGATCCGAATGGCCGGAAAAGCCGGTCCGGATGAGACATCTCACCGATCAGCGTCTGGGTGCGGCCGATCTCGAGGGCGGGAGCATCGGGGTCCAGCGTCACGCCGAGTGGCGCCAGATGATTGAAGGTGTGGTTACCGATCCAGTGCCCTTCCCGGAAAGCCCGCTCGACGATGGCATAGCGTTGAGGATCGCGAAGCTTGTCTCCGACGACGAAGAAGCTCGCGAGAATCTTGCGCCGCGCCAGGATGTCCAGGACTTTCGGCGTGATCTCCGGATCCGGCCCATTGTCGAAACTCAGCGTGACACGCGGCGGCATGAGATTCTCACTTCCTCAGGCCACGGCCGGGGTTTCCGACCGCTTGGCGAACGAACGCCCCGATGGCTGTTGCGCTATGCCGAGGCGGCGCTCGAGCACCTGCACGAGGCCATCAAACGCGATCGCCAGCACGAGCACAAGCAGGACGGCAGCGTAGACTCGCGGGCTGTCGAGAAGCGTCCGGTATTTGGAGATGAGAAAGCCGATGCCGGCCGTCGAGGTCAGCATTTCGGCCACCACCACGCCGACGATCGCGAGCGCCCCGCCCAGCCGAAAAGCTGCCAACACCGTCGGCAAGGTCGCAGGCAGATAGACATGCCACAGCTTCTGCATCGGGGTTGCGCCCAGACTGCGCGCGACGACCAGGAACTGACGATCGACGGTCTGCACCCCCGCCGCCGTTCCGAGCAAGGTCGGAAGAAATCCGTAGACGCTGGCGAAAATGATCTTCGATTCCGAGCCGATCCCGAACCAGGCCGTGAACAGCGGATAGAGGACGACGAGCGGCACGGCGAACAGGCCGGAGAACATCGGAAGCATGATCTGCCTGGCGGCAGCGGCACCGCCGATCGCCAATCCGCACAGAACCCCGCCGCCGCAGGCGAAGATCATCGCAATGCCCACCTCCTGAAGTGTCACGGCCATGTGGCGAGCATAGATCGGCGCTTCGACAACCAGCATTTGCAAGGTGGTCGTCATCGGCGGCAGGAACAGCGACGGGACGATACCGGCCCGCGGGAGGATCTCCCAGATCAAGAGCACGCCGAGGACGATCGCCGCCCTGACGAGGCGTGGCGAGGGAAGTGCATGGGAAACGGCGCTCATGAGCGGATCCTCTGCCAGATGCGCTCGCGAAGCTCTTCGAAGCGGCGCCCGCCCATGACCTCGAAGCTTCGCGGTCGCGGCAGATCCACCGGCACGCGGTCGACGAGTTTGCCCGGACGCGAGGTCAGAACCAGCACCTGGTCCGACAGGTGGATCGCCTCGCTCAGCCCGTGAGTCACGAAGATGATCGTCTTGCGGGTCCGCTCCCATATCCGCAGCACCTCGTCCCCCATGGTCAGCCGCGTCTGCTCGTCGAGCGCCGCGAAGGGCTCGTCCATCAGAAGGATCGGCGGGTCCTGGACCAGACCTCTGGCAAGGGCCACGCGCTGCTTCATGCCGCCGGACAGTTCATGGGGATGCTTGTCCGCAAAGCCCGCGAGGCCGACAAGCTCGAGCGCCTCTTCCGCCCGCTCGCGCCTGATCCTGTGATCGACGTGGCGGAGCGACAGGGGAAACTCGACATTCGCCCGGGCGGTCAGCCACGGATAAAGGCTCGCGTCCTGAAAGACGACGCCGATCCGGGTCGGATCCGGCTGGACCAAAGGCTTGCCGCCGGCGACGATCGTCCCCCGTGTCGGCTGCACCAGGCCGGCGATCATCATCAGCAGCGAAGACTTGCCGCATCCGCTCGGTCCCACGATCGAGACAAACCGGCCCGTTTCCACCCGAAACGAAATGTCCGTCAGGGCCTCGGTCGTCCCCGAGCCCGTTTCATAGACGTGACCGACATCGGTGACTTCGACGGCGCCGCTTTCGTCGGTGGAAACAGCGGGGGACGGCGAGGAAACGACGACTTTGAGTCCCATGACTACTCCCTCCAATGCTCGCAGCGGCTCTCGAGAGCGCGGATGGTCTCGTTGAACACGATGGCGATCAACGCGATGACGACGATCGTGGCCATCAGCCGATCGAGTTGAAACCCCTGGCCCCACTGCTCGATGACGTTTCCAAGCCCCTCGCGGGACGCATACATCTCGGCCAAAAGGATGCCGGTGAAGTTGAAGATCATCGACACCCGGATCGCTTCGAGAAGCACCGGCGTCATTCCGGGCAAATAGACCCGCAAAACGGTCTGCATTCGCGTCGCGCCGTAAGAGCGGGCGACCACCAGATGATCGCGGCGCACGCTTTCGATGGCGGCGAAGGACAGCATCATGACGATGAACAAGGTCGAGAACACGCCGAACGCCACCTTCTGATCGAAACTGATCCCGAAGGCGAAGATGAACAGCGGCAGGAAGATCGATTTCGGGATGCTGAATACGAAGAAAACCAGCGGCTTGAAGACGGCCGATGCGTATTTGTTCTCCCCGATCAGTATCGCCAGGATGAAGCCGACGGGGACGGAGACGAGAAAGGCGACGGCCGTTTCCAGGAGCGTCGTCGCGAGATGTCCGCGAAACCCTGTTTCGCCGAAAAGCTGAACGATCATCGGCCCCACCACGCTCGGCGGAGGCAGCAGACGAGGATCGACGAGACCGACCATCGGTGCGACCTGCCAGACGGCGATCAGCGCAGCGACGAGAGCGGCCCGCGCAACCGGAGCGGGGATACCCCGCGCTCCGGTGCCACGGACGGTGGCGGCGGTCATTTTGCCGGCGCTATGACGGCAGGGGTGAAGGCGTCGGTCCAGATCTCTTCGGCCTGGGGCATGTTCTCGATGCCCGTGAGCTTGGCGAGTTCCATCGCGGTCGCGGCCAGGCCGGCATTCATCTCGCCGGTACGCGACAACTTCAGGAAGACGTTCTCCCACTCCATTTCGGCCACTTCCGGCGAGATGTCGTTGAGTTCGGCGATGATCTTGATCGCCGCATCCTTGTTGTCCTGCAGATAGGCGACACCCCGATAAAGCGCGTTCGTCGCCTTCTGGACGAGCTCCGGGTTCTCCTCGATGAAGCTGCCCGTCGACGCCCAACCGGAATTGAGATGTTCCGGCATGGCCGTGCCATAGTCGAGGATCGCCCTGGCGTCGCCCTTGACGAGAACGTCGTAGCTCAGCGGCGAGTAGACGACCGCCGCAGTGACGTTTTCGCTGATGAGGTTCGGCAAGAGGCCGCCGCCGCCGAGCGGGATGCTTTCGAAGGTGATGCTCTGGTCGGACATCGTCCAGCGGGCCAGCATGTCCGACAGGGACCCGGCCGAGGTGATCCCGACATTCTCGCCTTCGACCTGCTTTGCTTCGGTGATCGGCGACTTGGGCAGCACCATCAACTGCCACCCGTAGTTCCCGGAACCGAGCAAGCCGATGAGCTTCGCATCGACGCCCTTGGCGCGGCTGGACGCGGTGACGCTGCTGGAACTGCCGATGATGTCGGCGGCCCCGGCGACCATCGCCGTCACGGCTTCGGCGCCGCTCTGATAGACGGTCAGCTCCGCTTCGATGCCTTCGTCCTTGAAGTAGCCTTGATCTTCGGCGGTCTGCGCGATGACGGTCGGGAACCAGGTCTTGGTCGCAAGGCCGATGCGGACCATGTCTGCAGCGTTCGCGGCGCTGGAGAGCCCGAGCCCGACGCTCATGCTCCCCACGAGTGTCGCGCCCGCCCAACCCAGGACGACCCGGCCGGAATTCGTGTATCTTCGCTTTGCCATTGTTTTCCTCCCTTTGCAGACCGGGGCCTGCCGATGCATTTCCCGGGGACAGACGACCGGCGATCGATCGACGCCGCCTCCCATGACTTCCCGCTCGCCGCCATCCGTGTCCGGTCGGTCGCAAAGCGGCTTCTTCCGCTACGTGGATTCCTCGACGCAACGCCTCCGAGGCCGATCCTCAGCGATGTCACGAAATTTCGCAAGAAGAAAATTATTTCGCAGAACGAAATCTTCGAAGGCTTTCGTCCATCGCTGGTTTCAGAGTAAGAGCGCGAAAGACGCAGAACCCGGCCGGAAAGCAGGATCGAAGCCCGTGATCGCAAATGTCGAGAGATCTGAGCCGAGCGTGTCCCGCGTTCGCCGGAGAAAGTGAGCGAGATTGGTTGAGGGCAGAGACGGCAATTTCGTCGAGGGTCTGGCTCGAGGGCTATCCATCCTCGAGTCGTTCGACCGGAACAACGCGTCCATGACGTTGTCGCAGGTCGCACGGCGGACGGGAATGAGCCCCGCCGCGGCACGGCGCGGCCTGCATACCCTGGCGAGCCTCGGCTACATCCGCCAGGTCGATCGGCACTTCGTGCTGAGCGTCCGCATCCTCAGCCTCGCCTCGGCCTATCTCCAGGCCGCCGGCAGCGACGACCTGCTCTTGCCGGAACTGCGGCGCATCGTGGGGACGTTCGGCGCCGCCGCGTCGATCGCCGTCCTCTACGGCACGGACATCCTCTACGTCGCGCACTATTCCGAAGAACGATCCCGCCGGATCGTGGCTTCCGTCGGCACCTATTATCCGGCCCATGCGACGTCGCTCGGCAAGGTCCTGCTCGCCGCGCTCACCGAGGAGCAGTTCGAGGCCTATCTGGAACGCGCGGAGCTGCGTCCGCTCACCGACTGCACGATCGACAACGTCGACGACCTGAAGCAGGTCGTCGCAGAGTGCCGGAAGAACGGCTATGCCACTTCCGTCGATGAACTCGACTACGGGATCACCTCGCTGGCCGTGCCGATCCGCAACGCGCAGGGCCGTGTTCTCGCGGCGATCAACTGCTCCGGATACTCCGGTCGCGTGACGGCCGAGCGCCTCGTTGCGGAGCGATTGGAGGATCTGATCGGGTCGGCCAATCGGATCGGCCGGGTCCTCGACGCCAACCCGGCGCTGGCGCAGTCATTCCATCTCTGAGCCTTCCTGGGGCAACGCCCCGGCGCTCGCCATGCCGGGGAGCGCAGGGCGTGTTCACGCCACCGACGCCCCGCGCTCCTGCAACTCCTTGCGGATGGCCGCTCCATGTTCGTCGAGCAGCGGCGGCGGCAGAATGTCGGCGTCGATCTCTCCATCGAAATTGTAGGGAGGCCGGACGGTCGTGAAGACGCCGTTTTCCGGACGATCGACCGATACCTTGATCCCCAGATGCCGGGCCTGGGGATCGTCCAGCGCTTCGTCGGCGTCATAGGCGGCCGAGTGCGGTACGCCGTTCGCGGCAAGCCGCTCGCACCATTCGTCCCGGCTTCGCTCCCGGAAGATCGGCGTCAGCGCCTCGATCAGATCGTCATGATGGGCGATCCGCCCCGTTCGCTCGACGAAGCGTGGATCGCTGCCGATTTCGGGGTGGTCCAACGCAATGACCAGCGCATCCCAGAACTTCGTCGGAGAGGACAGGTGGAACGCGATCCAGCGATCGTCGCTGCATGCGAAAGTGTAGGATTGGGACACCTCCGGGCGGCTCAGCGGGCCCATCACCTGTCCGACGCTGTAGTAGTGGGTGAAACTGTCGAGATTGAAATGCGACATCGCTTCCAGCATCGAGATGTCGAGCCGGCGCCCCGTTCCCGTCTTCGATCGCTCCAGCAGCGCCGCGCAGATACCGGTTGCGGCATACTGCCCCGTGACCGCATCCGCGATGGCCGGTCCGATGACGCGGGGACGGTCGGGGGGTGTCAGAAGTCGCAGATAGCCTGAGGCCGCCTGCGCCACCGTGTCGAAGACCGGCCGATCGCGATAGGGGCCGGACGTGCCGAAACCTGTGATCGCGCAGTAGATCAGGTCCGGCTTGAGCGCGCGCAGCGTCGCCTCGCCCGCTCCGATCTTCTCGGCAAAGCCCGGGCGAAAGTTCTGAATGAACACGTCGGCGGTGGCGACCAGTGCGTGGAAGACCGCAAGATCCGCCGGATCGCGGGTGTCGAGGGCGATGGAACGCTTGTTCCGGTTGTAGGTCTGATAGTGCGGCGAGTAGAGCCCGCCCTTGAAGGCCCGGAACGGATCGCCCGTTCCCGGCCGTTCGACCTTGATGACGTCGGCGCCGAGATCGGCGAGGTGCATCGCGGCGGCCGGACCCGTGATGTAGGTTCCCATTTCGACGACGCGAAAGGACCGAAGCATCTTGACCATCAGCGGTCATCCTTTCTGGCAGGCAGTCCGTCGTAGCTGATCGCCTGATCGGCGTGGTGGGACATGACGAAGCCGATGGAACGCTGGCTCTCCTCGAGAAGATGCGCCACAAGCCCGGCCGTTCGGGCAAGAATGGGGACGCCTTTCATCGCTCCGCGCGGAAAGCCTGCGTCCAGCATCAGGGCCGGGATCGCGCCGGACACGTTGATCGGCAGCGGCCGGTTCATGATGCCCGGCGCGTGGCGGGCGATCGCCCTGAGCATCGCGACATGTTCGCCCTCGACGCCCTCTTCCTTGGCCACGGCCAGAAGCCGGTCGGCGCGCGGGTCGCCGCTGCTGTGCTGCGGATGTCCCAGCCCGGGCACCTTCTGGCGCCTCGCCTGCAACTCCTCGAGGCTCTCGCGCGCGACGGTGTCCGCGTCCTGGCCGGTTTCACGGACCCGGTCGACCAGTTCGCCGAGATAGCGCCCGGCCGTCTCCGAACTGCCGGCGACGACCGAGCCCATTCCCAGAATGCCCGCCGCGATCGCGCCCTGCCATGCATCCGGACCTGCCGCCAGCGTCATGCGCGCGGCCTGGACGCTCGGCACCAGGCCATGCTCGGCAATGGCGACGAGGCAGGCATCGGTGACGCGACCTTGTGCCGCGCTCGGCCGGTCACCGGTCACCAGAAGCCAGAAATAGTCGGTGAAATTGATCCCGCCGATCAGATCGCGGCACAGATCGTTCCCTCGCACCGTGACACTGACCGCGTCGGACGCCGCGATGGCCGTCAACGCCTGATCTTGCTTGCCGATACGCAAACGCTGTCCTTTCGTTATGCGAAAATTCTTTCGTATGCCGAAATTTATAGCGATCCCCGGTTGTTCGTCAAGCGACGTCGACCGTCTTCCGGCGTTCAGCGCTCGGCACGGTGCGCGGGAACAGGAAGCTCGGGTTTCGCAGCTCCCTCTCACAGACAGCAGCCTCCAGAAAATCCGGAACGCTTCAGATCCCGCCAAGGGCACCCGGTTGATTTTGCCTTGCAACGGGCCTACCTCGCTGTCAGCGACCGACCGAAGAGGATGACCGCAGCGATGGATTTCTCCCTGACCGCAACGCCGATTTGCCTTGCCATCAGGGATATCCATACCCATGCCTGCGACGATCTCACTTTCCGCCCTCTCGCTCTCTGCGCCTGACGGCCGCCTCCTCTCCACCGACCTCGACCTGACCTTCGGCTGCGAGCGAACCGGGCTCGTCGGCCGCAACGGCGTCGGCAAGACGACGCTGCTTCGGGCGATCGCCGGCGATCTGCCGGTCGCTGCCGGCAAAGTCGCCGTCGGCGGCAGCGTCGGGCTGCTCAGCCAAGCCGTCCGACATCGGCCCGGCGAGACGATCGCCGATCTGTTCGAGGTTCGGGCAGGCCTTGCGGTGCTGCGCCGGGCCGAGGCGGGAATCGCCTCGATGGACGAACTGGCGGATGCCGACTGGACGCTGGAAGAGCGCGTTGCCGCGGCGCTTCTCGCCGTCGGTATCGGGGCGCCGCTCGAGACGCCGCTTGCCGAACTGTCCGGCGGCCAGGCCACGAGGGTGCGCCTTGCAGCCCTCACCTTCGCCGCCCCGGACTTCCTTCTTCTGGACGAGCCGACCAACAATCTCGACCGTGAGGGGCGCCAGGCGGTGATCGCCCTCCTTGCCGGTTGGAAGGCCGGCGCGATCGTCGTCAGCCACGATCGCGAACTGTTGGAGACGATGGACGCGATCGTCGAGCTGACGTCGCTCGGCGCGGCCCGCTACGGCGGCAACTGGAGCCACTATCGCAGGGAGAAGGCGATCGCGCTGGAGGCAGCACGGCATGATCTCGCCGACGCCGAGAAGCAGATCGCCGAGATCGACCGCAGTGCCCAGCGCAGCGTCGAGACGAAGGCACGAAGGGACCGCCGCGGGAAAGGCACGGCGGCAAAGGGCGGGATGCCGCGCATCATCGCCGGCCTGCGCAAGGATCGGAGCGAGGATTCGGGCGGCGTGAATGCCCGGATCACCGGTCGCAGACGGGAGCAGGCCCTCGGCGCACTCTCCGACGCCCGCGAGCGGATCGAGATCCTGCAGCCCTTCGCGGTGACGCTGGCGCCGACCGGACTTGCCTCCCGCAAGGACGTCCTGAAGCTCGACGACGTGTCTGCCGGCTATGATGCCGCCGAGCCGATCCTGCGGAACGTCTCGCTCTCGATCGTCGGGCCCGAGCGCGTCGCGGTGACGGGGCCGAACGGGGTCGGCAAGACGACGCTTCTGAAGCTTCTCGTCGGAGATCTGCAGCCGCTTTCAGGCCGCCTGTGGATCACGGCGGACGTCGCCATGCTCGACCAGAGCGTCGGTCTCCTGGACCCGGAGACGTCGATCCTGGAGAACTTCCGCCGCATCAATCCGCAGGCCGATGCGAATGCCTGCCGCGCGTCGCTCGCCCGCTTCACCTTCCGGGCGGGAGCGGCCGAGCAGATCGTCGGGGCGCTGAGCGGCGGCGAGATGTTGCGGGCGGGGCTTGCCTGCGTGCTCGGGGGGCCGCGCCCGCCGTCCCTCCTCATCCTCGACGAGCCGACCAACCATCTCGACGTCGCCTCCCTCGAGACGATCGAGGCGGGACTTCGCGCCTATGACGGGGCCCTGCTGGTCGTCAGCCACGACGAGGCGTTCCTAAACGCCCTCGGCATGACGCGGCGATGGCAACTGCGACGGTCCGAACGTCCCGGCGTGAAAGCCTGGATCGAAGCGAGCGGTGAATGATCGCGGCCCCGGCCTGATCACCTGCGCCGGCGACGCTGCCCGATCATCTCGACCAGGGCCCGCAGTCCCGCCGGCACGTGCCGGCGTCCCGGATAATACAGGCAGAGATCATAGGCCGGCGGCATCCAGTCGCCGAGGACCTGTACCAGCCGACCCGTCTTCAGATCGTCGGCGCAGGTCTTGTCCGCCAGGTAGGCAAGGCCGAAACCGGAGCGCGCGGCCTCCAGCATGACGTTCGGCTCGTCCAGCGTCAGCCTGCCGGGGACGTCGATCGTTTCAAGCTTGCCGTCCCGCCAGAACTCCCAGGGCGAGAGCGCCCCGCTCGGCATGCGGGCCCGGATGCATTCGTGCCGCAGGAGATCGCCGGGAGATGCCGGCACGTCGCGCGCGGCGAAATAGTCGGGCGTCCCGACCACGACGAACCGCACCTCCTCTGCGAGCGGGACCGAGACCATGTCGCGGGGCACGACCGCCGCCGGCCGGATGCCCGCATCCCATCCTTCGGCGACGATGTCGACGAGGCGCCCGTCGGTGGCGATGACGACCTCCATGTCGGGATGGGCCCGCAAGTAGTCGACGATCACCGGCGAGAGGATCCGGCGCGCGGCACCCGACGAGGCGTTGATCCGCAGTGTGCCCTTCGGGCTGGCGCGCCGCTGGTTCACGACGTCCATGGCGAGATTAATGTCGGCGACCGCCGGAGCCACCTGCCCGACGAAGGCCTCGCCGGCTTCGGTCAGGCCGACGCTGCGGGTCGTCCGGTTGAACAGCCTCACCCCCAGCCGCTCCTCCAGAGCGATCACCGCGTTGCTGAGCGCCGATGTCGACATGTCGAGCTCACGGGCGGCGGCGCGAAAGCTGCGATGCCGCGCGACGGCGAGGACGGCTTCCAGTTCGACAAGCCCCGTTCTGTGCATCGTCCGGATTTCCAGGATACGTCATCGCGCAACGTCCCGATTATCGCACATCCCCTCCCCCATTACATCGGCCGCATCCCATCGCTCGAAGAGGAGCGTCCGATGCGTTTGATCGACACCGCCTACATCGACGGGGCCTTCGTCCCGGTTTCCGGCGACGAGGTCCTCGAGATCGCCAATCCGGCCAACGAGGAACCGATCGGCCGACAGCGGCTCGCCGGCCGGCAGGACGCAAGACGCGCGATCGCCGCGGCAAGCCGGGCTCAGGTCGCACTTTCGCAAAGCACGAAGGCCGAGCGGCTCGACATGCTGAGGAGCCTCCAGGCTGCCATCCTTTGCCGCGCCGACGCGATCCGTGACGTCACGATCGAGGAATACGGCGCTCCGATCAGCCGGGCCCGCTGGATCAGCCAGTACGCCTCCGACTGTTTCGGCTATGCCGCAGAGGCCCTGCAGCGATACCCGTTCAGCCGCAGGATCGGCGATGCGACCGTGCGCATGGAACCGGTCGGCGTTGCCGCCCTCATCGCCCCCTGGAACGCTGCCGCCGGCACGATCTGCAGCAAGCTCGCCTCGGCGCTCGCCGCGGGATGCGCCTCGGTGATCAAGCCGAGCGAACTCGGCGGACTGCAGTCGCAGGTGGTCACGGAGGCGCTGCATTCCGCCGGACTTGCCGCCGGCATCTTCAACGTCGTCGTCGGGCGCGGCAGCGACGTCGGCGACGAGCTCAGTGCCAATCCCGACGTCGCGCGCATCTCCTTCACCGGGTCGACCGCGACGGGCAAGGCCATTGCACGGGCCGCGAGCGAGACCATGAAGCGCGTCAGCCTGTCGCTTTCGGGGAAGTCCGCGGCGATCCTCCTCGACGACGCCGACTGCGAGGCAGCCATTCCGATGGCGCTGAACAGCGGCTTCCAGAACAACGGCCAGGCCTGCATCGCAGGAACCCGCATTCTCGTCCCGCATGGCCGGCTGGAGGAGGTCGAGGCGATCGTCCGCGCGGCGATGGGCGCATGGAAGGTCGGCGATCCGGCCGATCCCGGAACGACGCTCGGCCCGCTGGCGAACGCCGCCCAGTTCGACCGCGTCCAGCGATACATCGCCCGGGGCATCGAGCAAGGCGCAACCCTCATCGCCGGCGGACCCGGACGGCCGGAGGGTCTGGCCAAGGGCCATTTCGTCCGGCCGACCGTGTTTGCCGACGTCGGCAACGACATGGACATCGCCCGCGAGGAGATCTTCGGGCCCGTCCTCTCGATCATCGCCTATAGCGACGACGACGACGCGGTCGCAAAGGCCAACGACTCCGCCTACGGCCTGCAAGCCTACGTCTATTCCCGCGACGTCGAGCGGGCGAGCCGCATCGGCGAACGGCTGATGGCCGGATCGGTCCTGATCAACCGGGTGACGCCCGACCTGCGGGCGCCGTTCGGGGGCGTCAAGCAGTCCGGCATCGGCCGCGAATTCGGCCTCTTCGGCCTGGAGTCCTTCCTCGAACCGAAGGCGATCGTTCGCGAACACGCGGAACCCCAGGACGCCGCGGCGCAGCCTTGGCGGGGCCAGGGCAGCATCACGGATTTCTACTGAGACGATCCACCCGCCCGCGACGATCCGGCCGGGCGAGCGGCGCGACCGGATACCGCGCCGGCGGCAACGTCTGGACGCTCGCGGCATGGGAGGCTCGGCCCTCCCGCAACGGAAGCCGGATATCCGCAACCGACCTCGCCCGCCAGAGACCTGGCACCACAGGAGACCTGAACATGGAAGAGCGACATCTCGCCGGTCCTGGCACGGCCGAACACGTCGATCGAGACAGACGCGGACTGATCGGCATCGCAGCGGCGGCGATGGCCGCGGCACAACTCGGGAGCATCGCCGATGCTCATGCGCGCAGCACGTCCACGAAGGCTGCCGCCGCGGACCCGGCAAGGCCCGGTCCGGGGGCATCCTTCGCGGCGATCCACCAGATCGAGGCCGGCGTTCTGAATGTCGGCTATGCCGAGGCCGGCCCCGTCGACGGCCCGGCGGTGCTCCTCCTGCATGGCTGGCCCTACGACATCCACAGCTATGGCGACGTCGCGCCGATCCTCGCCGCCGCCGGCTACCGGATCGTCATTCCCTATCTTCGGGGCCATGGCTCGACCCGTTTCCTGTCCGAGGCGACGATGCGCAACGGCCAGCAGTCGGTCGTCGCGGCGGACGGCATCGCGCTCATGGATGCGCTCGGCATCAAGACGGCCATCGTCGCCGGCTACGATTGGGGCGCGCGGACGGCCGACATCATGGCGGCCCTCTGGCCGGAGCGCTGCAAGGCCCTCGTCTCGGTCAGCGGCTACCTGATCGGCAGCCAGGCGGCGGGGGCCGAGCCCCTGCCGCCGAAGGCCGAGCTGCAGTGGTGGTACCAATACTACTTCGCCACCGAACGCGGCCGCGCCGGATACGACAAGTACCGGCACGATTTCGCGAGGCTCATCTGGCAGATCGCTTCCCCCGACTGGCATTTCGACGACGCCACCTTCGCGCGCAGCGCGGCGGCGCTCGACAATCCCGACCATGTCGCCATCGTGATCCACAACTATCGCTGGCGGCTGGGGCTCGCCAAGGGCGATCCCGCCTTCGACGCGCTCGAACGACGGCTCGCGACCTTCCCGGCGATCACCGTGCCGACCATCACGCTCGAGGGCGATGCCAACGGTGCCCCTCATCCGGCTCCCACATCCTACGCCGAACGGTTCTCCGGCAAATACGTCCATCGCACCATTAAGGGCGGCATCGGCCACAACCTGCCGCAGGAAGCGCCGCAGGCCTTCGCCAAGGCCGTCATCGACGCCGACAGGCTGTGAAGCCTTTACCGCCAAACGTCTCAAACGAAAGGAACGACACAATGAAAAATCTCATCGCCGGGCTGATGCTCGCCTCGGCCGTGCTCGGCGCCGCCGTCACTTCGGCCGCGGCCCAAGACCCCACGATCGTCCTCGTGCACGGGGCCTTCGCCGACGGATCGAGCTGGCGGAAGGTGATCCCCCTCCTGCGCGCGCGCGGCAAAACTTCGTGGCAGGTCACCGGTCACGTCCATCCTCGCCGTCTTCAGGCAGCCAATCGCATCAGCCCGCTGTCCAGATCGGCGGAGCCACCTCCGTGGAACGGATTGCAGATCACTGCGCAGGGGCGACCGAGCCGAAGAGACTTTCCAGTTTCGTGGCTGTGACCGGCTCGCTGTAGAGGTATCCCTGGGCTTGAGGGCAACGCCATTTCTTGAGGAGATCTTCCTGCTCCACGGTTTCCACACCTTCGGCGATCACGGAGAATCCGAACTTGCGAGCCAACATCAGGACGGCCTGAACGATGGCCGCGTCCGCTCCCCGCGCGCGGACGTTGCTGACGAAGCCTCGGTCGATCTTCAGCCGGGTAATCGGAAACTGCTTCAGGAATGCGAGCGAGGCGTAGCCAGTGCCATAGTCGTCGAATGCTATGCCTACGCCCATCTCATGCAGGGCATAGAACTGATCTCTCGAGCACCCGTCATCGTTGAGCATGATGTTTTCGGTGATTTCGAGTTCGAGCTGTCGCGCAGGCAGGTTCGATAGAGAGAGTGCCGAGCGAACGATGTCGGGCAAAGGGTCGGTTCTCAGCTGCGCCCCGAAAAGGTTGACGCCCATAAGAAACCCGCACACCCGCTTACTCCAGGCTGCGGCTTGCCGGCATGCCGTCTCCAACACCCAGTTTCCCACCGGCGCGGCGAGACTGCTGTTTTCCAGTGTCGTGAGGAAGGCGCTCGGCTGGAGGAGGCCGCGCTGGGGATGTCGCCACCTCAGGAGGGCTTCCGCGCCAACGATCTGGCGATCCTTGAGCCTCACCTGCGGTTGGTAGTGCACCTCGAACTGTCTCGTTTCCCACGCTGCCCGGAGTTCGGTCTCCAGATGACGCCGCGCCGTGGCCGCCGCCTTCAATGCTGGCACGAACACACATTGGCGGTCTCCGCCATCAGCCTTCGCCTTGTAGAGCGCCAGGTCCGCACTTCCGATCAGCGTGGCCGCGTCGGCTCCGTCGCTGGGCGACATGGCCATGCCGATGCTGCAACCGACCCACATCAGTCGGCCATCGATATTGAACGGCCTGCCGAGTTCGCCGCGAATGATCGTCGCGAGGGCGTCGGCTTGCGAAGGGTCGGCCGTGCCGGGAACGAGAACGGAGAATTCGTTGCCGCCCGATCGAGCCACCGTTGCTGTCGGGAGGGTGATGCAACGCCGGATTCGGAGGGCGGTTTCGATCAAGACCGCGTCGCCTGCGGCGTGTCCGAACTGGTCGTTGACCTCCTTGAACCGATCCAGATCGACAAGCAAAACGGTGGAAGCAGACCCCTGTGACAGGGCGTTGGCGAGCATCTCCAGGAGCCAAGTTCGATTGGGGAGCAGTGTGAGTTGATCGAAATGGGCGAGGTGATGGAGCCGCTCATCGTTGGCCCGGCGCATCGATACGTCTCGTATGGTTGCCCCGAAGCGGGCCTCTCCCTCTTCGGTCCACATCGAAAGGGACATTTCCACGGGAAAGTGCGTGCCATCGACGTGTTGTGCGGTGATCTCCACGACGGTGCCGACGACCCGGGGCCGGCCTCCTGCTGCGACGCGCTTCATCCCGCTGGTATGTGCGCCACGCATCGGCTCGGGAACGATCGCGTCGAGCGAGGTTCCCACGGCATCCGCCACCGGCAGTCCGAACATGCGCTCGGCAGCGGGGTTCCAGTGCAGGACGAGCCCATCGGCGTCAGCGACGATCATGGCATCGGGCGAACCATCGACAAAATTATCAAGAAACGACATGTGAAAACGCCTTCTTTCGAACGCCTCTCACAGCGCTGACCGTATTGGGGCTGAGCCTTGCTCATTCCTCGGTGCGGGAAGGAACGCCCAGCGGGTAGCCGCGTGCCGATCGAGGTCGCACAGCGCTACATGCGTTGGAGTATTCTGGTCCATGCCCATGGCGATGTCACCGACCACGGGCATGCCCGACGGCGGACTATCTCTTCAGCAGTTCCCGCATTGATTGCGCAATCGTCGCATGGTCGTAAGGCTTGGTGAAAAAGACGGTTCCTTCCGGCATATCCGCCTCACTCACCACATGCCGCCCGGACGTGACGATGATCTTCACGGGCGGCCATCGATCCCGCACCGCGGCGGCAAGCTTGAGCCCATCCATCGAGCCCGGCATATCGATGTCGGTGAAGATCAGCCTGATGTCGGCATGCGCTTCCAGCAAGGCGATCGCGGCGTCAGCGTTGGTCGCTTCATAGGTCTGAAAGCCCTCGGCTTGAAGTTGATCGACGATATCCAACAGGATGAGCGGCTCGTCCTCGACCACGAGGACGGCTATTCGGTCAGTCAAACTGGAGTACCCCGCTTCACCTTTTCCACAAGATCGAACCTGAGGCTCGCGCTGATGTCCCGCAGCAGGTCGATCGAAGCCTGTGACGTCAGGGTAGGCTCGCCAAGTTCGGTGCCGCTCTCGATTTTCACCTCCGTGGCCACATCGACGATTTCGACGGCCTCAGCCACGCTGAGAACATCCTTCTCGATGAGGCCGTGAATGAGGCTTTCCACCAGAAGGATGGCCGCGTGGCCGTACGGATCGAACTCCCGAGCGCGCAGATTGTCGTGCCCATTGTGAGTTTCGTCGTTCATCGGTCGCTCCCGAGCAGGCGAGAGCACGATGTCTCTCTGCCGCCGGAGCCTGGAATCTGGCCGACGATCCAGTCTTCTAACCCGACTACGGCGACAGAACCATCACCTGGATCAACTTGCAATATTAACTTTGAATAATGTCAACGAGGCCAGTGGCGTGGAATGGTGGAGTCATGGAAAATCGCTTCATCGAAAAGCTGCAAGGCTTCTGTGCTCTTTCACCCGTGGAGGTTCTGACACTCGCCGAAGCGACATCGCGGCCGAAGAGTATTGCGCCGAAAACCGATCTGATACGCGAGGGCGACAGACCGGGGGCAGTCTTTGTCATTCTCGACGGCTGGGCTTGCCGATACAAGATCCTCCCGAACGGCACGCGCCAGGTGCTGGCCTACCTGATGCCAGGCGACTGCTGCGACCTCCACATCGGCCTGCTCGCAGAGATGGACCACAACATCCAGGTCATCACTCCAGCGCTCGTCGCGACGGTGGAGCGCAAAGCCATGGACGAGATCATGGACCAGCATCGCGGGGTCGCCAAGGCGATGTACATTGCCCAGCTCGTCGACGAAGGCACGATGCGCGCGTGGATAACCAGCATGGGGCGGCGCACCAGCACCGAACGCGTGGCTCATCTGATGTGCGAACTCTACCTGCGCGCTCGAAATGTCGGGCTGGTCTTCGAGCCTGAGCTCAAGTTGCCTCTGTCCCAACTACTTCTCGCAGATTCGCTCGGCATGACGCCGGTCCACGTGAACAGGGTGCTCAAGGTGCTTCGCCTGAGCGGCGCGATGACACTGCAAAGAGGCAGCTTGCATATCGTCGATGCCGCCAAGCTCGTTCACCTGGCGGGGTTCGACGACAACTACCTGCACAGACGCCTGCGAAAAGCGGCGTAGCGCTCTCGACGCAAACGCTGGCGCATTGCCCAGAACGATATTGCCCAGAACGATGATGTCGAACTTGGCTTGCACCGTCCGGCCGCCCACATTCATCCCCGCTCTTAGGACATGATCCCGAAGAGTGGGAACCGGTTTTCGGAAAAGATCATGCGGCAACAAGAGAATAGATCGGTGAAGTCTTCAAGGCGGGGGGAATGCGAGGTCGTCGTCACACCGCGGGTCGACCCGGAGCGCCAAGCATCCCTACCTCGCCGACAAACCGAGGCCACCGGGTTGACCAGCCGCCGACGAATGGCACGCCGGAGCGTGTGCGCGGCATGCTCCAGCCGGCATGAGGATCGTTGGACCCGTCAGTCGGCGCCGTCCACGTCGGCGATCTTGCGCAGGGTGTGAAGGAGAGCGAGGCGCTCGGCCGGGTTCAGCGGCTCCAGCGTGTCCTCGCTGGACTTGAAGGCGCAGGGCGTCATGGCGCGCAGGACCGAGCGACCCTCCGCCGTGATGGCGATGATGACCTTCCGCCCGTCGGCAGGGTCCTTCGAGAGGGTGATCAGGTCGCGGGCCTTCAGACGCTCCACGATGCCCCGGATCGTCGCCTGGTCGACGCCGGTCGCCTTCACCAGCTCGGCCTGGGACCGGCTGCCTTCCTCGTCGAGCGCACAGAGCGTCGCGAACTGGACGGCGGTCAGGTTGTCGACCGCGGCGTTGTTCTGGAAGATCGCCAGATGCCGCTGATAGGCCCGGCGCAACAGATATCCCACCTGTTCGGCGAAGACGTAGTCCATGCCCGCGGTGACGGAAGCGCCCGACGCTCCCGCAGCCGTCGCGACGTCGGCGTCTTTCCCGGCATCGCTCACCTCCGCCTCGGCCTTCGAAGGCTCGGGGGACGGGGTCGTCACGTCGCGCATCAGTAGGCGGACCACGCTCATATCCACGCAGGTTGCTCGTCCCTCCCTAGTTGCCCGGTCGGGAGGGAAGTTTCAAGAAAGGGCAGCTTCAGGTTTCAGACCAGCCGCCCGGGAGATCGACTGCCGCGCCGCTGGTATCGAGCCGGCGCGGTGCGTGAGCGCAAACCCCGGCATGGTCGAAGACCGGGACCGAAGGTTTCATGTGCTGATCTGTTTCGCGCGGTTGCCGCGGGCGAGCGTCAAGAGGATCGCCCCGATGCCGGCAGCGGCGCCCACGGCCGAAACGAGGTAGCTCGGCGTGAACATCATCAGGCCGCCGCAGAAGACCACCCCCCGCGGAACGACGTCGAGGGAGCGGCGGAAGAAGCCCTCCGCCCCGATCGCCAGGAGCACCGTGCCGATGCAGACCGTGGTGATCTGGATGAGCGTGTTCATCTCGAAGGCCGGGTTGAGGATGCTCGGGGCATAGACGAAGGCGAAGGGCAGGATGAAGGCGGCGAGCGACAGCTTGCAGGCGCTGAGCGCGATCCCGATGGGATTGGCGTCGGAGATCGCCGCCGCCGCATAGGCCGCGACGGCGACGGGCGGCGTCATCGCCGACAGGACGGCGAAGTACATCAGGAAGAGATGCGCGTTCAGGAGCGGGATCTGGAACTCGTTGACGAGGGTCGGCCCGATCAGGACGGCGGCGAGCACGTAGGCGCTGGGCGTCGGCATGCCGAGGCCGAGGAGGATCGTCACCGCGGCGCTGAGGACGAGGGCGAGCGCCATGCTGTCGCCGGCAAAGGCGAAGGTGATGTAGGAGAACTTCATCGCCAGCCCGGTCATGGTGATGCCGCCGATGACCAGCCCCGCGGCCGCGCAGGCCCCGGTGACGCCGAGCATGCGGATCGTCGTCGATGCCATGCCGTCGAAGATGCCGACCGGTCCGAGCCGGTGACCGGGGCGGAACCAGGAGGCGACGATCACCGACAGGGTGGCGAAGACCGCCACGAGGGTCGGCGAATAGCCCTGCAGCAGCGCCACGACGAGGACGACGAGGGGCACGATGTAGACCCAGCCCTCGCGCAGGGTCGTGGCGAGCGAGGGGACCTCGTCGCGGCCGAGCCCGCTCAGTTCGAGCCGCTCGGAGCGCAGATGCACCTGCAGCATGATGCAGGCGTAATAGAGGATGGCGGGAATGATCGAGGCGGCGACGATCGTGATGTAGCTGATGCCGGTATATTCGGCCATGATGAAGGCGGCCGAGCCCATGACCGGCGGCAGGATGCTGCCGCCCGTCGATGCCGCGACCTCGACGGCCGAGGCGAGCCGCGGGCTGTATTTGAGGCGGCGCATCATCGGGATGGTGATTGAGCCGGTCGTCACGACGTCCGAGGTCGGGCTGCCGGACATGGTGCCGAACAGCGCCGAGGAGATGACCGCGATCTTGGCCGGACCGCCGTGGGAGCGGCCGGCGATCGCCGCCGCGATGCGGAAGAAGAACTCGCCGCCGCCGGCCTTCTCCAGGAAGGTGCCGAACATCACGAACAGGAACACATAGGTCGCCGCCACGCGCACGGGCACGCCGAACAGCCCGTCGCCGGTGAAGACGTTGACGTCGAGGAAGTGGTTGAGGGTGATCACCCCGTGGCCGAGGGGACCCGAGATGAGGTCGCCGAAGAGATTGTAGGCCGTGAAGGCGACCACGATCATCATCAGGAAGACGCCGACGGTGCGCCGGGTGATCTCCAGCGCGAGAAGAACGATGGCCAGCGCCGCGATGGTCTGGACCGTCGTCAGCGGCATGAACAGGCTCATGCGGGTCGCGATGACGTCGGTCATCGAGACGAAGTAGGCGGCGGTGGCAAGGCTGATCGCGACCAGCACCCAGTCGTACCAGGGCACCCGGGTCTCGCTGGCAGAGGCATGGGCGCGCACGAGGAGAAAGGACGGCGGCAGCATCACGCACAGGAACACCGCCGTCGCGGCGAGCGCGTCGATCCGCGCGAAGGTGGTCTCATAGAACACCCAGAGACCCACGGCCGCAGCGTAGATCTTGACGGCGTTCGCCAGCGGGCCCTCGAGCTTGCGCCGGCCGCCAACGGAAAAGAGGCTGTTGAAGAAACCGATCATCTGGCGGACTCCGTGAAACGCCGACCGAGCTGGAGAGCCAGACGGATCGAAGCGGGATCTTGTCGAAGGGCGCCGCGCATTCGAAAGGACGCGCGACGAAGGTATCGGTCACTGGCTTGTCGTGGGCTTGCCGTGGCCGACCGGACATCGGACCCGGTATCCGGCCGGCACGAACGCCTGGAGCGGCCGACGGCGAAGATCGCCGCCCGCCGGTCCGCCCTCGCGTCCTATTCCTCGTAGGCCGCCGTCGCGCCGGGATGATAGGGAAGCGACTTGGCCGAACGCATCACCTCAGGCGTCAGGGCCTTCATCGAGGAATGGACGTTCTGCATCTGGGCGATGTTGTCGAGCAGCCCCGTGGTCAGCGCCTCGACCTCCTCCGGGGAGGTGGACTTGGGCACGATCAGCGCCGCCTGCGCGCCGAAGGTCTGGATGTCCTGCTTCTGCCAGTCGTAGCTGCCGGCCGGGATGGTGACCGGGACGGAGCCATAGGCTTCGCCCATATAGGCGATGACGTCGTCTGGAACCGACAGCAGCCGCAGGTCGACGCTCTCGGCGATCGAACCGATCGAGCCCGTCCCGATGAACATCGCATTGGTCCAGATGTCGCCGCGGCCATCCTTCATCAGCTCCTCGGCGGTCTGCGAGCCCTGATACTGGATGGAGCCGCCGCTGGACTCGATGCCGGAGAATTCGATGCCGAGCTTCTTCAGGGACGCTTCGGCAAGGATGCTCGGCAGGATGCCGCGCTTGTTGACGATCAGGTCGACCGGCTTGTCCTTCATGTCGGCGATCGAGGAGATACCGTTTTCGGCCGCGAACTCCTCGTTCATCAGCCACTGCATCGGGGCCCAGTTGTAGAGCACCGCGACGACGGCGAAGTCGTCCACCGGCGCCTGGAACGGCGCCTCGCCCTTGGAGGCGATCACGGCCTCGCCGAGATGGACGATCGACATGTCGCAATTGCCCTGGGACATCTGCACGATGTTGGCAAAGCCGCCGCTCGACGTCTGGTAGGTCACCGACGACTGCGGATCCTCCTTCTTCACCGCCGCGTCGATGCCGGCGCCGAGCAACGCCCACAGGCCGCCCGGGCTCGCGCCGCACAAGGTGTAGTTCCTGGCCTCGGCGTTCGTCGCCACGAGGCTGGCGGCAAGGATGCCCGAAGACAGGACTGCGGACTTCAGAAAGGACTGTGGCATGGCGGTGAGCTCTCCTGTGTTGAGGGATGACGGGACGAGAACCAGGGTCGGAAGGTCACCCTCGACGCCGCTGCGGCGCCGGTCGTCGTCCCGTCGTGGTTAGGCTTGCGGGACCTTCCGTAGATCGCTTGGGTGAGTGGGAGCCGCAGGCCCCGCCGGCGAGACGACGATGCCGCTCGCGGCCCGCGCCGCGGCGAGGGCGCGCTCGAGGCTGGCGATGTCGCTCGCATGGATGGTGTAGCAGGCGTCGCCCGCCTTCACGGCCTGGCCCACCGCGACGCGCAGATCGACGCCGGCGGACTTGTCGTGGGGGGCGCCGGCGCGCCGCGCGATGCCTGCCAGGTGCCAGCCGTCGACGCTGCCGACGATGCCGGCATGGTCGGCCCTGACCGTTTGGACCAGCGGGCCAGGCTTTGCCGGAGGATGGGCCCCCTGCCCGGCGGCGATCTCGGCAAGCTTCGCCTTGGCCCGCCCCGACAAGAGGATCTCCTCGGCCGTCGCCCGCGCCGCCGCGCGGTCGGCATGGTCCGGCGAGAAGCTCAGGATCTCCCCGGCAAAGAACAGCGCCTTTTCCCGCAGATCCTGCGGCGCGTCCGGCGCATTGTCGAGCACGCGCATGACGTCGCGCAGTTCGAGCGCCGGGCCGATCCCCTGGCCGATGGCGCTTCCCCCGTCGGTGGCGAAGGCCCTGACCGTCAATCCGAGACCGTCCCCGACCCGCTCGAACACCCGGCCCAGTTCCTCGGCCTGCGCCCGCGTCTTCAGCTTCGCGTTCGGGCCGTAGGGCATGTCGATGACGACATGGGTCGAGCCGGCGGTCCATTTCTTCGACAGGATCGAGGCGACCGACCAGGTGTTGCTGTCGAGCGCCAGCGGCCGCGTGATCGAATTGACGACGTCGTCGAGGATCGAATGGTTCAGCCTGCCGTTCCAGGCGATGCAGCCGCCGGTCGTGCGCACGACCCGCTCGACGTCGGAAAATGTCAGGTCGATCCGGCACAGCGCTTCCATGACGTCCGCTGTGCCCGAGGCGGAGGTGATGGCGCGCGAGGACGTCTTCGGCATCAGAAGGCCGGCCGCGGCGACGATCGGCACGACGATCGGCGTGATGCGGCTGCCGGGGATGCCACCCAGCGAATGCTTGTCGACGACGATCGGGGCGTTCCAGTCGATCCGCGGGCCGAAGCGGCACCTCGCCTTGGCGACGGCGATCGCCTCCTCGTCGTCGAGGGACTGGATCGACTTCAGGAGAAAGGCCGCGGTCTCGCCGTCCGGATAGCGCCCCTCGACGATGTCGCCGAAGAGCCTCTCGTATTCGCCGGCATCGAGGCGCCCGCCGGCGATCTTCCGCCTGAGGATCTGCCGGCTCTTCGGCGACGGCGTGCGGCCGATCGAGACGAGCCTGCCGGCCTTAACGCCCAGCGCGTCGAAGGCTTCCCGCGACAGCCCGATTTCATGGGGCAGGAGGAGATCGCCGGCGGGCTCGACGAGATGGACGTCGGCCCGCACGTCGCGCTCGCCGGCCATTACGTCGACCCGCCCGGCCCTGGCGAAGGCGACCGCGTCGAGCACCGGATTGTCCTCGCGCAGATAGGCGACGTGTCGGTCGCCGCCGCTGATCGGCATGCGCTTCAGGGACAGACGCGAGGCATAATGGTCGAGAATGGCGACGAGCCGGTTGGTCGCGTCCTCCAGGCTGGTGTCGTTGACGAGGGTCGCGACCTCCTGGTCCGCCGGAAGCGGCTGGACGGCCCGGGCGAGCCGACGCTCGATCTCGGCGGCGGTTTCCCGCCCGCGTGCCTCGAGCCTCTGGCGGACGATCTCCGGCGGCGCGGTGATCTCGACGATGACGAAGCGGGCGACGCGCCCGGCAAGGTCGGGGATCGCGCCGCGAGAGCCGTTGGCGATCACGCTGCGACCCCTCTCCAGGTCCTCGAGGATCGCGGCCGGCAGGCCGTAGCTGAGGCCGTGCGCCTGCCAGTCGTGGAGGAAGCCCCCCTCGCGCTTCATGCGCGCGAAGGCCGCGTCGGTTGCCGGCTCATGATCCTCGCCGATGCTGGCCGGCCGGGTGATCACCCGGCGGGCCTGGACGTATCGGCCGGAGGGGCCGAGGGCCCGCATCGCCTCGCAGATGAGCGTGTCCTTGCCGACACCGCTCGGTCCGACGATGTAGAAGAGCGTTCCGGTCTGCATCGGGCTTGCCATGCCGTCGATCAGGCCGCGTCATCGAGCCCGATGTCGACGGCGGGCGCCGACTGGAAGGGACGGCTGGTGGAGACGAAGTCGACCCCGGTCTCGGCCTTGCCGGCGATGGTGTCGAGGCGGATCCCGCCCGATGCCTCCAGAAGCGCCTTGCCCGCCACGATCTCGACGGCCGCCGCCATGTCCGCATTGCTCATGTTGTCGAGCATGATGACGTCGGCGCCGGCCGCGAGCGCTTCCTCGACCTGCTCGATGCGGTCGCATTCGACCTCGATCTTGGTCAACGCCGGCACCTGTCTGCGCGCCATCTCCACGGCCTTGGCGATGCTGCCGCAGACCGAGATGTGATTGTCCTTCAGCATCACGCCGCTATCGAGCCCCAGGCGATGATTGAGCGCGCCGCCGCAGGTGGCCGCATGCTTCTCGAGCATCCGCAGGCCGGGCGTGGTCTTGCGGGTATCGAGGAGCCGGGCCTTGGTATGGGCGATGGCGTCGACATATTTGGCGGTCTCGGTCGCGATGCCGGAAAGACGCTGGGCGATGTTCAGAGCCGTCCGTTCCGCCGTGAGCAGCGCCTGGCCCGGCCCGGAGACGACGAGGAGCACCGCTCCCTTCTCGACCCGGTCGCCGTCGGCCGCCCGCATCTCGACCTTGCAGGCCGGGTCGTAGCGAAGGAAGACGTCCGCAGCGACCTCGATGCCGGAGAGGGTCATGGCCTCCCGGGCATTCATGTAGAAGGTCGCATGCGAGGCGGGATCGATCATCAGCTGCGCCGTCAGGTCGAAGCAGCCGATGTCCTCGGTCAGCCACTGGTCGATCAGCTTCCGCGCGACAAAACGATCGTACATTGGTTCTCGTCTCCCTAGAATATCCAGCGAACAAAGCTTCGCCGTCCTTGCGGAAGGACCACAAGAGAAGTTGGCGGCAAGGTCGATACACGCACGGATACCCGGTCGCCGGCGCCCTGGCCATGAATTAAAGCGTCTACGCTATTACTTCACAGTTCCGAATGCTTCGCAAGCTCGTATTTTCCGCAGAGTCGACAAAATCGTGCTATGAAATGGGCCATATCGCTGAAAAAGAGTGCGATCTTAGAGGCGTTGCTAGATTATTTGTGCGCCGCAACAAGTGTATGCGCTGGTTATATCGTGTAAGCTCTCGCTCCGTCGGCGCGCCGTCGCGCGCCCCGGGCCCGATCGCCCGGCAGGCGCGCCGACAGAGGCGATCCGCCGGCACGCGGAGGGAACCGACCTTCAGTTCGAAAGGACATCATCGACGTGGAGACGACCACCATCCGCTCCTGGGCCGAGCTGCAGCAGGCCCTGTTCGCCGACATGTGGAATGGCGAGCTGAACCGGTTCCGATCGCCCTTTCTGTTTCGCGGCGTCGGGCAGGCCCGCTATGATCTGGTCCCGTCGCTGCGGCGCCTCGGCGGGCGCTACTGGGAACTCGAACGGCACGTCCTGCGCAACTTCCGCAAATATGCGCACCGCAGCACCGTGCCCCATGACGACGACTGGAACTGGCTGGCCCTCGGCCAGCATCACGGCCTGCCGACCCGGCTCTTGGACTGGACCTACTCGCCCTATGTGGCGCTGCACTTCGCCACGGCGGAGGTCTCGTCCTACGATCAGGATGGCGCGATCATCATGGCGAACTACCGCCGGATGGCCCATTCGCTGCCGGGCGGCCTGCAGCATCCGCTGACCCGGGACGGGTCCCATGTCCTGACGGCCGAACTCCTACGCGAATATGCCGGCTCGCTCGAGGAACTCGATGCGAAGTCCTCCGAGCATGGCGAGGAATGGGTGTGCTTCTTCGAGCCGCCCTCCCTGGACGACCGGATCACCAACCAGTTCGCGGTCTTCTCCATGGCGTCCCATCCCCGGCTGGACCTGTCCACATGGTTCGCCGAACGGCCGGAATTTGCCCGCAAGCTCATCATCGACCGGGATCTGAAGTGGGAGATCCGCGACAAGCTGGATCAGGCGAACGTCACGGAGCGCGTGCTGTTTCCCGGCCTCGACGGCCTCAGCCGCTGGCTCGCGCGCCACTATATGAGCCCCATCGACGCCCATCTGCGCGCCAACGACTCCGGCTGGAGCGCCCAGCAGGAGATCCCGCCGACGCAGGACTAGAGCATGATCGCGAAACGTGGGAACCGGTTTTCGGAAACCGACGGTCGACGAGGTCGGCGTCTCGACGAGGCAAGGCGGGCCGAAAGGCAGATCGCCGAGGGCCGCGGGGGTCGGGCGCCGACGCGCCGCAAGGTTCCCGTCGTCAGTCCAAACCGCCCTCTCGCACCAGACACAGCGCGAAGGTCTGGCCGATCACCGTCATGCCGCCCGGCGCGCCTGCCCGGCCTGCTTCATGGTGTCTCGGGCAGAGGAGCGACCGATGACCGGCGGGACGGCGACCGCGACGCCGCGCGCGCGATGCCTCAATTGGCCATCCATCCCCCGTCGACGAACAGATTGTGCCCGGTGAGGTAGGTCGCCTCGCTGCTGGCGAGGAACAGCGCCGCGTTGGCGACGTCCTGGGGCGTTCCGAGACGCGGCCAGGGGGTGCGGGCGTGCGAATAGTCCAGCCAGCGCTGCTCGACCGCCCGGCCGCCCTTGCCGGTCAGGATCTTGCCCGGCGCGACGGCGTTGCAGACGATGTGGTGCCTGCCGTAGTCGGCGGCGATCTGCCGGGTCATGTAGGCGATGCCCGCCTTCGACACGCCATAGGCGAAGTCTTCCGGGGCGCTGACATAGCCGTGCTGGGAGGAGATGTTGATGATCCGCCCCCGCACCTCGTCGACGATCTCCTGCGTCAGCATCTGTCGCACGCAGGCCCGGGCGCAGAGGTAGCTGCCCTTCAGGCTGACGTCGATCACCCGGTCCCAATCCGCTTCCTCGGTTTCGGTCAGCGGCTTGCCGGCCCTGAGGACCGCGTTGTTGACGAGGATGTCGATCCGGCCGAAACCGGCCATGGTTGCCGCAACGAGGCGATCGACGGCGTCCCTGGAGGAGACGTCGGTCTCGACGAAGCGGGCTGATCCGCCGGCGGCCTCGATCAGCTCGACCGTCGGCGCGCCGCCTTCGATGACGTCCGTCGTGATGTCCGCCACGACGACATGCGCGCCATGGGCCGCGAAATGCTGGGCGATGCAGCGGCCGATCCCCGATGCTCCACCGGTGACGATCGCCACCTTGCCTGTCAGGCGTTGCTCCATCTGAAGGTCTTTCTCCGCGTTGCGGGATGAGATGTCCGGTGGCGCGACCGCCCGCCGCCGCGGGCCGGATCAGGACGGGAAGATGAGGCCCGGCAGCCAGAGCGCGATGGACGGCGCGCCGATCAACAGGATCACCATCGCCAGCATGATCAGGACGAAGGGAAACGAGCCGATCATCACATCGCGGATCGAGCCCTCACCGCGGACGCCCTGAACGATGAACAGGTTCATGCCAAGCGGCGGCGTGATCAGCGCGACCTCCATCATGATCACCAGGAAGATGCCGAACCATACGGGATCGATGCCGTAATGGAAGACCAGCGGCATGACGATCGGGATGGTCGCGATCATCATCGACAGCGTCTCCAGGAAGCAGCCGAGGATGAAGTAGAAGACGATCAGCAGCAGCAGCACCTCGAAGGGGCTCGAGGCGATCGTCCCGACGGCGCGGGTGAGCGTCTGCGGGATGCCGAGAATGCCGATGACGAAGTTGAGGAACTGCGCGGCGACGACGATCAGGAGGATCATGGCGCTGATCTTGACCGTCGAGAGCAAGGCCTCGTGCAGCATCGCGATCGAAAAGCGTCGCTTGACGATGGTGACGAGCAGGGCGCCGACGACGCCGACGCCGGCGGATTCCGACGGCGTCGCCCAGCCGAGATAGATCGACCCCATGATGAGGACGAAGATGGCCAGCGGCGGCAGCACGTCGATGAGATTGCGCAGCCGCTGGTGCCAGGGGACCGGCGGCGGCGTGATGCCGGCCCGCTCCGGACGCAGCAGGCTGACCACCAGGATGTAGCCCATGAAGAGGAGCGCCAGCACGATCCCGGGCAGGATGCCGGCGGCAAACAGCTGGCCGATCGAGGTGTTCGACATCGAGCCGTAGATGATCATGTTGATCGACGGCGGGATGAGGATGCCGAGGGTCGACCCCGCCGCGATCGAGCCGAGCGTCAGGCGGTCGTCGTAGCGATTGGCCTTCATGGTCGGGATCGCCACCGTGCCGATGGTGGCGGCGGTGGCGACCGACGAGCCCGAAACGGCCGCGAAAAGAGTGCTGGAGGCGATATTGGTGTGCAGCAGGCCGCCCGGCAGCCAGCGCAACCAGTCGGTCAGGGCCCGGTACATGCCATCGGCGACGCCGGAGCGCACGAGAAGCTCCCCGAGCAGGATGAAGAGCGGGATCGCCGTCAGGATGAAGTCGTTGAGCACGCCCCAGGTCTGGTCGCCGAAGACCATCAGCGTCGGAATGCCGAGATAGACGAGGCAGCCGAGAACGGCCGTGGCGAACAGCGCCACCGCGACGGGGATGCCGACCAGCATCAGGCCGAGCATGATGGCAAAGCCGATCGCGGCCGGAGCAAAACCGATCATTGTCCGGCTCCCCGCTCGCTCAGCTGCGCCGCGTGCTCCTCGAGTTCCTCGCCGAGCGACTTCGCGCCATAGGCCTGCGCCAGGCCGGGCGAGCCGGTGACGAAGAGCACGAGCGCATGGACGGCGGTCGCCGCGGCGACCAGCGCGAAGAACACCAGCCCAAGAACCCAGACCGCCTGCGGCTGCCACAGCGGCGTCATCAGGGGCGTCCCCGAGAGCGAGCCATAGGCGGCGCTCTCCGACATCGCCGACCATCCGCGCCAGGCCATGAAGACCGCCATCCCGGTCACCGAAAGGACCGAGACGAGGTCGAGGCCCCGCCTGACGCCTCGCGGCAGCCGCTCGAGCAGGATCTCGACGCGCGTATGCGAGCGATCGAGCCAGGTATAGGCGAAACCGAAGGCGGCGAGGGTCGCCAGCGTATAGCCACCGAACTCGGCACTGCCCTGCAGCGAGACGTTGAACATCTTGCGCAGGAGAACCTCGGCCGTGATCAGCAGTGCAAGGCCGAGCACGGCATAGCCGGCGATGAGCGCGAACAGCCTTGCGAGAGGGCCGAGAGTGGCTGAGACGGGATTGGACGTCATGGGCAAGGCGCGCCTCTCGATGATGGAAGAGGCTGACCCGATGCGAGGGGTCAGCCGGGCTTTTCGCGTCTTTCAGGCGACTTGCGGGCGACCTGTACCGTCGGCCCCGGTCTTCGACCGGTGCCAAGGGGGCAGCGCCCAAGCGCCGCGCGGGCTCGATACGAGCGGTCCGGGAGCGGCCTCCCGGGCGCTGGTACTACTGGATCGTGAGCCCCACCGCCTTGCCGGCGGTCTCGTTCCACGTCGCCGAGCACTGGGGATCGACGGCGTTGCAGGTGTCGCGCCAGATCGGCAGGACGACGCTCTCGGCCGCCTCCTTCACCTTCGCCTGATCCTCAGGGGAGATTTCGACGAGCGTCATGTCGAACTTCTTGTGGTTGGCGCAGCTGTCCTGCCCGGTATTGCAGGCCACCGCGTCTTCGTTCGACGTCACGGCGAGGTCCCAGAGCTTGTCCTCGAGGGTCTTGAACGCCGCCTGCAGCTCTTCCTGCTGTTCGGCCGAGAAGCTGTTCCAGGTGTCGAGATTGATGAAGTGCCCCTGGACCGAGCCGGACACCGAGAGCGGCAGGAAGTGCGTCGTCACCTCCGGCCAGTTGCCGGTGTTGCCGGAGGTCGGCGAGGTCACGCCGCAGGAGACGACGCCGCGCTGGAGGGCCGGATAGACTTCCGAGAACTGCAGCGTGACCGGCGTCGCGCCGAAATGCTGGAGCATCGCCGACATCGACGGCGTGAAGCTTCTGACCTTCAGGCCCTTGAGATCGTCGAGGGTCTCGATCGGATTGTTGCAGTAGAAGACCTGCGGACCGAACGGCCAGAGCGTTAGCACCTTGGCATTGAACTTCGTCTGCAGCCGCTCGTCGAAGGCCTGGCGGTAGTCGTCCACCACCTCGTGCAGGGCGTCCATGTCGGTGGCGACGCCGATGAGGTCGATGCCTTCGAAGAACGGATCGTCGCGGGAGGCCATGCCGATCTGCACCGACATCACGTCGAAGGATCCGCCCTTGAGCATGCGCAGAGCGTCCGGCGCCTTCACGCCGACGACGTCCATGGGGTTGTAGTTGACGCCGAGGTCGATGCCGGTCTTCTCGCCGAGATCCTCGAAGAACGCCCGCTCGATGTCGACCTGCTTGTTGTTCTGCGAGAAATTGCCCGCAACCCGCAGCGAGGTCTGCGCATGGGCCGACGCCAAACCAGCCGACAAGGCGGCAGCGGTCGCGAGACCGACGAGCGTATGTCTGATCATGAGGAGCTCCATTTTGAATTCATTTTCTCATCGAAGCATCACAGATCGCAGCGGTTTGGGAAACGGCAAATAATGGGCAGACAGACATGAGCGGAACTCCTGATTTGCCTCCACAAACCCAGCCGCTGCCGTGTTTTTGAGCGAGAGTTTCGCAGATATGCCCGGTTTTTGGGCCCTCCACTGACCGCGATCGCAAGCTGGAACGATTGTCTTCGGGCGCCCGCCATGCCATCACCGATCACGGCAGGCCGGCCGCATTGCGGCCGCCGGCCGCGGGAATCGCCGGAGAAAATGAATGCAAAATCGGGATCGACTTCGTCTTTCCGCTTCAGGCGGCGGGTCCGGAGAGCGCAGGCTGATCGGCATGCTCACGCCGTCCTCGAACACCGTTCTGGAGCCTTACACGACGCATATGCTGGAGCCTCTCTTCCCGAGGGTCTCGGCTCATTTCGCGCGGTTCCGCGTCACTCAGATCGCTCTCGACGAAACCGCCAATGGTCAGTTCGCCCTGGCGCCGATCCTGGCCGCGGCCGAACTTCTGGCCGATGCGAAATGCGACGTCATCGCGTGGAACGGAACATCGGCGAGCTGGCTCGGCTTCGACACCGACGCGCGCCTCTGCGCTGCGATCACCGAACGCACCGGCATCGCGGCGACGAGCGCGATCCTGAGCCTCAACAGGCTGCTGGCGGATCTCGGCGTGAAGCGGCTCGGCCTCGTCACGCCCTATACCGACGACGTCCAGGCGAGGATCGTGGAGAACTACGCCAGCATCGGCATCGAGGTCTGCGCCGAGGCCCATTGCGGGCTCAGCGACAACTTCTCCTTCGCCAATGTCGGCGAAGACGCGATCGAGGCGATGTGCGAGGATGTCGCGGCGGCCGGGCCGGACGCCATCGCGATCGTCTGCACCAACATGCGGGGGCCCCTGATCGCCGCGACGCTCGAACGACGGCTGGGCATTCCGGTCCTCGATTCCGTCGCCTTCACCCTCTGGGGATGTCTCGCCGCGGTCGGTGTCGAGCCGACGCCGCTGGGAGAGTTCGGCTCGATCTTCGCGCCGGCCGGGCGGTAGGCTGCGCCATGTCCGACGCGTCGACCCTCACCGTTGATCCCGCGAGCGGCACCGAACGTCCGATCCTCCACACCCAGGTGATCGACGAGTTGCGCGGCATCATCACGCGGGGCGAACTCGCCGAGGGCAAGCGCGTGCCGGAGGCCGCCCTGTGCGAGCGCCTCGGTGTCTCGCGCACGCCGCTGCGCGAAGCGTTGAAGGTCCTTGCGGCGGAGGGCTTCGTCGAGCTGCGGCCGAACCGCGGCGCGGTCGTCGTGCCGATCGATGGCGATGCCGTGGCCGCGCTGTTCGAGCTGAAGGGGGCGATCGAGTCCATGATCGGGCTGAAACTGCCCGAACGGATCACGCCGGCCGAGCTCGCCCACATCGAGGCCATCCACCAGCGCCTGAAGGCCTGCCAGCAGAGGCTCGACGCTCCGGCCTACACCCTCGGGAACCACGATTTCCATGCCGCCCTCGCGGCCGCCATCCACAACGACGCCGTCGTGCAGACCTATTCGCGCCTCCAGCAGAAGATCCTGCGGGCAAGGCTGGCGATCAACGAGGATCCGAGCCAGCTGGCGCGGTCCATCGACGAGCACGAAGGGATTATGGCCATGTTGCGGGCCGGCGCGGCTCGCGACCTCGCCTTCAAGCTCGAGGAGCACAATCGCCGGACCGGCGAGGCGATCCTGGCGCAACTGCGCATGAAGCCGGAGTAGCGGGCGATGAAGATCCTCAGGGCCAGGTTCGTCCTTCCCTGCGCAGGCGGCGAGCCGATCGTCGACGGATGCGTCGCGATCGCGGCGGACCGGGTCGCCGCCGTCGGGCGCTTCGAGGACGTCCGAAGCCGCTTCCCGGGCGGCGCGGTCCTCGACTACCGGCAGGCGATCATCCTCCCCGGCCTGATCAATGCCCACCAGCATGGCCGGGGCCTCAGCCCGCTCCTCCTCGGCTACCGGGACGACGCGTTGGAGCCGTGGATCGCCGCACGGCGGCGTCATGGTCCGCCCGACATCTATGCGGTCACCCGGCTTGCGGCCGAGGAGATGCTGGCGAACGGCGTGACCGCCACGCTCCATGCGAACTACAGCTACGGGTCCGATTATCGCGAAGAGCTTGGCGAAACCGCGCGGGCCTACCGCGATGCCGGCATCAGGGCGACGATCTGCATCGGCTATCAGGACCGCGGCTTCCTCGCCTATGAGAACGAGGCGGAATTCGTCGCCGCCTTGCCGGAAGACGCCCGGAAGGCGCTCCGGATCCCGGCGGCGCCGCCTTATGCCGGCAGCGTTGCCGGCACGATCGCCCTGATGGAGGAGATGTCGGCGCGCTTCGGGGATGCGCCGCTGATCACCTTCGCCTACGGCCCGGCCGGACCGCAATGGGTCAGCGACGAGGCCTGGACCGCGCTCGCCCGAGATGCCGCAAGGCGCGGGGTCGGCCTGCATTTCCACCTCCTGGAATCGCCGCTGCAGGCGGCCTGGTGCCGCAAGGCCCATGGCGGCTCGACACTCTCCCATCTTCGGCGGCTGGGGGTCTTCGAAGCGAAGACGAGCTGCGCCCACGGCGTCTACATGAGCGAAGAGGACATGACGCTTGCCCGCGAGGAGGCCGTGGTCGTCGTCGCCAATCCGGGTTCCAACCTGCGCCTCTTCAACGGGCCGCCACCGGTTGCGGAGCTCCATCGACGGGGATGCGTGGTCGCCGTCGGCACCGACAACACCGCGCTTGCCGACGACGAGGACTATCTCGCCGAGCTGCGACTTTACGCAAGCCTTGCCCGCACGCCCGGGATCGAGGCGATCGGCCCTTCGCCGGCAGAGATCCTGCGAACGGCGACGATCAACGGCGGGAAGGCGGCGTTTCTTTCCGAGGGCACCGGGTCGCTGGAGCCGGGTCAACCGGCCGATCTCGTCGCAATCGACTGTGCCCGCTTCGAGGCGCCCGACGGCTCGTGCCCCCGCAACGCCCTGCCCCTGCTTCTCGCCCGGGCCAAGGGCACGGATGTCGCCCTGACCATGACGGCGGGCGTCGTGCGCCATGCGAGGCGCCGGGAGGATGCCGACCGACGCGCCCATTGGCGGCATGTCGCAACCGCCTCCGTCGCGAAACGGGAGACAAGGCAGGACGAGACGACCGTCGCGGCCATCCAGCGGGGATTGCGCGGCCTCCGGCGCGAGGTTTGAGAGATTTCCGGCCGTGCGAGGCGCCGTTCCGCCCTCTCTCGCGCCCCTCGCGCCCCCTCGCGACGGCGGGCGTCGCTGGGACCTCAGGCCGGCGTGCCGCTGTACCAGCGCAGGAAGCGGTCCCGGACCCGGTCGGTATGATCGATCATCGCAGCGCGGGCGCGGTCCGCATCGCCCGCCGCGATGGCTTCGAGGACGGCGAGGTGCTCCTTCGCCTGGTCGGCGAAATTGCGCTCCATGCGGACCACGTGACACATCCGCGCCTTCTCGCGCACGCCCTTGATCATCGAGGCGAGCAGCGGCATGCCGCTGGCATTGGCGACGAACAGGTGAAAGCTGTCGTCATAGGCCCAGAACGGCTCGAGTTCCGTGGCCGGATCGGCGATGATGCGGTGGGTCGCCTCGATCAGCTCGCCCGTCGCCGCCGGCGCCGCCCGCCGCGCCGCCTGGGCCGCGCCTTCGCTTTCCAGAAGCCGGCGGATCACCATGATCTGCAGCAATTCGTCCAGCGGCACCTCGCGGATGACCAGCGTACCGTTCGACAGCCGCTCGACCAGACCTTCCCCGGTCAGCCGGGTGATCGCCGTGCGCAGCGGCGTGCGCGAGCCGTCCACCTGTTCGGCGAGCTTGCGCTCGGTGAAGACCGTGCCTGGCGCGAGTTCACCGGCGAGAATCAGGCTTCGGACGTACTGGTACGCCTGTTCCGACAGAGTCTGCCTGTCCTCCGGCTGAAGAGTGTCCCGTGTCATTCCGCCCTTCTGTTCCCGATGAAACGCCCGCAGGGACCGCCCTCATCCCATGCCGCAACAGGATTTGCAAAAACCGCTGGACTCAGGGTGTGCCATCGGTATCGTAGCGGTATACCAGCGAGATACAAAAAGGCGCAACGGCTTGCAGCATCCGCAGTTCCGGCACCTCCCCTCCCAGCGTTTCTCCCCCCAGCCTTTCGCCCCATTGACGGAAGAAGCCTTCGCTCCTTTCGGGCTGGTGCTCGAGCATCGCGGCGAAGACAGGCGGCATCCCCTCGACCTCGCCTTCGATGCCCGTGGCGACGGCGGCGAACTGACGTCCTGGATCACGCGGATCGAGACGCCGCTTGCCGGCGGCGAGCGGATCGACCGGCTCGAGCGCCATCCCTTCTCCGACCAGATCTTCGTGCCCCTGAACCACCAGCGCTTTCTCGTCGTCGTCTGCGAGGACGACGGGACCATGGCGCCGGATCGGGCCACCGTCCGGGGCTTCGTCGCGGGCCCGGGCCAGGGCGTCGTCTACCGGCGCAATGTCTGGCACGCCGGCATGCTGGTTCTCGATGCGCCGGCGCAGTTCTTCGTCCAGATGACCATGGCGGCCGGTGGCGGGGACGACGTGTTCCATCCGCTCGCCGAGCCGATCCTGCTGCCGTCCTTCGCGGGCTGGCCGGAGACGGCGGGGGGCGCATCGTGAGCGATCATCTCGACCGGGACTTTGCCGGCTACGGCGCCCATCCGCCGGATCCGCAATGGCCAAGCGGGGCCAGGCTGGCCCTGAATTTCGTCATCAATGTCGAGGAGGGCGGCGAGCCCTCCGTGCCGGACGGCGATCCCGCCACCGAGGCGAGCCTGACGGAAGCCGGCGGCGACCCGATGCCCGGGCGCAACCTCGCGGCCGAGACGATGTTCGAATATGGCAGCCGGGTCGGCTTCTGGCGCATCGCCCGGCTGTTCACCGAGCGCGGCCTGCCGGCCACCGCGATGGCCTGCGGCCTGGCGCTGGAGCGCAACCCGCAGATCGCCGCCTTCCTGCGCGAGGCCGATTTCGACGGATGCGCCCATGGCTGGCGCTGGGAGCATCATCGTCTCCTCTCCCGCGAAGAGGAAAGGACGCGGATCGCCAGAACCGTCGCTGCCTTCCGCCGGCATCTCGGCGCACCGCCCGCCGGCTGGTACTGCCGCTACGGCCCGAGCCTGAACACCCGCTCGCTTCTCGTCGAGCATGGCGGCTTTCTCTACGACAGCGACGCCTATAACGACGAACTGCCCTACTGGACGACGGTCGGCGGCCATCCGCACCTCGTCGTTCCCTATTCGCTGGTCACCAACGACGCGAAATTCATCCGCGGCGGCTATTCCACCGCCGAGGACTTCTTCGTCAATCTGAAGGACGCCTTCGACTGGCTGCGGGCGGAAGGCGCCAGCCGGCCGAAGATGATGTCCGTCGGGCTGCATCTGAGGGTCGCCGGCCATCCGGGCCGCGCCGCCGGCCTTGCCAGGTTCCTCGACTACGCGGCGCGCCACGACGACGTCTGGATCTGCCGGCGCGACGCCATCGCCCGGCACTGGCGGACGACGCATCCGCCTGCGACCTGATCGAAGTCTCCCAGATCTCTCCCTCCCCTCCCAAGGAAGAACAAAGGAACCAGCATGAAGAACTCTCTCCTCGCGGCAACACTTGCCCTGCTGCCACTCGTTTCGGCTCCGGCCTTCGCGCAGGAAGACGCCCATCCCGCCGACCAGCCGCTCGTGGTCGGCTCGGATTTCGGCCTCGCGCCCTGGATGGTGCGCGGCGTCGATGGCCCGGAAGGCTTCGGCTACGACATGGTGACCGAGATCGCCAAGCGGATCGGCCGGCCGTCCGTCGAGGTCGTCGACATCAACTTCTCCGGCCTGTTCGCGGCGCTTCTGTCCGGCCGCATCGAGTTCACGGTCAACCCGCTCAACATCACGGCGGAGCGGGCCGAGACGATGCTCTATTCGGAGCCCTTCTTCGCCACCGGCAATGGCTTCATCACCCGCGAGGGCGAGTCGATGGCCAATTACGAGGCGCTTCAGGGCAAGTCGATCGCCGTCAACCGCGGCACGATCTCGGACAAGTGGGCGACGGCGAACGCCTTGACATACGGCTTCGAGGTGCAGCGCTACGAGACCTTCCCGGATTCGGTCCAGGCGGTGATCACCCAGCGCGCCTTCGCCGCGATCAACGAGATCCCGACCGCGGCCTATGCCGCCGGCCAGAACCCGGCGATCACGCTCGCCTACGAAGACTATGACGGCCGCATGTTCGGCTATGCCTTTCGCTACGAGAGCAAGGCCTATCGCGACAAGGTCGAAGGCGCGATCGAATGCATGAAAAAGGACGGGACGCTGAAGGCCCTCTACGACAAGTGGTATGGCGGCGAACTGGCGGCCGACAGCCCGCTCCTCACCGTTTTTCCGGGCTACGGCGCGCCGGGCTTCAAGGGCTATGACGAGACCTCGCACGAGCTCGCCTGCAACTGATCGGACCTCTCCCCCGTGGCGGCGACGGCCGCCACGGACATCGGGTCGTTCCGCCGGCATGACGGCCGCGGCAAGGGGCATGCATGGACAAGCTGGTCCAGAATTTCTTCAACCTGTCGGTCATCGAGGGCGCCCTGCCCTCGGTGCTGATCGGCTTTGCGACGACCGTCCAGGTGGCGCTGGCGGTGATCGCCATCGGCGTCGTCCTGGGGCTGGGTCTGGCCTTGCTGCGACTGCTGGAACTGCGGGCGCTCGATGTCCTGATCACCGCCTGGATCGAGCTGTTCCGGACGCTCCCGCAGCTCGTCATCATCATCTTTCTGTATTTCGCCCTGCCCTATGGCGGCATCCGCATGTCGCCCTTCGCGGCGACGGCCTTCGCGCTCGGCTCCGTGCTGTCGGCTTTCTGCGCCGAGATCTTCACCGCCTCCATCGCAGCCCTGCCGAAAGGCCAGTGGGAAGCCGCCCGCGCCCTGAACCTGCCGCCCATCCGCACCTTGCGCCTCGTCATCCTGCCGCAGGCGGTGCGTCTGGCGACGCCGCTGATCACCAACCGCGTCATCGCCGTGACCAAGGGCTCGGCGCTGGGGGTGGCCGTCTCGCTGAACGACACGCTGGGCGCGGCCCAGAGCTACATGGCGATCGTCGCCAATCCCTCGCCGCTGATGCTGGCGGCGGCACTCTACCTCGCCTTCTTCATCCCCCTCGTCACGCTCAGCCGCTATCTGGAGCGGCGCATGACGCCCTATTGAGGCCGGCCGGTGGATCTCTTTCTCGCCAATTTCGCCAACTGGGATTCCCTCGTGAAGGTCTGGCCGCTGCTGATGCAGGGGCTGGCCGTGACGGTGCAGGTGGTTCTCGTCTGCCTGCCGCTCGCCGCGCTCTGCGGCCTCAGCGTCGGCGTCGGCTATTCGCTGGCCGGCCCCGCCATGCGCCGGGCGATCGTCGTGATGATCGACCTCCTGCGCTCGTTTCCGGCCCTCGTCCTGCTCGTCCTGATCTATTACAGCCTCCCCGCCTTCGGCATCCGCCTCAGCGCCTTCAGCGCCGTCGTCCTGGCGCTGGTCCTCAACAACACCGGCTATTTCGGCGAGATCTTCCGGGCCGGGATCATGTCGATCGACAAGGGCCAGAGCGAAGCGGCGCATGCGCTGGGCTTCGGCTTCTTCCGCGCGATGATCTGGATCATCCTGCCGCAGGCGGCCCGGCGGGTCACCGCGCCGCTTGCCTCCAATGCGCTCGAACTGATCAAGGCGACGTCGATCGCCTCGATCGTCGCGATGCCGGAACTGCTGCGCTCGGCCCGCGTCGCCCAGGAGCTGACCTACAACCCGACGCCGCTCACCGCCGTCGCGGTGATCTTCTTCGTCCTGTTGTGGCCGTTCTCACGCTGGGTCTCGGTGCTCGAGCGGCGCGCCATCATCGCCAGGAGATGACGCCATGAAGATTGCCATCACCGGCGGTTCGGGCTTTGTCGGTCTCGCCGCGGCGGAAGCCATCGCAGCGCGCGGCCACGACGTCGCGCTGTTCGATCTCTCGGCCCCAACTGCCGCGTTCCGCTCCCATCCGGCCATTGCGGGAGCCCGCTTCGTGCGCGCCGACATCTGCGACGGCGCGATGCTGGCGGAGGCTTTCGCGGCCGAGCGGCCCGAGGCGCTTCTGCATCTGGCTGCCTTGACCTCCAACGAGGCGATGGAGCGCCGCGGCGCGGCAAGGATCATCGCCGTCAATGTCGGAGGCACGGCGACGACGCTGGAAGCCGCGGCGAAAGCAGGATGCCGGCGGATCGTCGCGCTCTCCTCGATCGCCGTCTACGGCTCGCGCCGGAAGGATTTCGGCACGGCCGAGAGCCTCGACGAGACGACGCCGCTCTGCCCGGACACGCTCTACGGGATCACCAAGCGGGCCGGCGAGGAGGTGGCGCACCGGCTCGCCGAACTCCATGATCTCGAACTGACGGTGCTCCGGCTCGGGCCGATCTTCGGCCCCTGGGAGCGGCCCGGCGAGGCGCGGCCCGATCTCAGCCCGCATGCCCAGATCCTCGCCCAGGCGGCGCCGCGGCTCGTGAACGAGATGCGGGCCGACTGGCTCTACAGCCGCGACGCCGGCGCAGCGATCGCCGCGGTCGTCGAGGCGGCCGGGCTCGGCGGCAAGACCTTCAATCTCGGCGCCGGCTCGCTCTCGACGCCGCGCGAATGGGCTGCCGCCACCGGCATCGCCCTTCCCGAGATCTCAGCCGACGCCCCGACCGTCACATCGCGCATCCCGCCGTCGCGGCCGCCGCTGGCCATCGAACGGTTGCGGGCAGCCATTGGCGCTGCCGGCACGCGGCCGATCACGCAGGCGGCAGCCGATCACATGGCCTGGCTGGACTCTGTCGGCGTGAAGCCGGCGCGGGCGACCCGATGAGCGAGGCTGGCGATCCCCTCATCCGCATCCGCGACGTGTCGAAATTCTACGACCGGTTCCAGGCGCTGCACGCCATCCACCTCGACGTGCCGGCCGGCCGCAGGATCGTCGTCTGCGGCCCGTCCGGCTCGGGCAAGTCGACGCTGATCCGCTGCATCAACGGGCTGGAGAAATTCCAGAAGGGCTCGATCGTCGTCGACGGCGAACCGCTGGCACCCTCGGGACACGGCCTCGACGCGGTGCGCCGCAAGGTCGGCATGGTGTTCCAGCAGTTCAACCTGTTCCCGCATCTGACGGTCCTGCAGAATCTGACGATCGCGCCGACGAAGATCCTGAAGATGCCCAAAGCCGAGGCTCGCGACCTTGCCCGCCACTATCTGCAGCGCGTCCGCATCGCCGAGCAGGCCGACAAGTATCCGAGCCAGCTGTCCGGCGGCCAGCAGCAGCGCGTGGCGATCGCCCGGGCGCTGTGCATGCAGCCCAAGGCGATGCTCTTCGACGAACCGACCTCTTCGCTGGATCCCGAGATGGTCGGCGAGGTGCTCGACGTCATAGCCGACCTTTCGGCCGAAGGAATGACGATGGTCTGCGTCACCCACGAAATGGGCTTTGCACGTCGCATCGCCGACGAGGTCGTCTTCATGGATCAAGGGTGCCTGCTGGAGCGGCAGCGGCCGGACGACTTCTTCCATGCGCCGAAGACGGCAAGGGCGCGAGAGTTCCTCTCCCGCATCCTGCGCTGATGCCTCGGCACCCATGCCCGACCAGCTGCAATTCCGCCCGCAAGCCCGCCGGCTTCCTGTCTGCCGGACCTCCGGCAGGCGTTCAAGGACGTGCTGGCGAAGCGCGGCTGACGGCGGATCTCCCGTGCGCGGTCGCGACGACCTCGCCTTCTGCCCCTTGCGTGGGACATCACCCGCGTTGACGGTCTCGCGAAGGTCCATGTATCCTGTGGCGGCCTCTTCTTCAGGAGAGACGCCGTGCCGGAGGCGGTGACGATGCCCTTGCGAAATCCCACGAGCGGATCGTGACGACGTTGCGCCGAGGAATGGATGCGGGGATCGGCGTTGCTTCAGGGGCGTCTCGTCGGGACCTTCACTGCCATCCCATGGTGGGCGCTGCCGAGCTTTGGTCCCGGCGCCCGGTGAAGGGCGGCCTTTCCGCCGCGGGCTCCGGCAGGCAATGATGTCCGTCAGTCCAGGCAGCCTGCCAGCCTTGAGGGAGCCGCCGGACACGACGATCACGAGCCTCAGCGACGAATTGGCGAGAGCGGCCGTGCTCGTCATCGACGACGAGCCGGGCATGCGGAACTTCCTGGCCAAGATCCTCGCCGTAAACTGCGCCAGGGTGGACGTCACCGCGGACACGCGCGATGCCTCGCGACTTCTCGACGAAAACGCCTATGACGTGATCATCCTCGACAACATCATGCCCGACAAGACCGGGCTCGAATGGCTTGCCGAGCAGCGCAAGATCGGCCTCTTCAGCGACGCGATCATGATCACCGCCCATGCCGATCTGGACACGGCGATCCAGGCCATCCGCGCCGGCGCCAGCGACTTCCTGCTGAAGCCGTTCCGGTCCAACCAGGTCCTGAACGCCATTGCCCGCAGTCTCGAACGCTCGCGCCTGCGACGCCAGAACTCGGTGCTGCGCCACGAGCTCGAGGTCGGCAAGGACATCCTGAAGCATCGGGATGCGCTTTTGGGGACGTCGGTGGAGATCCAGAAGGCCCGGCAGGCGATCGAACAGGCCGCCCTGTCCCATGCCAACGTCGTCTTTCGCGGCGAGGTCGGCTCGGGCAAGCAGGTCGCCGCCCGCATGCTGCACGCCGCCTCGCCCCGGGCCGCCCATCCCTTCGTCTGGCTGCAGTGCTACGGCATGACCGAACAGGCCTTCCAGGAACGCCTGTTCGGTCATCTCGGCGCCCCGGCCGACGGGCCCTCTTCGCAGCAGGAAGGCATTCTCCTCAGCGCGGCGGGCGGCACCCTCTATCTCGAAGACGTGGAGATGCTTTCCGCGGGTTGCCAGAACATTCTCGCCGAGCTCGTCAGCACCGGTCGCTTCAGCCCGCTGGGGGCGCGCCGCAGTCTCGAATTCGACCTGAGGATCATCAGCTCCACGACGCGTCCGCTCCAGACGATCGCCGCCGAACGGGTGTTTCGCACGGACCTCTTCTATCTCCTGACCGTCGTCGAGATCCTGCTGCCGCCGCTGCGGCAGAGGACCGCCGACATCATGGAGCTGACGCGGTTCTTCTCGGAAAGGCTGTCGCAGCGCATGGGAACCGGCATTCCCGCCTTTTCGCCGGCGGCGCGTCGGCGGTTCCTGTCCCATGACTGGCCGGGCAATGTCATGGAGCTGCGCAACACCGTCGAGCGTGCCCTGATCCACGGCGACTTCGAGGCGGCGCTGGGGACCGCAGCCCCCCGGATCGAGATCGAAGACCTCGCCGCCGTCGAGCGGCGACACATCCTCGCCGTCCTCGACGCCTGCGACGGCAATCGCGCCGAGGCGGCGCGACGCCTCGGCGTGGCCCGCAAGACCATCGACCGGAAATGCCGCTCCTGGGGGCTGTGACCCGATGCACTCGGTGCGGCTGCAACTGCTCGCCATCGCCCTCCTGCCGCTGATCGTCCTCCTGCCGCTGCTGCTCGGCGTGACGATGCTGCGCTGGATCAACAAGTACGACGACCTTCTGATCGCCAAGGTGGGCAGCGACCTGCGCGTCGCCGAGCAGTATTTCGGCCGGATCACCGCCACCCTCGCCGCCGAGGTGGCGGCGGTGGCCCAGTCGGTGGATTTTCACGAGGCGAAGTCGCGCGGCGAGATCGCGCTCGCCGAATTCGTCGAGCGCAAGCGCACTGCCCTCGGGCTGGATTTCATGGTCTGGGGCGCCGTGACCGACACCGGCCTGCCCCAGGCGGCCCGCGAAGTGGCCCTCGCCGCAACGCCGAACGCGCCGATCGCCGAGCTGGTGCTCCTCGGCGCCGCGGAGATGTCGGTGATCTCGCCCTCTCTCGACGAGCTGGCGGCGATCCCGCTGGTCCCGACCGAAGCGGCGCGGCCGATCGCCCGCGACGTGGAAAGCCGGGGCATGTTCATCCTGGCGGCGCACCGCTCCGCCGACAGCGGCGAGATGTTGATCGGCGGCCGGCTCCTGAACCGCAATCTCGATGTCATCGACACCATGAACGCGCTCGTCTACCGCGACGAGGCGGGTGAGGTCTCGCGCACCGGCACGACGACGCTGTTCCTCGAGGACGTCCGGATCTCCACCAATGTCCGGCTGTTCGAAGGCTCGCGCGCGCTCGGCACCCGGGTTTCGGAGGCCGTCTGGCGGCGGGTGATGGAGGACGGCGAGACCTGGCTCGACCGCGCCTTCGTCGTCAACGACTGGTACATCTCCGGCTACGTTCCCCTCGCCGACATTTCCGGCAACCGGATCGGCATGCTCTACACCGGATTCCTCGAAGCGCCGTTCACCGCCCAGCGGAACGCGACGATCCTGACGCTGATCCTCGCCTTCGTCGCGGTGATCGGGCTGTCGGTGCCGCTGTTCCTGTGGCTCGCGAGGGGCATCTTCGCGCCCCTGGAAAAGATGACGGCCACCATGGCGCATGTGGAGGCCGGAGCCTTCGACGCGCGGATCGGCGCCGTCTCCGGCAACGACGAGATCGGCGCGGTGGCCCGCCATCTCGACCGCCTGCTCGACCAGGTGGAGGAGCGCGACGCCGCGCTGCGCGACTATGCCAACAACCTCAACGAGCTCGTGGAACGGCGCACCGACGAGCTGAAGGAGGCCAATCGCAAGCTCGAGACCACCTTCGCGCAACTGGTCATGTCCGAGAAGCTCGCTTCGGTCGGCGAGATCACCGCGGGCGTCGCCCATGAGATCAACAATCCCGTCGCGATCATCCAGGGCAACCTCGAAGTCATCCGCATGCGGCTGTCGCCCGAGCAGCAAGCGGAACTCAAGAGCGAATTGGATTTCATCGATACCCAGACGCATCGCATCAACATCATCGTCGGCAAGCTCCTGAACTTCACCCGCCCCGACGAAATGTCCGACGCGATGTCCCAGGTGGACGCCGCCCGGGCCGTCGACGACGCGCTGATCCTGGTTGCGCCGGATCTGCGCAAGCACGCGATCGAGACGCGAGTGGAGCACAGCCTGGCCCCGAGCTTCAGGGTCGTCGAGACCGAGCTGCAGCAGGTGATGGTCAATCTCGTCATCAACGCCACGCAGGCGATGGGCGCGGGCGGGACGCTGACGATCCGGACGCGGCCGGCCGTGCAGGGCGGCATCGCCGGCTGCGAGATCGTCGTCGAGGACACCGGTCCCGGCATTCCGCCCGACAAGATCGACAACGTCTTCGACCCCTTCATGACGACCAAGCTCGGCACCGGATCGGGACTGGGCCTGTCGATCAGCCAGGCGCTGGTGACGCGCGCCGGAGGGCTGATCAGCGTCCGCAGCGCCCCCGGCGAGGGAGCCACCTTCACCGTGTGGTTTCCGGCAGCGGACATTTAGTCCGACGAGGGACGGAATCGCGCGCAGGAGGTGGACATTTTGTCTCGGACTGGAGAGAATTTTTATCGGGCCGTCGACATTCTGACCTTTATTGGACTTGCACAATATCCCCAATGCTTTGATTTTAAAGATTAAATAGTTGACAGGTTGCAAGCTTCAATCCTAGCAATACTCCTCAGTTACGTATGGGAGGGCGGCGGCGCCCGATCAGGCGATCCGCGGGGATGGGGAGATTTAAGCCGAGCCTTTCCGGCAGGGAGGTCGCGCGTGACGGACCGTCCGGGAGCAGCCTCGTTCGTGGCGAGAGCCGGGTCCTGCAGGCGACCGGATGATCCTTCCGGGCCAGGAACGACATCGGATGCGCGACACCGCGGCACCCGACGACGCATGCAGATCGACCGCCCGGCGAAGTCCGGACTACACCGCGATGGTCGCACCGAGCAACGCGTGCCGATCAAGAAAAAAGAAGCCAAAGGGAGGAAAAAGAATGTTCCGGAGACACATGCATCTCGCGGCAGCTGCCGTCGCCCTGGCGGCAGTATCGGCCACCGCAATACCGGCAGCCGCGCAGGAAACGCAGTATTTCCCCGTGGCCAGCAGCCGGGTCGGGCCGTATTCCGCCATGGGCACCGGCTATTACGGCGCGCAGATCGACTACATGAACTACGTCAACATGAACGGCGGCGTGAACGGCGTCATGCTGACCTGGCAGGAGTGCGAGACCGAGTACAACGCGGTCAAGACCGTCGAGTGCTACCAGCGCCTTCTGGAAAAGGACGGCCAGCGGATCGTCGTGTTCGACACGCTCGGAACGCCCGGCGCCTATGCCGTGATCAACCGGATGGCCGAGGACAACGTCGTTCTCGCCCAATATGGCTACGGCAGGACCGACGCGGCGGATGGCAGGGTCTGGCCGTGGGTGTTCAACGCCGCCAGCCACTACTGGTCGCAGATCGCCGTCAAGATGAAGTTCATGGCCGAGCAGGAAGGCGGCGTCGAGAACATGAGGGGCAAGAAGATCGTGCACCTTCACATCGATTCCGCCTATGGGCGCGAGCCGCTGCCCGCCATGCGCAAGATCGCCGAGGACTGGGGCGTGACCCTGGTCGAGATTTCCGTGCCGCCGCCCGGCCTGGAACAGCAGTCGCAGTGGCTGCAGATCCGCCGCGAACGGCCCGACTGGGTCACCTTCTGGGGCGCCGGTTCCGGCATGAACTCGACTGCGATGACCAATGCGGCTCGCGTCGGCTTTCCCCGCAACCGCATGATGTACGTGACCTTCGGCGCGGCCGAGGAAGACATGTTTCCTGCCGGCGACGCCGCCCTCGGCACCTATGCCATGGCCAATGCCCTGCCCGGCCAGGACTATCCGCTCGTCAAGGCGATCAAGGATCAGGTCTATGGAGCCGGCAAGGGCAATTTGTCGGATCAGAGCCGCATCGGGTCGGTCTACTGGAACCGCGGTCTCGGCGCGGCGGTGATGTGGGTCGAGGCGCTGAAGAACGCCCAGGAGATGCACGGCAAGGTCGGCAAGGCGGTCACCGGGCCCGAATTCCGGGACGGCTACGAAGCACTCAACATGACCGAGGAGCGCCTCGGGGAAATCGGCATCAAGGGGATGATCGCGCCCTTCGCCATCTCGTGTGACAACCACGAAGGCGCGGGCAAGTTCGCCGTGATGCAGTGGAACGGCGAGAAGTTCGAGCAGATCACCGGCTGGGAAGCCCCGCTCGACCCCGGCTATATCCGCCAGCTGGTGGAGGAGTCCGCGGCCAAGTTCGCCAGCGAAAACAACATCACCCCCAAGAGCTGCTCCTGACGCGACTGCGCAGGGAAGAGGCGGCGACGTCGCAGGCCCATGCAAGTGGGCCCGCGACGGCCGCAGGCTGATGCCGGCCGCGCCGGCCGCGCCGGGGGGCGCAAGACCACAGATGGCAAGGAACCGATGACCGCGAGCACAGAAAACATCCTGGAAATCGACGCGATCGAGGTCGTCTATGACGGCGTCATCGCCGCCGTGCACGACGTGTCGCTCGCGGTGCCGCGGGGCAAGATCGTGGCGCTTCTCGGCGGCAACGGCGCCGGCAAGAGCACCACCCTGAAGGCGGTCTCGACGATGCTGGCCTCCGAACGCGGCATGGTGACCAGGGGTACGATCACCTACGAGGGCAAACCGGTCAAAGATCAGGGTCCGGCCGACATGGTTCGCCTCGGCATGGTCCAGGTGCTCGAGGGAAGGCGCTGCTTTGCGCATCTGACCGTCGAGGAAAACATCATTGCGGGAGCGTATTCCCGCAAGCTTTCCAAGGCCGAAATCCGCAACGAGCTCGAGAAGATCTACACCTATTTCAAGCGCCTGAGAGAGCGCCGCAAGAGCCAGGCCGGCTTCACCTCGGGCGGCGAGCAGCAGATGGTGGCCGTCGCGCGCGCGATGATGGCCAAGCCCAAGATGCTGCTTCTCGACGAGCCGTCGATGGGCCTCGCGCCGCAGCTGGTGGCCGAGATCTTCAACATCGTCAACGCGCTCAACCAGAAGGAGGGCGTGAGCATCCTGCTCGCCGAGCAGAACACCAACGTCGCGCTGCGCAACGCCCACTACGGATACATCATCGAAACCGGCCACGTGATGCTGCACGGGACCGCCCAGAGCCTCCTCAGCGACGAGAAGGTCAAGGATCTCTATCTCGGCGTCTCCAAGGAGGGCCGGAAGAATTTTCGCGACGTCCTGAGAAGAGAAAGCGCCGTGCATCCCGATCTGCATCAAGCCTAGGCTGTCGCGCCATCAGAGGAAGAGACCGAAAGACATGCTCGAGGCCAGACGCTTTCCGATTGGCGACCCCATCCTGGAAGTGAAGAACATTTCGCTGCGCTTCGGCGGCGTGCGGGCGATCACCGATACGTCCTTCAACGTCTTCAGGCACGAGATCCGGGCCATCATCGGCCCCAACGGCGCCGGCAAGAGCTCGCTGCTCAACTGCATCAATGGCATCTACAAGCCGCAGGAAGGCACGATCGCCCTGAACGGTCAGGTGCTCGACAAGATCAGCCCGAATATTGTTGCAAGAAAGGGCCTCTCCCGGACGTTCCAGAACCTTGCCCTGTTCAAGCGCATGTCGGTCCTCGACAACATCCTCGTCGGTCGCAAGCTGCACATGTCGGCGAATTTCCTCGAGGTCGCCTTCCGGCTGCCCAAGGCGTCACGCGAGGAACGGGAAAACCGCGCCAAGTGCGAGGAGATCGTCGAGTTTCTCGAGATCAGCCACATCCGCGACACGCCGGTCGGCCGGCTCCCCTACGGCCTGCAGAAGAAGGTGGAGCTCGGCCGGGCGCTCGCCACCGAAGCCGACATTCTCCTTCTCGACGAGCCGATGGCGGGCATGAACGTCGAGGAGAAGCGCGACATGTGCCGGTTCATCCTCAAGGTCAACGACGCGTTCGGCACGACCATGGTGCTGATCGAGCACGACATGGGGGTCGTCATGGACATTTCCGACAACGTCGTCGTGCTCGACTACGGCAAGGTCATCGGCGACGGGCCGCCCGACAAGGTCCGGGCCGACCAGGCCGTGATCGACGCCTATCTCGGGGTGGCCCATGACTGATCTTCTCTTCTTCATCGAAGTCGTGGTCGCCGGGCTGCTCGCGGGCACGATGTACTCGCTCGTCGCCCTCGGCTTCGTCCTGATCTACAAGGCCTCGTCGACGTTCAACTTCGCGCAAGGGGCGATGGTGTTCTTCGCCGTCCTCGCCTTCGTCGGCTTCATGGAGCTGGGGCTGCCATTCGTCGCGGCCTTCTTCGTCACCATCGTCCTGATGGGGCTGGTGGGGTTCTTCACCGAGCGGCTGGTCCTGAAACCGCTGATGAACCAGAGCGAAGACACACTGCTGATGGCGACCATCGGCCTCGGCTTCGTGCTGGAGGGCCTCGCACAGGCCGCCTGGGGGGTGGAAGTCCGGCGGCTCGACCTCGGCATCGGCGACTTTCCGATCCCCTGGATCATCGACAGCACCGGCCTGTTCATCAGCGCCCTCGATCTCACGGCGGGCCTCGTCGCCGCCGTTCTCATCACCGGTCTGGCCCTGATCTTCAAATACACCAAGATGGGGCTCGGCCTTCGCGCCGTCGCGGACGATCCGGGCGCGGCCAGCTCGATCGGCATCCCCCTCGGCAACATCATGCTGCTGGTCTGGACCGCGGCCGGGATCGTCGCGCTCGTCGCCGGCATGATGTGGGGGGCGCGCGCCGGCGTGCAGTTCGCGCTGGTCGACCTCGCCCTCAAGGCGCTTCCGGTGCTGATCATCGGCGGCTTCTCGTCGATCCCGGGCGCCATCGTCGGCGGACTGATCATCGGGGCCTCCGAGAAAGTGCTGGAAGTCTATGTCGGGCCGTATTTCGGCGGCGCGATCGAAGGTTGGGCGCCGTACGTCCTGGCGATCTTCTTCCTGTTGTGGCGACCCGAAGGCCTGTTCGGCGAGAAGATCATCAGGCGCGTATAGGATAGCGGCACATGAATTCGAACATCCTCTTCATGGGTTATACGCGCAGCGACGTGACCAATCTCGTCGTCGCCCTGGCGGTGGCCCTGATCGTCATCCCGCTGACCATCGAGTCGGACTACTGGTACGCGTCGATCCTGATCCCGTGGCTCTGCCTGGCGCTCGCGGCGGTCGGACAGCAGATCGTCATGGGCTATGCCGGCCAGCTGGCGCTCGGGGCCGCGGGCTTCATGGCGGCCGGCGCCTTCGCCTGCTTCAACCTGATCCTGCGCGTGCCCTACATGCCGTTTCCGGTGGCGCTGGTGCTCTCGGGCCTGATCGCGGCGGCCTTCGGCGTCCTGTTCGGGCTGCCCAGCCTGCGGGTCCGAGGCATCTACCTCATGGTCGCGACGCTGGCCTCGCAGTTCTTCATCGTCTGGATGATCGACAAGTTCGGCTGGTTCAAGAACTACGACACCTCCGGCATCATCACGGCGCAGGACATCGTGATCTTCGGCAAGCCCTTCACCACGCCGCTGGAAATGTATCTGGTGGTCGTGGTGGTCGTCGCGGTGCTGACGATCCTCGCCATCAACATGACGAGGGGCAGTACGGGGCGAAGCTGGATGGCCGTGCGCGACATGGACATCGCCGCGGAATCGATGGGCATCTCGCTGCTGCGCACCAAGCTCCAGGCCTTCGCCATCTCCGCCTTCTTCTGCGGCGTCGCCGGGGCGCTGTTCGCCTTCACCTATCTGAAGTCGCTCGAACCCGTCGCCTTCGACATCAAGCTCTCGTTCAAGATCCTGTTCATGGTGATCCTCGGCGGCCTCGGCACGATCAGCGGCGCCTTCATCGGCGCCGCCTTCATCCTTCTGTTCCCGGTCGTCTTGAACAGCCTCGGCAACAACGTCTTCCACGGCGCGATCGACGCCACCATCATCTCGGCGGCGGAACAGGTCGTGTTCGGCGCGCTGATCATCGTCTTCATGATCTACGAGCCGCTCGGCATGACCAAGCTGTGGGAGAACGTGAAGCAGCGCTTCCAATTCAAGCGCGCACCGAAGGCGACGCTTCCAAAGACGCAGACGACCTGAGGGCCGTAAGGGAATGGGGTTCGAGGCGCAAGGTGCCGGAGCGGCCCTTGCGCCTCGCCGCGATGTCGCTCAGCCGTGGACGATCTTCGTGCCGAGGACGTTCAGGCATTCGCGCATGAAGGCGGCGAGCGCGGTCCAGCCCTTGGCCGAGACCATGTTGCCGTCGACATAGGCTTCGGTCGGGCTGAGGTCGACATAGATGCCCCCGACCGCCGTGACCTCGGGTTCGCAGGCGCCGAGGCCGCCGACCTTCTTGCCCTTCAGGACGCCCGGCACCGCCATCAGGATCTGCACGCCGTGGCAGATCGTGAAGATCGGCTTGCCGGTCTCGTGGAAGTGGCGGACGATGTTCTGCACCCGCTTGTCGGTGCGGATATATTCCGGGCCGCGGCCGCCGGCGGCATAGACCGCGTCGTATTCGTCGACATTCACCTCGGCGAAGGTCTTGTTGATGTCGGCGTAATGGCCGAGCTTCTCGGTATAGGTCTGGTCGCCCTCGAAGTCGTGCAGCGACGTCTTGATGCGGTCGCCGGCCTTCTTGTCCGGGCAGACGACGTGGACCGTGTGACCCACCGCCTCCATCCCCTGCTGGAAGACGAAGATCTCGTATTCCTCGGTGAATTCACCGGTCAGCATCAGAATTTTCTTGCCACTCATCGAAGAGTTCCTCCTGGCGTTGTGTCGAAGAATGGCGGCCGGCTCGCGCCGGCCGCCATGAAGCTCAAGACAGGGATCAGAACGGCGAGTCCGGGAAGTAGAACTGGTCGGCGTTCTCGGGGGTGATCAGCGGCGCGTCCAGCTTGAACGAGCCGCGCATCGGCGCCTGGCCGGCGAACTGGCCGGCGGTCATGTAGATGGCCGACTTGATCATCGACGGCGGATAGGGCGTCGAGATCGGCGTCCGCTCGTCGCCCTTCTTCACCATCTCGATCACCTGCTTCATGCCGTTGCCGCCGAGCGCGAAGCGGATGTCCTTGCGGCCGGCCTGGTCCACGGCCTCGATGACGCCGAGCAGCATGTCGTCGTCATTCGCCCACACCGCGTCGATCTTGGGATATTTGGCGAGATAGTCCTGCATCAGGGTGAAGGCCTCGTCCTGGTTCCAGTTGGCATACTGGATGTCGAGGATCTTGATGTCGGTCTCCGCGATGACGTCGGAGAAGCCCTTGATGCGCTCGTCGTCGATGACGGTCGGGATGCCGCGCAAAACGACGATCTCGCCCTTGCCGCCCAGCTGGTCGCTGAGCCAGCGGGCGGTGTTGGCGCCGACGGCGATGTTGTCGCCGGCGACATAGAGGTCCTGGATCGCCGGGTCGGTCAGGCCGCGATCCACCACGGTGATGAAGGTCCCCTTCGACTTGACCTGTTCCACGGGGCCGGTCAGCTCCTCCGAGGTGAAGGGCAGGATGACGAGGGCGGCGAGCTGCTGGGTCGCAGAAAGGTCTTCCAGCGAGGAGACCTGGGCGGTGGCCGAGGAGGCGGTCGAGACGATGACGTCGATGTTCGGGTACGCCGCCTCGATCTCCTTCTCCGCCTGCTCGGCGTGATAGACGACGCCGCCGGTCCAGCCATGGGTCGCCGCCGGGATCGACACGGCGATCTTCACGTCGCGCTCCTGGGCGATGGCGTGGCCGAGGCCGAGCGGCAGGGCGCAGGCGAGCGCCACCGCCGACAGCACCATCCGGCTCGTTTCGTTGAACATTCTCATGGGGATTCCTCCTCTGTTGATCTTGATTGTCGGCTGTCAGCGGCTGCTGGTGAAACGGTGCGCCAGCATGGCGATGATGATGATCGCCCCCTGCACCGCAGCCACGAGATATTCCGAGACCAGGTCCGACAGGACCATCACATTGGCGATGATCTCGAGGATCAGCGCCCCGGCCACGGAGCCCCAGACCCGGCCCTTGCCTCCCCGCAAGAGCGTTCCGCCGATCACCACGGCGGTGATGACCTGCAATTCCCAGAGCTGGCCCGTCGTCGGCGTCGCGGCGCCGAGGCGCGGCACGTAGCAGATCGCGGCCACGGCCACGCAGAAGCCCTGAATGACGTAGGCGCTGGTGCGCATGCCCCCGACATTGACGCCGGAGAAGCGCGCGACGTCGGCGTTGGAGCCCGCCGAGGTCAGGCGGCGCCCGTATTTCGTGCGGTAGAGCAGGAAGGCGCCGAGGAGCACGACGGCCAGCGTGATCAGGATCGGATAGGGAATGCCGAGGAAATCGCCGAAATAGACCGGCCGGTAGGCCTCCCGCAGGCTCCTGTCGATCGGCAGCGAACCGCCATCCGTCATGAAGGTGATGAAGGCCCGGAAGATCCCCATGGTGCCGAGCGTCACGATGAACGGCTCGATCCGCCCGACCGTCACGATCACGCCGTTGAACAGGCCGCAGAGCATGCCGACGATCAGCGCCGTGCCGGCCCCCGCGGCGATCGCCCAGTCGCCCAGCGCCGGGGCGAGCGCGTTCATCGTCATGATCATGATGCCGGTGACGAAGGCCATCATCGAGCCGACGGAGAGATCCAGGCCGCCGGAGGCGATGACGAAGGTGGCGCCGACGGCGATGATCGCGATGAAGGCGCTTCTCGTGGCGACGTTCAGAAGGTTCGCCGACGAGACGAAGTTCTGGTTGATCAGCGCGCCGAGGACGATGATCACCGCCAGGGCGATGAAGGGCGCAAGGTCGCCCAGACGGATGCGGCGGCCTTCCTTCACGGCCGCGACGGTGGTTGTCGTTGCGGTCATCCCGGTGCCCTGCCCTCGCTCTCATGCCTGCCGCTGGTCGCCGCATAGACGACGTTCTGTTCGGTGATGGCTTCGCCGGTGAGTTCGGCGACGATCCTCCCTGCCCGCATCACCAGCACCCGGTCGGCGATGCCGACGAGTTCCTGCATTTCGGAGGAGATGACGATGCAGGCCATGCCGGCCCGCACCATCCTGTCGATGAAGCCGTAGATCTGGCTCTTGTTGCCGATGTCGATGCCGCGCGTCGGCTCGTCGATGATGACGATGGACGGTCTGGCCATCATGACCTTGGCCAGAAGCAGCTTCTGCTGGTTGCCGCCGGACAGCTTGCCGGCCTGCAGCGTCAGGGACCTGACGCGGATGTCATACTCCCGCACCGCCTTTTCGAGCACGGCTGCTTCGGGGCGGCGATGCAGCAGGACACCGGGATTGACCGCGTCGAGCGCCTGCAGCGTCAGGTTCGGCGCCAGCTCCTCGTCGAGCAGCAGGCCCTTTCCCTTGCGGTCTTCCGTCAGATAGACGAGCCCGGCCTTCATCATCGCGGTGACGCTGCGATGGGCGATTTCCTGGCCGTTCACGACGACCCTGCTCGCATGGGACGGGCGCAGGCCCATCAGCCCTTCCATCAGCTCGGTCCGGCCTGACCCGATCATTCCGCCGATGCCGAGAACCTCGCCGGGCCTCAACGCGAAGGACGCCTTCGCCGCGCCGTGATCGACCGAAAGATCGGCGACCTCGAGGATCGGCGCGGCCGCGACGGCATCGCGCTTGCGCGGATAGAGCATCGACAGTTCGCGCCCGACCATCAGCTCGGCCATCTCGCGCTGGCCGAGTTCGGATGCCGGCCAGGTGCCGATCATCCGCCCGTCGCGCAGCACCGTGATCCGGTCGGCCAGCGCCTGGACCTCGTCCAGACGGTGGGAAATGTAGAGGACGCCGACGCCGTGCTCGCGCAGGCTCCGGACGATGTCGAGGAGGGCCGCGACCTCGTCATTGGCAAGGACGGCGGTCGGCTCGTCGAGGATGACGACCTTGCGCTCCTCCAAGAGCGCCCGGGCGATCTGCACCAGCTGGCGCTGCGCCAGGGGCAGGTCGCCGACGCGGGCGCGCGGATGGGCGGTGGATCCGACCCGCGCCAGGACGGCCGCGGTGCGACGGTCCATCGCCCGGTCGTCGGCGAGCCAGCCGCGGCCGAGTTCGCGACCGAGGAAGACGTTTTCGGCGACCGTCAGATCGGCTGCCAGCAGGATCTCCTGGTGGACGAGAACGATGCCCGCCGCCTCGGCCTCGGCCGCATCGGCGAAGTCGATCGGCACGCCGTCGACCATGAGATGGCCCGCCGTCGGGCGCGCATGGCCCGACAGAAGCTTCATCAGGGTGGACTTGCCGGCGCCGTTCTCGCCGATCACCGCATGGACCTCGCCCGGCAGGATGTCGATCGTCACGTCGGACAGGACGGTGATCGACCCGTAGGTCTTGCCGAGGCCTTCGGCCTGCATCACGGCCGGCCGGGGCGCAGCCGAGTTCGGGGCGGGGAGCGGTGCAGGGATCGGGGCGGCGATCATTCGAACGCCGCGAGCAGGCGATCGCGCGAGCGCTCGATGTGGTTCGCCATCGCCTTTGCGGCGGCATCGGCGTCGCCGGCGCGAAAGGCCGTCAGAAGATCCTCGTGCTCCTCCAGCGCCTCCTGGGTGACGCGGCTGTTGAACATCAGCCTGAAGATGTGAAGATGGACGTGCTGGTTGTAGAGCGTCGTGCGGATCACCTCGTTGCCGGCGATCCGCAGGATCTCGTCGTGGAAATGCGCGTCGGCGCGGGCAAAGCGCGAATAGCGCGTGCGCCGATCGAGCGGCGCCTCGCCGCCATCCATGTCGGCGGCGACGCTTTCGAGAGCCTGCAGGCTCTCCGGCGTCAGGTTGCGGGTGGCGAGACGCGAACCTTCCGGCTCGAGCAGCAGGCGGAACGTATAGAGGTCGTCGAACTGCTTGCGGGTCAGCTGCGGCGCGGCGCTGTAGCCGATCAGATGCTCCTTGCGCACCAGCCCCTCACGCTCCAGGCGGCTCAGCGCCTCGCGGACGGGGGTCTGCGACACGCCGAACTCGCGGGCGATGGTGTCGATCGGAATGCGCGAGCCCGGCGCGACCTCGAGCGACATCAGCTGGTGGTAGATGCGGTCATAGACCCCGTCCACCACGCTGGGGGGACGAATTGCGGCCGACGTACCGTCTCGCTCCGTCGCCATTCTCACCTGCGCCCATCCCTTCCCGGCCACCTTGACAGCGAGCAGCCTGTACCAGAGGATATCAGATGTCAAATACATTATCATATACGATTTGATATCGGATCACCGCATGAGGCCCATGCCTGCACCCGGGAGATATCCCCGTCCCGTTCGAAGGGCCCGCCGGGTTCAGGCCCGGTCGATGCCGAGGATGATGCCGGTCCGCGGCAGACGCATTCACCGCCGGGCAGCGACATGCCCGACGCTTCTCCAGGATCTGCAGGCCCTTGCAGCGGCCTCGGACCATCGAAAGGAAACCATGAGATGAACCTGTTCGGCACGATCAGGGCCCCGCGCGAACTCGTCTTCGGCGCCGGCCAGCGCCACAGCCTCGGCCGGATCGCCGCCAAGCTCGGGCGCCGCGCCCTGGTCGTCAGCGACGCGCGGCTGACGGGCGACCCGGAGTTCCTGGCGATGGTGGCGCAGCTCGAAGAACAGGGGATCGCGGTGGCGGTGGACGGCTCGGTCCTGCCCGACGTTCCGGTCGAATTGGCGCTGGCCAGCGCCGATGCCGCGCGCGACTTTGCGCCCGACCTCGTCATCGGCATCGGCGGCGGCTCCTGCCTCGACATGGCGAAATGCGTCGCGGTGCTTTTGGCCCATGGCGGCCGGCCGCAGGACTATTACGGCGAGCACAAGGTTCCCGGCCCGGTGCTGCCGCTGATTGTCATCCCCACCACCGCCGGAACCGGCTCGGAGGTGACGCCGGTCGCCGTCCTGTCCGACACCGAGCGCAGCCTGAAGGTCGGCATCTCCAGCCCCTATCTCGTTCCCACGGCGTCGATCTGCGACCCGGATCTCACCGCAACCTGCCCGCCGGGCCTGACGGCGATCGCCGGGGCCGATGCGCTGACCCATGCGATCGAGGCCTTCACCGCGATCCGCCGCGATCCGGTGCCGGGCATCGCGCAGGAGCGGGTCTTCGTCGGCAAGAATGCCTTGTCCGACCACTTCGCGCTGCGCGCCATCGCCCTCCTCTGGCAGGGGCTCGAGGCGGCCTGCCGGGATGGGGCCGACCGCGAGGCGCGCGAAAGGGTGATGCTGGGGGCGACGCTCGCCGGTCTCGCCTTCGGCGTCGCCGGCACGGCGGCCGCCCATGCCATCCAGTACCCCGTCGGCGCCCTCACCCACACGCCCCATGGCGCCGGCGTCGCCTGCCTCATGCCCTACGTCATGCAGTGGAACGCGCCCACCATCGCAGCCGAACTCGGCGAGATTGCCGAAGCGATGGGAGTTTCCGGCGGCGGTGCGGTAATCCCGGCCATCGCCGCCCTGTTCGAGCGGATCGGCATTCCACCGACGCTGAAAGATCTCGGCCTGGCCGAAGACCGCCTCGACTGGGTCGCCGAGCAGAGCTGCGGCATCGCCCGGCTGATCCAGAACAATCCCCGCCCCCTCGACCGGGACGACATGAACCGCCTCGTCGCGGCCGCCTATGCCGGCGACCGCAGCGCGCTGAACTGATCTCGAAGGAGACGATCATGACCATTCACACCGCCACTTCGAGCTACGCCGATCCGGCGCTTCACGCCCAGGGACTCTTCATCGGCGGCCGGCGGGAGCCGGGCGCCGGCATTCCGGTCGTCGATCCCGCGACGGGCCAGACCATCGCCGACGTCCCGAACGCCTCGATCGAGGACGCGATGCGGGCGGTGGACGCCGCCGAGGCCGCCGCCGCCGGCTGGCGCGCCACGCCGCCGCGGCAGCGCTCGGAAATCCTGCGCCGCTGGTTCCAGCTGATGAGCGAGCATGCCGAGGAACTGGCGGGGCTGATTTCTCTCGAGAATGGCAAAGCGCTCACCGATGCGCGCGGCGAGGTCGCCTATGCGGCGGAGTTCTTTCGCTGGTATGCCGAGGAGGCGACCAGAATCCCCGGCGAGTTCCGGCACACGCCGTCGGGCTCCCACGGCATCCTGGTCGATCACGAGCCGATCGGCATCGCGGTCCTGATCACCCCGTGGAATTTCCCCGCCGCGATGGCGACGCGCAAGATCGGCCCGGCGCTTGCGGCGGGCTGCACGGTGATCCTCAAGCCCGCCTCCGAAACGCCGCTGACCGCCTATGCGATGGCCCGGCTCGGCGAGGAGGCGGGGGTACCGGCGGGTGTCGTCAACGTCCTGACCACGCGCGACCCCGGCCCGGTGGTCGCCGCCATGCTGGCGGATCCGCGGGTGCGCAAGCTTTCCTTCACCGGCTCCACCGGCGTCGGCCGGGTTCTCCTGGCGGAGGCTGCCAAGTCGGTCGTCAACTGTTCGATGGAGCTCGGCGGCAACGCCCCCTTCCTGGTCTTCGACGACGCCGATCTGGACGCTGCGCTGGATGGCGCGATGATCGCCAAGATGCGCAATGCCGGCGAGGCCTGCACCGCCGCCAACCGCTTCTATGTCCAGGCCGGCATCCACGACGCCTTCGTGAAGGGGCTGACGGCCCGCATGGCCGCGATGAAGGTCGGCGCGGGTTCCGATCCCGCCACCCAGTGCGGGCCGATGATCACGCAGAAAGCCGTCGCGAAGATCCATCACCTCGTCTCGGATGCAATGAAGCGCGGCGCCAGGGCGACCACCGGCGGCGCGCCGCTGCCGGGAGACGGCTTTTTCTACCCGCCGACGGTCCTCGAAAACGTGCCGGTGGACGCGGCGATCGCCCATGAGGAGATCTTCGGCCCGGTTGCCGCCATCTATCGCTTCGCCACCGAGGAGGAGGCCATTCGCCTGGCCAATACGACCGAATACGGCCTCGCGGCCTATGTCTATTCCGGCGATCTCAAGCGGGCCCTCAGGGTCGGCAAGGGCATCGAGACCGGCATGGTCGGGATCAATCGCGGCCTGATGTCGGACCCGGCGGCCCCCTTCGGCGGCGTCAAGCAGAGCGGCATCGGCCGCGAGGGCGGCGTCACCGGCATCCTGGAGTTCATGGAGGCGAAGTACTACGCGCTGGAATTCTGATACCGATGGGCATTGGAAGCCACCATCGGATCAGGAGCGCGGCTTCGCCGAGCCTCCGGCTCGGCAAAGCATGGGCGATCCCGTGCGACGGGCGGGCGCGTTGCCGCCCGTTGCTTCGAGACGGCCAAGTGAGGAGGTTCAGGCAGAGATGAGCGAGACCGATCCCTATCGCATCCGCGATTTCGTCCCGGATTTCGAGGCCATCGCCGCGGAATTCTCGGCGCGCAGTCGCGCGCTGGCCGCCGGCGAAAGGGTGCTCGCCGACATCGCCTATGGGCCGCGCCCGCGCGAGACCATCGACCTCGTCCTTCCGCAGGATCCGGCGTCCGGTGCCCCGCTCCACGTCTTCGTCCATGGCGGCTACTGGCGCTCGGGCGACAAGGCCGATTACCGCCTTGTCGCGGCGCCGGTGCTTGCGGCAGGCGGTATCGCGGCGCTGGTCGAATACGATCTGATGCCGCAGCAGCGGCTGCCGGTGCTCGTCGACCAGGTCCGCCGCGCGGTCCTCTGGCTTGAGGGTCATGCCGGCGAATTCGGCGCCGATCCCTCCCGCATCACGGTCAGCGGCCATTCGGCGGGGGCGCATCTCGCTTCCTATCTCGCCGCGACGGGACCGCGGGAAGAAGCCGCGCCTCTCCTGCCGGACATCCAGGGACTGCTGCTCCTGAGCGGGATCTACGACCTCTCCGGCATCCCGGGAAGCTTCCTGAAGCAGGAGGCGCAGATGACCGACGCCGAAGCCGCCGCATGGTCGCCGCTCGCCTCGACCCAGCACGCGGGGCCAGGACGCATCATCGCCTATGGGACCGAGGAGACCCCGCCGTTTCGCGAGCAGGCAGGGGAACTCGGCCGGCGCCTGCGGGACGAGACCGGGGACGCCGAACTCATCGCCGCCGCCGGCCTCAACCACATGACCGTCGTGCTCGATCTCGCCGATGCCGACGGCGTCCTCGGCCGCCGCCTCGCCGACCTCGTGGCATCGGGCCGACGCCGCGACGCGTCCTGAAACGACGGGAGCCGGCCGTGGCGATCTCGTCGCCATCACAGCGCGTCGATCGGCACCTTCAGGTAGCGCTTGCCGTCGCTCTCGGGTTCCGGCAGCGCGCCGGCCTTCATGTTGACCTGCAGCGAGGGGATGATCAGCTTCGGCATGTCGAGCGTCGCATCGCGCTCGGTGCGGAAGCGGACGAACTCCTCCTTCGTCTTGCCGCCGCCGACATGGATGTTGTGGGCCTTCTCCTCGCCGACGGTGGTCTCCCAGCGGATGTCGCGGCCGTTCGGGCCGTAGTCGTGGCACATGAAGAGCCGCGTTGCGTCGGGCAGCGCCAGCACCTTCTGGATCGAATCGTAGAGCGTCGCGGCATCGCCGCCGGGAAAATCGGCCCGGGCCGAGCCGCCGTCCGGCATGAACAGCGTGTCGCCGACGAAGGCGGCATCGCCCATCACATGGGTCATGCAGGCCGGCGTGTGGCCGGGCGTGTGGATCGCGACGCATTCCATCTGGCCGACGCTGTAGGTGTCGCCGTCGTCGAACAGCCGGTCGAACTGCGAGCCGTCGCGCTGGAACTCGGTGCCCTCGTTGAAGATCTTGCCGAAGGTCTCCTGGACGACGGTGATGTTTCGGCCGATGCCGAGCCTGCCGCCGAGACGCTGCTGGATATAGGGCGCCGCCGACAGGTGATCGGCATGGACATGGGTCTCGATCAGCCACTCGACCGTCAGGTCATGCGCCTTGACGTAAGCGATGATCGCGTCGGCATGGGCGTGGCTGATGCGGCCGGCCGCATAGTCGATGTCCATGACGCTGTCGACGATGGCGCAGGCCTTCGAGGCCGGATCCTTGACGACATAGCTGATCGTGTTCGTCGCCGGATCGAAGAATCCCTTCACCTGCGGCTTCACGTCGAGATGGACGGGAATGGTCATGGCATGTTCCTCCTCTTGTTGCGTTGAAGGCGATGTCAGCCGACGCGGCAGGTCCTGATGCCGAGCAGCGAATAGAGCGGGCAGTTGCCGACGAGGGCGGTCAGAAGCGCGACGGCGCCGAAGCCGTAAAAGGCCCATTCGAGCCAGGTGCCGTCGCCGACGGTCGTGCCGGCGGCGAGGAAGAACAGTGCGGCGGCGACCACCAGCCGAAAGCCGCGGTCGAGCTTGCCCATATTGACTGCCATTGTCCGTCTCCTTGGTGGATCTTGGCGGATCGCCGCCGATGAAGATCGGCGGGACGAATGTCCCGCCGTCAGTGGATCAGGCGCCGGACCCGACGTCGGTGAGCCTGAGATACGGCCGCAGCGTCTCGAAGCCCTGCGGGAACTCGTCCCTGGCCTGCTCGTCCGACAGCGAATTGCGGATGATCACCCGGTCGCCCGGCTGCCAGTCCGCCGGACAGGCGACGGTCATGCGGTCGGTGAGCTGCAGGGCATCGATCGCCCGCAGGATCTCCGAAAAGTTCCGGCCGACGGTCATCGGATAGGCCATGGTCAGGCGGATCTTCATGGCGGGATCGATGAGAAAGACGCTGCGGATGGTCGCCGTATCGTCCTCGCCCGGATGGATCATGTCGTAGAGAGCGGCGACCTGTCTGTCCTTGTCGGCGACGATCGGAAATGTGAGCGTCGTGTTCTGGGTGGCCTCGACGTCCGAGATCCAGGCGAGATGCTCGCTGACGCTGTCGGTGGACAGCCCGAGCGGCTTGACGTTGCGCTTCTTGAACTCCGGCGCGAGCTGGGCCGTTCGGCCCATCTCGGTGGTGCAGACCGGGGTGAAGTCCGCCGGGTGGGAGAAGAAGAACACCCAGGCGCCGCCAGCCCACCGATGAAAGCGGATGGGGCCTTGCGTCGTCTCGATCTCGAAGTCCGGGGCGGTATCGCCGATCCTGAGGGACATGTCGGTTTCCTTGCGCTGGTCTCGATGGCTCCGCCTGAGCGGCATGCCGCTTTGGCGATAGGGCTGGCTGCACGGGCGAGAGGCGATGCGGCAGGACGGCTGCGTCCGGGACAGAACCCACGCGCCGCCACCGCCGATCTGGGCGGTTCAGAGCAGTGATTATACATAAACGTATACCATACCTGCTGAGGCTCCTCGAAACCTCCGCCACCTGTCGCGTCCTCGTCGGCTTCCGCTCATATAATAGGTATTTTCATATATTGACAAGAGCCAGTAATATGCATATTTTGCAACTCAAGCAGACGGAGACCCCATGAGCCATCCCAACCCCCTTGCGCCGTTCCAGCCCCGGATCGGCGACGCAGCGCCGGACTTTTCCTGCCGCACGACGCGCGGCGAACTGGCGCTGTCGGACTATCGCGGCCGCTGGCTGGTGCTCTTCTCGCATCCGGCCGACTTCACCCCGGTCTGCACCTCGGAATTCGTCGCCTTCGCCCGGGCGGCCAGGGATTTCGACGCGATCGGCTGCGATCTTCTGGGGCTGTCGGTCGACAGCCTGTTCTCCCACCTCGCCTGGGTCCGGGCGATCGAGGAGCGGTTTGCGTTGAAGATCCCCTTCCCGGTCTGCGAGGATCCGTCGATGGCCATCGCTCGGGCCTTCGGCATGCTGGACGCGGCCGCCGGCACCAGCGCCACGGTGCGCGGCCTCTTCGTCATCGATCCGCAGGGGATCGTCCGGATGTCCTGCTTCTACCCGATGTCGACCGGGCGCTCGGTCGCGGAGATCCTGCGCACCGTGCGGGCCCTACAGCTCTCCGACGGTCACGACGTCGCGACGCCGGAAGGCTGGCAGCCGGGCGACGAGATCATCGATTTCGCCGACATGGCGCGCGAGGACGGCCTCGGCGTCTCCGACTGGCTCTACCGTACCCGGAAACTGGAGGTTTCGAAATGACCACCCCCATCGTCAAGGGTTTCTACGATCCGCGCACCTTTTCCGTCCAATATGTCGCCCACTGCCCGGCGACGAAGCGTGCCGCGATCATCGATCCGGTCCTCGACTTCGACCCCAAGTCCGGCGCCACGGCGACGCTGTCGGCCGACGAGATCCTGTCCTATGTCGAGGCGCAGGGTCTCACCGTCGAGTGGATCCTCGACACCCATCCCCATGCCGACCACCTCTCGGCGGCGCATTATCTGAAGACGAAGACCGGCGCGCCGACGGCGATCGGCGAAAAGGTGACCGAGGTCCAGACGCTCTGGAAGGACATCTACAACTGGCCGGACTTTCCCGCCGACGGCTCGCAATGGGACAAGCTCTTTGCCGCGGGCGAGACCTTCAGGGTCGGCGAGATCGACGCCAGGGTGCTGTTCTCGCCGGGCCATACCCTCGCCTCGATCACCTATGTCGTCGGCGACGCGGCCTTCGTTCACGACACGCTGTTCCAGCCTGACGGCGGCACGGCCCGCGCCGACTTTCCCGGCGGCAGCGCCAGGGCGCTGTGGCATTCGATCCAGGAAATCCTCACCCTGCCCGACACGGTCCGCGTCTTCACCGGCCACGACTACCAGCCGGGGGGCCGCGAGCCGGCCTGGGAATCGACCATCGGCGAGCAGAAGGCGAAGAACATTCATCTGACGCGGGCCACGACCGAGGCGGAGTTCGTCGAACTGCGCGAGGGCCGGGACAAGACGCTGTCGATGCCCAAGCTGATCCTCGCGGCGCTGCAGGTGAACACCCGGGGCGGGCGGCTGCCGGAGCCGGAGGCCAACGGCACACGCTATCTGAAGATCCCGCTCGACCGGCTCGCCGGCGCCGCCTGGGACGACGCCCGATGAGCGATCCGAGCCCGAAAACGGCATTCGAGGCGCTCTCGCGGCCCGAGGCGATCGAGGATGCGGTGACGCTGCTGAAGCGCCTTGGCCATCCGAGCCGGCTCCTCATCGTCTGCCGGCTGGTGGAGGGCGAGATGTCGGTGGCCGAGATGGAGGAGGAGCTCGGCCTGCGCCAGCCTTCGCTGTCCCAGCAGCTCGGCGAATTGCGCAATGCCGGGATCATCGAGCCGCGGCGGAAGGCGAAGAACGTCGTCTACCGCCTCGCCGATCCGAAGGCCGAAAGGCTGGTCGAGACGCTGCACGCGCTGTTCTGTCCGGCGGGTGTTCCGGCTTCGGTGAAGGCCGCGATGCCGCCGCGCCCCGTCTCGCTCGGCCCGTTTCTCGGCGCCGCCGTCTTCGCCAGGGTCGGCCTCCTTTCCGCCGACAACGACGAGCCGGCGACGCGAAGGAGCGGGCCGAACGCAAGCACCCCGCCCGAGACCGCCCCGCGCTGACGAAGCGGCAAGCGGGGGCACAGGCGTTTCGACGTCGACGCGTCACCCACCGATCGCCCGGTTCTTGAGAGCGGGCGGCGGTCGTGCGGCCGATCAGCAGCGATCAGGGCCTCCGCCACCGACCGGACCGGCCGGGCAGAAACTCGAGAAAAAAGGGAGGATACCAGAATGGATCCGAAGAGACTGACGGACCAGCTCGCCGTCCGCGATCAGGTCCGCCCGGACGAGATGGCAGGACTGAAGGCCGCCGGCTTCCGGTCGATCATCGACAACCGGCCGGACGGCGAAGGCGCCGACCAGCCGACCTTCGCGGAGATCGAGCGGGCGGCCAGGGACGCCGGAATGGAGGCCCGCTACATCCCCGTCGCGACCGGCAAGGTGTCGGACGAGGACGCCGCAAGGTTCGCCGCCGCGATGGAGGAACTGCCGAAGCCGGTCCTCGCCTTCTGCCGCTCGGGCACCCGCTCGACGACGCTCTGGGCGCTGAGCGAGGCGGGCCGCCGCCCGCTCCCCGACATTCTCGCCAAAGCCAGGGCCGCCGGCTACGACATGGCCGGCGTCACCCGCCGCATCGCCAATGGCGGCCAGGTGCCGACCGACACGGCCGAGATCAGCCACGACATCGTCATCGTCGGGGCCGGCGCCGGCGGCATCGCGGCCGCCGCCAGCCTGCGCGCCCGGATCGCCGATCTCGACATCGTCATCATCGATCCCGCCGACATCCACTACTACCAGCCCGGCTGGACGCTGGTCGGCGGCGGTGTCTTCCGGCCCGAGGAGACGCGCCGGGACATGGCCTCGCTGATCCCCGAGGGGGTCAAGTGGATCCGGGCGGCTGTCGCGGCCTTCGAGCCCGACGCCAATGCGGTGATCCTCGAGGGCTGCCGGGTCGTCAAATACAAGAAGCTGATCGTCGCGCCCGGCCTCAAGCTGAACTGGCACGGCGTCGAGGGGCTGGAACAGACGCTGGGGCGCAACGGCGTCACCTCGAACTACCGCTACGATCTTGCGCCCTACACCTGGGAACTCGTCACGTCGATGTCCGGCGGAACGGCGCTGTTCACCCAGCCGCCGATGCCGATCAAATGCGCCGGCGCGCCCCAGAAGGCGATGTATCTTTCCTGCTACGAGTGGGAGCAGCGCGGCACGCTGAAGAACACCAGGGCCGAGTTCCTGAATGCCGGTGGCGTGCTGTTCGGCGTCAAGGACTACGTCCCGGCGCTGATGGACTATGTGAAACGCTACGGCATCGACCTCTCCTTCGGCCACGATCTCAAGAGGATCGACGGGCCGGCCAAGACGGCCTGGTTCGAGATCGCCGATCCCGAGGGCAACCGGCAACTCGTCGAGCGCCGCTTCGACATGATCCATGTCGTGCCGCCGCAGATGGCCCCGGACTTCGTGCGCGTCTCGCCGCTCGCCAACGAGGCCGGCTGGCTCGAGGTCGACCAGTGGACGCTCCGGCATGTGCGCCACCACGACGTCTACGGCCTCGGCGACGCAATCAGCGCCCCCAACGCCAAGACGGCCGCCGCCGCCCGCAAGCAGGCACCGGTCGTCGCCGAGAACGTCCTGCGCGATCTCGGCCTGATCGACGAGCCGCGCCCGGCGATCTACGACGGCTACGGCTCCTGCCCGCTCACCGTCGAGCGCGGCAAGGTGGTGCTGGCCGAGTTCGCCTATGGCGGGAAGCGCGTGCCGAGCTTTCCGAAGTGGTTCATCGACGACCTGAAACCGTCGAGGACGGCCTGGCTGCTGAAGGAGAAGATCCTGCCGCCGGTCTACTGGCAGGCGATGCTGAAGGGCCGCGAGCCGATGGCGAGGCCCGAGCGCGAAAAGACGCCGGCCGCCTGACGGGGACGGCCTGCCGGGCCGGCGACCCGGCACCCGGCATCGCCGGCTTCCAGCTGAGGCCTGCCGGCAACGCGAGCCTTCCCTTCCAACATCAACGACCCGGACGTTCCCCGGGTGGACCCGACGATGACCCTCGAGCCGCTGCAATATCTCCTCGGCGCCTTTTCCGGCTCGCTGGTCGGGCTGACGCTCGGCCTGTTCGGCGGCGGCGGCTCGATCCTCGCCGTGCCGCTGATGGTCTATCTCGTCGGCGTGCCCAACGCCCACATGGCGATCGGCACCAGCGCCCTCGCCGTCGCCGCCAATGCCGGCACCAATCTCGTCGGCCATGCCCGGCTCGGCAACGTCAAATGGCGCTGCGCCGGCCTCTACAGCGTCGCCGGCATTCTCGGCGCCTTTCTCGGCTCGACCCTCGGCAAGGCGATCGACGGGCAGAAGCTCCTGTTCCTCTTCGCGCTGCTGATGCTCGTCGTCGGCGTCCTGATGTTCCGCAACCGCGGCCAGCTCGGCAATGCCGGCGCCGAATGCAACCGCGAGAACGCCCCGAAGGTGCTCGGCTTCGGCGGGCTGACGGGGATCTTCTCCGGCTTCTTCGGCATCGGCGGGGGGTTCCTGATCGTGCCGGGCCTCGTCGCCTCGACGGGCATGCCGATGCTCAACGCCATCGGCTCGTCGCTGGTCGCCGTCGCCGCCTTCGGCCTGACGACGGCGCTGAACTACGCCTTTTCCGGCCTCGTCGACTGGCCGCTCGCCGTCGTCTTCGTCGCCGGCGGCATCGTCGGCGGGCTGCTCGGCACGCTCGTCGCCCGCTGGCTGTCCGGCAAAAAGGGCGCCCTCAACGTCGCCTTCGCCGGCCTGATCTTCGTCGTCGCCGTCTATATGCTCTACAAGAGCGCGGCCGCCTTCGTCTGACAGGCGCTCCGCATCACCTTCGGGAATCTGCCATGCCCCTCGAGACCGTCACCCCCTTCACGCCCCTCGCCTCCACCCTCGGCGGCGTCCTCATCGGCCTCTCCGCCGTCCTCGTCATGGCGCTGTTCGGCCGCATCGCCGGGATTTCCGGCATCACCACCGGGGCGCTGCCCATGCGCCGCGACGACTGGGACTGGCGCCTCGCCTTTGTCGCCGGGCTGATCGCCGCGCCGCTCCTCGTCCTGGCGATCACCGGAACGCCGGTCCGGCAGACGGTGCCGACGGATCTTCTCGCCATGGCCATCGCCGGTCTCCTCGTCGGCTTCGGCACCGTGATGGGCTCGGGCTGCACCTCCGGCCATGGGGTGTGCGGCCTCGCCCGGCTGTCGCCGCGCTCGCTCGTCGCCGTCCTCACCTTCATGGCGACGGCCTTCGTCACCGTCCTCGTCCTGCGTCACATCATCTGAGGACCTTTCCCATGCGCATCCTCCTCGGCTTCCTCTCCGGCCTCCTGTTCGGCGTCGGCCTCCTCATCGCCGGCATGTCCGATCCGGCCAAGGTTCTCAACTTCCTCGACGTCTTCGGCACCTTCGATCCGAGCCTCGGCTTCGTCATGGGCGGCGCGGCGATCACCACCTTCATCGGCTACCGGCTGGTCTGGCGGCGCGAACGGCCGTATCTTCTCTCCGACTTCCAGATCCCCGGCCGCCACGACATCGACGGCGATCTCGTCCTCGGCGCCGCGACCTTCGGCATCGGCTGGGGCATCGGCGGCTTCTGCCCCGGGCCGGCCTGGACCGCCCTGCCGCTCGCCGCCCCCGGCACGCTGGTCTTCCTACCGGCCATGCTGGTCGGCATGACGGTCGCCACCATCCTGAAGCAGCGCCGGACCGCCCTCGCCTGAGAAGAGCCGGGACCTGCCGGCCTCGCGCGCAAGCGGCCGTCCGGCCCGCGCCGCCCGCAGGCCGGTCGTCATCGGCCGGCGATGGCCCATCTATGGAGGGGGCGCGGCACGCCCGATTCCGCCGACGGGATCGGCGGCACGGTGGTATGCTCCCTCGAAAGGGCACTCGTACGACGCTCGCGGAGGAACGCTCGCAGGCCCGGTCCGGGCCGGGGCGGCAGCGTCTGCGACCGCTCGATCTGCAGGCAGGGCTAGGTCATGTTCATCTCGGTCTTCGAAATCTTCAAGCGCGGCATCGGACCGTCCTCGTCGCACACGATGGGTCCCATGGTCGCCGCCGCGCGCTTTCTCGGCGACCTTCGCAGCGGCGCCGACCGGATCCCCGGCGGCGGCGACCCCGCCTCGATCCGGGTCTCGCTGCACGGCTCGCTCGCCTTCACCGGCAAGGGACACGCCACCGACCGGGCGGTGCTGCTCGGCCTCCTGGATCAGCTGCCCGAGACCGTCGACATCGACACGGCCGAGGCGATGCTGGCAACGCTCCGGGAGACGCGGCGGCTGGACCTGCCGGGGCTTCCGCCGCTCGCCTTCGATCCCGAGAAGGACCTGGTCTTCGACTACGGGCCGGCCCTGCCGCTGCATCCCAACGGCATGATCTTCCGCGCCTTCGACAGGCGCGGCAATCCGACCCTGACCACCACCTATTACTCTGTCGGCGGCGGCTTCGTGATGAGCGAGGCCGAGCGCGTCGCCCAGAACGAGGGCGGGTCGGGCCGGGCGAGATTTGCGGAGGAACCCGCCCGGGTGCCGTACCCCTTCACCTCGTCGAAGGACATGCTGGACATGGGCCGGGTGAGCGGCCTCACCATCGCCGCGATGAAGCGGGCGAACGAGGAGGCGCGGCGGGCTGACGGCGAGGATCTCGACAGCCGGATCGACGAGATCTGCGACGCGATGAACGCCTGCATCGACCGCGGGCTCCTCGGTTCCGGCATCCTTCCCGGCGGGCTGAAGGTGCGCCGCAGGGCGCGCGACCTTCACGAGAAGCTCGAGGCGGAGCGCTTCACCAACCAGCAGATGCCGCATATCGGCAACGAGTGGCTGAGCCTCTACGCCATGGCGGTGAACGAGGAGAATGCAGCCGGCGGCAAGGTCGTCACCGCTCCGACCAACGGCGCGGCCGGCACGGTGCCCGCCGTCATGCGCTACTGGCAGGACCATTGCGGCGGCCGCTCCGACCGGCTGCGGCGCGACTTCCTGCTGACGGCGGCGGCGATCGGCGGGATCATCAAGGCGAACGCCTCGATCTCCGGCGCCGAGGTCGGCTGCCAGGGCGAGGTCGGCAGCGCCGCGGCGATGGCCGCTGCCGGGCTCTGCGCGGCCCTCGGCGGCACCAATGCGCAGATCGAGAACGCCGCCGAGATCGCCCTCGAGCACCATCTCGGCATGACCTGCGATCCGGCCGGCGGCCTGGTGCAGGTGCCGTGCATCGAGCGCAACGCCCTCGGCGCGATCAAGGCCGTCTCGGCGGCGGCCCTGGCGCTGCGCGGCGACGGGGAGCATTTCATGCCGCTCGACAACTGCATCAAGGTGATGCTCGAGACCGGGCGCGACATGAACGTGAAGTACAAGGAAACCTCGACCGGCGGCATCGCGGTCAACCTGCCGGAGTGCTGACGCAGGGCCGCTCTCTCGGGTGAGCGTCGTCGCCAGCCCTCGACCGAGACACCCGGCCGACGGTCTCGCCAGCCCGCGTCATCTGCCGAACCGCGCCATCCAGCCGAGACCCGCCTCGGTCGTCGTGGCCGGCCGGTATTCCGCGCCGACGTATCCCTCGTAGCCCGCCGCCTCGAGCATCGGCAGCAGCCGCTCATAGGCGACCTCGCCGCCATCGGGCTCGGCGCGCGAGGGCACCGCCGCGATCTGGACGTGGCCGACGATCCTGCGATGGGCCCGGAAGCGTTCGAGAAGGTCGCCGCCGGTGATCTGCAGGTGGTAGCAGTCGAACATCAGCGACAGTTCCGGCCGGGCGAGGCGCCCGGCGATGTCCGCGGCGAGCGCCAGGTCGACCAGGAAGTAGCCGGGCGCGTCGCGGTGGTTGAGCGGCTCGATGAGGACGCCCATGGCGTTCAGCGCCGCGATGTCGCAGGCATAAGCGAGATTGGCCTCGAAGGTCTCCCGGGCGCCGTCGATGCCGAAGGCGTTGCCCGCCATCACATGCACCCGGCCCGCCCCGATCCGCGCGCCATAGGCGAAGGCCTCGTCGATCGCCGCCCTCGCCTCGGCCTCGCGGCCGGGGACGGCGGCAAGGCCGTTGTCGATGCCCGTCCGGCCGCGACGCGTGTTGATGCCGAGCATCGGCAGGCCGGTCTCCTCCAGCGCCGCCCGCACGGCAAGCGGGTCGCTCTCGTAGGGCCAGTGGCACTCGACGGCGTCGAAGCCGGCCGCCTTTGCCCGGCGGATCGCGTCCGCAAGCGGCAGTTCGGTCCACAGGAAGCCGAGATTGGCGGACAGGCGCAGCATCGCTCATTCTCCGTCGCACACCGTCAGGCGGTCGCGCATCGGCCCGCAGCCGAGCCCATTCGGCTGCGGGCCGATGCGGCCATAGGGCGGGTAACGCCCCGTCCATCCAGCCGCAAGTCGCGCCGTCTCCAGCTTCCGGGACGGCTGCCGTCGCCGCCCCGCCGATCGCCCCCCGCCTCGGCCACCGTCCGGACGGGTCAGCAGCGACAACGAGGCTGCTCGGTGCCGCCTCAGAACTGCACCCCGCGGGTCAGCGCGCCGTCGATGACGAGGTTGGTCCCGGTGATGAAGCTCGCCGCCGGGCTGGCGAGGAACACCACGCCATTGGCGATCTCCTCCGGCGTCGCCATGCGGCCGGTCGGATTGAGGGCGAGGGAATCGGCGAAGAGGCCGGGGTTGCCCGTCTCGATCTGGTTCCAGACGCCGCCGTCGAAATAGGTGTTGCCCGGCGAGACGGAGTTGGCGCGGATGTTCTGTCCGGCCAGCCGGAACGCCAACCCCTGCGTGTAGTGGATGATCGCCGCCTTGAACGCGCCATAGGGGCCCGCGGCGAAATCGATCTCCCGGCCGGAGACGCTGGAGATGGTCACGATCGACCCGGCGTCGCTCTTCTCCAGATAGGGCATCGCGGCGTCGACGAGGCGGACGGTTCCCATCATGTCGGTCTCGAAGCCGGCCCGCCAGCTCGCCTCGTCGCCGCCGACTGCAAGGGCGCTGACATTCGCCACGACGATGTCGATGCCGCCGAGGGCCTCTGCCGCCTTGTCGACGAAGCCCGCGAGCGCCGCCTTGTCGCTCACGTCGACCGCCTCGCCATAGGCCGTCGCGCCGTCTGCCGTGAGCGCGGCGACCTCGGCCGAAACCGCGTCCTCGCTGCGGGCGCAGAACGCGACCGACGCGCCTTCGGCCGCCAGCATGCGCACGATCGCGCGGCCGATGCCCTTGGTGCCGCCGGTCACGACGGCCTTCCTGCCCTGCAACTTCAGGTCCATGTCATACCCTTCCTGTCAAAGTGCCCGGTGTTGATGCTTGGGGGCGGGATGCGCCTCCCGCATGCGCCTATCGGGGCAGGATTCGCGACGGCTGACAAGCCGTCCGGCAAAAGTTCGAACAGGCCGGATTCCGCCGCTTGACAAGCTCGTGGAAACCCGGCAGCCTAAATGATATGCGCAGAGCAGCGTTGCTCAAAAATGCGCCGCACGATGACGTTTCCAAAATATCCCGGCAGTGTCGCCCTGACAGCACCTCGTGCTGACGGGGCTTTTTGCGTTGAGGATCGCAGTTGACGAAGACGCGCTACCCCATCGGCATCCTGTTCTCCACGACCGGCTCCTACGGGACGGTCGGTCGGACAATGCTGCACGGCGCCCTGATGGCCTGCCGGGCGGTGAACGAAGATGCGGCTTCCGGCGTCGTCCTCGATCCGGTGATCGCCGATCCGCAGAGCCAGCTCGTCGCCTATGCGCCGCAGGCCGAAGCGATGCTCGATCGGGGCATCCGCCACGTCGTCGGCTGCTACACCTCGTCGAGCCGCAAGGACGTGATCCCGCTGTTCGAGAAGCGCGATGCGATCCTCTGGTACCCGACCCACTACGAAGGCTTCGAAAGCTCGGCCAACGTCGTCTACACCGGCACGGCGCCGAACCACCACATGGCACCGATGGTCGACCATCTGGTCTCGAATTACGGCCGGCGCGCCTTCTGCGTCGGGTCGAACTACATCTGGGGCTGGGAGAGCAACCGCGTCCTGCGCGAGGACCTGACCCAGCGCGGCGGCAAGGTCCTGTCGGAGCGCTATCTCGCCGTCGGCGACACCGATTTCTCGGCGATCATCGACGCGATCTTCGAGACCGGTCCGGATTTCGTCTTCAATGCGCTGATCGGCCAGTCCTCCTATGCGTTCTTCCGGCAGTTCCGGGCGGCCTGCGTCGCCCGCGGCATCGACCAGAAGACCCGGTTTCCGGTGGCGAGCTGCAACCTCTCCGAACCCGAGCTGCACGAGATCGGCCGCGAGGCCGTGGACGGCCACATCAGCTCCTCGGTCTATTTCGCCTCGATCGACACGCCCAGGAACCGGGCCTTCGTCGAACGCTACAACGCCATGTTCCCGGATGGGCCGGCAGTCTCCGCCGAGGCGGAATCAGCCTATCTCGCCGTCCTGTTCCTCGCCCTCGGGCTGGCGAAGGCGGGGTCCGACGAGGCCCGCGCCGTTCTCGCCGCGACGCGCGGCCAGTCGGTCGAGGCGCCCCAGGGCCGCGTCACCATCGACGCGGAAACGATGCACAGCTACCTGACGCCGCGCATCGGCCGCTCGCGGCCGGACTGCCAGTTCGACATCCTCGTCGAGGCCGCCTGCCCGGTGCGCCCCGATCCCTATCTCGTCAGGGCCGCACCGCCGCTCGAGACCGTCTCCCGTCGTCCGCAGCTGAGGGTGATCTGATGGCCGTGCCGCGATACATCCAGAACTTCAGTCGGCGGCGGGCGATCCTGGTCAGCGACGATCCGCGCGTCGGCGCGGCGCTGTCGCCGATCCTGTCGCGGCTGGGGCTGACGATCTGCCAGAAGGCGACCGCCGAGGGGCCGATCGAACTCTCCCCCGCCGATCTCGATCCGGGCCTCGACGTCATTCTCGTCGACGGCGACCTGCCCCGCATGCCGGTCGTGCCGCGCAGCGGATCCGGCGACGCGGGGCCCTTCGTGCCGGTGGTCGGGCTGGTCGGCGTCGAGGCGCCCAGCCGGCTGAAGACCCTGCTGCAGCTCGGCGCCACCGCCTTCCTGGCAAAGCCCATCCATGCCGGCTCGGTCTATTCGGCGCTCTACCTCGCGGTCAACGAGCACGCCCGCAAGGCCGAACTCAGCAGCGCCCTCGACGACCACGAGCAGCGTCGGCGCCAGCGCCGCTTCGTCATCAAGGCGGTGCTGAAGGTCATGCAGGAACGGAGCTGCGACGACGATGCCGCCTTCGTCCACCTGCGCAACCAGAGCATGCACGCGCGGGTCAGCATCGAGCAGTACTGCCAGTACGTCGTCCAACGAAGTGCGACGCGGAACGAAAGCGATCCCGAGCCCGACATGCGGCTCAGGCTCGCGGAATAACTTCCCGACACGGAGACAGACATGCACAAGCAAACAACGGGCGTCCTCGCGGCGCTGGGGACCCTTCTTGCCCTGTCGACTGCGGCGATGGCGCAGGAGGGCCCGATCAAGATGGGCGTCCTCGAAGACCAGTCCGGCGACTTCGCCGTGGCCACCATCGGCAAGGTCCATGGCATCGAGCTGGCGGCCGAGGAGATCAACGCCGCCGGCGGCATCGCCGGCCGGCCGCTGGAACTCGTCACCTACGACACCCAGTCCGACAACCGCCGCTACCAGGAATTCATGCGCCGCGTCCTGCAGCGCGACAAGGTCGACGTCGTCTTCGCCGGCTTCTCGTCTGCGTCGCGCGAGGCCTACCGGCCGATCGTCGACCAGTTCAAGGGCCTCGCCTTCTACAACAACCAGTACGAAGGCGGCGTCTGCGACGCCAACATGATCGTCACCGGCGCCGTGCCGGAACAGCAGTTCTCGACGCTGATCCCCTACATGATGGAGAAGTACGGCAAGAACGTCTATACGATCGCCGCCGACTACAATTTCGGCCAGATCTCGGCCGAGTGGGTCCGCGACATCGTCAAGGAGAACGGCGGCACCATGGCCGGCGAGGAGTTCGTCCCGCTCGGCGTGTCGCAGTTCTCCCAGACCATCCAGAACATCCAGCAGGCCAAGCCGGACTTCCTCGTCACCCTCCTCGTCGGCACGGCCCAGGCCTCCTATTACGAGCAGGCCGCCTCGGCCAATGTCGGCCTGCCGATGGCCTCCTCGGTCAATGTCGGCCAGGGCTACGAGCACAAGCGCTTCCAGCCGCCCTCGCTCGCCAACATGTATGTCACCACCAACTGGATCGAGGAAGTCGACAATCCGGCCAGCAAGGCGTTCGTCGAGAAGTGGCGCGCGAAGTTCCCGGACGAGCCCTACATCAACCAGGAAGCCGAGAACTCCTACATCGCCGTCTATCTTTACAAGCAGATGGTCGAGCGGGCGAAATCCACCGATCACGATGCCATCCGCAAGGTGATCGCCGAGGGCGACGTCTGCATGGACGCTCCGGAAGGCCGGGTCTGCATCGACCCGAAGAGCCAGCACATGTCGCACACGATCTATCTCGCCAAGGTCGGCGAGGACCACTCGATCTCGTTCCCGAAGGTCTGGGACGACATCAAGCCCTACTGGCTCGGCGACGTCGGCTGCGACCTGACCAAGGAAAACCCGGAAGCCCAGTACACCCCGTCCGACAATCCGATGAAGTCGGGCGGCTGATCCCCCAAGCCTGCGGAAGGGCGCACCCCCGCGCCCTTCCGCCCCGGCGTCATCTCGGCTGACCGGCCGGCCGCCGCTCGCGGCTCGCAGCCCGGCCTCCCCCAGGATCCTCTCTTCGAAGGACCGTTCATGGACGTCTTGTCCGGCCTCTTCTCGTTTCTCTACCAGACCGGCGACGCCTTCGCCTTCCTCGTCCTGTCGGCCTGCGGACTGGCGGTGATCTTCGGCATGATGGGGATCATCAACCTCGCCCATGGCGAGTTCATCCTCTGCGGCGCCTATGTCACGACCAGCGCCGTGCAGATGGGCCTGCCGCTGCCGCTCGCCATCTTCGCCGGCGCCCTCGTCGCCGGCCTCGTCGGCATGCTCCTGGAGCGGACGATCATCCGGCATCTCTATTCCCGCCCGCTCGATTCCATCGTGGTGACCTGGGGCATCTCGATGATCGCGACGCAGGGAACGCTGATCCTCCTCGGCTCGACCATGCCGAGCACCGGCACGCCCTTCGGGAGTTTCACGGTCGGCGACTACGGCTATTCCGTCTACCGTCTCGTCCTGATGCTGGCGGCAGTCGCCACCCTCGCCGTCCTCTGGCTGATCTTCACCCGCACGCGCTTCGGCATCCTGGCGCGGGCGACGATCCAGGTGCCGCACATCGCCGAGGCCCTCGGCGTCAACACCGCGCTGATCTACAGCCTCACCTTCGGCCTCGGCGCGGCGCTGGCGGGTCTTTGCGGCGGGCTCTACGCCCCGACCATGACCCTCGTTCCGACCATGGGCGCGGCCTTCGTCGTCGAGGCCTTCGTCACCGTCGTCGTCGGCGGCGCCGACATCTTCCTCGGCACGGCACCCGCCGCGGCGATCCTCGCGGTGGTCAAGGCGGGCCTCACCTCCTGGCAGGGCCAGCTCGCCGGCCAGATCGGCCTCCTCGTCGCCGTCATCGTCGTCATCCGCATCCTGCCGCGGGGGCTGACCGGCTTCATCCTGCGGGAAAGGGCCTGACGTGTCTTTGCGTAACTCTCCGATCACCGCCTTGCGGCTTCTCGAAGGCCCCCAGACCCTCGGCAAGGGGCCGGGCTTCTGGGGCGGCTTCGCCGTCATCCTCGCCCTCGCCTGCCTCTATCCGCTGTTTGCGGACGGCTACGACGTCGGCAACAACGTCTACTTCTTCAACTGGACCTTCATGGCCCTCGGCCTCAGCCTGATCTGGGGCTATGGCGGCGCCCTCTCCTTCGGCCAGACGGCCTTCTTCGGCGTCGCCGGCTATGCCTATGGCGTCCTCACCATCAATCTCGGCGACGCCTATGGCCTGACGTTCATGTCCCTGATCGCGGCCGTCGGCCTGTCGGCGCTGTTTGCCGGCATCCTCGGCTATTTCCTGTTCTTCGGCCGGATCAGCGGGGTGTTCCTCGGCATCGTCACCCTGTCGGTGACGCTGGTGCTGGAACGCTTCATGTCCCAGACCGCCGGCCCGGAATGGGCGATCGGCTCGGCCCGCCTCAACGGCTTCAACGGCATGGGCAGCATGCCGTCCCTGACCATTCCCTGGCCGGGCGGCGACATCGTCCTCTTTCCCGACGTCGCGCTCTACTATGTGACGCTGGCGTTGCTGGTCGTCGTCTACCTGGCGCTCCGCATCCTGGTGAATTCGCGATTCGGCAACGTCCTCGTCGCCATCCGCGAGAACCCGCAGCGCGCCGAAATGCTCGGCTACGACATCCGCCGCTACCAGCTCGGCGCCTTCGTCATCGGCTCGGGGCTCGCAGGGCTCTCGGGCGTGCTCTACACCGCCTGGGGCAACTACATCACGCCCTCCTCCATGGGCATGTCGGCGGCGGCGCTTCCCGTCGTCTGGGTGGCGGTCGGCGGGCGCAGCGACCTGACGACGACGCTGCTCGGCACGCTGCTCGTCCTTGGCGGCTTCCAGTATCTGACGATCTACGGCAGCCAGTATGCCCTCGTCGTCATGGGCTTTCTCCTGGTCGTCACCATCCTCGTCGCCCCGAGCGGCATCTTCATCACCGCCGGCGCGCTGTTTTCGAAGGGCCTCAGACGGCGCCTGAAGAGGGAGAGCGCGTGATGGCGATCCTCGAGACCCGCAAGCTCGACAAGTGGTTCGGCGGCCTGCATGTCACCGACGCGGTCGACTTCGTCGTCGAGACCGGCGAGATCCATTGCCTGATCGGCCCCAACGGCGCCGGCAAGAGCACCTTCTTCAGGCTCGTCCTCGGCGAGCACGCGCCGTCGGGCGGGCAGATCTTCTACGACGGCAAGGACATCACCAAGACGAAATCCTTCGAGCGGATCCGCCGCGGCATCTCGGTCAAGTTCCAGGTGCCCGGCATCTTCCAGGCGTTGAAGGTGCGCCAGAACCTGCAGATCGCCCTGCAGCACCACCTCGAAGGCGCCTCGCTGAACGAGGAGATCGACCGGCTTCTGGAGTTTCTCAAACTCAAGGACGCCGAAGGCCAGCTCGCCGGCTCGCTCAGCCACGGCCAGAAACAATGGCTGGAGATCGGCATGGCGATCGCGCTGAAGCCGAAACTCCTCCTCCTCGACGAACCGACCGCCGGCATGACGCCGGACGAGACCCACGCCACCGGCGAGATGGTGCAGGCGCTGAACGCTCAAGGGGTGAGCGTTCTCGCCGTCGAGCACGACATGGCCTTCGTGCGGCAGATCGCCCAGAAGGTCACGGTCCTCCATTTCGGCAAGGTCTTCGCGCAGGGCACGATCGACGAGATCGTCGCCGACGAGCGGGTGGCCGCGATCTATCTGGGTGAAGTCCATGCGTAAGGAAGTCATCCTCGAGACCATGAAGCTCTGGGCCGGCTATGGCGGCAAGCCGGTGCTGCAGGGCGTCGACCTTTCCGTCCGCGAGGGCGAGATCGTCGCGGTGATCGGGCGCAACGGCGTCGGCAAGTCGACGCTGATCAAGAGCCTGATCGGCCTCCTGCCGCCGCAACAGGGCGCGATCCTGTTCAAGGGCGCCGAGGTCAACGGCCTCGCCGCCCACAAGCGCGCCCGCCTCGGCGTCGGCTACGTGCCCCAGGGGCGCGACGTCTTCCCGCGCATGAGCGTCTACGAGAATCTCCTCGTCGGCCAGTCGATCGACGGGTCGGGGAAGGGCGACGCCCGCCAGCGGATCGATCGGATCTACGGCTACTTCCCGATCCTGAAGGAGCGCCGCGACCAGCGGGCCGGCACCCTGTCCGGCGGCCAGCAGCAGCAGCTCGCCATCGGCCGCGTCCTGATGGGCGACCCGGCGATGATCCTCCTCGACGAGCCCTCCGAAGGGATCCAGCCGAACATCGTCCAGGACATCGCCCGCATCATGGTGGAGCTGAACCGCGACACCGGCATCACCGTCGTCTTCGTCGAGCAGAATCTCGACATGATCCGGCAGATGGCCGAGCGCTGCTACGTCATGGACAAGGGCACGGTCACCGCCGAGATCGGCCGGGACGCGCTGGAGGACCGCGACACGGTTCGGCGCTATCTCGCCGTCTGACAGCCACGTGGTCTTGGAAGGACTGCGAAGGAAAGCAACATCATGAAGAGGAAAGACCCATGAGCTGGTTCGACGATTCCATCATGGCCCGCAAGGCCGTCGCCAAGGGCAAGGCACTCACCACCCATTCCATCACCGAGGCGAGCCAGGGCCAGTATCACTATGTCTACGGCGCCTTCGTCGAGCCGGTGCTCACCGTCGACCCCGGCGCCGTCGTCTCGGCCGAGACCCACGACGCCTTCGAGGGGGCGATCAAGTCCGAGACCGACAAGCCGAGCGAGATCCTCAACTTCCCCTATCTCAACCCGCAGAACGGCCCGATCTGGGTGAATGGCGCCGAGAAGGGCGACTGCCTCGCGATCTATATCGAGAGCGTTGTGCCGCGCGGGCCGCAGCCCCGGGGTACCACGGTGATCATGCCGGAATTCGGCGGCCTCGTGCCGACCGGCGACACCGCGATGCTGACCGCGCCCCTGCCCGAGCGGGTCAAGAAGCTGGAGATCACCGAGGAGAAGGGCACCGTCTGGAACGACCGGATCACCCTGCCCTACGAGCCCTTCATCGGCACGATCGGCACGGCACCGGAGATCGAGGCGATCTCCTCGCTCGTCCCTGACTACTATGGCGGCAACATGGACCTGCCGGACGTCGCGCCCGGCGCCGTGATCTACCTGCCGGTGAACACCAAGGGCGCCTATCTCTATGTCGGCGACTGCCACGCGGCGCAGGGCGACGGCGAGCTCTGCGGCGTCGCCATCGAGCATCCGACGGTGACGACCCTGCGCATCGATCTCATCAAGGGCTGGACGATCAAGACGCCGCGGCTGGAGAACGAGAAGTTCTACATGACCATCGGCTCGGCCCGGCCGATGGAGGATGCCGCCCGCGGCGCCTATCGCGAGCTGATCCGCTGGATGGCGAAGGATTTCGGCTTCGACGAGATCGACGCCTACATGCTGCTCACCCAGTGCGGCCGCATCCGGCTCGGCAACATGGTGGACCCGAAATACACCGTCGGCGCCTCGATCCTGAAGTCGATCTCCGGCATCGCCGCCTGAGGGCGCCGAAGCCCGGCGCCGCAGACCTTCAACGCAAGAACGTCACCCTCCCCGACCAGCCGGCCGGGGAGCCCGGCAAGTCATGCCTCGTTTCCTGAAAGGCCATGCGATGATCCCGCCGTTCAAGGCCGCCGCCGTCCAGTTCGAACCGGCGATGGGCGACAAGACCCGCAACCTCGACGCCCTCGCCCGGCTCGTCGAACAGGCCGCCGACGCCGGCGCCGCGCTGATCGTGACGCCCGAAATGGGGACGACCGGCTACTGCTGGTACGACCGCAAGGAGGTCGCACCCTTCGTCGAGCCCATCCCCGGCCCGACCACCGAGCGCTTCGCCGAGATCGCCAGGCGGCGGAACGTCTTCGTCGTCATCGGCATGCCGGAGGTCGATCCTGCGACCGACCTCTACTACAATTCGGCGGTGCTGATCGGCCCGGACGGCGTCGTCGGCACCCATCGCAAGACCCATCCCTACATCTCCGAACCGAAATGGGCGGCGAGCGGCGATCTCGGCCATCAGGTCTTCGAGACGCCCCTCGGGCGGATCGCGATGCTCATCTGCATGGACATCCACTTCATCGAGACGGCGCGGCTGGCAGCCCTCGGCGGAGCGGACGTCATCTGCCACATCTCCAACTGGCTCGCCGAGCGAACGCCCGCGCCCTACTGGATCAACCGGGCCTTCGAGAACGGCTGCTACCTGATCGAGAGCAATCGCTGGGGCCTGGAACGCGGCGTCCAGTTCTCCGGCGGCAGCTGCATCATCGGACCGGAGGCCGAGATCCTGGCGGTGGTAGACGGCGGCGACGGCATTGCCACGGCGACGATCGACCCCGCCCTCGCCCGGCAGGCCGCGATGCGCGGCGAGGAGGTCCTGCGCCAGCGCCGGCCCAAGCTCTACAAGGAGCTGATGTCGAACACCTTCGCCTGGAACCCGAGCGATTTCTTCTCGCTGTATGGGCATCAGACACTGCCGAAGGGGCGGAAGGCGAAGATCGCCGTCGGCGAATTCGGCCCCTCCGGCGACGTCTCCGAAAACCTTGCCGCCATCGCCGCCCTTGCCAGGGCAGCCGCGGACGATGGCGCAGAGCTCCTGGTCCTGCCGGAACGCGCCCTGACGGGCCTCGCCGATCCCGCGGGGAGCGCCGTTGCCCTCGACGATCCGGCCGTCGCGGGCCTGACGGACATCGCGAGGCACGCCGGGCTGTTCGTCGTCGCCGGCCTCGCCGAGAGGGATGGCGATCAGCTCTACAACGCCGCCATTCTGGTCGGCCCCGAGGGCCCCCTCGGCAGCTACCGGCAGACCCATCTCTCGGAGGCGGACCGCGCATGGGCGAGCGCGGGAGACGACTGGGCGGTGTTCGATCTCCCCTTCGCCCGGCTCGGCCTCCTTATCGGCCACGACGCCGACTTCCCCGAGGCCGGCCGGGTTCTTGCCATCCGGGGCTGCGACGTGATCGCCTGCCCGGCGGCGGTGAAGGGGCGCTTCCACCTTTCCCACGAAGGCACCGCCGTCGCCCAGCCCGCGCCGATCCCGACCGGCGCCGATCCGCTGCACTGGCACCAGTTCCGGGTGCGCGGCGGCGAGAACAACTGCCACTTCGCCTTCGCCAATGTGCGCGACGAGGCGCATTGCGGCCTGTCGGGCGTCTTCGGGCCGGACACGTTCCTGTTCCCGCGCCAGGAGGCCGTCGTGACCGGCAATCACAATCTGGCGGTGGCGGAGATCGACACCGGCAGCCACGGCGGCGCCTATCCGACCACGGCGCTCAGGCGCAAGGATCTCGTCCTCATGCGCCTGCCCCAGCACTATGTTCCGCTGGTCGTGTAGCCGGTGGAGCGTCCAGCCGGTCGCGGGGCTGGTTCTCGGCATGAGGCCGCGGGCCTTGCGAACGTGATCCGGATCCTCGGCGCGGCCGGTGGGCGCGTTCCATGCGACGACGCATCCGCCGCAACGCCCCTGCCGCTCAGCCGGGAACCGCGGGGCGCGGCCTCACTCCACCGTCACCCGGAGCGCCGCGGGCGCCGCCGCATCGGTCTGGTCGACGACCGCCACCGCATAGTCGCCGGCCCGCATGGGATAGAAGCTGAACGACACGGCGCCCGCCCCCTCGCACTGGATCGCCCGGAAGGACAGGCCCTGGAGATAGACCTCGATCGCATCGACGGTCAGGATGCGAAGATGCGCGTCCCGCAGCAGGATCGATGCGTCGAAGCTGAAGGCGGGGTCACCGCCCTCGCCGGCAACGCAGGCAAGGTTCAGGCGGTAGTAGCCACCCTTCTTCACGGTGATCGACCCGGTCGACAGCGCGATGCCCGCCTGCGACCGGCTCACCTCGACCTGGATGTCCTCCGGCGGCGTTCCGCCTGCCGGTTGCGCCGACGGCGCCGAGGCACTTGCAAGGAGGGCCAGGGCGGCGAGCGCGGCCCGGACTGGTCCGGCATTCATGGGATCTTCCTCTCTTCTGGAAATGGTTCGGCCCGGAGCATTCTGTCGCCGCGCCACCTCGCAGCGCCCCCCGGGGAGCCGGGCAGGATCGGCCGGCACATGCGCAAGCGCCGATCCCGCCCCCGGCACCGGCCGCGACCGGCGGCAGGCCCTGCGTTCACTTCGCCCCTTTACCCTCGACATAGCGCTTGAGCCCCTCGAGCCCGGTCGTCACATGGTCCGCCATGGCGGCGACGGCGGCCACGTCGGTCTGGCCTTCGGCGGGGAAGTTGCTGGTATCGGCGCGATAGAAGCGGCCGATCCATTGCACCGAGGTTTGGGTGTCGTCCGTGGCGGTGATCCTCAGCTTGTCGTTGAACGAGCTGACGGCAAGCGCATCCGGATTCGGCTCGTCCATCCGCCAGGCGACGACGCCGCGTTCCTTCGAGACGGCGTCGAGGGATTCGACGATGTCGCCGCCTTCGAGGGTCACCGTGCGGGTCTTGCCGTCGTCCCCGAGCCGCACCGCGCGCACCGCCGGATGCCATTTGGCGATCGAGCCGAAATCTTCGACCACCGTCCAGACGGCATCGAAGGGGGCGTCGATCACGACGGTCTCGTCGGTCTTCTGCGGGGTCGGCCCGTGAGCGCTGGCGGGAATCACCACGAAGGGGACGAGGCAGGCGGCGGCAAGGCCGCAGAGGAGCGTGCGTCGGAAGGGTTTCATCGTCGGATACCTCCAGGTCTCGGATGGGATGGATGGGGCCGCCGGCCGGTCGGGGCCGGGCGCCGGAAGGGCCGGCCGCCGGCGCCGAAGGCTGCGACCAGAAGCGCCAGCGCGGCGGCGCCGAAGAGCGGCGAGAGATCGCGCGGCGCCGGCATGACGTCGGCGCTCGTATGGCCGTCGAGGGCGGTCTCGATCGCGGCGAGGTCGCCGAGCGGGGCGTAGCCGAGACCGGCCTCGGCCGCGATCTCGCGCAGATAGTCCTCGCGCACGCTGGTCAGATGCTCGCTCGAGGTGGCAGCGAGATTGCCGACCGGATTGTTGCGCGGGTGGTAGTCCCCGCTGGTGCTCCCGGGCGTCACGATGCTGACCCGCGCGCCGGCGGCGATGTCCGGCAGGCTGTAGAAGCCGATCGCCCGGCCGGTCTCGTCGTATTTCGGGATGGGCACGAGCTTGGCGCCCCCCGCGCCGACGACGATGCCGGCGCTGGCTGCCGGATCGTCGGCGCGCCGTCGGCCGGCGAGCGGCAGGGGCGGCGCCTCGTGGCCGTCGGTGATGAAGACGAGATCGGCGCCGAGCCCGGCGACCAGTTCCTGGGCGGAGTTGAGGCCGCGCACGACGCGGCTGTCGCCCTCCCACGCCATCCGCCAGTCCAGCGCGGCGACGGCCTCGGCGAAAGGCGAGAAGTTCTCGCAGATCTCGACCGGCTCGATCAGCGGAAACGACCGGCGCTCGGTGAACAGGCCGAGGCCGAGCCGCGAGCCGCAGGGCAGACGCCGGGCGAGATCGGTGACCACCCGCTTGGCTTCGTCGAGGCGGCTGACGGCATCCGCACCCTCGCCATAGTCCCGCGCCGTCATGCTGCGCGTCAGGTCGATGACGACGACGAGATGGCGCAAGCGGCGCTCCTCGCTCGCAGAAAGCCCGAGCGCCGCGGCAAGCGCGCATGAGAAGGCGGCGAGGAGGAGCCAGAAGCCGGGCTTGCGGAGCGCCCCGGCGATCATGGCAGGCCTCGCGGAACGCCCGGCAGATCCGTCCAGACGTCCCGGGGCCGCTTGCCCTCCTCCTCCGGCTCGATCGCCGGCCGCGGGAAGACGCGGACGAGACGGCTGGCGAGATCGAAGTTGAACTTGACGTCGAAGTCCTCCGGCACGAGGCGCATCGCCCGGCGGTAGTCTTCCTGGGCGAGGCGGATGGTCACCGTCGCATCGTCGATCTCGTTCGCCTCGATGAGGTCGAAGGCGGCCCGCATGCGGGCATTGCCGAGGTCGGCGTGGAAGGCCGCTGCCGAGATGCGACCGTCGATCAACCGGAATTTCGGCGCGAAAGCCTCCGCTTCCGTGATCCTGCCGCGGGCGAGCCGTTCGGCGGCGGCGGCGCGCAGGAGCGGTCCGGGCGCTGCCTCGCGCAGCGGCACCGACTGCCCGCTCGCCAGGGCCCGGATGGCGTCATTGTCGCCGAGCGCCCGATGAAGCGCCAGCGACTGGACGACGGCGAAGATCGCGACCCCGAGCATGGCCGCGACGAAGGCCCCGGTGACCAGCCCGTCGCGCCGTGATCCTGCGACGGCTGCCGCGCCGCGCGCGATCCGTCCCGTTCCAATCCGCCCAGGCCTCATCGGCCCTGCCCCGTCGGGCGCATCGGCGCCAGCATCCGGGCCGAGGCCAACCGTTCCCGCTCGCCGAGCTTGGCCAGCACCAGCAGCAGGATCGCCAGGGCCGCGCCGGCATAGGCGAAGCGGCCGAGATCGCGCCGGGGAACGCGCTCCTCATAGAGGATCGGCCGGGCTTCCAGCGTGTCGATCTCGCCGATGGCGGCTTCCACGGCCTCGGGGTTGTCGGCCTCGAAGGCGCGATAGGGGACGCCAAGGCTCTGCAGGAACAGATGCAGATGCCGCTCCGGTCGGGCCTGGGGGGTATCGCGCTCCCCCGATTTCGGAACCTCGAAGATGCCCTTCGCCCCCTCGGTGCGCAGGAACAGCCAGTAGAGGTTCACCGGCTCGCGCCCGACGAGATCGCGCAACTCCGCCTGCACCTCCCGGCTGATCACCCCCGCCCCGTCGGAGACCAGGATGACGGCGCGCGAGGCCGCGGTGCTGGCGCCGTCGAACGCGCCGATCGCCAGGGCCAGGCCGCGGCCGACATTGGTCTGGGCAAGGCCGGGCTCTGCCATCGTGGCGATGGCCGCCTTCACGATCGGCCGGTGGTCGGTCAGGGGCACGGCGAGCATCGGCGAGGTCGAGAACATCGCGACGCCGAGACGGTCGTGCGGGCGCCGGTCGACGAAGTCCGACAGGAGGCGCCGCGCCGCCGTCGCTTTGGATTCCTCCGCCCCGTCCGGGCGGCGACCGGCGAAGCTGTTGTCCATCGAGGACGAGCGGTCGATCAGCAGCATCAGCTGGGCGCCCCGCCCTTCCTTCAGGATCCGGTGATCCGTCCGGTTGAGACCGGCAAGGCCGAGGAGAAGCAGGGCGATGGCGAGGGCGGCAAGGACCGGCAACAGGATCGAGACGGCCCGCGACGCGCCATCGAGCGGCGCCAAGGCGCGATGCGGATGGCCGACGGGCGCCAGCAACGGCGCGAAGAACGGCAGCGCCGCCAGAGGCAGGCCGAGGAGCCAGAGCGGGCTGTCGAGGGCGAGCGCGATCACGGCGCACCCGCCCGTTCGATGGCCGCGAGCCGCCGTGCCAGGAGGACCAGCGCCCTGCCCGGCAGGCTGGCTTCCGCCTGCCGCGCATCGCCGTCGAAGAAGAAGCGCCGCGAGGCGGCAAAGAAGGCCTCGAGGTCGCCGCGCAGGGCGGCAAAATGCGGCCGCGCCGCCAGGCACTCGCCGAGATCCGCCGCGACGACCCGCCGTCCGAATGCCGCGTCGAGCCCGCGATGCAGGGCGAGAAGCCGCTCGCCGTAGCCGGGCTCGGGGCGGCGCGCCCGCATGGCCCGCCACGCGGCGGCCAGCGGCCGCGACCGGCGCAGCCCGAACGGGCCGATGCCGCGATACCAGGCAAATCCCAGCGCCAGGACGAGGAACCCCGTCCAGGCGGCCGCCACGGTCCATTGCCGGCCGACCGTGTCGATCACCGCGAGCGGCTCGTCGGGTCGCATGGCGGCGGCGCTGGAGCGCGCCATGATCGGGCGGAGCGGCGACAGAACGACCTTCCAGGCGGGCAAGGTGAGGAGTTCGCTTCCCGCCCCGGGCGCCTCGCCGGACCAGAATGCCAGCGTCGCCCCGGGCATCGCGATCTCCTTGGGCTCCAAGGGGACGTAGAAGCTCTGATAGACGAGCGTCAGGTCGTGGCGGACGCCCCCGTCCACGACCTTGCTTTCGAGGCTCACCGACGAGAGTTCGGTGAACGCGTCGATCGGGCCGGTCTTGGGCAGCGACGCCGGATCGAGCACCCGCCCCGCCGGCGCCGTGATCTCGCCGCGCCAGACGAGGACGTCGCCGAGGAACCAGCCGACCTCGCGCGGCGGATCGGCCCTGATGACGATGTCGCCGTCCGCGGCGACGGCGCGGCCGCCTGGGAGGATGAAGGAGAGCGCGAAGCCGAACGCCATCGCCGCCGCAGATGCTCCCGCCCTGCTCATGGCTTCGCCCTTCTCATGCCCGTCCGACCCCGGACACCAGCCCCTCGAAGAGGCTGTCGACGTCGATCTGGCCGTCGACGAAGACCGGCAGGCATCCGGTGCGGGAAAACAGCCGGCCGAGTTCGGCGCGATGGGCCTCGGCGCGACGCCTCCACGTTGCGACCAGCGACTGGCGCATCAGGGCGATGGCGCGCGCGCCGGTTTCGAGGTCGTGCAGATGGACGAGCCCGAAGCGCCCATCGGGCTCGTCGGCGGCCGGATCGCCGAGGACGACCGGGCGGACATCGTGAAGCGCGAGCACGCCGAGAAGCGCTTCGGCTTCCTCGAGCGGCCACTGGAAGTCGGAGATCAGGAAGACCAGGCCCGGCTTCGTCGGCAGTTCCCGCGCCGCCTCGATCAGCGCGCGGCAGCCCCTCCCCGATGGCGCCAGCTCGGCCAGGGCCGCGGCGATCTCGGCCGGGGCGGAGGCCCGCCGCGTCGGCTGGAGGATCGGCGCCGGGTCCTCGTCTCCGCGGCCTGCCACGACCGCGACCCGGTCGCCGCCGCGCAGCACCGCCCGGGCAAGGCCCGCAGCGAGCGACAGGGCGACGGCATGGCGCGAGACGCTGCCGCGAAATCCCATCGAGCCCGAGCAGTCGACGAGCAGCGTCACGGTGCCGGCGGCGTCCTGGGCATGCTGCCGGATCCAGAGGACGCCGAAGGGATCGCTGAGCGACGCCCGAAGGTCGAGGCGCCGCAGGTCGGCATCGTCGCTCATCGCGCGCAGGCCGGCGAAACGCCCGAGGGAGCCCGGACTGCGGCTGGCATGATTGCCGGGCCGCGGCGAGGCGATCCGGTGGCGGATCGCATAGGCGAGACCGGCGAAGCGCTCGATCTCGGTATCGCCGGGGACTGCCTGCGTTTCCGTGGGGCCTTGCGAGACCATGGCTCAGGCCGGGATCGGAACGGCGTCGAACAGCGCGCGGGCGAGCGCCGGCGAGATCTCGTCCCGCCGCATCTCGTAGATCGGCGAGAAGAAGATGCGGTGGCCCATGACAACCGGGAACATCGCCCGCACGTCCTCCGGCACGACGCTGTCGCGCCCTTCCAGCCAGGCATTCGCCCGGGCCGCGCGCACCAGCGCCGACAGCCCCCGCGGGCTCGCCCCGCCGACGACGAGGCGCGCGGCGTCGACACCCTCGACCCGGATACCGTGGCCGCCGAGATCGCGCAGCACGTCCCACAGGCCGATCACATAGGCCTCGATGGCCGGGCTGGCGTGGATGCGCGCCTGGATCGCGGTGGCAAGCCCGGCGAGGCGGTCATAGGGAAGGATCGCCTCGCCGACCCCGGCGATCAGGGCGTCGACGTCGTGGAAGACCGGGTCGAAGACGAGGCGGCCGCGGGCTGCCCGCTCGGTGGGTGCGGCGATGCGGATTTCCATGAAGAAGCGGTCGCGCGCGGCGGCGGGCAGTTCGAAGGTCTCGTCACGCTCGACCTTGTTGCGATCGGCAAAGACCTGCAGATGGGGAAAGCGCATCTCGCGGCGAAACGCCGTCACGCTGCGCTCGGCCATCATCCGCAGGAGCAGCGCGTGGACCTGCGGGCGGGCGCGGTTGATCTCGTTGAAGAAGAACACCGCCAGCTCCTCGCCATGGGCGAGCGCCGGTCCGGGGTCCACCCTGGGGCGGCCGTCCTCGCCGATGAACGGGGTGTAGAGCATGTCGTTCGGCATCAGGTCGACGGTGCCTTCGATCCGCTCGTAGGGGCCACCCAGCGCTCGCGCGACGGTCCTGAGCAAGGTGGTCTTGCCGACGCCGACGTCGCCTTCGAGCAGCACGTGGCCGCGGCACACCATGGCGATGGTCATCAGCCTGACGGCGCGCTCCTGCCCGATGACGACGTTCGAGACGTCGGATTCGAAGGCCAGGGCCTTCGCCCGCCACTCGGCGAGATTGATGTTCGGGCTTTCGAGCACAGGCTGTCCCGCTCCGTCCGGATCGCGGCCGTCCGCCGGCGCCGATCCGCCGGAGGCCGGCGCGCGTCGCCACGCCAAAAACAGGTGCCCGCCGGAGCCATCCGCCGCTGGCTCGAGTTCCTTGGGAGGATCTTCGTCTGTGCGGAGAATGGGCCCCGGCAGGCCGGAACGGCCCCTGTTTGGGAGACAGGAACCGTCCGGTCTCGAAACTATTTCGCGCCGGAGCCGGCATCCTTGATCTTCGAGACGTCGAAGACGAATTCGCCGGTGTCCTTGAAATGCTTGACGCGCATGGCGTTGCGCTCGTCCATCGCCTTGATGGACTCCATCTGCTTGTTGAGCTCCATCGGGTCGTGCTTGGGGTCGTATTCGGACCCCGCGACCTTTTCCGGATAGCCGGGCTTGGGCTCCCAGCAGTTGCCCGGCGCCTTGCAGTTGGTGCCGTCATAGGCGAGCGCCGGCGCGGCGGCCATCGCACCGCCGAGACACAGGGCGAAACCAGCCAGGATGGTGAGATTGCGTCGCATGGTCTTTCCTCCTCTTGATCTATCGAAACCCGGCACGATCCTTCGATCGAGGCCGTTTCCGCCGTCTTCTAGTTGGTGCCGTGCTTGGGATCGTAGGGCTTGAAGTTCGCCCGCTGCTCCGGCGTCAGCCACTCGGCATTGGCGGGATCGCCGGTATAGAGATGCCGGACCCAGGCGATGACCTTGAGCATCTCGTCGAGGGTCAGGTTGCCGTATTGCGGGCCCATCATTCCCTGTGCCCCGCCATAGATCGTCTCGAAGAGCCCCTTGTCGGTGCTGTTCTTCGCATAGGTCCAGTAGTCGTCGTTGAGCCCGGGACCGATCTTGCCCTCGCCATTGTGGCCGTGGCAGCCGGAACAGGCCGTCAGATACAGGCTCTCGCCGTCTTTCAGGATGCTCGCATCGGCCGTGTAGATGACCTCGCCCGTGGCCAGGAAGTGCTTCACCGCCTCGGTGTCGCGGCCCTCTTCGGAGGCGAAGCTGAGATCGAGGGCGGTTCCTTCCACGGTGTGGTAGAGCTGGACCGCCGCGAAGGCCGACATCGTGGTCATGCCGACGAGGACCGCGGCGGACAGAGTTTTCAGCTTGTGCATGTTGCAATGCTTACCCGGCAACTAGTTGGTCTGATCTTCGAGCGGCAGGGTCGGAATGCCCTCTTCGTCGAGGATGGCCCCGATCTCGCCCTGGGCCTTTGCCAGCGCGTCGTCGATCTGGCCGAGCAGCGCTCCGTCGCCCTTGCGCACGCCGACGGACTGCGAATACTGCAGTTCCACCGTCTCGCCGTCGGAGCGCTCGACGTCGTTGGTGATCAGGGTGATGGCAAGGTCGCCGCCGGCCTCCTTGACGTAGCGGGCGACGTCGGGGGCGAAGGCGATGGCGAGGTCGGCGTTCTTGTCGCGCACTTCCTGCACCAGGCGGTCCGGGGGAACGTCGAGATACTGGTTGCGCCGCGACTTGAAGTTCACGAGGCCATAGAGATAGGCGAGGTTGTCCTCGTACTTGCCGGCATATTTCAGCATCGTCTCGGCGGGCGAGTAGAGCCGCGTCGCAAAGCGCGACAGGCCCTCGCCGCCGACATCCTGCCAGCGCGAGCCTGCGAACTCCCTTTCGGCACGGCTGACGAAGGCATAGGCCGTGCGGTAGTAGGGCCGCGAGGTCGCGAGCCGCTCGTCGCCGGTGTCGACGCCGATCACCACGTCGCAGGTCTTCTTGCTCAGCCCGTCCCGGACCAGATAGATCGCGGCGCGGTCGATCCACTCATATTCGAGCTTGCGCCCCATCGTCGCGGCGAGGACCTCGGCGATGCGGTTCTCGAAGCCGCTCTCGTCCTTCAAGGAATAGGGAGCCTCCTTGGCCGAGGCGCAGACCTTGAGGACATCGCCCTCGGATGTCGGGCTCGACCCTTCGGCCGTCGGCGGGACCGGGATCTGCCCGGTGTTCTCCGCGGCCCTGGCGGCGGATCCCGCCGCAGCGACGAGGGCGACGCTTGCGAGGGCGGTGAGGAAGCGGCGTTTGAGCGGGCTCGCCGACTGGGATGAAATCCTGGCGCTCATGGGGCACCTTCCGATCGAACAGATGGTTGCGGGGAATGCGGGGGAAGCGGGATCGCAGGGGGCGAATGCACCCTGCGATCCCCGGGCCATGGGCGTCAGCCGGGCTGGCGCGCCGATCCCTCGTTCGGAAGCGCGGCGTCCTTTTCGCCCGCCTTCGGAGCGTTCTCGCCGCTGGAGGGCTCGAACTCGCCCTTGTCGAGATCGTCGGTGTAGACGCTCTCGCCATCCAGCGAGAAGACCATCACCCCGCCGCCCATCTGGGTGTAGTTGGCGAGTTGCTTGAAGGCGCCGACGGCACCGAGACCCGCCGTCGGATCGTTGAGGTCGAAGACCAGGCCGACGCCCGGCCAGCCACCGACACCGTAGTAGATCGCGACATACTGCCGGCCGTCATGCTCGTAGGTCATCGGATGCCCGATGGCGCCGGAGGGCAGCTTGAACTTCCAGAGGAGCTCGCCCGTGTCGGAGTCGCGCGCCTTGATGAAGCCGTCGAGCGTTCCGTAGAACATCACGCCGCCGGCGGTGGCGAGCGTTCCGCCCCAGGCCGCGAAGCGCTCCATCACTTCCCACTTGAAGGTGTTGTTGATGGCGTCATAGGCCTTCACCTGGCCGAGGCCGAGATAGTTCTGCCGGTCGCCCTTCGGCCCGGGATACATGTTCAGCGTCGCTCCGACGAAGAACTGGCCGGCCCGGTAGGGCAGCATGAACGGCTCCCAGTCCATGCAGATGTGGTTGATGCCCATGAAGAAGGACTGGCGCTCCGGGTCGTAGGAGTCGTGTCCCTGGTTGTGGTAGCCCATGGCCGAGGGACAGATGTCGCGGCCGACATGGTCCATGCGGGTGCCGAATTCGGGGTCGCGCTTGGGGAGCCCCGAGTCGAGATCGACCTCGGTCACCCAGTTGACCGTGTCGTCGATCTTGTCGGCGGAGACGAGGTCGCCATTGGTGCGGTCGAGCGTATAGACGATGCCGTTGCGGTCGGGATGGGTCAGAAGCTTGCGCATCTCACCGTCCTTGTCCTTCTGCTCCGAGAGCATCATGACGTTGACGCCGGCATAGTCCCATTCGTCATGGGGCGTCTTCTGATAGCCGAAGCGGGCCATGCCGTCGTCGGGATCGCGGCCCCAGATCGTCATCGTCCACTTGTTGTCGCCCGGCCGCATGGTCTCGTTCCATGGCGCCGGATTGCCCGAACCGTAATAGAAGAGATCCTCGGCCGGATCATAGGCATACCAGCCCCAGTTGGTGCCGCCGCCGATCTTCCAGGCGTCGCCCTCCCAGGTCTCGAGGCCGAGATTCTTCTGGCCGTATTGCGGATTGGCGTCGTTGAAGTTCTCGCCGATGCGCACGTCCTCGTCGGAGCCGGTCGCATAGGCGCGCCACTGCTGCTCGCCGGTCTTCACGTCGTAAGCGGTGACGTAGCCGCGCACGCCGAGTTCCGCGCCGGACGAGCCGACCAGGACCTCGTCCTTGATGACGTAGGGTGCGATGGTCAGCGTCGAGCCGACCTTGATGTCGGAATTCTCCATCTCCCAGCGGGTCTCGCCGGTCTTGGCGTCGAGGGCGACGATGCGCCCGTCGAGCTGGGTGCGGAAGACGAGAGGTCCCGTCTCGTCGTCTCCCGGCCAGTAGGCCAGCCCCCGGTTGACGACGTCGCAGCAGGCCACGGCCCGCGCCGTCGGATCCTGCTTGGGCTTGTTCTGCCAGACGATCTTGCCCGGATCGTCGAGGCTGAGCGCGAAGGTCGTGTTGGGGAACGGCGAGTGGATGTACATCATCCCGTCGACCACCAGCGGCGTTCCCTCGTGTCCGTGCAGGACGCCGGTGGAGAACGACCAGGCCGGGCGCAGGTTCTTGACGTTCTCCTTGTCGATCTCGGTCGACTGGGAGAAGTTGCGGGCATCGTAGTCGCGCCCGGTCATCACCCAGTTCGCCGGATCCTTGGCGAGCTCGACCAGCTTGTCATTGGCCTGCACGGTCCCGCCGGCGGCAAGGACGAGCGAGGCAACCAATGCAAGCGTCGATGCCGAATACAGTAATTTCGTCATGTTCTTCCTCCCATGGCTTCTTCAGGAAAAGCCGATCATGCAACCCCGAAGTGGACTTGCGCTCTCTGCGTGGATTTTCCGGCAGCCCTCCCAGACTAGAGTTCGCAGTCTGCACGCCCCGCGAAGGTTGTCATTGGGAACGGCCCACCAAAAAACGGGAAGAAGTGCCCGTCGCTTTGTCGGAGTTTTCCAGTAGGCGATGAAGGGAAATTTCGTCAGGAAGGCATAAGGCGTCTGCCCGGAGCGAGGCGAGGAGCTCCGGACCAGGGCGCTGGGACGATGCCGTGCCTCGAGGCGGCGGCGTGATGAGGAGCGGATCGCGCCGCAGCAGTCGTGCGGCCGATCCCGGGAGGTTGCCGAGATGTCCAGCTCGCTTCGCGTGCCGGGTTGGAAGCCGTGGGATGACGGCATTCTGCTCGCCTTCGCCTTCGCTTTGGCCGTCGGACTGGCGGGCTGCGACGACGCCCCGGTCGCCCCGCGCGAGGAGGCCGAGCAAGCGCGGGAGAGCCCTGCCGCGCGCTGGCATGGGCTAACGGATCCGACCCCTATCCCGCTGTTTCTCGCGCGGATCGTGACCGGCCGCCACGACCTGCGCGCCGGTGATCCGGCAGTCGCGCCCTTTGCCGATGCTCTCGCAAAGGCCAGCCGGCACTACATCGAGACGGAGCGGATGATCGCCAACCGGCTGATCCAGGCCGGCGACCGGCTGGCCGAGCGCGGCACGGCGATCGAGCCCCTGCAGCTCCTCGACGATCTCGCGTTGCGCTCGGGCGACGACCGTCGCTCGTTCGGTACCGAAATCCACCACTATCTCAATCTTCGGGTCGAGGGGCTGGGCCACACCGCGGCCCTCGCCCGCCTTGACGGAGCCCTGGCCGCAGACGCGGCGGATGCCGCCAGGCCATGACGGCGACGCGCTCCCCAGGCGGCTTCCTCGGACGCCAGACCAGCCTGCAGGCCCGGATGACGGCGGGGCTGCTCTTGATCGGTCTCGGCGCGTGGATCGCCCTCACCCTCGTCATCGTCGTCAACGCCCGGATCGCGACCGGTCGCGAAGTCGAATCCTCGTTCCTGATCGCCGAGCGCTTCGTGCAGGAGCGCGCCGAGGCCCTTCAGAGTTCGGACCGCATCGAAGAAGACATCGCCGCGCTGATGGCGCAGCTGGCCGAGATGCGCCACGTTCGGGCGACGGTCGTGTTCGGGCCGCGCCATGGCGGCGAGAGCCCCCGTGCGTCGCCCGAGGATGCAAGGGATACGCGAGGGGGCGCGCCCGGCGACGAAGAACTCTCGGCGGAAGCTGCGGACGCGGACGATCCGGACGAGGAGGAGCGCGCGCCCGCGCTGTTCGCCAGCCTCATCAACTCCAGCGCGCTCCACACCTTCGTTCCGGTCACCCGCAACGACACCCGCCTCGCCACCATCGACCTGCGCTCCGACCCCTCGGACGAGATCGCCGAAGTGTGGGAGGATTTCCGCTTCGTGCTCCCGCTCACCATGATCTACGGATTTCTCGTCTCGGTGGTGGCGCTTCTCTATGTCCGGCGGGTCTTCCTGAAGCTCAAGCAGACTTCGACGGCGCTGATCGACCTCAAGGACGGCAATCTCGCCGCGCGGCTGCCGGAGGCGGGGTTCGCCGAATTCGCGCCGGTGACCGCCGGCTTCAACGAGCTGGCCGCCTCGCTGAACGCCAGGACGCGGTCGAACCAGCAGCTGGCCAACCGCCTCCTGACCGCCCACGAGGAAGAGCGCCGCCGCCTCGCCAACGACCTGCACGACGAGCTCGGTCCCAATCTCTTCTCGCTTCGCGTCCGCCTGTCGGAGCTGAAGCGCGCCATGGGAGACGAGCCCGCCACGAACCATCCCGCCCGGCGGTCCCTCGCCGAGCTGGAGAGCGGGATCGCCGACGTCCAGATGCTCCTGCGCCGCATCCTCTCGCGCCTCAAGCCGATGTCGATCGGCAGCGTTCCTCTCGCCGATTCGCTCCAGGCCCTTGTGTCCGAATATCGCCAGACCGCCCCCGAGGCGACAATCTGCCTCGCCGCCACCACCGCCTCCCTCAGCTTCGGCGAGGCCGTCGACCTCACCGTCTACCGCTTCGTCGGCGAGGGCATCCTCAACGCGCTGCGGCATGGCCGGGCCAGCACCATCGCGGTGGCGCTGCGCATTGAGACCGACGCCGCGGACGGCGTTCCGGTGCTCGCGGTCAGCGTCAGCGACGACGGCACCGGCCCCGCGGCAGACACCGCCGGCGGGATCGGGCTCAGTGCCGTGCGCGACCGGGTCGAGACGCTCGGCGGATCCCTCTGCGAGCCGGCGCGGCGGGACGGCACCACCGTCGTCGCCATCCGCATCCCGACGGTCGCCGGAAAGCCCGCCCGCATGACCTCCGTCACCGAAAGGACGCCGGCGTGAACATGGACGCCCGCGTGAACACGAGGACACCCCCATGCCGACGGCGCTGATCATCGACGACCATCCGATCGTCCTGCAGGGCTGCATCGAGACCATCAAGGCCCACGGTGCCTGCGAGGTCGTCGGCGCGAGCAGCCTTGCCGAGGGCTTCCGGGCCTATCGGCGCAGGCGCCCCGACATTCTCATCCTCGACCTGTCCTTCCGGGACAACGCCTTTGCCGGCCTGACATTCCTGCGGCGCTTCAGGGCCGTCGACGAGACGACCCCCGTCCTCGTCTTTTCGATGCACGACGACCCGACGATCGTCCGCAACGCCCTCAACCTCGGCGCCAACGGCTTCGTCCAGAAGGACGTCGCCCCCGAGACCATCGGCAGGGCCTTCGCCACCGTCATCGGCGGCGCATCCTTCCTGATGCCGGACATGGCGACGCGGGTGGCGTTGCTCAACCAGCCCCGCGCCAAGCCGGTGCTCGACCAGCTGAGCGCCCGCGAGATCGAGATCCTCGGCCTGATCAGTCGCGGCCGCGCCTATTCCGACGTCGCGGCCCATCTCGGCATCAGCTACAAGACCGTCGCCAACACCGCCTCCCAGCTGAAATCGAAGCTCGCCGCGCGCAGCCTGCCGGAACTCGTCGTCAAGGCGCTGCAGCTCCTGCATCCCGGCTGAGCCGCGCCGGCAGGGAGCCGGCGTTCGCCCCGCTCTCCGGCGACCGGCGGCCCCCGCCGACGACAGCCAAGCCGGTGGCGCCGAAGCGCCATTCCGGATCGCCTCGTCAGGCCGCGGCGCCCGGCCCGAAGGTCTCGACATGGATTCGGTCCTGCGGCACGCCGCCCGCCTCGAGGCCCGCGCCAATGTCCGCCAGGAAGCCGACGGGGCCGCACAGCATGTAGTGGGCATCCGGACCTGCCTCGAACGCGAGCAGATCGGCGGCGGTCAGCCGGCCCGCCGCGTCGAAGGCCGCAGATGCGAGATCCTCCTCGCGCGGCAGGCTGTAGAAGATCTTGCGCCGGACGGTCCGGCCGCCCGCCACAAGTCCGTCGACCTCCGACCGGAAGCCGTGGGCCGCCCCGTCGCGCGTGGCGTGGACGAAAAAGATCCGGCGAGCGGAATTCTCGGCGACCGCGGCATGCAGCATCGCGAGCATCGGCGTGATGCCGACGCCGGCACTGACCAGCACCAGCGGGCCATCGCCCCGGGGCATGACGAAGTCGCCCGAAGGCAAGCGGGCGTCGATCAGGTCGCCGACGGCGACGTGGTCGTGCAGGAAGCGCGAGGCCGTCCCCCGCTCCTCGCGCTTGACGGTGATCCGATAGGTTTCGGCGAAGGGCGATCCCGACAGGGAATAGCTCCGCCTGACCCGCGCCGGCTGGCCGGGGATCTGCAGCTCGATCGGCAGATGCTGGCCGGCCTCGAAAGGCTGCAGCGCCGCCGCATCGGCATCGGCCAGATGGAAGGAGACCACATCGCGGCTTTCCACCACCTTGTCGACGACCCGCAGACGGAGGTGGTCGTCACCGTCCTCGCGCCATCTGAGGGCGAGCGCGGACGGACGGTCGACGACCTTGTCGACGCTGACCACGATCATCCGCCGCGCGTCGGCATCGTGGCTTTCCCTCGGCGCCCAGTCGATCCGGGCCCGACCGGTGATCTGCAGCATGCCCCCGGTCGCAAAGTCGACGAACAGGAGGCCGACCCGCGGGTCGCGGGCGAGATTGCCGATCGTGTTGAAGAAGTTGTTGCCCGCATAGTCGGGGATGTGCAGCGTCCCGTCCTCGGCCACCCGGACGAAGCCGGGCTCGCCGCCGCGATGGGAGGCATCGTAGCCGTCCGACCGGCCCCCCTCGCCCGACGTGAAGCCCGAGCCGATGAAGAAGGTATCGGCGCGCGCGATGCGCCGCTCCTGGTCCGCGTCCAGTCCGGCCGAAACGCGGGCCTCCGGCACCGACCCCGGCTCCACCCGGCGCCATTCGCGTTCCCGGATGTATTGCGGGCAATTGCCGAAGCTCTGCCGCACCTCGACGGCAAAGGCTCCACCATCCGGACGCAGGACGCCGTTCATCCGGTTGCGCCGCCTCGTCCCCAGCTCGATCCCGAGGATGCCGATGGCGGCCCCTTCGGTGAACGTGCCGGCGAGCGGATCCTCGGCCCCGAGGGACGCCGCAACCGTCAGGCTGCGCGGATCGGGCGAGGCGAGAAATCCGTCCGGCCCCTCCATGATCGTGACCCAGGGGCGGCCGGCCTCGTCGCCGCCGGCGACGACGATGAAGGGGAGCGCGGCGAAGAACGCCCGGTGCTGCTCGGGCATCTCGGCCCGGATGAAGCCGCCGATCGAGGCTGCGATCGCCTCCACTCCGGCGTGGCGCTGCGCCTCGATCTCCCCGGCGTGGAACGTTGCGGAAGCAATTGTCATGACAGGCCACCTTTCGTCGCCATGCCGGGCGGGGCTGGCGGGCACACGGGAGGATGAGGCATGCGGATGATCAGGCGGGCGCCCGGCTCAGGTGAGGTCTGGCGAGCGGGCCATGCCGACGAAGTCCGGCAAGGCCTCGACGCGGGCGAGCCAGGCCCGCACGTTGGGGGCATCGGCGAGGCTGACGCCGCCTTCCGGCGCATGGGCGACATAGCTGTAGGCGGCGATGTCGGCGAGCGTCGGCCTGTCGGCGGCCAGCCACTCCCGCCCATCCAGATGCGCCTCCATCATGCCGAGGAGCGTCTGCGCGATCGCCTTCGCCGCCGCGTGGTCGAGCGACGCGCCGAAGACCGTGACGAGGCGCGCCGCGGCCGGCCCCCGCGCGATTTCGCCGGCAGCGATGGAGAGCCAGCGTTGCACCTCGGCCTTCTCGAAGGGATCACGGCCCGTCCACAGGTCGGCGTCGCCATAACGCTCGGCGAGATAGGTGATGATGGCGTTGGAATCGGAGAGGGTGAAACCGGCGTCGTCGATCGCGGGGACCTGCCCGAGCGGGCTGATCGACAGATAGTCCGGCGCCTTGTGGGCGCCCTTCGCCATGTCGAGATCGACGGTCTCATAGGGGATGGCGAGCAGCGAAAGCATCAGCTGGACCCGGTGGCAGTGACCCGACTTCGGGGTCCAGTAGAGCCTCACGGGAGCATGCGAGTGGTCACGGGTGTGGGACATGATGGGACGATCCGATCCGTTGCGAGAGAGGGATGGCCGATCCGCCGGTGAAGCGACGGCTCGACCATGCCCGCAACGTAGCGATCTTCTCTGGCCGCAATAATGACCTCTTCCAGAAGAACACTATTTCATAAACCGCAGCAATCGAGGGTGACATGGACCGCTTGCAGGCCCTGAAGATGTTCGTGGCCGTGGCCGAGGCCGAGAGCTTCGCCGCCGGCGCCCGGACCGCCGGCCTCAGCGCCGCCTCCGCCACCCGGGGCATCAATTCGCTGGAGACGGTTCTCGGCGCGCAGCTCTTCACCCGCACGACGCGGCAGGTGCGGCTGACCGATGTGGGGCGGGCCTATCTCGAAGAGGTCCGGGAGATCCTCGCGCAGTTGCAGGATGCCGACGATGCCGCATCCGGCGCAGCGGGCAGCCCAGCCGGCAGGCTGCGCATCACCAGTCCGCAGGAGTTCGGCCGGATCCATCTCTCGCCCGTCCTGACAAATTTCCTCGACCGCTTCCCCGGTGTCAGCGCCGACGTCTTGATGGTCGACCGCATCGTGAACCTCGTCGAGGAGGGCTTCGACATCGCCGTCCGCATCGGGCCGATGCCGTCGTCGGGCCTGACCGCCGTCCGGGTCGGGCAAGTCCGCCGCGTGGTCTGCGGATCGCCGGGCTATTTCGCCCGGTACGGCCATCCCGAACATCCGCGCGACCTCGCCGCCCACAGGGTCGTTTCGGCAGCGCCCGCAACGCCATCGCGGGACTGGCGGTTCGGTCGCGACGGAGAGACGGTGGTCAAGGTCGAGCCGCAACTGACCGTCAGCAGCCTCGCCGCGGCCATCGAGATCGCGCGGCGCGGCTGGGGCCTCTGCCGCGTCCTCTCCTATCAGGTCGACAGGGACGTCGCCGACGGTACCCTGGAGACCGTCCTCCGGGAGGCCGAGCCGGAGCCGCTGCCGATCCATCTGGTGCATGTGGAGGGCCGCCGGGCGGCGGCCAAGGTCCGCACGTTCATCGAGTTCGCTGCGGAGCAGCTGCGCGGTGTGCCGGCGCTGAAGGCCTGACGCCGGCCGGGAGCCGCGAGACAGACCATCGTCCACGCCAGCCTCGAGCGCCTCGGCGGCCCCGCCTCGTCCCGCTGCTGAACGCAGGTCCGACGAGGCCCCCGCCGCAATGCCGGTCTGCGAGCCCTCGCACGCTGTGGACGGCTCGGGAGGCGGGGCCGATCCGCGCTCTTGCATCATGCCCGGCGGGACATCGCCGGACCGGCCACCCCGGCGCTGCCGGCAGGAGGCGCGCGATCGCGCGCCGGAGCGTCTGCGGCCGCGCCGAATCGCCGCCGGCCGCGAATCACCCGAGCGGCCCGGCGGTGAGACCTCCGCCACGAGCCCGCACGCACCGGTCCTTGCCGCCGGCACCGATGCCGACGTCGCACCGTCAACGAAATCAATGCTTTGCGGAGGATCTTCGCTTTGACGAGGAGCGGCCCGGGGACTTGCGGCAAAAAACTCGGACGAATCGCCCCTGCCCCCTTTTCATTCATCCAACTGTCGCATACATAGCGCTCACGGGCGACGCGGAAACGCGCCGTTGGTGACGCGGGGTGGAGCAGCCCGGTAGCTCGTCAGGCTCATAACCTGAAGGTCAGAGGTTCAAATCCTCTCCCCGCAACCAAAACGACGATAGTCTGTCATGCAGATCAGCCGCCTTTCGGGGCGGCTTTTTTGCGTCCACATGTCCGAAGATGCGGGGCCTTGGGACAGCTCCCTAGGGTCCTTTGTGCTATCCGCGTCCTCGCGTGCCCCATCCGGCGGCCGAGTTGCGGCCAGGGACTCTCCATCCGAACGCCTGGTGCGCTCCCTCGCCATCGGGCGGAGACACCGGGATCCGCTCCGCTCGCCCCGTGTCGTCTCGGGCAGGTGCTTCGCGAACCCCGGCAAGCTCCTCCGAAAGGCCTCTGCGCGACGCGGGGGCCTTACGCGGACGATCGAGTAAATCGGATGAGGTCCTGCTCTCCGCGGCATTGTTCAGAGAGCCGATCTTCCGGCTGAAACGTCTGGTGCGGATGCTCTGTTCTGTCTCGTTCGGCCGCGCGATGGGGACGGCGCCTCTGTGCGGTGGTGTCGACCGGGGCCGTGGTCGTGGCTCCTGACGGAGTTGTTGTCGGCGCTGGTGTTCGGTTGTTCTGGAAGGTTTGCAGCTCGCGGCGCGCCGAGGCGCGCGAGATCGGCCGGAGCGGTCGCGCCGATGATAATAGCGGCGGGGGGCGCGCCAGGCGGTGAGCCGGGAAGTCCGGTGCGGATGCAGGAGCCGAAGGCAGGCCGGGATCTGCCGCGAGCCCGGCAGCCGGACGGCTCATTGCAATTCGAGCAGAGCGGCCGCACGGCGTTGCTTGCTCATGCGCCCGGTCCGGCCTTGCACAGGTTGTCCGCTGGCGGTGGCCAGCCCCCTTCGGCGGGACGTGAGGTTTTCCGGCCCGACCTCTGCTTCACGCGTGGTGCGATAGCGCGCCTGTCTTACAGGGGCCGTCTCACGTCCTGCAGTTCGTTTGACGTGATTCCGTGATTCCGTGAG